>JALZOJ010000083.1 GCA_030857175.1 Myxococcota bacterium | reverse complement strand
CCACACGCACCACTCGAAGAAGTAGTTCGGGTGACGCGACCACGACCACAAGCCGACGTCGCATACACCGCGGCTCGTCTTCTTGAAGCGCCGTAGCTGCGCGTCCGCGAGCGCTTCGCCGGCGATGCCGATCACCGAGAGCGCCATGCCGACGAAGCGGAGGTCGCTCGTCGGCTCGGCGACGAACGGGACGACGAACGCCGTCGAGAGCACGGCGGTCAGTGCGGCCTGCGCCTGGAAGAAGACGAAGAACCGCGCCGATGCGCGCGGGCCCCAGCGCTCGCGCAAGTCGACGTAGCGGCCTTCCTCCGGTGCGCGGGCGGCGCCGCGTGCGACGAGATAGCCGGCGAGCCGGAGACTCCACACGACCACGACGATCGCGATCGGGAGCCACGCATCGAGCGGCGCCGAGGCACGCCACGCGAACAGCGCGACGACGAGCGTGAACGACGCCGCCCAGCCGACGTCGACGATGCCTGCGTTCTTCGTGCGCTGTTGCACGAGCCAGAGCACGAGCTGGAGTCCCGCCGCGAGGCCCCATGCCTCGACGACGCGGGCCCAGATCACGTCTTGGTCCGCGGCAGCACGATCACGAACGAGCGCTCGCCGCGCTTCCACACGAGCACGCGATTCGCCGCCGCGACGAGCGGGAACCACGGTTGCTGCTGGCTGACGCTGTCGGCTTCGGCGAGCTCGGGGACGATCAGATCGATCTCGACGTACTTGCCATCGGTCGCGAGGTCGATCGTCTCCGCGTAGCTCCACTCCGCGACGCCCGCGCCTGGAAACCGATCGTTGTGCAGTGCGCCGCCGTAGAGCGCGACCCACGGGCGGTGCGTCGGGTCCTTGTCGCGATGCTTGACCGCGCTCTGCGCGATGCGCTGCAGCTCCTTGGTCGTGAGCGCCAGCATCGCGATCGGATCCGCTTCGCCGTTCTTGGGTGCCAGCTTCTCGTAGTCCTTGCACTGCAGCGTCATCGCGTGCGGCTGGATGTTCGCCGCCTTCGCTGCATCCGCGAGCAGCCCGATCTCGGACTTCGTCGCCTCGGGGCGCTTCACGTTCTTCTCGACCTTGGCCGTGGTCTCGACGGCTTTTTGCCCGCACTTCGGGTCGACGATCCAGGTCTCGACGACGAGGTCCGAGATCTTCGTGCCGAACGACGGCAGCGCGGCCGTGAACAGCGAGAGCGCAGACCGCACCTGCGCGCGGTCCACCCGCGCGTGCAGCTCGCCGAAACCGACCACGCGCGTATCCGCAGGCACCGTCACTGAGATGGCGGCCGCGAGATCTGGATACGCTTGGTGTGCAGGCAGCGGCGGTCCGGCGTCGACGCTGACCGCGATCGCAGCGTCGCTCGCATGTGGGACGACCTTCGGGGGCGGTGGTTTCCCGTTCGAGCTGCACGCCATCAGGGCCCACAGAACCGCGCACCGCATTGCCCCACGATACAGGATCCTGGGCTAACGTCCGCGCCATGGGGCCGAGAGCGAGCGAGCTGCGAACCATCCCGCTGTTCCAAGGCTTTGGAGAGGACGAGCTCTCGAGCGTCGGCGTGTTGTTCGCCCGCGTCGACATCGATCCGAACAAGCCGCTGTTCGACGTCGGCGAGACCTCGACGGACCTCTACCTCCTCACCGATGGTGAGGTCGTCCTCGATCGCCCGAACGACGACGTGTTCCGGCTGCATCCGCCGGCGCTGATCGGCGAGCTCGGCGCGCTGACCGGCCTGCCGCGCTCGACGCGCGCGACCGTCACCGCGGGCTCGACGGTGTGGGCGCTGCCCGCGCGCAAGATCCAGACGTATCTCGCCACGAACCAGGAGCTCGGCATTCGCTTCCTCGTGAACTTGCTCGGCATCGTCGCCGACAAAGTGCACCGCGATCAGGTCCGCATGGCCGACATGCGCCAGAACGTAATCCGCACGCAGAAGGAGATGAAGCGGCTGCGCGAGGTCGTGCTCGAATCCGCCGAGACGCCGCTGTCGGCGCCGGTGCACGACGCGCTCGACAAGCTGATCACGAACAACCGCCGCGTGAACTACCGCGTGCAGCCGCCGGCGTCGCTCGCCGCGCAGCTGCGCATCGATAGCGGCAAGTACGACGTCTTCGATATCTCCCGCACGCACGTCTCGATCAAGGAAGTCACGAAAGCGCCAGCGCAGTCCTCGTGGCTCACCGGTGTGCTCGTGCTCGCGGGCACCGAGATTCCGATCTCGGGTCGCGTCCATCGCGTGAAGGACGGCCGCATGACGATCGAGCTCGATCTCCTGATCGACGAGTTCGCGGCCGTGCTCGAGGGTTATCTCACCCGCGCGCAGTTGCTCGACGTCCTCGTCTGATCTCAGCTAGACGGCGCGCAGATCCATCACGGTCCGCAGCAGGAGCGCGATGCCGATCAGCATCACGCCGAGCCAGATGATGGCGCCTGCCATCGAGGTGTCGGCGACGTGGTTCTTGCGCCGTGGATGGTGGTCGACGGTCTCGGCGGTCATGATCCACCGTGGTCCGAAAAAACGAACGGCGCCAGTTCGGCGCCGTCATCGCGTTCGGGAGGCCCGACTTACTTCTGCGAGACCTTGTCGGCCGGCTTCTTCTCGGCCGGCTTGGCCGTCTTGGCCTTCTCGGCTTCCTTGGCCTTCTCGGCTTCCTTGGCCTTGGCCTTGTCGGCTTCCTTGGCCTTCTCGGCCGTCTTCGGCGCGGCTTCCTTGGCCGTGGCTTCCTCGTGCGGGCAGGCGAGGGCGACACCGCCGGTGAACGCAACGGACAGGAAGATGATCGCGAGCTTCTTCACGGGGACTCCTTAGAACGGGTTCGAGTTGGTACGAGTCTGGCCCAGGGGCCGGATCACTGCAAGATGCGACATTCCGTGTCGCAGCCTGTCTTTAGAGGCAGGTACGGCGTGTCTGGTTACGAATCGGGGAACTTCAGCTTCAACATCTTTGCGACCCAGGCGGTGTCGGTGATTTCCCCGGGCGTGGTGCGGAAGCCGGAGCCGACGCAGCGCGGGTCCGTGGTCGGGTGCGCGTAGCGATCGACCTTGGGGATCGTGACCGGATCGGCGGGCTCGCCGGCGGCGAGGCGCTCGAGGTCGATGCAGTCCATGAGGTCGTTCGCGGTGTTCATGCGCTCGTTCAGCGGATCGAGTTTGAAGTGCTGCTGCAGCTGTTTGAGCGCGGAGGTGTGGTCGTACTGCACCGAGCTGACGTAGTTCTTCTTCACGTACGGACCGGCGACGATCGTCGGCACGCGGAACCCCAGCTGGCGGAACTCGGCACGCTCGTCCGTGGTCTGCGGTGGCGCGACGTGATCGTAGAAGCCACCGTGCTCGTCGTACGTGATGACGAGCATGATGTTGTTCCACTGCGGCGAATTCGCGAGCGCGGTGTAGATCGAGTGGATCAGCTCCTGGCCGAGGACCGGATGCACCGGCGGGTGATCGTCGTTCTCGCCGAACGCGGGATCGATGTAGACGACCGGCGGCAGCTTGCCGGCCTTCGCGTCGTCGAAGAACGGACCGACGCTCTCGAGCGCATCGCCGAAGCGGCGCACGTGACCGGTCTTGCCGTCGGTGGGGCCGAGGTCGATCGCGTACGGCCCTGGGTTTCCGAGCAACGAAACGACCGGTAGATTGCCGTGGTAGTAGACCCAGTCGACGCCCTTGTCGGCGAGGCGGTTGTAGATCGAGGGAACGGGGATGCCGCTCGAGAACGCGTCGAGGACCTCGTTGTTCCCCTTGAGGCCGATCGACGTGGCCGCGTGCCAGTACGCGCGATTCGGCAGCGTCGGGCCCATCACCGAGCAGAACCAACGGTCGCAGGTCGTGTAGTTGTCGGCGAGCGCCCACGAGACCGGCTGCTGAGGACGCGTGAGGTACTGGATCGCGTCGAGCTGGCCCGGCGCCTCGGCCTGGTGAACTCGCAAGAACCCATCCATCGCGCCGCCGTTGAACTGCTCGTGCGAGGCATCCCAGCCGTGCGGCGGATCGTGCGCGGCGCAGATCGCGAGATCGTCGGGGATGTAGAGCGCGCGCTGCGTGCCTCCGAGATCCGGCTGCGTGAACGTCGGCTTCAAGCCGTCGCCCGGCAAGCCCATCAGCGCGCGCGCACCGAGCACGTGATCGTACGTGCGGTTCTCCATCATCAAGTAGACGTAGGTCGTGATGCCGGTCTCGCCGCTGCTGCCGCCGCAGCCCGGCAGAAACTTCGCCATACCCGCCGCCGTCGCGAGCCCACCGATGGTCTTGAGCGCATCGCGCCGCTTCATCGTCATTGGCCGGACCATAGCGCAGAGTCGGACTCATTCGGTGCGCAGATCGTGCGGCACGGAACCGCGTAACCGTTCCGAGTGACGCCGGCTACAGCAGAGATGCGACCCAGCCGACACCCACCCAGAACCCGACGGCGGTACCGATCCCCGATGCCACCGCGATCAGGAGGATGCGGGTGACGGGGTTGCGCCAGAAGCCGCGCCAGGACTGGATGTCCTCGGGCAAGCGCTCGCAGTCCGCGACATGGGGCTTTCGCCGCCACGCCTCGACGACGCCGACCACCATGCCCGTGCCGAGGAGCGGATGGATCGCCGCGACCGGCGCGACCACGAGCGCCGTAGCGACCGACAGGATCGAGCCGCCGGCGAGCAGTGTCATCACGCCCGCGCCGATCGAGGTCGGCAAGATCCACGCGAGCATCATCTCGGTGATGCTCGACTGCTTCGACGACTGCCAGCTCCACACGATCGCGGCGAGGAACAAGATCGGAACGAGCCACTTGATCGCCCGCCACAGGATCGATGGAGGCGGCAGCTTCTCGAGCGGCGTGAGATCGATCGGCCGGCCCCAGTGCTCTCTCATGCCGGGCACGTGCGCCGCGCCGACGACGGCGACGACCTTGCGCTTACCCTTGCCGGCGTCGACGGTCTTCTGCGCGAGGTACTGATCCCGCTCGTCGATCAGCGGCTTCTTGATCTGCGGCACCGCGCGGCCGAGCTCGCTCAGCATCTCGGAGAGCGCCTTCGGCTCCTTGAGATCTTCGACCGTGCGCTCCGTGACCGGCTCGCCCTTGTCGTCGTCGTCCCAGCCGACAATCAGCGAGGACAGCAGCACCGAGCGCTTCCACAGGCCGAGGTTCGACCACGTGCGCTTGAGCGTGATGTTGATGTCGCGATCGATGAGCTCGACCGGAATCGCGCGCTCCTTCGCTGCATTCACGGCGGCGAGGAGCTCGGCGCCGGGCTTCACGCCGAGGCTCGCACCGATGCGCCGCTGATACGACGCGAGCGCGAGGTGCGCGAGGAGGTAGAGCGTGCGGCCTTCGCGCACGACCTTGAAGACGTCGAGGTCGCGAAACGCGCTGTCTTTCGTGAGCGCGTCCATGCGCGTCTTGTCGAGCTCGACGCACACGACGTCGGGCTTCACGATGTCGATCACGTCGCGGACCTCGTCGACCGAGCGTTGCGACACGTGCGCGGTCCCGACGATGAAGTACGTGGTGCCGTCGTGCTCGAGCTCGGTCACCGAGCTCGGTAATGGCCGCTCGCCATACGGACTATCCACGGGGGTGACATAGCATGCGGCAGCCGCTACACAGAGACCCATGGCGACCGAGATTCCTGAGGCAACCCGCGTCGAGATCGAGGCTGCAGCATTCCGCCGGCTCCTTCAGCACTTCCAGGAGCGCACCGACGTCCAGAACGTCGACGTCATGAACCTCGCCGGCTTCTGTCGGAACTGCCTGTCGAAGTGGTACCGCGCCGCGGCGCAGGAGCGAGGCGTCGACATCTCCGATCCCGACGCGCGCGAGCAGATCTACGGCATGCCGTACGACGAGTGGAAGACGAAGTACCAGCGCTAGTAGACGCTGAGACCGAACAGGATGTCGCTCATGCGCTCCTCGTGCGCGTGCGCGAGTCCGAAACGTGCCGTCAGCGCGATGCGCGTGTGCAGCTCGAGCTGGAGCATCGCGCCGCCCGTGAGTGCGAGCGATTCGGGATCCTGCCGGCGCTGCAGCTTGCTGCCATCTTCGAAGCGATACGCGAGGCCAACGCCGCCGTAGAGGCCGAGGTGAAACGGGCCTGCCACGACCGGCAGCGCCTGCAGCTCGAGCGTGTAGCGCGACTCGAACAGCGTCTCGCCGACGACGTTATCGCGCCAGCCGACGAACACGTTCGCGAGGACGCCAATATCGTTCCTCGGGTGATAGCCGACCTGCACGCTGAACGCGGGCCCGATCTCCTTCTCGCCGTTGATCGATCGGAACGAGCCCGCGCCGCCGTACATGCTGTAGCCCCATCCGCGACGCGTGAGCGGCTGAGCTTCGAGCTCGCGCCACGGTCCTTCCGTCGAGCGCACGATCGCCCTGTCCGTCCACGCCGCGGTCGCCGGATCGATCCACGCGAGCGGCATGACGCGATACGAGCCGTCGCGACCGAACAGATGCACCGGGTGCATCGGGTGTAGCTGCGCGTGGCCATCGAAGCGCGAACCTTCGACCGCCGCGATCGTCACGAGCGCGGTCGCCGCGATCACGAGAAACACGATCGCCGCGGCCTTCGCATCGTTGCCGGCGCCGCCGACCTTGCCGACGCCGCCGCCGCCACCGCGTCCACCCCCGCCGGTCTGCACGCCGGTCGAGATGTTGATCTGTGGGCCGAAGTAGATCTGCGTGCCGCCATCCACGCGCTGCGCGGGGGGCGCGCTCGAGTCGCTGATCTCCTGGATCACGCGAACGTGCTGACCGCGTTGTTCGGGCGCGACCTGCGAGAGCTGAGACAGATCCTTGACGGGGATCCGATAGCTCTGCGACGCACACCCGCCACCCAGGACGAGCGCTGCCACCAGCGAGCCCGCAACGAAACGAGAACCAAGATCACCGCGCATGTCGCCAGTCTCGCAGCAATCGCCATGCCGAGGCGGTTTTGCTGCATTCCTCGACGAGACGCCCGTTCTTGATCACGTCACCCGGCACGCCACCCACACGACTGCAGGAAACACTGTGGCGGAGCCAATACAGTCACCGCGGGGATGCGAGCTAAAGTTGCCACGTGGAACCGGTCGACCTCGCGGCCTGCGCCGACGACTTCGATCGCGAGGTCGCCGCCACCCCGGCCATCGATCGCTTCTGCTCCACCGCCGCCTGGATCCTCGCTGCTGCGTCTGCGCTGATGCCGCCTCGGTCGCCGTTCGCGTTCCGCGGCAAGCACGGCTACTTCGCCGCCATGCGCGGCGTTCACCCCGCAGGCTTCCCCTACGTCGAGCCCGTCGAGCTCGCGTGGGGCCTCGCATCACCGCTCGTCGGCCGCGATCCCGAGCCACTCGCGAACGAGATCGTCGCCGTCCTCGCCGCCCGCCGCGACTGGCAACTCGCGATCGTCAGTGGCATCACCGCCGCGGGCCCGCAGCACCGCGCCCTCGAGCGCGCCCTCCCACCGCGATGGGAGCGCCGCCGTGGCACGCCGACCGTTCGCCACGTCGCCTCGCTCGACGGCGGTGTCGATGGCTTCCTCGCGCGCCGCTCGCGCGAGCTTCGCAAGTCGCTGCGCAAGTCACTCCGCGCGACCGTGGACGCCGGCATCACGTTCGAGTCCGTGCGCGTGTCGGATCCCGCTGCTGCCCCCGCGCTTTACGATCGCATCCAGGCCGTCGAAAGTCAGAGCTGGAAATCGCGCGAAGGTGTCGGCATCTCCGCCGGACCGATGCGCGCGTTCTACGGCGAGATGCTGCCTCGCCTGTGCGCGACGAACCAGCAGCGCACGATCTTCGCGCGCCGCGCAGACCAGGACATCGGCTACATCCTCGGCGCGGTCTTCGAAGGCGAATACCGCGGACTTCAGTTCTCGTACGATGACGAGCACGCGAGCTTCGGACTCGGCGGTCTCCTCCAGCACCAGCAGATCGTCGAGCTCTGCGACGAGGGCGTCACGCGCTACGACCTCGGCACGGAGATGGACTACAAGCGGCGCTGGGCCGAAGAGATCATGGAGACCGAGATGCTCGTCCTCGTGCGCTGACGCGCTACGCTGTCGGCATGGGCGAGAGCGGACGCACGTGCCGGCCCGTCGATCGGCGTGGCAAGCTCGAGGACGAACCGTTCACGGTCAAGGCGACCCGGGACAAGGTGCTCGTCGAGTTTCGCGGTCGGCTCGTGCGCACGCTGGTCGGCCGCGATGCCGACGAGGTGCGCCGCGCGATCGACGCGGGCGATGAAGCCGCGTTGCAGCTGTTGGTCGCGCGCAAGACCGGCAACTTCAAGCGCGGGAACGAGCGCTGAGGAAGTTGTCGCGGCCGTCATCAGTCACGTCGCGGGAGGATCGCCCGCGGGTGGCTGCGGCGGCATCGCGGTCTGCGACGCTGCGGCCGCTTCATGGCGGCGGTTCGCGATGATCGAGGCCGCGACGCCCGCGCCGATGATGCCGGCGATCAGGGCGAGCGAGATCGCGTGCGGGACGTGGAAGTGGTTGTGCGCGATCATCTTCGCGCCGATCACGATGAGCAGGATCGCGAGCGCGATCTTGAGGTACTTGAACTTGTCCATCGCGCCCGCGAGCACGAAGTAGAGCGAGCGCAGGCCCATGATCGCGAAGATGTTCGACGTGACCATGATGAAGATGTCTTTGGAGACCGAGAGGACGGCGGGGATGGAGTCGAGCGCGAATACGATGTCCGTGAGCTCGATCGAAACGAGGCAGACCGCGACGGTCGTGAGCGCCTTGCGTCCGTTGTGAATGACGATGAACTTACCGCCGTGATCGCCATCGACGATCGGGACGAAGCGGCGGAGCATGCGGACCGCGAGGGACTTGTCGTGTGACTCCTCTTCCTCGGACTCCGGCTTGAGGAGCTTCACGCCCTGGTATGCGAGGTAGGCGCCGAAGACGTAGAAGATCCAGTCGAACTTGTTCGCGACGTACGCGCCACCCGCCAGCATGACGAGGCGGAAGACGATCGCGCCCATGATTCCCCAGAACAGAACACGGTGCTGGTACTTCGTCGGGACGCGGAACGAGTGGAAGAGGAGGGAGATGACGAAGATGTTGTCGACGGAGAGGGCGTACTCGAGGAGGTACGCCGAGACGTACATGATCGCGGCGTCGGTGCCGGGGCGGGTGCTGGGCTCGACGAGCGTCGCGCCCAGCCACTGGTTGTCGTACATGAGGTAGACGAGGCCCGTGAAGGAGAGCCCCAGCGCCATCCATGCGGCGGTCCAGTACGCGGCGCTACGGATCGTGGGCGTGGTCGCCTTGCGATGCAGCACCCCGAGATCGAGGGCCAACAGCACGGCGACAAAGGCAAAGAATCCGAGCCAGAACCAGATCATCCGACGGGAGGGAGACCATGCCTACTACAAGTCCACATGGCAAGCGGGCACGCGCAGAACGCGACGCCTTGTCGCGCGAAAATGACCGTGCGCTGGCTCGCTGCGCAGGCGATTGCACGGGCGACCTGTTGTGCTAACGGCGGCGGCTCAGGAGAGCGAGGCGACGAGCTTCTCTGCTTCGTTCGCCGGTCGGGCCAGTCCGAGCTTTGCGAACACCATGATGGCGTCCCGCAGCATGTCCACGCCAGCGGCGGTCTCGCCGACCTCGGCCTTGTAGCGACCGAACGCGAACAGCGCTTTACCGAGGGCTGCCTCGTTGCCGATGCTGCGCACGACCTCGAGGGCCTTGCCGAAGGCGATCGCGGCGGGTGAGAGCGCACCGGACTCTTCGCCTGCGTCGTAGAGGCTCGTCGAGAGGACGTCCCCGAGCGTGAGGTAGGCTTGCGCCTCCTTCTCGCGGAGGCCGGCCTTCTTCGCGACCTGGAGCGCGCGCTCGGCGAGCTCGCGAGCACCGGCCGTCTGACCCTGCAGCTTCTCGAGCAGCGCGAGGTGACGGCAGCACTCCGACTCGAGCCCGCGATCCTCGATGTCCTCGATGATCTCGAGCGCATTCTCGAGGCGGCTGCGCGCTTCCTCCTGCTTGTTCTCGACGAGCGCGAGCTCGCCGAGGTTCGAGAGGATCAACGCGCAGAGGGGCAGGGCACCGATCGCCTCGGCATCCGCGAGTGCGGCTTGCCAGCCCGTGCGGGCCGCGGGGAAGTCACCGAGCTCGAACGAGAGCGCGGCGATGTTGTTCTGCGAGACCGCGACGCCCCAGCGATCGCCCGCGCCACGGCGGAGGTCGAGCGCTTCTTGGTGGCAGTTCGCGGCGGACTCGAACTGTCCGCGATCTTGCTGGACGTCGCCGAGGCGCGAGAGCGACGTCGCGATGGCGCGCTTGTCGCCGTACTTGCCGCGACGCGCGAGCGCTTCGGTGATCTTGGCGTGTGCTTCGTCGTAGCGGCCGAGCATCTGGAGCGACTTGCCGATGTCGTCGAGCGAGCCCGCGATGCCACGCTGATCGTTCGCCGCGCGGAACAACTCGAGACCACGCTCGAGATATTCGAGCGCGAGCTTGAGGTCGCCCTTGCGACGCCAGACGCGGCCCATCTTGTTGAACGCGACCGCGGCCTTCGTCTTGCTCGCCGCGACCCACGAGAGGCGCAGCATGCGCTCGAACGCGCCGAGCGCAGCCTCGAAGTCACCGATCAGCTCGTAGACCGAGCCGAGGTCGTGCCAGATGTGGATGCGCATCGCGAGGTCGTTCGACGCCGGTGCGCCGATGCATGCGAGCGCGCGATCGAAGAGCCGGATCGCCTTCTCGTTCGAGAACTGCGCGCGTGCGTGCTCCGCGGCGCGGCGAAAGCGCGACGCTGCCTCGCGGTGATCGCCCGCGAGCTGCAGGTGACGCGCGACTTCTTCCTGCGCGACAGGACCACGACCTTCGGGGTGCAGCTCGAGCCAGCGCGCGACGGCCGCGTGATAGGCGCGGCGCTTCACCTCGTCGACACCCTTGTAGATGATCGACCACAGGTTCGGATACGCGAACCGCAGCTCGCGCTCGCCCGCGACCGACGACTGCGGAATCTCGAGGAGCCAGTCGCGCTCGACGAGCTTGCCGATCGCCGCGACGACCGAGATGCGCGAGTGGTCACCGCTCGCCGCGATCTGCGAGAGCGTGGGGCCGTCCGGATCTTCGGCGCTCTTGTCGTGACGCTCGAGCGCGAGGATCGCGTCGAGCCACGAGACCTCGCCGATGACGGCGGCCATCTCGAGAACGCGACGTTCGGTCGGGTCCATCACGCGCAGGCGGCCGGTCACGATCTCGTCGTACGTCTTCGGCAGCGCGAGCGTCTCGAGGTTCTTGGGCTCGATGCGCCACAGCACGCCTTCGCGCACGATGACATCGCTCTCGAGCAGGAGCCGCACGAGCTCGTGGATCGCGCGCGGCGAGCCACCGAGCGTGCGCGCGTGTTGTGCGAGCTCCTTCGGAACTTCATGGAGCTGGCGGCAGAGCTCGCGGAACAGCTGCTCGGCCTCGGTTTCGGAGAGCGCGTCGAGCTCGATGCGAACCGGCGTGAGCTCACCGTCGCCGAACGACGGATGCTTCTCGTAGAGCGCGGCTGTGCCCGTGCCGATCACCGCGATGCGGTTCTCGCGCAGACCCGCGCCGAGGTAGTGCAGGAAGTTGATCGTGTCCGTGCTGCACATCTCGAGATTCTCGACGACGATCACGACCGGCCCACGCTCGGTCTCCGCCTGCAAGAACCGCTTGAGCGCCATGAACAGGCGCGCCTCCAGCCGCTGCGGCGAGTCGAGCAGCGGCGTGGTGACGGGGCTATCGTCGAACGGCACGCGCAACAGGTGCGCGATCAGGTGCGAGACCTCGGGAACCCGCGCTGCCTGCACGACCTCGGCGACGCCAGCCTGGATCTTGTCGCGGCTCTCGGCCGGATCTTCACCGGGCTGGAGACCGAAGCGCACCGTCAGCGCGCGCGCGACCGGACCGTACGCCGGCGCGTTCTCGTCGGCGACGCCTTGCAGCACGACGAGGTTCGGATGCAGCGTGCGCGCGCGCGCGACGAGCTCCGAGACCATGCGGCTCTTGCCCATGCCCGGCTCCGCCGTGATCACGGCGAATGCGAGCTCCCTCTTCTCGAAGGCCTTGTCGGTCAGCTCCTGCAGCTTCGCGATCGAAGCCGCGCGCCCCGTGAACCGCGGGCGCAGCTCGTACGCGGCGCTCGTGACGACCGTGCGCTCGCCTTCGCCCTCGCCAAAATCTGCGGGCTCGAAGGTGGGCGTGCGCTCGGTGCCTTCGATCGGAGGTGCAGCACTCGGCCGCGGCGTGTTTTGATCCCAAGTCAGCGGAGCCACGGCGTCTGATCCCTTCGCGAGTGGACGCTCGAAGCGCCGCACGACATTTTGGTTGTTCTCGCTCGCCGATGTCTTCGGTTCAGCGACGCTGCCCTCGGCCCAACCCTCATCGAGCTGGGCTTCCGGCCCGATCGCCGGCTTGCTCGGGCGAAGCGGCGGGATGCTCGGCAGTGAGCCCGTAACTTTACGTGAGTCCATAAGAATTTCCGCGCATCCCCATCGACAACACCTCGAGAACGCGGCCGGACCCTAGTGTGGTCACGTGTAGTTGTCAACGAGAAGGAAGAAGCCTCACTGCGAAGCCACATCCCCACGAGAAAACCGGTTCATTCCAAGAACAACGGCCGTAGGAGATCGGGTGTTGGCTTCGGGCGCGCGGCACATCGAAGCGGCAGCGCGAGCTGGTAGGCCTCGGTCGTCTTCTTCACGTCGTCGGGGATGTCGCGGAGCTTCTTCTTGTCGCGCAGGAAGTAGTGGATCGAGACCGGCCAGATCGGACGGCGCTGGCTCTCGAGCCGCCGGCAGTTCTCGGCCTCGAGGTCGTCGAGCACGTTCGCGATCACCTCCGCGGTGATCGGCTTCACGTCGTGCATCAGCACCACGCCGCCTTCTTGATCGACGATCATCTTGAAGACCTTCTTGCGCAGGCGCTCCGCGCTCTTCGCTTGCCAGTCGAGCGTGTCGATCGACCAGAACGCTTCGGTCAGCCCACGCTTCTGCAGCCACGCGCGGCCGCGCGCATCGATCGCGCCGAACGGCGCGCGGAACATTCCGATCGGCCGCTCCGCTTCCTTCGACAGCGTGCGGATCGATTGATCGATCTCGGCCGCGAGCCGCGCCGGGCTCGCACCGCGAAGGTTCGGATGCGAGGTGGAGTGACTCGCGACGAGAAAGCCCTTCTCGAGCATCTGCCGCAGCAGCGTGCGACCTGCTTCGCCGTGCTTGCCGACCAGCCGGCGCGTCACGATGAAGAACATCGCCGGGATGTTGTACTTCTCGAGCGCGTCGACGACGGCGTCGGTCGTTCCAGGATTTGGTCCGTCGTCGAACGTGAACGTGACGAGGCCCTTCACTTCCTCGCCGCTGATGCGGTCCGCCTTGCCGAGGAGCGGATCGTTCGTGAGCTCGCGAAGCTTCGCGTCCTCGGAGCTCTGGCGCTTGACCTTGGTCTTCGCGGGCGGCATCGACGCGGGTGTCGGCTCGGGCAGCTTGTCCGCATGCGCGGCCACCGCCAGCATGACGAGCACCCCAAACGAGCGTGCGATCACCCGTCCACACTAGCACGCAGGTCGATCGACTCCAGTTATGCTGCGAGCGTGCGTGTGGTCTCGACGTCGAGCTTGCCGATCGATCTAGCCGAGCAAGTCACGCGCGCACTTCCGGGTACAGAGGTCTTCGTACCGGCGACGGGCCACGTCGGTCTCGTCGATGTGGAACAAGCCGACGCGCTCGTGTGTTTGCTGCTCGATCGGATCGATGACGCCGCGCTCGCGCGGATGCCAAAAGTGCGCGTCGTCGCGAACTGCGCGGTCGGCGTCGATAACGTCGACGTGCCCGCAGCGACGCGACGTGGCGTCGTGGTCACGAACACGCCCGACGTGCTGACCGAGGCGACCGCCGAGCTCGCCTTCACGCTGATGCTCGCGGCCGCGCGCCGCC
Source organism: Myxococcota bacterium (assembly GCA_030857175.1). Classification (GTDB taxonomy): domain Bacteria; phylum Myxococcota_A; class Polyangia; order Haliangiales; family Haliangiaceae; genus JABFXX01. The sequence continues at coordinate 14,938 of JALZOJ010000083.1, read as the reverse complement.
TCGGCGAAGGCGAGCGCCTCGTACGCTCGGGACAGTGGGGTGGGTGGGCGCTCGATCAGCTGCTCGGCGTGCAGCTCGCCGGCAAGACCCTCGGCATCATCGGCTACGGTCGCATTGGCAAGGCAATGGCGCGGCGCGCAGAAGCCTTCGGGATGCGCGTGATTCACACCGGCCGATCGGGCGGACTGCCGGTCGAAGAGCTGTTCGCGAAGGCGGACGTCATCAGCCTGCATTGCCCGCTGACGCCGGAGACCCGGCATATCGTGAACGCGCAGACGCTCGGGCTCATGAAGCCCACGGCCATCCTCGTGAATACGGCGCGCGGCGCCTGTGTCGATGAGGGCGCCCTGGTAGATGCGCTGACCGCCGGCCAGATCTTCGGTGCGGCGCTCGACGTCTATGCGAACGAGCCCGCGATCGACACGCGCTTGCTCACCTGTCCCCGCCTGACCTTGGCGCCACACATCGGATCGGCTACCACCGAGACTAGAACGGCGATGGCTCAGCTCTGTGCAGATGCAGTGATCGCGGTGCTCTCCGGGCGCCGACCGACGAACATCGTCAATCCCACATGGCCGGCAGCCGAGCCAAAGGCCCGGACGTGAGCGAGGCGGTCGTGCTCGTCGTGACGAGTGAAGGCGCCCCGTCGTCGGCGGTCGTGCCCGTGCTCGCCGCGATCGAGGCAGCCGGCATGCGCGTGCGCGCGATCGATCTCGGCGGCGTCGGCGGTGGTGGCGGTGGCGTCGCGGACCGCGTGCGTCGCGCACTGCTCGGTGAAGGCGCCGAGCGCCGGCTGCGCCGCGAGCTCGAGATCAGCCCGCCCGACGCGGCGGTCGTATTCGATCCGCACTCGGCGCTCGCGCTGACGGTCGCGCGCGATCAAGCGCAGAATCCCGCACCCGTGATCGCGGTCGTCGACGACCTCGAGCCCGGTGCCGCCTGGGCGCAGACCGATGCAGACCGCTTCGTCGCGATCGACGAGATCGCGGCGGTCGCGCTCGCGGATGCCGGCGTCGAGGGCGACCGCATCATCGTCGTCGGTGCGATCGGCGAGCGCGCGTTCGCCGAAGCCGGCACGCACGATCGCACCTCGCTGCGCACGCGGTTCAAGCTCGCCGGCAAGGTCGCGCTCGTCGAGGTCGCCGGGCTCGGTGGCGAAGCGACCGGTCAGCTCGCGCTCCAGCTCTCGCTGCTCGACAGCGGCGATTCGATCACGTTCCTGTTCGACGCCGCCGGCGATGCCGACGCCGCCGCCGTCCTCCGCCGTCAGGTCCCCGCGCTCGGGCTGCGCGGGAAGTTGTTCGGTGCCACAGCGGATGCGCCGCTGCTGTGGCGCGCCGCGGACGTGATCATCGCGCGCCCGCGGCCCGAGGTCGTCTCGCGCGTGCAGCTCGTCGGCGGCAAGCTCGTCGCGCTGATCGACGATTCGATCGCCGGCGCCGCCAAGGCAGCCGCCGCGCTCGAGTCGCGCAAGCGCAGCATCGCGGCAAAAGGCCTGCTGCTCCTCTCGAGCGCGCTCGACACCGCGTTCACCGGCACGCCGCCGGGCCCCACCGCCGACGGTGGCGACAACATCGCCGACATCGTCGCGGCCGTCGCCGGCGACAAGCGCGGTGTGATCGACGAGCGTCGCGCCGCTGCCCACGCGGCCACGCGCGATCGCGTGCGCGCGGCGAGCGCCGCGGCACAAGCCGTCGCCGCGACCACGGCGATGCCGGGCGACCTCGAGGATCTCGGAGGCACCAGCACCGGAGCCGCACCCGTCGACGACGTGCCGCTTCCCGACGCCGCCGAGCTCGCGCGCCTCCATCGAGAAGTCGAGCGTCGCAAGGCCGAGATGTCGAGCTCGATGATGGCCGCGCGCGACTCCGCGACCACGCTCAACGCGGAAGCGTCGTCGGCGCGGATCGCCGGCAACACGGACGAGGCCACGCAGCTCGACAAGAAGGCCGACGCCGAGCGCGCACGGATGCACGCGCTGCTCGCCGAGCTCGCGCAGCTCGAGACCGAGCTCGCCGAGCTCGATCGCGTTCGCAAGGCGGTACAAGACAAGCCGCCTCGCCCGCGCGCGACCGCGTCATCGTCGAGCTCGTCGTCGAGCTCGTTCTACGATGCCGCGCCGCGCGCGCCAACGGTCGACGATGCGCTGAACGATCTCAAGAAGAAGGCCGGGACGCCCGGTGGCGCGACGTCGGCGCCGAAGTCGTCGTCATCCGCGCCGAAGAAGCCGGTCTCGACGGTCGACGACGATCTCGCGGCGCTCAAGAAGAAGATGCAGAACCCGCCGCCGAAGAAGAAGTGATGGGGCAGCTCGATCAACCCGCATTCGATGCGCTGATGTCTGCCGGCTGTACGGCGTGCGGACATCCCACGCTGGAGATCACGAGCTACATCGATCGCACGGTGATCGTGATGGCAGCCGAACCGAACGACGCCGGCAAGTGGGCGCACGACGGCGAGAAGTTCGTCGACGGCACGTATCGCGTCACCTGCGTGAAGTGCAAGCACGTCGTCTTCGAGCACGCGGACTGCGTGCGCTGCCACGCGGCCGGCGGGCTCGCGAAAGCGCTCGCGGGCACGAGCAAGCTCGTCGTGCCCAAGCGCTGCGTGAAGTGCAACGAGCTCGAGTTGATGTCGATCGGGATGGTGCCCGCGGTCGCGCGGTTCGGCGGCGGCGAGTCACCGAAGCCCAAGCCGCTCGCCGAGCTCGGCGAGCCCGGCTATCACGTGGTCGCGTACGCGTGCGATGCGTGTGACAACGCCGTCGTCGCCGAGGGCTGCGCGCTGTGCGGCGCACCCGGGCCGCTCCGCCCGCGCCCTTAGTAACGTCGCGCCGACGGTCGTGGAGTCCGTATGAAGATCAACGTCGTTCATCGCTACGAGAAGCTGCTTCCCGCCGACGACGATCATCCGTATCGCACGGGCGCGTGGCAGCCGAACCTCGTCGAGTACGACGCGGAGGACCTCGACGTGATCGAGGGCGCGATTCCCACGGACCTCGCCGGCACGTACCTCCGCAACACGGAGAATCCGCTGCTGCCTGCGATCGGTCGCTATCACCCGTTCGACGGCGACGGCATGCTGCACGCGATCCGGTTCGCCGGCGGCCGCGCGTCGTATCGCAATCGCATGGTCCGCACGACGGGGCTCGCGCAAGAGCTCGCGGCCGGCGCACCGCAATGGGCCGGCATCATCGAAGCTCCCGCGAAGTCGCTGCGCCCTGGCACCGGCGCGCGCGGCGGCATGAAGGACGCGTCGAGCACCGACGTCGTCGTGCACGCGGGCAGGGCGCTGACGAGCTTCTATCAGTGTGGCGAGCTCTACGCGCACGACCCGCACACGCTCGAGCCCGCCGGAACATTGCCGTGGGTCGAGCGGCTCGGCTTCGGCGCGTCGGCGCATCCAAAGCTCGACGAGCAGACCGGCGAGCTCATCGTGTTCGGCTACGGCACCACCGCGCCCTATCTTCGGCTCGGCATCGTGAGCGCTGCGGGCGAGCTGGTGCGCACGCAGGACGTTCCACTACCCGGCCCGCGGCTCCCGCACGACATCGCGTTCACGGAGCACTACGCGATCGTCGGTGACTTCCCGCTGTTCTGGGATCCCGAGCTGCTCGCGACCGGCGTCTATCGTCCGCGCTGGCATCCGCACTTGCCGACGCGGCTCGGCGTGGTTCCGCGCGCGGGCGGCGAGGTACGCTGGTTCGAAGCGGCGCCAACGTACGTGCTGCACTTCATCAACGCGTTCGAGGACGGCGACTCGATCGTCGTCGACGGTTACTTCCAGACCGATCCGATGCCGAGGCCCGATCCAGCCGACGGACCGTGGGCCGGTCTCAAGAAGCTCGTCGATCTCGGTGCGGTCGGTGCGCGCCCGCATCGCTGGCGCCTCGATCTCGCGACCGGCCTTCTGCGCGAAGAGCGCCTGTTCGACGTCGTCTCCGAGTTCCCGTCGATCGACGGCCGCATCGGCGGGCGGCGCCACAGCGTCGCGTACGCGATGACCGCGAAGCCCGGCTGGTTCCTGTTCGATGGCATCGTGCGCTTCGATCTCGAGAGCGGCGACGTGCAGCGCTTTCGATGGCCCGACGGCGTCTACGGCAGCGAGGCGCCGCTCGGAAACGGCTACTTGATGTCGTTCGTGACGACCGGCGAGTGCCACATCTTCGACGAGCGCCACATCGACGCCGGGCCGATCGCGCGCGTACGGCTCCCCGAGCGAATCTGCGCCGGAACGCACGCGTGCTGGTCCGCGGATCTGTGACAGAGTCGCGCCATGGGCGCCGTCACTTCTGATCTGAGCTCGAAGTCGGTCATCACCAGCGTGAACCCCGCGACCGGCGCGCCGCTCGGTGAGGTGTTCGACATGACCGCGGAGCAAGTGCGCGCCGCGGTCGACGCGGCCCACGCCGCACAGCGCGAGTGGGGCATGGTCCCGCTCGCGCAGCGCTGCAAGCGCGTGCTGCGGTTCGCCGAGGTGCTCATGGAGCGCGCCGACGAAGTGATCGATCTGCTCGTCGCCGAGGCCGGCAAGACGCGGCTCGAGGCGCTCGGCATGGAGGTCGTCGTCGTCGCGGACATCGTGCGCTACTTCTGCAAGCACGCACCCGAGATGCTCGCGCCCGAGCGCATCCCGCTGCACCTCTTGAAGCACCGCGCGAGCTATCTCCACTTCGCGCCGCGTGGCGTGATCGGAATCATCGCGCCGTGGAACTTCCCGTTCTCGATCCCGATCGGCGAGACCGTGATGTCGTTGATCGCGGGCAACGGCGTCGTGCTGAAGCCGTCGGAGGTCACGCCGCTGATCGCGCTGAAGGCGCGCGAGCTGTTCGTCGCCGCGGACCTCCCGCCCACGCTGTTCCAGGTCGTGACCGGCCGCGGTCCCGCGGGCGCGGCGTTGATCGACGGCGGCATCAACTACTGCGTGTTCACCGGCTCGGTCGCGACGGGCAAGAAGGTCGCGGCCGCGTGCGGCGAGCGCTTGATCGGCTGCACGCTCGAGCTCGGCGGCAAGGCGCCCGCGATCGTCTGCGACGACGCCGACCTCGATCGCACCGCGCAAGCGATCACGTGGGGCGGGTTCGCGAACTCGGGCCAGGTCTGCGCATCCGTCGAGCGCGTGTATGCGACCGAGGCGGTGCACGACGCGCTCGTCGATCGCATCGTCTCGCACGCGAAGTCCTTGCGGCAGGGCAACGCCGCGACCGACGAAGTCGACGTCGGCGCGATGGCGTGGGATCGCCAGCTCGATCACGTCGAGAAGATCGTGCAACAAGCGGTCGCCGCCGGCGCGAAGGTGCAGACGGGCGGCGCACGCAAACCGGGAGCCGGGCTGTTCTATCAGCCGACCGTGCTGACGGACTGCAAGCAAGACATGGACGTCATGCGCAAGGAGATCTTCGGCCCGGTGATCCCGATCATGCGCGTCCGCGACGAGGAAGAAGCCATTCGGCTCGCGAACGACTCGCACCTCGGCCTGCTCGCGTACGTCTTCACGCGCGACAAGGACAAGGGCAAGCGCATCGCCGAGCGCGTCGAGGCGGGCACCGTGATGATCAACGACGTGCTCAACACCTACGCGTGCCCCGAGACGCCGTGGGGCGGCGTCAAGCAGAGCGGCATCGGCCGCACGCACTCGATCCACGGCTTGCGTGACCTCTGCGAGACGCGCCACGTGAACCACGACCGCATCTCGATGTCGCGCGAGGTCTGGTGGTACCCGTACAAACCGACGACGTTTCGCGCGCTCCTCCGCGGCGCGAAATTGCTCTTCGGCAAACGGTTCTGGCAGCGCTAGAATCACCTCGTGGGTCGGCTCGAGGACATCAAGGAGCGCAACAAGCAGCCGTTTCGGCTGAAGGGTTCGCGCTCGCTGCTGATCCGCGGCCTGTTCTTGCTGCTCATCCTCGGCCTGTTCCTGTTCTCGAACCTGGGCAAGCAGCCCGAGGACACCCGGCCCGGCATCAACGTCGTGCCCGCGAAGGATCCGGCGGTGCGCGACGTGAAGCTCTACAAAGTGCCCGCCAAGAAGTAGTGACCCGGGTTCGCCGCGGCAAGCCGCCAGATTCTGGTCCTGCAACAATTTGGGGAGTGCGCCGTGCTCCTCGTTCGTACTACCTAACGAACGTGCGCGGCAGCGTTGGCAACTTTCGACTCGAGCGCGAGCTCTCGCGCGACACGACCGCGATCAGCTTCCTCGCGACCCATCGCGTGCTGCCACGCACCGCGCTCCTCAAGGTGATGGCCGACGTCGACGCGGCAGGCGAAGCGTTCGTCGCGCTCCAGATGTTGCGCGAAGCAGGCCTTCAGTCCGTGCTCCAGCACGCCGGCGTGCCGATCGTCTTCGAAGCGGGTCTGCACGAGCGCCGTCCATGGTTCGCCGCCGAGCACATCGCGGGCGTCTCGCTCTCCGACTCGTTCTCCGTGATCGATCGCCAGCAGGCGGTCGCGCTCGTGCGCGAGCTCGCCGACATCCTCGATCACGCGCATCGCCGCGGCGTCGTGCACTGCGGGCTTCAACCCGATCACGTCACGCTCGGAACGCGCACGTTCATCACCGACTGGAGCCCGGCGCGCGCGCACGATGCCGCCGCGATGCCGTACACGCCCACGCTCGCATCGTGGCACTACACCGCGCCGGAGCTGCAGCACGGCCAACCCGCCACCGATCGCGCAGACACGTATTCGCTCGGCGTGCTCGCGCACCAGATGCTCGCAGGAGTCCCGTACAGCCGCGGCTCGCACATCACGCTCGACGGTGTGCCCCACGACGTCACGCTGCTCGTCGCGCAGATGCTCGCCGAGGATCCGCGCGATCGCCCGAGCTGCGCCGAGGTACTCGGTCGCGCGTTCGCACCGGCACTACGCATCCGCCGGCCACGCTGGACGCCCGACGTCTACACGCACCTGCGTGCTGATTTGATCCCGCGCGATGCGGCTGCGATCGACGACGATCAGCCCTGACGACGATCTTCCCTGACGACCGTTCCGGTCCGATCAGCCCTGACTGCGGCCGTAGCGATCTTCGAGGCGCACGACATCTTCGAGCTCGGTCGTCGAGACCTCGAGCACGTCGGTGTCCTCGATCGCGATCATGCGATGGCGCAGTCCAGGCGTGACGTGAAACGGCTCGCGCGGCGCGAGCTCGCGCGACTTCGGCGCCTCGCCCTCGGCAAAGTAGACGAGCTGCATGCGTCCCGAGAGGACCATGATCGTCTCGTCCTTCATGCGGTGGTACTGCAGCGACAGCGCTTCGCCCGCCTTGATGTGCAGGATCTTGCCGACGTACTGGTCCGTCTTCGCCCAGATCAGCTCGTGTCCCCAGGGCTTCTCGACGACCGACACGCGTTCCTACTTCTTCTTCGGCGGTGTCGGTTGCACCGGCGTCTTCTTGTCGTCGAGCGTGCCGGTCGCCATCGGGTCTTCTGTCTTCGGCATCTCGACCTTCGGGCGCGCGCCCGGAATCTCCTCGCGGCGATCGACCTTGCCGTCGAAGTCGTCGTCGTAGAGGATCGCGAGCAGGATGTCGTCCTTGTACTGCTCCCAGCGATCCGGCTGGCCGTCACCGTTGCGGTCGGAGCGAATGCTCGAGACCGCGCCCGCGGTGTCGTAGTACTCCTTCACGTCGTACGCGCCGTCGAAGTTCGTGTCGCGCTCGGACTCGGCGAGTGCGCTCGACTTCGTGTCGTAGACCATGTTGACGTCCCACTTGCCGTCGAAGTCGAGGTCGCGCCGCTCGAACAGCGGGTTGCCCTTGCGGTTGTAGGCGACGACCCAGTCCTTCTTGCCGTCGCGGTTCGCGTCGACCTGTTTACAGGTCAAGAACTCGATCTTCGTGCCGCCCTCGTCCTCTGCCTTGTAGAGGCGCCAGACATCGGGACGATTGTCCTTGTTCAGGTCGTAGGTGACGACGTTCTTGCCGTTAATGTCGCAGAGCGTCGGGTCGACCTTCGGGATCGACATGTCGACCGTGTCGTTCTTGGGCGTTGTCTTCTCCTTCTTCCCGCCACAACCAGCCACCAAGACAACACACAAGCCCGCCAATTTCACTAGCTTCGCCATCACTACCGTAGAGCCTAGTCGGCTATCTCCCGAGCCGCAACACTGTGGACCACCGCACGTTTGACCAATCGGGAGGTGTCACGTAGGGTCCGCTACCCGCGCGCCATGTCGTTCCCGTTAGAGCGTATTCGTAACTTCTCGATCATCGCGCACATCGATCACGGCAAGACCACGCTCGCGGATCGGATCCTCGAAGAGTGCGGCGCCGTTACCGCCCGCGAGGCGCAGGCGCAGATGCTCGATTCGATGGACCTCGAGCGCGAGCGCGGCATCACGATCAAGGCGCAGTCGGTGCAGCTGCACTTCAAGGCGAAGGATGGCCTCGTCTATCAGTTCCACCTGATCGACACGCCGGGCCACGTCGACTTCCACTACGAGGTCTCGCGCTCGCTCGCCGCCTGCGAAGGCGCGCTGCTCGTCGTCGATGCGGCGCAAGGCGTCGAGGCGCAGACGCTCGCGAACGTCTACGTCGCGCTCGACAACAACCTCGACATCGTCCCGGTGCTCAACAAGATCGACCTGCCGGTCGCGCGCCCCGACGAGATCAAGAAGCAGATCGAGGACACGATCGGCCTCGACGCGTCCGACGCGTGCCTCGTCTCCGCGAAGACCGGCGTCGGCGTGCACGACATGCTCGAAGCGATCGTCGCGAAGATTCCGCCCCCGAAGGGCGATCGCGAGGCGCCGCTGTCCGCGCTGATCTTCGACAGCTGGTACGACACATACCGCGGCGTCGTCGTGCTCGTGCGCGTGATGGAAGGCACCATCAAGAAGGGCACGAAGCTCAAGTTCTGGAACACCGACGTCGTGTACGACTGCACGATGATCGCGGTCCGCAAGCCGGCGATCTTCGAGATCGAGACGCTCGAGGCAGGGCAGGTCGGTATCCTCGCCGCGGCGATCAAGGACATCGCGCACGCGCGTGTCGGCGACACCGTGACCGACGCAGACCGTCCGTGCGCCGAGCCGCTCAAGGGCTTCAAGCTCGTCAAGCCGATGGTGTTCGCGGGGCTGTTCCCCGTCGACAACGACGACTACCAGGACCTGAAGGATGCGCTCGGCAAGCTCGTGCTGAACGACGCGAGCGTCACGTACGAGCCCGAGACCTCCGCCGCGCTCGGCTTCGGCTTTCGCACCGGCTTCCTCGGTCTCCTCCACATGGAGATCATCCAGGAGCGGCTCGAGCGCGAGTTCAACCTGAACCTCATCACGACGGCGCCGAGCGTGCGCTATCGCATCTACCTCAACAACGGCGAGGTGATGGAGCTCGACAACCCGGCCAAGGTTCCGGACCAGGGCAAATACGAGAAGATCGAGGAACCGATCATCAACGCCACGGTGCACCTGCCGCAGGAGTACGTGGGCTCGATCATGCAGCTCTGCCAGGAACGCCGCGGCACCCAGCAGGCGCTGCACTATGACCCGGGCGGGCGCGTGCGGGTGGTCTACGAGATGCCGCTGGCAGAGATCGTGTTCGGGTTCTACGATCGTCTGAAGACGATGTCGCGCGGTTACGCGTCCCTCGACTACGAACCCGCGGGCTATCGCGAAGCGGACCTGATTCGCCTCGATGTCTTGATCAACGGCGAGAAGGTCGACGCGCTCTCGATCATCTCGCACCGCGACACCGCGTATCACCGCGGCGTCGAGCTGACGACGAAGATGAAGGACGTCGTGCCGCGCCAGATGTTCGACGTCGCGATCCAGGCCGCGATCGGGTCGCGTGTGATCGCACGGACCACGGTCAAGGCTGCACGCAAGGACGTCACCGCGAAGTGCTACGGCGGCGACATCTCCCGTAAGAAGAAGCTTCTCAACAAGCAGAAGGAAGGCAAGAAGCGCATGAAGGCGGTAGGCTCGGTCGAGCTTCCGCAGGAAGCCTTCTTGACGGTTCTCAAAGTCGACTAATGCGCGCAGCCAGCCTCGATCGCCGAGTTCGCAAGGAAGCGACCATGCTCGTGCGCGAGGCTCGCACGGCGCTGTCGCTCAAGCGCGGACTGCGTGGTCGCGCCGCGGAGCTCGAGACCGCGACGAACGAGGTGAGCAAGGGGCTCGCCGACAAGGACATGGAGGGCGTACGGCGCTCGCTGCCGGTGCTCGACGCGCTCGTCGACGACCTCATCAAGCGGCCCGCGAAGTCGACCACGCGCGACTACGTCGAGTCGATCGGCGCGGCGATCCTGATCGCACTCGCACTGCGCGCGTTCGTGATCGAGGCGTTCAAGATCCCGTCGAGCTCGATGTATCCGTCGCTCGAGATCGGCGACCACATCTTCGTGAACAAGTTCATCTACGGCGTGCGCATCCCGTGGACGCAGACGAAGTTCTTCGAGGTCAGGAAGCCAAAGCGCGGCGAGATCATCGTGTTCATGCAGCCGTGCCAGCTCGAGCGCGACTACATCAAGCGCGTCGTCGCGACCGGCGGCGATACCGTCGAGGTCCGCTGCAACGTCATCTACGTGAACGGCAAGGCCGTCCCGAGCAAGTCGATCCAGGCGGAGGGCTGCGAGTACGCGGACCGCAACGAAGACTCGAGCGAGTGGTTCACGCGGCACTGCTCGCGTTATCGCGAGAGCGTCGAGGATCTCGACTACGACACCTATCACGACCCCGAGCGCCCGGCGCGCGAGGAAGAAGCACGCGCCGGCAAGCCACGCGCGGACAGCAAAGACTTTCCGCAGATCGATCGCGTGCTCCACAACTGCTCGAACCAGCGCGACTTCGAATCGAAGCCGGCGCCAAATCAGCAGCCCGGCAAGATCATCGAGACCGATCCGGATCCGAAGAGCCCGTGCACGCCGCAGCTCCACTACGTCGTGCCCGACAATCACGTGTTCGTGATGGGCGACAACCGCAACAACTCGAACGACTCGCGGTTCTGGGGCTCGGTGCCCGTCGAGAACATCAAAGGCAAGGCGTTGTTCATCTGGCTGTCGTATAGCCATTGGGACCCATTCGACTGGTCCGGCATTCGTTGGCGCCGGATCGGTAACTTCGTCCACTAGTGCGCACCACCCGGCTCGATCGCCATGTTCGTAAAGAAGCGCGCGTGCTCGTGCGCGATGCGAAGCGTTTGCGCCGGGGCAAGGAGCACGAGACCGAGATCGCGGCGGTCGAGCGCGCGATCGCGGCGAAGGACAAGGTCGCGCTGCGTGCCGCGATGCCGGCACTCGACGAGGTCGTGGAGGAGCTCGCGCGCGTTCGCAAGCTCGGCGCTCAGTACCAGGCATGGGACGGCGTCATGTGGCTCGTCTCGCTCGCCGTCATGGTGTTGACGCTGCGGACGTTCGTCGTGCAGGTGTTCCAGATCCCGTCGAGCTCGATGTATCCGACGCTGATGATCGGTGACCACCTGTTCGTGAACAAGTTCATCTACGGGCTCGACATCCCGTTCTCCGACGGCAAGCTCGTCGAGCGGTCGCCCAAGCGTGGTGAGGTCATCGTGTTCGCGCAGCCGTGCACGCCGGAGCGCGACTACATCAAGCGCGTCGTCGCGCTCGCCGGTGACACCGTCGAGGTCCGCTGTAACCGCCTCCACATCAACGGCAAGCCCGTCGAGGAGACGCAGGTCCAGGACCCGAATTGCAGCTACGACGATCGCAGCGAAGGCGGCGAGTGGAGCCCCGTCGCGTGCTCGCGCTATCGCGAGACGCTCGACGGCATCGCGTACGAAACGTTCCACGATCCCGACCGTCCCGCGCGCGACGCGCTCGCAGTCGGCGACGAGCTCGACTTCCCATCGCTGCGCGATCGCACGCTCAAGAACTGCGGCTCGGATCCGCTCACGCCGCCCGCGAAGAACCAGGCGCCGGGCAAGATCGTCGACGTGAAGTCAGGCGACGCGTGCGAGCTGCAAGTCCACTACGTCGTGCCCGAGGGCCACGTGTTCGCGATGGGCGACAACCGCGCGCACTCGAACGACTCGCGGTTCTGGGGCTCGGTGCCGCTCGCGAACATTCGCGGCAAGGCGATGTTCATCTGGCTCTCGTATCGAGAGTTCCCCGGCTCCTTGCGGTTTGGGCGCATGGGGAACTTCGTCCACTAGTTCTACTGGATCACTGCTTCTTCGGCGGGATCGCGAGCTGCTTGAAGACGGTCTTCATCGCGTCCGCGATCGCGACCTCGGCGGCCGAGTCCCACGCGAACTCGCGATCCCTCTCGCGGACCTTCCTGCCGACCTCTTGCTTGATCGTTGCGTGACCGTCGCCGGTGAAGCCCATCGTGCGGCCCGGAATGGTCTCACCGAGCACGTGCACCGCGACGCGCACGACGAGGCGCTGGGTGTTTGGCTTATCGGTCGGGACGATCTCCTCGGACGCTTCGGTCACCTCGACAGTCACGAGGTAGGCGCCGCCGAGCCCTTTTTTCTTGATGAACGCGCGGTAGGCATCCATTTGTTGCGGGGTCGGCTTGTCGGGCAGCGCCGGGGCACCGTCGAGCTTCGCCACGAGCTGCGGGTGCGACTCGAAGGCTTTTTTGACCTGGAGCTCGACGCGCGGCGTGGCCGCCTTGGCGACGTCGGCCTTGACCTCGGGCTTCGCGGTCACCGCCGCGAGCTCGAAGTGGTACTTCTTCTTTGGGCCGGCTTCGGCGCTGTTTCCGACGAAGAACAGCGTGGTAGCGACGATGAGGAGTCGGATCATGGCGAGCATAGTAGTCCCCGTTTTCCCGTGAGACGTCGCATGCTAGCGTCACATTCATGGTGAGGCCCCGTTGGCATGACGCCTTGATCGTCACGGCGTTAGTGGGGCTGCTCGCCGTCGGCGTCTGGGCGCTGTGGTGGGACGATGTGCGGGGTTTTTTGAACCTCGGACCCTCCAATACCGAAGACAGCGCCCCCGTCCAGCCCGGCCAGACGTAAACCACAGGCTCGCATCCACGCCGGTCCGAACTTGACCGTGATTGCCGACGCTTAGTACCGTTCCCCTGGGGCGCCACTCTACGGTCAGGCGTCGGCGATCTCAGGAGCCAATGTTCACCATCATCATTCAAGAAAAAGGCGGCGAGCAGCGCCGCATGGTGTTCAACAAGCCCGAGGTCACGATTGGCCGCGTGCAGGGGAACGACATCGTGCTCCCGAAGGGGAACGTGTCGAAGCGCCACGCGCGCATCGTGCTCAAGGACGGCAAGTTCATCATTGTCGACCTCAAGAGCACCAACGGCACGTACGTCAACGGTCGGAAGATCACGAGCCCGCTCGTCGTCAAAGACTCCGACAAGATCTACGTCGGCGACTTCATCATCGGCGTCGATGAAGCGAGCGACCAAGCGGGAGATGGACCGTCGGAGACGACGACGTCGCCACCGCAAGAACGAGTGAATCAACCACCGCCCGAGATGCGTCCGCCGCGTCCGACCGAAGCGCAGCCGATGCCATCGCCACTCGCGGCGATGTCTCCACTCTCTTCACCAGAACCATCCGCGCCGCCGCCGGGCCCACCGCCCGGTGCACGTCCGGGTCCGCCGCGCCCGGCTCCCGGACCCGTGCGCGATGCAGGTCCGCCGATGGGACGTCCGGGACCGACCAGCCCGATGGGTGGACCCGGTGGTGGCCCGATGGCTGGCCCGATGGGCGGACCCGACGGAATGCCGTCGATCGGTGCGCCGGCGCCGAACGATGGTGCACGCACGCGTCCGCCGATGGGACGTCCGGGCGGAACGATGCCACCGCCGATGGCACCCATCCCGCCGATGGCAACGCCGATGGCACCTCCCGGTGCCGCACCGATGCAGGGCGGCAACGATCACATGCCGATGCCGGCGCCCGCGGCGCGCGAGATGCCCGCACCGATGCCGGCCCCGATGCGTCCGATCGCGGCGCCGATGGAAGCGCCGATGCCCGCGCCGACCGCGATGCCGACGCCGATGCCGGCGAACAACGCGCATCACGGTGCACCCGCGCCCGTCGTCCCGCTGCCCTCGCAGCGCGGCGGCGAGGATCGCAGCAAGCGCCAACTCCAAGGCGTCGGCGCGAAGAAGGTCGTCGGTCGCTCGGTCTCGATGCCGAGCCGCCGCGGCGTTCATCTCGAGCCGCTCGATCCAAAAGTCGTGAAGATGCTCGACCTCCAGTCGAACATCCTCGAGCGCCTTCGCACGAAGCTCGATCTCGACAAGATTCCGATCGATCGCCTACACGAGGAGGATCTGTGGAAGCGCGCCGAGCGCGCCACGATCGATCTCGTCGAGACGCTCGAGACCTCGGGCGAGCTCCCGAAGTACATCGATCAAGACACGCTCATCAAGGAGACGCTCAACGAGGCACTCGCTCTCGGCCCGCTCGAAGACCTGCTCGCCGACGAGAAGGTCGACGAGATCCTGATCGACCGGCGCGAGCGCGTCGTCGTCGGCAAGGAAGGTCAGCTGCGTGGCTCCGGCAAGGCGTTCTCGTCCGACGAGGTCTTCGAGCGCGTCGTCAAACGCCTCGTTGCAGAAGCCGGCGGTCACATCGACGAAGCGAACCCGCTCGTCGACCTCCGCATGCGTGACGGCACGCGCTTGACCGCCGCGGTCTCGCCGGTCGCCGCACGTGGCGCCTGCCTCGTCCTCCGGAAGGCGCCCTCGCAGATGGCGCAGCTGAGCGAGCTCGTCTCGACGAACGCGCTCTCTGCTGGCATGGCCGACTTCCTCACGACCTGCGTCACCGCCCGCCGCAACGTCCTCGTCTGCGGTGGTCCGGGCTCGGGCAAGACCCAGCTCGTCGCCGCGATCGCGGCCGCGTCGCCGGCCGGCGAGCGCGTCGTCTCGATCGAAGAAATCGCCGAGCTCTCGATCGCACGCGACGAGTGGATCCAGCTCGAGACGCGCGCGGGCACGGGGAGGAACCCGACCGTCGATCTCGGGAACCTGCTCGAGACCGCGCTCCGCCTGGCGCCCGATCG
>JALZOJ010000117.1 GCA_030857175.1 Myxococcota bacterium | reverse complement strand
CTCTGTGACCGATCATCCGGGCACGCAGTGGATGCGCGATGGCCATGCGCGATGGCCGTGGCGATGGCCGTGCGCTTGGCCATGCGCGAAGCTCTGCGTCTCTACTGCCCGCCAGCGTCGCTCGGATAGATCACGCGCGCTCGCACCGACGCACCCGCCGTATCTGGGGCGACCTGTGACTTGTCAGTCCACGCCGTCGCAAACGACACCGGCGTGCCGGGCAGCGCGACGGCGGATGGGCGGATTTGGTCATCCTTGGTGGTCGTCGCGAGGCTGATGTCGCCACCGATCGGCATGCCCGCCGCCGAGACGAGCCGGCCGTAGACACCGCAGCCGCTGGCGTCGCCGTTCATCAGGCACGAGTGCCAGACGACGAAGATCGATCCATCGCCGTGCGCGGCGACGCCGAACGATTCACTCGAGTTGAAGTCGGTGCCGCTGCGCGTGGTGACGACGACGGGCGCGCCTTGCACGACACCGGCGTTGTTGGTCCGGTACATGTCGATGCGGCCGGGGCCGGTGGATCCGGTGATGAGGGCCCAGCGAACGAAGATGGCGAAGTTGCCGCCGGGCAGCGGAGCGACGCGGACGTGCTCCGCTGCTTCGGTGGCGGTCTTGGCGACGATCTGGGTGTCGGCGCCGATGGGGACGCCTTGGAGGTTCACCGTTCGCATGCGCACGTTGCCGTCGAGGCGCCACACGTAGAGGAGCGTGTTGCCGCTGTTGGCGGCGTGACTGCCGCGCGGCGGGAGGGTGCCGACGACGGTGGAGATCGTTTGCTGGCTGCCCGCGACGAGCATGCAGCTCGGATTGACGACGGCGCTGCGAATGACCTGTGCGCCGGCCTCGGTGGGCCGGCCGTCCCACGCGATCGCGAAGTTGCCGTTGCCCATTGGCGCGACCGAGGTGAGGTTCGCGTTGAAGTCGGTGGTGACCGTGATCTGGTTGGTCGTCGGCGCGCCGGTCATGTCGAAGGCGCGGCAGTCGATCGAGTAGCCGGGCGTGCCGGCGGGCGCGATCTGCGGCGGCGGATAGACGTCGTTGTTCCAGATGAACGCGGTCGTGTTGGCGTTGGCAGCGACGGTGGGCGTCGAGAAGAACGACGTGAGCCTCGTCGAGACGGTGAACGCGTTGGTGCCGGCGGCGGCTTGCGAGGAGACGAGGCGGCCGTCCTTGTCGAAGCGCCGGCCGAAGATGTTGCACGGCGTATCGCACGAGGCGCTGTGCGTGGCGGTCCACGTGCCGTCGGCGTTGGCGGCGAGCTGGAATCCGTTCGCTTCGTAGTAGTTCGAGAGGAGCTGGTCGTCGGCGAACTCGGTGTTGACGACGAAGTCCGCGCTGTCGACGAGGACGCTCGCTGTCGGCATGTCGAGCATGGCCGTGCCCGAGCCGCGGCCGACGAGGAGGCCGTCCTTGTCGAGCGCGTCGACGTCGATCACGAGGTCGCCGGTGCGGCCGGGTGCAGAGACGCTGAACGTCGCGGGGAAGGTCTGCGAGCCGAGCGTCAGCTCCTCGATGCGTTCGGAGCCCGCGTTCGAGAGCTTGACCTTGATTGTCGTCGCGTCGTGCACCGCGGGGCGCACATTGACCGTGACGATCAAGTAGTCGCCCTCCTCGCCGCCGCAAGCTGCGGAGGTGAGCACTAGCGAGGTGAGGAGGAGCGCGCGCATCATTTAGGGTAATCGATGTTGCCGAGGTCCGTGCCCGGCGCACCGCCGCTGGACTTCGTCGCGTAGTAGATGCCGATGCCGCCGGCCGCGCCGACCACGGCGACGCCGGTCCAGAACCACCACTTCTTGTAGACCGGCGCACCGCCTTCGACCTCGCGCGGTGTCTTGTCTTCTTCGGCTTCCTTCTCGCGCTCGCGATCGCGCTGGCGTCTGCCCAGGCCGAGCCGTTCGGTATCGCCTTCGGCCTTCTTCGCCTCGAGCTCCTCGATCAGCTCCTCGACTTGCTCGCGCTTCTCGGTCTCGGGATCGAGCTTGAGATAGCGCTTGAAGGAGAAGATCGCTGCGTCGTAGTCACCGAGGTTGCGCTGGCACTGCGCGATGTTGAACAAGAACCCGGGCAACGGCTGCGCGTCGAAGGCCTTCTGGTACTGCTCGAGCGCTTGCTCGAACTTCTGCAAGTTGTAGAGCTTCTGCCCGCGATCGTAGTGGCGCTTCGCGGAGCGCTCGCTCGGATCTTCGGCGTGTGCCGCGCTAACGAACGCGAACAGCAGCAAACAGACTGCGAGGAGAGTGCGTGGCAACGAGCTCGTCATTTCTTGAACGGGTCGATGGTTTCTGTTGCGTCGATCTTCTCGGTTTTCTTTCCCGGATCGCGCTTTTTCCCATCAACAGTTGCTGGCTTCTCGTCGCCCTGGAAGGTCGGCAGCGGCTTGACCTCTTTTTCTTCTGGTTTCGCGTCCTTCTTGATCGTCTTGGTGATCTTGGTGATCTTGCCGGTCTTGCCGCCGACACGCTCGGGCTCGGACTTGTCTTTGACGACCGGCGTGGTCTCGACCGGTTTGACTTCCGTCACGGTCGCCTCGCGGTCGAGCGTGACTCGGAACTCGCGCGGCGCGGCCGTGAGATCGACGTCGATGCGGCCGTCCTTGTATCCCGGGCTCTTCACGACGAACGCGCGCCGCTCGGTCGAGCCGCCGTCCTTCGTGTCGAGCTTCGTCGCGCACGGTGTCGTGCAGAGCTCCGCGGATTGCCCCTCCGCGTAGACGCCGCCGCTCGGTAGCGAGTCGAACCGCAGCTCGACGAACTGCTGCGCGGTCGGTTCGATCGGCGTCGCTTGCAGCGTGGAGCCTCCGGTCTTCGCCGCCGTCTCGGTGACCTTGTTGTCCGACGAACGGTTCGCGTACCAGACCGCCGCTGCCACGCCGAGGCCAACGGCGAGCGCGCCGCCGACGAACCACACCCACCAGGGCGTGACCTGCTGCGGTGGTGGCGTCGGCAGCATCATCTGGCTGTAGCCGACGTTCGAGCCGGTGTAAGAAAACGCGTTCGCGCCGCTCGGGTGCGACTGCGAAGCCGGCGTCGGGTGCGCCTGCATCATCGGCTGCGACGGAATCATCATCGGCTGCTGTTGTTGTTGCAGCGCGAGCGTCGGCAGCATCTGCGGCAACAGCTGCGGCACCATCGTCGGAGCGACGGCGGCGGCGGACGGTGCGATGCCGGACATCTGCGGCAGCGGGCGCATGCCCGACATGTTGATGCTGACGAAGCCCGGCGGATGTGTCTCCATCCCGCCGAGCATGCCGAGTAGTGCGTCGCGCAGCTCCATGATCGAGGAGAACCGCTGGTTCGGATCCTTCTCGAGGCACTTGAGGATCACCATCTCGAGCCCCGGATCGATGCCGCGCCCTTGCTCCGTCGCGCGCGGCGGGACCGGCATCTCCGTCAGGTGCTTGCGAACGTATTCGCCGAACGAGCGGCCGCGAAACATCGGTTGGCCGCAGAACAGCTCGTACATGATCGCGCCAAGCGCGTAGGTATCGCTGCGTGCGTCGATGGACATGCCGCCCGCTTGCTCGGGCGACATGTACGCGGGCGTGCCGATCACCGAGCCGGCGGCGGTCTGGAAGCCGATGTCTTCGTCGTCGCGGTTGAGCAGCTTCGCGACACCGAAGTCGAGGAGCTTGACGAGCTCGGCGCCGTCGTCTGTCGGGACGACGATGATGTTGTCGGGCTTGAGATCGCGGTGCACGACACCGACCTGGTGCGCGGCCCCGAGGCCGTCGCAGATCTGCACGAGCACGGCGAGCGCGCGCGGGAGATCGATTCCCGTCCGCGCCCACTTGCCGAGGTTCTGGCCGCGCAGGAACTCCATGATGATGAAGGTCGTGCCGTCGTCGAGCTCGACGAAGTCCGTGACGTCGACGATGTTGCGGTGACGAACGCGATTGACGGTGCGCGCTTCCTGGAAGAAGCGCGCGACGGCGTCGCGTCGACGAGCGTAGTCGCTGCGGAGGAGCTTGAGCGCGACCTCGCGGCCGAGCTTGATGTGCTCGGCGCGGAACACGTATCCCATGCCGCCCTTGCCGAGGAGCTCGAGGACGCGATAGCTGCCGAGCACGCTACCGACGCGCTCGGGCTCCTCGTGTCCGCCCTTCGGAAGCGGTGGCGGTTTGCTGCCCTTGGGCTGCACCGGAACGGGCGTCTTGCTGCGCGCGTTTGGTGACTCGATCTTCGTGCGCTCCTCGCGGTGCGCATCGGCGGTGCCGAGCGCGAGCGATGGGTGCGAGTCCTCCTCGTCGTCGTCCGGTGAGAGCGACAATGATTGGGTCGGATCACGTCCGCCGGCCGAGCTGGGCCGTTTGGGAGCGCGAGAACGCGGGTCGCGAGTCGTCATGCGGGTCCTCGCGCCAACGCATGGGAATTGCGTTGGTGTCACCGCGGGGTAACGAATATTGTACGATCCAAACCACCCACACAGCAACCAAACAATTTCGCTAGGTTGAGTGTGCTAGTTGCTACAGGTGCCGAGGTCTCGCAAAGCCGCTGAAATCGCGAGACGAACCTGCGGAATGCCCGTCGGGCTCATCTCGATGTTGTAGCGGTTGCGCAGTGGCGTGACGGCGGCCTGATTGCAGAGATCTCGCAGCGCGAACGCGGCGGCGGCGCGGATGTCACGGCTCGGGTTGTCGAGAAACGGAGCGAGCTTGGTGACGACGTCGGGGTCGGGGCTCTTCGCGATTCCGATCGCTTCGATCGTCGCGCGCAGGAGCAGGATCGAGGTGCCTGCTTGATCGGCGGGCGGCACGCTCGCGAGCAACGTGAGCAGCGAGTTGTGCGGCGGTGTCCCCGCGCATGACGGCAAGCAGAACTGCGGCAGCGCGCGGATCGCACGGAGCCGCACGCCGAAGTCGATGTTCGAGTCCTGCGCGATCGCCGCGAGCTGCGACGCAGTGTTCTGCGGAAAGATGTTCTCGATGTCCTGCTTCGTCGGCACCGAATCGATCGGGGTCATCGCGTGCAGCACGTTGTTCGATAGCTGGATCGATTCGCCGTGTGCCGACAAGGCGGTCAGCCCGACGAGAACGGCGATGACGGCAACGCGCTTCATCGCAGGATCGCGCTCCGCGAGAGGATGTCGCGCTGTCCGTTCGAGAGCTCACTGCCGCCGAGCTCGGAATAGAACATGAGGTTTTCGTGTGACTCGTTGCTGTCGTTGATCTGATCGCGCAGCAACACGTTCGTCTCGACGTTGTGATAGAGGCCCATGTAGCGCGCGATCTCGTGCGCGGTGAGCCGCGCGAGCCGATCCCAAGTGCGGTAGCAGAGCGTGTCGACGCCGACGACGATCCCCGAGCCGCGCGTGCGTGCGAGACCGGCGGGTCCGGGCCCGGGGCCGTAGCCCTGCAGTCCGACGGGCGAGATGCTGCGGACGAAGAACACGTTGATGCCGGTCTCGTACTTGCCGAGCGAGAGCAGCGCGCCGGCGTTGGTGACGTCGAGCCCGTCGAGATCGGGGTGATCGGTGATGTCGTCGTAGGTGACGGTGCCGATCGCGATCGATGCCGTCGTGAAGATCGTGTTGAGCCGGCCGAGGAAGTCTTGCTTGAAGAAGTCTTCGTTCGCGGCGGCGGTCGCATCGAGCCGCGTGTTCTTGAAGGCCGCGCGGCACGGGTGATCGCCGAGATCGAGGAAGTGCAGATGCAGATCGAGCGAGCCGCCGCTACCGATCCGGACCACCGCCGTGACCTTCGGAATCGCCGTGCCGGGCGTGCCGTTCGGGCGGAACGACGACGCATTGACGCGATACACGCCGGTCTCGAGATCGTTCGCCGGATTCGACGGCATCGCGAGCACCGAGAGGCCGAGCTCCGGCGTGTGGCGGACCGCGTTCGCGTAGTACTGCGTCTCTTCTACCGCCGGTGTGCACATGCTCGCGCCGTCGGGACAGCGTTGATAGAGGAGCGAGCCCGACGGTGCGGTGACATCGATCGCGCCGACGCGTTGCTGCGCATCGTCGACCTCGAAGACCAGCGACGCGTAGCTCGCCTCGCTCGGGACCGGCAACAGCACGGCCGTCGTCGGAGAGATCACCGGAATCGTCCACGAGATGTTGCCGCCCGCCGGCAAGCAGCCGCCGAACAGCGAGCCCGACGCTTCGACGCGTGGGAGGACCATGCACGTGTTGTTGGCGGCGCAGTCGCGCGTCTGCAGGCAGAGGTCGACGCAGTGCCCCATCGCGCAGGTTCCGTTGCGGCACTCGGTGTCGACGAAACATTCGCTGCCAGCCGGGCGGCCGGGGGCGCTCGCGGTGCAACTCGCGCGTAGACGATTCTCTTCGTCGAGAGAGGTGCCGTCGATCTGACAGGACAGACCGGGCTCGCACTCGACCTCGCTCTTGCACGCGTCACCGACGCGGCCTTCGGCGCGGCGGCAGATGCCTTCACCGTCGCAGGCGTAGCCGTCGCCGCACTCGGGCGACCGCGCGCAGCGATTCACGCAGACGTCCTCGACGCACTGAAGTCGGGACTCGCAGTCCGTGGTGGTCTTGCACGACTCTCCCAAGCTGGCGTCGCCACCGGTACAGCCCGCAAGGCCGCACGTCACACCCCAAAGGGTGACGCCAACGATCGCAAGCGCAGAGAGTGTTGTGTGCCGCATCGGACCAGCGCCTGAGCGCAGTATATAGTGTAGGCCAAACCGGGGGACCTACATGAGCTTTCGATTCGTTCAGCTTTGCGTGATCGTAGCGATGTGCAGCACGGTTCTTACGGGATCAGCGTTCGCCCAAGCCGCGCTCGATGACTCGTCCTCGACAGCTCCCGCGACGCCGGAAGCTGCGCCGGCGCCCGCCGAGGCGAAGGATGCCGTCGAGTGGGGCGTTGGCGTACGTCTGCGGAACGTTCGCATTCCCGAGGCCGAGCTCGAGCTCTTCCTCGAGCGAGCGGCGGGCGGGTCCAGCACCTTCGGTATCGGCCTCGACGTCACCAGGCGACGCGGGAACGTCGAGCTGCAGCTCGGCCTCGAATACGAGAAGATCTCGCCCGGCGAGGGCGTGTGGATCGAGAGCGGCAAGAACGTCGCCGCCGGCGACGAGGCCGACTACGTCCTCGGTCCCGACCGCGGCTCGAACCTCGGCTGGCTGACGTTCGAGTTCACGTTCTTCAACCACGTCCCATTCAACAAGCACCTCGCGTTTCGCTACGGCTTCGGCGGTGGCATCGGCATCATCACCGGCAACCTCAAGCGCATCGACGTGCTCTGCAATGGCGCCACGAACAGCGACCCGGAGCCGGGCTGCGTCCCGCCCGCGTTCGGCGGTACAGCGACGGAGACCCAGGGCGGCACGCCCGCCAACTACGATCTCAAGACGCCGATCTTTCCGGTGATCAACATGATCGCCGGCCTCCAGTACAAGCCGGTGCCCAAGGCCACGATCAACTTCGAGCTCGGCATTCGCACGCTCCTGTTCATCGGGTTCTCCGGCTCGTACTTCTTCTAGTCTCGCAGTGATCCACCCGATCGTCCTCGGGACCGCCGGTCACATCGACCACGGCAAGACGTCCCTCGTCCGCGCACTGACCGGCATCGACACCGATCGCCTCCCGGTCGAAAAAGCGCGCGGCATCACGACCGAGCTCGGCTTCGCGCGGATGGATCTCGGCGAGCGCCGCATCGCCGTCGTCGACGTGCCCGGTCACGAGCGGTTCGTGAAGTCGATGGTCGCCGGCGCGACCGGGCTCGATCTCGTCGTCCTCGTGATCGCCGCCGACGAAGGCGTGATGCCGCAGACGCGCGAGCACCTCGACATCTGCGAGCTGCTCGGCGTTCGCCGCGGCCTGATCGCGCTCACCAAGCGCGACCTCGTCGACGACGAATGGCTCGCGATGGTGACCGCCGACGTCCGCGCCGCCGTCGCCAACACCTTCCTCGCCGATGCTCCGATCGTCCCGCTCTCGACGAAGACCGACGTCGGCCTCGACGATCTCCGCACCGCGATCGTTCACGCGATCGACACGCTCCCCCCGCGCACGAACACCAACGTCTTCCGTCTCCCGATCGATCGCATCTTCACCGTCAAAGGCTTCGGCACGATCGTCACCGGCACCGTCCTCGGCGGCGAGGTCGCGATCGGCGACGAGCTCACCGTCATCCCCTCCGGGCTCACCGCCCGCGTCCGCGGAGTCGAGGTGCACGGCGCCACCGTCGACCGCGCCATCGCCGGTCACCGGGCCGCCCTCAACCTCGGCGGTGTCGCCGTCGAAGATCTCGCCCGCGGTGACCTGCTCGCTCACCCGAACCGCATCGCCGCCTCGCACATCCTCGACGTCGAATTCCGTCACCTCACCACCGCCCCGTCCCCACTCACCGCACGCAGCAAGGTCCTCGTCCATCACGGCACGACGCAGGTCCTCGCCACGCTCGCCCTCGTCGACAAACCCGCCCTCGCACCGGGCGGCACCGCCCTCGCACAACTTCGCATCGACGCCACCACACCACTCGGCGCCCTCCCCGGCGATCGCTTCATCGTCCGCGGCTTCGTCACCACCGCCACGCACGGCTCCACGATCGGCGGCGGCCGCATCATCCGCGTCCTCGCCCCGAAGGCCCGCACCCGCTCCTCCCCGCAACACGCCGAAGCCGTCGCCGCCCTCGCCGCCGCCGGCACCTCCTCCCGTCTCGACCAGCGCATCGCCCTCGACATCCGCGCCGCCGCCTTCGCGGGCCTCTCCGTCTCCGACCTCATCCACCGCCTCGGCGTCCCCGCCAACCTCCTCGCCGATCCACTCGCCACGCTCGTCGCCGCCGGCGATCTCCTCGTCACGGGCGAAGGCGAGCACGCGCACTATCTCCACGCCCACTCCGTCGCCGACCTCGAAGCGCGCATCGCCGCCAAGCTCGCCACCGCCGACATCTCGCGCGAAGAGCTCCGTACCCAGCTCCCGACCGCCCTCCCATCCCGCAGCTACGACGCGATCCTCGCCGGCCTCGAACGCCGCGCCCTCATCGCGACCGAGGCCGACCGTGTCCGCAAGGCCACCGCGCCCGCGCGCTCCTCCACCACCCTCTCACCGCTCGAGACCAAGCTCGCCGATCAGCTCAAGGCCTGGGCCCTCGAGCCCCAGCGGCCCAAAGAAATGCCGGCTGCGCTCGCGATCACCGACGCGCAGCTCAAGACCGCACTCGATCGCCTCGTCGCCGCCAAGCTCGTGATCCGCATCAAGCCCGATCTCTTCATGCATGCCGACGTCGTGTCCGCCCTCCGGACAAAGCTCGTCGCCTTCCTCGAGACGAACAAGACGATCGATGCGCAGCAGTGGAAGGACCTGACGGGAGCGTCGCGAAAGTTCACGATTCCGTTGGCGGA
>JALZOJ010000018.1 GCA_030857175.1 Myxococcota bacterium | reverse complement strand
TAGTTCTCGTTGACCGACGCGGCGAGCTCGGCGGGCGGTGGCCACTGCGGCTCGGTCGCCGGGCCCTTGCGATAGTCGACGCCGAACTCGTGCCCGAGCTCGCACCGGTACTGATCATCCTCGGCACCCTCGTGGATGCGCGTGGCCTTCGTGATCTTGCCCTCGCCGTAGCATTCGAAACACCAGATTTCTTGCGCGTGCGGTCCGCCGGCCATGTCGAAACCTAGCATGAAGCAGAGTAAGGTCTTGAGCGACCGATGACCGCCGAGAAGCCGAGAGCACGCAGCGGAACGGAGATGCTGTTCGCCGCGTCGCTCATCCCGTGCCCTGCGTGCAAGGCGATGGAGCCCGCGAAGCTCGATCTGATCGGCAGCGGCACGAGCTGGTCGGTGTCGGGGACGTGCCCGCGCTGCAACTCGCGGCGCTCGCACGCGTGGGAGACCGTGGGCAATCCGCTGAAGGCAACCGTGCTGCCGCGCCAGCTCGGTGACAAGCGGCCGTCCGAGATCATTCGCGTCGGGCAGTTTGTCGGTGAGCTCGATCGGTTGTTGCCGCAGCTGCGGCCGTCGCCCGCAGAGCTGCAGCCGCTCGAGTGGCGGACGAGCCTGTCCGCGATCGAGCGCGCCATCACGTGTCTCCTCGAGCTGAAGAAGTTCGT
The DNA here is from genome assembly GCA_030857175.1 of Myxococcota bacterium. Classification (GTDB taxonomy): domain Bacteria; phylum Myxococcota_A; class Polyangia; order Haliangiales; family Haliangiaceae; genus JABFXX01. The sequence continues at coordinate 158,749 of JALZOJ010000018.1, read as the reverse complement.
TCCGATCGCCGACGCGCGCCTCACCGACGCAGAACGGCAGGACCGCCGCGCACGGCCCGAGCGGTTCGAGGGCGCGTGGCTCGACGGCGAGCTCGCGCGCGTGCTCGCGCTGCGGGACAAATACACGAAGGACGCACCGCGGATCTGGGCACTCGAAGCGCCCGCCGAGGCGCCGGCCGCACGGGGCGCGATCGATCGCGAAGCGCTGACCGCGCACGCCGCGTGGGTCAGGGCAGGGCGTAAGGGCCGCGGTCGCCTCGACGTCACCGGCTACAGTGCGAAGGGCCTGCGCTATGGCGGCGCCGACTTCACGGGCGCGCACCTCGAGCGCGTGATCTTCGACGGCGCGCTGCTCGATGCCGCGCAGATGGTCGATGTCGAGCTCGTCGACGTCTCGGCGCGCGAGGCCGTCTGCACGTCGATCAAGCTGTCCGGCGCACGCATCACCGGCGGCACGTTCTATCGCGCGCAGCTCGCGCTCGCGGTCCTCGACACCGCCGTCATCGACGAGACCTCGTTCGAAGGCGCGAACTTCGATCGCAGCACGTGGGCCGCCGCGACCGCCACGGCCGCGAGCTTCGATGGCGCCGTGTTCGGAAACGCCTGGCTCGACGCCGGCCAGTTCCGCGGCTGCACGTTTCGCAAGGCGGACTTCCACCGGCTGGCCGCCGGCATCAAGTGCACCACGCGCGGCGCCGTGTTCGAGGACTGCGACCTCCGCTTCACGCGCTGGGAAGGCCGCAACCTCGACGGCGCGACGTTCATCCGCTGCAAGCTCGCCGGCATCACGGGCAAGGCGGCCTCGCTCGCGAACGTGCGCATCGAGGCGCCCGACCTCTCGCCCGAAGGCGACGGCAGTGACATCGCCGACGCCGACGACGTCCTCGCGTTCTGGCAGGGCCTCAGCTGAGCACGATCGGGCGATCCGAGCGGGCTCGGCGATCCGTGAGCTCGCGGATCGCGTGCCGCAGGTTGCCGAGGAGCGTCTGTCCGCGCGCCGGACGAACGAGCGGCGAGAGCCGATCGCGTGTGCCGAGGTCGATCGCGCCGACGATCCGCGCGGTCGGCACGTGTCCGAGCAGCAGCTGCGTGTCGGCGCCGCGCACACGCTCGGCGAGATCGGCGGTCACGAAGTCCTTCGTCATCACGCGCGGCACCGACGGTGGCGGCGGGAAGATTTGTAGGTCCGCGAGCTTCGTGACCTGCGGATCGCCGGCGTGCGCGAGCCAGCGCTCGGTCGCGTCGAGCAGTTGCCCGAGGGTCGTGAGATCGAGTCGGTCCCACGCGCCGCGATGGAACGCGAGCCCCGGCACGTCGGGCGCCTCGATGTCGACCTCGAACAGGTTGTGCATGCAGCCCATACACTCGGGGTAGTGCGGGTCGTCGGTGAACCAGGAGGGGATGCGCAGGTTGTAGCTGCGTGCGACGCGCGCCTTCTCCGACGAGCGAGCGCGATGAAACGCTGCTTCGAACTGCACCAGCGTGTGTCCGTCGGGCTCGTCGCACAGGTCGTCCGCGACCTTCTTCACGCGATAGCGCAAGAGCTCGCGGATCGAGCAGCGCCGCGTTCGTGCGAGTGCGAACAGGCGCGCGTCGAGCTCGAGCGTCGCGAACGTGCGCACCTTCCACCAGCGCTCGAGCTCGGAGTTCGGCACGGCGCCGTGAACCGCGACTGTGTCGTCGACGTCGAGCACGAACAGCATCGCGCGGTGATCGCGCCACGCACCACGCTGTGCGAACTCGATCGGATCGCCGCCGCGCGTGCCGATCGGCTGCGTGCACGCGAACACGTGCTTCTCGATGCCCGTCGTGTCGTGGGCCCACGGCCGAGGCTGCGGTGTGAAGCCCTCCGTGAACAGCTTCTCGACGAGCGCGCGGTCCGAGCCCGTACCGTGGAACGCGAGCATCAGTTGCGCGCGAGCATCACGGCGGTCTGCGAAAACGCCGACGAGCTCCAGAAGCCGGCGAGCGCCTCGAGCCTGTCGTTGATGTCGCCGTCCTTCTGCACGCTCGCGACCTGATACGCGAGCTTCGCCTGCACCGGAATCGCGCCGGTCGCGATCCGCGCCGCACGCGCACTCGCACGCGCCGCGCGCTCGGCGGAGATCAACATGTTGAGGAACGCCTTCTCGTGCTCGACGCCCGAGAACTTGCCGTTCGCATCGGCCTTCACGTTGAGCGAGTAGTACTTCGCGACGAGCTCCGCCGACTTGAAGTACGCGAGCTCGTTACCTGCGAGCAGCATCAGGTTCCACTGCACCGAGTTCTCGCCCCAGTCCGTCTTCAGCTTGCCGATCACGCCCTCGGAGCGGTCGAGCTTCGTCAGCATGTACGCGGTGAGGTAGTCGGGCTCGACCATCGCGACGCGGTTGCGCGCGCTGTCGATCGGCACGCCGCCGTTCCTCGCCATCGGCTCGACGAGCAGAGACTCGAAGTAGTTCACACCCGCCGCGCCCGCCGACGCGAACGACGTCGACAGCCGCTTCACGTTCGGGATCGAGCAGATGTAATTGACGCTCTTCTCGCTCTCGAACTCGAGCTTCTGCGCGGCGAGGATCGTGTCCGCGACGGTCTTGCCGATGTAGAGCACCGTCGGCGCGACCTGCTGCACGATCTTGTCGGCGACCTCGGGCGACGCGAGCATCGCCTTGTCCGTCGACTGCAGCATGCGGATGAACTGCCGCGTCTGCGCGACCGACTGCGAGACGAACACCTTGAAGCCCCAGCCGCGCAGCGCGGCCTGATACGCGCCCATCATCAGCAAGTGGCCGCCGAGCGTGGACGGCTTGATCGTGCCGATCTTCTTGAACACCTCGAGCGTGGTCTCGTCGAGCGCGTCGAGCGCGCCGAGCGCGGTGATCGCGCCGTTGATGTCGCCGGCCTGTACCTTCGTGAGCACGTCGTAGGTGTCCGTCGCGCTCGCGGCGTAGACCCACGCCGACAGCATCTTGATGTACGCGACGGCGACGAGCCCTTGCTTGTGGAACTTCTCCGCCTCGGCCGCGCGCTCTTGCGCGAGCTTGCCCATCGCGGCGAGCGTCGCGGGCAAGCGGCCCGCTTGATCGAGCTGCAAGAGCGCCGACCACTCGCTCGCGAGCCGCGACTGCCACTCCTTGTACTTCGCGTCGAGCTTCGAGACCGTCTCGTCGTCGATCGCCATCTCCTTCGCGTCGACGGGCATCGGCTCCGGCAACACCTTGCCGGTCAGCAAGCGATACGCGTCGTGCACGCTCGAGATCTCGACCGCCTCGGCGCCGCCTGACTTCGCGAGCTCGACGAGATCGACCGTCTTGCCAGTCTCCGCCGACTTCGCCCAGCGCATGCCGATCGGATAGCCGAGCTTCTTCTTGCCCTTCTCCATCGCGCCCTTGAACTTCTCGGGGATGCCGCCGACCGGGCCGATCGTTCCGTCGGGATTGATGATGCCGGTCATCGTGACGTTCGGATCGATCTTCTCGCCGGTCATCGTCGCGAGAAAGCCGCCGGCCATCAGGCCCGATGCGCTCGCACCGTCGATGTAGCCACCGCTCGCGGCGGAGAACTGAAAGTCGGTGAGGTCCTTGCCGAGCGTGTTCGCGGCGACGAACGCCGAGACCCAGACGCCGGCGCGCCACTGATTGCCGGTGCCGCCCGCCATCTCTTCGAACACGCCGACCTCGACGGTGTGGTCGCTGTTTGGCGACGTGTTCAGCTTCACGGGCGTGCTGCCGCCCGACACGGTCGGCCCCATCTTGACCCACATCGCATCGACGGTGCCCTTCATGCCCGTCGCGGGGAGCTTCACGATCGTCGAGCCGTTCTTCGCATCCGTGCCGAGGATGACGGCCTGGTTCGGCGACTTCGCGTCCTCCTTGATCGTGAACGGCTTGTAGTCCTTCTGCGAGGTGCCGCCGCTCGTCGGTGTCGACTTGGTGGTCTGCGAACCACCACAGGAGATCGAGATTGCGAACAGAGCGAGTGCCAGCGGTTTCCCCATCACCGACGGACTATATCACCGGGCCCTCGGGTGCTTCCGCGCTTGCTCGATCATCCGCGCCTTCGACACGTGCGTGTAAACCTCAGTCGTCGAGATATCGGCGTGGCCGAGCATCGCTTGCACGGCACGCAGATCGGCGCCGCGCTCGACGAGGTGAGTCGCGAACGAGTGCCGCAGCTTGTGTGGAGACACACTGCCGCCGGCCAGCTTCACGCCCGCGGACACCGCGTAGCGCTTGAGTAATTTCCAAAAGCCCTGGCGCGTCATCGGTCCGCCGCGGTCGGTGAGAAACAGCGCGCGCTGCGCCGGATCTTTGGGACGGCGATCCTCCGCGAGATACTTCGCGATGCGGTCGCGCGCCGCTTCGCCGAGCGGGACGAGCCGCGTCTTCTGACCCTTGCCGGTGACGCGCACGTAGCCGGCATTCAAGTTCACGTCGGCGACCGGCAGCGAGACCAGCTCGGAGACGCGCAGGCCGCTCGCGTACGTCAGCTCGATCATCGCGGCGTCGCGACGGCCGCGTGGCGTGTCGCCAGGCGCGGCGATCAGGCGCGAGACCGCGTCTTCGCCGAGCACGCCGGGCAAGCGCTTCGCCGTCTTCGGTGACTCGATCAGCTCCGCCGGATCGGCGTCGAGCCAGCGCTCCGCGACGAGGTGCTTGCACCACTGGCGAACGGCGACGAGCGTGCGCGCGCGCGAGCGTGCGCCGAGCGTGTCCATGAGCGAGAGCAGAAACTCGGTGACGTCGAGGGTGTTGACGTCGTCGACGTCGGCGCGGCCGCGTTCCGCGACAAACTGCGTGAAGCGCGCGAGGTCACGGCCGTAGGCCTCGAGGGTGTTCTTCGACAGGCCGCGCTCGACCTTCAGGTGATCGAGATAGAGGTCGACGCCTTCTTCGAGGGAGAGTCGGCGCGCCATCTGTAGATCCTCGACGAAGGGTCAGGTTACGCAAGTTTTTCGGGGGTTGCAGATGTCGTACCGGCCAGCCATAGTCGACCGACCGGGATGGATTTCACCGCCGAAGACATTCGTTTTGTCCTGATGGCCTTGTTCGTCCTGCTGATCTCGGTCGCGGTCCACGAGTTCGGGCACGCGCTCATGGCGTACAAGCTCGGCGACGACACGCCGAAGCGCCAGGGTCGCGTCACGCTCAACCCGATCGCGCACGCGGATCCGATCGGCACGCTGCTGTTGCCCGTGCTCGGCAGTCTCCATGCGGCCGCGGGTGGCATGGGCGGCGGCTTCGGATGGGGCAAGCCGGTGCAGTGGCAGCCGCACCGCATCCGGCGCGGCATCAAGATGTCGACCGCGAACATCCTGGTCTCGATCGCCGGGCCGTCCATGAACATCTTGCTCGCGGTCCTGACCGCGCTCACGCACAGCATCTTGCTCGGTCAAGGCGTCATCGACCCGTCGAGCCAGGTCAACATGGTGCTGCTGTTCATCGTCCGCACCAACTTCGTCCTGTGCTTCTTCAACATGCTCCCGGTGCCGCCGCTCGACGGTGGCCACGTCGCCGAAGCGTTCATGCCGTACAAGCACCGCGCGAAGTGGGAGCAGTTCGCGAAGTACGGCCCGTTCATCATTCTGGGCATCATGCTGATCCCCCAGATCCGTCACGTGTTTGTTTGGCCCGCCAATTGGTGTACAGAGCACGTGTACCGAGCGTTTCTCGGGCTCTTCGCGTAGCAGATGGATCAAACGGGGTATCAGGTCAACCTCGACGTGTTCGAGGGACCGCTCGATCTGCTTCTTCACCTCGTGAAGAAGCACGAGCTGTCGATCCTCGACATTCCGATCTCGTTCGTCACCGAGAAGTATCTCGACTACCTCGACAGCATGGCCGCGCTCGATATCGACGTGGCCGGCGAATACCTCCTGATGGCGGCGACGCTCTGCCACATCAAGTCGCGCGAGCTACTGCCGTCGCACGAGGGCCTCGAAGACGACGAACCGGGCGAGGGCGAGGAGGGCGAGGACGCCAACATCGACCCGCGCGCGGACCTCATCAAGCGCCTGCTCGAGTACCAGAAGTACAAGGAAGCGGCCCACAAGCTCGGTGACCAGCCGGTCGTCGGCCGCAACGTCTGGGGCCGTGGCTCGGCGACGGAGGACGCGGTCGCCGAGGATGTCGATCCCGACGCGATCGCCCCGCTCGCGGCGTTCCCGGTCCACAAGCTGATCGAGGCCTTCGACCGCGTGATGCGGCAGGCCAAGCTCAAGGTCTCTCACAACGTCGTCATCGACCGGCTCACGCTGTCCCAGAAGATCGCGGAGCTGACCGACCGCCTCGAGGTCGAGGTTCGGTTCCCGTTCTCGTCGATGTTCTCGTTCATCCGGGACGGCAAGCCGCGGGTCCTCGAAGAGGTCAAGCACGAGGCCGTGGTGACGTTCCTGGCTCTCCTCGAGATGGCCAAGCTCCGCCTGATCGCGATCACGCAGCCCGAGGGCGAGCCGGAGATCATGATCGAGCGTGCCAGCGACGATCTCCGGGCCCGCATGGAAGCGACCGTAGCGGGTTCAGACGAATACCGCTGACTGTCGGACCTCCATGCTAGAAGGGCAGCCGTGAGTCGAAAGTCCCGCGGCAAGAAGCAAAAGCAGGCAGTCCCCGAGGAGATCCTCGCGGAGGGCTCGGCCCCTGTCGAGGGCGCCGTCGTGCACGTGGGCATCGACACCATCGCGGCCGATGAGCCCGAGCCGGTGATCATGGACGGCCCTGCCACCGTGGAAGAGCTGGCGGCGGCGGTCGAGGAGCTCGAGGCCGCCGCGCTCGCGGCCGATGCAGCGGATGCAGCCGATCCCGAGGTCGTCGAAGCGCTCGCGGCCGATGCCGTGGCTGCTGATGCCGACGCGGCCGACCCCGTCGAGGTTGCCGATCCGGAATCGCTCGAAGAGCTGACCGACGAAGAAGCGGTCGAGATGGGCGCGGTCCTGCCCACGTCCGCGGCCACCATGGATTCGGCGCAGCTCAAGCACCTCGTCGAGGCGCTCGTGTTCGCGTCCGACAAGCCGATGACGCTCGTGCGGTTGCGGCAGCTGACGCGCGTCAGCGACGTGCGCCGGCTCGAGCAATCGCTCGCGGAGCTCGCGGAAGACTACAAGGAGCGCGGCATCGTCCTGCAGCAAGTCTCGGGCGGATTTCAGTTCCGCACGCGCACGCAGTTCTCCACGTGGGTGCAGCAGCTGATCGCGGGCCGGCCGGTGCGCCTCTCGCGCGCGCAGCTCGAGACACTCGCGATCATCGCGTACCGCCAGCCGATCACGCGCCCGGAGATCGACGAGATCCGCGGCGTCGATTCGAGCGCCACGCTGAAGCTCTTGCTCGATCGCGCGCTGATCCGCATCCTCGGCAAGAAGGAAGAGGTCGGCCGGCCGATGCTCTACGGCACCACGAAGGAGTTCCTGGACTTCTTCAGCCTCGGTGATCTGCGCGAGCTGCCCACGCTGCGCGAGTACTCCGAGCTCACGGACGAGAGCCGTCAGGTCATGACCGACGAGCTCGGCGATCTCGACGAGGACAACGCGGACGTGCCGCTCGACGAAGAGCCCATCGAGGTCGAGCCGTCGATCGACGACATGGTCGCGTCGTACACGGCGTCGATCGATCGGCCGTCGGCACCGCCGATCGAATCGGACGAGTCCGCAGAGACCGGCGTGTTCGAGGCGCACGACGAAGCGACACCCTTCGAGGTCGCGGCAGCCACCGCATCACTCGAGTCGGACAACTCCACGGAGACGGCCGCATTCGAGGCGGATGACGCGTTCGTGGCCCCCTTCGAGGTTGCGGCAGCCACCGCATCGCTCGAGGCGCTCGCAGCGCGCCGGATGGCGCACGATGAGACTGCGCCTGATGACGTCGAGCTCGCTGCGGCGGAAGCTGCGATGGACGCCGATGTGGCCGATGCAGATGGTGCGCTCGCGGCCGAGGCCGGCGGCGTGCTCGGAGACGAGGGCGTCGACGAAGGCGTCAACGAAGGCGTCGACGAAGGCGGCTTCGCAGCGGCGGCCAATGCCGGCGATGCCACGCTCGGCGCTGCGGCGGACGCATCCAACGCAGATTCCGAGACGGATTCCGACGCAGATGCGGATGCCGACGACGAGACCCCTGCAGATGAGGCGCCCGAGGCCGATGCGCTCGCGGCGGTGGATGCTAGGGTCGCGGACCTTGATGATGCCGCGATGCAGAAGCACGACTCGTCGACCACGGAGTGACGTATGACGGCGCCGGTGCGCTTGCAGCGATACCTCGCTGCGGCCGGCGTTGCTGCGCGTCGCAAGGCGGAAGACCTCATCGCCGCAGGCCGGGTGAAGGTCAATGGTGCGGTCGTGACGGTGCTCGGCACGAAGGTCGACCCCGACTCCGATCAGGTCGAGGTCGATGGCGAGGCCGTCGTCGCGCACGACAAGTTCTACGTCCTGATGAACAAGCCGAAGGGCTGCATCACGGCGGTCAGCGACGATCGCGGCCGCGTCACGGTGATGGACTACCTCAAGAACGTCCCCGTTCCGGTGAAGCCGGTCGGCCGTCTCGACTTCTACTCGGAGGGCGTCCTCCTCCTCACCAACGACGGTGAGATGGCCGCGCGCTTGCTCGCGCCGGCGAGCCACGTCCCGAAGACCTATCACGTGAAGGTGCACGGCACGCTCTCGCAGAACCAGCTCCGCCAGCTCCGCGAGGGCGTCCGTCTCGACGACGGCACCCTCACGCTCCCCGCCGAGGTCGAGCTCCTTCCGGGCGAGAGCAAGCACTCGTGGATCGGCATCACGATTCACGAAGGCAAGCACCGCCAAATCCACCGCATGCTCGAGGCGCTCAACTTTCGCGTCGACAAGCTGCAGCGGGTCGCGTTCGCGAGCCTCACGTTCCACGACCTCCGTGTCGGCGACGCGCGCGAGCTCACGCAACGCGAGGTCAACGAGCTGCGCGACGCGGTCGGCCTCGACCACTCGGTCACCGCGCGCGGCACGTGGCGCGCGAATCGCGAGGACACGGACATCCCGCGCCGCGCGCACCTGAAGGCGCTCGCCGAGCGCGAGGCCGCCGCGGCCGCGGCAGGCACTCCGATCGTTCACGACGACGAGGACGCCTACGGTGATTCGCCCGACGTGACCGACCTCGACATGATCGAGGACGAAGACGCGCAGCTCGAGGGCGGCGGTGACGAGTCGTACGGCGCCCCCGCAGCGCCCGCGACCGATCGATTCGTGCGCGGAGAATCGGCACGCGGTGGCGCGCGTGGTGGTGCACGCGCCGACGACGCGCGCGGTGGTGCTGCACGCGGAGCCGGTGCACGCGGTGGCGCTGCACGCGGCGGAGCTCGTGGCGGCGGATATGGATCGTCGTCGGAAGACGGCGGTGCTGGTGGCGCAGCACGCGGTGGAGCTGCACGCGGTGGAGCTCGTGGCGGCGGCGGATATGGATCGTCGTCGGATGACGGCGCTGGCGCTGGTGGAGCTGCACGCGGTGGAGCTGCACGCGGTGGAGCTCGCGGCGGCGGCGGATTCGGATCGTCGTCGGATGACGGCGGTGGCGCTGGTGGCGCCGCACGCGGCGGTGGTGGCGGCGCACGCGGTGGCGGCGCACGCGGTGGTGGCGCGCGCGGTGGCGACGCACGCGGCGGCGCTCGCGGTGGCGGATATGGATCGTCGTCGGATGACGGCGGTGGCGGTGGTCGTGGTGGCGCTGCAGGTGCTGGAGCTCGCGGCGGCGGCGCAGGGTTTCGTTCGAGTGGCGGCGGTGGTGGTGCGCGCGGTGGCGATGCACGCGGCGGCGCTCGCGGCGGATTTGGATCGTCGCCGGATGACGGCGGTGGCGGCGCGCGCGGTGGCGGCGCGCGAGATGGCGGCGCACGCGGTGGCGCACCACGCACGGGTGTTGGCGTGCGCAGTGGTGGCGCGGGCTACGGCGGAGGCGGATATCAATCGTCCGATGAGACTGGCGGCGCACGCAGCGGCGGCGGTGGCGGTGCACGCGGAGGCGGTGGTGGTGGTGGCGCACGCGGCGGCGGCGGCGGATATCGATCCGCGGGCGGCGCACGCAGTGATGGAGGCGGAGCTCGATCGGCAGGCGGTGGTGGCGCACGCAGCGGCGGCGGCGGATACCGATCCGCGGCTGGCGGAGGCGGCGGCGCACGCGGCGGCGGTGGTGGCAGCACGCGCGGTACCGGTGGAGTCGACAGCGCGCGCGGTGGTGGTCGATATCGAGCGTCCGGTGACGGTAGCGGCAGCGCAGGCGGCGGATATCGATCGTCCGACGAGGGTGGCGGCGGCGGCTCACGCGGTGGCGGCGGCGGCGGCGGATACCGATCGTCCGGCGATGGTGGTGGCCCACGCGGTGGCGGCGGCGGATATCGATCGTCCGGCGATGGTGGTGGCGCACGCGGTGGTGGCGCACGCGGCAGCGGCGGATATCGATCCGCTGGTGAAGGTGGAGGCGCGCGCGGTGGCGGCGGCGGCGGATATCGATCGGGTGGCGGTGGCGGTGGCGGTGCCGGCGGCGGCTATCGGTCAGCAGGTGGCGATGGCGCGGGCGCACGTGGCGGCAGCGGCGGTGGCGGGGACCGCAAAGGTTTCGGCACCCGCTCGGGTGGCAGCAAATCGTCGACGGCCTCCTCGCGCGGAGGCGGATCGAAGGCGCCGCGCAGTGGCGGTGGCGCATCGAAGCCACCAGGCGCAGGTGGCGGCGCGCGCAGTGGCGGCGGGCGGAGTGGTGGCGGGCGCAGTGGTGGCAGCTCGAAGTCGCCGCGCGGCGGCCGTCGCTAAAAAGAGCGCGAGCCACGAGCGACGAGCGACTCGTCCCACATAAGACGGCCGTCGCTAAGAGGGCACGACCGACTCAACCTAGGCCGGCCGTCGACGAGTCAGACGAATTAATTCAGTCGGACCAGTCGGACGAGTCGGACGTTAATGGTCGCACCGGTCGCACCATTTTAACGTGACACGTGGGCGTGCGCGAGGTGGACGGTCCTTTGGGCTAGCGGATCGTCGCGCGCGCCTTTTCGCGGCGTGCGAGGCGCGCTTTGGTCGCGACTTGAAGGAGCGCGCGGTCGCGTAGCCAGCGCCGCCATTCGTCGTCGGGCTGCGCGGACCACGCGTGCTCGACGTCGGCGACCACACGCGTCGCGAGCTCGATCAGTCCCGCGAGCGCGAGGTGCGTGCTCGCGGACTTCACGTCGGCGTCGGCGAGCGCGCGTGTGGAGCTGGCGAGCGCGAGCAGCGGCTCGATCAGCGTCGGCGCGATGCGGCGCGAAACCGTGGTCAGGTAGCCGACCAGTGCGGCATGCACGTGGAGATCCTCGACGGTGCGAAACGGCTTGAGGTAGTCGTCGTAGCCGTCGCCCGGCAGCACCGCGTCGGCGGGGACCTCGACGCCGTCGAGATCGATCTCGGCGTGCTCGATCTCGGGGACGAAGGGCGCGGCGGACGACCGGATGCGGAGGTTTGGCGCGGAGGCGGGCACGCGAACGACCTTGAGTCGATTGCGGCCGGCCTCTTCACCGATCGACGCGACGACGAGGAGCGAGGAGGCCTCGCCCGCGACGGTCGCCCACTTCTTCGAGCCGGTGACCGTGAAGCCGTTGGCGGATGGGGTGAGGCGTGTCTTGATCGCACCCGGCTGGTTTCCGTCGGCTTCGGTCGCGCAGAGTGCGGTGATGCCGTCGAGGTTTGGCACGAGACGGCGGAGCGCCTCGCTGTAGCCGGCCGCGAATGCGAAGCCGAGGCGATCGGCGTGGGCGCCGCCGAGGAGGGCGCGGTCGATCGTGGAGCCGACACGCGCGGCGGCGGTGGCCTCGAACCAGGCGCGGACGGTGGGCACCGTCGGTGGCGTGGCGGCGAGGAGTGCGTCGAGCATCGCGCGAGACTACTAGCGTTCGGGGGAGGGGCGCCGTATGGTTCGACCAAACCGTGGCGACCATGACTTCACTCGGCCGGCATCTGTTGTGCGAGTACCACGGGTGCGATCGCGAGACGCTGAACCGGCCCGACGTGATTCGCGAAGCGTTGCTCGCCGCGGTGCGCGGCGCGGGCGCGACGCCGATCCAGGACATGGTCCACAACTTCACGCCGCACGGCGTGACCGGCGTCGTGATCATCGCGGAGTCGCACTTCGCGATTCACACGTGGCCCGAGTACGGGTTCGCGGCGGTCGATCTGTTCACGTGCGGCGAGACGGTGGACCCGTGGGTCGCGTTCGAGCACCTGGCGAAGGTGCTGCGCGCGGCGACGCATTCGGTGATCGAGATGCGGCGCGGGCTACTGCCTGCGGGCGAGGGCGGCAAGCTGCCCCACAAGCCCGGCGTATAAGCCGGAACGTGATAATTTCGCCGCGATGGAGCTTCGTGCGCTCACCATTTTGGATTCGCTGCAGCCACAGCTGACCGGGTTCCTGCAGACCGTGTGCTCCGGCTTCATGCCCCTCGAGGAGGAGTCGGCCGTGTTCATCGAGATCGCGCCCGGGATCGCGATCAATCAGCTGACGGACGCGGCGCTCAAGGCGACGACGTGTCGGCCGGGGATGCAGATCGTCGAGCGCGCGTACGGAATGCTCGAGCTCCACAACATGGACAAGGGGCAGGTCGAGGCGGCGGTGGATGCGATCGTCGGGAGCATGGGCGTCAAGCGCGAGGACCGCCTCAAGCCGCGCATCGTCTCGTCACAGATCATCACCGGCGTCGACGGTCACCAGAGCCAGCTGATCAATCGGATGCGCCACGGCGACATGATCATGGCCGGGCAGACGCTGTACATCCTCGAGGTGTTTCCGGCGGCGTATGCCGCGCTCGCGGCGAACGAGGCAGAGAAGGCCGCGAACGTTCACCTCATGGAGGTGATCACGTTCGGCGCATTCGGTCGCATGTGGCTCGGCGGCAGCGAGGCGGAGATCAAGGCAGCGGTGGAAGCGGCCGAAGGCGCGCTGAAGAAAGTCACCGGGCGCGAAGCGAAGAGCTGAGTGAGCCCGGCCGCCGACGAAGAAGTAACCGACATTCTCGCCGCGTGGACGCACCGCTTCGAGGCGCTGCGCGCGCAGCTCGCCGCGGCCACGGGCGCAGACGACGGCAGCGTCGCCACGCGGCAGGCTCACATCGATGCATCGATCGCACTGATCGTCGCGCTCGTCGACGAGCTCGAGGAAGAGCAAGCGGACGCGGAGATCGAGGCGCTGGTGCCGCTCGTGATGCACGACGTGCGGCTCGAGATCGAGACGCGGCGGCGGCTCGCGATCGAGATGGTCGGCGTCTCCGATCGCGAGCGCGCGCTCGTGCAGCTTCGCGCCGCGCACGCGCTCGCGCGCGGCACGGACCTCGAGACGGAGGTCGGCATCGCGCTCGCCGTCGCACTTCGCGATCACGAGCGCCATGCCGAGGCACGCGTCGTCCTCGACGCAGCACCCGCGGCCGGGACGCCGGAGGTCGCCGCGCAGCTCGCGTTGTCTCGCGCATCGGTCGCGGAAGGCGCCGCCGCCGAGGCACTGTGCCGGAGCGCGGTCGCGAGCGCGCGCAAGACGAACGACGTGGCCCTGATGCATGCGACCGCGGTCGCGCTCGCCGAGCTGCTCGCCGCGCGCGAGGAGCTCGTCGAAGCAGAGGCGCTGCTCGAAGATCTGCCGTCGCTCGACGACGCCCTCGAGACGCGCGCGCTGCTCGAGGAGATCTGGCGACGGCTCGGCTCACACCTCGTCGACGAGGCCGACGAGGCCGACGAGCCCGGCGAGATGGATCGCCAGCTGCGCGCGTACATCACGAAGCCGAGGAGCTTCGCGCAGGCGCTCGTCGACGGCGGCCTCGCGAGCCCCGACCGCATTCGCGAGTGGTCGTACGGCGAGCTGCGGGAACCGGCGGACCTCGAGAGCCAGCGCATCTTTGGCCCCGTACGCTCGTTCTGGTGCGCGTGCGGGCGTTATCGCGGGCGCGCGTACGCGGGCATCGTGTGCCGGCGTTGCGGTGTCGAGGTCGTTCATGCAGCGGCGCGGCGGATGCGCGCGGGGCACATCGCGCTCGCCACGCCCGTCGTACATCCCTGGTATGCGACGGCCGCGGCGCAGTTGCTCGATCGCCAGGTCGACGACGTCGGCGAGCTGCGCACGGCGCTCGGCGACGTCGATCTCGAGAGGCTCGCCGACGATCTCAAGCGCGCGATCGTGACTGCACCGAAAGCGAGGATCGCCGACGTCGCAGGGAAGCGGCTCGCGCTGGTCGAGGCGTTTCGCACGGCGCGCAAGCAGGCATATACGCGGCCCGAGCACGTGATCCTCGACATCGTGCCGGTCGTCCCGCCGCACGGCGAGCTCGACTGCGATCGCGAGAAAGTCCGCGCGGCCTACGCGCAGCTGCTCGAGGGCGCCGACCCGAACGCCGCCGTGCGCGCCTTGTTCGACGCGTTTTCTGCGCGATGATGACGGCATGCGGGGCGTGATCGTGGCGTTGCTGTGCGCGTGCTCGTCGGGCGAGAACGCCGAGGACAAACGCCCGCGGCCGACGCAGCCGCGGTTCGCCGTCGACGCGGCCCGCCGATGTACTCCGACGAGCCGCCGTGGGACGCGGCGGACACCGACGCGCCCGTCGTCGAGACCGGCGTGGTGAGGATCGTGCCGCCGCGAGCCAAGGTGACCGTGAATCGCGACGGCGCGCTCGTGGTCGCGCGCGTGCCGAACGGCTGGCGCATCCCGGCCGTCCCGACGATCGCAGCGCCCCGGCAGGGGCGCGCGGTGACGATCGCAGCGCCCCGGCAGGGGCGCGCGGTGACGATCGCAGCGCCCCGGCAGGGGCGCGCGGTGACGATCGACGGCGACACCGTGATCATTCCGCCCGGCGAAACGATCGAGCAGCACGAGATTGCGAGCCGCGCGAGCCGCGCGGGCGTGCTCGTGTTCATCGACGGCAAGGCCTCGTTCGACGAGCTGACCGAGCTCGCATTCGCGCTGCGGGGCGAGTGCTGGGCGATCGCGATCGCGGAGGTCGAGCGCGCCGTTGTCGGTGGCGCGTTTGGCGGTGGCGAGCCATGTCCATCGACGACGCCCGAAGGCAACTTCTTGCGCCTGCGCTATCCCGCGAAGTCGCCGAAGACGCGCTTCAAGATCACGCTGACGTTCGCGGCTTCCTAGCCTCGCGCCACGCATCGACCGACCAGCGGCCCGCACCGCCGATGACCAGTGCGATCGCGCACGCGAGCATCGCGCACGGCTCGAGCCACGTACGAAACGGCAGCGCGAGATGCACGCCGATGATCGCGACGATGAAGTTCACCGCGATCACGAGCGCGGCCCATCGCGTGAACGCGCCCGCGGCGATCAGGATGCCGCCGAGGAACTGCGCGTACACCGAGACGCGCGCCGCGATCGCCGGCATCGGAAAGCCGTTCGCGTCGAGGAAGTGCTCGAACTCGACCATGCGCGCGCCAGAACGCACGTTGTCCTGCGCCATGAAGATCAGGAACACGCCGAGGAAGATCCGGATCGAGAGCGGGGCAAACCCACCGAACGGGCCGAGCCGATCGAGCATGCGGCATCGTAGTCGAATCGACCAATCAGCGAGGGCCACCCCGACGGCACGCTGCTAGAGTCCCTCACAATGACCACGACGTTACCTGCGGCTCTCCGCGCGCCGTTCTCCGCCGGTGGCGCGAGCGCGATCGATGCGCAGCTCGCGAGTCGGCTGCTGTCGCTCGCACTCGATGCGGGCGGCGACTACGCCGACATCTACTTCGAGTTTCGCGTGTCCGCGGACTACGTGCTCGAAGAGGAGCAGATCAAGACGCTCGGTCGTGGCATCACGCTCGGCCTGGGCGTCCGCGTCGTGAAGGGCGACGCCACCGGCTACGCGTACTGCGAGGATCTCGCGTGGGAGAAGATGGCGCACGCCGCGAAGACGGCGGGACAGATCGCTGTCGGTGGTGGCCACAAGCCGGTCGCAATCAGCTCGCTGAATTCGATCCCGCTGCCGAGCTTCTACGCGGTGCCCACGCCGTCGTTGCTCATCCCGACCCCGGACAAGCTCGCGCTGCTACGCACGGCCGACAAGGCTGGGCGCGCGTTCGACAGCCGCATCGTCAAGGTCGAGGCGTCGTTCGCGGAGAGCATCAAAGAGGTGCTGCTGTTCACGTCGGATGGCCGCACGGCCACGGACATCCAGCCGCTCCTGCGCTTCGGCGTGCGCGCGGTCGCCGAAGATCACGGCAAGCGGCAGTCGGGCTCGGGTGGCGGCGGTGGTCGCTACGGCCTCGATTACTTCGCGGACGCGAAGCGCGATGCAGCCGCACACGGCCGCGAGGCAGCGCGCATCGCGATCGCCATGCTCGATGCGAAGGACGCACCCGCCGGCGAGATGCCGGTCGTGCTCGCATCGGGCGACTCCGGCATCTTGCTCCACGAAGCGGTCGGCCATGGCCTCGAGGCGGACTTCAACCGCAAGGAGACGTCGAACTACTCCGGTCAGATGGGCAAGCAGGTCGCGTCGCCGCTGTGCACCGTCGTCGACGACGGCACGATCGCCGGCTCGCGTGGCGCGATCAACGTCGACGACGAAGGCTACGCCGGTCAGAACAACGTGCTGATCAAGGACGGCGTGCTCGTCGGGTACATGCACGATCGTTTGAGTGCAAAGCATTACGGCATCCAGCCCACGGGCAACGGGCGCCGCGAGTCGTTCCGCTCGATGCCGCTGCCGCGGATGACGAACACGTCGCTGCTCGGCGGCAAGGACGACCCCGAGGACATCATCAAGAGCGTGAAGCGTGGCGTCTACGCGAAGCGCTTCTCCGGCGGACAGGTGAACATCTCGAACGGGGACTTCCTGTTCTCGCTGACCGAGAGCTACTTGATCGAGGACGGCAAGCTCACCGCGCCGCTCAAGGGCGTGAACTTGATCGGCAACGGTCCCGAGGTCCTGCGCCGCGTCGACATGCTCGGTAGCGACTTCGAGCTCTCCGACGGCATCTGGACGTGTGGCAAGGACGGTCAGTCCGTGCCGGTCAACGTCGGCACACCGACGGTGCGCATCGCGTCGATCACCGTTGGAGGGACGCAAGCATGAGCGCCGCGCAAGTCACCGAAAAAACGATCAAGGAGCTGTGTGACATCGCGCAGCTTGCCGTCGAGCTGGCGAAGAAAGCCGGCGCCGACGACGCCGAGGTCCTGGTGCGCGACGGCAGCGAGCTCACCGCGAAGGTGCGGCTCGGCGAGCCGGAGCTCGTGCAAGAAGCCGGCAGCCGCGCGCTCGGTCTGCGCGTGTTGCGCGGTGGCAAGCGCGCGGTCACGTACACGAGCGATCTGCGGCGCGAGGCGCTCGAAGCGCTGTGCGCGGAGACCGTCACGCTCGCGGACTACGCCGAGCCCGACGAGTACGCGATGCCGCCCGATCCGTCGCTGCTCGCGAAGGACGTCCCGGAGCTCGATCTCTACGATCCGTCGGTCGCAGAAGTCGATGCCGCGTGGGCGCTCAAGGAAGCGATCAACGGCGAGGCCGCAGCACGCGGTCACGACAAGCGCGTGACGAACTCCGAGGGCGCCACGTGGTCGCGCGTGCTCGGTGCGACGGCATTCGCGACGAGCGGCGGCTTCGTCGGCGGCTATCGCGGCAGCTACGCGTCGCTCGTCGTCGAGCCGCTGTGCGACGACACGACCGATCCGGAGAATCCGAAGAAGCGAACCGGCTACTGGTGGACCGCATCGCGGTTCATGAAGGACCTCGAGCTCGCGGAAGCGGTCGGCATCGAAGCGGCGCGCCGCACGGTCGCGACGCTCGGCTCGCGGAAGGTCGAGACGCAGGAGTGCGCGATCGTGTTCGACCCCGAGGTCGCGCGCTCGATCGTCGGCACCATCTTCTCGGTCGCGAATGGCTCGTCGTTCTGGCGCAAGTCGAGCTACCTCGTCGGCAAAGAGGGCCAGCTGATCGCATCGCCGCTCGTCACGATCACGGACGACCCGCTGATCCCGCGCGCGCCGGGCTCGAAGCCGTTCGACGGCGACGGTCTGCCGACGCGGCGCAACACCGTGGTCACCGCGGGTGTGCTCAACCCGGTGCTCTGCGACGTGTACAGCGCGCGCAAGCTCGGCCGGCAGTCGACGGGATCGGCAGGGCGGGGGATTGGTGGCAATCCCGGACCGACGACGACGAACCTCGTCATGCAGGCCGGGACCATGAAGCGCGACGAGCTCTTGAAGTCCACGGGGCGAGGTCTCTACGTCACGAGCCTGATGGGCTTTGGCTTCAACCCGGTGACCGGCGACTTCTCACGCGGTGCGCAAGGCTTCTGGATCGAGGGGGGCGAGCTGACGTTCCCGGTCTCGGAGATCACGATCGCCGCGAACTTCGACGAGATCTTGAAGCGAATCGACGCTGTGGCGGATGACCTGCAGCTCCGCTCCTCGACTGCGGCGCCCACGTTCCGCGTCTCCCACATGACGCTCGCGGGCTCGTCAAAATAACGCACGGCGACCTCAACCTACATCCGCGAATCTTCATGGGTTCAGCGGTGTTTCGGTTGACTCGGAATGCGCTGAGTGAAACGATTAAATCGTGCCAGCCGTCGCTACGGCCGGGGGGCTACCCACACGTCTCGGCAAGTACGAGATCATGACGCCGCTTGCAGCGGGTGGCATGGCGCGAATCTATATCGCGCGCACGACCGGCATCGGCAGCTTCGAGCGGCACGTGGTGTTGAAGCTGATTACGCCCGAGCGCGCGAACGACACGACCGCGGTCCAGATGTTCCTGGACGAAGCGCGCCTCGCGGCGTCGCTCAACCACCAGAACGTCGCGCAGGTCTTCGAGGTTGGCGAGGACGGCGGCATCCACTACCTCGCGATGGAGTACGTGCACGGCCAAGACCTGCGCGCGCTGCTCGCGAAGGCCGGTAGCCAGGGCACGCGTGTTCCGCTCGAGCTCTCGCTGACCGTGGTCGCCGGCGCCGCGGCGGGTCTTCATCACGCGCACGAGCGCCGCGGTCCAGACGGCATCTCGCTCGGCATCGTCCACCGCGACGTGTCGCCGTCGAACATCATGATCGGCTACGACGGCGCCGTGAAGCTGCTCGACTTCGGTATCGCGAAGGCGACGTCGCGCTCCGTCGAGACGCAGTCCGGAATCATCAAGGGCAAGTTCGCCTATATGGCGCCCGAGCAATGCCGCGGCCGCGACGTCGATCGCCGCAGCGACGTGTTCTCGCTCGGCATCATCCTCTACGAGATCACGACGCAGCATCGCTGCTTCCGCGCGGACTCCGACTTCGACACGATGCACCGCATCGTCACCGGCGACGTCGTCCGCCCGACGCGGCTGATCCAGGGCTACCCGCAAGCGCTCGAAGCGATCGTCATGAAGGCGCTCGCCGTCGACTCGAACCAGCGCTACCAGTCCTCGCACCAGCTCCTCGAGGCGATCGAGAGCTTCGCCGTGAGCGCGCGGATGTCGCTCTCGACGATGGCGCTCGGTCGCTTCATGCGCGACATGTTCGGCGAGCATCCCGAGCCGTGGCTCCAGCAGAACCGTCCGAGCCAGCCCATCCCCGTTCCGAAGGAGAGCACGATCTCCAACACGAACGGCAGCAACAGCGAGCAAGCGATCCATCGCGCGCCGACGAACTTGCCGGCCGAACAGCACAGCTCCGCCGCCGGCTCGACGATGCTCGACCTGCCGAGACCGCACGGCGAGGAGCCGCACCAGGACGAGCCGAACGCGGCGGAGTGGAACGCGAAGTCGTATCCGTCGATGCAGGCCGGCGCGTATGCGTCGACGACGCTGCCGGCCGATGCGATGGCCGCGCAGGTCAGCCGGCAATCGGCGTCGCAAGCGATCCCGCCGATGAGTGCGCCTTCGCCGCAAGCGATGCAGACCCCGGTGCCACACGGGACAAATCCAATGGTCCCGGTCGGTCAGTTCTCGCCGGTTCCCGGCTCGGGCTCTGGTCCGTCGCACCAATCGATCTCGAGCACGCGCCACAGCTACGCGAGCGCGTCGCACGTGACGAACGACCTCGCGTATCCACGCTACGAGGCGCCCGCGGAGCCGGTCGAGGTCCAGCTCAAGCCGAACCGCCGGCCGATCTTCATCGGGTTGGGGATCATCGTCGTCGGGCTCGCCGTCATCCTCGCGATGATGATCGGCAAGAGCGGCAAAGCGGTGCAGAGCCCGACGCCGGAGCCGAACGCGAACCCAGAGACGCCGACGGGCAGTGGTAGCGACCAGAATGCGATCGCGCCTCCGCCCGATCCAGGCGTCGTGCCGACGACCACGCCCGACACGGCGGTCGCGATCGAGACGCCGAAGGATGTCGAGGAGTCGTCGATCAATATCAAGATCACCTCGGACCCCGCGGGTGCCGACGTCCTCTTGTTCGGCAAGGTCATCGGAACCACGCCGCTCGATCGCAAGATCGAGAAGGGCTCCGGCCAGGCGATCCTCGTCGTGCATCGCGGCGGCTACGTCGACGTCGAGACCAAGATCGATCTGACCGGTGACTTCGAGAAGACGGTCACGCTCGAGAAGCTCGACGAGGCGGCGCAGGACCCGAAGAAAGATCCGATCAAGGATCCGAAGAAGGATCCGAAGGCCGGCACGGCGCCGAAGGATCCCAAGGTCGGAACGACGCCGAAGGAGCCGAGGGTCAGTCCGCCGAAGGATCCGAAGCCGAAGGACCCGCCCCCAAAGGACACGCCGAAGGACCCGCCGAAGACCGGCTGCCAGCCGCAGGGGCAGGCAGATCCGTTCAACGACCCGCGCCCGCTCTGCCCGACGAAGTAACTAGACGCGCATCTCGGGCACGTCGCCCGTGACCTCGAGCGGCGCGGCCGTCGCCTTCACGACCTCGTCTGTCGACACGCCGGGTGCGCGCTCACGCAGCGACAGGCCCCGCGGCGTCACGTCGATGACCGCGAGGTCCGTGACGATCGTGTGGACGCACGCGACGCCGGTCAGCGGCAGCGTGCACTGCGGGAGGATCTTCGACGCGCCGTCCTTGGTCGTGTGCTCCATCATCACGATGACGCGACGCGAGCCCGCGACGAGATCCATCGCGCCGCCCATGCCCTTGATCATCTTGCCGGGGATCATCCAGTTCGCGAGATCGCCGTTCGCGGAGACCTCCATCGCACCGAGCACGCTGACGTCGACGTGGCCACCGCGGATCATCGCGAACGACTGCGCGGAGTCGAAGAAGGCGGAGCCCTGAATCGTCGTGACGGTCTGCTTGCCGGCGTTGATCAGGTCCGGGTCTTCGTCGCCCTCGTACGGAAACGGGCCGATGCCGAGCAGGCCGTTTTCGCTCTGGAGCACGACGTCCATGCCGCTCGGGATGAAGTTGGCGACCAGGGTCGGCATCCCGATGCCGAGGTTGACGTAGAAGCCGTCCTGGAGCTCCGCGGCGACGCGGCGAGCCATTTGATCGCGATCTAGGCGCTGCATGGTTAGCTCCTCTTCCTCGTGGTGCGTTGCTCGATCGGTTTCTCGTAGCTCGTGCCCTGGAAGATGCGCTGCACGTAGATCGACGGGAGGTGGACGTGATCGGGGTCGAGCTCGCCGACCTCGACGAGCTGCTCGACCTCGACGATCGTGATCTTGCCGGCCTGTGCACAGAGCGGATTGAAGTTGCGCGAGGTCTTGTTGAAGACGAGGTTGCCCCAGCGGTCGCCCTTCCACGCCTTCACGATCGCGAAGTCGCCGCGGATGGCGTGCTCGAGCACGCAGTGCTTGCCGTTGATCTCGCGGGTGTCCTTGCCCTCGGCGATCTTCGTGCCGTAGCCGGTCGGCGTGTAGAACGCCTCGATCCCGGCACCGCCGGCGCGCAGCCGCTCGGCGAGCGTGCCCTGCGGACAGAGCTCCACCTCGAGCTGGCCCGAGAGGAACTGCTTCTCGAAGACCTTATTTTCGCCGACGTACGAGCTGACCATCTTCTTGACCTGGCCCTGCGCGAGCAGGACACCGAGGCCCTTTTCGGTCGTGCCGCAGTTGTTGGAGACGATCGTCAGGTTCATCACCTGGCGGCGGGCCAGCTCGGCGATGCAGTTTTCGGGATTTCCCGAGAGACCGAACCCGCCGGCCAGGATGGTGACGCCGTCTCGGACGTCGTGGAGCGCCGCCTTGGCGTCCGGGAAGACCTTGTTCATCGATGTATGCTTACCGCCGACGGCGATGGCGATCATCACGTTGACCACGGATTTCGGGACTCGCGACGGTTACGTCGGCGCGATGAAGGGCGTCATCGCGCGTGGTGCTCCGGAGGCGACGGTCGTGGACATCGCGCACGACATTCCCCGCGGCGACGTCGCGCACGCGGCGTGGGTTGTCGCGACCTCGTGCCAGGAGTTTCCGCACGGCACGATTCACGTCGTCGTCGTCGACCCCGGCGTCGGTGGTGCGCGCGCCGGCGTGATCGTGAAGGTAGTCGGGCACTGGTATGTCGGGCCCGATAACGGCGTGTTCGGCTACGTGGCCGACCGCCTCAGCGATGCGTGGTCGATCGAGAGCGCGGCTTTTCGCGCCAAGCGCGTGAGCCGCACGTTTCACGGCCGCGACTTGTTCGCGCCGGCGGCGGCGGCGATCGCGCGCGGCGTCGACGTCACGTCGGCGGGCCCGATGGTGCGGCTCGCGGGCGCCCTGCCGTGGGGCGCGCGTGCGAAGGGGCAGGGCCGCATCGTGCACGTCGATCAGTACGGCAACCTCGTCTCGGACTTGCCGCCCGGCGAGGCCGGCGACGCGGTCTCGATCGCCGGGCACGTGCTGCCGATCGTCGGGGTCTACGAGGATGTCGCTCCCGGCGAGCTGCTCGCGTACGTCGGCAGTGCGCGCACGATCGAAATTGCCGTGCGGGATGGCCGTGCAGACACGCGTCTCACCGTTCCGCGTGGTACGCCCTTGGTCCCCGCGAACGTTGGGGAGCCTTATCGATGAGCCGCACCGACGATCGCCGCAGCGCGCTCTCGATCCCCATGGGCCCGCTCGCGGGTGACGTGGTCGAGGTCGAGGTCACCGCACTCGCGTCGGGTGGCGACGGTGTCGCGCGCGATGCCGGTGGGCGCGTGACGTTCGTGCCGCGCACCGCACCCGGCGATCGCGTTCGCGCGCGCATCGTGAAGACGACGTCCTCGCTCGCGCACGCCGAGCTCGTCGAGATCCTCACGCCATCACCTCATCGCGTCGAGCCGCCGTGCCCGCACTTCGAGCTCGGCTGCGGTGGCTGCGCGTGGCAGCACGTCTCGCGCGACGAGCAGCTGCGCGCGAAGCAGATGCTCGTCTCGGGAGCGTTGCGCCGGCTCGCGAAGCTCGACTTGCACCCGATTCGCGACCCCGCGCCGCCATACGGTTGGCGCCGCCGGGCGCGGTTTCACATCGCGGGCGGCAGGGTCGGCCTCTACGCGCTCGGCACGAACCGCGTGTTGCCGATCGATCACTGCCCGCAGCTCGAGCCCAAGCTCGACTCCGCATACGCGACCGTGCGCGCGGCGTCACCTCCCGACGGCGAGCTCGCGCTCGTGCAGGGCCAGGCCGGCGAGATCGCGATCGGCGTGGAGAAGCCGTGGAAGCTCGGCGAGAAGTTGATAGGGCGCGCCGAGATCAGGGGCGTCGTCACCACGGATGCGAAGTACGGCAACCCGCTCGTCGAGATCGAGCCCGCGCTCTCGATCGAGCCGTGGGACTTCGCGCAGGCAAGCGCGGCCGGCAACGCCACGCTGATCGACGTCGTGCGCGGCGCCGTCGGCAAGGGACCGGGCAGGCTCGTCGAGCTGTTCGCGGGCGGCGGCAACTTCACGCGCGCGTTTCTCGTCGACGATTGGGATGTCGTCGCCTCCGACGCCGTCGCGCCGCCGCGCACGCTGCCGGTCAAGTTCATCGTCGGCGACGCGGCCGACGTGCTCGAGAAGAACCTCGGCAAGATCGACGTGCTCGTCCTGGATCCGCCGCGCACCGGCGCGGCCGACTGCATGGACGCGATCGCGAAGCTCGCGCCACCCGTGGTCGTCTACATCTCGTGTGATCCGTCGACGCTGGCGCGCGATGCGGAGAAGCTCGTCGCCGCCGGCTATCATGCGACCGATGCATGGCCCGTCGATCTCATGCCGCAGACCGCACACGTCGAGATCGTGATGCGGCTCGTGCGCAGCTGATTACGGCGACGTCTCGCTCGTCATCGACGACGGCGGCGTGAACGTCGTCACGATCGCGCGCGCGTCCGTGGTCGACGCGCGCTTCGGGACCTCGACCGCGAGCGCGAGGGCGTAGGTCCGGAACAGCAAGATCCGCATCACGATCGTCGCGCCGTCATCGCGCTTCGCTTCGAGGTCGAGCGTCGGGACCGTGGTGACGTCGAGCTTGCGCGTGACGCGCTTGTAGCCTTTGACCTTCGCCGCGACGCCCTTCTCGATCTGATCGAGGTACACGTCGCGCTTCTTCGAGCGCCAGGCATCGGGGTTCGGGACCTGCGAGCGCGTGATCGCGAGGACCTCGCCCGCGGGACCCTTCGCGCCGAGGACAACGCCGTCGGCGGTGGCGGTCTTCCACGTCTGCGGCAGATCGATCGTCGCCTTCGTGTTCGGCAACGTGATGGCCTCTGCGTGCGCGACGTGCGCGACCGCGAGCAGCGCCAGCGCGGCGCGGATCAACTCGTTGCCTGATCCCGGCGGTGATCGGCCGCGGGATCCACGGTCGGGGCGGGCAGGCCACCGCGACCGCGCAAGAGCGCGTGCACGATGTGCCGCTGGTCCGCTTCAGACGCGAACCAATCACGCGGATACGCGAGCGCTTTTTCGCCGAGCTCGACGACGAGCACGGGCGCGGAGCGATTCCACGGCACCGAGCGTCGCAGGAAGTAGACCGCCGTCACGTCGGACGGCTTGACCTTGAGCGGCCGCGGCAGGCAGAGGCCGCGCGGCAGCGTGACCTCGCTCTCGGTCACTTTGATCGTGCCGGGCGGGTGCATGTATGACTGGATCAGCTGCCACGCGCGGAACGCGCCGACGATCATCAGGCCGACGCCGACCCACTTGCCGACGGTGCCGAGCTTCCAGATGAGCAGCGCGCCGACGATCAAGCCGAAGACGGTCCAGCCGATCGGCCGCTGGCGCGAGACCTCGAGCTTGACCTCGACGTTGCCGCCCTTGCGCTTTTCCTTCGGAGCCGCCGCTTCCGCGTCGGGCTTCGGTAGGTCAGGTGCGTCGCCATTCTCGGGTGAGGTCGGCGACTCGGGCTTGGATCTCATCAAGGGGGACATTCTTCAGCCGCCGTGCTGCGACGACTTCCACACCATCTACCACGACGTCCGTAACTGCGCGAGCTGACAGTGAATAGACGACGTTCTTTTCCAGGGCTTGGGCCGGCCACAGGGACGGATCCTCGAGGTCGAGCGCCACGAGATCGCAGCGAAAGCCCGGCGCGATGCGCCCGACGGGGAGCCTTAACGTTTCCCCGGCCGTGCGGGTGCCGAGGCGGAAACAGGTCTCGGCGTCGATCGCCTGGCCGTTCGTGCGGTGGACCTTCTGGAGCAGCGCGGCCATCCGCATCTCGTCGAACACGCTGACGCGGTTGTTCGAGCAGCCGCCATCCGTGCCGAGCCCGACGCGGACGCCACGCGCGACGAGGTCCACGAGATCGGTCACGCCATCGCCGAGGAACATGTTCGAGCCCGGGCAATAGGCGAGGGAGCCACTACGCTCCGCGAGTAGCGCTCGCTCGCTGTCGTCGAACCAGCAGCCGTGCACCGCGATCATGTTGCTCATGTCGACCGGCAGCGCGGCGACCGCGTGGAGCGGCCGCTTGCCGAAGCGCTCGAGTGATTGCTCGACTTGGTACTGCTCCTCGGCGAGGTGGATGTGCCACGGCACGCCGGCATCGCGCGCGCAGCCGGCGCCGGCTTCGATCATCGCGGGCGTCGCACCGTGCTGGCTGTGCGGCGCGGGCTGCACCGCGGTCATGAAGCGCTCGCGATCCTGGTAGCGCTGCGCGAGTGCCTCGAAGTTCGAGACCGCCTGCGGGATGGTCTCGCGATACTGCGGCGGCGCACCGTCCCAGTCGTAGAAGCAGCGCGCGAGGACGATGCGCATGCCGAGCCGCTTCGCCGCATCGATCGTCGCCGACGCGTTCTCGTTGCCCTGCGCGTTCAGATAATAGAAGTCGCAGACGGTCGTGACGCCGTGGAGCAGCATCTCGCCAAACGCGAACAGCGCCGCGGTCTCCATGCCGGCGGGCCCGAGCTTTGGCGAGTAGCGATAGAGCGCCTTGTCGCGCCACTCGAGGAACGGCAGATCGTCGCCGATGCCGCGCAGCAGCGACTGGAAGCTGTGGTTGTGGGTGTTGACGGTGCCCGGCACCATCGCGCGGCCGGCCCAATCGATGCGCGTCGCCGTGGTCGCGCGGGCATCGGTGAACACGACGTCCGGATCGCCGACGCGCTCGATGCGGCCATCGATCGAGAGGACCGCCGTCGGTCCGCGCGCGCCGTCGTCGGTGATCGCCGCGTCCGCCGTGACAACGATCGTGCTCATACCGCTTCGCTGATCGAGGCGAGGTTGAACTCGTGCGTGCGCAGCATCGGCACGCGCATCCCGCCCTGCGGATGGACGACGCTCGGCGTGAGCGCGTCGCACTTGCCGAGCATCTGCACCGGTGACTCGTTGAACCGGAAGTTGTTCACGGGTCGCGTGATCGCGCCGTTCTCGATCATGAACACGCCGTCGCGGGTGAGCCCCGTGACGAGGACCGACTGCGGATCGATCCAGCGCAGGTACCAGAACCGCGTGATCAGCACGCCGCGCTTGACGCCCTTGATCAGATCCTCGCGCGTGGCCTTGCCGCCGTCGAGGACCCAGCCACTCGGCTGGCCCGTCGACTGCTTGCCGTGCTTCTGTGCCCAGTAGCGATCGTAGACGAGGCCCTTCACGACGCCCTTGTCGACCCACGTCGTCGGTGCGAGCGGAAAGCCGCTGCCGTCGAATGGCTGCGCTTCGATCTGCACGTCGTTCGGGTCGGTGCGCAGCGTGATGAAGTCAGGGAACAGCTTCTCCCCGACCTTCGTGCCGCCTCCCGGCTTGCTGAAGAACGAGCGTCCCTCGTCCGCGCGGCGCGCATTGAACGAGTCGGTGAGAAAGCCGAGCAAGTCGGCGACCGCGGCGGGCTCGAGGACGACCGTGTAGCGGCCCGCATCGAGGCGCGTCGGCTTCGCGGACTTCACGCCCTTGTCGACGGCGATCTTCGCGAGCGTGTCTGGATCGAAGTCGGCGGCGCGGTTCGAGGCACCGCCGGCCCAGCCCGAGCCGGTGCCATCGGGCGTGCGCGCGGTGCACGTCATGCCCGCGGTTGTCCACGCGTGGAAGGCGGAGAGGCCTGCCGTCGACGCGAGCCCGCGCGTGCGATCTGCGTTCTCGTAGTAACCGGCGATCGTGACCTTCGATGACGTCGCGTGGGCGATCGACGTGCCCGCGGCTTTCGCGCGCGGTTCGGGCCCGAGCTTCGCCGTCGCGGCATCGCGCGCGCCCGGCGGTCGCCGGTAGGTCTGCTTGCCGAGGACCGGCATCGCCTCGGCGTTCTCCGGCGACAGCTTCGCCATTCGCGCCGCGCGCGCGACGACATCCGCGAGCGAGCGATCGTCGAGCTGGTTCGTGGTCGCGCTCGCGCTGCGCTTGCCGAACTTGACCGTGACGGAGAGATCCTGCGTCGCGACGTCGCCCGACGTCGTGATCTCGTTGACCGCGAACCGCGTGTTGCCGGTGCGCGCGCTGCGCAGCGATGCGACCGCCTCGGCGCCCGGCTGCTTCTTCGCGAGCGCGATGACCTTCGCGAGCATCTGACGACTCTGGCGTTCGTCGAGCATCAGGCCTTCCTCCGGCGATTGGTGTCGAGGATGTTCTGCTTGCGGAACCGCGCGGGCGGGCAGCCGTGACTGACGGCATTGCTCTGCGCGGGCTCGCCCTTGCCATCGGACATCGAGCCGCCGAGCCACCACGACTTCGGGCCGCCGATCAGATCGCAGCTGTTCCAGAAGTCGATCGTGTTCGCCTGATACGCGACGTCGCGCACCATCCGCACCTTCTTGCCGCCCTTGACCTCGTAGTAGGTCTGGCCGCTGAACTGGAAGTTGAGGCGCTGGTGATCGATCGACCACGAGCCGCGGCCGTGCACGACGACGCCATCGTCGGTCGCCGCGATGATGTCGTCGATCGAGCGCTCCTGGTCACCGGGCGCGAGCGAGATGTTCGGCATGCGCTGGAACGGGACCGAGCCGTAGCTGTCCGCGTAGGAAGTGCCGCGCGACGCCTTCTCGTTGATCCAGCCCGCTTGCTCGCGGGTGGTCTGGTACCCGACGAACAGGCCTTTCTCGACGAGGTTCCAGCGCTGCGTCTTCACGCCGTCGTCGTCGTAGCCGCACGTCGCGAGCGCGCCGGGGGTGGTCTTGTCCGCGTAGAACGTCAGGTGCGGCGCGCCGATGCGCAGCTTGCCGATCTTGTCGGGCGTGGCGAACGACGTGCCGGCGTAGTTCGCTTCGTAGCCGAGCGCGCGGTCGAGCTCGGTCGGGTGTCCGATCGATTCGTGGATCGTCAGCCACAGGTTCGTCGGGTCGAGGATCAAGTCGCGCTTGCCTGGCGTCACCGACGGCGACTTCAGCTTCTCGACGGCGAGCTCGGCGGTGCGTCGCGCGGTCGCGCGCAGCGGCGAATTCTCGATGTACTCCCAGCCGGCCTGACGCGGCGGCGTGTCGTCGTCGACAGACTCGAACTCGCCCTTCTTGTCGTCGGTCGCGGTGACCGTGTAGCCAGGCTCGAGGCGCATGATCTCTTGCTCGACATACGCGCCGTCGCTGGTCGCGAGCAGCTTCCACTCGGCGTTGCCCATGTACCAGCTGTTCACGAACTTCACGCCGGGCACCTTCATGGCCTCGGCGTTGATCGCGAGCAGCAGCTCCGCCTTTGCCTCGAGCGGGATCTTGAACGGGTCCTTCGCGATCGGCGTCTGCCAGACGTCGACGTGCGGCGGCTCGGGCGCGAGCGCGACCGGTCGCTTCAGCATCGGCGCATTCGCCTTCGCGATCGCGACGGCCGCTTTCGCCGCGCGCTCGCCCTCGCCGAGGGTGACTTGTGGCGTCGCCGCGAAGCCCCACGCGCCCCCCGCGATCACGCGCACGCCGAGCCCGTATTCGTCGCTGTACGACACGCTCTCGACGCGATCCTCACGCGTGAACAGGTGCTCGTTGCGCATCCGGACGATTCGCACGTCCGCATAGGTCGCGCCGGCCTTCTTCGCCGCGGCCAGCACGCGCTGGATCAGATCGTCGAGGACCGGATCCGTCATCAGGCCGCGCGCGTCGACGAGACGCACCGCAGCCGCCGCGGCCAGCGAACCGGCCAGAAACGATCGCCGCGAGATCAGCACGGCGGTGACAGTACCAGGTGGTAGGGTCTGCGCGTGGACGAGCTGCTTGCTGAGGTACGCGCCGGTCGGTTCGATCCGATCTACGTGTTGCACTCCGAGCACCCAGTCCTGATCGAGCGTGTCGTCACCGCGATCAAGGACATCGCGGTCCCGCCCGCCGCGCGCGGCTTCAACTACGACGTCGTCGAGGGGAAGCCGAAGGGTTCACAGATCGTCGCGCTCGCGCAGACGCTGCCGATGATGGCGAAGATGCGCATGGTCTACGTGCGCGACCTCGCGGCCATGCCGGCGGACGATGCCGAGCCACTGCTCACCTACCTCGCGAAGCCCAACCCGAGCACCGTCATCGTTGCGATCGCATCCAAGATCGACAAGCGCATCAAGCTCTGGTCGCAGCTCTCCAAGAAGGGCTTCCTCCACACGCTCGAGGCGCCGCGCCAGCTCGCGCCGTGGGTGCGCGCCGAGGCCCAGGCCTACGGCGTCAAGCTCGAGCCCGCCGCGGTCACGCGCCTGATCGATGCGGTCGGCAATGACCTCTCGCGCTTGTCGCTGTCGGTCGAGCAGCTCGGTCTCTATTGTTCGTCGCCGGGCCAAGGCCCGGCGGGGGCCGGTCGCCGCCCGGTCACGTCCGACGATGTCGACGATCTGATCGCCGACACGCGCGAGCGCAACGTCTTCGAGCTCACGGACGCCATCGGTGCAGCCGATCGGCCACGCGCGCTCGCCGCGGTCGCGTCACTGTGCGATCAGCGGGAGAGCGCGGTCGGCGTCGTCGTCATGCTCGCGCGGCACATCCGCCAGCTGTCGCTCGTCCACAGCCTGCGCAAGCAGAGCGTGTCGAGGTCGGAGTGGGGCAGCAAGCTCGGCGTGCCGCCGTTCGTCGTCGACAAGCTGATCGCGCAGTCGCGCAGCTACCAGCCGAATGCGCTCGCCGTCGCGACGCAGCGGCTCGCCGCCGCGGACCGCGCGCTCAAGGGTGACCAGACGCTGTTCTCGATCGCGGGTGATCCGTTCACGGGCCCGATGGTGAAGGCGATGGGCAAGGAGCTCGCGGAGCGCGTGATCCTCGAGCGCATTGTTGACGGCATCGTGCAGCTCGCGGGCTAGCGCGTCGCGCGCAGACCGCGGTCGCGCGGACTTGTCAGCGTTCGATGACAGGTCGCACCTATCCGCGTTCGATGACAGGTCGCACCTATCCGCGTTCGATGACAGGTCGCACCTATCCGCGTTCGATGACAGGTCGCACCTATCCGCGTTCGATGACAGGTCGCACCTAACCGCGTTCGATGACAGGTCGCACCTATCCGCGTTCGATGACAGGTCGCACCTAAGCAATGGACTCGCATCTGAAGTCGACGAATCCATTCGCGTTGTCACATCCGCCTAACAGCGGTGCAGCGTTCACCCGCGTGCGACGTGCTACGACCGGCGCGGATGACGTCCGTCGATCAGTGGCGTGCCGGCGGGCAGTCGTTCGAGTGGCGCGGTCACCGCATCTGGTTTCGCAGCGAGGGCACCGGCGAGCCGCTGCTGCTCGTGCACGGGTTTCCGACGGCATCGTGGGACTTTCACGCCGTGTGGCCCGAGCTCGTGAAGCGGTATCGCGTGTTGACGCTCGATCTGATCGGCTTTGGCCTGTCCGCGAAGCCGCGCGACTTCGCGTATTCGATCAAGCGGCAGGCGGATCTCGTCGAGGCACTGCTCGCACACGAACGTGTCGAGCGCTACCGCCTGCTCGCGCACGACATGGGCGTCTCGATCGCGCAGGAGCTGCTCGCGCGGCGCGCGCCGATCATCGCCGTGTGCTTGCTGAACGGCGGCCTGTTTCCCGAGACGCACCGCGCACTCCTCACGCAGCGGCTGCTCGCATCACCGCTCGGGCCACTGATCGCGCGCCTCAGCACGTACAGGACGTTCAAGGGCGCGATGATCCGCATCTGGGGCGAGCGCCGGATCCCGGAGGACGAGCTGCGATCCATGTGGCAGCTCGTGAGCTGTGAGGGCGGGCTCGCGGTGATGCCGCAGCTGATCGGCTACATGAAGGAGCGCAAGGCCGAGCGTGCGCGCTGGGTGGGCGCGATCGTCGAGCCGGCGGCGCCGGTGCGCTTGATCAATGGCGTCGTCGACCCCGTGTCGGGCGCACACATGATCGCGCGGTATCGCGAGCTCGTCGCGAACGCGGATGTCGTCGAGCTCGCGGGTGTCGGGCACTATCCGCAGGTCGAGGCGCCCGACCGCGTGCTCGGCCCGATGCTCGAGCACTTCACGCGGAGCTAGTGCCTCGTCCGCGTCTTCGCCGCGCGGCGTGGGTTACTGTGACCCCGTGTGGATCCCGATCCTGACCGGCGCGCTCGCGATCTATGTGGGCATCGTCGCGGTCATCATTATTCTTCAGCGGCGCTCGGCGGCCGCCACCCTCGCGTGGCTCCTCGTGCTCGCGTTTCTTCCGCTGATCGGCCTCGCCATCTACCGCGTGATCGGTCCGCTGCGACTCGAGCGCAAGAAATTCAAACGCTCGGCGAATAAACGCGTGGTGAGTGACGCCCTCGCTGCGCTCGCCAAGCTCGACGACGAGACGCTCGAGCATCGCCAGCTCGCACGGGTCAGCATCAAGCTCGGTGAAGCATCGCCGCTGCGGGCCAACAAGGTCGAGATCTTTCTCGATGGCGCGTCGGCCTACGCCGCGATGCTCGCCGCGGTCGCGGCGGCGCGACATCACATCCATCTCGAGTACTACATCTGGGCGCCCGATCAGATCGGCACGCAACTGCGCGACGCCCTCGTCGAGCGCGCACGCGCCGGCGTGCAGGTCCGGATGATCGTCGACGGAACCGGCTCGAGCAAGCTCAGGAGGAAGTTCATGGCGCCGCTCCTCGCAGCCGGCGTCGAGGTCGCGAGGTTCAATCCCGTCGGGTTCTTTCATCGTCCCGATTTCCGAACGCATCGGAAGATCGTCGTCTGCGACGGCAACGTCGGCTTCACCGGCGGCATGAATATCACCGACCCGCAGAGCGCCCTGCTCAGCAAGGACTACTGGCGTGACACGCACGTCCTGATCACCGGCATCGCAGTGTGGCCGCTGCAGCGCCTGTTCATCGAGGACTGGTACTTTGCATCGGAGACCGCTTGTCCGATCGACGCACAGATGTTCCCCGCCGAGGAAACGCCGGGCGAGCACCTGGCGCAGATCATCGGGTCCGGTCCGGACTCCGACGCCTTCGCGATTCACAAGGTGATCTTCACCGCGGTCAATCAGTGCACGACGCGCTGCTGGCTCACGACCCCGTACTTCGTCCCCGACGAGGCGCTGCTCACCGCGATCGTGACCGCCGCACTTCGCGACGTCGACGTCCGGCTGATCGTTCCGAAGAAAGGCGACAGTCGCGTCGTCGATCTCGCCGCGCGCAGCTACTTCCCAGAGCTCCTCGCGGCCGGCGTGCGCGTCTACGAATACGAGACTCGCTTCATCCACGCCAAGACGCTCGTGTGTGACGACGACGTCGCGATCATCGGCACCGCGAATCTCGACAACCGCAGCTTTCGCCTCAACTTCGAGGTTGCCGCGGTGCTCGTCGGCGACGCCCCGAACACCAAGCTCGCCGACGCCTTCACCGAGGACCTCGGCGCCAGTCGCGAAATCACGCGAGATGAATTCGAGCGTCAGACGTTCCGCCGGCGACTCGGTCAGGCGGGCGCGCGCTTGATCTCGCCGTTGCTCTGAGTGCTCAGTTCGCCGTCTTGAAGAACTCGGTGAGATTCCCGTGCGGTTAACGCCGCTGACGGCGCTGCGCGGAGCCGAGCGTGGCGAGCATCTCTTGAAACTCTCGCGCATCACGCGCGGCGCGGTCGCGCTGATCGCGCAGCCACGACTTCATCGCATCGCGGTCCGTGAAGATGCGCAGGTCCTGCTGCATGCGCGCGATGTCGTGCGTGAGGGCCTGTGCGTCGTCCTGCATCGCGGCGAGGACAAGCGCGACGGGCAGCTTGCGCGGCGGCATGACGTCGAGCTGGATGCGGAACGGATGCTCGACGGAGGCGAGCTCGTCGCGGAGCTGCGTGACCTGCTCGGCGAGCAGCTTGATGAAGTGATCGAGGCGGTCCTCGGCGAGCGAGCCGATGTGCGCGCTATCGATCTGCTCGAAGCGGAGCTGCAGCTCGAGGAGCTCGAGTAGGTCATTGCGCTCGTACGCGACGTTGACCTGTTGCATCAGCGCCGTCTTGCGCGCGCGCTCGACCGGATCTTGCTCGTGGTCCGGGTGAAGGGCGCGGACGAGCTTTCGATAGATCTCCTGGAGCGCCTTGCCCGCCTGCGCGAGCGCGGACGTGCGGAGCTGCTCGGCCGCTTCCTGGCGCGCGGACCTCTTGCGGCGCGCACGGCGCTCGTTCGCTTCCTGTTCGCGCTCGGCCTGCTGCGCGCGCGCGGCCACCTCGAGCTCCTCGAGAGAATCGAACTGCTTGTCGAACTCGAGCCCGTGCTCCTCGAGGATGTCTTGCATGAGGCGGCTCTGCTCGGCCTGCTCTTCGGCGCGCTCGGCGTCGAAGTCGGCGTTCGCGAGCCGGTTGTAGACGGCCTTGAGCTCGGCATCGCTCGGCTGCGACGCGAGCAGATCGCGCGCGAACTTGATCGCGACCGAGGCGAGCTGCGCGCGATCGACCTTCGTGAACGCCTTGTCCGTCACGTAGCCGTCGAACAACAGAACGAGCGTGCGCACGTTCGCGCGGCGCTGCGCGATCATCCTGTCGACCGTTGCGGCGCCGCGATGGAGCTCGTAGTCGGCATCGCGCCACGAGCGCAGCGTTTCTCTGAGCCCGCCCGCCGTCTTCACCAGGCTGTTGAAGCGCTTCTGCTTCTTGCCGAGTGGGGCGCCGTCGCGGGTCGAGATCGTGAGCACGGCAGAAGGGCTACCGCGGCGCCGGCGGAACGGCAATCTCACAGTGGCAGGACCTTCTGAGGGCGACGCCAACGCACCCGATCGACGCTACGCTGCCGCCATGGACGAGGAGCTCCGCCAGCTGCACCTCAACGCGGGTCGCAAGGCCGGCGAGTCGCGCACGTGCGGCACGAAGATCCGGTATCCGGCGCTCGAGTCGGCACAGCGCGCGGCCGAGTCGATGAACGCGAAGCCGAAGACGAAGAACACGCTCGAGCCATATCCGTGTCCGTTCTGCGAGACGTGGCACATCGGTCGCGCGATGTCGCTCGAGGAGCTGCGCTCGTACGTCGACGATGCGCCGCCCGACGCGCCGTCTGACGCCGAAGGCTAGCGGGGCAGGGCGTCGAGCGCGGCGAGCAGCGGCCGCGCCTTCGCCGGATCGATCATCGCGATGTACGCGATCTTGCCGCGCAGGTAGGCCTCGAAGTCGGGGCGCTGCTCGCGGTTCTGCGCGGCGAGTCCGGTCTGCTTCGCACCGTGCAGGATCGCGCGCAGGCGGCGGACCTCGTCGCGCGGCACGCCGAGCTTGTCGTTGACGACGATGCCGGTGACTTGCTGGCGGCGCGCGCGGCGCTGCACGCGGCCCTTGTTCTCGTTGATCGTGAAGCCCTCGTCGCGGACGATCGCGCGCACGCGCGACATCATCAGCGACATCGAGGCCTTTGCTTCACCGCTCGCCGAAAATGTCAGGTCGTCGGCGTAGCGCGTGTACGTCCAGCCGAGCTTCGCGCAGGCGCCCGCGAGCCGGCGGTCGAGCTTGCGCGAGACGAGGTTCGAGATCGCCGGGCTCGTGCACGCGCCCTGCGGCAGCGCGCGATCGCCGGCGGCGACCCAGTACGGGTTGCCGTCGTGCAGGACCTTCACGCGTGGCGCCTCGGTGACGAGGAGCGCGAGGAGCGTGGCGGCGGCGGGCGAATAACCGACCGATTCGAACAGACCACGCACACGCGGGTACGTGATCGTCGGGAAGAAGCTCGCGAGGTCGAGGTTGATGACGATGTCCTTGCCGATGTGCGGCTTCGCGTTCGTCACCGTCGAGCGATCGGCGACGAAGCCGTGCGCGTGTGTGGTGATCTCGAGCTTCGCGAGGATGTTGTCGAGGACCCAGCGCTGCGCGGTGCCCAGCTTCTTGTGCGGCGCTGCGAGCAGCCGCGTGCCGCCGGAGCGCTTCGGGATCTCGAAGTAGACGTAGTGCGTCTTCGGCGTGGCCTCGGCGTGGAAGCACAGCCACCGCAGCTGCGGAATCGTCAGGCCGAGCGCCTTCGCGACGTCGGTTGGCGCCGCGAGTACGGGCACGCCGTTCTTTGCGAGCTCCTCGACGTGCGCACGCCGGTCGTTCAGCCGCCCCGAGACACCGCGTCCCGCGAAGATGATGTCGTTCGCGCGCCGGTGCGCGACCGCGGCTTCGCGTGCCGCCTTCTTCTCCGCGGCGACGCGCTGCTTCTCGACCTTGAGCGCGCGGCGCCGCTCGCGATCCGCCGCGACCGCGGCCTCGGCCGATTTGTGCGCGGTCGCCTCGGCGAGCCGGATGGCATCGTGGTGCTTGAGCCACTGATCGCCGATGCGGTGGATCTCGGCGATCTGCGCCTCGGTGAGGAAGCCGCGCAGGATCAGGCCGCGATCGATCAGAGCGGTGCGCTCGTCGTTCTGCGGTGGGATCGTGTCGACGCGGCCGATCCACGGCGTCGAGTACGGATTGATCTTGAGTGCGCGCTTGCGGAAGTCGGCGGCCGAGAGCCCGAGGACCTCGTCGTTGCGATAGCGGCTCTCGTTGCCGTCGTCGCGGTCGCGCCACGACGTGCGCGGCGGCTCGTCGTCGTCGTCGTCGTAATCCTCGTCATCGTCTTGACGCACCGCGGCCGCACGCACCGGCGGAAGCGCGACGCCACGCGCGAGCGGCGGCGGGCTCGTGTCGATCTTCGTGACGACGAGGTGCTCGATCGAGCCGCCGTCCTCGAAGTCGCCCTCACACACGACCTCGGCGCCCTCGGCGACGGTCGAGAGCTGCGACTGCGCGAACGGGGACAGGCCCTTCACCCGGAACGTCCCGTGCGGCGCGATCAGCACGAGCGAGTCGCCACGCTTGTTGAGCCGCCAGGTGCGGTTCGACGGCCGGCGCTTGCGTGGCGCCGGCGCGTTCACGACCAGCGACGGTGCGGCCGCCGGCGGAGCCGCGGGCTCCTCGGTGGACGCAGGTTCGTCCGCCGGTGGCGTGCCGCCACCACCGAACACCTTCTTGATCTTGTCCCAAAATCCCACGGTCTTAAAAAATCCCAGCCTTCCAAGGAAACCCGACCACTCGACTTCGTGCGTTGGACCGCGTCCGATCACCAAGGCGCCGAAGCTGCGCGCGCGTTACAGACTCTTGACGTCGCCTTAGTGCAACGCGTCGCGCAGCTAAACGGTGCCCAAAGAATATCGGGCGTGGGTTTGCATGGGTAGAGCAGTTCCCGCCACGGCGGAACGCCGCAGCATCAACGGGCTCGTGCGTTCGGGTCTCCTTGCAAGGCTGGGTGAAAGTTCATCTACATCAGTTCCGGAATGAAGGGGAGAGGACGCGCGCCGTCGGTAGCGGCGCGGGACGATTCTGCGCGAGCACGTGCAGGCGCAACGCGAGGAGGTGACGGCACGGCCCCGCGCGCAGGCGCATGCGATGGAAGAACGAGCAGGTGCACTTCGCGCGCGAGATCACACCATCGAGATCGAACAGCGCCTCGCACGACGTGCCCTTGACCTTCGCGACGACGAGCCGCTTCGCGCCGACCTCTTCGTTGCGCTCGACCTTGACGTCGCTCTGCAGACGCCGACCCTCGACGACTTCCTCCGGCTCGGGCCCGAGCATCGACTCGGAGAGCGCCGCGTCCATGATCGGCCGCCAGCGGTAGACGCCGCTCGCGAAGTCGTACGCGAGCTGGCCGCGCTTCGCGAGCGCGTGCAGGCTGCCGAGCACGATCTTCTCGTCCTCGTTCGCGATCGCGACGAGCTGCGGCAGCGTTGCCGAGCGCACGGTCTCGAGGTGGCGGGCGAGGCGATCGATCGTCGCCGGCCACGCTTCGAAGCCGCCGAAGTACTGATCGAGTGCGGAGCCGCCAGACCAGTCGTTCGCGGTCCAGCCCGAGAGCGCGATCGTCATGCGTAGCTCGCCCATGCGCGCGACCCACACGCTCGGCATACCGGTGCCGAGCAGCTGGACGTCGAACTTCTCGGCGAGCGGCAGCGTGCGCGCGAATGCCATCAAGCGGCGGCGCCCCCAGACCTTGATCGTCTCGGCAGTCGGCCCGTCGTACGGCTTACCGCGCGACACGAGCGTCACGCCCCACGGCTCGATCACGATCCGCGGCGGCTTGCCCGGCTGGAGCTCGAACCGCAGCGAGCGCGGGCCCGTCTTCTCGCGGTGGCGCTTCATGTACGCGAGCAGCGAATACACGACATCGACGGAGAGCTCGAGCCGCCGCGCGGGCAGGGCCATCGCGGCCTGCAATTGCCCGAAGCCGCGCAGCCACGAGGCCGGCAGGTCGATCTTTTCTTCGCGCAGCACCGCATCGTCGCCACCGCCCGCGATCACCTCGAATCCTGCGGGATCGACGAGCAGCCGCGTCGGCCGGTACGTGCGCAGCGTCTGGAAGTGATCGTAGAGCGCGAGCGAGTAGTCGACGTTTGTCGTTCCGAGCGCGGCGGCGTCGGCGCCGCGGAACGCCTCGCGATCGACGGAGAGGCAGCCGTAGCTCGCCTCGTCCTTCGCGAAGCACTCGAACATCACGACATCGGGCGCGACGGTGACGACCGGATCGCACGGGACGAGCGCGCGGAACAGCGCCGGGTCATTCGACATCAGCTCCTGCGCCCAGCGCACGCGCTGACCCCAGTAGAGGCGATGCATCTTGACGAAGTCGGCGGAGAGCGTCGGGGACATCGGGCTCTTCGCGAGCCGCTTCGCCTCGGCGACCTTCACCTTGTCGAATGTCGCCTCGCGGAGCTCGGTCTCTTCTTTCTCGCGCGCGCGGAGGTACGCCTTGTAGACGGCCTTGTCGCGCTTGTGAAACTTGAGATCGCCGACGACGACTTCGTGCAGCGCGCTGATCGCCTCGCGGAACCTGACCGGATCGATCAGCTCGCCGTCGAAGAACACGCGCGCGCGCGACAGGTTCGGCTCGAATGTCATCGCCTGCGCGCCGCCGACCTCGCGCACGCCGCTCTTGCCCCAGTAGCGCAGGTCCATCCTCATGCCGACACCAGCTCCGTGATCTCGAGCTCCGGGATGAGCTGCGTCGCGAGCGCACGCAGCGCCGGGTTCTCGCGCGCCGCACGTGCGAGCGCACCGAGTGCCGCCGCGCGCTCCGCCGGCCGCACGCTACGCAACGCGACCGACAGGATCGGCAGCAGCTGCGCCGCCTCGTCGGGATGCGTCGCGATGCGCTCCGCGATCTGCCGCGGGACGCGCCGCTTCGCGTTGCTGCCACGGTTCACCGCGAGCATCGCGCTCGACCACACGTGCTTCAGCGTCTTCGGTGGCGCGGCGTCACGCCACTTCTTCGCGTTGTCGATCACGACATCGCGCACGTCCGGATACGGCGACTCGGCGAGCGCGAACCACAAGGTCGGCGGTGACAGCTCCGGCTTCTGCGCGACGGCCGCGAGCGCGTGCTCGCGTGCATCCGCAAACGGCGCATCGACGAGGTCACGCAGGTGCTCCGGCTTCGCCGCGGCATGCCCCGTGATGATCGACGTCGCCCACGCCGTGCCTTCCGATCGCACGCTCGCGACGCCTGCGCGCGTGATCTTCGAGATCGCGCGCAGGTCTTCCTCGCCGCCGATCCTCTTCGCCTTTGCCCACTGGAGACCGAGCCGCGCGACCGGCGCGGTCTTCGCGCACGCGAGCGCGATGGCCTGCTCGAGCGTGAGGCGGTTCGGCGACACGTGTTTCTCGACGACGGCTGCGACCATCGTCACGACGTCGATGTTCTCGATCGCGAGGACGTCGAGCCAGTCGCTGATCGGCAGCGTCTCGAGGCCCGACAGCTTCCCGAACAATTCCGCGCCGAGGATCTGCACCTCGTCGTGCGGCGAATTCATCAGCCGCTTGATCATCGCGAACGGCAGCTTCGCGAGCTGCGCCGCGTAGTGCAGGCGCAACCAGCGCGCGATCCACCCGCGCACCGTACGGCTCTGCGCCGTCGCGACGATCGCGACCAGCACGACGAAGTGCTCCTCCGCCTTCCACGCGTCCGGCCAGCGCGGCGCGGGCGCGAGATCCGAGAGGCTGCTCTCCGACTCGAGCCGGATCCCGCGCGGATCGCGCACGATCGCCTTGGAATCGCCGTACAGCGCCTGCATCAGGCCCCACGCGTCGAGCAGCTGGGCCGGCGTCGCGAGCTCGTCGTCGCGATAGAGCGGCAGCGCGACGAGCAAACACCGCACGTAGCGCACCGGATCGCGATACGCGATCCGCCGGAAGTAGCGATACGCCCGCCGCGCGAGGTACTGCCGCGTGGCGCGCGAGAACCGGTTGTCGCGCGGGTCCTCCTTGTAGTGCTGGCCGACGAGCTCGGGGTTCGCGCGCAGTCCGTCGTACGGCTCGGTGACGAGCAAGCGATGCCCCATCTGATCGA
Organism: Myxococcota bacterium; assembly: GCA_030857175.1. Taxonomy (GTDB): domain Bacteria; phylum Myxococcota_A; class Polyangia; order Haliangiales; family Haliangiaceae; genus JABFXX01. The sequence continues at coordinate 118,878 of JALZOJ010000018.1, read as the reverse complement.
ACGCGACCATGAACCGCGCGATCACCGTATCGTCACCCGCGGCTTCCGCCTTCTTGTAGAGCCGCTTGACGAGCCCCTTGTGCTCCGGCTGATCGCAGCCATCGAGGATGTACGCGAGCAGCTGCTGCCGCGCCCACGGGCGTGGGTCCGTGTACCAGGGCTCGGTGCGCGCCGCGAGGTTCCCGCCGGCGCGCACGCGCAGCAGCTCCGGCACGAAGCGATTGTCCGCGGCCGCGAAGTATTCGTCGGCGAGCAATGTGGATCCGACCGGCTCCTCGGCCTTCGCCGCGAGGATGCGCGAGGGCCCGACGACCTTCATTCCCCACGTGTTGATCGTGACCGCGCGCGCGGCCCAGTAGCGCGCGTCGTCCTCGGTCGCGTACTCCTTCTCTTTGCGGCGGAACTTGTCGCGCTCGCCCTTGCACGTGCGAACGACGCACCCGTCGCGCTCGATCTCGAAGAACCCACTTCCTCGAACGGCTTCGTAGCGCGCCACCGCGGACGCGATAACACGAACGCGGCGGCTCAGTCGAGATCGGGATCGATCTCGACGTGTTGGCCCCCGCGCCCGGAGCGCCAACGCGATCGCCGGTTTTTATTTCGTCAATTCGATCACGCCACACGCGATGCGCGCGCCGGCGTTGCCGCTCGGCTGCGTCTTCAGATCGTCCTTCTTGTCGTGGACGATGAAGCCCTTGCCGACGATCGACGTCGCGCCCTCCGCGATCGTGATGCCCTTCATCACGAGCGTCTTGGTGGCCTTGCCCTGCTTGTCCGCCAAGAGATTCCCGAAGTCACCAGCGTGGCGCTCGTCGCCGTCGGGACCGCCGTGCTTGACGTTCGTCGGGTTGAAGTGTTCGCCGGCGCTCGACGCGTCGGGTGCCGAGCAGTCACCCTTTTCGTGAATGTGCCAGGCGTGCTGCTTGCCCGCCTTGAGACCTTCGAGCGTCGCGGTCACCTCGACGCCGCCGTCCACCTCCTTGAACGTGACGGTGCCCTTCGCCTTGGACTTCGTCGGCTTCGTCGTCGGTGCGAGCTCGGCCTTCGCCTCTTTCGGTGCGGGCGGCGGCGGTGGCTCCGCCGGCACTTCCGGCTGCTTCTGTGCGACGGGTTCGGCGGGAGGTGTTTCGGTCGTGACGGCCGGCGCCGGTTCCGCGGGTGTTGCAGGCGGCGAAGACTTGCCGCCACACGCGGTGACGAGCAGTGCAAACAGGATGCGTTTCATGGCGACAGCGTGTCGCGAACCGCCGCCAAGACCGCCATTCGACGGTGACCTTTCGTGGGCCTCACGATCGCTTCGAGCGCAGGCGCGCGATCAGTCGAGATCTGGATCGATGTCGATCGTCTTGTCGCTGCGCGGTCCGGGCGGGCGCGGGGGCAGGGTGATCGCGGGCTGCGTCTCTTCCTGCGTGATGCCCATTTCTTCGAACGGCCGGCGGTACTCCGCGGGCAGGCGCGCGAACTGCTGAGCGAGCGTCGCGCGCGGGACGAACAGCTCTTCGCGGCGGCCATCGCCGATGTCGCGCTTGAGCACGAGCTCGCCGCTCATGCGGCTCTTCTCGCGGATCGTGCGCGCGAGCGGCGTGAGCTGCGTGAGCAGCTCGAGCGGCACGACACGCGGCTCTTCGATGTCGCTGATCGCGCGGCCGCCCATCGTGAGGTCGACGAGCGCGCGCTTGTTGAGGAGGTCCTTGAGCGCGTTGTTCGCGCGGTCGACGAGCTGGCGGATCGGCGCGACGTCTTCCATGTCGAGCGGGTTCGACTCGCCCTCCATGTCGCCCGATGCGTTGATCGAGACCCAGGTGGCGCCACCGTCGCTGACGGCGAAGCGCAGGCCGGCCGATGCCTTGGTCCCGCTCTCCTTGAGCGTGACGACCGATTCCTTGTTGGTGCGCTCGAACGCGACCATCACGTATTTGCCGAGATCGACGGGCGCGGGCTTCGCCTTGCCGAACACGCCCTTCTTCATCATGTGGACGATGACGCCCTCGGCGAGCTGCTCGACGCGGATCGGTCCGCGATACGGATCGGGGAGCAGCGTGAACGACGCGACGATGCGGCCCGCGGTCGCGACCGCATCGGCATGTGGCTCGTTGCCGCGGACGTCCCACGACATGATCCACTGGGTCTTCGGCAGCTGGTGCTCGTCGAAGAACGGACGCAACGCCTTCACCACCGCGTCTGCGGACGTGCGGCCACTGGCCTGCGCTTCCATCTGACGGACACGCGTGTCGACCTGCGACTTCGCTTCGACGATGAACGACTTCGCGGACTGGGCGAGCTTCTGCGCGACCAGCTGCGCGCCGTTCGCCTTCAGCTTGTCGGTCGGGAGGTACGGCAGGAGGGCTGCGTTGATGGTCTTCTCGAGGTCGTCGAGGCGACCCGCTTCCTTCTCGGCTTCGCGGCGGGTGTCCTTGGCGCGCTCGCGGCGAGCGTCGAGCTCGGACAGCGGCACGAACGCGTTCGTGCAGGTCTCGACCGCGGACGTCAGCGTCTCGATGAAGTTCTCTTCGAGCGGAAAAGGCGTCCCGTCCCCATAGCGGTACATGGGCGGGATGATAGCACTCCCGCCGGTCCTTAGTAATTTCCGAGAATTCCGGCCTGGATGACGATGCCGTCGATCAGGCTATTGCCGTAGATGAATTGCTTATCGATGCCCATCGGGTTGTCCGCGGCGCTGTCGGCCGCGAGCACGTCGATCAGCATGATGTCGCCGCGAACATTGAGCTGCAGCTTGTCGAAGAGCCCGAGCACCGGCTTGTCCTCACCGATCGTGATGACGGTCAGCTTTCCTCCGACGGTCACGTTGCGCACGGGTGAGAGCTCGCGGTCGCCCGTGAAGTACTCGCCGGCCGTGGACTCGGTCTCGTAATAGAACGCGTCCTTGAAGAACGTCGCGGCGGTCTGCTGGTAGATGCGCCCGTAGAGCTTCACGAGCAGCGACTTGCCCATGTACTGCGAGTACGCGAGCTCGAGGTTGCCGCCCGTGACGCCCCAGGTGTCGTTGTAGAAGCGGCCATCGAAGTGAGCTGCGGCGTTGAGCCTCGGCAGGAACTTGTTCGCGCGGGCCGAGACCGACCATCGCGCGCGCGTGTCGGGGATGTGCTCTTGCGGCGCGTTCGGTCCGATGCGCACGCGGCGATACGGGTTCGATTGAAAGCCTTCCTGCACCTGACCGAACAGCGCGATCTGCATGTTCATGGTCGGCGACACGTTCTGCGTGAGCGTGACCGCGGCGGTGTCGATCGTCAGGTCCTCCCAGCGCGTCGGCGAGCCATCGGTATCCGCCATCGGGCGGTCTTTGCCTTTGACGACGGCCGACTTCGCACACGTGTCGTCGCCCGTCAGCGCGCGATTCTCGAGCGGCGTCGCGTCGCCGTTGTCGCGATTGCAGACCTGGTCGAAGCCGTGTGTGTACGCGAGCGCGACGGTGGTGTTGCGGCCCGCGAGATCGATCGACGCGCTGCCGCCGATCTGGCGCGAGAGGTAATCGCGCTCGGTGCCGAACAGCGCGTTGAAGCTGATGCGCGAGCGCTTGCCGTGGAAGCCGAGCCCGACGGAACCTTCGTTGCGGAAGTCCGAGAAGCTCGTCGCGGCGGAGACCGCGTCCACTTGATACACGCTCGCCGTCGCGCCGGAGACGATGTCGGCGGAGTACGCGAAGTCGAACGTCGTGAACTGCCCGATGTCGATGCCGAACAAGAGCTGCGGATGGATCACGGTCATGCGGCCGCTGCCGCCATCGCGCTTCTCGGCAAACAGCGTCGTCGAGAATTCGGCGACGTCGTCGGCGTGTGCCGTGCCCGCGATCAGGAGGATCGCTGCTGTCAGTTGCAGCCGCATCCGCCTCCTCCAGCGCCTTTGCCACCGGCGGCGCCTTCGCGGTTCGTGCGCACGTGCTCCTTCGACGTCGTGTCGTGCGGATCCTGATCGAACACCATCACCTGATCGGCGAGAAACTTCTTCTCCGATGCGCGCACTGCCTGACGTCCGCAGCCGACTGCAGTGAGGACGATCATGACGATGAAGATGCGCATAATGCTCCTTAGAAGAAGATCGCGAGGCCGCCCGTGTACTCCTGGCCGAGGCTCGACTTGTTCTCGTCGAACAGCTTCCAGTTGCGCGCGTCGAGGCGCAGCGTGATCTGTTTCTTGAACGTGATCTCGAGGCCGCCGCCGGCGCCGAGCGCCATGATGGTCTCTTTCTCGTCGACGAAGTTGTCGGCCTTCGGGCGAATGTGCGCGGCGCCGAGCCCGATGCTCGCGTACGGGCCGACGACCGCACCGGGTGCGAGCCGCAACAAGAACGCGAGACCGGCGAGATAGATGTCCTTCTCCGAGCGCGGCGAGAGACCAGCGAAGCCTTCGAGTGCCCAGTACGGATCGATCAGCCACGACGGCCGCAAGATGAACACGCCCTCCATATCGAGGAGGCCGGCCGAGAACGAGAGGCCGACGTCCGCGTAGGGCGACGGCGATGGACCGAGAAACGTCTTCTTGATCGAGCGGCCCATGCGCGTGAAGACGCCGGGGTCCTCCTCCGGACCGACCTCGAACGGGAACACGGTGTCGCCGAGGATCCAGCCGCTTGTACCGTCCTCGAGCTCGATCTTGAACCAGTAGTCACTGCCGCCACGCTCGAGGACGGCGAACACCTGGCCGCGCTCGGCGATCGCGACCTCGCGGTAGCCGGAGCCCGGGCCCGTGTACACCGACGTCTTCTGCGCGATCACGCGTAGGAACGCTTCGGCGTCGACGCGAGCAGAGAGTCCGGCCACGAGTACGAGGGCGATGAAGAGACGCATTAAAACCAGGCGAGGAACTTGTCGACGATCGCGGAGTCGGCAGACGGGTCGATGAGGTCATTGCCGCCGTGCGGCTCGACGCCGGAGAGTGGCTTGGTCAGAAACAAGCTCTGCATCGGGTTGCCGCAGTTCAAGAACAGCTGCGCCTGCCGGAAATTGAACGGGAAGTCGGGGGCGGGCTGCGTGCGGAACGACAGGCCGTTACCGCCGGCCTCGTTGTGGCAGCCGCCGGTCTTCGTGCAGCCCTTGGTGCCGTCGGTCGGACGCACCATCTCGGGCCAGATGACGTCCGTGAAGTAGTCGAGGCCGCCGGGCGGATTGCACAGGCCGATATCCGTGGGGGTATCGCCGAGGTCCACCGTCGGGCAGCCCGCGAGCAGACCCAAAGCGAGCGGCAACGCGGCGGTTAGCAGCCGAGGTCCCATCCCATTTTCTACGGTACACCCGGAAGGGCAGTGCTCGCCACGGCTTGCGACCGATCACAGGGGGCGGGTACCTTCGTGGGCAGTGTCGAACGGAGCGTCCCGACCGCCGCCGCCCGGTGCAGGCGGGCGCCTTCCGTCGAGCACCGCGACACCTCCCATGGGGTCGCGGACCAAGACACAGCCACCGCCGATCCCGGACCGCCACCGGAGTTTGGTCCGCATCGACACCGAGCCGGAGCCCCCGCGCACGGTGCGGAGCACGCTCGTCGGGCGCGCGAAGCAGCTCGAGATTCTCGAAGACATCATCTCTCGCGCGGTCGACTTCCAGGCGCCGCAGCTCGTGACGATCGTGGGCAATCAGGGCACGGGCAAGTCGCGCCTGATCAACGAGCTGATCACGACGATCACGCCCAAGCAAATTCGCGTGTTTCACGGCGCCGCGCAGCGGGACGCCAGCGGCGAGCCGGTACCGCTCACCGCGCTGACCTCGATGCTGCGCGATCGCTTCGAGCTGACGCCGCATCCGGACGACGTCACGAAGCTGCGCTTCGCACACGAGATCAAGAGCGTGATGGGGTCGGATCAGATCGCCGAGCTCCAGTACTTTCTCGGCAAGCTCGTCGGGCTGGACTTTCTGCCGACGCCGTTCCTCTCGGCGGTCGCGGAGAACCCGAAGCAGCACGGCGAGCTGACGCGCGTCGCGTTGCGCCGGTTCATCGAGGCCGACGCGGCGCAGTCCTCGCTCGTGATCGTCCTCGACGATCTGCAGTGGGCTGACAAGGAGACGCTGTCCATCTGCACCGACCTCGTCAGCGGGCTCGCGGGCTCACCGCTCGTGCTGCTCACGGCGGCGCGGCCCGAGATGCTCGTACACGCGGGCGGCTGGGGCGAAGGCGCGGTCGATCACGAGCGGATCGATCTGCGGAACCTCGAGGCCGACATGGCGGAGGAGATGTTTCGCAATCTGCTCTCGCGCTGCCAGAAGGTCCCCGACGACATCATCCAGCTCGGCGTCGAGCAGACCGGCGGCAACCCCGCGTTCCTCGAGCAGCTCGTGCGCCTATACCTCGACAACGGGACGATCAGCGCGGGTGGGCCGGTGTGGATCATGGATCCGGATCGCGCGTCGGAGACCGAGCTGCCGGTCACGATCGACGAGGCGATCGAAGGGCGCATCGCGGCGCTCGAGAATGAAGAGCGCGAGCTCCTCGAGAAGGGCGCCGTGTTCGGCAACGTGTTCTGGGCCTCGGCGGTGATCGCGATGACGCGGCTCGAGCGCGGCGCGCCGGAACCGCGGCCGAGCGCGCTCGAGATGGAGTGGGGTGAAGGCGAGGATGTGCGCCGCCGGATCAGCGATCTCATCACGATCCTCGCGGACCAGGACTATCTCCTGTTGCTCGATCCAGACGACTCGAGCATTCCCGGCGAGAAAGAGGTCGTGTTCAAGCACAACCTCGAGCGCGAGCTGATCTCGAAGTCGACGGAGCAAGGGCGGCTCGCGCGCTACTACCTCGCGGGCGCGCAGTGGCTCGAGGCAAAGACCGTGCAGCGCAGCGACGAGCAGCTCGAGTTCCTCGCGAACCTCTACGAGCGCGGTGGCGATGCACGGCGCGCGGCGCGCTGCTATCTGCAGGGTGGCGATCGCGCGCGTTCTCGCTACGCGCCGGAGGAAGCGCGCACGCTGTACGAGAAGGGCCTGGCCATGCTCGGCGAGCGTGATGCGCCCGCGCGTATGGATGCGCTGCACAACCTCGGCGACGTGCTCGAACAAACCGGCCGCACCGACGAGGCGATGCAGTGCTTCGTCGAGATGCTCCACCTCGCGTGGCGGTTCGACAACCTCGCGAAGGCGGGCGCCGCGTACAGCCGCATCGCGCGCGGTCAGCGCCGGCTCGGCAAGTACGACATCGCGATGGATCACCTGCGCCGCGCAAACGAGCTGTTCTCGCGCTCGCGTGATGACCGTGGCATCTCGTCGACGCTCGACGACATGGGCCGCGTGCACTGGCTGCGCGGCGCGTATGGCCAGGCGCTCGACTTCCACCGCCAGGCGCTGACGATTCGCCGCGCGATCGGCGATCGCCGCTCGATCGCGCTGTCGTTCGCGAACATCGGGCGCGTGCACCACGACACCGGCAACTTCAAGGCGGCGATCACGCAGTTCCGCGAGGCACTCGATCTGCGGCGCGACATCGGCGACCTCGTCGGTGTCGTGCAGTCGCTGTGCGATCTTGGTGGCGTGCACGCCGAGGACGGCAATCACGAGAACGCGCTCGAGCTGCTCTCCGAGGCGCGCGTGATGGCGCAGGAGATCGGCGACAAGCTCGCGCTCGCCGACGTGCTCTCGCGCTCCGGCGAAGTGAAGACCGCGATCGGGCGCTATCAAGAAGCCGTCAAGGATCTCTCGGAGGCGAAGCTGCTCGCATCGGGGCTCGGCGATCGCGTCGCGCTCGCGGTCACGCACCAGCGGCTCGCGCAGGTGCAGCTGCAGCTCGGCAACCTCGAGGCCGCCGACGTCGAGGCGCATGCGGCCGTCGCGGTCAGCGAAGCGGTCGGCCTGCGGGCGCACATCGGCTCGGGCTACCGCGTGAAGGGCGAGGTCTCAGCCGCGCTCGGGAATATCCAAGGCGCCGACGAGGACTTCCGCCGCGCGATCGACATCCTCGCGGCGGTGAAGAACGAGGTCGAGCTGGCGCGCGCCTACCAGGGTCTCGCCACGATCAAGGAACGCGCCGGCGCGACGACGGAGGCGCAGAAGCTTCGCGGTCGGGCGACCGATATCTTCAAGCGTTTACGCGGCGCGGCTGCTACGGAATAGCGGGAGGACATATGGACGCGGAGCAACAAGCGTACTCGACCGACGTGGTGCACAAGTCATCCGACGGCGGGCTGTCGGGTCTCGGCCTGATCATGCAGCTCGTCGGCAACATCATGACGGCGGTCGTTGCCTGCTACGGCATGATCTCGGTCATCGTGATGCTCGAAGGCGGCGGACGTGGCGCCCCGGCCAAGATGATGCTGTTCATCTTCGCGGTGCTCGGGACGAGCCTCGCGCGATCGGTGATTCATGCAACGGCCGGGCGCAGCCTGCTCTACGAGCTGAGCTCGAAGGGCACGCCGATGAGCCACGTCAATCGCTACGTCCTCGTCGCCGCGGTGCAGACCGTCGTCGTCGCGTTCGGCATGTTGATCATCGACGTGCCCCCAGGACAGATCGCCGCGATCGTGCTCGTCCTCGCGGCGTGGCCGATCGCGCTCGCGCTCGTCGCGAAGCCAAAGATCATGGAGCACGGCAACGTCGTGCCGATGGCCGACGACAAGGGCTTCGCCGGTGCGTCGATCCTGCTGTTGATCTTCGGCTGCATCGGCGTCGGCATCGGCGCGGTGATGCTCCTCGCCTGGCTGGAGATGCCGTCCGAGGGCGCGATGCTGATGAAGCTCGGCACGCTCGTGGCGTTCGGGATGCTGACGATTCGATCGATCCTGCACGTGCGCGCGGGCATGCGCGGCTCGTCGGCGGTGCTGATGGCGGAGACGGCGGAGGCGGCTGGCAAGTACGCCAGCTTCGGCGTGATCGCATCGGTCGTGTCGGGCGGCGTGTTCTTCGTGGCGATGTTCGGCATGATGGGCGGCCGCGGCGGTCCCGGCGGCGGCATGGTGATGATGCTCATGCTGTTCATGGTCGTGATGATCACGTGGGTGCTGCTCGTGTGGCCGCTCACCGTGAAGCGCTTCTTCGGCGACCGGCAGTTCGCGACGATGATCGACGAGAAAGCGCCATCGCAGCAGTCGTCGTCGGATCGCGGCCTGCCCACGCTCGGCTGGCTCTTGCTCGCGTTCGGTGCGTACGCGTTTGCCGGCGGCATTGGTGGATTGTTCAGCGGCGGCGTAGCCGGTGGGAGGGGCAGCAATCCCATGGGCGAGATGATGGGCATGGGCATGCTCGGCAACGTCGGCGACAAGTCGGTGTGGTTCGGGATCGCGACCGCGGCGCTCCAGATCTGGGCGGGCGTCGAGCTGATCTCGCTCTCTCCGCGCTTCAAGACCGCGGGCATGGTGTTCGGCGGCGTCGCGAGCGCGATCGCGCTCTACATCTACCTGCCGCTGATGGGCGACCTCATGAGCGGCGGCATGGCGATGATCTCGAATCCGATGATGGTCGGGGTCATGTTCGTGCAGGTGATGATGGCGCTCGTCATCCCGGTCGCGACGTTCATCTTCGTGCAGCGCAAGATCCGCGACCCCAAGGCGCTCGCGCAGACCTTCGAGTGACGTGAGCGACGCGCTTTCGAAACTGCGCGCGGTCGTTCCCGCGAACGTGCGTGCCGTCTGCGAGACGCTCGAGGGTGCCGGCCACGAGGCGGTCACCGTCGGCGGCGCCGTGCGCGACGCGATCCTCGGACGCGAGCCCGGCGATTGGGATGTCGCGACCAGCGCGCCGCCCGAGGACGTGATGAAGCTGTTCAAGCACGTCATCCCGACGGGCCTCCAGCACGGCACCGTTACGATCGTGACGGGCAAGGGCGAGGCCTCGCACGTCGAGGTCACGACGTTTCGTGGCGAGGGCGCGTACACGGATGCGCGGCGGCCGGATCACGTCACGTTCGGGGTGCCGCTCGTCGAGGATCTCGCGCGGCGCGACCTGCGCGTCAACGCGATGGCGTACGACCCGGCGAAGGATCGCCTGATCGATCCGTTCGAGGGCCAGAAGGACATCGCCGAGAAGACGCTGCGTGCCGTCGGGCCGACCGGCAACGTCTATGACGATGCGGTCGCGCGGTTCAGCGAGGACGGCCTGCGCGTGATGCGTGCGGTGCGGTTCGCGGCGGTGCTCGAGTTCGCGCTCGATCCCGAGACCGAGCGCGGCATCGAGCCCGCGCTGCCGTCACTCGCGAAGGTCAGCAAGGAGCGCGTCTGCGACGAGCTGCGCAAGATGCTCGAGACCCGCGAGCCTTCGCGCGCGCTCGCGATCGCGCAGCGCACCGGCATCATGGCGCTGATCCTGCCCGAGCTCGCGGACGGCTTCGAGGCGTGGACCGCGATCGAGGATGCACACCACAACATCGTGAACCACTGGCTCGAGCGTACGGACGCGGCGCCGCGCGAGGCGAGGCTCGCGTCGCTCGTCGCGGAGCTCGCGCCGGCGGAGGCCGTGAAGCGGCTCGACCGCGCAGTCGTGAAGCACGCCTCTGGCGTGCTTCGCCGGCTCAAGTTCGCGAACGACGAGATCGCAGTCGCGGCGGCGCTCGTTGGTACGTCGGGCGTCTCGCTCGCGAAAGACTGGACCGACCCCGAGGTGCGCCGGCTACTCTCGGACGTCGGGCGCGTGAACGCGAAGACCGCCGCGGGGTTCTGGCGTGCGGACAAGGCGACCGCGCTCGCGGACCGCGCCGATGCGATCCTCGCGCGCGGCGATGCGCTGCACCCGAACGAGCTCGCGCTGTCGGGCAAAGATCTGATGACCGCGCTCGACATGAAGCCGGGCCCCGCGATCGGCCGCATCCTCGCGATGCTGCTGACGCGCGTCCTCGACGAGCCGGCGCGCAACACGCGCGAGGAGCTGCTCGGGCTCGCGAAGTCCGCCGAGCTGTCGTTCGCTCGCACCGACGACGTGACGGACTGATGGCGATCGCGAAGGACGAAGCGTGGGGGCTGCTGATCGCGTGCTCGATCGGCGCGTCCGCGCTCGGCCTGTTCACGTATCGCCAGCTGCAGAAGCCGTCGGCGCAAGAGGCCGCAATCGCCGAAGCCGAGGAAGAGACCGCGACGCCCGCGCTGCGCGATGCGTTTGCCGAGGCGCTCGAGATCGCGTTCGTCGAGGACGGCACCGACGCGGCGGTGTTCGCGAAGGACACGAGGCTCGAGATCGCGTGGTTTCCGTGCAGCAAGGTCATGCTCGATCGGCTGCTGCGCCGGAAGAACGATGCGCTGACGAAGAAGGTGCGCGACGCGAGCGGGCTCTCGATCGCGAAGCTGAAGACGCTCGGGTTCACGCAGGTCGTCTGTGACAACACGCGCGGCGCGAAGGCCACCGACGATCTCTCTGCGCGCAAGAAGCGGTGAGCGCCACCGACCTCCGCGCGCCGCTCAGTAGCGCGTCTGGTGAATGACGACCGAGCCGGCCTGCGTGACGATCGTGCCGGGCACGTTCGGGTACGCAACCGATGACACGGACGTCAGGTACGGGGACAGGACCTGCTGCGCGACGGCGTCGGCGGCATCGGTGATCGTCGCGGGCAGGCTGCTCGCATCGACCGGCGCGCCCCACGTGTAGAGCTCGGCGCCCGCGGCAAAGCGGTGGCTCGTCGAGCTCGTGCCGGCGAGCACGATCGTCACGCCGCCGTTCTGGAGGAAGTGGTCGATCGCCGGAGCCCACGAGGCAGCCTCGGCGGCGAGCGCGTCGCCGTCGCCGCTCTGCGCATCGACGACGAGGACGTCGATGCCATCGAGCGCGTTGAGCGACGGCGCCGTCGGCGCGGTGACCGCGTGCCACGGGCGACCGACTGCGGACATGCCCTGGGTGATTGCCTTCGTCGTGCCGAGCACGGCGTCGTTCGGGGCCGTGCCGCGCCAGCGCGCGACCGCGACATCATTATTTGCACCGAGCGCGACCGCGTTGCCGAGCACGCGCGCCATCGCGGCGTTGTGCTTGCTGTAGTCGTGGCCGATCGCGATCACGTGACCGGAGAGCGAGCCGAGGCAGTGGCCGATCTCGCAGATGCCACTCGCGCACTCGCGGCCGCAGGCGCCGCAGTTGAGCGGATCCGACTGCGTGTCTGCGGTGCACGTCGGCTCGATGTTGGTCGTGGGTGGTTGCACCGGCCCGACTGGACCGACCGGACCGGCCGGATCGTCGACGGGGTCTACGGGCAGTACGCACTGGCCATCGCGGAGCTCGTAGCCGTCGACGCATGGATTGTCGACGAGCGAGCTGAAGCAGCCCGCGAGGAGGAGGAGAGGGACGATGCGAAACATGGCGGTCACGGCGAACCTTTCGCGACATCGGTCGCATATGCGCGTTGAATCGCGAACTCGACGCGCCGGTTGTGGGCATGCGCGGCTTCCGAGTGGCCAACCGCGCGGGGACGAGAGCGCCCGAGGCCGAGCGCGGTGATCGTGAGCGGGTCGGCGCCGAGCTTCACCATCACGTCGCGCACGCGATCCGCGCGCCTCTGGCTGAGCTCGAGGTTGTAGTCGTCGCTGCCGCGCTCGTCGGCGTGGCCTTCGATCGTGAGGTGCGTCCAGTCGGGGCTGGCGCGCCAGAGCTCGACGATCTTGGCGATCATCTGCTTGCCGTGTATGCGCACGCGCGCGCGATCGAGCTCGAACAGCACGCGGTCGTCGAGGATGATGCGGTCATTGACGACGACGATCTCGGTCGGCTCCGAGCTCGGGCAGCCATCTCCGCCGCTCGCGCAGCTGGGCTCGCGCTCGACGATGCGATCGGCATCGCTCTCGACCGGCGGCTCGACGGGTACGGGCGCGCTGGCGATCGCTTCGATGCGGATCGGCGCACGCTTGGTCGCGCGCTGCTTGCCGAACCGCACGTCGATACCGACGAGCGCCAGGTCGGCGGTGCCGAACGAGGCCATCGAGTCGCGGCTCACGACGCGCACGTAGCGAAGGCTCGGTCCGATGTCGATCTCGCCGACGTCGAACGAGACGCCGACGCCACCTTCGAACGAGGGGACGAGGTCGTCGCCGGTGAGGCCACCGCCGCCGACGAGCTCGAACCACGCCGGGCCGGCGAGCAGCCGGACGGCGAGGCCGAGGGTGCCGAGCCCCCCGAGGCCGGGGTCGGCGCGGTTGTCACCGGGCGCCGCGCCATCGCGCAACACACCGGCGCGGGCGCGCACGCCGAGCGCGACGCGGCCGTTGTCTGCGTAGAGCCCGAGTGCGGGCATCACGCCGGCGCGAAACACGCCGTCATGAGCGTCGCTGATCGCGATCGCGGCGGGAGTCTCGGCGACAAGCCAGCTATCCGCAGCAGCTACGCTGGGAGCGAGAATTAGGAGCAGGAGTACACGCACGGTGAGTGGAATCGACCACCCTGCGCCGATATGGATGTGTGCCTCGCGTCGACTACCCGGGAGCGCCCCCGGGGATCAGAGAAGCTCTGCTGCCGCGTCGACGACGATCGTCCGTGCACCGCGGCCACCGACGATGACGCGCGGCAGCTCCAGGCCTACGAGCCGGGCATCGAGGTCGACGACAAGGTGGGATGCGCGGCGCATGACATTGGCGAGGCCCGCGCGATCGAGCTCGCCTTCGCCCGAGCGCGACGCCGGAAGGTGCGCCGCGAGCATCTGCGCGTCGACGAGCCGGAGCGGTGCGGGCGCCGCCGCGAGCTGCACGCCCTCGAGCACGACCGTCCACCCGAGCTCGGGCAGCTTGATGAACGAGACGCTGACGTCGCGGCCGGCGGGCGGTGTCTCGCGGACGATCACGTAGGTGTTCTCGGTCGGCGAGCGGCCCGCGGCGATCAGCACGCGCGCGAACGCCTGCCGCACGAGCGCGTCGGACGTCAGATTTTTCTCGACGGGGCAACCATCGGGCTCGCTCGGCAGGTCTCGCCCGAACGGCTTGAGCTCGACGGGGAATCCCGCGCGGCGCGCCTTCTTCACCGCATCGGCCGGCGTCTGTGCGACGGCCTGCCGGGTGATCGTCACGCCGTACGCCTTGAGCAGCGCCTTCGTGTCGTGGTCGCCGATGTTGCCGGCCGTGCCGTCGCGCTCGAGCTTCTTGAGCTGGCGCTCGACGAGCTCGGCATCGATCGCGAGCTCCGCGCTCGCGCTGCTTGGCGCGGGACCGAGCCCGACGCGAATGCGTTCGGCGGCGTGGCCCAAGATCGCCACGGCACCGAGTGCGGCGCGCGCGGTGTGCAGCATCGGCTCGTCATTGGCCTGGCTGCCGGCCATGGGCGCGAGCTCGCCCCGGGCGGCAATTGGAACGTGCATGCCCGGCGTCGTGCGTGGCGGCGTGCCGAGCTCGGGATCGTAGAGGACGACATCCGTCGGATCGTCGGGCGCCGAGAGTGGCGAGCGCGCACCGGTGGACTCGGCGTCGAGCGCGATCGCCGTGACCTGCGCTTCGAGCCACGAGCCCGGGGGCGCGATCACCGCGGCGCGGGGACCTTGCGGGAGGCCGAAGCGAACGAGGAGGACGACGGCCTCGAGCCACGCGTCGACATCGTGTGAGAGCGCGGCGCCATGCGCGCGCAGGTACGTGATCGCGGCGGCGCGCTCGATCGCGGCGCGGCCGGTCCCGCGCGCAGGCGGCGCGAGCAGCACGATCGGGCGGCCGGCCTCGGCGGCGCGCGTGCAGATCGCAGCGAGCTCGACGGCGCGCGCCCCGGAAGGAGATGTCTCGAGTGCCCACGCGACGATGTCGTCGGTGCTGATCGCGGAGGCGTGGCCGAGCTTCGCGTCGATCGCTCGGGCGCGCAGCGCGGCGACGGCGGTGGCGCCGAGGTGCGCGGGTGCGATCACCTGGACGCGCACGGCAGTGGCTGTCGACACGGCGGACGAGCGCGCCTGCGCCATCCGCTAGCCGTCTTTCTTCGAGCGCACGTGCGCCGCGAGATAACCGGCGACCTGGGCGACGGTCTTGCGCGCGGGTTGGTTCGTGCGCGGTGGCAGCGCACGATGACCGAGCACGACGGGGTCGAGACCGAGCGCGGGCAGGTCGAGGCGCTTCATCGTCGTCGACGGCGTCGGCGTCGGATAGTCCTCGATCGGCGCGCCCGCGATGCGCAGGCCGATCACGGCGGAGCCGCGAATGCGGCAGGTCTGGAGCTCGCCGCCCGCGATCCGGCTCGCGTGCACGATCGGTCCATCGGGTGTGAGCGCGACGACGTGCGTGAGCTGCGCGGCGTCCAGCAGCTCCGCGATCGCGGCGACCTCGGGGAACCGCTCGGGGCGGCTCGCTTCGTCGACGAGGATCGTCTTGGCGCCGAGCTGGCGTGCGGCAGCGGCGACGATTTGCGCCCAGCCGAGATAGTCGAGCTTGAGATCGGTGGGCACGCCGACCGACGCGATCTGCGCGCGCGTGGCGCGATCAGCGGCGAGATCGAGCCACGTCGGATCGCCGGCGGCGATCGCGATCGCGCCGCCGAACTTCGCGGCTGTCGCACACGCGCCATCGAGCCAGCGAATGTTGCGAAGCGGGGTGGCGCTGCCGAGCCAGAGCGCGACGCCTTCGCGCCGGATCGCCTCTTCGACGACGCGGAGCGGAGACGTCGGTGCGAGATCGTCGAGGCTCATCGCGCGTCGTCCTCGAGCGCCTGGTTCAGCTCGGCGAGGTGCGCCGCGGGCGTGCCCGTCGAGAGCACGCCTTCGACGCCTTTGCCGCTCGACGGACCGATGCGGACGAGGTTCGTGGTGCCCGCGAGATCGAGCGCGACGGAACCGATCGCGATGCACAGCTCGGGTGCGAGCGGCGTGTGGCGATCGATGACCGCGTTCGGTGCAACTGCCCCAGCACGCACCGCCGAGGGCCCACCGACGAGGTGCGCGCCGAGCTGCTTCGCGAGGCGCTTTGCGGAGGTGACGGTCTCGGTGTCGGCCGCGGCGTCGTCGCCGAGCGCGATGATCGGCCCGAGCGTATGCGCGAGCTCGGCCGCGCTCTGGCCCGCGATCTCGATGCGCGCGTCGGCCCCGCCCGGGTACACCAGCACGGACAGGTCAATGTCGTCATCACCGTCGAGCTGCACGTGCGCCGCGCCGATCAGCGCGACCGCGGCGCCGCCATCGCTCACGCGCACGTAGCCGCCGTCGCGATCGCGGAGCTCGACTTGATCGCCGGCCGTCGCGCGTGCGCGCTGCAAGAGCCGCGCACCGATCCGCGCGCCCGTGCGCGGACCGAGCTCCGACGCAGACGGTGCATCGGCGCCGAACAACACGAGGCGAGGGCGCAGATGATCGAGCACGCCTTGCCACGGCACGCCGACCGCGGACCACAGCGGCGCGATCGGTGCGTCGGTGACCGCGACGATCACCTTGTCTGCACCGGCGCGCGCGAGCGTGTTCTGGATCTTTTCGACGCCTGGCACTTGCTGCGTCGACATCACCTGCGCCGTCGAGTCCGGCGCGGCGCGATCGGCGCTGGTGTCGTGGATGACGAGCGCGGCGTAGAGCGTGGCGCCCCACGACGATGCGACCGCGCGACCCGCGCTGAGCGCAGCGAGTGACGATGCGTGCGGGCGCTCGCCGTCGAGATCGATGTGGACCAAGACGGCACCCACGGTCCGGCGACGCTAGCGCGCAGGCATGAGTCGGGTCAACAATTCGCTCTTATTCTCGTAGCTTGCAAGTACCGACGCGCGTGCACTTGCCGCCCTCGACGTCGAATTCCCAGTTGTGGCGCGCACACACGAGGTGCTCGCCCTCGACATAGCCGTCCGAGATTCGCCCGCCATCGTGCGGACATTCATCGGGAACGACGACGAGCCGGCCGCTCTCGAGGCGCGCCACCGCGACGGTGCGGGCACCGTCCCGCGCACGCACGATGGCCCCGACCGGGACGAATCCGAGCGACCGCACGTCGGGCGTGCCGTCGTCGGGGTCGTATCCCAGCTCGTGGACGAGCTGCGCGGTCAGCGACATGCGCCAACCGTACGCAGGGGGTCTGACGTAGAGCCGATCCTGACATTCGCCTTCGCGGTTCCGCTTCCCTATTCACTATTGTCGGGGCGGCGCGTAGCGGAACGATCCGGCGCCGTCGGATGTCCGTGCGCACTGGATCTCTGCCGAACCCGTAGGTCACGAGCGATTCGGGCGGGCAGCCGCCGCGTGATCCAGCCGATCCTGAAGTTCGCCTTCGCGGTTCCGCTTCGCCGTTCACTATTGTCCGGGCGGCGCGTTGGGGAAGGAATCCGGCGCCGTCGGATGTCCGTGCGAACTGGATCTCTGCCGAACCTGTAGGTCACGAGCGACTCGGGCGAGCAGCCGCTGCGATCGAATAGGGAAGCGGAACCGGAACCGAGAACCGAAGTCCTTACTTCCGCGCAGCCTGGCGGAGGGCGTGATCCGCGAGGACCAGCGCGAACATGGCCTCGACGATCGGCACGGCGCGCGGGAGCACGCAGGGATCGTGGCGACCCTTGGGCTGCAAGACGGTCGGATTGCCATCGGGATCGACGGTGTCTTGCGGCCGCATGATCGTCGCGGTCGGCTTGAACGCGATCCGGAGCGTGATCGGCTCGCCGTTCGAGATCCCGCCCTGCACGCCGCCGGAGCGGTTCGTGCGCGTGCCGATGGCGCCGTCATCCTTGCGATAGAACAGATCGTTGTGCTCGCTGCCGGTGAGCTTCGTGCCCGCGAAGCCGTCGCCGTTCTCGACGCCCTTCACGGCGGGGATCGACATCATCGCCTTCGCGAGATCCGCTTCGAGCTTGTCGAACACGGGCTCGCCCCAGCCCGCGGGAACGCCGCGTGCGACGGCGCGCACGACGCCGCCGACCGAGTCGCCGTCTTTTCGCGCGCGCTCGATACGCTCGATCATCTTGGCCGCTGCCTCGGCATCGGGGCAGCGGACGTCATTCACGTCGACCATCGCGCGCGTGATCGTTTGCTCGTCGACGGTCGCGGCGATGTCTTGCACCTCGTCGACCCACGCGACGATCGTGACGCCGCGTTGCGCGAGCAGCTGCTGCGCGATCGCACCCGCCGCCACGCGGCCCGCGGTCTCGCGTGCACTCGCGCGCCCGCCGCCCGCGGTCGCACGAATGCCGTACTTCGCGTCGTACGTGTAGTCGGCGTGGCTCGGGCGATACGCGCGGGAGATGTCCTCGTAGTCTTTGCTGCGCGCGTCCTGGTTCCGGATCATCATCGCGATCGGCGTGCCGAGCGTGACGCCATCGGAGAGCCCCGACAGCACCTCGACCTGATCGCTCTCCTTGCGCTGACTGACGAGGCGGCTCTGTCCCGGCCGGCGCCGATCGAGCTCTGCCTGGACCTGCGCGAGATCGAGCGGCATGCGCGGCGGGCATCCATCGACCACGACGCCGATCGCCGGCCCATGTGATTCGCCGAACGTCGTCACGCGAAACAGCACGCCGAAGCTCGATCCCACGGGCGGAGTGTACGATGCGCGCCATGCACGTGAGGATTTTGCTGCCCCTTCTACTCGCGCTCGCGGCTTGCCCGACCGCTCCGGCACGCGAGACGCGCCCGCCCGATCCGGCCAACACGCCGCCGACGACCACGGATCCAGGCTCGCCGCAGGACGTCCGTCCGATGCCGCCATCGACGCAACCGCCTATCGAGCAAGCAAAGAAGGGCGATGGCGCCTCGTGCCTCGTTGCCGACGAGTGCTCGTCTGGCGTCTGCGAAGGGCAGGGCTGCGGTGACGCGACGCCCGGCAAGTGCGCCCCCCGTTCACGCGGCTGCACACGTGACCTGCGCACGTATTGCGGCTGCGACGGCAAGACCTTCCAGTCGTCGGGCAGCTGCCCCGGGCGCAGGTACTCTGCCACCAATAAATGCGAGGGATCCTGACGTCGTGTAGGTTTGCCGCGACGAGGTCTTTGGGGTTACCGTTCTAGCGCTGATGGCCGATCCTGATTCCCGGCCCACTGCTCAAGAGATCGAAGAGCTGATCGACCTGGTTCGGAGGGACCCAGGTTCACCAGCGTTCATCGATCTGAGCGAGGCATACCTCTCTCTTGGCCGCCCGCGCGATGCGGTGCAGGTCTGCAACGTCGGTCTCGAGGCGTCACCCGACAGCCTCGAAGGTCGCGTGATGCTCGCGCGTGCGTTCGCGTCGCTTCATCAATGGAAGGAAGCGCAGGGCGAACTGCTTAGGGTGGTCAAAGTGGACCGCTCGAACCGCCAAGGCTTCGCGCTCCTCGGCGAGGTACTCCTTCGCCGCCAGGACTACGAGCGCGCGGTGCCCGTGCTGCAGCACGCGCAGAACCTCGATCCGACGAGCCCACACATCCTCTCGATGCTGCGCCGCGGGCGCGCCGGGCAAGCGCTCGATCCGCCGCCGCCCGTACCGCAGCCGATCCCACCACGTGGCGAGACCGATAACGGCCAGCAGATCCAGCGCGGTGGTGGTCCGCCGCCACCGAAGCCGCGTCCGATGCCGTCCGGCGGGCCGATGATGTCGCCGCCCCAATGGCCGGCAGCCGAGCCGATCGTTCCGACCGCATCGCCCGCGATGCCGACGATGGCCGTCAACGCACCCAACTACGGCCAGTACGACATGGGCGCGCCGGCACCGATGGCGCGCGCGCCGAAGCAGACCGCGCCGCCGCCGATGTCCGTCGAGGGCGTGCGTCCGCGCGTCGTCTCGCAGCAGAAACAACACAACGCCGCGGCCGCGTCGCTGCGCCAGTCCGCCGCCGTCGGCGAGAACTATCTCAACGACCTTCTGACCGGCGGCCTCCTCGAGGTGCCGGGCGTGCGCGTCGCCGACGGAGATTTCGATCTGCGCCCAGATCGCCGCTGGGGTCGCTCGACGCGGCGCGCGTTCATCTTCCTGTTCGTCGTCCTGGTGCTCGGCATCGGCGGCGGCGGCACCTGGTACTGGTGGAGCGAGAAGCAGAAGTCCGAAGCCGTCGCGCGCCTGCAGAAGGAAGCAAAGATCGCGATCGGCAACGCGACGTTCGACGGGCTCACCGATGCGCTCGGCAAGCTCACCGACGCCCTCAAGAAGGACCCCGACGACATCCTGACGTTCACCTACACCGTCGAGGTCGGCGGACTCGCCGCGCTCCTCTACGGCACGCCGACCGACGAAGTGGATCGTGCCTATAACTCGGTTGTCAAAGACGTCACCGCGGGCGAGCCGGGCTGGCGCGAGCTCACGATCGGCAAGGCCGCGCTCGAGCTCTCGCGTCTGCACAAGCTCGAGCCGCGCAATGCGGTGACGACGCTCGCCGAAGTCAACAAGATGCTCGACGAGCACCTCGCCAAGAACGCGAACGACAACTGGGCGCGCTGGCTGAAGGGCCGCGCGATGCTCGCCGCGGGCGAGCGCAAAGGCGCCCGCAAGATCTTCGAGACCGCGGGTGATGGAGACACGGGCATCGTCGTCGCGATGATCGATCGCGCGGACCTCGCCGTCGACGACGGCAAGCTCGCCGAAGCGCTCGAGCTCTACAAGGCGATCGACGCCAAGGCCAAGGACCACCCACTCGAGGTGCTCGGCCGCTCGCTCGGCCGCGCCGAAGCGTCCCAGGAAATCGACGAGACCATCGGCGAGCTCAACGACAAGTTCGTGATCTCGAAGATGCCGCCGCGCATGGTCGCGTACCGGTGGCTCTCGCTCGCGCTCGCGAACATCAGCATCGAGGACTACCCGAAGGCGATCGAGGCGATCAAGAAGGCCAGCGTCGGCAAGCCGCCCGGCGATCCGCGCTTCTGGGCGCGCGTCGCGTGGGTTCACTACGTCCTCGGCGATCTCAAGCAGGCGGCCACCGCACGCGAGAAGTGCGTCTGGTATTCGAAGAATCCCGAGGAGGACCCGACGGTCCAGCTCGTCGACGCGGGCATCTTGTTGGCGAGCGGCCTCCCCGAAAAGGCCCTCACGTTCGCCACGAAGATCGAGGGCCCGCGTCCGCGCCTGATCCGCGCGTACGCGATGATCGATCTCGGCAAGTTCAAGGAAGCGATCGCCGAGACCGACGAGGTCCTCAAGAGCGCCGAGAACAATGTCGAGGCCCAGATCCTCCGCGAGCAAGCGCGCATGCTCGACGCCAGCGGCAAGGCACGCGACGAAGCGGCCGAAGCGCTCGAGAAGCTCGCGCGCAAGGCGAACAGCAAGCTCGGCCGTCACGCGCTCGGTGTCGCGTGGCTCGCGGCCGGCGATATCGCGAAGGCCAAGGACCCGCTCAACGCCGCGATCACCGAAGTCTCCGAGACCTCGCCGAACCCGCTCGCCTACCGCACGCGCACCGCGCTCGCCGAGATCGCCCTGAGCGAGGGCCAGATCGCCGAGGCGGGCAAGCAGCTCGACCTCGCGCTCGACGCGAACAACGGCTACTTCCCGACGCGCGCGATGCAGGCCCGCGTCGTCTTGAAGAACAAGGAGCCCGAAAAGGCGCTCCAGTTCCTCGACCCGATCCTCAAGGAGCAGGCCGCGATCACGCCGATCGTCCAGATCACCTACGCCGAAGCCCTCATCACGAAGAAGGGCTCGACCGCGAAAGAGAAGGACGAAGCAAAGAAGATCATCGTCGACCTCAAGGCGAAGGGCGGCATCCCGATGGGCGAGCTGGCTCGTGTCGCCGCCCTGATCGACGACAAGCTCCCGAAGGAGCTCGAGCTCGGCGAGCCCGCCGAAGCAGGCGCGAGCCCGACGCTCGAAGCGCCCAAAAAAGACGAGAAGAAGCCGCCGCCGCCACGGCGCCGTGGCCGCCGCTGAAGTCGCGGGAATCGCAGATGCGCCCGAAGCGTTCTCTCCGCATGCGCGCCGCGCTCCTCGTCCTGCTCCTCGCCGCGTGCAGTCGCGACAAGGCCGCCGACGCGCCGATCGCGCAGCCCACGCTCGACAAGCCGGCCGCCGCCGAAAAGAAAGCACCGCCGAAACCGGCGAAGCTGCAGCAGGTCACGCTCAAGGCGCTCGGGATGTACTGCGAGGAGTCGTGCCCGATCAAAGTGCGCTACGCGCTGGCCGATAATCCGAACGTCTACGAGCTCGGCTTCGATGTCTCGAACGAGGCCATCTTCGTCTCGTACGACGCCTCGCTCGGCACGCCGAAGGAAGTGACGAAGCCGATGCTCGCTGCGATCAAGACGAAGGCGGGCTTCGATCCCTGGCTCTCGAAGGACAGCTGGCCCGACGACGCGCAGGGCAAAGTCCAAGTCGTCTGGCGCTGAGCTCAGCGGCGCGCGCGGCGATGCGACGGAGCTGCGACGGGCTCTGGTTCGGGCATCTGCACGAGATCGAGGATGCCGTCGATCGATCCCTGACCCAGCCGGATCAGCGTGATGTCCTCGCCATCGACCTCGAGCACCGTCGACGGCTCGGCCTGCGTCTGCTCGGTGTCGATGACGACATCGATGTGCTGGGCGAAGTGCTCGAGGACCTCCTCGGCGTCGCGCAGCGGTTCGTGGGTCTCCGGCACGACGGCGGAGGTGGTGAGCAGCGGGCGGCCGAGGCCCTTCGCGAGCGCTTGCGCGATCGGGTGCGAGGTGACGCGGATGCCGACCGTGCGGCGCTTGTTGTCCGTCAGGGTCTTCGGGACCTCGCGCGTCGCGGGAACCACGAGCGTGTACGGGCCGGGGAAGATGCGCTGCGCGAGGCGGAAGGCGGTCTGCGAGAAGATGGCGTATTCGGATGCGGTGGAGAGATCGGGGCAGATGAGGGCGAGGCGCTGGTTGCGGTGCATGCCCTTCGCCCGGTAGATGCGCTCGATCGCGTCGCGCGACTCGATCGCGCAGCCGAGCGCGTAGATGGAATCGGTCGGATAGGCCGCGACGCCGCCGCGATGGAGGATCTCGACGGCTTGCTCGATCTTGCGCGGGTTGGGCTCGCCCCAGCGATCGATGACGAGACGCAGTGGGGCGCTCATGGCGTGCCGCCCTTGAAGCCCTTGCCGATCACGTACTGCTCGATCGACATCTGACGGCTCGATTCGGGCTTCGCGGTCTTCGCGGTCTCGAACTTCGCGCGGACCTGTTCGATGAGCTTCTTGAACTCCGGGCCCTGGAACAGCTTGCCGACGAAGTGGCCACCGGGTGCGAGCAGGAGCGTGGCGAGCTCGAGTGCGCGCTCGAACAGCGCCTCGCTGCGCGCTTGATCCATCGAGCGAATGCCGCTCGTGTCGGGCGCCATGTCGGAGAGAACGACGTCGAACGCGGCGCAGTCGCCCTTGAGCTTGGCGGCGTCGATCGTCAGGACGTCGCCGACCTCGATCCGCGCGCCCATCGGGCCGCTCTTCAGCGGCTCGCGATCGAGCCCGACGAGGACGCCGCGATCGCCGACCTTCGTGCGCGCGTACTGCAGCCACGAGCCGGGGGCGCAGCCGAGATCGAGGACGCGGTCACCAGGCTTGAAGAGGTGGTGCTTGGCGTCGATCTCTTCGAGCTTGTAGACCGCGCGCGCGAGAAAGCCTTCGCGTTTCGCTTTCTGATGAAAGCGATCGCGACGAGTTCCTCTGTCTTCGAGCTTGGCCATAAATACAAAAACGCCCGACACGGAGGTGTCGGGCGCAAGCTGCTGCACGAGTGCGGTTTAGCCGCGTCCCGCAGCCGCCTTCTTGGATGCCTTGAGCGGGTTCTTCGAACGCACTTCTTCTTTGCCCATGCCACGGCGCGTGTACACGGTGCGGGTCGCTGCCTTCGTCACGACGACGTACTCGTTCGCCGCGCCCGGCACGGAGCCGCGCACGAGGAGGCAGCCGTCCTCTTCGAGGATGCGGAAGAGCTGGAGGTTCTGGATGGTGACCTTCTCGTTGCCCATCTGCCCCGACATGCGCTTGCCCTTGTGGACGCGCTGCGGAGTCAGGCGGCAGCCGATCGATCCGCCGTGGCGGAAGTACTCGTGCGTACCGTGGGTCATCGGCTTGCCGGCCATGTGGTGCTTCTTGATGACGCCCTGGAAGCCCTTGCCCTTGCTGACGCCCTCGACGTCGATGGCCGCGCCATCGGCGAACACGTCTTTGGGGTTCAAGGCCTGGCCGACCTGGTACTTCGCGACCTCGTCCGCGTCGAGCCGGAGCTCGCGGACGAAGCGCTGCGGCTTGGCATTGGTCGCCTTCGCCGTGCCCATCTGCGCCTTGTTGACGAGACGGACCGGCTTCTCGTCGAAGCCGAGCACGAGCGCGGAGTAGCCGTCGCGCTCCACCGTGCGGGTGCCGACGACGATGTTCGGACCCGTTTGAATCACGGTGACGGCAACTGCTTCGCCGTCGTCCGCGAAAATTTGGGTCATTCCGAGTTTTTTGCCTAGAAGGCCAATCCTGAGCGCCATCGAACAGCTCCTACGTGACCGAAACTGAAGGGGGCAATCTATACCCGCCGTCGTCGGCACCGTCAAGCAGCGGATATCCCGAAGACCCGGCAGGCGTTCTCGGCCGTTTGGCGCGCTAACTCCTCGTAATTCATGCCTGCTGCGGCTGCGACAACCTCTGCCGTATGAGTAATGAAGGCCGGTTCGTTGCGCTTTCCCCGCTTGGGGATCGGAGAGAGATACGGACAGTCGGTCTCGATCAGCAGACGATCACGCGGGACGAGCGGGACCGAGTCGCGCAGCGGCTGCGCCGTCTTGTAGGTGACGATGCCGCTGAACGAGACGTAGCAGCCGAGCGCCGCGTACGCGCGCGCGTCATCCGGCGTGCCCGTGAAGCAGTGAACGACGACGCCGAGCTCCATCGCGCGATTCGCGATCAGGATCTCGCGCGCTTCTTCGTGTGCATCGCGGATGTGGCAGACGACCGGTTTGTTCACGCGGCGCGCGAGGTCGATGAACTTCGCGAATGCCTCGCGCTGCAGCTGCTTCGGCGAGTGGTTGTAGTAATAGTCGAGCCCGGTCTCGCCGATCGCGACGACGCGCGGATGCGGCGCCAGCCGCTCGTGCACGGCCCACCACTCGGGCGTCATCTTCTCGACGTCGTGCGGATGCGTCGCGACCGTGGCCCACACGTCTGGATCGCGCTCGGCCAGTGCGACGGAGCGCTCCGCACTCGTGGTGTCACCGACCGCACCGATCACCACGATGCGCTGCACGCCCGCCGCACGTGCGCGCGCGAGGACGTCTTCGCGATCGGCGTCGAACTCGGGTCCGTCGACGTGCGCGTGCGAATCGAACAGCATCAGCGCGTCTCTCGCTTCGCGATCGCTTCGAGGGCCGCGGCGATCGGTTCGAGTAGCTCACCGCCTTTGCCCGAGCGCGCGAGCTTCTCGAGCGGCAACTTCGCCCACTCACCGCCGGCGAGCGCGAGCTGTTCGACGGCGAGCCCGCGCAGATGCGTCTTGCGCGCTTGCAGTGCCGCGAGCAGCACGCGCTGCGCGGCGTCGGAGTGCGTGCTCTGCGGCGCGATCTCGAGCAAGCGCCCGGCTGCGAGCACGGTCGCCTCGGGCGGAACTCTGCGGTCGCTCAGCGCACGGCCGAGCGCCTCGATCGCGCGCGCGGCCGACGGGCTGGTCGCCGTGGCACCGAGCGTGGCGAGTGCGGTGATCGCATCCCACGCTCGCTCGGGATCACCGATCGCCTCGACGAGGATGCCTTGGCCAGCGGCATCGCCGAGCTCGGCGAGCGCGTACGCAGCATCGAACCGCGCCGACGCATCGCGATGATCGACCACGGGCGCGAGCACGGCGATCGCCTTCTTGTCTCCGATCGCGCCGAGCGAGAGCGCGGCTGCACCGACGACCAGCGGGTCTTGGTCCCCCAGCGCCGCGACGAGCGGGTCGTACGCGCGCTGCTGATCGATCTCGGCGAGCGAGGTGGCCGCCTGGAAGCGGAGATCCGCGGGACCTTGGCGCAGCGCCTCGGCGAGCGGCTCGAATGCATCCGCGTGAGCGATCGTCCCGAGCGCGATCGCCGCGTTCTGGCGCACCCCCGGACTGCCGTCGTCGAGCCGCTTCACGAGCGGCGGAATCGCCGAGGTCTCCTTGAGGTCTCCGAGCGAGGACGCCGCTTCCGCGCGCACCTCGGGCCGATCGTCCTCGAGCGCGACGATCAGCGCCTCGACCGCGCGGGCCTTCTCCGTCGGATCGGTGACGTCACCGAGCGCATGCGCGGCGAACGCGCGCGACTTCGGACTGCCTTGCACGAGGTCGCGCAGCGCGGCTTCGATCGTGATCGTCGAGCTCGGAAACAGGAACGACACGGCTGCACCCTAGCAGATCAGAAGTAGACGAGACCGAGCAAGTTGCCGCGTCCGATCGCAGTGTCAAAGGTGCCGTCGATCATCGCCTCGAGATCGAGCGCGAGCCGCTTGCCGAGCCCGAGCCGCAGCGTCGTGCGTGCGCGCCAGGTCGCGACCGGGTCTTGCGTCGGCAGCCAGATCAATTCGCCGGTCGTCAGCGAGACCAGCCGGTCGGCGAGCACGAGGCGCAGCCCGAGCGACGGACCGAACCCGGCGCGCAGCGCGATGCCCGCGATCCCGTCGAGGTCCGGTCCCGAGAGTAGGTGCGCGTCGACGGTGCCGAATGCGATCAGGCCTTCACCGCTCGTCGCGACCGCGAAGCCCGTACCACCCGCGAGACGTCCCGCGTAGCAATCGGGACAGCCGACATCCGCCAGGTGGACCATACCGGCCTCGGCCTTCCACGACAGCTTGTGATCGAAGCGCGTCCACGGCGACAGCGAGATGAGGCGCACGAGCGACACGGACTCGACGGTGACATCGCGACTCTCGGTATCGATCTGCACGCGCGTCGGCAGGAACTCGAGCTGCGAGTTGTGCGGGTAGCCGGGCGTCGGATCCGCGAGGTCGTGCAACGCGAGCCGGCCTTCGAGCACGATGGACTGCGTGCCCGTGTCAGTGCGCGCGTAGCCCGCGCCGAACCGCCGCGAGTCGTGACCGAGCTGCGGCATCGCGCGTGTCGCCGCGGCGACGGAGAACGTCGCACTCGGGCCGAGCAGCTCCGCGCGCCTTTCGAGCAGCGTCTGCTTGAGGCGCGCCGGCGCGGAGTCGACCGCGGTGTGGAGCTCGCGCGAGAACCGGATGTCGATCAGATCCTGCGCGGCGTCGAGCGCGACCTTCGCGCGCTCCGGCGGGATCGTGATCGGCGTCTTGGGGTCCGTGACGAGCTTCTCGATGAGGGACAGATCCTGGTCCGGTAGCCCCGCGACACGCGCCTGGAACTGCCGGCGCAGTGACGGGCGGAAGCTCACGCGCCGCACGAGGTCGTTCGCGTACAGCGCCTTGATCGTGTCCGCGGGGATCACGGGCCAGTGCATGTGATCGAGGAGCTCGAGGCTCGGCCGCACCGCTTCGATCGCACCGAGCAGGTGGTACGAGCAGTTCTCGCTGACGTAGAAGTAATCGAAGAACGTCGAGCCGAGCTCCCACAGATGCGCGAGGAAGAATGCGATCTCCTCGTCGGTGAGCGCGAGCTCGTACTCGTAGAGGTCGCGCGCTTCGAAGTCGTTGTACTGCCGAACTTTGACGTGATACGGGATGTTCCGGAACGTGCCCGGGAACGCGCCGATGATTCCCTTGATGCCGTAGAGCAGCGCATTGTCGGTGTCGACGGTCGCCGAGAACTCGACCGCGTGATCGAGCAGCTCGCGGCGTTCCTCGTCGGGTGTGCCGCGTTTGATGATGCGCACGAACGTGTGACCGAACACCGACGCCGGGTTGTTCAGGTAGTACGACGAGAACACGAGCGAGAGCCGCACCGCATCGACGCGTTTCAAGAACTCGTGATAGCGCTCGCAGCCCGGCTGCGGCATTCGCGTGCGATCGAAGCTGAGCTCCTTCGCGAGCCACGCGAACCGCGCGGGGAACTGACAGATCGGATGCTGTTGATCCGCGGGCGCGCCGTCGGGCACGCGCGCGAAGAACGCACGCAGCGTCGCGTCGAGCTCGGACGTCGGGCTCGTCTCGCCGTGCGGCGACAGAAAGAAGTTCTCGCCGTCGGCCTGTGCGTCCAGGAACCCGGTCCACCCGGACCTCCAATGGCCGAGGCGCAGCCACTGCTCACGTGTGGCGAGGCGCTTCGCGTGCGCGCGAGCGATGAGCTCGTCGACGTACGCCGCGGCCGGATCGGTCCGCGGTAGCGGCTCGATCACGTCGCGGGTCAGCTGACCGGTCGACGCTGTGCATGCAGCGACGACCAGCAGCGGAAGAACACGCGCTAGATCAGCTTGGCGCAAGCAAGACCCTTGTCTTGCTTCAGCGAGTCGACAGCCGCCGCGCTGATATCCGTGTTCGAGGCCGCAGCGCTCGGGAAGATGCGCTTGAAGTTCTTCTGCAGCGACACGCCGACGGCGACGTTGTCCTTGCAGCCCGAGAGCGAGGCGAGCGTCTGGATCGTCTCGCCCGAACCGCGCGAGACGTCCTTCGCGAACGCTTCACGGTTCGCCTCGACGAACGCGCGCGCGATGCCGGCCTCGTTCGCCGCGCTCGAGTCGCAGTTCGACGTACCGGACGTGATCGCGAACGTCTGACCGCCGGTGCCGTTCGTCGTCGCGGCGAAGACCTGCATGAAGCCCGGCTTCGCGCCGAACAGGATCGATCCGAGGCCGCAGCCTGCGGCTCCATACCGCGCGCCGCCGCCGCCGCCGCCGCCCGGGGGCGGGGGTTGCGCCATCGCGCTGCCGCCGATCAGCAAACCAACCAAGATCAATGTTTGTTTCATATGTTCCCTCCGCGCCAGAGGCTAAGCCAACACCACACTCAGCGGAAGATCGCGAGCCCAACATCTAGATCCAAGTGCAAAGCGTGCTCGTTCGGCACACCGCCGTAGTTTTCGCTCGACGCGATCGCTGCAAATGCGTTCACGTCGACCGTCAACCGCCACGACTTCGAGATCGGCACCACGTAGCCCACGCCGGCACCCGCGATGACGGCCCCCGCGGCCATGGTGTCCTTGAGGCTCCCATCGACGCCCACGCGATACCGGATGTAACCGGCGCCGATCGCGCCACTGAATCGCAGTCCGAGCGGGCTGCACATGCGGTAGACGCGCAACAGAACCGCCTTCGCCGCGGGCGGGTCGGTGTCGGCGAACGTGTAGCCGAGGCGTGCGGAGATCGCGAACGCGAGCTGCGGATTGCGAAACGCCGCGAGCTCGGCGCGGAGGTGCATCGGCGCCCACTGCGGCCCGGTCGCGACGTCGGCCTCGAGCGCCTCGGTTTGACCGCCGAGCACGCCGAGCCCGCTGCCGATCGAGATCCCGAGGAATACCTGTGGCTGCGGCGGGTGCAGCGGCGGCGGTTCGGGCGGCGGCGAGCGAACCGCGCTCTGCGCGAGCGCAGCCCCAGGCACCAGCAGGGCCAGAACGAAGACCGCTCTCACGCGCCGACGATACTCAGAATCGCTCGCGCGGGCGACCGGCGGCCACCCATGATTGCTCGTGCTCGGCGAACATCGTGTACCACTGCTCCATGCGATCTCGGACCTCTCGGGCCGGATCGCGCGCGAGCACGGGCTCGAACTGCGAGCGCACCGAGATGTACTTGAACCAGTACGTGATCTGCGCACGCTCGGCCGCCTTGATCGATTCGATCGGGTAGGGCGGTCGGTACGCGCGCATCGCACGCTCTGCATTCTTCATCATCCGCCACTCCGCGTTCGTCGCTTCTTGCGCGACCGCGTGGGTGCCGACCGCCGCGACGCTGCGGAGTAGCTCACTCGGCTCGACGAGCGTCGGCTTCCCGCACGCCGTGCACGCCATCTCGTACGAGTTGAAGGCCGGCGGCGCCGCGATCTGCGCGCGGCAGTGCTGGCACGTCGTCGGCTGGTGCTGCGCTTGCGCTTGCGTGAAGCGCTGTCGTGCGAGCTCGGCGAAGATCCGCGGCTCCAGCTCCTCGCGGAGATCCTCGAGCGCGTTCTTGAGCGCCTGGCCTCTCTCGCGTTGGCGGTCGCGTTCGGCCGTCGAGTTGCCCTCGCCGGTGATCGCGTCGTCGACCTTCTCGTGCCAGGTGTCCATGATCTTGCTCTCGAGCTCGAGCAGGCGATGGTTGATCGCCATCAGCTGATGCGAGAGCGGGAGATAGTCACCACCGCCCGCGACCTGCGCGATGAACGCGCGTGCCGAGCCTTCTGCCTCGAGACGCACACCCTTGTGGCGATCCTCGATCTGCGTGAGGAAGCCGTCCCATCTTGCGATCGCCGACATCAGATCTCCTTCCCTCTGAGGAAGGTCACGCTATCGCGATTCCGCGGGTCACGTCGGGAGTGGCCGCGACTTGGCGACGTCGGCGAGCGACGTAACACGTTCGACTTTTTCGGCGGGCACGTGCGCGAGGATCGCCTCGACGAGTCCCTTGCGATCCTCGATGTCGTACGGCGCGGGCGCGCCATCACCGGGGACGAGCAGGCTCTGCTCGGGCTTGCCGCCGTCGACGAAGCACGCGCCTTTTTCGGGCGCGACGATCACCTTCACGACGTCCCGCCACGGCAAGCGGAAGCGCTGCCGCTTCGGCGAACCGACGGAAAGCGCGTCGTCATCGATCGTGACCGCGAGCTTCCACGTCGGCGAAGCGAGGTACGCGACGCCGGCGGCCACGCCGAGCGCGCCGGTGATCATCGGCAACGCGATGAAGCCGATACTGGCACCGACCACGCCGAGCGCGCCGCCGATGCCGACGGAGGTCCACGCGACGCCCCCATACCGCGGGCGGAAGCGGAACGTCTTCATTGCTTCGAGACGAGCGTCGCGATGGCCGCGCGCGTCTCGAGCGGAATCGATTCGAACAGGACGCCGAAGCCCTTCGGCAACGTGGTGCTGCCGCTCTCGACCGGCAGGTCGCAATCGCCGGTGCGCTGCCACAGCACCCAGCCGACCGCGTCGATCGGCCCGATGCCGCGAACCTCGAACTTGATCGCGACGCGCGCGAGCAGCGGCAGCGGCGCGCCGGTGATGAACGCGCCGTTCGTCGAGAGGTCGCGGACGACCGCGGGGAATCGCTTGCCGAGCGTGCTCGTATCCGCGTCGACGCGGCGAAACACGGCCTGCAGATTCGGGTGCAGGAACATCGGGACCTGACCGATCGATTCCACCACGGCAGGTGCATTGACCACGAGGCGCTGCGCGCGACGGTGTTCGGACATGCCGTGACTATCGTACTCGGGTTCCGGGCGGCACGTCGCGATCGAGCGCGGAAAGTCCAACGATCGCCTCGTCACCGGCGGCGAGGATCATCCCCTCCGACTTGATCCCGCGGATTGTCGCCGGCGCGAGGTTCGCGACCACGATGACCTGCTTGCCGACGAGGGTATCGGGCGCGTACGCCTCGGCGATCCCGGCGACGATCGACCGCGGCTCGGCTTCACCGAGATCGACCGACAGGTGGAGCAGCTTCTTTGCTTTCGGCACAGCCTGGGCGGTCAGGACTCTACCGACGCGCAGCTGCAGGCGGCCGAAGTCGTCGATGGTGATCATGTTCGACACCGGCGCCGGCGTCTGCACGGGCGGCGGCGGCGCGACGTGTTTCTCGGTCTTCATCGGGGCGACCGGTGCGGGGACGCCCGCGCCGGCCATGGCCGCATCGCCGACGACGGCCTGGAGGATGCGCGCCTGCGCCTTGTCATCGAGGCGCGGGAACAGCGGACGTGGCGGCTGCGCGTTCAGCGTGGTCGGTGCTTCGTCGAGCACGCGGCCGTCCTTGCTGATCGGCCACGTCAGCGGCTCCTTGGAGTTGTCGCCGAGGTACGTGCGCAGCTCCGCGCTCGTGGCCGGCAGCACCGGCGCGATCAAGCGCGCGATGAAGTAGAGGCTCGCCTGCAGGGCCCACAGCGCGTGCGGCAGCTGCGGGTCGCGTGACTTCGCCATCTGCCACGGCTGCGTCTGATCGATGAAGCGGTTCGCGTGACCGACAAATTTCCACATCAGCTCGAGCGCGCGCGACGGGGCGATCGCTTCGAGCTGGCGCGCCGCGTTCATGCAGACCTCGACGGCGACCGACTCGAGCTGCCAGAACGGATTTTCGGTCTTGCCGTAGACCGAGTCGTCGCGCTTCGGCGGGTAGTCGTCGCGGAACTTGATGATCAGCGTCAGCGAGCGATTGATCAAGTTGCCGAGGTCGTTCGCGAGCTCGGCGTTGAACCGGCCGAACAGCGACTCGAACGTGAAGTCACCGTCGTTGCCGAGCGGCACTTCGCGGAGCAGGTAGTAGCGCATCGCATCGATGCCGATCGCACGGCCGCCGGGCGAGTCCGCCCCGAGCGCGTCCGACAGCACGAGCGGATCGATGCGAGTCGCCGGCATCGACTTCGAGATCTTCTCACCACGCACCGTCCACCAGCCGTGCGCGAAGATGCTCTTCGGCAGCGGCAGCTTCGCGGCCATGAGGAACGCGGGCCAGTACACCGTGTGAAAGCGCAGGATGTCCTTGCCGATGACGTGGATCGCCTGCGGCCAGTACTTGTCGACGTCGGGCCCTTCGAGCTTGCCGTCGGTGGTGAGATCCGAGAGGTAGTTCGTGAGCGCGTCCATCCAGACGTAGATGACGTGCTGGAGCCCCTCGGGGTCGGGCTCGGGCACGGAGATGCCCCACTGAAAGCTCGTGCGCGAGATGCTGAGATCGCGCAGCCCGCTCTCGAGGAACGAGATGATCTCTTTCTTGTACGCGTCCGGGCGGATGAAGTCGGGGTGCGCCTGGATGTGCGCGAGCAGCGGCGCCGCGTACTTCGAGAGCCGGAAGAACCAGCTGCGCTCCTTGTCGAGCCAGTTGACCGCGCGCTTGTGCACGGCGCACTGCCACTCCTCGCCCTCTTTGACGAGCTGGCTCTCGGTGTAGAACGCCTCGCAGCCGACGCAGTACCAGCCCTGATACGACGCGAGATAGATGTCGTCGGGGCTCTCGCGGCGGATGCGCTTCCACAGCTCGACGACGACCTGCTTGTGCTGCGCGCTCGTGGTGCGGATGAACCGGTAGCCGTCGAGGCCGAGCGTCTTCCACATCTCGTCGAAGCGCGGCGCGACCTGATCGACCAGCTGCTGCGGCGTGAGCCCGCGCTTGTTCGCCGCTTCCTCGATCTTCTGGCCGTGCTCGTCCGTGCCGGTCAGGAACCGGGTGTCGTCGCCACGCATCCGATGAAACCGCGCGAGCACATCGCACACGATCGTCGTGTACGCGTGCCCCAGGTGCGGCACGTCGTTGACGTAGTAGATGGGAGTCGTGATGTAGAACGGCGTGGTCATCGGGACTCGGTGACCTTGTCACGAATCGCGCGGGTTGCGGTATGCTCGGGACCGCGCGGTTGCTCACGCGTGTTTCCACGGCGTCACCCATGCGGACGTCTACTGGAACAAGGGGAGTCTTCTTCTCGAGCGCAAACCAATGTCACGCCCTCCGTGTTCGCACGGGTGCATGGGGCCCACGCGAACGCACGAGGAGCGAGGCCCATGACAGCGAAGAAAGATCTCAAGCGCCGCATTCGCGAGCGCCAGCAGAAGACCGGTGAGAGCTACGTCGCGGCGCGCCGCGCGGTTCTCGCGGAAGCCCACGAGCCCCCCGCCCAGCCGGCGGGTTTTGCCGCCCCGTCGCTGCGCGAAGCGATGGGCATCGTGCCCGAGCTGCGGCACGACGCGCAGGGGCGGATCGAAGTCGTCGAGATGGACGACGTCACCGAGGCGGCGGCCGCGCTCGGCCTCAAGTGCACGATCTCGATCACGCACGCGCTGCTCGACCAGGTCGATGCGCAGGTCGTGCTCGCGCGGTTCCGCGACGTGCTGCTCGGCACCACCTCCGACCCCGGGATGGAATCGTTGCGCGCGGTCGCGCTGCGGGGTGAGGCCGTGCCGAAGCTGCTCGGATCGAGGCGCTGGTACGAAGAGCTGCAGCACTTCGTCGGCCGCGTACGCGTCGGCGTCGGCGGCGTCAGTGATGGCGGTACGATGCTCGCGATGCAGCTCGAGGGAAAGCGCGGCCTCGTGATGATGGTCTGTCACCTCGGCTTCGGCATCGTGATGCCGCGCGATCGACCTCGCGTTGTCCTCACGACCGCCGAGGCCGCGGCGTTCTACATGGAGCCGATCGCCATGCGAGGCTTGCGCAAGTGACCGAGGACGATGTCCCGACCAAGGTCGACTTCCGCGATCCCGCGATCACCGCGACGTGGGTCGCCGAGGCCGAGGACAAGGGGCCGCAAAGGCCGGCGGTGCGCCAGGCGATCGCCGAGCGCGTCGCGGAGGTCGGGCGAGCCCGCGTCGTCGATGCGTCGAAGCTCGGCGTCCTGGATGCCGCGCGCATGCACATCCTCGAGCTCGGTCCCGGACCGGGGCTCCTCGCAGAGGCGATCTACGCGGCGTGCGAGGTCGAGCGCTACGTGCTGTTCGACTTCGCGCAGCCAATGCTCGACCTCGCGAAGCAGCGCCTCGGAGAGCGCCCGCGGTACATGCTCGGTGACTTTCTCGATCCGCAGTGGCCCGCGATGCTCGAGGGTCAGCCGTTCGACGCGATCGTCGCGATGCAATCCGTGCACGAGCTCCGCCACAAGCGGCGCGCGCAGACGCTCTACGCGCAAGCGAAGCAGCTCATGCGACCGGGCAGCGTGCTCGTCGTCGCCGATCACGAGCCGAAGGACGAGCGCCCGCTGTTCATGACCGCGAACGAGCAGTGCGCCGCGATGACGGCCGCGGGCTTCACGAACCCGGTCGTGCACGCGACGTTCGAGGGAGCCTACGTCGTGTCGTCTCTGCTCGGATCGACCTGATCGTCGTCGGGCACGTCGCGCAGCGCTTCGTCGATGTTGTCGTTTGCTTCGGCGACGGCTTCGCTGAGCCCCGACGTATCGGGTGCGATCTCGTCGGCATCGAGCAGCGAGGGCGCACCGCCGACGAACGACGGCTGCATGTCGGCGTTCACGAGCGCACTCGGATCGTCGGTCGCCTCCGATGGATCGGTCAGGTCGTCGTCGTCGAGAACTTGATGCTGTCCCGATGGTCGGCCCTGACCGGGTCCGCGCGGCGGCTGACTGCCCGGCGGGAACAGCGGCTTCACCTCGGTCGCGGGCAGCACCTCGGTGTCACCCGGCCCGTACGACACGCGCACGCGCTGGCGCAGCACGTCGACCTCGACGACGCGGCCTTCACCCTTCGGCGCGATCACGCGCTTGCCCAGCTTCGGTAGACCCTTGCGCAGCTCCGCGTAGCCCGCCTGTTCATAGACGAGGCAGCACTTGAGGCGCCCGCATTGACCCGAGACTTTCGTCGGTGACAGCACGAGGCCCTGGTCCTTCGCCATCTTGATCGAGACCGGCACGAAGTCGGGCAGCCAGGTCGTGCAGCACAACGTGAGCCCGCACGACCCGATGCCACCCACTGCCTTCGCCTCGTCGCGCACACCGAGCTGGCGCAGCTCGATGCGCGCCGACAGCGCGGCGCCGAGGTCGCGGATGAGCTCGCGCATGTCGAGGCGTTCGTCGCTCGTGTAGTAGACGTTCGCCTTGCCGCGGCCCGCGAGCTCGACGCGAAACACCTTGAGCGGCAGCCGCAGCGCCGCCGCCTTGTCCTTCGCGATCCGCAGCGCCTGCGAGCGCTCGCTCTCGCCATCGCGCTCGCCGCGCATGTCGTGATCGTTCGCGCGCCGCACGACGCGCCGGAGGCCGCGATCGCGTGTGGCCCGCCGCGCCGGCGGCGTGCCGATGACGCCGAGCCGCTGCCCGCGATCACTGTCGACGAGCACGCGATCGCCAACCGCGTAGTCGCTGTCGCCCGCATCGAACCACGACAGCCGCCCGCCGGGCATGAAGCGCACGCCCACGACGCTCGCGACATCGTCGCCAAGCGTCGCGCCCGGACCGTCGAGGAGCGTGAACGTCAGCGGGTCCGGATCGTCGGCCGGTGCGTCCGCCGGCAGATCCGGGGCGAGCTTCACGTCGGGCGGTGGACCGTCGTCGTCGAGGCCCCACTGCGCCGACTCGACGGGTGGCGCATCGTCGTGGTCATCGCTCGCCGCGCCGCGCCGCGCGTCGAGGCGCGGCATCGTGCCGGTCGACATCGAGGGCATCGAGCCCGACGCGGACGGTGGAGGCGCCGACGGTGTTGAACGATCGCCGCGATTGTCGTCGCCACGGTTGTCGCCGCCACGGTTGTCGCCGCCACGTGCACGGTTGTCGCCGCCACGTGCACCGCGGTTGTCCCCGCCGCGGTTGTCGCCGCCGCGTCCGCCGCGATTGTCGCCACCGCGTGCGCCGCGGTTGTCGCCGCCGCGGTTGTCGCCACCGCGTGCGCCGCGATTGTCGCCGCTGGGTGCACCGCGATTGTCCGCCCCGCGATTGTCCGCGCCGCGATTGTCGCCGCGTGCACTGCGGTTGTCGCCGCCGCGATTGTCGCCGCGTGCATCGCGATTCTCGCCACCGCGGTTCTCACCGCGATTCTCGTCGCCGCGGTTGTCGGCACTGCTGGCGTCGCCGCGGTTGTCGGCGCTGCTGGCGTCGCCACGGTTGTCGGCGCTGCTGGCGTCGCCGCGGTTGTCGGCGCTGCTGGCGTCGCCGCGGTTGTCGGCGCCACCGCCGGGTGCACCGCGATTGTCGCCGCCGCGAGTGTCGCCGCGTGCGCCGCGATTGTCGCCACGAGCGCCGCGATTGTCGCCACGAGCGCCGCGATTGTCGGCGCCACCGCCAGCTGCACCGCGATTGTCGCCGCCGCCTGGTGCTCCGCGATTGTCGGTGCCACGGTTGTCGCCACCGCGAGCGCCGCGACGTCGACGACCGCGTTCGTTCGCGCCGCGTTCGTTCGCGCCGCGTTCGCTCCCGCCGCGATTGTCGGCGCGAGCATCCGCGGAACCCTCGGACCGACCTTCGGTCGGCGAACCCTCCGGCGCCGCTTGCGCGGAGACCGGCGCGTCGTCCCAACCCTCGTCGAGCTGCGCGCCACTCGGTGGCGCGTCCGGTTCTCCTTGCGCGTTCTGCGGCGGTCGACCCTCGTCGCCACGACCCTCGATGCCACGCCGGCCCTCGTCGCCCCGACGACCGTCATCGCGTCGACGTTCGTCGCGAGGCGGACGCGGTCCTTGTTGTCCTTGCTGGCCCTGCTGCGCGGGACGCGGCGGCTGCGCACCGCCGGCGGTGGCTGGATCACCACGTTCGCCACCACGGCGACGGCGACGACGCCGCTTGCGACGTTGCTCGCCCTCGGGGCCGGTGGCAGCGGCACCGCCCTCGGCTGGTGCGTCGTCGGGACCGTCGTCGTCGGGACCGTCGTCGACCGGACCCTCGTCCGTCATGCGTTCACCGGCGGCAGTTGTGAGAGCTGCGCGAGCAACGCGTCGACGGCGAGCAGCGGGTTCGCATTGTGAATCGCGACCGCCGTGTGCCACGAGAGGATCGACTTTGCGCGAGCACCGGCGCGCGCGGCTTCCTCGACATCACCGCGCGCCGCGGCCGCGTGGACCCGCGCGTGGAGAACCTGCGCGGCGGCGACGAGGACCGGCGCGCAGTCGCCCTTGCCTTCGGCGATGCGGGCGGGGAGCGTCAGGTCATGCACGTCGGAGGCGAGCTCCTCACCGAGGGCCGCGACGCGCTCGGCGCGCTCCGCATCGGCGCTCGTGATGGGTGCGCCGCCGGCGAACCGGATGCGCTGGCAGCGCGAGCGAATGGTCGGCAGGAGCTGCTCGGGCGCGGTGGTGCACAACACGAACAGCGTGCGCGACGGCGGCTCCTCGAGCGTCTTGAGGAGGGCGTTCGCAGCGGGAGGCGCGAGCGACGTGGCTTCCTCGACGATGAACACGCGGACCGGGCCCTCATGCGGCGAGAGGCCGAGGCGGGCGATCACCTGCGAGCGGACGGACTCGATCGGGATGATCTGTGCGGCGCCTTCGCGAACGAGCGTGACGACATCGGGGTGGATCGCGGCGACGATCTTCGCGCAGGCATCGCACTCGCCGCACGGATCGCCGGCGACCGGGCGCTGGCAGGAGAGGGCCATCGCGAGGGCGATCGCGGCGTCGTAGAGCGGGGCGCCGCGCGGGCCCGAGAACAAGTAGGCGTGTGGCACGCGGTCGCGCTCGATCGCGCGACGCAATTGCGCGACGACCGCATCTTGACCGATGAGACCCCACGCGGGCACGCAGGCACGCTAGCACAGGCCTACGTCACGGAGTGCTAGGGTCCCGGCATGCCACTGCATCCACGACCAAAGACGGGCACTGGCCCTCAGGTCGTCACTGAGGGACCGACATTCGCTGCGTTTCGCGAGGTGCCTCGCACGGGCGTCATCTTCGTCACCACGGAAGCCTCCAAGCGCGGTTACTCACCGACGGCAGACGACTGGTGCAACCTCGGCCAGGGAATGCCCGAGGCAGATGCGCTGCCGGGCGCGCCGCCGCGGATCACCGAAGTGTCGATCGGTGTCGGCGATCAAGAGTACGCGCCGGTCGCTGGGATCTGGGAGCTGCGCGAAGCGATCGCCGGCTACTACAACGAGCTGTTTCGTCGCGGCATGGGCAGCAAGTACAGCGCGGAGAACGTCGCGATCTCGGGCGGCGGTCGTGCGGCGCTCACGCGCGTGGCCGCGTCGCTCGGTCACATCAACCTCGGCCACTTCTTGCCCGACTACACGGCGTACGAAGAGCTGCTCGACGTGTTTCGCCTGTTCTCACCGATCCCGATCCTGCTCGAAGGCGAGCGCGGGTATCAGTTCAGCGCTGCAGATCTGCGACGCGAGATCCTCGGCCGCGGGCTCTCGGCCATCCTCGCGAGCAATCCCGCGAACCCGACCGGCAAGGTGATCGGCGGCCGCGATCTCGCCGAGTGGGTCGCGGTCGGACGCGAGCTCGACTGCGCGCTGATCTTCGACGAGTTCTACTCGCACTACATCTGGCGTCCGGACCTCGTCGCGCAGGGCATGGTCGAGACCGCCGCGCGCTACGTCGAGGACGTCGATCGCGATCCGGTCGTGATCCTCGACGGGCTCACGAAGAACTGGCGCTATCCGGGCTGGCGCGTGACGTGGACGATCGCGCCGAAGAAGGTGATCGAGGGCGTCACGTCCGCGGGCTCGTTCCTCGACGGTGGCGGCTCGCGCCCGCTCCAGCGCAAAGCGGCGGAGCTGCTCGCACCGACCGCCGCGATGGCGGAGACGCGCGCGATTCACACCGAGTTCGCGAAGAAGCGGACCAAGCTGCTCAACGGTCTGCGCGATCTCGGTTTCACGATCGATCTTCCGCCGGAGGGCACGTTCTACGTGTGGGCATCCGCGCAGCACCTGCCGCAATCGATCAGCGACGGCATGAGCTTCTTCCGCGCCGCGCTCGAGAAGAACGTGATCAGCGTTCCCGGCGAGTTCTTCGACGTCAATCCCGGCAAGCGTCGCGGTGGTCGCGCATCGCGCTTCAAACGACACCTGCGCTTCTCGTTCGGGCCGCCGATGCAGAAGCTCGAGCTCGCACTCGAACGCTTCCGAGACGTCATCGCGAGTGCACAGTAGACTCGGCACGTGAGCCACGCCGAAGCAGATCCGGATGCGCCGCCACCCGGCCGGCTGAAGCGCATCCTGCGAAGGGCGTGGTGGTTTCACTCGTTCTTCGCGCTCGCGTTCGGCGTCGGCGTGATGCTGTTCGCGCGCGCGGGTCTGCAATACGCCGACAAAGTGCTGATGGCGCTCACGGTGTCGTGGCTCCTGATGTTCATCGCGCTGCGCTTCATCGTCGGGCCGACGAACCGGCGCGAGAACGAGAAGTTCGTCCGCAAGGGCGTTCGCGTCGCGACGAACTACGTCATCAAGCAGTTCTATCAGCAGATGTTCTTCTTCCTCACGCCGATCTACGCGTCGAGCGCGACGTGGTCGCTGTCGTCGTGGAACTGGTGGCTCGCGCCCGTCCTCCTCGTGTGCGCGGTCGTCTCGACGATGGACCTCGTGTTCGACAACTACATCATGGAGCGCCGCTTCCTCGCCTCCACGATGTACGGCCTCGCGATGTTCGGCGTGCTCAACGTGATGCTGCCGCTCGTCGCCGGCTTCGATCACTTCACCGGACTCGTCGTCGCCGCCGCCGCCACGCCCGCGTCGGTCGCGATCCTCTCGTTCCGCATCAAGCAGGTGCTCTCCCCGCAGGGCGCGCTCCTGACGATCACGACGACCGGCGTGCTCCTCGGCGCGGTGTGGTTCGGTCGCGCGTTCATTCCGCCCGCGCCGCTCGCGATGCCGGAGACCGCCGTCGGTCACGGCACGCTCTCGAGCTACGAGTGCCTGCCGCCGAGCAAGCACGTCATTCGCGCGCACCAGGTCGAACATCTTCGCTGCGGCTCGCTGCTCCGCGAGCCCGGCGGCATCAAGGAAGCCGTCGTCCACGTGTGGACGCATCGTGGGCGCGAGCTCGTCAGCGTCACACCGGAGAAGCTCGCCGCGTGCGAAGGCGAGGGCGTCGTCTATCGCAGCGAGTTTCCCGACGGCCTGATACCGAGGGATCCGACGGGCAACTGGTCGTGCACGACGTTCACGGTGCACCGGCAGCTCGTCGGCGTTCGCAAGTTCAAGGTCGTCGCAAAGGACGCGCCGCTCGACGACGCGCCCTCCACGACGACGACTCCGCCCGACGGCGGCGTCGACTGACTCACTGCACGGAGAGCTGCTGGCAGCTGCCGTTCACACACTGCAGCGGCTGACAGCACTGACTCGAGTCGGTGCAGCCCGTCGGCGCGCACTGTCCGGCGATACATGCCTGGTTGTTGCAGTCCTGGCAGCTATCGCACTCATCGGGCGGAGGGCATTCGTTGCCGTTCGCGCTCGCGCCCTTGTCGAAGTGGATCGTCGCCTGCACCGAGTCGTAGTAGTTCGCGAACACGGCGCCGTTCATGATGAGCGGGTTCGTGACGCGGAACGTTCCGTGACCCGCATACAGGAGCCCGTTCAGGAACGAGCTGCCTGACATGCTGAACGACTCGGCGACGTTGCCGCCGCCGCCGCCCGCGCACACGCCGTTCGCCTGACAGACGCCCGAGCAGCAGTCCGCGTTCACGCTGCACGAGCCCGTGCCGCTGCAGCCCGCGCTGCCGACGTACATGCGCGAGAGGCGCGGGTAAGCCGGCGAGCCGAGCGTCAGCTCCTGCGAGGTCTTCACGACACCGCCGACGAAGATGTCGAGCGTCGCATCGGGATCGAGGTCGAAGATGATCGGCTGGCTCACGATCACGCTGCCGCCGATGTAGAGGCCCGTGCGGCCGTGCACGACGATCGTCGTCGCGTTCGAGACGTTGATCTGATCGAGGTAGTAGTTGCCGCACGGCAGGTCGAGGCGCTGCGCACCGCTGCCACCGACGAGCGCCTGCGAGCTGAGTCCGATCAGCGCGTTGTCGTTGTTCGCGGGGTTTGCGAAGTGCGAGACGATCGAGCGCACCGGGATCAGCTGGTTCAGGTTCGGATCCGCCGAGCTCGTGCAGTCACACGGCGGCGGCAGCGTCGTGTCGAACGCGGCGGGGATGCAGTCGTTCGGCCGCACGTTCGCATTCGGCGTGACGCTCTCGTTGACGAGCTGCGCGCACGTCGTCGTGCCGGTGCGCAGGTCATCGCTGACGTTCATGCCGAAGTTGCCACCACCGCTCTTGTCGATGATGCCGCCGATCATCGCGTCCTCGCCGGCCGCGACGCACGTGCCTGCCGTGCCGGGGCACGCCCCACCGATGTTGAGACATGGCTGATCGTTGACGCTGCAGTGACCGAGCGTGTCCTCGTTGACCGAGACGAGTGCGCTGAAGTCGAACCGGCCCTTGTTGAAGAACCGATCGTGGACGCGCAGGGGGCCTTTCGTTGACTGCCCGCCGGCACCGAACACCCAGAAGTCACCGAACGCTTCGATGGCCGCCGTGTTCTGGATCGTGCCGTTGACGCCGATGCCGCCGCCGAGCCGCTGCGGCACCGTCGGGACGTACGGACCCTTGCTCGAGTCGAACGCGTCGACGAGCAGGTCGTGTCCGAGCGGGCCGATGTTCGTGCACGAGCACAGACCGAAGCGGAACGTCACCGCACCGAGGCTGCCGGTGCACGTGTCGCCGTCTTCGGTCGGCACGACGATCGGCGGACCGCCGTTGACGCACTTCGCGGGATCGGGACCGACGACGATCTTCGGGACGCAGTTGCCATCCGAGCAGCCGGTGCCCGCCGGGCAGGTCGTGCCGCACGCGCCGCAGTTGTTGTTGTCGTCGTTCTGGTTCACGCACTTGTTGCCGCACGCTTCGAGCGGAGCAGGGCACTGCGCCGCGCAGCCGTTCGACACGCAGAACGGCGTCTGCCCGCTACAGACCTGACACGTCGGACCGCACGCGAGAGGATCGTTCGCGACGACCTTGCAGCTCCCGTTGCATTGCGTCTGACCGAACGGGCACTCGCAGGAGCCGTTGTTACAGGTCTCGCCCTGGTCACACGTGTTCCCGCACGCGCCGCAGTTGTTCTCGTCCTCGTCGAGGTCGCTGCACTGGCCGCTGCAGTTCTCCGTGCCGTTCGTGCAGCAGAGTCCGTCGTCGCAGGTCTGCGTGCCGCTGCATGCGGTCTGACAGTTTCCGCAGTGCTGCTCGTCGGTATCGAAGTCGGTGCAGAGGCCGGGGCAGGTGTCGGGCTGCGCCGCGGGACACATACACGTGCCCCCGTTGCAAACCGCGCCGGCGCTACAGGTGTTGCCGCACGTTCCGCAGTTGTCCTCGTCTTCGGAGAAGTCGACGCACGCGCCGTTGCACAGCGTCGTCGAGCCCGTGCAGTTGAGCTGGCACGCACCGGCGCTGCACAGCTGACCGGCCGGGCACGCATTGCCGCAGCTGCCACAGTTCGCGCTGTCGGTCTGGAAGTTCTTGCACGTGTTGCCGCATGCGTTCGGCAGGTTGTTCGGACAGCTCAGCGTGCACGCGCTGTTCTGGCAGTCGAAGAAGCCCGTGCACTGCGTACCGCACGCGCCGCAGTTGTTGTCGTCGGTGCTTCCGTCGAGGCAGGCCGCGCCACCGCAGTCGAGTTGTGGCGGAGCGCAGTCGAGCTCGCACGCGCTGGCGACGCAGTTCTCGTTCGCAGCGCACGCCGTGGTGCACGCGCCGCATGCGGTATCGTCGTTCGTGAGGTTCTTGCACGTGCCGTTGCAGTCGACCGTGCCGGCCGGGCAGCCGCACGTGCCGCCGCTGCAGACCTTGCCGCCGGTGCACGCGTTACCGCAGCTACCGCAGTTGTTCGGATCGGTGTTCGTGTTGAGGCAGGTGCCGTTGCAGACCTGGTTCGGCGGCGAGCACGTCGCCTGACACGAGCCGCCCTGGCAAGTCGTGCCCGCGCCGCACGTGACGCCACACACGCCGCAGTTGTTGTTGTCGGTCATCGTGTTGGCGCACGTGCCGTTGCAGAACTGCGTCGGCGGTGCGCAGACGTCGGCGCACGTTCCGTTGGTGCAGACCTCGCCGTTCGCGCACGCGGTGCCGCACGTTCCACAGTTCGCCTCGTCGGTGTCGAGGTCGGTGCAGGACGCGCCGCACAGATCGGGCGCGGTGCCACCACAGACCGGGCTGCACGTGCCGGCGACGCAGTCGGGCGTCGCGCCGCCGCACGTCGTGCCACACGTCCCGCAGTTGTTGTCGTCGGTCTGCGTGTTCGTGCAGACGTTGTTGCAAGACATTTGCGGCGGCGTGCACGTCACGGTGCCCTGGCAGGTGCCGGTGTTGCCGCTCGGTGTGCATGTTTGATTCGCCGCGCATGTCGTGCCGCAGCCGCCGCAGTTCGCTTCGTCGGTGCTCGGATCGATGCACTGGTTGTCGCAGTTGATCTGCGGCAGCGTGCAGGCCGTCGTCCCCTGGCAGGTGCCGGTGTTACCGTTCGGCGTGCACGTCTGGCTCGCCGCGCACATCGCGCCGCAGGTACCGCAGTTCGCTTCGTCGGTGCGCGGATCGATGCAGACGTTGTTGCAGGCGATCTGGGGCAGGGTGCACGTCACCGAGGCCTGGCACTGACCGAGCACGCAGGTCTGCGTCGACCCGCATGCGTTACCGCACGAGCCGCAGTTCGCTTCGTCGCTCGTCGTGTCGACGCAATCGTTGTTG
Source organism: Myxococcota bacterium (assembly GCA_030857175.1). Classification (GTDB taxonomy): domain Bacteria; phylum Myxococcota_A; class Polyangia; order Haliangiales; family Haliangiaceae; genus JABFXX01. The sequence goes on along the minus strand of JALZOJ010000018.1, from coordinate 75,077 downwards.
CAGTTCACTTGCGGTGTCGTGCACGTGACCGTCGCTTCGCACGTACCGTCGGTGCAGATCTGACCGGACGTGCACTGCTTGCCGCACGCGCCGCAGTTTTGCTCGTCGGTCCCCGTCTGCTTGCAGACGTTGTTGCAGTCCGTCTGGCCGCTCTCGCACGCGATCTTCACCTGACACGAGCCGCCGAGGCAGATGTCGCCGGACCTGCACTCGTTACCGCACGAGCCGCAGTTCGCGACGTCTTCGGTCGTGTTCACGCACGCGGTGCCACATGCAACTTCGGGCGACGTGCACTCGATGGGCGAGTCGTCACCTGGAGCGCCTCTGTTGTCGCCACATGCGGCGACCAGCGCGATCATCCAAATAACACCAACGGTACAGATGTACCTGCATGTCCCCATTCTCTCCAGCGTCGCCGATCGACGTCGGGAGATTCAAGTTCGATGCATGATTTCCTGGGGTAGCGCTACCCGAAGATCAGATCCGGAACGCGAGCAGCGTGGTCGGTCCGAACGAGCCGAGGTCGTCCAGATCCTCGAAGCCCAGCGCGATACCTACATCGAGGTACGTCTTCACCGTGTACTCGAGACCCGCGCGGAGTGACGTGATGATGCCGCCGCCGGCATCGGTCTTCCTCGTCGAGAAGTCCTCCAGCTGAATACCGAAACGTCCGATCAGTGCGAGCTTGGGCGACTGCTGGTACACGGCGTATCCGGAGAACCGAATAAAGCCCGCGGATTGGGAGGTGTTCGTGTCCCGGCTGTGCGCGCGGTAGGCGTTCAGGTACTCGAGCTCGAGCGACGGGGCGAACTGCATGATTCTGATCGAGAGCAGATCGTCGAGCCCGCCGATCGCGAGCTTGTCGCCGAACCGGAACTTCAGGGGCACGCCGATGTTGAGACCGAACGCCGGCGAGCTCGAGTCGACGTTTGCGCCCGGCTTGTAGATCCACACCGGCACACCAAGGCGCACACCAAGGAAGTCGGTGACGAGGTATGTGACCTGGAGCTCGAGCGCCTTGCCCGGGTGGAAGCCAATCTTGTCCTCGTTGGTCTTGGGATCGTCGTAGATGGCGCCGATCACGTAGTTCAGCCCGATTTGGATCTGGCGCGTGATGCCGTAGCGCGCACGTAGCGTGTCCGAGCCTGCGTAGCCAACACCGTCGGCATCGATCACCGCACGCGGACCGATCGCGACCTCGGCCATGTTCGCCGGCAGCGTGATCGGACGGAGCACTTCTTCGATCGGATACCCCGACCGCTTCACGGCCTTCTCGGGAGCGGCGACGACCTTGTTGGGCTCCTCACCGGGGAGCGGCTTCGGCGCGCCGGGGTTCTCGTCCTTGCCATCCATGTCGGGCGGCGGACCTTCATCGACGGGCGGCGGCGCGTCGGCGCTACCACTGCCGCTGCCGGCGGCGGGTACCGGCGCATCCTTCGCGGGCGCCGGTGGCGCCTTTGGTGCGGGCGCCTTCTTGGGCTGCGCCAGGGCGACTGCAAACGTTGCCAATAGGCAAACCAGTAGCGGCACCACACGACGAACCGTCATGGTGCGGACCATACACGATCACATCACCGGCTTGTTTTGACCGGTGCGGCGAGATCGGTCGCTTTCAGCAGTGGCCGATCCAGCGCGGGATCCGCTGGCCATTCCACGTCTGTCTGGGCGGGTCCTCGGGCGTCGCCGACTCGCGCGCTGCGAGCGCTGCAACAGCCGCACCGATCATCGCGACGAATGCACGGCGCGTCGGTGGTCGCCACGTGGTCGGCTTCTTCTCGTCGCGCTTCTTCTCGTCACTCATTTCGTCACCGTGCACTCGGGCGCGTCGTAGCCTTCGACGAGCTCCTTGAGGGTCAGCCGCGCGTTGCACGGATCCTCTTCGGTCTCCGAGGCCGAGGCCATGCCTTGGCCGTCGCGATCGTCCGTGATGCCTTTCGGCACCTCCTTCGCGTCCTTCTCGAGAGCCTCGTTGACCTTGTCACGTACGGCGAGCGCCGCCGATTCGACGAGCTGCTGATTGAACCAGCTCACGAAGGTGACCGGGTGATAGTGATAGACGACGCCGTCCGGCGGCAGCCGCGCGTGCAGTGCCACCAGCTCGCTCCACCACAGGCCGGGCGTGATCTGCTCGGCGACCATCGCATCGAGGTCTTCCTTCTTGACGTCCTTGAAGTCCTTCGGTTGGCGCAGCGCCTCGCTCCAGTTCGGCTCGGGCGTCCACTCGCTGACGTTGAACGTGACCTTGTAGTGCACGCCCGTCGCGCCTTCGCCCGAGTAGAACGCCGACAGCTCTTGCTTGCTGAGCTTGCCGTCCTTGTTCGAATCGATGAGACCGTTGATCTTCTCGGCGTCGCAGAAGCGTCCGCTCGACGAGCCGTCGATCACGTCCCATGGCGAGCCCGGGTAGTCGGCGAACTGATCCGACCCCGCGAAGATCTCGACGTGGATCTGCGCGCGCGACAGATCTGCCGGGCCTGCGGTGCCCATGCGCCCGATCTTCGCGCCGGCTTCGATCGGATCGTCGAGCAGCACGATCTGGCCGGCCTTCGCCGACGCCTTCCACGCGTCGCTCTTGGTGAGCCACTCGAGCGGCTGCTGCTCCTTCATCTCGTCGGCGAGATGCATGTAGAGCGAATAGAACTCGACCTTGCGCGTGCCGAGCGACATCTGGTGCCGGATCAAGATGAAGTTGACGGAGCCGACGGGTGACTCCGCACCCATTCGCGCGGCCACGATGCGGCCGGGGAATGGTGAGAACACCCAGTCCTTCGCTTTGCCCGCGAGATGAACGCCGCCGTGCCAGAGCCGCGACTCGCCCCATGGACCGACGGGGAAGAAGCCGCCGTCGGCACGCGCCTCGTTCATCTTGTAGAGGAGCGCGGCGTCGGCCTTGAGCTCGCCGGTCTCCTGCGGGACGACGGGTCTGTCTTGGCCTTTCTTGGGCGCGCCCGTCGGGTACACGGGGAAACACAGCTCGCCGCGAATGCTGCTGCAGAACTTCTTGAAGTCGAAGTAGCCCGGGTCCCACTTCTCCGGAATCAGGTGGTAGTGGCCGATGAACCCGGAGAACGAGAACGAGTCCTTCGTGGGCATCGTGTCCCAGTTCTGCACGCCGGGGCTCGACTGCGGATACTCGGCCGGTAGGTTCGGCAACAGGCGGAGCAGCGCGCGCGACAGCTTTCGCAGCGCCTCGTATTGCTCGTCGGTGTAGTCGTACGCGAGGTACGTGTGCCGGTTGATCTTGCACGGGATCTTTCGGCGGTCGGGCCCGTGCTTGCCACCCGAATACTTGTCGGGTTCCTTCTTCGCATCGCCGCGGTTGCAAAGCTCGACGCCGATCGAGGCGGGGTTCCACGGGCCCGCGTGCCAGCCCGCGAGCGCGAGATCGAGCGTTTGAAAGATCGTCCCATCGTTATCGATCAGGAAGTGACACGAGAGGCCGCGCTCGTTGTGCAGCACGTTGAAGCACATGTCCGCGGACGTGCAGCCGTCGTGGTGGATCACGAACTGCTTGATCGTGGTCTTCGCGGCGTCGTAGGGCGCGTTCTCGCCCATGTTCCACTTCTTCTGGCGGAGCGGGGCGCGCGTCGAGTACCGATGCACGCTCCGGCTCACGGCCTCGTAGGGGATCTGGCCGCCTGCCGCCGGGATGCATTTCGAGATGTGTGGGCGGCCGTTCTCCGTGAACAAGCACTCCGTCTTCGTCGCGTCCCACTTCGGACCTTCTCTGAAGTGCACGATCGGCGCGTCCGTATCGAACAGCTGGCCGCCGATGATGAGCTTTCCGGAGGGTCGGTACTTGTTCATCCGGGAGGGTCCTATTGTGCCAAGAAACGAAGCTCGGTCGAGCCAATCCTGACGCTCATGCCGTGCTCGAGGACGTACTCGGTGACGCGCTGTCCGTTGACGAACGTGCCGTTGGTGGAGCCGCGGTCGTAGAGGCGGCAATTGCCGAAGTGGTCCATGGCGATCTGCGCGTGCTGGCTCGAGGTGAAGCCGTCGTCGAACACGAGGTCGCAGCCGGGCTGCTTGCCGATCATGAAGCCGTGCTTGAGCGCGATCTGCTCGCCTTCGCGCGGGCCGCTCGCGATGTAGAGGCGTGGGCCGCTAACGACCGGCGCGACGACTTGCACCACACCCTGCGGCGGCACGCTCGCAGGCTTCGCGAACGGCTGGATGGTGACGGCCTTCGGAGGCTTCGACTTCATCTTCTGCTCGGCGGCCGCGATGATCGCGTCGGGATCGAGCGGCACCTGTGCCTGCTGGCGTTTCGTCATCAAGAAGCCGACGACGCCGAGCAGCACGATCACGCCGACGAGGATCCCGCCGATGATGAGGATCCAGCCGAGGATGCCGCGATCACCGGCCGCCTTGGGCTTGGCGCACACGCTGCCCGCGCAATACGCGCCGGCATCGCAGACCTTGCCCGCGCACGTCGCCTCCGGAACCTTGACCTCGTTGAGCGACGTGCCGACCGGCGTGACGAGCTTGACCCTGCGGCCCGCGGCGCCCGTATCGGCGGCGACGAAGTACGTCAGCACGTACTGTTGATTGATCTCGTCGCGCAGCTGCTGGAATGCAGGCGTCCACGACTCGGCCTTCGGGCTGCGGATCCAGCGGAACGTGCCGAACGACTTCCTCGACAGCTCGCCGAGCAAGAGCAGCGGCTTTCTGATGTCGTTCGGTGCGAACGCGAACGAATGGATGCGCACGCCTTCTTTCGCGGCGCGCTCGCCGAGGCGCGTGACGCGCTCGCGATCGTTGGCCAGGTCGCGACCGTCCCCGATCACGATGATCATCTTGCGCAGCGCGCGTTCCGGATCGGTCTTCGCTTTCTTCAGCAGCGCGAGCGCGCGCTCGACGCTCTCGAGGAGCAGCGGATCGCTCGCGGCTTCGTCGGTCTGGACCTGCGCCAGCTTCGCGCGGGCGGTCTTGAGCGGGCCGAGCTTCGCCTGCTGCAGCGTCTCGCTGTAGGGCAGCACGGCGAGCTGCGTGCGGCTCTCGTCGAGCGCCGCGAACGTCTGCGTCTCGAGCGCGTCCGCGATCACCGGCAGGACCTCGGCATACGCGACCGTTGCCTGCAGCACGACGACGATCGCGGTGTGCGAGTCGGTCGCGGCGTAGCGACCGATCGCGAACGGCGCCTTGATCTCGGAGCCGCCGGCCTGGAGCTTGATGCCCTTCGGGTCGGTGAGATCGAGCTGCGCGCCGAGCAGCGACACCGCGGAGATGTACACGCGCAGGCGGTTACCACCGAGCGCCGAGGGCTCGTGCTCGACGCGATCGATCACGACACGGTAGGTCGACTTCTCCGCTTCATCTTCCGCGCGCGCCTGCCCGGTGACGAGGCAGGCGGCGAGCAGCGCGAGCATCCACCTCATGCGGCCATGAAGCGTAGCACTACTCTGGCAGCCGGAATCGATGCAGGACCGGCACGAAGGTCAACAGATCCATCTCGGCCGTCACGGTGCCGTTCGTCCAGTTGTTGATGATGAGCGGCAAGCCAGATTCTCCGAGGGTATCGGAGACGATTCCGATGTGATCGGGGCCCGAGCGACTCGGGAACGTGTCCATGAAGATCACGTCGCCGGGACGCAGCGGATCGCTCGCGTCGTCGAGCTTCTCGGTGTGCTTTTCCCAGTGGCGCTTGAAGTAGGGTAGGAGCGTCGCGACGCGGCGCTGATCGATGTGCGGATTGGCGTTGCCCTTGATCATCGGGTACGCGGCTTTCGCGCGCCGGATGTCATCGCTCAGCTCCTTCTGGAGATCGATGCCGGCGTTGCGCACGGCGCGAATGATCACGTCCGTGCAGACGCCCATCTCGCGCGGCACGTCGCCCATCGGGAACTTCATCGTCACGTAGCCTTCGGTGTACGCGTCGGCGTTGAGCACCGTCTTCTTCGCGCCGACCAGGACGTCGAGCGGATCGGGAATGCCGTCCTTGTCACGATCGTGCTTCGGCGCGCCCTCGACGAGACGCGTGCTCGCGAGCAACGGCTTCAGCTCGTCGCGATCGCCGGGGCGCAGCGCGAGCTCGAACGTGCCGACGGTCAGCTTCGCGGTCCCGGTGAGCGGATAGCTCTTCCGCGGAAAGCCATCGATCGAGATGATCAGCAGCGACGCCTTGCGGTCGATGCGCGCACTCACGCGCTCGGGTGTGAGCGTCTTGGGCAGCGCGAGTTGCACCTTGTCGTCCAAGTCGGACCAGATCCCGTTGTCGCGGACGCCGAGGCAGACCTCAGGTTGCGGCGCAGCTTCGGCGGCCTTCGAGACGCCGTGCCCTTGTGGGAGGGGCTTCGCGGGTGCCGGCGGCTTCGGATCGGCCTCGCTCGGGCTGCCGCAAGCTGCTGAAAGCACGACCGCGAAAACAAATCGGGAACCGAATGCGAACCCGGGTGTCACAGCCGCGCTCGAGGGTTTGTTCCGTCCGGTCACGTGATCATCCAACGCCCGAGACAGCCTGAATGTTCACGAGATTGCACGGACGTCCTTGAAACGAGTAATGATCGCTGTAGTCGGAGGAAGCACTGATGAGCCACATGGATTTTTCGTCCTGGTCCCGCGAGCAAGAGTCGACCTTCGTGGTCTACGAGCAGCGTCGTGAGGAGAGCCAGCGACAGGCGTGGATCATCGCGCTCGTGTCGAGTGCCTTCGTACTCGTCGCCGCGATCGGCATCTATGCCGGCGTCGCCCCGGACGAGAAGGATCTGTCGAAGGGCATGGACATGTCGAACCTGACGAAGAAGAAGGGCGAGGCCCCTGCGCCCGCGCCCGCAAAGAAGTAGCAGCCTCCTGCTACTCGCCGCCGCGTGCGGCTCGCAACCAAGGAGTGTCGAACCGGCGCAGCTGGACGATCGCGTCGCGATCGTCGCTGCCGAGAGTGGATCGACGGGCGTCAGGCTCGTCTCGATCGATGAAGCCGGCGACCGCCGCTTCGATCTGCTCGCGCCGCATCCAACCGCGCGCGATACGCACCCGGCGGTCTCGCCGGATCGTGCGTGGATCGTGTTCGCGTCGACGCGCGATCGCGAGAGCGGCACGAGCCTGTGGATCGCGAAGCTCGGTGTCGAGGTCACGCCGGCGCGGCTGACCGATGGCAGACAGCGAGATGTGATCGACAGTCACCCGGTGTGGACGCGCGACGGCACGTCGATCGTGTTCGCGTCGACGCGCGACGGCGGCGACTACGATCTGTGGCAGATCGCGCGCGAGGGCGGCGCACCGGCGCAGCTCACGACCAGCGAGCACCACGAGGTCACGCCGTCGATCGCGCCCGATGGCAGCATCCTCTATGCAGCGGTCGACAAGCAGACCGGCGCGAGCCGCATCGAGGAGCGTGCGCCCGACGGCACGATCACGAAGCGCACGCCGGGTCCCGACGAGCGCGAGCCGAGCATCTCGCCCGACGGCGCGCTGATCGCATTCACGAGCAAGGTCCGGCGCGATGACCGCAACGACAGCGAGCTGTGGATCATGCAGCGCGGGTCGGGGCAGGCGAAGCAGCTCGTCAATCTACCGCCGACGGACGAGAGCGGTCCGGTGTGGTCGCGCGACGGGCGCTTCGTGTTCGCGACGAGCGTGTTGCCTGGTGCGGAGGCGCAGCCGCTGTTCGCGTCGGTCATCTTCGTCGATCGCGACGAGCAACCGATACGCGTACGTATCTTGCGCGACAGCGCGGGCGCGCTCGTGCGCGTGACGCCGGCGATTGCGACGACGCTCGATGCGACTGCGCTCCGCCGCGATCCAGAGTACCTTCCCGAGCTAGCGAAGGTCGTCGCGGCCGCGATCGCAAAACAGAAGATGCAGCAATGAAGCGCGCACTGCTCGGACTGGGACTCGCTGCATGTGGCGGTTCGAAACCGCACCAACCGCAAGTGCAGCACGCGCTCCTCTCGGTCGCCGCCGACGAGCGCATGATCGCCGTGCCCGCCGGCAACTACATCGCCGGCTCGACGCCTGAAGAGCGCGCGGCCTCGTACGACGACTACCAGCAGACCGCGGGCCAGGACTCGGCGCGCGAGAACAAGTGGTTCGACACCGAGGAAGACCGCCGCATCACCGAGCTGCCCGCGTTCCGCATCGACCTGATGCCGGTCACGCAGGCGCAGTACGCGGAGATGGTCACCGCGGGCAAAGCGAAGCCGCCGGCGATCGACGAAGCGGCGTGGAAAACGCAGGGCTTCAACCAGGACTTCGCGACCGAAGTGGCGCGCTTCGTGTGGAAAGACGGGCGGCCCCCGACTGGGCGCGAGGACCATCCGGTCGTGCTCGTCACGCACGAGGAAGCCGTGGGCTACTGCGTGTGGCGCGGTGCGCAGCGCGGCGAGAAGCGACGCTTGCCGACGGCCGCCGAATACGAGAAGGCAGCGCGCGGCGAGGGTGGCCTGTCCTATCCATGGGGCAACGCGTACGAGGCCGACAAGCTCAACAGCGCGGTCAAGGGTCCGAAGGACACGACGCCCGCGGGACAGTTCAATGATGGTGCGAGCCCGTTCGGCGTGCTCGAGCTCGCCGGCAACGTGTTTCAGTGGACCGCGACGCCGGAGAAAGCCGACCGCATGGTCGTGAAGGGCTCGGCGTGGGAAGACTTCGCCGGCGTCGGTCGCGGTGCCTCGTTTCACGGGCGCGCGAAGACCGCGCGTCACGTGATCGTCGGCTTTCGCTGCGCGGCGGATCCGTGATCCTCTGCCACGGCGGCGCCGGGCTCGTGACGGAGGATCGTCACGAGCGACTCCGCGCGGGCGTGCGTGCCGCCGCGGCGATCGGCCACCGGATGATCGAAGAGGGCGCGAGTGCGCTCGACGCCGTCGTCGCCGCCGTGCGCGTGCTCGAGGACGATCCGGAATTCAACGCGGGCACGGGCTCGGCGCTGACGATCGACGGCAACGTCGAGACCGATGCGTCCGTGATGGACGGCGCCACGCAGCGCGTCGGTGCGGTCGCAGCGGTTCCGGATCTCGGCAACGCGATCGCGCTCGCACGCGCCGTGATGGATGCCGGCGCGCACGTGATCCTCGCCGGCGCCGAAGCATGGCGATTCGCGCGCGAGGTCGGGATCGCGCCGGCGCCTGCGGGCTCGCTCATCACGGAGCGCGCGCGCACGCGACTCGCGGCGCTCACCGGCATCGCGAGCGGTGGCACGGTCGGCTGCGTCGCGCGCGATCGCGCCGGTCACTTCGCGGCCGCGACGTCCACCGGTGGTACCGCGGGCAAGCGCGCGGGCCGCGTCGGCGACTCGCCCGTGCCGGGCGCAGGCACGTGGGCCGACGCGCGCTGCGCGATCTCCGCGACCGGCGATGGCGAAGCGATCCTGCGCACGGCGCTCGCGCGAACGATCTCGATGAAGATGCCGGGCCTCGAGCCCGCCGTGATCGGCGCGCTTCACGAGCTCGCGCGCATCACGCGTGGCAGTGCGGGCGTGATCGCGATCGATCGTCACGTGTGGATCGCGCGCCAGCTCGCCCCGACGATGCCGATCGCGTGGGTCGACGACAGCGGCCCCGGCGACAGCATGGGCGCCCCGCTCGACGCGCCGACGATGCACGACCACTGATGCGCCAACCTGGCGCACTCGGAAGCTCGAAGAGCCACTGAGACACTTCGCCTGTCGCGAAAAACATGTGTCGGAGCAGCGTCTTCGCTGCACGCCTACATCGGCATACCGCATGCTTTGTCGCGCTGCATCAAACGAGTTCTTAGTTCCCTTAAGGAGTCTTCTGAAAATGCGTAGCCTATTTTCTTTTGCGGCCCTGCCGCTCCTCTCGATTTCGTTTATTGCGGCCTGTTCCTCGGAAGGCGAGCTCGACGAGCTGGCTGGCGAGACCGCCGATGACGACGTCGCCAACGCCGATGGCAAGGGTGACATCGCGGCCGATGGCAACTACACGTACTTCGCGATCCGTGGCGACGTCCGTCGCTGCGCGTCGCCGTACTGCGGTGGCGAGTTCCTCACGCGCCTCAACCGCACCAACACCGTCTGCCACGACGGCAAGCCCTCGTCGTCTTGCTACACCCCCGAGCTCGACTTCTCGGAGTCGGGCCTCAAGCCGGCGGCGCAGGACAAGCTCCGCCTCGCGGTTGGCCAAGGCGCGATCGGCCCCGGCGTGAAGGCGATCGTTCGCGGTCGCTTCGCGCGCTACGGCACGATGAAGGGCATCGGCCACGACATGGGCCGCTTCATCGTCACCGAGGCGTGGGTCGCGCAGTCGGCCGCCGTGACCGACGGTGTCTTTGTCCGCGTGAAGGACAACGGCGTCCGCTGCATCGCGGAGCCATGCCCGTCGACGGGCGAGGCCGCGCTCAACACGTCGCGCAGCGCGAACCTCAGCGCGATCGACTTCGAGCCGTCGGGACTCACCGACGAGCAGGTCGCCGTGCTCACCGAGGCGATGTTCAACCCGTCGGGCATGATCATCGCGGGCGATCGCTTCACGCAGAAGATCAACGGCACGTGGGCCAAGGGCCGCACCGCCACCAACGTCTTCATTCGCGTCGAGAACGCGGCGCAGTCGGAAGGCTGCTTCGTCGGCGGCTGCTCCTCGCAGATCTGCTCGGACCAGGAAGGCGTGATCTCGACCTGCGAGTTCCGCCCCGAGTACGCGTGCTACCAGGAGGCGAGCTGCGAGCGCCAGGCGAGTGGTGACTGCGGTTGGACGCAGACCCCCGCGCTGACGACCTGCCTCGCCAACAACTAAGCATCGATCCCCGCTCGGTTGGTCGAGCGACAGGTCGAACCATTTGAGACTCGTCGTCGTGGACGACGACGACGATTCTCCCACCGCGCCGAGCGAAAGCCGGCGCGTTGGCATTTTCGGTGGACCCGCGATTTTACGCGTGAAGTACCCACCGGGCCGGCGTATCGTCCGCCGCGATGAGGAAGCTGAGCATGGAGGTGCTCGGAGCTGCCGCGCTTGCGCTCGCCGCGCTTGCCGCGTGTGGTCCCGATCAAAGACCCAGTACGGGCGATGACGACGGCACGGACGCGGGCACGTCCGACGCCGACAACACGCCACCCCCCGACGCCGCCGTCATGACGTTCGTGTACGCACACACGTCATCGCAGCTCTACAAGGTCGATCCCGACACGCTCGGGGTCACGCTCGTCGGAAACTTCACCTTCGTCGGTGGCGGCGGCGACCAGATCACCGACCTCGCGATCGACCAGACCGGTCTCATGATCGGCATCTCGTTCACGTCGGTCTATCGCATCGATCCAGCCACCGCCGCGTGCACGCGCCTCTCGGAAGACCTCACGGCGACGTTCAACGGCCTCTCGTTCGTCCCCGCCTCCGAGATCGGGCAGACCGGCCCCGACATCCTCGTCGCGACGCGCAACGCGAACGGCGTCGTCTCGCGCATCGACCCGACGACCGGCAACGCGACCCAGGTCGGCAACATGGGCGCCTTCTCGTCGAGCGGTGACCTCGTCTCCATTGCCGGCTTCGGCACCGTGCAGACGGCCGACAACGGCGCCTCGCCCGATCGCCTCGTGCGCCTCGCACCGAGCTCGTTCGCCGCGAGCCCCATCGGCAACAACATCGGGTACGGCGACATCTGGGGCATCGCGTACTGGAAGGGCAAGATCTTCGGCTTCACCGAGGCCGGCCAGTTCATCACGATCGATCCGACGAGCGGCGTCGGTACGCTCGTGCAGGGCAATGGGCCGCGCTGGTGGGGCGCCGCGGTCACCACGCTCGCGCCCGTGTTCGAGTAACACCCCCCGCGCGCGCTTCCGCGCTTCCGCGTGCTCGGCGCGCGCGGCTGCTTCCGCTTCCGCGCTTCCGCGTGCTCGGCGCTCACGGATCCAGAACGCGAGCACCGCGATCGCACGAGCGCGCGCGGCTGCCTCCCGCGCGCGAACTCACCCCCCCGCGCTCAGACAGTCCTCGCGGGTGACCGTCGTGCTCACACAAACACCTGTGCTTCCCGCTGCGGAACTCGCTCGGGGGGTGGTTCGCCGCGCGGGGGCGCGCCGCGCGCTGACGAGATCTCACTTGCCGGTCGCGCGAGCTACATCGCGTTCGCGTGGTGCGTGTGTTGAAAGAGTGATGATCGCTGGTCGCGCGGCGCGAATGCTCCGCCGGAAATCAAGTTGGGCGGTACGACGGGTGCGACCTGTATTTTTTCGATTACAGGTCGCACCAATTTATTCGGCGTGACAGTGCGCGAGCAATCGATTACAGGTCGCACCGATTTATTCGGCGTGACAGTGCGCGAGCAATCGCGTGCGCCGGTCAGCGCCGGGCCTTCGAGTGTTTGGTCGTCGACGTCTTCTTCGCCGTCGTCTTCTTCGCCGTCGTCTTCTTCTTCGCCGTCGTCTTCTTCGTCGTCGAGTTCTTCGTCGTCGTCGAGTTCTTCGTCGTCGTCGAGTTCTTCGTCGTCGAGTTCTTCGTCGCCGTCAGCCTCGTGCTCGTCTTCGCCGTTGCCTTCTTCTTCGGCGGGCGGCTGCCGAAGAAGTACGGCAGCACATCGCCGGGTTTGATCCGGACGATGTCACCCTCCTCGTCGAGCGAATACATGTACTCGGCGTCCATCTCGATGCCGACGCTCGCCACCTTGATTGGCCGTGTCTCGATCATCCGGCCGGGCCTGAGCAAGGCCTTCGCCCAGACGTCGCCTTTGCTCACGAAATAAATGAAATCTCTCCTGTTCTGTTTGATCCCGAGCCGCGCGACCTTCTCCATGCCTTCAAGCTACCCCACCATTTTCAAGCTGAGTCCGATCCGGCGCGTTCATCCTGCGAGGACGTGCGGCTTGCCGGTCCGCCATCTGCGCCGGTTTCGCGAGCTCGGCATCACTTCTTCTGCCGGGGACCGTTGTGCGAGGGCGCGGTGGTGCGCGCGCGGTGCTCGCGTTCTCGGTTGCGCGCGGTCGATGGCGCCGTGAGCGTGACGGTCGCGTTCTCGGTTGCGGTCGATGGCGCCGTGAGCGTGACGGTCGCGTTCTCGGTTGCGGCCGATGGCGCCGTGAGCGTTGCGGGGCGCGACGCAGCTTTAGTTCCAGGCGAGCAGCACTTTGCCGGTCGCCTGCTTCGTCTCGAGGAAGGCGTGCGCGGAGGCGACGTCGCCTGCATCGAACACCTTCCCGACGTGCGGCTTCAGCCCCATCTGCTCGACGGTGACCATCGACTTCGTGAGGCGCTCGATCCACGCGTTGTCACGCAAGACGTGCAGCGCGTTGAGCGCGTAGATGCCTTGGTTCGCATCGAACAGCTTGATGACGCTGATGCGCGGCATGCGGAGCGCCGCGAGCGCGATGCGCGCGAAGTTGCGCTTGCCATCCTTCACGCCCGAAGACAGGCCGACGCAGACCATGCGACCGGTCATGCCGAGGCGCGCGCGCTGCCAGTTGATCTCGCCGCCGCCGGAGGCGTTGAGGATGAAGTCGTAGCCCTTCAGTGACGGGTCGGCGCGAAATTCGTCGCGCGTGTACGCCTTCGCGCCGTGCGACTCGATGAACGACTTCTTGTGCGGGCTCGTGGTGAGGCCGGTGACCTCGGCGCCCACGTGTCGCGCCATCTGGATCGCGAGGACACCAACGCCGCCGGTCGCGCACTCGATGAGGACGCGATCGCCCGCGCGCACGCGCGCCATCTCGAACAGCGCGAGCTGCGCCGTGAAGTAGTTGACGGGCAGGGCGGCGCCCGCGGCGAGATCGATCGAGGTCGGGAGGCGGAAGACCTGACGCGCGGGGATGGTGACGTGCGACGCGTAGCCGCCGAAGTAGGTGCCCGCGACGACGGCGTCGCCGACCTTGACGTCGGTGACGTTCTTGCCGACGGAGGTGACCTTGCCGCTGACCTCGTAGCCCGGAACGAACGGCTTCTTCGGCGCGTCGGGATAGAAGCCGAGGCGCATCTGGATATCGGCGAAGTTGATGCCCGAGTACGCGACGTCGATCGCGACCTCGTCGTCGCTGGGCGCGCGCGGGGCGATGTCGCGGAGCTTGAGCTTCTCGGCCGAGCCGTACTTGTCGATGACGATATCGCGATGTGCCATGGGGTCTCCTGATACTTTCTGAACTATCGAAGTTTGAGGACGAAGAAAAACCCGCCGTGGGTGGCGGGTGCGAGACTACGAAGCGACGGTGAGCGCGGAGCGTAGCTGCGCGAGGCCGTCGGGGTCGACGGAGCAGATCAGCTGCTTGCCCTCGCGCTGCGTGTGGATGAGGCCGGCGTCCGAGAGCTCCTTCACGTGGTGCGAGACCGTCGGGGCGCCGAGGTCGAGCCCGGCGAGGAGCTTCGCGAGAAAGCAGTCGTGGATGCGGCCCTTCGCGAGGTCGAGCTTGCTCTCCTCGAGAAGGTTCATGAACAGGCGCAGCCGGTTGGGATTCGAGAGGGCGCGGAACATGCGCGCCAGCTTGTCGACGTCATTCTTGGCCACGCCGCTTCAATACGAATGTTGTCGAACTATGTCAAGGACGTTTCAGTGGCTCGTCGGGATGTGCGCGATATATCGGCGCACGCCCCGGCGCTCCCAGTTCGCGACCGCGTATTCGAGCAGGTGCTGCGGCAGCGGGTCCTGGTTCACGACGAGCCGCATGAGCATGAGCGTGAGGTCGGTGTCGGCGATGCACCACTCGTCGAACATCGTCTTCTTGCCCGGCTTCACGAGCGCGCTCGCGATCCGTACGAGCTCGGCCGCATCGGCTTTGCCCTTGTCGGTCATCGGCCGCATCGTCGGGCGGCCGAACACGCTCGACGTGGGGCGGTCCTCGCGCAGCGCGCCGAGGCTCGTCCGCACCATCGACATCACCTGCCGCGCACGGGCGCGCTCGACGAGGTTCGCCGGGAACAGACGCGGATGGGCGGGCGAGGGGAACGTCTCGGCGAGGTACTCGGAGATCGCGAGCGACTCCGAGATCCAGACATCGCCGTGCACGAGGATGGGGACCTTGCCGATGAGCGCCTTCGCCGCGAGCTCGGCACTCTTGGCCGCGGGAATTGGCAGCGGTACGAGCTCGAGCTTGTAGGAGAGGTTCTTTTCCTCGAGAGCGACCATCGCGTGGAACACCCACGGACTCACCCAGCCTGTCTCTCCGTACAGCGTGAGGTCGGACATGCCGCGAGATTATCACCGACGTTCAGATCCCGCTCACCGCGCGCGGCGCGCACACTCCTCGACGAGAACTATCGGCCGGAACCGTTTGACCTCAAACGAAGCGGGGCCGATCCTTGGGCCGTTGTCCACTGCGTCCCCGGCCCTGCGGCGTCTCCTCGAGACGAAGCTCGACACCTACGAGAAGCTGGAGCTCGTCGTGGTGCTGTCCAAGCGCGCGGGCATGGAGGCGCCGCTCGAGGAGCTCGCTCGCGAGCTGCAGGTCGGCGACGACGTGATGAAGCGACTCGCCGATGAGCTCGCGCGGACGGGCCTCGTCGAGATCACGGGCGAGCAGGTGCGGCTCGTCGGGGAGCCGGGCGACCTCGCGACGATCGACGAGGGTGCCGCGCTCGAGCCCCGCAAGGTGATCAGCCTGCTGTCCTCGATCGCGCTCGATCGCATTCGCGGCATGGCGGCGCGTTCCTTCGCGGACGCTTTCACGCTACGGAAGAAGAAGGACAACGGCGATGGCTGAGGCGGTCTACCTCCTGTGCGCGCTCACCAGCATGTTCTGTGCGGGGCTGCTCTGGCGTAGCTATCGACGGCAGCGCACGCGGCTCCTGATGTGGAGCACCGCGTGCTTCGTCGGCCTCGCGATCAACAACATCCTGTTGTTCGTCGATCTCGTGCTCGTGCCCGACGTCAACCTATCGCTGGCGCGCAGCGGGACCGCGCTCGTGGCGGTCGCGCTGCTCGTCATCGGCCTCACCTGGGAGGACACGTGAGCGCCGACGTCCTGCCATTCATGCACGGCGCGCTAATGATGGGCTGCTGTGTGATCGGCCTGAAGTTCATGAAGTACTGGCGTCTCTCGCGCGACCGGTTCTTCGTGTTCTTTGCCTGCGCGTTCTGGATCTTCGCGCTCGGGTGGGGCCTTCGCGCCTTCGTGCACACGGTCGGCGAGCACGGCCACCTCGTATATCTGCCCAGGCTCATCGCGTTCCTCCTGATCCTGGTGGGGATCTTCGATAAGAACCGCCGCTCCTCCTAGGAGTAGCGGTACTCTGGTTTTGGGTGCCGGGAGACGATCCACCGAAACCGCAGGGGGAGACCCTGCAGTTCATGCAGCGGCTATGGGCGTTGACCCATGCGCTGGAGGTGCGCTCGAAGAAGATGGCAAAGACGCTCGGGGTGACCGGCCCGCAGCGCCTCGTGATCCGGCTCATCGGCCAGACTCCCGGGTTGTCCGCGCGAGACATCGCCCAGACCCTGGGCCTCCATCCCAGCACGCTGACGGGGATCTTGGCCCGCCTCGAGACCCAGGCGCTGATCCGCCGCACCGTCGACGGCACCGACCGCCGGCGCGCGCAGTTCGATCTCACGACGGGCGGGAAGCGAATCGACAAGGAGCGCAAGGGCACCGTCGAGGCCGCGGTTCGCCGCGCGCTCACGCGTGTGAGTCCCACCGTGATCGCGAACACGGCCGAGCTCCTCGAGCTCCTGGTCGTCGAGCTCGGCCGCCCCGACTGACGCGGCGCATCGGTCGTGCGCACACGGTGCGCCGACGCGACGGCGAAATAGTTTCTTCGCCGCGCGAGCGCGGTCTGTCATCATGGAAGGACGTGCGGCAGCTGTTCAGCCGTCTCTTCGATGTCCTCCTCGGCGGAGCAACGGCGTTGCTCCTGATCGGGTCTGCGAGCGAATCGACGGACGTCGCGTCGGCGAAGACGCCCAGCGAGATTCCCGTCGAGAGCGCGTACAGCGCCGAGGTTGTCGAGCCGCCGCACCCGCTCGTGCTCGCCGATCCGCGGGCGGTGTTCCTCGCGGAGCTCGTCGCGCAGGGCCGGCACTGGCGCCTCGATACCGATAACGGCCCGGTCCACATCTGGGTACCGAGGGGCTACGACGCCGCCACTGCGCAGACCGTCGTCTACGTGCACGGCTACTGGCAGGACGCCGACGCCGTGTGGATCGAGCACCGGCTCGCCGAGCAGTTCGCGATGTCGGGCATCAACGCGATGTTCGTCGTGCCCGAAGCCCCGCGCGGCAAGTGGGACAGAGTCCTGTGGCCGACGACGCAGGCGCTGCTCGCCGCGGTTGTCGCGGGCGTTGGCGAGCCGCTGCCGAAGGGCCGCGTCGCCGTGCTCGGCCACTCCGGCGCGTATCGCACGGTGATCCAGTGGCTGCCCGAGTCGCGCCTCGACACCGTCGTGCTGCTCGACGCCGCGTACGTCGACGTCATGCCGTATCGTGACTGGGTCCGCGGTGCGAAGACGCGCCGCTTCATCAACGTCAGCATCGACACGATCCGGTGGTCGAACTGGCTGCACCGCTGGCTGCCCAGCACGCTCACCGTCGAGCCGTTCCCGCGCGAGCTCACCGACAAGATGAAGCAGGCGCGCATCCTCTACGTGAAGTCCGATATCGGGCACTGGCCGCTCGTGACGGAAGGCGTCGCCATTCCGCAGATGCTGCGCGTGCTCGGCGCGCCGTCCGCACTCGAGGTGCACCCGGCGCTCGGTCTGCCGTCACTCGAGCTGCGGGAGCCCGAGATCGGGCAGCGCGCGGGCGACGTCGTCGAGCAGGGCAGCTAACGCACGCGCGCCGAGACGAGCCCGAACACGAGCCCGACGACGATCGCGACGCCCGACCCGACGAGGATCGCGAGCTTCGCGGTGTCGAGCAGCGGCCCCGGTGGGAACGCGAGCTGCGCGATGAACAGCGACATCGTGAAGCCGATGCCGCCGACGAAGCCGACGAGCAACACACCACGCCGCGTGGTCTCTGCGGACCGCGTCGCGATCCCGAAGCGGGCGGCGCCGAGCGCGGCCGCGGCGATGCCGAGGGGTTTGCCGAGCGCGAGCCCCGCGACGATCCCGAGGAACAGCCAGAGGTAGTCGCCCGAGAGCTCCGCGCCGCCGAGCACCACACCCGCGTTCGCGAGCGCGAAGACCGGCATCACGACGAACGCGACCCACGGGTGAAGCGAATGGATCAGGCGCTCCGTGGGAGAGACGGCTTCGCGCCGCGCCTGGTTGATCACGTCGAGGCTCGCGAGCAGCTCGCTCCGATCGTTGTCGGGGAGCGTAGCGAGCTGCTCGCGCGTCGTCGCCGCGAAGCCCGACGGACCGAACCACGGACGCACCGGCGTGAGCAGCCCGAGCACGACACCACCGATCGTCGGGTGAATTCCGGTGACGAGAAGGCCTGCCCAGACGACGACGCCCGGGATCAGATAGAGGAGCGGCGGGCGCACGCCGGCCGCGCGCATCGCGAGCACGACCGCGATGCCAGCGCCCACGAGCACGAGCCCGGCGAGCGAGATCCCCTTGCTGTAGAAGATCGCGATCACGACGATCGCGCCGATATCGTCGATGACGGCGAGCGCGAGCAGCAACACGCGTAGCGTCGGGTTGACGCGCCGCCCGAGCAGCGTCAGGACACCGACGGCGAACGCGATGTCCGTCGCCATCGGTATCGCCCAGCCGGCCGAACCGGCACGCCCGGCGTTCAGCGCCGCGAAGATGATCGCGGGGACGAGCATGCCGCCGAGCGCGGCCGCGAGAGGAAGCGCCGCTTTCTTGAGCGTCTCGAGCTCGCCCTCGAAGATCTCGCGACGGATCTCGAGGCCGACGACGAAGAAGAACACCGCCATGAGCCCGTCATTGACCCAGAAGTGCAGCGGCTGTTCGTACGCCCACGGTCCGATGCGTCCGCCGATCGGCGTGTGCCAGAGATCGACGTACGAGCCGGTCCACATGTTCGCCCAGGCGAGCGCCGCCGCCGTCGTGACGAGCAAGGCGATGCCACTGGCCGCTTCGACCGCGAGGATCCGCTGGATCGGGGATGCGATTGCCGCGGCCGCGCGACGGACCGGTGACCACGTTTCGGGTGGGTGAGTTTCGGAAGGGGACATCGGCTCTCTGATGAGCACCCGAGTTCAATGGCGCGGCCAGCCTAGCACTACATCGATCGACGGTCAGGATGGCATCGCGGAAGACGCGATCCGCGAACGCATTGTTCGCTCACAGCAGCTGTGATGATGGGCCTGCTCCGGTCAGGATGTGCCCATGACCACCATCGTCGCGATCTCCGGGAGTCTCCGCGAAGGCTCGTTGAACACGAAGCTGTTGCGGGCCGCGCAGCGCCTCGCGCCGGCTGGCACCAAGATCGAAGAGGCGACGATCCGTGGCATCCCGCTCTACGACGGCGACGAAGAGGCGAAGCAATTTCCCGCGTCCGTCACGGCACTCAAGGACCGCGTGATCGCGGCCGACGGCGTACTGCTCGTGTCGCCCGAGTACAACAATGGGATCCCCGGCGTGTTCAAGAACGCGATCGACTGGATGTCGCGTCCAGCGTCGGATATCGAGAAGGTGTTCGGCAAGCCGTTCGGCCTGATCGGCGTGACACCAGGCAGAGGCAGCACGAGCCTCGGGCAAGCCGCGTGGTTGCCGGTTCTCCGCACGCTCGGCACGATGTTCTGGTCCGGCGGACGCCTCGGGATCCCGTCGGCCGGCAGCCTGTTCGACGGCCAGGGCGAGATCACCGATGCGAAGGTCAAGGAGCTGCTCGAGAAGTACGTGACCGGCTTCGCGAAGTTCGTCGCGGAACAGTCTGGTGCGCGCGGGTAGCTTTCGCCGTCACGAGCGGATGACCACGTTCTGGCCCGTCATTGGAGGACATCATGTTGAGCATCCGTAAAGCAGACGAGCGCGGCCATGCGGACCACGGCTGGCTCGATTCGCACCACACGTTCTCGTTCGCGGACTACTACGATCCGAAGCACATGGGCTTTCGCGCGCTGCGCGTGATCAACGACGACACCGTCGCGCCCGGTCGCGGCTTCGGTGCGCATCCGCATCGCGACATGGAGATCATCTCGTACGTCCTCGACGGCGCGCTCGCGCACAAGGACTCGCTGGGCACGGGCTCGGTGATCGAGCCGGGCGACGTGCAGCGCATGAGCGCCGGCACCGGCGTCACGCATAGCGAGTTCAACGCGTCGAAGACGGACCCGGTCCACTTCCTCCAGATCTGGCTCGTGCCGGCGAAGCAGGGCATCGCGCCGGGCTACGAGCAGAAGCGGTTCACTGCCGAGGACAAGGCGGGGAGGTTGCGCGTCGTCGCGTCGCCCGACGGGCGCGATGGCAGCGTCACGATCCACAGCGACGCCACGCTCTACGCGGGGCTGTTCGATCGCGACGAGCGTGCAGAGCTCTTGCTCGCGACGGGACGTCATGTGTGGGTTCACGTCGCGCGCGGCCGCGTGCGTGCAAACGCGCACGAGCTCGGTGCGGGTGACGGGATCGCGATCACCGGCGAAGCTCAGGTCGTGATCGAGGGCGTCGCCGGCGGCGATGACCGCGGCGAAGTGCTCGTGTTCGACCTGGGCTGATCAGTCCGGGCGGCCCGCATGCGCAGCGTCGCTCTCCGCGTCGTGCGCGGCGGCGGCTGCAGCGAGCAACTTCTCGTCGACCTGGGTCGGGTCGAGCACGACCTTGCCGTCGTGCGCGGCGCGCACCCATTGGCCGGGCACGACGAAGTCGCCCGCGGCTTCGACATAGACGATGAGATGATCGGGCGCGACCTTGCGAACCGCGCCGATCTCTTCGCCGCCCTCTTCGAGAAACAGCTGGTCACCGACCGAGACATGAAACGCCATGTCTTCACCTTGGCACTGCAAGGTGAAGACGGCACTCGGTGAAACTACGAGTGGCGTCGGCGGCGACGAAGCACGAGAGCCAGCACACCAAGTGCAGCGCCGATGTTGCCGGCACCGAGCGGTCCTGCATCACAGCAGCCGCCGTCGTTGTTCCCCTCGGGATCTGGGTCGGGATCGGTCCCGCACTCGCCCGTGTCCGCGACCTGCGTCGGGAACGGCGTTCCGACGATCCCGCTCATCGCGACATCGTCGATCGTCCAACCCAACGCGCCGACGCCACCGTCCGTGCCGAGCCGGAAGCGCAGCTGGACCTGCTTGCCCGCGAGCTGGGTCCCGAAGTCGAGCGTGACCGTGTCGGGCTGCGGATGCGACGGGTTGTTCGCCGCGTACGCCATGCGTGCGCCGAGCGGGTTGCCCGTATCGAGCGTCTTGGTGTAGCCGGGCGTCGCGCCAAGCGTCGAGACGTCATTCCAGGTCGTGCCGCCGTCGCTCGACAGCTCGATCACACCACCGTCGAATGCTTCGCCCATGTCACCGATCGGCTCGAATTCGTGGCGGTGCGAGAACGTGACGGAGAACGCCTGGTCGCCTACCGTGACGACCGGCGAGACAACACTCGTGTCGGACTCCGACGCGAAGTTGATGCCGTGCCAAACGCCGTCGAGGACGTCCATCGCCTCGCGCGTGTGCGCCCAGATCGGCGTGTCGCTCGCGGTCGCCGTCCAGACGGACGCGCCCGCGTCGAACGAGTCCGTCGCCGAGCTCTCGAGCTTGTCGTCGGCGTTGAGACGGATCGCGAACGGAGCGCTCGTCATCGCATCGCAGCCGTTCTGCGCGGTGATCTCGAGCTGGAAGAGGCCGGCCGTTGGAACGGCGACATCGGTCGTGAGCTTGATCTCGGCGACGATCTCGGCGGTCGCATACGGCGCGATCGTCGACATCACGGTCGGTTCCGACACCACGGTGATGCCCGGCGTCTGGGTCGTCAGCTTCGCGGTCACGCTCGTGAGCGCCGCGTGGCCGCGGTTCGCGATCGGAACGCGCACCTTGAGCGTCTCGCCCGAATCGAGGACGTTGTCCTCGTCGCACTTGGTGCCCGCTTCGGTGAGGTGCGCGCCCGCGACCGCACGGCCGCGAACATCGGTGCTCTCGACGAGCCCGGTGAAGTCCGTGCTATCGGCAGCCGGCGCGATCGCGCAGCTACCGAGGCCGCGCTTCGCGAACGCGGCCGCGACGATCGCGTGATCGGCAGGGCTCGCGGCGTTGACCGCGGTCAGGATCGAGTCGCGGATCTCGATGAACGTCCCGTGCGGCGGTGAGAGCAAGAGGCCCGCGACGACGTACTTCGCCATCTTCTTGCGCGTGGCGTCGAACGACGTACCCGCCTTCTGCAGGCCGACGTATGCCTCCCACAACATGGACGCCCAGATCTCGCCACTGTTGTGGATTTGCGAGTTCGCCCCGAACGCGAGGAACGGGTGGGTTGTCGGCAGCGGCTCGCCCTCTGCCATGTGACGGAACGACAGCGAGTTGATCGCGGCGTTCGTGCTGTACGGCGCGCGGCGGATGCCGTAGTACGCCGGGTCGTCGGTGAAGCTCTGCGTCGTGTAGATGCTGAACGGGTACGCGCCATCGAGGTTGTCGCCCGCGCGCGCGAGCTGCATGAGCGCGAGGAAGTCGCCCCAGCCCTCGCTCATCGCGCTGCACATCTTGGTGTTGCAGACCGACAGCCGGTGGTGGAGGTAGTGGCCGAACTCGTGCGCGAGGAGTGTCGAGTCGAGCGAGCCGTCGAGGTCGACGCCGACCGCCCGCGCGAATGACGCGTTGACGGTCCCGGCCGCGACGTTGGTCTTCATCGTCGTGCCATCGGCCTGCGTGATGCCGAGCGTGCCGATCGTGATCACCGTCGTGACCGTCGCGTCATCCGAGAACCCGACGGGCGTGGTGCCCGCGACGTTATTCGCGACCAAAAGCCCCACGCCGCCGGCCAGCTGGACGTTGCGCGCCTTCACCTTCGCGCTGCAGTTGCCGCGATCCGCGAGGATGACCTTCCCCGAGATGCCGGTGAGCGCCTCACACGCGTCGCTCGGGCTCACGCCCGCAGCGTCGTTGGCCACCGCGACGACGCCGCTCACGCTGAAGTTCTTCGGGCCAAAGCCCATCGTCGCCGTCGCCGGCGTCTGCGCGCCCGCCGTCAGCGAGCGTGTCTCCTTGCCGCTCCACAGGTACACCTGCATGCGCGGCGGCATGCCGTCGCTCGGCGTGCTCATGTTCGCGTTGTTCTTGCCCGAGAAGTCCTGCGCCTCGGCGAGGATCGCGTCGCCGGCGACGCCGCCGCGACCGTAGTTGTCGGCCTGACCGTTGCCCGCGACCTCGGTGAAGCCGGCGTCGTACCAGAAGTCGTGCAGCCAGTTGATGCCGAAGAACAGCGACGTGACCGCCGCCATCTGCTGCGTCTGCGAGCTGGCCGGCTCGGCCGCGGTGTTGTACGCGCGGTCGAACGCGCGCGCGCCGGTCGTCGATGCGCGGAAGTCGCCGGTGTTGAAGCCGGTCGGCGTCGTCACGTCCGCATACGCGTTGACGTTGTTGCCGATGGTGTCGACCGCCGTCGATGCGAGCCACGGATCGGGCAGGTTGCTCGGGTTCGTGTTGAGGCCGTCGATCTCGACGAGCGACGGCGTCGCGTACCCCGGGAACGTTCCGTTCGGCGCGCCCGTCGGGTGCGGGGAGACGTCGAGCGTCGGGCCATCCGCCGGGCGGAAGTCACCGGCGGTATCGGCGAACACGCGGTACTTGAACGCGACGTCCGATTGCAGCGAGCGGTGCTCGAGCACGCGCCGCCCGTCGGCGGTGATCACCGTGCGATACAGATCGCCGCTCGTGCTGTTCGCGCGGCCGGTGTACGCCTCGACGATCCACGCGGCGACGAGCACGTTGTCCTGGCGGTGCCAGGCCTGCTTCGCGCGCGCGAGCTGGACATCGACGTCGCCCAGCGTGCCGGCGACGACGCGTGTCGCGTCGGTGTTCGTGTACTTCGTCGCGAGCGAGGCGCCGTTCTCGGAGACGCCATGGGTGTACGCGACCGCGTGCGCGATCGCGCCCGCGTCATCCTGCGCGAACGGCGCGCGATGCTTCACCGCGTTCGTCCCGATGAGCTCGCCCGACGCCGCCACGAGCGTTCCGCCCGCACCGATCATCACACGTAGCTCGCCCTGATCGACGGGCAGGCCGTCGATCACTTGTTGAATGCGCGCGATGCTTCCACCCTGCGTCGCGACCTCGCCGACGCCGATGAGCTCGGGCAGCGCGTCGAACGGCACGCCCCACGCGGGCGCGAGTCGAGACACGTGCACGCGTGCACTCTCGATCGCAGTCGCCGCAGGTGCGGCCGCCACATCTTTGCCCTGCAACAGACGTGGAACGCCGCGGCTGCTCGTCGCGAGCGGTGTTGCACCGAGCGCCACGGCGGCCGCGACGGGTGTCGCATTCGCGGGCAGCTTCGCTGCGCGGTTGACTGCATCGGGCGTCGCTTGCTCGCTGCAAGCAGCTGCGAGCAACATCGTCGACGCCAAGACTCTCCCTAATCGATTTCGCACGGCGCGGACCCTATCACCGCCCTGTTACAAAGGCGGGATCTTCGATGCATGCACCCGCTGGCCGACCTCGCTTCAAAGCGAGACTCGTAGCTCGCTTTCGCCGCGCGCCTGCCAGATACCAAGCGGTTGGCTGTGGTCTGAGAGATGCTGGCTGAGAATTCACCTTGCCACGGCGGGCCCAACCTCGGTCTCACCATGAGTGGTAATCCTACGCGGCATGAGTCCGCGAAGCGACGCAACGACCGAGGCGCGTGCGCAAATTCGGGGTCTTTGGCGCTGTGATGGCGGTGCTCGCGTACACGAACACTGCGGACTCCTCCGGACCTAATGGAACGGTGCCCGCGCGAGCACCCGCCGATCCGGGTGACAAGCCCGATAAGCCCGACAAGAAGGATCGAGGGCCGCCATAGACGCGCTGACGCGTCTGCTTTTCGACCGTTAGTCGATCGCCTGCTCGACGGTCTGGGCGAGCCGCTCACCGAGCGCCGCCCAGTCGAACGCCATCGCGACGCCCCGCGCACGTTCGGTCATCGCATCGAACGCCTCGCGCTGGCGGAACACGTCGAGGATCGCGGCCGCGAATTCGGATGCCGTTTGCGCGAGGAGGAAGTGCGTGCCCGGATCGAGCGGGTAGCCTCGCGCGCCGACCGCGGTGGAGACCATCGGGATCCCCGCGGCGAGCGGCTCGAGCGTCTTCAAGGAAGACCCCGCGCCTGCAAACAACGCGTTCGCATAGACGGTCGCCGCGTCGAGAATCGGTGACACGGACGGCACCGTTCCCGTGACCACGACGCGTGGCGAAGCGAGCGCGAGTACCTCGTCCGCGGGGTTCTTGCCACACAGCACGAGGCGCGCGTCCGGCGCGTGCACCCAGACCAGTGGCATGACCTCGAGTGCGAGGAAGCGCGCGCCCTGAATGTTCGGAGGCCAGAAGAATCCGCCCACGAACGCGACGTCGAAGCCGTGGCGGCGCGATGGCGGGATGTACGGATTCTCGTCGAGCGCGACCCCGTTGGGCACGACCTCGACCGGACCGTCACGGTGCCGGCGCACGTGCTCGGCGTCGGCGGGCGAGACACACGTGACGAGCGCCGCGCGCTGCCAGCTCGCGATCTCGTAGCGCGCGAGGTCGGTGATGTCTTGCTCGCTGATGCCTCGCTCCGGCGCCGACACGCGCAGTGCGCGCAGCATGTCGCTCTCGATGTTGTGCTCGTTCAACACGAGCGGGATGTCGAGATCTCCGATCACCTCGGCGGTGAACACCTGCTCGGCGATGACTCCATCGAAGGGCCCGGCGGCGTGTGCCTCGGCGAGCGGACCCGAGAGGACCTCGGCGACGCTGCGGCAGGTCGCGACCGTCGAGGTCCGGAAGATCGGAAACATGTCGCACGCGACGACGTGCACGTGCGTGTAGACCTCGAGCTCCGAGTGCCCGCGAAGCTGTGCTTCCAGCGGCTTGGGGACGAGCGAGAACAGCGACATCTGGTGGCGACGCGCCAGCGCTTGCACCAGCCGAAACGTGCGAATCGGCGCCCCCGAGTTCGCCGGTGCAACAGGAAATCTCGTGCACACGGCAAGCCGCATCATCGCAACCTAGCACGTCGATCGCGTAACGTTGCGCGTGGCGTCGATACGCGAGCTGCTGGCGGCCAATCGCGACTTCCGTCGATTGTTCATCGCGACTGCCATCTCGCTCGCCGGTGACTGGTTCTCGTTCGTCGCCGTCGCCGACCTGGTGATCCAGCTGACCGGGCGGCCCGGCAGCGCCGCGTTCGTCTATGCGGCGACCGTGTTGCCGGTGTTCCTGGCGTCGCCGCTCGCCGGCGCTGTCGCCGATCGCTACGACCGCAAACGCGTGGTCGTGATCGCGGATCTCGCGCGTGTACCGCTCGCGCTGCTGTTGTGCGTCGCTGCGTGGGCCGGCAGCGTCGCGCTCGCGATCGGCGCGATCATCGCGATCGGCGTCGGCGCGAGCGTCTACGGACCGGCCGCGAGTGCCGCGATGCCAAACCTCGTGGACGCACGCGATCTGCCTCGCGTGCAATCGGCGATGGCCGCCCTGTGGGGCTCGATGCTGCTCGTCGGCGCGAGCATCGGCGGCATCTTCGCCGACGTCCTCGGGATGCAGGCTGCGTTCGTGATCAACGCGCTGACGTTCGCCGTCTCGGCGTGGTTGCTCCGCGGGATCGAGCGCCCGCTCCAGCTCCAGCGCCCGGTGCAAGGCGCCCGCATCCGCGTCCGCGACGCCATCCACTACATCCGTGGCGACAAGGTCGTGCGCCGTCTCGTGCTCGCGAAGATCGGCGGCAGCTTCGCGAGCGGAACGGTTGGACTGTTGCCCGCCGTCGCGGTCGCGCGGATCTCGGGGAGCAGCATCGCGATCGGCCTGCTCATCGGTGCGCGCGGGATTGGCGCGATTCTCGGCCCGTTGTTCGCGCGCCGGATCACCGGTGCCGTCTCGTCGACGACGCGGACCCTCATCGCCTTCAGCGGCGCCGCGACGATGATCTACTGCGTCGCGTACGCCGTCCTACCGATCTCGCAGGTGCTCGCGATCGCCGTGCTCCTCGTCATCGTCGCGTCGCTCACCGGCACCGCGCAGTGGACACTCTCGACGTACGGCCTCATGGTCACGACGCCGGATCATCTCCGCGGTCGCGTGATGGCGATCGACTACGCGCTCGCGACGCTCGCGATCGGCGTTTCCTCGATCACCGCCGGCTTCCTCGCGAATGCGTACGACGAAGCGACGGCGATTTGGTGGCTCGTGGGCGTGGGCGCCGCGTACCAGATCGTGTGGCTGGTCTGGGGTCTGCTGATCCCCGGCGAGCCGCTGCGCGAGCGTTGAGTCTTCGAGCCGCTAGCCCGGTTTGAACGGGCGACCTACGGTTTACGAAACCGTTGCTCTACCACTGAGCTATAGCGGCGGGTAGGGCGTAACGAGTACCCGAGACAAAGCCGGTTCGCAAGTGCTACGTGCGCGCTGTTCGTTCTCGAAAAAGCTACTTCGAGAAGTACGCGGTCAACGGCGGCGCCATGTTGTCGGGGACGTTGTCGCCCCACGCGCCACCGTCGAGCGATGTGCCCGTCGGCACGCCCTTGTCGTCGAGCCGGTAGAAGATCGGAATCACCACGGCCTTCATCCCGGCGGCCTCGATCTGCTTCACGTCGATGTCGTCGACATCGATCGCGATGATGTGGACGCCCGCGAACGCGGCCCGCATCTTCGGATTCGTCCCGCGCGTCTTCTCGATCTCGACGCACGGCGGGCACCACGCCGCGTGCAGGTACGCGTGCGGCTTCTTGCCGTTCTTGACGGCGATCTGTGCTTGCTCGGCGAGCGTCGCTCCGAGCGACTTCTCCGGATCCGCCTCGAACCACGCGGCCGCCGTGATCGGCGCTGCCCGCTCGGGCTCCGCCCTGCTGCAAGCAACGAGGAACATCAAGACGTACAGCGCGCGCACGCATCCAGCCTATCGCATCTGATAAGACAGCTGCAATGAAGCGCCTCGTTCTCGTCGCATCTGTCCTCGCCGTCGTCGCCGTCTCCGGCTGTAAGAAGAAGGAGGAAACCAAGGCCACCGACAACACCGCCAAGCCGATGGAGCCCGGGTCCGCCGCTGTGGCCAAGGACGAGCCGAAGGCCGAGCCGCCGAAGGACGAGCCTAAGAAGCTCGCCGAGGTCGAGATGATCGATCACGACCTCGCGCCGTTCGGCAAGCAGTTCACCGGCTACGTCGTGACCGCGCCCAAGGATGCGAAGATCGAGTTTGACGATCCGAGCCGCCACATCGTCCTGTCCGACACCGACTTCGTCACGATCGAGGAAGCGCCGTACTGGGAAGACGGCGTGAAGGGCCTCGAGAAGGACAAGGACAACCAGAACATCAAGAAGGTCAGCGACACCGAGTACCGCTACGAGCGCACGCCGCCCCTCGGCAAGTCGTGGCTCGTCGACACGCTGGTGAAGATCGGCAAAGACAAGTACGGCTGCGGCACCGGCATGACCGGAACTTTCCACTCGGAAGCGATGGCTGATCGCATCTCGACGATCTGCAAGAGCATCCGCAAGAAGTAGAATCGAGCCATGTCTCGCGTCGGCGCACTCGTGTTGCTCGCCGCGTGTGCGGGCGGACCGGAACCCGGCGATGGCGTCGAGTGCGGCGACGGCGTGCGCGCGGACTTCGAGTCATGCGACGACGGCAACCGCATCGTCGGTGATGGCTGCTCGCGCTGCGTGCCCGAGCTACTCGCGACGGTCTACTGGCGGTTCTACGCGACGATCGGGGCGGACCCCGTCACCGAGTGTCCGCCGGGCGTCGCGAGGATCGAGCTCGTCACCGAGGCGAACACGACGACGTCCTATGCGTGTGACGGCCGCCGGGACGGCACGGTGTTCATCCCCGGCGGCAAGCGCGTGCTCGCCCGGCTCCTCGACGCGAGCGGCATGGGTGTCGCCGAGTCGCTGCCACGGCACCCGAGCACGAACGGCGGCGTCAACGCGGACTTCTACAAAGACGGCGGCTGGGTTCGCGCCTGGTTCGCCCGGGACTGCGAGACGAGCAGCGTCGTGCTGACGCTCGTACCCTCCGAGGGCGGCGATCCGATCTACATGGCGAATACGTGCGGGCTCGATCCGGTTATCTCGATCACGAGCGGCGTCGCGAAGGCCGGCCTCTACGACGTGACGCTCGAGACGAACAACGTCGAGCGCACGATCACCGGCGTGACGGTGAAGCCGAACAACGGCGTCACGGACGTCGAGTTTCGCTGAGCGCACCCGACCACACGGCGCGGATCGCGGCGACACCGTCGGCGCCGGCGCGCAGGGCCGACTTCACGCGCTCCTGCGTCTCGATGCCGCCGACCGCGACCAGCTGCGCGCGCGTGCCGATCAGCGCGCGTGCACCTTCGAGCACGAGCGGACCGAGCGGCTCACCTTTGCCCGGCGTGCGCCAGATCGGCCCGAGCTGGATGATGTCGGCGCCTTCGTCGAGCGCGCGGCGGACGCCGTCGAGCGAGTGGCGCGAGACGCCGATGACCTCGACGCCGAGCGCACGCACGTCGGCGACGGACATGCCGCGCTCGGGCAGATGCACGCCGTAGGCGCCGGCCGCGACCGCGACGTCGGCGCGATCGTTGACCATCACGCGCGCGCCGGTCGCCATCGCCTCGCGCACGAGCGCGAGTAGCGGCCCGCCCTCGAGATCCTTCTCGCGGACCTGGATGATGTCGGCGCGGACTCTCGTCAGGGCGCCGGGCGCCATCATGCGCCGATCGGTGATCGCGACGAGCACTACTCGATCAACTGCGACGTCGGCGACGACGCATTCGCGTAGTCCTTGCGTGGCATGCGGCCGGCGAGGAACGCCTTGCGACCACCATCGACGGCGAGCCGCATCGCCTCGGCCATCAGCACGGGCTTCTGCGCACCGGCGATGCCGGTGTTCATCAAGACCGCGGTGCAGCCGAGCTCCATCGCGATGGCGGCATCGGATGCCGTGCCGACGCCCGCGTCCACGATGACCGGCACGCCGACGTTCTCGATGATGAGGCGGATGTTGTGCGGGTTGCGAATGCCGAGGCCGGATCCGATCGGCGCCGCGAGCGGCATCACCGCGAGGCAGCCGGCTTCTTCGAGCCGCTTGCACGTGATGAGGTCATCGGAGCAGTAGGGCAGGACCTTGAAGCCCTCTTTCACGAGGCGGCGTGCGGCTTCGACCGTCGCGGTGTTGTCGGGGAACAGCGTCTTCGGATCGCCGATCACCTCGAGCTTCACGAAGTCGTCCATGCCGAGCTCGCGCGCGAGGTGCAGCGTGCGGATCGCTTCGTCCGCCGTGTAGCAACCCGCAGTGTTCGGCAAGAGGATGTACTTCTTGCGATCGATCGCGTCGAGCACCGTCGGTTCCTTCGACGAGAGATCGACGCGCCGGAGTGCGACGGTGACCATCTCCGCGCCGCTCGCCTCGAGTGCCGCGCGCGTCTCGTCGAGCGATTTGTACTTACCGGTGCCGACGATGATCCGCGACCGCAGCGTGCGCTCGCCTAGCTTCCAGGTGTCCATGTTCATCCTCCACCGACGAACGTGACC
The DNA here is from genome assembly GCA_030857175.1 of Myxococcota bacterium. Taxonomy (GTDB): domain Bacteria; phylum Myxococcota_A; class Polyangia; order Haliangiales; family Haliangiaceae; genus JABFXX01. The sequence continues at coordinate 44,687 of JALZOJ010000018.1, read as the reverse complement.
ACCTCGAGGTGGTCTCCGTCGGCGAGCACGGTCGTCGCATGCTCCGCACGCGGAACGACAGTACGGTTACGCTCGACAGCGACTTTCCGATCACCGAGACCGAGATCGGCTATCAGTTTTTCGATGGTCATCCCAACGTTCACGGCTCGCGCCTGTCCGTTGATGACCACATCGATGAGAACTGTCATCGCTGCGCAACCTACCAGACGCTTGGCGGGGTGGCAGGCCCCGGCAGGTCCACCCGACCCCACCAACCAAAGTCAATGACGCGGGCTGCCGGGTGTGATGACCACGACATCTGTGCCGTGGTGTCGATCGGTTTTGTGAAGCCAAAGTCACAGGAAAAGGGGTAGGGCGGGGTGTCAACCCTGCAGAACCACGTCGCGACGGGGATCAGCATCGAGCGGGCATAGCACTGGCAGATAAAGCGTTCGGGTCGTCGCCCAGGAGCCCTGCCATGACGTTAGGAATCGCCCGCCCCATTCTCGCTTCGCCACCACCACGCCCGGTCGATCCGCGCGTTGCCGGCGAAGATCCTGCTCGTATCCGAGCAACCATCGCGCGCGCACCGCTGTTTGCAGCGTTGCCGATCAGCGCGATCGAAGACCTCACGGCGCGTGTGTCGGTTCGAAAGGTGGCGGTGGGCTCCGCCGTCGTCGCACAAGACGAGCCGGGCGACGCGATGTTCGTGATCATGAACGGTCGCGTGAAGGTCGTGATCTTCGGCGAGAGCGGCCGTGAAGTGACGCTGTCGCTGCTCCGTGCAGGTGACTCGTTCGGCGAGATGTCGCTGTTCGATCAAGCACCGCGCTCCGCGCACTGCCTCGCGATCGAGCCGACCACGCTGCTCGTCCTGTCGCGCGAGGACCTCTTGCGCCACATGCAGGCGCATCCGCGTACGTCGATGAACCTACTCGGTGAGATGTCGCGCCGCCTGCGCCGCGCCGACGAGACGATCGCGCAGCTCGCGCTGTGTGACGTCAACGAGCGCTTGATCCATCGCCTGGTCGGTCTCGCGCGTGAGGAAGGCGCATCGGGTCCCGATGGGCTCTCGATTCGCCGCCGCCCGACGCAGCAGGAGCTCGCGAACATGATCGGTAGCTGCCGCGAGACGATCTCTCGCGCGTTCAACCAGCTCGCTCGCGATGGACTCATCATCCCGCGCGGCCGATCGCTGGTCGTGACGCCCGCGCTGATCGAACGCGCCGAGAAGAAGAAGGCCGCGTAGCTCGCTCTACTCGCCAGGTGATCACGCCTGGCGGTGGTTCTGCTCCTGACGCCCGTGTTGGCCATCCGGCCGGCACGGGCGTTTCAGATCGTAGTAAGGTCAGCGCGATGCACGCGTCGACGATGATCCGACGCACGCGCGTTGAGGTCGACCTCGCCGCCGTCGTCGACAACGCACGGACGGTGCGCACCATCGCGGGCTCCGATGTCGTCGCGGTCGTCAAAGCAGATGCCTACGGCCACGGCGCGGTCGCCGTCGCGCAGGCCCTCGAGCGTGCAAGAGCCGCGAGCGGCTTCGCGGTCAGCCTGGTCGAAGAGGGCGTCACGCTCCGCGATGCCGGCATCACCTCGCCCGTGCTCGTGATGGGTCCGTCGCAGCACGGTGGCGAAGACGAGATGATCGCCGCGAAGCTGACGCCCGTGATCGCGAGCGCCGACGACCTCGCGGCGATCGCAGATGCGGTGAAGCGTCTCGGTCAGCCCGTCGATGCGCACCTCAAGGTCGATACCGGCATGAGTCGCCTCGGTGTCGCGCTCGCCGACGTGGGCGAGCTTTCGGCACAGGCGCAGCGCGCCGGCATACATCTCGTCGGTCTGATGACGCACTTCGCGTGTGCAGACATCGACGATCCGGCGGATCCTGTCTGCATGACACGGCAGCAGTTGCGCCGGTTCGCGGAGGCCGAAGTCGCCGCACGTGCGGCCGGTGCACCGATCCGCGTGAAGCACGCGGCGAACAGCTCCGGTGCGCTGCTGTTTCCCGAGGCAAGGTTCGATCAAGTTCGAACCGGCATCGCGATCTACGGCAACGGGCGCTGGCCCGGCGGCGCGCAGCATGCACAGGCCATGCGGCTCGTGACCGAGGTGGCCCAACTGCGCACGATCGAGGCCGGCGAGTCCGTCGGCTACAACGCATCGTGGCGCGCAGAACGCAGGAGCCGCATGGCGGTGTTGCCGCTCGGATACGCAGACGGTCTCCCACGTCGTGCGAGTGGTCGTGCAGAAGTCGCGATCCGTGGCAAGCGTGCCCGGCTCGTCGGCCTCATCTCCATGGACATTGCCATCGCGGACGTGACCGAGATCCCCGACATCGCGGTCGGTGATGCGGCCGTGATGCTTGGACGTGCCAGTGGAGGTGCATCGATCACGACAGCGGAGTACGGTGCGTGGGCTGGACTGTCGGAGTACGAAGTGACCTGCGGAATGAGCAAGCGCGTGCCGCGGACCTATGTCGGAGATTCGCCGTGAGCACGCGCGAACCAGGCGACGAGGAGACCACGGGTGTCCGAGGCGAGCGAGGCGTCCTGCCGAGCGAGCGCGAGTCTGTCCATCGAGCGCCGGTGCAGCCGTTGCCGTCGGTGCCACCGATGTCGCTCGACGGTGAAGGCCGTGCGCGCGGGCAGCGCGAGACACCGACGCCGGTGCCTGACGCGCAGCCCGAGAGGCCCAAAAACGGCGAGTCGTTCGGCAAGGCCGTACTGACCGGCTTCAAGGATGCGGGCGCGCCGCTCCATCGCTTCCTCGACCTCGTGGGCGCTCACTTGATCCTGACGGCGCGCGCGCTGGCGTGGTTGCCGCGTCGCCCGTACCGCCCGAAGAACTACCTCGAGGCAGCCGAGTACATCGGCTTCGCGAGCCTCCCGATCGTGCTGCTCGTCGGGTTCTTCACCGGCGCCGTGCTCTCGCTGCAATCGGTCGCCGCGTTCCGGCAGTTCGGCCTCGAGTCGTTCGCCGGTGGCACCACGGGCAAGGCGCTCTCGATCGAGCTCGCACCCGTGATGACCGCCCTCATGCTCGCGGGCCGCGCGGGCGCCGGCATCGCGACCGAGCTCGGTACGATGCGCATCTCCGAGCAGATCGACGCGCTCGAGTCGATGGCGGTCAACCCGATCCAGTACCTCGTGCTGCCTCGCTTGATCGCCGCGATGATCGTGACACCGCTCCTGACGCTCCTGTTCTTCGTCGTCGGGATGGGCGGTGCGTACATCGTCGCCGTCCTGCTGCAGAACGTCGATCAAGGTCAGTGGGTCGCAAATCTACGAGAGATCGTCCTCCCCACCGACGTCCTTCAGGGCCTCATCAAGAGTGTGTTCTTCGGGTTCATGGTGACGCTCATCGGCTGCTACCAGGGCTTTCATGCCACTGGCGGCGGTCGCGGCGTCGGTATGGGCACCACCCGCGCCGTCGTCATGGGCTCGGTGTCGGTGTTGGTCCTCGACTACTTCCTGACCGACATCCTGCTGTCGCTCTTGGGGACTGGCAAAGGTGGGCTGTGAGCCCGCTCGGAAGCCGGTCGGGGTATAAAAGGCCGACGTGAAGGGAGTCTCGTCTGGCGTCAAGGTCGCCGTCCTGTTCCTGCTGGTCGCCATCGGCGGGTACTTGGTGTGGAAGAACCTCGGCCAAGATCCGGCGGGCTCCGACAACTACTCGCTCTACGCCGAGTTCAAGGACGCGGCGGGTCTGCCGCTCGGCAGCAAGGTCGTCGTCGCCGGTCTGCCGCAAGGCGAGGTGACGTCGCTCAAGGTCGTCGGCCGTCGCGCGCGCGTGACGTTCAAGGTCAGCGACAAGATCAAGGTCTGGTCGAGCGGCCTCGTCGTGAAGAAGGCGAAGTCGCTCCTCGGCGACAACTACCTCGAGCTCGATCCCGGCGAGGAGCTGATGCAGCTCCCCGACGGCACCACGCGCAAGCACACGCTCCTCGGGCCCACGTGCCCGACGTACAACGACGACAACGAGGACAAGGCGCGCCCGTGCCGCAAGGTCCCGCAGGTCGTCGAGGCCACGACGCCCGATCAGCTCATGCACCGCATCGAGCAGACGCTGCCGAACGTCGACGCCGTGCTCACGAGCGTGCGCGACCTCTCGGAGGACGTGCGCCGCATCGTCAACGGTCCGCTGCAGTCGGTCGCGACGCGCGTCGACGGTCTCGTGCAGCGCGAGGCCGGCACGGTCGCGAACATCATCCAGCGCGCCGACCGCGTGATGGCGAACATCGAAGGCCTGACCAACGACCTGCGCTCGATCACGAAGGACGCGGACCCGCGCGTGACGGCGATCCTGCAGAACCTCGACGACGCGTCCGCCGAGGCGAAGGCCCTCGTGCAGACGGCGAAGAAGGAGCTCGAGGACACGGGCACCACGCTGCGCGACAAGCTCGAGAAGCTCGACGGTGTGATCGCGAACACCGAGTCGATCACCGACAAGATCGACGACGACAAGGGCACGCTCGGCCGCCTCGTCAACGACCCGACCATCGCGGACAACGTGGAACAGATCACCGACGACGCGAAGGGCTTCCTCGGCACGCTGTTCGGCCTCAAGACCTACGTCGGGCTACGCAGCGAGTACAACGTTATCTCGAGCCTCGCGCGCCACTACATCTCCGTCGAGCTTCACACGCGTCCCGACAAATACTATTTGATCGAGATCGAGAAGGGTCCGCGCGGCAACTACCCCGAGGTCACGCTCGTGCACGACCCGACGGTCGATCCCGACAACTGGATCCGCAAGTCGGTCATCCACGACAGCATCCGCTTCACGTTCCAGTTCGCGAAGCGGTTCGGTGACGTCACGCTCCGCTACGGCCTCAAGGAATCGACGGGCGGCATCGGCGTCGACTACGACCTCATCATGGGCGGACGCGCGCTCAAGCTCCAGGCGGACGTCTTCGACGCGACGTTCGACGATCTCCCACGCGTGAAGCTCGCCGCCGCGTTCGAGGTCTTCCGTCACTTCTACATCCTCGGCGGTGTCGACGAGCTCTTGAACTCGCCCGAGACCCTCCAGATCATCAAGGGCACCGCGGGCGTGCCCGTCCAGTTCGACACGTTCCACTACGGCCGCGACTACTTCTTCGGCGCGATGCTGCGATTCAACGACGAGGACCTCGCGGCGCTCTTGACCGTCGGTGGGTCTGCCGTCGGCGGCGCGGCGAAGTAGTCAGTCGGCGCGCGCGGCGTCGCCGCGTGTCTGCACTGCGAGCTCGGGGCGCCAGCGAAACTTGGGCGCGAGCGGATGTGCGACGCCAGTCGCGATGTCCGCGATCAGGGTGCCGAGCGCAGGGGCGAACTTGAACGCGTGACCCGAGCCGCCGGTCGCGACGACAATGTGCTCGCGCGTGGGATGCCGCGCGATCCAGAAGTGTCCGTCGAGCGTGTCGCAGTACACGCAGAGCCGCGTGTGCACCATGCGCGCGTCGGCGAGCGCGGGGAACGACTCGAGGACGAAGACGCGCAGCGCGGCTTCCTGGGCGGGCGTCGTGTGGCGCTCGGCGTCGTCGGTGATCTCGACGCCGGTGCCGTGATTCGCGATCTTGACGATGCCGTCGGCGTTCGCGGGAAAGCCGTAGTAACCGGTGCACGAGATGTCGGCCCCGAAGACCGGGAACTGCGCGGCGGCGAACAGCGACGGGTCGTCGGGCTGGAGGTGGAAGACCGGCTGGCCGATCGCACGCAGCGAGCCCGCGAGCTCGGGCACGAGGCGGGGGACCCAGGCGCCGGCGCAGACGACGACGAGGTCGGCGTCGAGATCGTCGATGCGATCGACGTGCGCTTCGCGGATCTCGATGCCCATGAACTGCGCGCGCTCGGCGAGGAAGCGCACGACCGCCGACGCTTCGACCCAGCCGCCGACGGGGTTGAAGTAGCCGTCGACGTAGACGCCCGGGTTGTAGGCGGGAAAGCGGCGCGCGATCGCGTCCGCGTCCAGGCGCTCGAGTGCGTGGCCGCGGCGACACAGCGTCTGATAGCTGTCGTGCTCGAAGCCGCCGGGCTGCATACGCGAGAGAGAGAGAAAAGTGACGCCGGTCTCGTGAAAGAGCGGGGCGTGCCCGGCTTCGCGGCAGTCGTCGTTCCAGCGACGCCAGCCCTCGAGCGAGAGCTCGCCGAGCTGCACGTAGTCTTCGTCGCTACCGTAGTCGAGGCGCACGACCTTGGAAATGTCCGTCGACTCCGCGAGCGGGTGTGGGATCGGGCCCGGATCGAAGACCGCGACGTCGTGGCCGCGCAGCGAGAGCTCGATCGCGGTCGTGAGACCAAAGATCCCGCCGCCGACGATCGTCGTGGTCGTCACTTGTCGTGCGTGATGCGAACGCGCGCGATCAGCTCGCGCAGCTCGTCATCGTCGACGGCCGAGACCTCGCGCACGATGTTCTCGCGTGCAGCGCCGGTCGCCGGCGGAGGGAGTGGCTTCTTCGGGATCACAGGGCGCGGGCGCGGCACCGTGACCGCGTTGCGCTGGTGGCGACCCGCGAGGCGGAACTTGAGATCGTCGAACAGGCGCGGCTCGCCGAGCCGCTCGACGAGGTTTGCGAGGAGCTGCGACCTGAGCAAGTTCAGCTCCTGCAGCCACGCGCTCGTTGCGACCTCGATGTAGAGCGTGCGATCGTGGACGCCGTCGGGCCGCGTGCGTTGCGCGATCTTCGCGCCGACGAGCTCGGTCCACTCGGTGACGAGGCGCTCCGCGCGGACAACGTCGGCGATGCCGTGAAACGCGAGCACGTTCGTGACCGCGCGCCCAGCCGGCAACGCGTCGAGGGACCATGGCCCGCACGTGCGTCGCGGACCGCGCGGTGGCAGTCGCTTCACGACGCCCGAAGACGACGGATCAGCTCGCGGAGCCGGCGATCGCCGTCACCATCGCGGCTGACGAAGCGCAGACCCGAACCGCCCGACGGCGTGTGATACGAGATGCGACCCGCGATCGCGATCGGTGCGGCGGCGCCAGGCGGCACGAGCTCGAGCGTGATCTCGGTGTCGATCGGGAGAGGCTCGGGCGTGGTGAGCAGCGCGCCGCCAACGCCGATCTCCGAGATCGCGGAGTCGACGTAGCTCGGGCTGTTCGCGAGGCGGTAGCGCACCTGGATCGAGATCGGTAGGCGGTGGTGCTTGCGGCGCGGGACGTCGGTGCGCTTGCCCGAGAACACCTCGTGCAAGAACGTCAGCTTTGTCTGCTCTTCTTGCGCGAGATCGATCGTGGCGCCGGCGCGAACGCGCATGCGCGGCAGCGCGGGGCGCCACGTCTGCACGTTGCCGCGAATGAGGACCTTGTTCGGCAGTAACTGCGAGGCGACCTCGATGATCACATCTTGGCCGGGCTCGAGCTCGTCCGTCGTCGGCACGAAGACGGGCTCGTTCACGGACTCGCCCGGGGCGAGCTCTCGCCACTCATCGGCGGTGCGAATGCGCAACTTGAGGATGACCACGTCTAACCGGGCTGCAAGGTAGCACCCACATCCGGGAAAGCGCCACTCGAAGCAGGGATCCGGCAGGGCGAAAGGCCGCTCAGTGCCGGCGCCCGAACCGCAGCCACCAGACCTTGAGGAGGGCCTCGGCGACGATCGCGCGGGACATCTTCGACTGACCGACGCGGCGGTCCACGAAGATGATGGGCGTCTCGACGATCCGCAAGCCCTTCTTGAGGGCGCGGTACTTCATCTCGATCTGGAAGCTGTAGCCGTTCGAGGTCATCGACGCGAGGTCGATCGCCTCGAGCGCCGCGCGCCGCCAGCACACGAACCCCGCGGTCACGTCGCGCACGTCGATCCCGAGGATGGTGCGTGCGTAGAAACTGCCGCCGCGCGAGATGATCTTGCGGCCGACGCCCCAGCCCTGCGTCCCGCCGCCCGGGACCCAGCGCGAGCCGACGACGATGTCAGCGCCGTCCTCGGCGAGCGCCAGCATCTGCGGCAGGTACGACTCGTCGTGGCTGCCGTCCGCGTCCATCTCGAAGAGGTATTCGTAGCCGCGCGCGAGACCCCAGCCGAAGCCCTCGACGTAGGCGGTGCCGAGGCCGAGCTTTCCGGCGCGGTGCATCACGTGGACGCGGGGGTCGGCCGCGGCGATCTCGTCGAGGATCGCGCCCGTGCCGTCGGGGGAGTTATCGTCGACGAACAGGATCTCGGTGCCGGGCAGGGCCGCGAGGAAGCGTTCGGCCACGCCCCGCACGTTCTCGCGCTCGTTATACGTGGGGACGACGATGAGACACTGCGCCATCCGGTAGCGGCACGATACCGATCCGACGCGTGCGTCGCAACGCGCTATGCTCTCCATGGTGCGGGTCTCCCGCGTGTGGATCTACGTGCTCTCGGCCGCGGCGCTACTCGTGCCCGCCGGAGGCATCGCGTATCTCGGTGCGGTCTCGTATCGCGATGACCGCGGCGCGGTGCGCGCACTCCAAGAGCGCCAGCAGCAGGCCGCGCTTGCGGTCGCGGATCGCCTGACGCGCTCGATCGAAGAAGCGCTCGATGGCGTCGAGCGAGCGGCACTTTTTGGGGCTGCGCCCCAGACCCGCGGGCGACCGACCGTGGTCGACGCGGCGCTCGCACGCCACTGGTTCTGGATCGATGCGGATCAACAACTGCGCGTTCCGCGCGGCGTGCCGAGCGTGCTCGAGCTCGCGGGCAGCGTCGAGAAGGACTGCGAGGGCGCACGCCTCGAGGTCTGCATGCGCGAGGACCTCACGCGCGAGGAGCGTGGCGCGCGCTTGCACGCGGCCCAGCGTGCCGAGACGAACCAGCGGTTCGCCGAAGCGCGCACGCTGTACTTGAAGCTCGTCGCCTTCGACGACGCCGGTGCCGCTGCGCTGATCGGTCTCGCACGCGTTCACGCCGCGCTCGGCGATGCGCCAAAGGCGAGCCAGGCGCTCGCGGATCTCGAGAAGCGGTTCGCCGATCGCTCGATCGATGGGGTGCCCGTGCGCGTCGTCGCAGCGACGCTGCGCGCGCAAGTTGCGGGGAATGACGCGCTGCTCTCGCTCGCCGAGGATGTGCTCGGCGACAAGTTCGCGATCGATCCGATCATTCGGCTCGGCGTGCTGACGCGAATCCGCGCGCTGGTCGCCGGCGAGCTCGGCAGCGATCTCGCGCGACGCCGCGCCGAGCTCGACGAGCGCATCGTCGGGCTGCGTCGTGAAGCCCGCGCCGCGGCCGGGCTCGCCGACGAGCTGGGCGAGATCACGCGCGTCGCGGCGCCGGTCTGGCGCGGTCGCACGTCGTCGCGCGAGCCGCTGCGCACGCTGATCTATCGGCGGCGCGCGGACGGCGGCGTGATCGGCATCTCCGTCGACGCGCCGATGCTCGAGGAGGTCGCGGCGCTCGAGAACGCCGCCGAGATCGCGGCGAACGCGCGCACGATGATCCTGCCGGCCGGCGGCTCGCCGAGCCCGGATCTGCGCTCGATCGTGCAGGTGCCGCTCGGCACCGCGCTGCCCCACCTGTCGCTCGCAATCGTCAATCCCATGTCGGATCCGGATCCGCTCGACGAGGTGATCGCGAAGCGCTCGCGCCGTCACGTCATGTACACGTCCGCGCTCGCGCTGCTGCTGGGCCTCGGCCTGCTCGCCACGATCCGCAGCGCGCTGCGCGCCCGCGAGCTCGCGCAGCTGAAGAGCGACTTCGTGTCGACGGTGTCGCACGAGCTCAAGACCCCGCTGACCTCGATCCGCATGTTCGCCGAGATGCTCGAGCAGGGTGTCGCACAGGGTGATCCGCAGAAGCAGGCCCGCTACCAGAGCGTGATCGTCCAGGAGAGCCAGCGGCTCGGCTTGCTGATCGCGAATCTCCTCGACTACGCGCAGATCGAACGCGGAACGCGGCGTTACACGCCGAGCCGGCAGTCGATCGGCCAGCTCGCTCAGCACGCGGTCGCCACGTTCGAGATCCTGCGAGACTCCGAGCGCACCGGCCGCAATCCGGTCGAAGTCGAGGTGTCTTCTGGAGCAATGCACGCCGAAGTGGACGTCGATCGCGACGTCGTGGTGCAAGCCGTCTTGAACCTCGTGTCGAACGCTGTGAAGTACGGTGGCGACATGCCGATCGAGGTGCTCGTGGGCGCCGATGCGACCGCCGCGTGGATCAGCGTTCGCGATCACGGTCCCGGCATTCCCGCGAACGAGCAGGCGCGCATCTTCAAGGAGTTCTATCGAGCGCCCGAGGCGTATCGCTCGAACATCGAGGGCACGGGCCTCGGGCTCGCACTCGTGAAGCGCCACATCGAAACGCTCGGTGGCGCCGTCGAGGTCGAGTCCGAGGTGGGCAAGGGCTCGACGTTCACGATCAAGCTGCCACGTTCCGCCCCGGAGGCCGCATGACGCGCATCCTCGTCGTCGAAGACGATCCGTCGATCCGCATGGGCCTCGAGGACACGCTCACCGCGAAGGGCTACGAGGTCGAGGTCGTCGGTCGCGGCAGCGAGGGTGCGGACCGCGCGATCAGCGGGCGCTACGACCTCGTCGTGCTCGACGTCATGCTGCCCGACATCGATGGCTTCGAGGTCTGCCGCCGGATTCGCAACAGCAAGAGTCCGTCGCGGCGCGTGCCGGTGATCATCCTGTCCGCGCGCGGTGCGGAGCTCGATCGCGTACGCGGCCTCGAGCTCGGCGCGGACGACTACGTGACGAAGCCGTTCTCGCTGATGGAGCTGCTCGCGCGCGTGGCGAGCGTCTTGCGGCGCTCGCAGGGCGAGACCCGCGAGCCTGTTGGTCTCGCGTTCGGCGACCTCGAGATCGATCTCGTCGGGCAGGTCGCGACGCGCGCCGGCGCGCGGATCGAGATGCCGAGCCGCGCGTTCGCGATCCTCAAGGTGTTCGCGAAGCGGCCCGGCGAGGTCGTCTCGCGCGACGTGCTCCTCGACGAAGCGTGGGGATATGAGGACTATCCGAACACGCGCACCGTCGACAATCACCTCGTGAAGCTGCGGCGCGCGCTCGAAGTCGAGCCCGAGAAGCCGCGGTGGCTCGTCACGATTCACGGCGCGGGCTACAAGCTCGACGTTCCGCGCGAGGCAGTGCGATGGGCACGCGGCGACTGATCCTGATCCTCGCGCTCGCCGCCTGTGGCGACGAAGCGAAGCCGCACGCGACGCCGACCGCGAAGCCCGAGATCGATCGTCGCGCCGCGGATCTCGCGGAGGGACTCACGACCGAGCTCGACACCGCATCGGCCGCGTTCGGCAACGCGGTGCTTGCCGAGCTGATGGGTGATGCGAAGTCCGCACGCGCGGCGTTCGATGCCGTGCTCGCCTCGTCGGAGACGCCGCCGCTCGTCGCCGCGCGCGCCGCGCTGCACCTCGCGCAGCTGATGTCGCGCGAAGGCAACCGCCGCGATGCGCTCGATCTCGTCGCACGCGCCGAAGCGTTCGCGCCGAACGATCCGGCGATCAGCCGCGGCGTGAAGCAGCTGCGTGGCGATCTCGTCTCCGCAGCGAGCACCGGTGAAGTGCGTGGGCCGCCGCCGCTGACGCCGCTCGCCGGCGTTGCGCCCGCCGTCGCGGATGCGTTCATGCAGGCCGAGAAGCGGCTCGTCGCCGTGCATCGCATTCGCGTGCGCCCGCTGTTCACCTCGCTCTACGCCTCGCTCGTCGTGCGCGAGAACGCGACCGACAGTCTCGTCACGAAGTACCGTGCGGTCGCCGAGGCAGGTGGGCTCGCCGAGACCGCGGCGCGGTTCCGCGCGGGCAGCCTCTATCACGACTTCGCGACCTCGCTGTTCGTCGTCGTCCTGCCGCCCGAGCTCGGCGATACCGAGCAGGCGCAGGCGCATGGCCGCTACCGCGCGCGTGCGTGGGCGAACCTCGAGCGCGCGGCCGCCGAGTACCGCGCTTCGCTGGCGGTACCTACAGCACCAGACTCCGACCTCTGGCGCCTCGCGGCAGAGACCGAGCTGCGCCGCGCCACGGCACTTCTCGAAGCCCGCGGAAAGTAGGTGCCATCTGGGTGTATGGTGATGCCGTGGTCGCCGCCGTATCGATCGACGGTGTGCTCGTCGCACCGGACCAAGCGAAGATCTCGGTCTTCGATCGCGGGCTGCAGCATGGCGACGGCTGCTACGAGATCCTGCGCACGTGGAACGGCGTCCTCGGCGACGGTGAAGCGCACCTCGATCGCCTCTACGAGACGGCGAAGTATCTCGTGCTGCGCACGATCGAGCGCCAGAAGCTGAACGAGGCGATCTACAAGACCATCGCCGCGGCGGGTCCCGGCGAGCACCGCGTCCGCATCATGCTGACGCGCGGGCAGGGCCCGTTCGGGTCGAAGCTGAAAGAGATCGGGCCGGGCTCGGCGATCGTGATCGTCGAAGACCTCCCCGAGCAGCCGGAGGAAATCTCGCTCGCCGTCGTCGACTGGCCATTGCCGCGCCGCGAGCAGCGCGGCCACAAGACGCTGTCGTTCATCGACAACATCATCGCGCGCGAGCTCGCACGCGCCGAGGACGCCGACGAAGCCGTCCGTCTCGACGACGACGGCAACGTGATCGAGTGCTCGACGAGCAACATCTTCGTCGTCGCAGGTGGCGAGGTCTCGACACCGTCGACCGATGACGGAGCGCTCCCCGGCATCGTGCGCGCGCGGATCCTCGCGCTCTGCGACAAGCTCGAGATCACGTCGCGCGTGCGGGACCTGATCGTGCGCGATCTACGCAGTGCCGACGAGCTCTTCGTCACGAGCTCCTTACGCGGTGTCGTGCCCGTCACGCGGCTCGACGGAGTGCGCGTCGCCACAGGCCCGGTCACGTCACAATTAGCGTCGGCATACGTCGAGGAAATGCGCTCTGCGACATAGGTCGACCGGGTCGACGGACATGTCCTTTCGGTTATAGTGGCGGGCGACCGATGGCGAAGGATGTACGGGCGCTGCGCGAGGAAGCAGCCACTGCAACAGCGGCTGGCAAGTACAAGCGCGCGCTCGCTGCCTACCTCGAGCTAGAGCGGCTGGAGCCGCGCGATGCGCAGTGGGCGAAGCGCGCGGCCGAGACGTATCGCCGCCTCGGCAACAACAAACACGCGATCGAGGCGTTCGAGCGCTCCGCGGATCGCTACGCGCAGAACGGCTTCCTCGTCCAGGCGATCGCCGTCTGCAAGCTCGTCCTGCAGATCGATCCGCAGCACCAAGAAGCGCTGCGCCGGCTCGCGCAGATGAACGAGCAACTCGGCGCGGGCCCGACGCGCGCGGCCGGCATGGCCGACAACAACCCGGGGCTGCACGAGAACCCGAACGTCGCGGCGCTCCGCCGGCCGGGCAACACGATGAGCCCCCGCGCAAAGCCGACGACGAATCGGACGCCCACGAAGGAAGTCACCGGTCGCATCCCGATCCCGGTCGTGAGGGAACCGTCGGGGCGCACGGCGATGCCGAAGCCCGCGATCGGCGTCGGCGCGGGCGCGACTCCGCGGCACACACCGGTGGTGAAGCCGCCGCTCTCGGCGCAGACGCAGCCGATCCGCGGGCCGTACCAGCAGCAACCGCCGCAAGCGCAGCCACCGCGGCCGCAGCCGCAGCCGCAGCGTCAGCCACAGCCACAGGCGCAGCCGCAGCCGCAGCCTCAGCCTCAGCCGCAGACGCAGACGCAGCCTGTGAAACCGGTGCCGCAGTACACGCAGCCGCTGCCGCGGCCACAGGTGCATCCCGCCGTCGCGCGCACGATCAGTCCGAACCTCGGCATCTCCCGGTCGATGTCGGGAACGCCACAGGTCGCGATGTCGCGGACGAAGAGCAAGCCGATCTCGCTGCCGCCGGGCGCCGCGCTCGACACCGTAAATTTCGCCGAGGAGTTCGCCGAGTCGCATCAGCGCGATCAGAGCTCACCCGGCATTCACGTGATCCCACTCGACGACGGCGGCTCGCTTGAGATGTCGCAAGAGGTCGACACCTACGACTACGAGCGCGTGTCCGCGCCGGTGATCGAGGTCGAAGCACCCGACGAGCACATCGATGCCGAGGTCGACGAGTTCACCGACCTCGAGCTCGACGACATCGAAGAGATTCCGCTGCCCGAGCCGCTCTACATGGGCATCGCGGCGCATCGCGCGCTCCAGGCCACGCCGCTGTTCGCCGGCCTGCCGAGCGACGCGCTCGAGTCACTCGTCGAAAATCTTGCGATCGTTCACCTCGAGCCGAACGAGGTGCTGTTCCACGAGGGCGATCCGGGCGACGCGCTCTACGTGATCGTCGAGGGTGAAGTCTCCGTGCAGGCGGAAGGGCCGCCGCGCGTCGAGATGGCGCGGCTCGGTGCGGGCTCGTTCATCGGCGAGGTCGCGCTGATGACGGATCAGCCGCGCAGCGCGACCGTCGCCGCGGTCAATCCGTCGGAGCTCCTCCGCATCGATCGCAACACGCTCGGCCGCGTGCTCGCCGATCACGGCGACGTGCTACGCGCCGTGCTGCGCTTCGTTCGCGATCGGCTCGTCGATCGCTGGATGCGCACCTCGCCGCTGTTCCGTCCGTTCGACGAATCGCAGCGCGCCGAGCTCGCCGCGAAGTTCAACTTCCTCGAGATCGAGACCGGCACGCGTCTGATCGAGATGGGCACGCGCCCCGACGGGCTCTACATCGTGCTCGCCGGCAAGTTCATCGTCGAGCGCGGCGGGACCATCCTCGCGACGCTCGGTGCAGGCGAGCTCATCGGCGAGACCGCGCTGCTCTCGGGCGGCGCGTTCAAGTCCAACGTCACCGCGAACGGCAAGTCACTCGCGCTGCATCTCCCCGCAGGCGAGTTCCGCGAGATCATCATGACCCACCCGCACGTGCTCGAGTACATCGGCGAGCACGCCGAGCACAGTCGGCGCCTGCAGATCCTGTGAGGTCTACTTCCTGTCCGGCTTGGTCGGCAGTTGGTCGACCGGGACCGGAGTCTTCGACGGCGCCTCTTCTTTCGGCGGCGTCTTCGTGTCGACCGCGAAGTAATCGCCGAACGGATTCCAGCCGAGCGTGGTCGCGACCAGCGCCGCACCGAGGAGCAGGTACACGGCCCCGATCATCGCGTGCGTGCGCCGGCTCATGCGGTACAGGCCCTTCTTCGGCACGTCATCCGGAGCAGCCTTACGGGTCGCGAGGTAGATGCGGTACCCCCCAAAAACCGTCACGAAAACAGCGATCGCGATGGTCAGCCACACGGGGATTCGCATGCCGAAGACCTAGCACAGAGCCTAATTGACAGGTGGCTCGGGCCTGGGCCAGAGTGCGCGTTGTTTCCCACTCCCGGCCGCATGCACCCCCAGCCCAAGTACAAGAATTCTGCGGCGTTTTATGACGTCGACGGAACGCTGATCAAGATCAACATCGTGCACGCGTTCGCGTTCTACGCGAGCCGTCACGCGTCGATCACCGAGAGCACGCGTCGCACGATCAAGACCGCGCTCTCGATCCCGGTGTTCTGGGCCGCCGACAAGCTCAGCCGCAAGTGGTTCAACGAGATCTTCTATCGCTCGTACGAGGGCGCGAGCGAGGATCGCCTGGTCGTCCTCGCGGAGGAGCTGTTCGAGGACGTCATCAAGCCGAACATCTATCCGCGCGCGAAGGATCTCATCGAGGAGAGTCGCCGCGCGGGTTGCCGCCAGGTGCTGCTCTCGGGCGCGCTCGACTTCACGATGCGCCCGCTCGCGCGCTACCTCGGCGCCGACGACCTGATCGCGAACCAGCTCGAGTTCGTCGACAACTACGCGACGGGCAAGCTCAAGAAGCCGTTCGTCGCCGGCGCCACGAAGGCCGAGATCATGCGCGCGTACGCGAAGGAGCACGACATCGATCTCTCCCAGTCGTGGGCGTACTCCGACAGCTTCTCCGACTACGCGATGCTCGCCGTCGTCGGTCATCCCACGGCCTGCAACCCCGACATGCGCATGCGCATGATGGCGCGCAGCTACGACTGGCCGATCCTCGATCTCGACGAAGAACCGCGGCGCTCTGCCTCGCGTCGGCCGCAAGGTCTGGCGCCGATGCGCAAGCTGCGTAAGGCCGACAAGGAAACACACTAATGCGCGCGATTCGCCCGAAGACCCGTTCTCGTACGCACGAGCACATCGTCACGATCGATACCGACAGCGCGCCGCGGCTCCTCTGGTACGGCGAGAACCTCATGCTCGAGGATCTCCCCGTCGGCACGCGCGTGATCTACCCGAAGCGCCCGATGACGCCGGTCGCGAATCCGAACGCCGCGATTCGCTACGCGCTCAACCATCCCGAGGACTCGCCGCCGCTGCACGCGCTCCTGCGGCCGGGCATGAAGGTCACCGTCGCCGTCGACGACATATCCATGCCGCTGCCGATCATGCGGACGCCGGACGTGCGTCAGATGGTGCTCGAGATCGTGTGTGAGATGCTTAGCGATCACGGCGTCGACGACGTGCACATCATTATCGCGCTCGGTCTGCACCGCCGCATGCACGACTGGGAGATCAAGCGCATGGTCGGGCCCAAGGTGTGGGCCGACTACTGGCCCGAGCGCCTGTACAACCACGACGGCTGCGATCCGGACGGCATGGTCGTCGTCGGCAAGACGGCGCACGGCGAGATCGTCGACACGAATCGCCGCGTCGCCGAGAGTGACCTGACGATCTACGTGAACCTCAACTTCGTGCCGATGAACGGCGGCAACAAGTCGATGGCCGTCGGGCTGTGCGGCTACGAGAGCCTCAAGGCGCACCACAATCCGAAGGCGATCGTCGCGTCGAACTCGTACATGGATCCGCCGAAGTCGTATCTGTCGCACTCGTTCAAGCGGCAGGGCGATCTGATCGAGAAGACGTTCAAGGTCTTTCACATCGAGACGGTGCTGAACAACAAGTGCTTCGACGGGCCGCTGTCATTCCTGACGAAGAACGAGGACGAGTTCACCGAGACGGACCGCCTGAAGTTCCAGGCGATGAAGTGGGCGCTCGACAAGATGCCGTTCTCGGCGCGCCGCGAGATCTTCATGCGCACGCCGGCCGCGTACGAGATGATCGCTTGCTACGCCGGCGCCTGCGATCCCACCCACGACCGCACGCTCGCGAAGCAGAACGAGCAGAACGTCGTCGAGGTGCAGGGCGCCGCCGATATCATGATCTACGGCATCCCGTACATCTCGCCGTACAACGTCAACAGCAAGGCGCTGAACCCGCTCCTCGTGCAGGTGATGGCGCTCGGCTACTTCTATCACATGTATCGAAACCAGCCGATCCTGAAGGACGGCGGCGTCTTGATCATCACGCACCCGTGCTCGGACAAGTTCGATCCGGTGCATCACCCGAGCTACATCGAGTTCTTCAATCGCGTGCTGACGGAGACCACCGACAGCTACACGCTCGAGACGAAGTACCAGGACGAGTTCGCGTACAACCCGAGCTACGTCGAGATGTACCGGCGCGGCAACGCGTATCACGGCGCGCATCCATTCTTCATGTGGTACTGGGGCCAGCGTGGCCGCGAGAAGCTGAGCCGCGTGATCGTCGTCGGCGCGGATAACGCGACGGTGCCGGCGATCATGGGCTGGGAGACCGCGGGCTCGCTCGCCGAAGCCGTCGCGATGGCGCGCAGCACCATGGGGCGCAGCGCGCAGATCTCGATGCTGCATCACCCGCCGTACATGATCTGCGACGTGATGTGATGGGGAAGGGCAACGGGCACAATGGCCGCAGCGGGTATCACCTCGATACCGAGGTCGCGTATGGCGGCGGCGCCGCCCGCCCACCGTGGCCCGATGCGAAGCGCGGCGTCGCGTTGCCAAACCTGCGCGAGCCGGTGACCGGCAAGCCGCGCATCGATGTCGCCGAGACCCTGCGCGGCAAGAACGTGCTCTTGATCGGCACGACCGGCTTCGTCGGCAAGGTCGCGCTGTCGATGCTGCTGCATCGCTATCCGGACATCGGCAAGGTGATCTGCCTCGTGCGCCCGGGCGCCGGCAACACCGCCGACGAGCGGTTCTTCCGCAAGGTCGCGACGAGCGAAGCGTTCGATCCGGTGCGCGAGGTCCACGGCGACGGCTACGACGCATTCATGCGCTCGAAGATCGTCGCGATCGCCGGCGACATCGGCCGGCCGCTGTGCAACTTCACCGACAAGGAGCTCGCGGAGGTCGAGGCCGTCGGTGGCGTGCAGGTCGTGCTCAACAGCGCCGGACTCGTCTCGTTCACGCCGTCGCTCGAGAGCGCGCTGCGCATCAACGCGATGGGCGCGAAGAACGTGCTCGATCTCGCGAAGAAGCTCGGTGCGCGGCTCGTGCACGTCTCGACGTGTTACGTCGCGGGCCGCCGCGATGGTGACGTGTGGGAAGACGAGCCGGTCGTCGGCTACTTCCCGCGCAGCTCGACGATCTCCGACGATCAGCGCGGCGCGGACGAGCTCCTCGACCTCGACTTCGACCCGCTCGCCGAGATCGCGGACTGCCAGAAGATCATCGACCAGGCGCGCGAGCGCTCGAACGATCGCAAGCACATCTCGCAGTTCCGCGAGAAGGCGGCTGAGACGCTGCGCGAGCAGCGCCGCGATCCGGACGACGAGAACGATCTCAAGCTCGCCGTCGCGCGCGAGCGCAAGATCTGGATGAACGACGTGCTCACGAAGCTCGGCATGGAGCGCGCGGAGCACTGGGGCTGGACCAACACGTACACGTACACCAAGTCGCTCGGCGAGCAGATCATCCTCTCGGATCCGTCGGTCGAGTCGACGATCGTGCGGCCGGCGATCGTCGAGAGCTCGGTGCGCTATCCGTTCCCGGGCTGGAACGAAGGCTTCAACACGACGGCGCCGCTGATGTACCTGATGCTCAAGGGGCATCGCAGCGTGCCGATGGGCGCGGACACGGCGCTCGACGTGATTCCCGTCGACTTCATCGCGGCCGGCATGCTGCTCGCGTGCGCGGCGGTCCTCGCCGGTCAGCACGAGCCGATCTATCAGCTCGGCTCGAGTGACTCGAACCGCATCACGTCGAAGCGCCTCACCGAGCTGACCGGCCTCGCCGTGCGCCAGCACTACCGGGACAAGGCGGATCGCGGCGAGGACAAGCTGCGCTCGACGCTGCGTGCGCGGCTCGAGCCGATGCCCGTCACGTTCGAGCAGTTCGAGAAGCGCTCGGCGCCGATGTTCAAGCGGCTCGCCGACAAGCTGATCGACACGATCGACGAGAAGATTCCGCGCTGGGGTGCACCCCGCGTCGAGGCGCTCGCGGTGCGCGCGCGCGAGGAGCTTCACAAGATCTCCGTGTTCACCGGCCAGATCCAGGAGCTCGTCGATCTGTTCAAGCCGTTCACGGCGGACCACGACATCTCGTTCCGCTGCGATCACATGCGCGCGCTGTGGGCCCGCGTGACGCCCGAAGATCAGGACAAGCTCCTGTGGGCGCCGCACCTGGTCGACTGGCGCAAGTACTGGCTCGACACTCACTTCCCCGGTCTGCAGAAGTGGACGTTCGACAAGCTCGACGAGGAATTCGGTGCGAAGCCGAAGAGCGTCTACACGTACAAGTCGATCATCGAGCTGTTCGAGGCGGCCACCAAGCTGCACGGAAACCGCCCGGCGCTGCGCCTCGTCCGCAAGGAGACCGACGCCGAGCCGATCCAGTTCACGTACCGGCAGATGCACGACCTCGCGTGGCAAGGCGCGGGCGTGTTGCGCCAGCTCGGCGTCGTCGCTGGCGACCGCGTGATCTTGATGAGCGAGAACCGTCCCGAGTGGGGCATCTCGTACTTCGCAATTCTCTTGTCGGGCGCCACCGTGGTGCCGCTCGACAAGGAGCTGTCGCCGGCCGAGGTCGTGAACCTCGCGAAGGTCTCGCGCGCGAAGGCCGCGGTGCTGTCGCGCAAGGTCGTGGAGCGCCTCGCGGGCGATGCAAACATTGCGGTCCCGATCGGCGACGGCGAAGGTGACCCGACCGTCGTGTGGTCGCCGGCGCACGGCGCCTTCGGCGCGTGGCTCGAAGCGCAAGGCGCGGCCGCACCAGTGCTCGCCTTCGACGAGCTCCTCACCGAGCCTGAAGTCTCGGTCGGTGTTCGCCCGGATACGAAGGGTGACGTGCTCGCGTCGCTGATCTTCACGTCGGGCACGACGGGCACGCCGAAGGGCGTGATGCTGACGCACAAGAATCTGACGTCGATGGTCAGCAAGCTGTCGTCGCTGTTCAACCTCTACAAGCACGACAAGCTGCTCTCGGTCCTGCCGCTGCACCACACGCTCGAGTTCTCGGCTGGCTTTCTGATGCCGCTGATGCACGGCGCGTCGATCGATTATCTGGAAGAGGTCGAGGCCGACTCGCTCGCGCGCGCGCTCGAGGACGAAGGCGTCACTGGCATGGTCGGTGTGCCGGCGCTGTGGCAGCTGCTCGAGCGCAAGATCTACAAGAACGTGTCGGATGCGGGCATGCTCGTCGAGAAGGCGTTCGATTCGATCGTCGATTTGAACAGGTCGCTGCGCGACAAGCTGCCGTGGGACTTCGGTACCGGAAAGTTGTTGTTCTTCCCGGTGCACCGCAAGCTCGGCGGCCGCATGCGCTTGCTGATCTCGGGTGGCTCGGCGTTGCCGGCGGATACGCTGAAGGCGTTCCGCGGCCTCGGGTTCAACCTGTACGAGGGCTACGGCATGACGGAGTCGTCGCCGGTGCTCACGGTGATGCGGCCCGGCGAGAAACCGGTGCCGGGCTCCGTCGGGCGCGCGCTGCCGGGCATCGACGTGCGGATCGACAAGCCGGACGACAAGGGCGTCGGCGAGATCATCGCGAAGGGGCCGAACGTGATGATCGGCTACTTCGAAAACCCCGAGGCGACGGCGCAGACGCTGCAGAACGGCTGGCTGCACACCGGTGACCTCGGGCGCATCGACGACGACGGCAACGTGTTCATCGTCGGGCGCAAGAAGGAGATGATCCTCGGGCCGAGCGGCGAGAACGTCTATCCCGACGAGCTCGAGGAGACGTACCGCGACACGAAGTACATCAAGGAGATGTCGGTGGTCGGCCTGCCGGCCGAGGCAGGTCACGAGACCGTCTCCGCGCTGATCGTGCCCGACTACGATCAGGACGGGATGTCGCGCGAGGACGTGCGCGACGCCGTCCGCGAGCACGTGAAGAAGATCAGCAAGACGCTGCCGCTCTACAAGCGGCTCAAGGTCGTGCACCTCTGGGATCACGATCTGCCGAAGACGGCGTCGCGCAAGGTGAAGCGCAAGGACGTCATCGTCGAGCTGCAGCGCCTCGACCGCGCGGCCAAGGGCGGCGCGGCGGTTCGTCAGATCGAGGGCCAGAGCGAGACCGGCGGGGCGTGGGTCCTCGACATGCTCGCCGATGTCTCGCAGAAGAAGCGCGGGACGATTACCGGGGATGCACTTCTCTCGGAGCTCGGCTTTGACTCGCTGATGTTCACCGAGCTCGCGGTCGCGCTCGAAGCGGCCGGCATCAACCTGCCGGACCCGGCCGAGCTCACGGGCCTCGAGACCGTCGGTGACGTCGAGAAGCTCGTCGTCCGCCTCGGCGCGAAGATGAAGTCCGAGAAGCCGAAGCGCGATCGCATTCGCCGCGAGAAGGATGCGGAGGAGCAGAAGCGCGAGGACGACATCAACGTGCCGTCGCCGCTGGTCTCGCTCGGTCGCCGCGCGCTGCGTGGCGGCATGCGCGCCCTCTACGAGCGCGTGCTCGAGACCGACGTGCACGGCTCGACCTACGTGCCGCCGTTCGGTGGCTACATCGTCGCGGCAAACCACGCGTCGCACCTCGACACCGGCCTCGTGAAGTACGCGCTGGGCGAGCAGGGCGATGTGCTCGTCGCGCTCGCCGCGAAGGACTACTTCTTCGACGATCCGGTCCGCCGGATGTACTTCGAGAACTTCACGAACCTCGTGCCCATGGAGCGCCACGGCTCGCTGCGCGAGTCCTTGCGGCTCGCCGGTGAAGTAATCAGAGATGGCTACATCTTGCTCATCTTCCCCGAGGGCACGCGCTCGGACACGGGCGTGATGGCGGACTTCAAGCCGTCGCTCGGCTACCTCGCGATGTCGAACAAGTGCGGCATCCTGCCGATGTATCTGGCGGGGACGCACGACGCGATGCCAAAGGGCCGCTACCTGCCGAAGCGCGGCGAGCGGGTCAGCGCGCACGTCGGCCCGTACCTGTCCTACGAGGACGTCGTCGCCCTCGGCGGCACGGCGCCGCGCTCGGAGCAGTACCGCGCGATCACGTATCACGTCGAGCGCGTCATCCGACGCCTCGCCCCGCGCGACCAGGCGTGGACACTCGGCGAGGCCGGCACGACGCCGATGGCCCTCTACATGGAAGAGCAGGGCAAGCAGATCGTCGACGAGGAAGTACAGCCATGAAGCCGCGGATCACATTTCGAGTGAACGGCACGCGCATCGGTGATGACGCGCGCCCGACCGAGTCGCCAATCGAGCCAGCCGCCACGCGTCTCCCGATGAAGCGCGCGATTGCTCCGCGCGCGGCGCTGTCCACGCGCCCGAACGAATACATGCCCGACGACGACGAGGTCGCTTCGTGAGCACGCTCCTCGTCACGGGAGCCACTGGCTTCCTCGGCGAGCACCTCTGCCGCGTCCTCGTCGAGCAGGGTCACACCGTCCGCGGTCTCGCGCGCTCGCGCTCCGCCATCCTCGCAGAGCTCGGTGTCGAGCACGTACGCGGCGATGTCCTCGAAGGCCCCGAGCTCGACAAGGCGCTCGCCGGCACGGACGCGGTCTTCCACCTCGCGGGCGCCGTCTCGCGCGATCCCGACGACGCGCAGCGCATGATGCGCCTCCACGTCGACGGTACGCGCCGCGTCCTCGAGCGCATGGCCGCCGCCGGCATCAAGAAGATGGTCCTCGCCTCGACGAGCGGCACGATCGGCGTCTCGAAGGACGAAGCGATCCTCGACGAGAACGCGCCGTACGCCGAAGAGATCGTCTCGGGCTGGCCCTATTACGCCTCGAAGATCTACCAGGAGCGCCTCGCCTTCGAGCACGGCGAGCGCCTCGGCATCGACATCATCGCGGTCAATCCGTCGCTGCTGCTCGGCCCGGGCGATCGCCGCCTGTCCTCGACGGGCGATGTCCGCAAGTTCATCAAGCGCAAGATCCCGGTCGTCCCCGAGGGCGGCATCAACTTCGTCGACGCGCGCGACGCCGCCGCGGCCACCGCCGCCGCACTCGATCGCGGCCGCCCCGGCGAGCGCTACCTCCTCGGCGGTCCCAACTGGACCATGAAGGAGTTCTTCGCCCGGCTCGGCCGTGTCGCGAACGTCGCGCCGCCGCGCCTCAAGCTCCCCGCGAAGCTCAACCGCTGGGGCGCCTCGCTCGTCGAGGAGCTCTACCGGCATCGCGGCAAGGAGCCGCCAGTCGACCGCATCTCGGTCGAGATGTCCGAGCACTTCTGGTGGATCGATTCGTCGAAGGCGGAGCGCGAGCTCGGCTTCCAGGCTCGCGATCCGCAGCTCACGCTTGTCGACACCGTCGCGTACTTGCGGCAGGGCGTCGACCTCGATAACTGACGCTGCAACTCGCGTACAGTTTCGTCATGGCTGAGGACGACATCGACGTCCGCGCCCCGTCGCCGATCGGGAGACTCGTCGCGTGGCTCGGTCCGCCTCGGCAATACCGACTGACCGGTTGGTTGATCCTGCGCCTGCTCGGCCTCGTCTACCTGTTCGCGTTCATCGGGCTCGTGTTGCAGGGACCGGCGCTCCTCGGCGAGCACGGCCTGACGCCGGCGGCCACGTACGTCGAGCGCGCGCACGCGGCTGGCTGGTCGTTCTGGGACCTGCCGAGCATCTTCATGTGGGGCGCCTCCGACGGGATGCTGCAGGCGTTCGCGTGGATCGGCGTCGCGCTCTCGCTCGCCGTACTCCTCGGCTTCGCGAACATGCCGATCGTGATCCTCCTCTGGGTCATCTACGGCTCGTTCGTGCGCATCGGCCAGCTGTGGTTCGGCTTCGGCTGGGAGATCCAGATCCTCGAGACGACGCTGATCGCCGTGTTCCTCGTGCATCCGTGGGATCCGCGGCCATCCCGCGCGCCGTCGCCGCCGCTCGCCGCGATCGTGCTGATGCGCTGGCTCGTGCTCCGCATCATGCTCGGTGCCGGCCTCATCAAGCTGCGCGGCAGCGACTGCTGGCACGACCTGACGTGCCTCGACGCGCACTTCGAGACGCAGCCGATCCCGAATCCCTTGTCGGCGTGGTTTCACGATCTGCCGCACGTCGCGAAGGCGGGCGGCGTCGCGTTCAATCACCTCGTCGAGGTCGTGCTGCCGTTCTTCGTGTTCGGGCCGCGCCGGCTGCGCATCGCCGCGGGCCTCTGCATGGCCGCGTTCCAGATCATGCTGATCGTGAGCGGCAACCTCGCGTTCCTCAACTGGCTGACGCTGGTGCCGATCATCGCGTTGTTCGACGACGACTTCGTCCGCCGCTTGATCCCGAAGCGCTGGCGCCGCGAGCCCGCGCCGTCACCACCGCGCAGCGGGGTGCCGTTCGCGATCGCGTTCGGAATCGCGTTCCTCGTCACGCTCACCTGGATGCCGATCTTCGGCTCGCTCGGCGCGACGACGCAGGTCGTGCTCGGCGTCGTGTTACTCGCGATCGCAGCGGTCGTCGCGTACCGGAAGAACCTGCGCGATGGCGTGCAGCTCGCGGCCGGCGTGTTCAGCGCGCTCGTCGCGGTGAAGAGCATCGCCGTCGTCGAGAACCTCGCATCGAAGAAGCAGGCGATGAACCGCAGCTTCGATCGCCTCGCCATCGTCAACACGTACGGCGCGTTCGGCAGCGTCACGCTCGAACGCCACGAGCTCGTCATCGAGGGCACGCTCGATACCAACCTCGAGACCGCGACGTGGCACGCGTACGAGCTCCCGTGCAAGCCGGGCGATCTCGATCGCCGCCCGTGCGTCCTGGGTCCGTATCACCGCCGGCTCGACTGGCTGATCTGGTTCGCCGCGATGTCCGCGAAGCCCGGCGATCCCTGGATCGTGCACCTCCTGTGGAAGCTGCTCGACGGCGACCGCGAGATCCGCACGCTCGTCGACGATCCGTTCGACGGCCGCGCACCCGCGTTCGTGCGGATCCGGCGGTTCGCGTATCACCTCCAGCCGCTCGGCGCGGATCACTGGTGGACGCGCGACGGCGAGCAGCTCTGGGTCCCGCCGATGTCACGCGAGAGCCCCGACCTACGCGCGGCGCTCGCGCAGTTCGGCTGGCCGTCTCCGTCGCGACGGTAGATCACGCGAAGTAGAGCCCCATCAACGCGTGGCAGCCGACTTGAAATAAAAGTCCAGCATCGCCGTCAACGGCGCCGCATTGCCTTGCAAGCGACTGCGAAGCGCGGCGCCCTCCCAGCAGTCGACGAGCAGATTGGCCATCCGCTTGGTATCGGCGTCGCGGGGGAGCGCACCTTCGAGCCGTGCGGCCTCGAGACAAACGCCCAACCGCCGGGCGATCTCGCCGATGCACGCCGCGATGCGCTTGCGAAATACCTCGCTGACGCCGGAGAGCTCCTGCCCGAGACCTCCGAGCAGGCAGCCCATGTAGCCCTGCGACCTGTAGTGCTGCTGCGTCATCTCGAAGAACCGACGCACGCGCTGCAAGGGAGGGCGACTCGGATCGAGCAGAGCTTCATCGAGTCCTGCATGAACGTTCTCCATGTAGTGATCGACGACAGCAAGGGCGAACTCTTCCTTGTCTTTGAAGTGGTGATAGAAGGACCCCTTCGACAGCTCCGTTACCGCGAGCAGCGCCTGGATACCGAGGTCGTTATAGCCACGCTCGAGGAGCATGCCCAGACCGGTATCCAGCAGGAGCTGCTTGGTTCGATGATGCGTTTGCGTCGGCGTCGGCGTCATAGGAGAAGTACACCTTAGCGAGCGCACGCCCCCGCAGCAGGCGTAATGCGACCGCTAACTCGTCTTTGCGATCATGTGGTCGATCACGTGCGTGTGTTCCTTCTGAGGGCTGAACATCACGATCTCGGCGTCTTGATCGACCTTCACATTGTGGCCGGGTGGCCAGTAGAAGAGGTCGTTGGTCTTGACTGTCTCGCTCACGCCCTTGGCGTCCGTCGTCGTGATCTGTCCCTTGACGACGAATCCCCAGTGCGGGCACTGGCATGCGTTGCCCTCGAGTCCGACAAATAGAGGTGTGGTGTCGACACCCGCGGAGAGACTGAAGTACTCGCCACTCATTTTGTCGTAACCGCTCGCGCTGCCGAACTCGGTCCGCTGCCGGATCACGGCGCCTGGGATCTGCATCTTGACGTCCACATCGTCCTTCGTCACGCGCATATCAAGCTCCTGTTGAAGTGTTTCGTTCGAGTAGACCGAACGGTCTATAACCTAGACCAGTCGGTCTAATCATGTCAATGCGGATTCGGCGCTCCGGACTCACGGGTTCGCAAGATCAGGCTCGACCCTGATCCCCGCCGCGTTCGGGCTCGCAGACGTCGATCGCGAAAATGGTGCGACTATCTCGCCGCGCCTCCGTCCGGACGAGCGTGCTCCATCGATCGCTCGTGTTCGTGATGCTGGTCGCGTGCTCCGATCCCGGCGGTGAAGGGCCGCCCGGTCCAGAAGGTCCGCCCGGTCCACAAGGCGAGCCCGGTCCTGCCGGTGGACCTCCGGGCCCCGCAGGTCCGATAGGTCCCGCAGGTCCGGCGGGTGCGACGGGGCCCGCCGGTTCGACGGGTTCGACGGGTGCCACAGGTATAACGGGTCCGGCCGGCGCGACGGGCCCGATGGGCCCGATGGGCATGATGGGCCCGATGGGCATGATGGGTCCGATGGGGCCAACGGGTCAGACGGGCGCGACCGGCTCGATAGGCGCCGCGGGTCCTGCCGGTCCGACAGGCGCAACCGGGCCCGCAGGTCCTGCCGGTCCAGCGGGCCAGGGCAATCCCGGCCCGACGGGTCCACAAGGTCCGGCGGGAACGATCTACGGCGAGCTCGCGTCGGCGTTCGCGGGCTTCACGACCGCGACCACGACCGGCGCGGCCGGCGGGCGCGAGGCGATGAACGCGATCTGCACCGCGCAGTTCGGCGCCAGTCACATGTGTCACTACGCCGAGTACCACCTCGCCGCGAGTGGCGCGACGGTGCCCGCGGCCGGCGCGTGGCTCGATCTCTCGTGCATCGAGCACACCGCCGGTGGCACCGTCGAGTCGGGACGCATCGGCTGCGGTGATTCGCTCGCGTCGACCGATGCAGGCCGTCTGATCGAGGGCGGCACGGGCTCGAACTGCTCGAGCTGGACGACGGCCGCGCAGTTCACGAGCGGCGGTGTCGCGCAGGCCGACGGCCAGGCGAACACCGCCGCGTGCGCGACCGCGCGCCCGATCGCGTGCTGCAACACGCCGTTCAAGGAGAAGTTCCGCGGCTTCACCGCCGCGACGACGAGCGGCGCCGCCGGCGGGCGTGCCGCGATGCACGCGCGCTGCGCCGCCGAATTTGCGGGCAGCCACCTCTGCCACCTCTCCGAGTACACACGGGCGGCGTCGTCGGTGACGCCGCCCGCGAACGGCGCGTGGATGGACGACTCCACGTATCACAACCGCTTCGAGAACCGCGGTGCGCTGCCGCGCTCCGGCCGCACCGTGCACGCAAACGGCGCTTGCCAGGCGTGGACGTCGAACAACCAGTTCGCGAATGCGTTCGCGATGAACGCCGCCGGCGGCGTGCGCGGCAACTGCGATGTGCCGCGTGTCCTCGCGTGTTGTGAATGACAGTCCGCGATCGCGCAGCGAGCGACGCGGTCCTCATAGCTGAGCGCTGGCGCTCGATCGGAGCGTGAACATTCTCGGTAACGTTTGACGGCATGCCTGTCTCTATTCGCCGAGGAGACCAGCATGACGAAGTTTTCACTGATCACCGGTGCGCTCGTGGCTGTGGCCGTCGTATCGGTCGCGATCGCGAAGCCGAAGGCATCGAAAGACGCGACCCTCGATCAAGCGCGCACGATGGTCGAGGAAGGGCGCCAGACCTTCCGCTACGACACGTTCGGCAGCGAGGCGTTCTGGGCCAACGCGCTCGGTCTGCACAAGGCGATCGCGGGCGCGAAGAATGGCGGCGTCGGCGATGGCGTGTCGCCCGCGACCGCGCTTGCGGTCGGCCTCAAGGTCGACGCCGAGAAGATCCCCGCCGCGGTCGCGAAGCAGATCAAGGCCGGCAAGGTCGATCTCAAGGATCCCGCGACGACGCTCGCGCTGCTCAAGCTCGATGCCATCGTCGGCGTGAAGGGCACGTTCGACGCCGGTGGCAAGCTGAGCGCCGTCGGCATCCAGTGCTCGCTGTGTCACTCGACCGTCGACGATTCGTTCGCGCCGGGCATCGGCAAGCGGCTCGACGGTTGGCCAAACCGCGATCTCGACGTCGGCACGATCATCTCGCTCGCGCCGAACCTCCAGCCCGTCGAGCAGTTGCTCGGCGTCGATGCGGCGACCCTCAAGAAGGTCCTCAAGAGCTGGGGCCCCGGCAAGTTCGACGCGGAGGTCTTCTTCGACGGCAAGGCGATGCGCCCCGACGGCAAGTCCGCCGCGACGCTGATCCCCGCGGCCTTCGGGCTCGCCGGTGTCGATCTCGCGACGTACACGGGCTGGGGCTCGGTGACGTACTGGAACGCGATGGTCGCGAACAACGAGATGCACGGCGTCGGTCGGTTCTTCGACGCGCGCCTCACGGATGCGAAGCGGTTCCCGATCGCGGCGAAGTCCAAGATCGCCGACGTGAAGCCCGAGCGTGACCTCGTGACCGCAAAGCTGCCCGCGCTGCACTTCTATCAGCTCGCGCTGCCCGTTCCGAAACCGCCGACGGGCAGCTTCGACGCGCAAGCGTCGGCGCGCGGGCAGGCGCTGTTCAACGGCGCCGCGAAGTGCGGTAGCTGCCACGTCGCGCCGCTCTACACCGAGCCGGGCAATAATTTACACACCGCCGCGGAGATCGGGATCGACGACTTCCAGGCACAGCGCAGCCCGACGGGCCGCTATCGCACCACGCCACTGCGCGCGCTGTTCACGAAGATGAAGGGCGGCTTCTATCACGACGGCCGGTTCGCGAAGCTCGAGGACGTCGTCGAGCACTACAACCGTCACTTCAAGCTGAACCTCACGGCACCGCAGAAGACGGACCTCGTCGCGTTCCTCAAGTCACTGTGACGGTCGCGATGCGCGCACGCTTGAGCGCGATCAGCTCCTGACTCGACGGCACACGCGCACGCGGACCAGTCGGCGTCACGCCGCGCGCGATGAACGCTTTCTTGTACGCGGCGAACGAACCGCCGGCGCGATGCGCGTCCATCACGGCGAGGCCGGCGTTGGACTCGCCTTGCGCGAGCATGTATTCGACCCACGCCCAGCGCGCGGAGGTCGGGCGAACCTCGACCTTGCCGGCGAGGCCTTGCGCCTTGAGGCCATTGCGCAGGCGCGCGAGCCGGTGCTCGACGACGTCGATGCCCGCGAACGGCGAGCCGTCGAGCGGCGTGTTGCGCTTCGCGACGAACGGCGCGAGGCCGTATGCGACGCGCGGGTGGATCGCGGCGAGCTCCTTCGAGAGCAGCACGAGCTCGTCGACGTCGGCGTCGGTCTCCGACGGGACGCCGAGCATCATGTAGACCTTCAGCGTGTGGAGGCGATGCACGGCGGCGAATTCGGCGGAGCGGATCAAGTGCTTCGCTTGCGTCGAGCGCTCGACGACGCGGCGCATGCGTTCGCTCGCGCCATCGGCCGCGACGGTGAGCGTGCGATAGCCGCCCTTCGCGAGCAGGCGCACGAGCTCGTCGGTGAGCTTGTCGGCGCGCAGTGACGAGATGCCGACCTCGCGGCCGCCCGCCACGACGTCGTGCACGATCGCGGTGATGTCGGGATGGTCGGTGACGGCGGCGCCGACGAGCCCGACGCGGCGCGTGCCGGCCGGGATGCCCGCGATGATGTGCTCGCGCGGGACGATTCGCATGCCGCCATTCGTCGAGCGGCGCATCACGCAGTACGTGCAACCGCGCGAGCAGCCGCGCGCGGCCTCGGTCATGAACATGTCGGAGAGCTCGGTGTTCGGCGTCGCGATCACGGAGCGCGCGGGCAGGAGCGCGTCGTCGACGGCGGCGACGTGCGGCACCTTCTCGCCGTGCGAGGGCAGGTAGTAGCCGGGCTTGCCCTCGAGCGCGGCCCACACGCGATCGCGCACGAAGCCGTTGTCGCGGCAGATGTCGAGGAGCTCGACGATCAGCTCCTCGCCTTCGCCCATGATGACGACGTCGAAGAACGGCATCATCGGCGCGGGATTGGAGAACGTGAGCGGGCCGCCGCCGATCACGAGTGGATGGCGGTTGTCGCGATCCGCGGTGAGCGCGGGGATGCCGGCGCGATCGAGCGTCTCGACGACGCCACCGATCTCGAGCTCGTACGCGACGGAGTATGCGAGCAGCGGATAGCTGCCGATCGGCATGTCGTGCTCGAGCGTCTTGGGGACGTCTTGCATCGCGCGGTCGGCGGCGACGCCGTGCATGCCGTGCAGCGTGCGATAGATCTGCTGATAGCCGAGCGACGACATCGCCGCGCGATACGGGCTCGGATACACGAGCGCGACGCGGGTCTCTGCTTCTTTGAAGAGAGTCCCGCGCTCGTCTGCCAGGAGGCTTCGGCGGTCCATCAGTAACAGATCTGAATGTTATCGGTGTGCGCCTTCACGAGCTTCCCGGCGCGCTCGAGATAGGTGTCGAAGCAGAAGCGCCGGTCGCTCGTTGGAGACGGGTTGTTCGCGTCGTCGCAAGCGTAGCGCACGAGCATGTAATCGACCGAGCCATTGCCGTCCACATCGAGCGCGAGCTCCGCACGTTCCTGCGAACCGGGCACGAGTTGTTCTTTCATCACGCGCGCGACCTTGGGGTCGAGGGCGAGATTACGCAAGCCGATGATGCGCCCGGAGTCCGCGATCACGTCGGGATCGCCGGAGGTCAGCGAGCCCTTGATCTTGAAGACGATCGGCGACGCGCCCGAGCACACGAACGGGTCCGCGGCGCCGAGCGCCTGCTCGATGCGGAATTCACCGACGGCGATTCCGCGATCCTGATCGATCAGCGCGATGCGTTCGCCGCTGTTCGGCTGCCCGACGCACAGCCCTTCCTTCGCCAGCGCCTGGATGTCGCACAGGCGAGGCACCGCCTTGATGCCGCGGTTCCGCTCGACGCGCACGACCTTGCCATGCGGCGCGGCCCACGCGAGTGCCGCAGCACCGACGAGAGTCACGACGCTGGCGAGCCGCAGCATTCAACGAGCATAGCGTATGTGATAGGCAGGTCCCATGACGTTCCTCCGCTACGCCGTCCGCGTCGACGGGCCGAAGCACCTGGCGGAGATCGAGCTGCGGTTTCCGGTCGATGCGGCAAGCGCCACCGTGACCCTGCCGGCCTGGTCACCGGGCAGCTACCTGATCCGCGACTACGCGCGGTACGTGCGGGACCTGACGGCGTTTGGCGACGACGACGCGCCGCGCAGGGTGACAAAGACCGACAAGACGACCTGGCAGATCGAGACTCGGGGCACCCGAGAGATCCGAGTCCGCTACGCCGTCTACGGCAACGACCTCAGCGTTCGCACGAACCACATCGATGCGACGCACGCGTTTCTGCACGCCCCGGCGACGTTCGTGCACCCGCCTCATCTGCGCACGGTGCCGTGTGAGGTCGAGGTCGCGCTGCCCGACGGCTGGACACTCACGAGCGCGACGCTACGCGCGAAGGATGTCGACGAGCTCTACGATACGCCGATCCACGTGGGCATCACGCGCAAGCTCGAGGTCCCCGCGAAGGTTCCCGTGACGCTCGCGATCTGGGGCGAGCGCGCACCCGGCGGCACGTTCGACGAGACGCGCCTCGTCGCGGATCTCGCCGCGATCGTCGACGATCACGTCGCGCGTTTCGGCGAAGCGCCGTTCGCGCACTACACGTTCATCCTGATGCTCGCGCACGATGCGTACGGCGGGCTCGAGCACCGCGCGTCGAGCGCGAACCTCTTCCACCCGCACTTCGGCGCGACGCGCAAATCGTACGAGGGCCTGCTCGAGCTGCTCTCGCACGAATTCTTTCACGCGTGGAACGGCAAGCGCATCGCGCCGAAGCAGCTCTTGCACTTCGACTACGCGCGCGAGGCATACACCCCGTGCCTGTGGGCGATGGAAGGCCTCACGAGTCACTACGATCGCTTCGCGCTGCGCACGTCCGGACGCATCACGCCGAAGAGCCTCCTCGAGAAGGTCCTCGACGACTGGGCGCGCATCCAAGCGACGCCCGGCCGCGCGCGGCAGAGCCTCGAGCAGTCGTCGTTCGATGCGTGGATCAAGCTCTACCGCCCCGACGAGACGAACGTGAACACGACGGTCAGCTACTACCTCAAGGGCGGCCTCGTGATGTTCGCGCTCGATCTGCAGATCCGCCGGCGCACCGAAGGCGCGCGCAGTCTCGACGACGTGCTGCGCATGCTCTGGCAACGCTTCGGCGCCACGGGCGAGCCGCACCCCGACGATCTGCAGCCCGTGTTCGAGGAAGCGACCGGCCTCTCGCTCGCGGAGATCTTCGAGAAGCAGATCCGCGGGACCAGCGATCCCGATCTCGCGAGCGAGCTCGCGCACGTCGGGCTCGAGCTGCGCGCGAGTCACGATCCGGCGCAGCTCGCCGATGGCGCGAGCCCGGTCTGGCTCGGTGCCAATGTCAACGGCGTCAAAGTGACGCACGTCTTCGACGGTGGCCCCGCACACGCGGCCGGCATCTCGCCCGGCGACGAGCTGATCGCGCTCGACGGGTTTCGCGCCGCATCCGAGAGCGATCTGCGCTCCCTGACAGCCGCGCGCCGCGCCGGTGACAAGGTGTCAGTGCACGCGTTCCGTCGGCACCGGCTCGTCGAATTGTGTGCAGTGATCGGACAAGCGCCGCCGACGCGATACGAGATCGCCGGAATTGCTGACGCCGGCGAACGCGCCGCGCGCTATCAAGCGTGGCTCGGCGAACCGCATCCAGGTGCGCAAAACTTGGCCACGGTCACCACGACGAACCGCTGGGTGTAACGCGACGATCTGCTGCTAGAGTACGCCCGATGCGATTCGCACCTGTCCTCGTCGCAACGCTCCTCCTCGTAGGCTGTGGCAAGAAGAGCCAAGACGGTCTGCCTCCCGCGAAAGACTGGTCCGGCGGCCAGATGGCGGAAGCACAACCGCAACCTGGTGCTCCAAAGACCAACCCCCACGGCAGTGAAGCCGGCGGCGCGAACCCGCACGCGATGGGCGGCAGCATGGGCGGCGGCAGCATGGGCGGCATGCCGCCCGGTCATCCGCCGACGGGAGATCTCCCGCCCGGTCATCCGCCGCCGCAAGGTGGCGCGGGCGGACCCGACGTCACGCAGATGGGACTCAGCGCGCCTGATCCGAATCGCAAGGTCGATCCGAGCCGCCGCATTCGCGGTGTCCTCAAGGTCGATGCGAAGGCCAAGGCGAACGTGAAGGCCGGCGGCGCCGTGTTCTTGATCGTGAAGAAGGCCGACGCGAACGGCGCACCCTCGGGTCCGCCACTCGCCGTCGACAAGGTCACCTACGCCGACGGTCTCAGGTTCGAGCTCACCGAAGCGCAGGCGATGGTCGCCGGCACCGAGCTCGTCGGTGATGTCGTCGTCACCGCGCGCTACGACCAGGACTCCGACGCGATCTCGAAGCAGCCCGGCGACGTCACCGGCATGGTGCGCGTGAAGGTGCCGGCCGACAACGTCGAGCTCAAGCTCGACACAGTCCTGCCGTAGTCTCGATGCGCCGCCTCGGGCTTCTGTTTCTCGCGCTCTCCTGTTCTCGCGAGCCGCCACCCCCGTCTGCACCGTGGGCCGGGAGCCAGAGCAAACCCGTCGACTGCACACGCGTGCTCGATGACCCGGCGCGCACCACCGTACGCATGTCGCCCGACGAGCGATCGCAGGAGCTCCACGACGCCGTGAAGGCCATCCGCGCGAAGTCGGGGCTGTCCGAGGTCGGCGGTGGCAGCCCGGAATCGCACCCTCCGGACGTCACACGCAGGCCGTCGGGGCGGTCACCATGCGACGCGCTCGCGCGCGCGCCCGTCGTCGTGATCACCAAGGACGAGCTCCGCGTGGGCGACACTCACGTCATGAGTCTCGCGGAGGCGAATGCGAACGACGACGTGATCGATGCGCTCTCTCGCGCGCTCCAGGCCGCAGATGGCGCCAGCGTTGCGATCTTGCTAGCGGATGAGAGCACCGGTGCGATTGTCGTGAATCGCGTCGTCATCGCGTGCAAACGTGCGGGCTACGGTAATTTGTTATTTGCCGTCACCGGCCGCCAGGAGATCGAGGCGACCCGCCAGATCAGGTTCTAGAGAAAGCGTGGCTAGAAGCCGCCGGTCAATGCGATGCCCGCGGACTCGGGCGTCGCCGTCGGCACGAGCGTCACGCTCTCGCTGCCGCCCTTGCGCGAGCGGCCGATGAAGTAGAGCGCGACGCCGGTCGCGACGAGCGCGCCGCCCGCGATCATGAAGACGATCTGCTTGTTCTCGTGCGCCTGGCCCTCGTCCTCGAGCTCCTGGATCTTGTCGGGCCACATCATGGCCATCGGGTGATTCGTGATCTGATCGCTGATGTCCTTCGCCTTGAGGCCGAAGAAGATGCCGACGCCGAGCGACACCAGGCCCGCGCCACCGACGGCGAAGCCGGCGAGGCGCAGCGACTTGCCGCGATCGGTCGGCGGCGGCGGCGCCTCCACGACGGGCGCCGGCTGCTGGATGACGACGGGCTCTTCTTTTGGCTTCGGCGGATCGCAGACGGTCGCGTCGGTGACGTCCTTGTTGCCTGCCTCGAACTGGATGAGCTTGGCCTGCGCGGTCGCGTACGACGCGCTCTGTCCCGCCGGATCCTTCTCCAAGTACATGCAGAAGTACTTCAATGCCTCGACGGGCTTCTTCAGCTTCTGATAGTCCGACGCGATGTTTGTGAGCAGGAGGGGCAGGGGCACGATCGCGTACGCCTGCTGGTGCAGCTCGATCGCCTTCTCGTATTCGCCGGCCTGACTCTTCGCGATCGCCTGCTTCGTCAGATCGCCGGCCGCTTGTTTCTGCTGCGGCGTCGGTGCCGGCGGCTGCGCATAGATCGGAGACGCGAGGAGCGCCGTGACGCACAGAGCCGCAACGATGCGACGAGGAGTCCCCATCATGTGATGATGGTATCTCAGTTCTGCGGGAACAGGGGCGCGAGTCTCGAGAGCACCTCGGCGTGGACATGGCCGTTCGAGGCGACGAGCCCACGACGGTGCGCGAGGTCGCCGCGGTAGTCGATCGGCCCGCCGTAGAGGTCGCTCAGACGGCCTCCCGCACGCACGAGGATGGCCTCGGGTGCGCACGTATCCCACGCCTTCGTCTTGGCCGCTGGATTCACGTAGAGGTCGTGCACGCCGAGCGCGATCAAGCAGAGCTTCACGCCGACCGAGCCGACGTTCTCCTCGTTCTTGATTCCGAGGCGTTCCTTCACGCGATCGATGTCGGGGCCGCGGTGCGATTTCGACGCGACGAGCCGCGCGTCACCCGCGACCGCGACCTTCGAGACCTGCATCGCTTCGACGTGCGCGCCGATCGCGATCCACGCGCCCTCGGGCACCGCGTAGAACATGCGATCTTGCGCCGGCTGATAGACGACGCCGAGCGCCGGCTTGCCATCGCGCACGAGCCCGATCATCACGGAGTAGCCGTCCTCGCCGCGGATGAAGTCCTTCGTGCCGTCGATCGGATCGACGAGCCACAGCCGCGCGGATGCTTGCGCGCCCGGCGGTGGCGGCAGCTCCTCGCTGATCACGGGGTCGTCGGGGAATGCGGAGGCGAGGCCCGCGACGATGATCTCCGACGCGCGGCGATCCGCGGCGGTGACGGGCTCGTCGCCGGGCTTCATCTCGACCTCGATGCCCTTCTGCAGCGCGGCCACTTCGGCGCCGGCTTTACGCGCGAGCTCGAATGCGCAGCGCAGCTCGGCGCCGAGCACACCATCGATCCCAGGCAGCATCAGTTGTGGTTGCCGTTCGGCCAGAGCAGCTTCTTCGCCTCGTCGACCGTCGCGACGCTGCGGCCCGAGAGCTTCACGAGCTCCGCCGCCGACGCGACCAGCTCGCCGTTGCTCTTCGCCATCTCGCCATTCGGCAGATAGAAGTTGTCCTCGAGGCCGACGCGCACGTCACCGCCGAGCGAGAGCGCCGCCATCGCGAGCGGCCACTGCTCGCGGCTGATCCCGATCACCTTCCAGCGCGAGCCGGCGGGCACTTGCTCCGCCTGGAACGCGAGGTGCCGCGCGCTCGCGGGGATCCCGCCGAGCACGCCCATGATGAACGAGAAGTGATACGGCGCTTCGATGAGCCCGAGCTCGGCGAGCACGCGGTGCGAGTTCGTGTGGCCCGTGTCGAAGCACTCCATCTCGGGCTTCACGTTGTGCTCTTTCATCGCCTTCGCAAACGCGATGATGTCGTCGAACGAGTTCGTGAACACGAACTGAAACGCGAACTGCTTCTTCGCGGAGTTCCACTTCGAGTAGTTCATCGAGCCCATGTTGAGCGCGGCGACGTGCGGCCGTTGCGAGAGGTGATTCACGCGCTCCGACATCGGGCCCGCACCGCCGGTCGACCAGTTGATGAGCACCGGGCAGCGCTTCTTGGTCTCGGCCATGATCTGCGCGAACGTGTCGTTCGACCACGTCGGCGAGCCGTCGTCGTTGCGCGCATGCACGTGGACGATCGCGGCGCCGGCTTCGTGCGCGCGGCGCGCCTCTTCGGCGATCTCGACCGGCGTGTACGGGATGGCCGGGCAGTGCTTCTTCGTGGTGACGGCGCCGGTCAGCGCACAGGAGAGGATGACTTTGTCGTCGGACACGCGGCGACAGTGCCACGGTTTCTAGTGGCCGGCAGTGCAGATCTGAATCGGATAAGTAACTTTGATGGCGTCCCTCGACCGCGGGAACGTCATTCGCTTGAACACGCCAACAACGCAGTCTTGCAACACCTTTCCGCCGCCGCCGCTCGCCATCGCCTGGGTGACACGGCCGTTCCGGATCTCGAATGCGAGGACGATGCGCGGCGCCGCGGGCAGCCCGTGCATCTCGTAACAGGCGAGCACCTTCATGATGTGCCGCTTCACCTCGCGCCGGACCGCCTGCTTGTCCACGTCGGCATGTACGGCCGAGGTAAGGAACAGCACCGCGAGGAAGGCCCGCATCACAAAGTGATAGCAACCATCCCCGCCCATGCGATGTCTTACCTCCATGAGGGTCGCGACACTTCTCGTGCTCGCCAGTTGCGCGAGCGGCGGCGATGCGACCCCGCCGCTGCCCGAAGACGCCGCGCGCCTCCGCGTCATGACGTACAACATGAACTTCGGCGTGGCGGGCGACCGCTCGGGTGTCGACGCGATCACGGGCGCGGCTCCCGACATCGTCGTCTTGCAAGAGACCAACGCCGAGTGGGAAGCGGTGCTGCGCGGCAAGTTCCCGCACGAGCGCTTTCAAGGGCCGAAGACCGCGTGGCCCGCGGGCGGCTTGGGCGTGATGTCGAAGTGGCCGATCAAGTCGGTCGACGAGCTGCTCTCCGACGGCGGGCCCTTCTTCGCGTGGAACATCGTCATCGACGCACCCGGCGGTCCGCTGCAGATCTTGAACGTGCACCTGCATCCGCCGATGGACATCGAGTCGGGCAGCTGGGTCATCGGCTACTTCACGACGCGCGCGAACCGCGAGCGCGAGGCGCGCGATCACGTCGCGAAGCTCGACAAGACGCTGCCGACGATCGTCGCCGGCGACTTCAACGAAGAGGACGAAGGCCGCGCGATCGCGATCTTCCGCGAGCGCGGCCTCGCGAACGCGCTACCGCGGTTTCGCCCCGACGCCGACACGTGGCAGTGGCCGGTCGGCGGGACGACGCTCAAGTTCCGCCTCGATCACATCCTGTTCGAGGAAGCGAAGTTCCGCGCGATCGGCGCGGACGTCGTCGACAAGGGCCGCTCGGATCACGCGCCCGTGTGGGCTGACCTCGTGCGGCGCTAGGCATACGCTACGGCGGTGACCGCACCACCACGCTCCGCATGGCTCGTCCTGAGGATCCTCGTCGGCTTGCCGTTCGTCGGAAGCGGCATCTTCAACACGATCAACTGGGACGCGTCGAATCAGTTCAACGCGATCCTGCTCGGCGAGTCCGCCGCGCCGGTGCTGACGATCCTCGGGATCCTGCAGATCGTCGGCGGTCTCTCGATCATCTTCGGCTACCAGATGAAGTGGGGCGCGCTGCTCCTGCTCGCGTTCCTCTTGCCGGCGACGCTGCGCCACTTCCTCGCCGCACGCGAGCTGGTCAGCGACGACGCGCTGACCGTCATCGCGAAGCGCGGCCAGCTCTCGTGCGTCGAGAAGAACACCGGCCTGATCGGCGTGATGCTCTTCTTCTTGATCGCCGAGTGGACTCAGCGCCGCGTGCCGAAATCGACCTTGGGCACGTCCTGAGCGCTCTGCGGTGCTTCGAAGTAATCGCGGGTCTCGAAGCCCGTCGCCGACGCGAACAACTTCGTCGGGAACCGGCGAAGACGCGTGTTGTACGATTGTACGGCCTCGTTGTAACGCATGCGCTCGACGCTGACGCGGTTCTCCGTGCCCGCGAGCTCGTCCTGCAGGCGCGTGAACTGCTCGTTCGCCTTCAGGTCGGGATAGCGCTCCGCGATCACGAGCAGCCGCCCGAGCGCGCTGTTCATCGTGTTCTCGGCCGCCTCCGCCTGCACGGGGTTCTTCGCCGCGAGCAGCCGCGACCGCGCATCCGCGATCTCCGTGAAGATCTCTTTCTCGTGCGCCGCGTAACCCTTCACCGTCTCGACGAGGTTCGGGATCAGGTCCGCGCGGCGCTGCAGCACGTTCTGCACCTGCGACCACGACGCGTCGACGGTCTCCGACGAGCTGACGAGCGAGTTGTACTGGACGGCACACGTGCCGATCAGCATCACGGCCGCCAGAGCTGCAACGATCAAGACGATCCTACTGCGCTTCATACCTTCTCCTTTTGCTGACGATCAGACGGTCGATGCGCGCCTCGGTCGCCGACAGCACGCGGTAATAGCTCTCGAAGTCGCCGTCGAAGAACGGCCGCGCATCGAGGTCGAGCCGGGCACACAGCGCCTTGATGACATCGTCATCGTCGGTGGGCACCGGCATGTCGAACAGAACAAGGCAGCCGCGAAAGATTCGCGCGAACGTCTGCCGCGAAACGTCGACGAGGTCGTACGTCCCGTGATGTTCGACGTACGCCTCGCGCAGTCGCATCATCTTCTCGCGCAGCTCGCGCTCGCACTGGATGCGGAGCGCGCCGTGGTCGATCCTCACGGCGACGAACGGGTCGTTGCCGTAGAGCACGCGCCGTCGCTGCGAGAGCTCGAGGATCTCGATCGGGAACACGTCGAGCGAGTCCTGGATGAGCGCGGCAGTGAACAGACGCGGCCACGACGCCGTCTTCTTGATCCACCAGCGCACCGGATCCGCGAGCGTGCGCAACGTGGCGGGCTCGAGGTCCGTCGTGACGATCAAGAGGTTCGCCTCGTCGGGCCCGTACACCACGACGCTCTCGACGTTGCGAATGGCTCGCAGCTGCTCGGTGATCTCGTTTGCTCGGTCCATCTAGAAGCTCCTTCCTGCGCCGCCGCCACCAAACCCGCCGCCGCCGAAACCGCCGCTGCCAAACCCGCCGCCAAAGCCGCTGTCCCGCCCGCTGCCGCCGCTGCCGAACGGCCCGCCGAAGCCGCCGCCCATGAACATCAGCGCGAGTGGGTTGCGCCGCGCCATCCACAGCAAAAGCAGGATGCCGATCGCGCCGATGATCCACGTCCAGTTCGCGCCGGTCTGCTGCTGCTGTTGTTGCCGCGGCGGCGCGCGCTCGGTCTCGATGCCATTGATCGTGACGTCGAATTGCCGCGCCGAGTCCGCGAGCATCGCGTCGACGAGCGACGCGAGCCCCTGTGAGAATCGGTTCGCTTTCAGGAGCGGCATCGCGGTGCGATCGAGCAGCTGGCCGACGCGGCCGTCGTTCAAGTAGCCCTCGGTGCCGTAGCCGGTCGCGACGAAGATCTTGCGGTCATCGCGCGAGAACGCCACGACCACGCCCTTGTCGTCGCCGCGCTTGCCGACGCCCCACGTCTGTCCAGCGCGCACGGCGAATTCGTCGATCGTCTCGCCGTCGAGCACTGGCACCGTGACAACAACGATCGCGACGTTCGCCTTGCGCCAGAGCTCGTGCACGTCGCGCTCGAGGCGCTGCTCCGTCGCGTCGTCGATGACGCCGGCGGTGTCGTAGATCATCTGATCCGTGCGCGCGGGCAAGGCCGTCAGCCCGAGCACGAAGATGACGAGCGCGTGAATCACGCACTCGTGATGTGCAAGCTAGCTGCCGAACGCGAACGCAGGAATCTCTGAGAGATGATCGATCACGCGCCCGCGAGGATGCGCGCTCACGTACGCACGCTCGTACGTGGGCGTGTGCGGTGACACCACGAGGCCAACGCGCGCACCCAGTGCGAGCGGCATCGCGAGATCGAGCTCGAAGATGTCGCCGACCACCACGAGATCGCCGAACGATGCTCCCGTGGTTCCGAGCAGCGACTTGATGATGTCGTGATAGAGCCGCCGCCGCAGCAGCACGGGTCGCTCGAGGCCGGGCAGGGCGAGCTCGGCGTCGATGCCCGACCACGCGTCGTCGACGTCGAACTTGCGCGCGTGTCCGCGCACGCGCGAGGTCAGCGCCATCACGCCCGGCGAGTGCTTGTCGAGCGCGGCGATCTTCCCGGCCACCGCGTGCGTGTCGGAGTTCGTGACGACGTACGTCTCCGTCGACGCGAGCGTGCACAGCACGTCTCCCGCACCATCGCGAAACACCGGCCGGCCGAGCGTCTTGGCGTAGTTGTACTTGTACAGCACGCTGCCGAGCAGCCGCCCCCGCTCGACCGCGCTCGGCATCACCCCAAACTTGTCGAGGATGCGATGCGCGATCGGCACCATCCGCAGATACGGATCGACGGTCGCCGGCGCGACGGCGCGGCCCATCCACAGAAACGGATGTTGCGCGGGCGCCGCGATCAGCTCGGCGTCGACCTGATCCGCGATCGCGAGCACCTCCGCGTCGCCGATCGGCCGGCCCACCAAGCAACACAGATCCTCGAGGTAACCCTCGCGAAACGGCCGACCCTCCGCTTCCGCGTCGGTCATGGTGCCGTCGAAGTCGAGGACGAGTACTACTGAGCCCACCGCGCGCGAACGTACTACAGGGCATGGCCGATGCACCTCTCGCGGGCATGGCGAACATTCCTTACGACCAGGAGCCGTATCCGCCGCGCCTGTCCCCGCGTGCGTCACTCCCCGTGCTGTGGACGATGGCAGCCGCGGTCCTCGCGCTCCTGCTCTTCATCCTTCTCCGCAGCTAGACCTGCGTGAGCCCTCACGCGCAGTGGGCTAATCGGTCACGACGGGAATCTGCGACTGACTGATCCGCGCCGCGCACCACCAGCAGAAATCCTCGACGCCGGTCTCGTCGGGATCGCGCGTGTACTCACGGCGACATCGGAGGCACGTGGCCCGACTCGAGACGTCGACCATCGCGTGACGGCGGTTGGTAGTAAGTCGCTCGAAGACGCTCATCGTGCCCTCCTCGTGCGAACGAGGTGCACGCCGCGCGCCTACTTCGAACGCTGTTCGTAAACGCCGTCCCAGTCCTCGGGCGGCGGTGCCGCTGCGAGCACCTCGCACCGCTTCGCCATGATCGCGGCGGCGGGATCGTCGTCGAGGCCGCCGAACAATTGCCGCGCTTCGTCGAACTCGCGCTTGCGATACAGCGCGAGCGCGCGCGCGAACGTGGGATCGGTACGTCCCGCGCGGCCGACGAGCTCGAACACGGGCGCGGCGCCGGCGCGGCCTTTGACGCGGACGAGATCGATCTCGCGGAACTGGAAGCCGTCGCCGGCCGCGCGCGCGGTCGCCTCGCCAACCAGGATCCCGACGCCGTACTCCTTCGTGAGCGCCTCGAGCCGTGACCCGAGGTTCACCTGGTCACCGAGCACCGTGTACTCGAAGCGTGCGGTGGAGCCCATGTTGCCCACCGCCATCGCGCCGGTATTGACCCCGATGCCGATCGCGACGTGCGGCCGGCCGCGCTTCTGCCACGCGGCGTTCAACGCGCCGAGGCTCTCCTGCATCCGGAGGGCGACCTCGCACGCGCGGGCCGCATGGTCGGTCATGTCGATCGGTGCGCCCCAGATGGCCATGATCGCGTCGCCGATGTACTTGTCGAGCGTGCCGCCCGACGCGAGCACGAGGTCGGTCATCGGCGTCAGGTATTCGTGGAGAAACGCGGCGAGCTCCTCGGGCGTCATGCCTTCGGCGAAGTTCGAGAATCCGCGAATGTCGGAGAACAGGACGGTGAGCTCCTTGCGCTCGCCGCCGAGCTTCGCCTTCGCGGGATCCGCGAGGATGCGATCGACGACCGGGCCGCTGACGTACTGCGAGAACACGGAGCGCAGGTGCGCCTTCTCGCGGCCCTCGGTCGCGAGGCCGCCGACGGTCGCGGCGATCAGCGTGACGATCGTGAACACGAGCGGGACGGCGATCGGCAGCACGGTGCCGCGCGCGAACATCGTGAAACAGATCGCGATGTAGATCGCGAGAGCGGCGAGGGCGACGAGCGGCGGGACGTACGCGCGGCGGCGAAGCCGGCGGAGCTGCGCGGCGCAGACGACGAGTCCGAGCAGCGCGGTCACGATGACGGTGACGAGCCAGCCGGTCGTCGTGAGGATGTGGCCGGTCAGGATGTTCTCGGTGAGCGTCGCGTGGAGCTCGACGCCGTCGGCGATGGGATCGAGGGGCGTCATCACCTTGTCGCTCGCGCTGAAGGTGTGGCCGAGGAAGACGAGCTTGCCGGCGAGCGCGTCTTTCGGTGCGGACTTGTCGAGGATGGCGGCGGCGGAGATGCGCGGGATGCGATCGCGACCGACGACGTCGAGCGTGAGTGACGCGCCCGGCGAGAGTGGCAGCTCGAGCGCGCCGAGCTTCAGCGTGCGACCGCCGACGATGTACTGCGTGTCCGCGCCGCGTTCGATCGCGGCCATCGCGAGGCCGAGGGACATGTAGTGGCGGCCGCCGTGCTCGACGGCGAGCGGAACGCGGCGAGTGACGCCGTCGTCGTCGCGCAGCGTATTGACGGCGCCGGCGCCGAGCGCGTGCTTGCTGAACATCGGCAGCGAGAAGTGGACGTACGCCGCGCGCATCGGGCGGCGTGCGCCACCGCCACCACCGTCGGCGACTTCGCCATGGCGCGCCTTCGAGAGGCCGTCGGGCTCTTTGGCCGCCGATGCTTCGCCCTGCACGAAGAACGCGCCGAGGACGAGGTGCTTGCTGCGCTCCATCGCCGCGGCGAGCTCGTCGTCGCCGCGCAGCTCGGCGGCGACTTCGACGATGAGTGCATCCTTCGGGTCGGTAGATCCTTTCACGGCGTCCGCGGCGGTGCGCACGCGATCGGCGAGCTCGGGCGACAGGATCTGCTCCTCGGAGCCAAACAACAGATCGACCGCGACGGCCTTCGGCGCATACGCGGTGATCGCGTCGAACAACTTCGCGTAGCCGCGCCTCGTCTGAAACACCTCGGGCGCGGCGTCGCGTGTCGCGTCGTCGAGCCCGACAATCACGATGCGATCGGTCGCGATCGCGCGCGCGCCGCGGAGCTGAAACCGCGCGTCGACCGAAAATCCCTCGAGCGCGGCCATGCCCGGCAAACCGCGCTCCATGCGGTGATGTACGAATGCGAGGATCACCGCCACCGCGGTCGCCACCACCGCAGTCAGCAGCGGAACGTTGCGCGCGCGGCGGTCCCCACGACCCATGCGCGCATCATACGCGTTCGCTCCGCCGCTCGTGGCACGCCCGCTGCTCGCCCTAGAACCATGAACGCCCGGTTACTGCTCCTCCTCGCACCGTCGCTCGCTCTCGCAGACCCGACAACCGACGGCGATTCCGACAACGTCGACGACGACACCGGCCTCGGCCTCGCGTCGGCGGCGGCGTCTCCGGCTTCTGGTCAGAAACTCTCCGCGACTCGACGAGCGCCGGTGGCAACTGGGACGCGCGCGTTAGTTTTGGTTTGCGCGCCCCGCTCGCATTCGAGCTCTCCTATATCGGCTCACTCCAGCAGATCGACTCGCTCGGCCTCGACGGCAACGCCCTTCTCGCAAGTCATGGCGCCCAAGGCGCACTGCGCCTCAACGCTCTCAGCAACGAGCCCGCAACCCCATTCCTCTTCGCCGGGATCGCGTGGCGCCGTTACGACCTCGTCAACACGGACACCAACACCTCCGCCCTCGAAGACTCCGACGAAGTCTTCGAGTTCCCGTTCGGCCTCGGCATCTCCACACAGACGCACGGCGTCCTCGTCGATCTGCGCGGCGAGCTCCGCTTCGTCATCGAACCGAACCTCGCCCCCGAAATCGCGCTCGCCGACGGTGCCGAAGTCACCACCGATCCCGCCGCAATGCACCGCTGGGGGATCAACCTGACGGTCGGCGTCGCGCTGTGATCATCAGCCCTTGACGTACTGACCCCATCGTGGCAAAAGGCCATTGCTTCCTCACCGAAGCGCTGACAACTTGCCGAAGTTCTTGATGCGGGGTG
Source organism: Myxococcota bacterium (assembly GCA_030857175.1). GTDB lineage: Bacteria > Myxococcota_A > Polyangia > Haliangiales > Haliangiaceae > JABFXX01. Next base: position 66 of record JALZOJ010000018.1, on the reverse strand, counting down.
GAGCAGCCTGGTAGCTCGTCGGGCTCATAACCCGAAGGTCGCAGGTTCAAATCCTGCCCCCGCTAC
>JALZOJ010000116.1:5394-9399 GCA_030857175.1 Myxococcota bacterium | reverse complement strand
GCACGACAAAGCGATCGTCGAGGTGATCGAGCTCGTAGATGTGGTCGTCCTTGCGCGGCCAGAACACCGTCGGCGCCGCTGCTGGCTTGTCGGCGTCGATCAGCCGCGTCTCGGAGAGCGTCGTCGCGTCGAGCGTGATCGTGATGTAGCGGTGCGACTTCGTCACTCCGACGTCGACGTAGTACGACGCGTCCTCCTCGCGATACACGACGGCGGCGGTGCCGCCGAGCACGTGCCGGATCACGCGGTCCTCGCGCAGTGTGGTCGCGTCGCGCCCGACGACGAACAGCGTCTCGTTGTCGTTCGCCCACACCACGCTGGGCGCCAGGTTCGCCGCCGTATCGGGGAGCAGCTTGCCGGTCGCGAGGTCTTTCACGCGCAGCGTGTACTGGTTCTTGCCAACGAGGTCCTCGGTCCACGCGAGCAACTTGCCGTCGCGGCTGACCGCGTACGTTCCGATGTCGTAGTACTTCTTGCCGGCCGCGAGCGCGTTGCCGTCGAGCAAGATCTCCTCGGCGCCGTCGAGGGACTGCTTGCGCGCGTGCACTTCGTGCTGCTGTCCACGCTCGTAGCGCGCGTAGTAATAGAAGCCGTCCTCGAACACCGGCACGCTGACGGACTCCTCGTCGAGCCGCGCGCGCGCTTCGGCGACGAGCGTGTCCTCGAGCCGCTTGATCGGCACGAGCATCTCGCGCGCATACGCGTTCTCGGCCTCGAGGTACGCACGCACCTCGGGGTTCGTGTGCTTGTCGTCGCGCAGCCAGAAGTACGGATCGCTGCGCGTGCCGTGCGGCGAGACCACGTCGTGTGGACGCTGTGCTGCCACGGGCGGCCGCGCGGGCTCGGCGGGACGCGATGGTGCCGGCGGCGTGCTGCACGCCGCGACGCCGACAATCAGCCACCGCCACATGGGCGACATCTTAGGTCAAGCGGGTTGCGTCCATCGTCGAAGATCAGGACACAAAAAAACCCGGCAGGGGTTACCTGCCGGGTGCCGCTGACTACGCGACCTGCTCGTACCGCGCGGGCTCGAGCGTGAACCGCCCGCGCCCGTGCGTCATCGCACCGAGTGCGTTCGCATAACCGAACGTCTCGGCGAGCGGAACTTCCGCTCGCACGAGGCGGTCTTCACCGCGGGCCTCGAGCGATGTGACCTGACCGCGACGGCGTGCGACATCGCCGACGACCGTACCGACATGTGCCTCGGGGCACGTGACCTCCAGGCTCATGACGGGCTCGAGCTTGACCGGCTCCGCCTGGCCCGCGGCTTCTCGGAACCCGAAAAGTCCGGCCTGGTGGAACGCGAGCTCACTCGAGTCATCCGAGTGCATCTGGCCATCGACCAGGACGACGCGCACGTCGACGACCGGATGACCTCCGAGGAGACCATCGGCCATCGCCGCGCGCACGCCCGACTCGACGCCCTTGATGTACTCGCGATCGATCGCGCCACCGCGAATGCGGTCTTCGAACACGAGACCCATCCCGCGCTCGGCGGGCCCGACTTCGAGGACGACGTGCGCCCACTGGCCGGGACCACCCGATTGCTTGATGTGCCGGTACTCGATGCGCGCCACGCGCCGAAGCGTCGTGCGATACGCGACGAGCGGCTTGCCCGTCGTCACGTTCACGCGATGCTCGAGCGCGAGCCGCTCGACCGCGATGTCGAGGTGCAGCTGGCCCATGCCCGCCAGCAGCGACTGACCCGTGTCGTGATCCGTCTCGAGACGGAGCGATGGATCCGCCGCCACCATGCGGCCAAGCGCAACGCCGAGCTTGTCGCGATCGGCCGAGGTCTTCGGCTCGATCGCGACGCGCATGACGGCGTCGGGCGCGGTGATCGCTTCGAGGACGACCGGCGCGTCAGGCGCGCAGATCGTCTCGCCACCCGCAAGTGGCATCCCGATGATCGCGCCCAGCTCGCCTGCCTCGAGGCGATCGACCTCGATGCGCTCGTCGGCGACGAGCTGCACGAGGCGACCCACGCGGAGCTTGCGCTGGCCGCGCGCGGCGAGGACGGTGTCGCCCTTCTCGATCGCGCCGCTGTAGACGCGAACGAACGAGAGCTGACCGTGCTCGTCGAACACGACCTTGAACGCGAGCGCCGCGAATGGCGCCTTCGCCGATGGCGCACGACCCGCGACCTCGCCGCGATCCACGGGTGATGGCAACAACGCGACCAACGCATCGAGCAAGGGCTCGACGCCGCGGTGCTTGTACGCCGAACCGGCGAGCACGGGAATCATGCGACCGCGCACCGTCGCGCGACGCAGTGCAGACCACAGCGTCGCGGCAGGAACGTCGCGACCTGCGAGCACGGCCTCGAGGATGCTCGGATCTTCATCCGCGCAGACTTCGAGCACGCGCTCGCGAGCAGATAGGTTGTCAGAGAGCTTGTCGATCACGGGCGTCGACGGTCCTTCGCCTTCCCAGCGCAACGTGCGCTGGCCGACGAGATCGATCACGCCCACCAGTTCTTCACCTTCGAACCACGGCACCACGATCGGCACTGCACGCGCGCCGAGCCGACCTTCCAGCTCGCGCACGCAACGTTCGAAGTCCGCGCCGGTGCGGTCCAGCTTGTTGACGAACACCAGGCGCGGAACGCGATGGCGCTCGGCCTGTCGCCAGACCGTCTCGGTTTGCGGCTCCACGCCGGCAACGCCGTCGAGGACGACCACCGCACCGTCGAGGACGCGCAACGACCTCTCGACCTCGATCGTGAAGTCGACGTGGCCCGGCGTATCGATGAGGTGAATGCGATGGTCCTCCCAGTCGCACGTCACCGCCGCCGCGACGATCGTGATGCCACGCTTCTTCGAGACCGGGTGAGAGTCCGTGCGCGTCGTGCCCTCGTGCACCTCGCCGATCGAGTGAATCTTCCCCGTGTGGAAGAGGATGCGCTCGGTGAGCGTGGTCTTGCCGGCGTCGACGTGCGCGATGATGCCGATGTTTCTAATTCGTTCGATGTCCCTTCTACGAGTCATAACGGTTCCCTGAACAGACGAGTCCTTACACGCGAGATGATTTCAACATCTGCGTTCGCGTGCGCCGGCGTGTGACAACGCACGAGCTCGCTGCGCGACGAGACGCAACCGCGCCCCGCCGCGATCAGGGACGAGCCGGAAACACCGACAAAAAGGCGTAGTCGTTCATCCACGTGACGTGGACGAGAGCAAACCGTTTGCGACGGAGTGTCATGACGAGCCTCGCGCGCAAAGCTAAGGGCCTCGCCCCGCGCTGTCAACGTTCGTCTTGGAAGCCCGCGGTTTCAGTCGTCGTCTGCGATCTCGCGGCCGTCGGCCGTCATCGTGATCTCGTGCTCCTTGCCATCGATCATCGCCTCGGCTTCGTAGTTCCCGGACTTCAGCCTGATGAACTTGATCGACTGCGCGTTTGGCAGCTTCACGAGCGCCATCGCGCGCACGGTCGAGGGCACCTGCTCGCTCCGCACTTCTTCTTCGAGCTCGAGTAGCTCGCCGCTGGCGGTCACCTCCGCCTCGCGCTCGAGCCCGTCCACATGCCAGGTCGCTTCGTAGGTCTCGCCCTCGCGCTCGACCGACTCGATCGTCGCTCCACCCGCCGCGCGCTCGAGCGCCGCCGCCGCCGCCTTCGGGATCGAATCGAGGGTGCTTTGCTGGTTCGACTTGGTCGACGCGCTCCCGCAGGCGGCGAGCACGAGCAGAGCTGCGAGCGTCCTCATGCCCCTATCCTCCTAAATCCCTGATGAGATGACGATGAGGACAGCATCCTCCTTGACACTTACCCCTTCACCCTCTACAAAACCTGCCTCGGAAGCACGGGCGAATAGCTCAGCGGAAGAGCATCGCTTTTACACGGCGGTGGTCGCAGGTTCGAACCCTGCTTCGCCTACTGAAAACTGATTCTGGAGCGGTAGTTAAGTTGGTTATAACGCCGGCCTGTCACGCCGGAGGCCGCGGGTTCAAGTCCCGTCCGCTCCGCCAACTAACCCGATAATTTCTAGCCAGTTACCTGGCCCGGAAT
>JALZOJ010000116.1:0-5294 GCA_030857175.1 Myxococcota bacterium | reverse complement strand
AACTGATTCTGGAGCGGTAGTTAAGTTGGTTATAACGCCGGCCTGTCACGCCGGAGGCCGCGGGTTCAAGTCCCGTCCGCTCCGCCAACTAACCCGATAATTTCTAGCCAGTTACCTGGCCCGGAATTCTCGGGTCTTTTCGTGTGTCGTACCCCTGTAGTAAATGTGTAGTAAGCGGGGGCGACATGGGGACGGTCTTCAATCGGGGTACGAAGGACAAGCCGAACTGGTACGTCGGGTACCGGGTCGGTGGCCACTGGGTCTACAAGCCGTCCCACCAGGCCACCAAAGCGCAGGCGAAGCGCTGGGTACAGGAGATCGAGTCGCGCATCGCGCGCGGCCAGGTCGGCATCGAGGACGATGGCGACGCGCCGGCATTCAAGCCGGCGTTCGACGCTTTCCTGGAGGGGCTGACGAATCGCAACGCCGCCGACGATCGCAGCCGCGGTCGCCGGCACCTGCTCCCCAAGTTCACGCGCATGAAGCTCGCCGACGTCGGCCTCGCGAGCGTCATGGGGTGGATCGACGAGCAACGCGCAGCGGGTGCGCTGAGCGAGGCGTCGATCCGCCACAACATGAATCTGTTGTCGCGCTTCTTCTCGTGGGCGATCGCCCGCGACAAGGCATCGATCAATCCGGTTCGGCAGATCCCGATGGGCAGCCGTCCGACCCAAACGGTGAAGTCCGACACACCGTGGCTCGATGACGACGCGATCGTGCGCAAGCTGATCGCCGATCTCGAGGAGCCGATCAACTTCATGTTCTACCTCGGCAACCGCTCTGGGCTGCGCACGGGTGAAGCCGCGGGTCTTCGGATCTCGGACATGGCGTTCGTCGACGAGGGTCTGATCCGCGTGCGGTTCTCCTACGAGGGTCCACTCAAGGAAGACAAGAAGGGCGCGGGGAAGGTGAAGTGGGTCCCGGCACCGGAAGACTGCGCGGAGTTCCTCGGTCCGTGGATCGAGCAGCGCAAGGCGCAAGGCGCCGGCCCCGAGGATCACGTGTTCCCGTGCGCCCGTCGCAAGGGTCTCGGCTACCGCAAGGAGTACATCGAGTCGTGCTGGGAAGAGGCCGCGCCGAAGCACGTCGGTGCGCGTGAGGTGCTGCTCAAGAAGAAGCGCGACAAGACTGCGAACGAGCAGAAGCCAACGATGACCTGGTACCAGGCGACGCGGCACAGCTTCGTGAGCCGTCACCTCTCGCGCGGAGCGTCGCTCGATGAGGTGAGCGCCGCAGTCGGTCACTCGTCGCCGGTTGTCACGAAGCGATTTTACGATCACTACGTGCGGCGAACGTTCTCGCCGAGGTTGCGCGCGGGACTGGGCCTGGTTTCGCAGCCACAGGGCGGTCGCGTCGTTGCAATGAAGCGGTAGCAGTCGTCCCGCGCATGAGCTCCGAGCGACGGAAGCGCAGCCGAGTGCCGACCCGTTGACACGGAACCTGGCCGCGCTCGACGGCCTTGCGCAGCGCGCCCTCCGTCATGGCGAGGATCGCCGCCGCACCCTCGACATCGATTAGCTCGTCTTCGAGCGCGCTGCGGATCTCGGTCTGCACGGCCTCGGCGACGATCTCCTTCATGAGGGTGCGGGCGTCCGTCGATCGCAGCCACGCTGTCAGCTCCGTGGTCAGGTCGATCACGATGCGAACCTCGTCTCTATTTCGTCGAGATGCTCGCGAGTCCACGCGACCGCGTCCTCCGGTTCCATGCACACGAGCTTGTAGATCTCTTCGGCGAGATCCAGATCGTTCCTCTCCAGTCGACCAGCGATCGCCGGAGCGAGCTTCTTCAAGCGGTCGAGCTCGGCCGCGGCGAACGTGCCGGCGATCGCGTTCAGCCTCGCCTTGAGTCCCGTGGTGAACAGGCGCACGTACTTCGAGAGCGGCTTCGGTGCTCGCGGGCTCGGCGCTCCCGCTTCGAGTGCGACCGCTCTCTCGGCGCGGTACGCACTCATCGCGTAGAGGTCGGCGGCGAGCCGCATCGCGTCGATCCGATCGTGCGTGACTGAGGTGAGGGTGGCGATCGTCGTGGCGTGCGCGGCCTTCAACTCCGGTTGCTGAATGTTCGACATGGGTAGTCCCTTCGGGTTGTTCGTGATCACTCTGCCGAATCCGTGGACGCCTTCGCCTCGCTCAGCTCCGCGAGCGTCGTGCGCAGAAGTGCGGCTGCCTCGGCTGCGTTCAACGCGCTGACCTGCGCGATCAGCCATTCCTGTTGGTCCTCGGTGATGCGCTCGCCGAGCGCGAGGATCTGCGCCGCCTCGTCAGGAGCGAGCACCGACTTGATCGCGAGGAAGTGTGCCATCAGCGTCGGATCCGTCATGACGCGCGCTTGCAGGGAGTTCGTCGTCGAGGCCGCGCCCTTCGCCTCTTTCTTCGCCTTGGCCTTCGCTGCCGCGTAGTTCAGGTCGACGAGCTCGCGTAGCTCCCAGCTCGGCTTCAACGCGAGAGCCGAGTCGCCTTGCGGCGCAGCCGGTCCGCTGGCGAGTGCCTTGGCCCCTGCTCCACCGGCTAGCAGCGACATCAGCGGTTTCACTGACGGCGCCCAGTGCTCAGCCAAGGGTGCGAGCACGTCGTAGATCGTCTTGTTCTGCGCCGGTTCATCGTCGTCTTCGTCGTCTTCCTCGTCGTTGCGCGGCGGCTCGGGCGGCGGCAGCGACGGAGCGCTGTTGCGGAAGAAGCCGCGCACCGACGCGACCGACTTCACCCAATCGGCCTGCGACTCGGTCACCGCGCGCAGCGCCTCGCTGTTGACGCGCATCATCTGAGCCATCGCTTCGAGCGCGAATCGCAGATCGCTGGTCGGCGCGGCCGTGCGCAGTGCGGGCAGCAATGACGTCTCGGGCCCGGCGTTGCGCAGCTCGCGCGTATCGCGTGTGACGTCCACTGTCGCGACGTAGTCGAGCACCTTGCCGACCTCGTCGAGGGCGTACACGCGGTACACGTCGGCACCGCACAGGTCGGCCAGCTCCTCGGCGGTCGTCTCGAGCGGGATGCGCAGCGTGCGCTTGTCGGGGCCGACGATCTCTTTCGGACGTCCCGTGGTCTGACGGCAGAGTCGCCACGCGGCGGTGCCGTCCGGGATCGCGACGAGGTTGCCCTGAGCGTCACGGGCGAGAGGTGGATGTTGCGGTTCGGGCTTCGATGCTGTGTGGGTCGCCATATATCAGAGTGTACGAGAGCGTTCGGCAACCCTTGCCGAGCCTAGAGATCCCTCCCACGATAAGCCTGGTGAGAACCTTAGTTGGAACGTTCGCCGAACCCTTCCTGGAAGCCTTCGGGAAAGGCTTCTGGATGCCGTTCGCGTGGCCATCCGGGCGGGGATCGGTCCGCCTTCGTCGCGGGATTCAACGTGTATCGCAGGGGTGAGCTCGGCCAGGTCGCGCGTGCGTTGCGCGTCCTCGACGCGCTGCGCGGCTTCAAGCACGGACGTTGGGTCAGCGAGGTCGCTGCCGAAGTCGGGGCCAGCGAGCGTACCGTGCGCCGCGACATCGACGAACTGCAAGACGCGGGCTTCGAGGTCGACCTCGAGCGCGTTGACAACCGTTCGATCGCGACGCTGGAGAGCGAACGCAACCACTCAACGGTTTCGATCACCAAGCGTGAGCGCTTCACACTGCTCGCGGTACGCAGCGTGTTTGACGTGCTGCGCGGAACGCCACTGCACGATGACGTCGTCAGCGTGCTCGCGAAGCTCGAACAGCGCCTGACGAAGGCCGAGCGCAACGAGGCTGCGACGCTGCGCGAGCGCTTCGCCTACGTACCCGACGGCGGAACGAAGGCGTACGACGACAAGGCGGACATCATCGACGCGATCCAGACCGGCATCCTGTCGCGCAAGGTTGTTCGGTACGCGTACAAGGACTCGCGCGGACGAGCAAAGCGTGGCTACTTCGCGCCGTTCGCGCTGCTCCTCTACCGGCACGGCCTCTACGCTGTCGGGGCCAGCGGCGGGGATCCGACGATCGACGCCTCGGACTGGAGGCGCACGCTCCGGGTGTTCGCCGTGGAGCGCTTCACCGAAGCCGACCACCTTCGCGAGTGTACCTTCGAGGTGCCTGCCGACTTCAAGATCGACGAAGTGCTGCACGGCGCCTTCGGAATCCATGTCGGCGATCCCGCCAAGGCGACCAGGGTGATCATCGAGTTTAGCCGCGAGAAGACCAGTCTCGTAGAGGCACGCGTCTGGCACCCGACGCAACAGGTCGAACGCACGACCGAAGGCGGCATCCGGCTGTTGTTCACGGTCGCCAACCTCGAGCCACTGGTGTCGTGGATCCTGGAGTGGGGACCTCACGCGCGCGCCGTCGAGCCGCCCGAGCTGGTGGCGCGTGTCGTCGATGAGCTCGACGCTGCGCGACGACGCTACCGCAGGTAACTCACCAAAGTGTCGCAGCTTCGTATGATGATCGATGCGGGCGTGCTTGACGGCCTTGTGCACCTTGTCAGCGCGGGCCGCGAGCACTGAGTACTTGTGACGGCATGCGATGTGGCCGAGTGCGTGGGCAATGAACGCCTTGCCGACGGCTCCACAGACGGCAGCACGGCGTAGTCAGCTCGCTCGCTGATGATCGGTGGCAGGTCGTGTGGCCATGGCGTCCGGTATGCGCCCACCATGTCCGGTATCCGGACACGGCGTGCGGCAACTCCACGATCTCGCGAGCGCGGCAATTGGCACCTAGCGCGCACCACGTGCCGATGTGGCCGCGCACACGTCACATCATGCCTACGAGCGAACGCTCGGCGCCGCAACGCGGCCGCTGCCGCGCGGTTATCGCCCGCGCCGACCCGAGACGACCGCGTTCTACCGCGTCATCGCCAGTCATCTTGAGACCATGCTGCAAGACGCTCGCGAACGGTCGGCGCACGGCTTCGGACTACCGCGCCACGTCGAGCAAACGTTCCGCAAGTTCCTCGATTGCGGCGTGGTCGAACGTGGCTTCGCACGGGTTGCGTGCACATCGTGTCGCTACGAAATCCTCGTCCCGTTCAGCTGCAAGGCGCGCGGTCTGTGCCCATCGTGCGCGGGTCGGCGGATGTCCGACGGGGCCGCGTTCCTCGTCGACCATTTGCTTCCACGCGAGCCCGACTACCGACAATGGACGTTGTCGCTCCCGTACGGGCTCCGCGCTCGCGTGCTCCGCGACAAGTCCCTCGCATCTTCGGTGCTCGGCGTGTTCGTGCGCAGCGTGTTCGCCGATCTTCGCCGCCGCGCCCGCGCCCTCGATGTTCCGCGCGGCATCCCAGGCGCCGTAACGTCGATACAATTGGGAGGTTCGTTCGCGACGTCCAACCTG
>JALZOJ010000082.1:20898-29769 GCA_030857175.1 Myxococcota bacterium | reverse complement strand
CCTCGAAGTCGCGCACCGAGCAGCACTTCCAGGCCGGCTGGAACCTGCTGCGGCAAGGCAAGGCACGCGAAGCCGCCGTCGAGCTCGGTGCAGCGGCGGATGCCGACGCCAGCGGCAGCGATCCGCTCGCCGCCGATGCCCGGTACTTTCAGGCGGTCGCGCTCGTCAGGGCGGGGGACAAGGCGGCGGCGGAACGCGTCCTCGTCGCGTTCATCGACCGGGCGGGGCCGTCGGCGATGCGGCGTGGGCGCGCGGCCGTGCTGCTCGGCAAGTTGCTGCGCGATCGCGGGGACAAGAAGTCGGCGCGGGCATGGTTCGAGTCAGCGCTCGGCGACGCGGACCCGGCCATCGCGGCGGCGGCGCGGGCTCACCTCGATTCGCTCCGCTAGCATCACGACGTCACTGGTCGTGGATACGGCCGCTCGCCGCGGGCCCTGATGCTAGGATTGCCGCATGTTCGAGAACAGACTCGCGCAGCGTGCCTCGGCACCCTGGAAGCTGGTGGTCGGGGCGATCGTTGCGACGGCGACCGTGTTCGTGTGTGAACCACGCGACCACGAGGCGCACTGGCGCTGCGGCACCTCATCGGCGATGGGTCCGGTCACGTACGTCCACGTCAAGTTCCGCAGCCAGGGCGCGGCACGCGCGGCGGGCTACGAGCCGTTGTTCACGCAGCTGAGCGCGAACGCCGTCGACGATCGCGCGCGCTGGTCGCGGCTGGCGGTGCCCGAGCACGCGGCGGTGCATGCGGCCGCGCAGATCGCGCGTCAGCCGGACGTCGAGCAAGCGTTCGTGCAGCCGAGCATCGGCCTCCCGCATCACGGGCCGGAGCATTTTCACGATGACAATACGCTCGAGCTCACGCTGCTGAGTGAGGACCCGAGCTGTCCGCTCACGACGCCGTCGTTCGAGGAGCATCAGGGATACCTCGGGCCCGCGCCGCATGGCATCGACGCACCGGCGGCGTGGCGGAAGGGTTATCGCGGTGCCGGCATCTGGTTCGCCGACATCGAAGGCGGCTGGAATGCGAAGCACGAGGATCTGCCCGGCGATCGCATCACGCACGTCGCCGGTCAGCCGATCAACGATCCGAGCTGGCGCGCGCACGGAACGGCCGTGCTCGGCGAGGTCGTGGGTCGCGATAACGGCAAGGGCGTCGTCGGTATCGCGCCGGACATCGACCAGGTGTTCACGGCGTCGATCGGCGGCATCGCGGTCGCGGACGCGCTCGACATCGCGGCGAGCAAGCTGCGCGCGGGTGACGTGCTCTTGATCGAGCTGCAGGGCGTGGGACCGCGCGGGACGTACGTGCCCGTCGAGTACTGGGACGACATCTACGACGCGATCGCGGTTGCGACGAAGCGCGGCGTGATCGTGATCGAGGCGGCGGGCAACGGCGCCGAGAACCTCGACCACCGTGCATACAACCGCAAGTTCGATCGCAAGAAGCGCGACTCCGGCGCGATCATGGTCGGCGCCGGCGGACCGCCGCGCGATGGCTTCCGCGATCGCGAGCGGCTGGACTTCTCGAACTACGGTTCGCGCGTCGACGTGCAGGGCTGGGGACGCAAGGTCGCCACGCTCGACTACGGCGATCTCCAGGCCTGCGATCTCGATCAGCGCGAGAACGTCGATCGCGACTACACGAACGAGTTTTCGGGCACGTCGAGCGCATCGCCGATCGTGGCCGGCGCGGCCGTGATCCTCGAAGGTGCCGCGAAGCAGCGCGGCCGGGTCCTGTCCCCCGAGGAGCTGCGCGGGTTGATGCAACGCACCGGAACGCCGCAGGCCGGGAACACGAAAGAGAACATCGGGCCGCGCCCGGATCTCGCCCGCGCTCTAGACGCGCTCTAGACGCTGAGCACGAAGAACAGCCGGCGAACGTCGACCTGCGGAGGCACCAGCACGACCATCCTGGCGAGGAGCGCAAGTGCCTCGACATGCTCGCGCCGCTGCTTTTTCGTGTCTCTGCCTGGCCGGGTCATGTGTTGTGGACCGGCCATCAGAAGGCGTTGTGTAGGCCCGTCGTGCGTTACGCTGGCGTATGTTTGCTCCGGATCTCTACGTCGCCGCCCTCAGGTTCGCAGCCGCGCGTCATGGCACGCAGATGGTGCCCGGCACGGAGTTGCCGTATGTCGTCCACATCACCTCGGTCGCGGCCGAGGTGATCGCGGTCGGTCTGGGTGATTTGGCGGTGACCTGCGCCCTCTTGCACGACGTGGTCGAGGACACGGCGAAGACGGACGCGGAGCGGGCCGATGTCACCGCGCAGATCTCGGAGCTGTTCGGAGCCGATGTAGCCGCGGGGGTGTTGGCGCTCACCAAGAGCGACGCGATCCCGAAGAAGGCGGATCGCATGACCGACAGCTTGTGCCGGATCCGCGAACAGCCGCACGACGTGTGGGCCGTGAAGCTCGCCGACCGGATCACGAACCTCGCACCGCCGCCCGCGTCCTGGAATCCCGAGAAGATCGCGGCCTATCGCATCGAAGCGATCGCGATCGCCGACGCGCTCGGCGACGCGAACGCTGCGCTCCACGCACGCCTCCGCGCGAAGATCGAAGCGTACGGGTCACGCTAACGGCAGCGCTACGACTGGTAGAGCCACACGCGCAGGAGCGAGAGCAGCTGGTCGGCGTCGACGGGCTTCGTGATGTAGTCCGACGCGCCAGCTTCGAGACACTTCTCGCGATCGCCCTTCATGGCCTTTGCCGTCAGCGCGATCACGGGGAGGTCTTTCCACTGCGGCCGCTCGCGGATCTGCCGCAGCGCCTCGTAGCCGTCCATCTCCGGCATCATGATGTCCATCAGGACGACGTCGATGTTCGGGTTCTCCTCGAGCTTCGCGAGCGCGCGCTTGCCGTTCTCGGCGTACTGCACGTGCATCTTGTGACCTTCGAGCAGTGACGTCAGCGCGAAGATGTTGCGCAGGTCGTCATCGACGACGAGCACGTTGCGCTCCGCGAGTTGCGGATCGCTCTTCGCCAGGCGGCGCAACACGCGCTGCTTGCGCTCGGGCAGGTTCGCCTCGACGCGGTGGAGGAACAGCGCCGTCTCGTCGAGGAGCCGCTCCATCGTGGTCACGTCCTTGATGATCACCGTCTGCGCGAGACCGTGCAGGCGCTGCTTGTCATCGTCGGTGAGCTCGCGACCGGTGTAGACGATCACGGGCAACCGGCGATGCCGCGGGTCCGCCTTGATGCGCTCGATCAGCTCGAAGCCCGACATCCCGGGCAACCGTAGATCCAGCACGACGCAGTCGAATGCGGCGCTCTCGAGCGTCTGCAACGCGTTTTCACCCGACGCGACCGTCGTGGTCTGGACGTCGCCTTCGCCGATCAGCTCCGTGATCGCCTGGCTCTGGACCGGATCATCCTCGACGACGAGCAGCTGCTTCACGCGCTTCTCGACGAAGTCCTTGATGCCCGACAGTCCCTGGATGATGCCCTCTTGCGAGACCGGCTTCTGGAGGAACGCGAGCGCGCCACTCTGTAGCGAGCGCCGTTCTTCGTCGAGACCGGAGATCACGTGCACCGGAATGTGCCGCGTCGCCGGGTCGTGCTTCAGACGATCGAGCAGCACCCAACCGTCGATGTCGGGCAGGCGCAGGTCGAGCGTGACAGCATCGGGCTTCACGGTGCGTGCGAGCTCGAGCGCCTGCGCGCCGCTCGTCGCCACGACGCCCTTGAAGCCAGACTGCCGTCCCATCTCGAGCATCGTGACGGCGAACGTCGCGTCGTCCTCGATCACGAGCAACACGCGGTCGCCCGGCTCGAGGCTGTCGTAGTCATCGGGAATCGAACGTGTGAGCACGCTCGCCTTCTCGGCGGACATGGCCGCCTCGGCGGCACGCTCCGTTGCCATCGTGGTCGCCAGATTTTGGTCGACCATGAGGGGCTGGTGTCCCGACTCGGTCGAGGCCGCCGCGGCCGCCACGCGTGCTTGCTGCATCGCGCGGTTCTCGCGCGTTGGTGCGCGATACGTCTGCGGCAGGTACAGGGTGAACGTCGAGCCCGTCTGCGGCGTCGACTCGACGCGCAGGTCACCACCGAGGAGACCGGCGATCTCGCGAGAGATCGCCAGACCAAGACCGGTGCCACCGTACTTGCGGCTCGTCGAACCGTCCGCTTGCTGGAACGCTTCGAAGATCAGGCGCTGCTTGTCCTTCGGGATGCCGATGCCGGTATCGCTCACCGCAAATGCGAGCACGTCGGTCGACGCGCGGTAGATGCGGAGGTTGACGCGACCCTTCTCGGTGAACTTCATCGCGTTGGAGAGGAGGTTGCGGAGGACCTGCCGCAGACGCATGTCGTCGGTGTCCATCCACGGCGGCAGATCCGGATCGAGCTCGATCGTGAACTGCAGCCCCTTCTCCTCGGCGACCTGACGGAACGTCTGATCGACGTAGTCGCGCAGGTTGCCGAACCGCACTTGACCGATCTCGACGGCCATCGTTCCGGACTCGATCTTCGCGAGATCGAGAATCTCGTTGATGAGCGTCATCAGATCCGTGCCGGCCTGACGAATCGTGTCGGCGTAGCGGATCTGCTTGTCGGTCAGGTTTCCTTCGACGTTGTCGGCGAGCTGGCGAGACAGAATCAACAGCGAGTTCAGCGGCGTGCGCAGCTCGTGCGACATGTTCGCGAGGAACTGGCTCTTGTACTTCGACGTGAGCGCGAGCTGCTCCGCCTTCTCCTCGAGCTCCTGACGAGCGAGCTCGACCTGCTTGTTCTTCTTCTCGACTTCCGCCTTCTGCTCGGTGAGCTGGACGGCCTTCTCCTCGAGCTCTTCGTTCGTCTGCTGCAGCTCTTCCTGCTGCGAGCGAAGCTCCTCGGTGAGCGACTGCGACTGGCGCAGCAGCTCGTCGGTGCGCATCGTCGCTTCGATCGTCGCGATGACGATGCCGAGCGACTCGAGCATCTGATCGAGGAACGCGAGCTGGATGCCCGAGAACTTCTCGAACGAGGCCAGCTCGATGACGCCCTTCACTTCGCCTTCGAACAAGATCGGGACGACGACGATCGCGTGCGGCGGTGCTTCACCGAGTGCCGACGAGATCTGGATGTAATCGGCGGGCACCTTCGTGAGCACGATGCGCTTGCCCTCGAGGGCGGCCTGGCCGACGAGGCCCTGTCCGAACCGCCACGAGTTCGAGACGCTCTTGCGCTCCTGGTACGCGTACGACGCGAACAGCCGCAGGATCGGACCCTCGTCGTCCGTCTCTGTCATGTAGAACGCACCGTGGTGCGCGTTCACGAGCGGAGCGAGCTCGTTGAGGATCTGCCGCGCCACCGTGAGCAGATCGCGCTGGCCCTGCAGCATGCGGGTGAACCGCGCGACGTTCGTCTTCAGCCAGTCCTGCTCTTGGTTGACCTTGGTGGTCTCCGCGAGCGTGCGGATCATCTGGTTGACGGTATCTTTCAGCTGCGCGATCTCGCCGCGCGCTTCGACGGTGATCGATCGCGTCAAGTCACCTTGGGTCACGGCGGTCGCGACGTCGCGAATCGCGCGGACCTGACCGGTGAGGTTACCGGCCAGCTCGTTGACGTTGTTCGTGAGGTCGCGCCACACGCCGGCAGCGCCGGGCACGTCGGCCTGACCGCCGAGGCGGCCTTCGACACCGACGTCACGCGCCACGCCGGTCACCTGCTCGGCGAACGTCGACAGCGTGTCGATCATCGAGTTGATCGTCTCGACGAGCGTCGCGATCTCACCGCGCGCGGTCAGCGACAGCTTCCGCTCGAGGTCACCGTTCGCAACGGCGGTCACGACGGTCGCGATGCCGCGCACCTGCTCGGTGAGGTTACGAGCCATGAGGTTCACGTTGTCGGTCAGCTCTCGCCACGTGCCTGACACGCCGCGGACTTCAGCCTGACCGCCGAGGACACCGTCGATGCCGACTTCGCGGGCGACGCGCGTTACCTCGGAGGCGAACGAGCCGAGCTGATCGACCATCGTGTTGATCGTGTTCTTCAGCTGCAGCAGCTCGCCGCGAACTTCGACGGTGATCTTGCGAGTCAAGTCACCGTTCGCGACGGCCGTCGTCACCTCCGCGATGTCGCGCACCTGGTTCGTCAGGTTCGACGCCATCTGGTTGACGTTGTCGGTCAGCTCTTTCCACGTGCCGGCGACGCCGCGCACCGCGGCCTGTCCACCGAGCTTGCCTTCGACACCGACGTCACGCGCGACGCGGGTGACCTCGTCGGCGAACGACGACAGCGTGTCGACCATCGTGTTGATGACGTTCTTGAGATCGAGCAGCTCACCGCGAACTTCGACGGAGATCTTGCGCGTCATGTCACCGCGCGCGATCGCCGTGGCGACGGCCGAGATGTCGCGGACCTGGTTGGTCAGGTTCGACGCCATCTGGTTGACGTTGTCGGTCAGCTCCTTCCACGTACCGCGGACGCCTTCGACCGAGGCCTGGCCACCGAGCTTGCCTTCGGTGCCGACCTCGCGAGCGACGCGCGTCACCTGGTCTGCGAAGGCAGACAGCTGATCGACCATCGTGTTGATCGTGTTCTTGAGCTCGAGGATCTCGCCCTTCGCGTCGACGACGATCTTCTGCTGCAAGTCGCCGTTCGCGATCGCGGTCGCGACCTTCGCGATGTTGCGCACCTGATCGGTCAGGTTCGCGGCCATCGAGTTCACGGCGTCCGTCAGGTTGCGCCACGTACCGAGCACGCCGCGCACGTCGGCCTGACCGCCGAGACGGCCTTCGATTCCGACGTCGCGCGCGAGACGCGTCACCTGGTCCGCGAACGACGACAGCTGATCGACCATCGTGTTGACGGTGTTCTTGAGCTCGAGGATCTCGCCCTTCGCGTCGACGGTGATCTTGCGGGTCAAGTCACCACGCGCGACCGACGTCGTCACTTCCGCGATGTCGCGGACCTGGTTCGTGAGGTTCGACGCCATCTGGTTGACGTTATCGGTCAGCTCTTTCCACGTACCGCGCACGCCTTCGACCGATGCCTGACCGCCGAGGCGGCCTTCGGTACCGACCTCGCGAGCGACGCGAGTCACTTCGGAGGCGAACGCGTTCAGCTGATCGACCATCGTGTTGAGCGTCGCCTTGAGGTCGAGCACCTCGCCGCGCGCGTCGACGGTGATCTTGCGCGACAGGTCGCCGGCGGCGACGGCGCGAGCAACGTCGGCGATGTTTCGCACCTGGTTCGTCAGGTTCGATGCCATCGAGTTGACGTTGTCGGTCAGCTCCTTCCAGATGCCGGAGACATCGCGCACCTGTGCTTGTCCACCGAGCACGCCTTCCGTACCGACCTCGCGCGCCATGCGCGTCACTTCGGAGGCAAACGATCCGAGCGAGTCGACCATCGCGTTGATGGTGTTCTTGAGCGTCACCAGCTCGCCGCGCGCTTCGACGGTGATCTTGCGCGAGAGGTCGCCGTTCGCGACCGCCGTCGTCACCTCCGCGATGTCGCGGACCTGGTTGGTCAGGTTCTTCGCCATCTGGTTGACGTTGTCGGTCAGCTCTTTCCAGATGCCCGACACGTCCTTCACGTCGGCGGTGACACCGAGCGTGCCTTCCGTACCGACGAGACGCGCGACACGTGTCACCTCGGCGGAAAACCGGCCGAGCTTGTCGACCGTCGCGTTGATCGTGTTCTTGAGCGCGAGGATCTCGCCCTTCGCGTCGACGCCGATCTTCTTCGACAAGTCGCCGCCCGCGATCGCGGTGACGACCTCGGCGATGTTGCGAACCTGCGACGTCAAGTTCGACGCCATCGAGTTCACGTTCTGCGTGAGCTCGCGCCACACACCCGAGACGTCGGCGACTTCGGCCTGACCGCCGAGCACGCCTTCCGTACCGACTTCGCGAGCAACACGCGTCACCTCGGCGGCAAATGCCGAGAGCTGATCGACCATGATGTTGATCGTGTTCTTGAGCGAGAGGATCTCGCCCTTCGCTTCGACGGTGATCTTCTTGCCGAGGTCACCGGCGGCGACCGCCGACGTCACTTCCGCGATGTTGCGGACCTGGAACGTCAGGTTGTTCGCCATCGAGTTCACCGACTCGGTGAGCTCGCGCCAGACGCCCGACACGCCGCGGACCGTGGCCTGACCACCGAGGCGCCCTTCGGTACCGACCTCGCGGGCGACGCGCGTCACTTCGTTCGCGAAGGCGCGGAGCTGCTCGACCATCGTGTTGATCGTGTTCTTCAGCTCGAGGATCTCGCCCTTGACGTCGATCGTGATCGTCTTGGTCAAGTCGCCCTGCGCGACGGCCGTCGTCACGCGCGCGATCTCGCGGACCTGCGACGTCAGGTTCGACGCCATGAGATTCACGGAGTCGGTGAGGTCCTTCCAGACGCCGGAGACGCCTTGCACGCGTGCTTGCGCGCCGAGCTTTCCTTCACCACCGACTTCCTGCGCGACGCGGGTCACTTCGGAACCGAACTGCGAGAGGCGGGCGACCATGCCGTTCACGATCTTTGCGTGGCGAAGGAACTCGCCGCGCCGCGGACCGTGGCCGCCTTCTTCGACTTCCATCGTCTGCTCGAGGTCACCGCGCGCCACGGCGGTGACGACGCGTGCGATCTCGTTCGCGTGGCCGGTGAGATCCTGGATGACGTCGTTGACCGACGTGATGTACTCGGCCCAACCGCCGGCCGCGTTCAGGCGGCGCATGCGCTTGGCTGCCTGACCTTCTTTACCGACGGCCGTCGAGATGTCGCTCGCCTCGTCGCGGATCGTCTTCACCATCTCGACGATCTCGTTGAACGTCTCGGCGATCTGACCGTCGACGCCGACCAGGTCTCCGCGCATGCGAACGTCGAAGTCGCCGCGCTTGAACGCGCGAAGAGCCGAGAGGATATGGCGATGGTCGAGATCTGTGCTGCTCGCCTTTGC
>JALZOJ010000082.1:0-20798 GCA_030857175.1 Myxococcota bacterium | reverse complement strand
ATCGGATCGCCGTGGACGATGGCGGGCACCTTGCCGTCCGTCACCTGGAGCTGGTGGCCGCGCTTCTGCGCGCCCGCCGCGCACGCCTGCACGGCTTCCTCGACGATCGATTCGAGCGCGATCGGTTCGCGTCGCAGCTCGAGCTTGCCGGCGTTGAGGCGCGCGATGTCGAGCAGATCGTCGACGAGGCGCGTGATGTGATGGACCTGGCGCTGGATGATGCCGCGAATCCGCGCGGGGACCGGCGCATCCGGATCGTGCTCGAGGACTTCGACGGCGGTTTGCAGCGGCTGCAGCGGATTGCGCAGCTCGTGCGAGAGGATCGCGAGGAACTCGTCCTTGCGGCGATCGACCTCGGACATCTGCTCCATCTTTTGCTCGAGGACTTCAGCCTCGAAGCGCTTGCGCTGCGCGAGCAGCTCGCGCTCGTGCGTGCGCGTCTGTTCCTGCCGGAGCTCCTCGGCTTTTTGCTGCAGCTCGATGGTGCGCTCTTGCAGCTGCACGAACACGAGTGCCTTCGCGCGCAGCATCTCGGGCCGGACCGGCTTCATGAGGAAGTCGAACGCGCCGAGCTCGTAGCCCTTCAGCACCGCATCGTCCTGCCATGACAGACCGGTGACGAAGATGATCGGCGTCGCGCGATTCTTCTCGCGCGTGCGGACCATGCGCGCCGTCTCGAAGCCGTCCATGCCGGGCATCGCGACGTCGAGGATGATCAGCGCGAAGTCTTGCTCGAGGAGACGCGCGAGCGCTTCGACTCCCGAGTGCGCGGTCACGAGCTTGCGACCGAGCGGCGCGAGCGCAGCTTCGATCGCGATGAGATTGGTTTGGTTGTCGTCGACGACGAGGATGTCGCGCCCGTAGCTGATCTCGGGTGCCCGCGGGGCGGAGTCTTCGTCGAGCTCGTATGGCAATTCGGATGGCATGTATCGCCGGCGCCCTTATGACCGGCACCAGATCAGACACGTCCCCGCCGGCACGCACAATCGCGTGGCGCGGTTTCGTCTCGGACCCGACCCTCGCGGGCAGAAAAACATCGCAGGCGCCAATTGCATGCCATGTGCCCGCAAACAGGGGTGGTTCCGACGCTGCGCATCGAGAGTTAACGAAGCTCCGCGCGCCTGCCTGCCACGGTGCGCGCCTACGCACGGCGGAAACTGCGCCTCTCCGCACGGTTCTGATTTTGGTAGCTTACGCCGCTATCGCGACATCAGCGCACAGGCTCAGCACGCTGGAACGAGGTCTCGACCCGCGAAGAACTCGTCGACCAGGGCCTTCCAGGAGCGCGCGTTCTCGGCCGGTCCGCACTTGAACGCCTGCTTCGAGAGCTTCTTGTTACGGAGCATTTCTGACTGCTCCTTCCAGTACCGAACGGCGATCTCGGCCGCGTACTCGTGCACGCCATTTCCGTTGTTCTGCTGGAACGCGTAGTAGGTCCCGCCGCGCACCTTCGTCGTGTTCGGCGCGTACGGATCGAGACAGCGGATCTTCGTCCCGCACTTCTTCACGATCGCCTCGTAGTCGGCCTGCAGCGCGCCCGCTGACCAGTCGCGATGATCCGCGTCGTTGTTGTGAAACAGCTCGTGAAACAGCGTCTCGCGCACGCCGGTCTCGCTCGTCATCAGCGAGCCCTCGACGTTGTATTCGATCACCCAACCGAACGCGTACGCGCTCGGCGTTCGCTTGCCGACGGAGCGCACGAACCGCAGCGATAGCGCTTTCCAGCGATACGCCGGCGTTGTCTGACCGGTGAACAGCTCGACGAAGAATGCATCGATCGAGGCGCGCGCCGCTGCGACCCACTCGATGTGCTTGCGGTACTTCTTCCCCTTCGGCAGCTCGGGCACGAGGTGGATCTTTCCGCGGTAGCCGCCGTCCATCACTTCGTCGGGGCCGACGCCCGCGACGTCACCGAGCGTGTCGAACAGCGCGCGTGCGTGCTTCAGCGCGGTGGGGTCGTCGCTGTACGCATCGTCGATCATGCACGCGACGTCCGCACACGACTTCGGCGCATTCGGGAATAGCTTGCGCGCATCGTCGACGGCGACGGTCGGTCCCGCGTCGGCGCGCGCCGTTCCGACCAACGCCGCGATCGTTAGAAACAGCACGAGGACCACCCGCGGCATCACACTGAAAGCTTGAACGAACGGACGGTCCCGTGCACGGATTTATCTACTTCGTCGGCTGGACGAGCGGCGCCCAGATCGGGTTGTTGTTGACGACGCGAACGTCTTGCGACGTGAGCCAGAACGCGGCGTACGACGGATCGATTCCGATCTCGGCGCGCGAGAGATCGACGCCGGTGATCCAGATCTGTGCCGTGCCGCGAACGGGGATGATCTCTCCGTAGGGACGAGCGGAGGCGAACGCGAGCCATGCGAGCTCTTCGTCGATGTCAGGCGCCCACGACGGCATCGTGTTCGCGAGATCGGGGACACCGTCGATCGCGCCGAGTCGGTGACTCGCGGTGTTGAGCGTGATCTGCGGGCCGCCGTCGGCGCGGATCATGCGGAGCTCGGCGGATGGAGCGCCTTGCGACGGACCACTCGCGTGCACGAACGCGATGAAGCGGTTGTCGGGCGAGTACTTCGGAAAGTAGTTGTTGTTCGTGAGCGAGCCACCGACGAGGACTTCGTGGGTTCCCCACGTGCCCGTGGTCGCGTTGTACGGGATGCGCGCGATCGCGCCGCTGCCGACGGACATGTTCGCGACGTCGGCGGTGAGCGTCATCGCGAGGTACGAGCCGTCCGGCGACCAATCGGGATGAGTGGCCTTGAGTGCGATGGGGATCGGGAGGCGGCCGAAGTTCGGGCCGACCGTGTTTCCGGTCAGCGTGTCGCGGAGCGTGAGCGTGCCCTTGTCGGCGACGACGATCAGCTTGCCGTCGGGTGAGAACGTGGACCAGCCCATCGGACGAACGGGCATTGGCGGCGAGGCGAGGAGAGGCGTCTGAAACTCGAGATCGATCGTGCGCAGGTTCTCGCCAGCGTAGCCGAGCGCCATCTGCTTGCCGTCTCGCGAGACGCTGTGACAGCCGACACATGTCGCGTCGGGATCGAGCGGGTAGAGCCTCGTGGCGCTCTCGCTCGAAAGCGTGCTCCGCATGATCGAGTTATTGCCCGCGGACCAGTGATAGATGACGCCGCCGCCGCCGCCACGCGCGAAGTGGAGCGTGGCCTGCGGCGCCGAATAGATCGTGCCCGGCTGGCTCGAGCTCGCGGCTTCGACCAGCAGACCGACTTCACTGCCGGCATGCGTCGCGGCGATGAGCGACCACACCGCGCCGTCGGGCTGCCAGCGCGTGCCGCCGGAGAGGACCGAGATGTAGAGCGATTCGGAAACGAGGCGCAGGCGGTATGCATCGGTCTCTACAGACGGCGCGTGCTGGAACACGATGCGCGAGAGGTCTTGCGGGAACAGCGTGCCGGCCGCCGGGTAGAGCAGGGTCGGGGCACGCGCGCCACCGACCTCGACGGCGGCGTCGGGCGAGAACAGATCCTCGGAGCCGATCGGCGGCGGGAACACGCCGTCGACGAGGTCGAGCGAGATCACGACGTGCATGTCCGCGTCGGCTTCGAGCGCGCTCTCACCCGCGAGTGCACGCGCGCGCACGATCGCGTGACCGCCGGCGGCGTTCGACGTCAGGTACGTCCCCGCCACGACCGCGCCGGGCGCGGGATTGTCGACGCTCCACTCGACGAGGTGCGTGACGTCGCGGCGCGTACCGTCGACGAATCGCCCGAGCGCCTGGAACTTGATCACGACCGGACCGGCGTTGAGATCGGTCACCGTCGCGACGGCCGCGGGCGGATGCAGCTCGAGCGACACGAGACCCGAGAGCTGGCCACCGCCGAGCTGGATCGTCTCGGTGCACCCCGCCGCCCATAGGGAAGCGAGGAGCACGAGCACACGGGTCATGGACTGGATGGTCGCACGAGACGAGCCGCGAGCTTCGCGTAAGTACCTTGCGGAAAGTCACGCAGGTAGTCGGCAGCGGCCTTGCGGGCCTCCTCCATGCGACGCGCGTCACGCAGGACGTCGACGCGGTACCACGCCGCGTCCTCCGCATTTTCGTGATCCGGAAACCGGCGCTTCAACTCGTCGAGCGTCTCGAGCGTCGCATCGACATCCACCTTGGCCTGCAGCTCGGCGAGGTTGTTCAGCGACAGCGCGGCGTACGTGTTGTTGCCGTTCGCGACGGCGCGATACGCCTTCGCACGCTTGGCCTCGTCCTTGATCTTGAGTGCAGCCTGATACGACTGCTCCGGCGACAGGCCGTGGGTTGCCGACGGCTTCGACGGACGCATGTTCTCCGCGGGTAGCTCGATCTCCGGCTGATCCTCGACGACGCTGGGCTCGATCGCCGGCGGTGTTGTCGGCGAGGCCGCGACCGCCGAGCCGGCGAGGGCGGACGTCCACGACTGACCGGCGACGACGAAGCGCTGCTCGCCGTTGCCGTGCACCTTCACCTTGCCGCGCGCGACGTCGACGCGCGTGAGCTCGTCGACGCGCGAGACCTCGAACCGTGTGCCCACGACCTCGACAGTGACGTCGCCGGAGATCACGCGGAACGGCGCGCGGTTCGGGCGCGGAAGCACGTCGCAATCGACGCTGCCGCGCGAGAGCAGCAGCGTGGTCGTGCCGTTTGGATCCTGCTTGACCTCGACGCTGGTGTCGCTGCCCGCGTCGATGACTGCGTCACCGACGGTGAATCGCGAGGTGCCGCCCGCTGGCGTGACGACGAGCGACGGCGACGACGACGACGGAGGCGCGGACGGCGCAGGCTCGCGCGAGACGAGGAACAGGACCGAGGCGGCCGCCGCGACGAACGCGAAGCCCGCGGCGTAGATCGGAAGGCGGCGATCACGCGGACGAAGGGCCGGAGCGATCTGATTCACGTGGTCGACGTCGCGCATCGCATCGAGACGAGCAAACACTTCGCGCTCGACGCGATCTCGCCGTGCTTCGCTCACCGGTACATCGACCACGATCTGCTTCGGGGGCTTCATTCAGTCTCTCCAGGCTTCTCGGTGCAGTGTGGCGACGCGCGACCGAGCTCGAGGAGCTCTTCCAGTACCGGGTCGGCAGCGGCGCGGCGTTCGACTTCCCGTCGCGCGCGCCAGATGCGGGTCTTCGCGGTGATCTTCGTCGAGCCGGTGATCTCGGCAACCTCGGCGACGCTGCGGCCGTCGATCGCATACAGCGCGTACGCGGTGCGTGCCTCCGGCGTCAGCTTCGCGAGCACGGCGTACAGGCGCCGGAGGCCGTCACGCGCCTGCGCTTGCTCGTCGACGCGCCCGCCGCCGTCGATATCCCCGATGGCATCGAGCGCGATCGTGTTCGTTGCCTTCTTCGTGCGTAGATGATGAAACACGCCGCGAACGGCGATGCGATCGATCCACGTCGAGAGCCGCGCATCGCCGCGGAAGGACGTCAGCGCCCGGAAAACGGCGATGAACGTCTCCTGGACGAGGTCATCGACGTCCCTGGTATTGCCCAGGATCCGATAGACGGTCGCGTGCACGCGCGCGTACTCGCGGCGGAACAGCGCGCGCTGCGCCTGCTTGTCCCCGTCGATGCACGCCGCGATGAGCTCGCCATCGTCGGCGGGCTCCGTGCGTGGGACGAGTTTCAGGGGCACGAGACCTAGAGGCTTCATGCGCCCCGAAAGGTTACAGGACTCGGACGGAGATCAGCACGCCCACCGAAAGTTGGAGTCGAGGCATCACGAGCACTTGGCCACCCATGACCTCGTAGCGCTGTCTTTTCAGGAGGGTATCCATCGAGATCGAGAGACCTACATCGAGCCGATCGGTCACCGCATAGCCGCCGGTGACCCCGACCCGAAACGCCGCATCGAACCGTAGTGCGGACACCGCCTCCGCGCCGAGCGTGCCTTCCACCCGCACGGCATGGAGGGCGGGACCTGCGAGCCCGGCCACCGCGATCCGCGGCGCGATCGTGAACGGTACGCGTGCGGCGATCGCGAACGAGTTGTCGCTGACGTTGCCCATGAACGACGGGCTCGACAGGCTCGCCGACGGGGACAGCGACGCCATCGCGACCACGCCGAGCGCATCCGGCCGCCACGCCGCTGCGAGCTGCGCCTCGACCACGCCGTCCTCGCCGAGCCGCCCGTAGCGCCCGCCGAACCCCACGTACGCGGCGATGTTCGACCACGGACGACGCGGCTCGACCGGACGTTCGATCGTTATTGGCACCTCGACAACAGCCGGACGCTCGGGCTCGTTGTCGCCGGACAGCTTGAGCGCGCGCAGCATCGTGCGCGCCGCACGCGCGGTCTCGGCGGCACGGTCGGCGGTCAGCGGCGGCGGGTATGGCAGCGGACGCACGAGGACGCGATCGACCGCGCGATCGTAAGCGACGAGCGTCGCGCCCGACGGCTCGACGAGGAGCCAGACGACCGCGCTCGCGCCTTCGCGCTCCGCGACCGCGCGCGATGTTGTTGTCAGCTCGCCAATGGCGGCCGGTGCAGCGTCCTCGACCTGCATCACGATCATACCGACGGGAAAGAACGCGTCCGCGAGCGCGGCGAGGAGCACGCGGTCGGTCGTCGCGACGACGACACGCGTCGGTGCCTGTGCGCGTGCTGTGCCGCCGAGAGCGACAGAGAGGAGCAACGCGACCCAAATCCGCAGCACACCTACACGCTACACCACGGATGCCAATAATTTCTGCCACCAACGAACGCCCGAGCCCACACTAGAGATTCATGCAGCTACGAATCATGGCTTTGTGCTCACTCGCCGTCGCCGCGTGCGGTGGCGATGATCCCGTTTCGCATTCGTCTCCCGTCGGCATCAACCTGAAGGCGGAGTCGGGAGCCGTCAACGGCACGACGCTCTCGGACGAGAAGGGAATCACCACGGAGAGTGGGAATCCGTTCGGAGCATTCGTGACCGCGGCTACGAACAAGCTCGGTCGTGAACCGGGACGCATCGAGATCGACAAGCTCGTCCTGACGCTCGGTGCGCAATCCACCGGTGTCACGGCGCTCGAGCAGGTCTACATCGGCAGGACCGAGGTGTTGTTCATCATGGGCGACACCAACAACACGTACGTGGTCGGTGGGGTCACGGATCCGAAAGCGACGAGCGTGGACGTCGATGTCGCGTTCGAGTCGCAGGACGTCGCGGAGCAAGACTGGCAGAAATTTCTCGGCGGCGGCTTCAAGGTCGTCATTCGCGGCACTGCGGCGACGGGCTTTGCGAGCAAGGGCGCGAAAGCGGATCTGCAGCTGTCATTCACGTTCGCAGCGTTCGAATAGGTCGCGTGTTAAGACGCGGGCATGAGAACCGCGCTGTTGCTGTGCGCCTTGCTGGCGAGCTCCTGCAAATCGACGAAGCACAAGGATCAACCTCGAAAGGATGACGGATCCGGGTCGGCGATCGTCGCTCCGATCTCGAAGGCATTCGATCAGGTTCCGCGCCCGGACTTCAATCGCTGGGCCGTGCGGCTGAACCTCCCGATCTACTGGATCGAAGATCGCGACAACGACCGCGTGGTCGATGCGGACGAGGTCGCGTCGCTGCTGTTCTATGGTTCCGGCTCGGGCGAGCCGGTCGCGCTCGAAGCGGCGTATGCGCAGATCCTCGCGGCGAACAAGGCGCCGCCGCCCGACGAGAGCACGGATGAAGGCAAGCGACAGAAGCTCGTGGGCCTCGATCTCGATCAGGGGCGCGCGACGCTCGTGATGAGCGACCTGGCTGCGCTGTCGGCGGACGACAAGGCGTTCGCGAATCACATGATGAAGGTCGGCTCGCTCGTCGACGAGCTCTACGAATTGCAGAACGGCGCGACCGGGCTCGCGGCGAAGCTGCCGGCGGATCCGGCGAGCCGCAGCCTGTTTCGTCGCAATCGCGGACCGAAGTGCGTCGCGCCGCTGACGGAGAAGGACAAGCTGTGCTCGGCGATTCCAGGCGCGCCGAAGCCGGTCTTCGACCTCTATCCGGCCGAGCTACAGGCCGACGACAAGTTCTGCGAGGCGCTCGAGAAGCACAAGGATGCGAAGACGCTGCTCAACGATCACTTTGCGGTCGTGCGCGGCACCGCTGATGCGCTGAAGGCCGTGCCGTACACGGAGGCCTACAAGACGCAGATGACCGGGATCTCCACGGAGCTCACGGCGGCGGCCGATGCGATGAAAGATCCGGCCGAGCAAGCGCTCATCACGTATCTGCGCGCGGCGGCGAAGAGCTTCCAGACGAACGAGTGGATTCCCGCCGACGAAGCGTGGGCGAAGATGAACGTCGAGAACTCGAAGTGGTACGTGCGCATCGCGCCCGACGAGACGTACTGGGAGCCGTGCTCGCAGAAGGCCGGCATTCACCTGACGTTCGCGCGGATCAACCAGGCGTCGAAGGCGTGGCAGGCGAAGCTCGTGCCCGTGCAGCAGGAGATGGAGGCCGAGATCGCGAAGCGCGCGGGTGCGCCGTACACCGCGCGCAAGGTCACGTTCCACCTGCCGGACTTCATCGACATCGTGATCAACGCGGGTGATGACCGCGATCCGCTCGGCGCCACGATCGGGCAGAGCTTGCCGAACTGGGGCCCGGTCGCGAACGAAGGCCGTGGCCGCACGGTCGCGATGACGAACATCAACACCGACAAGGACTCGATGCAGGCGCGCCGCGAGCAAGGCGAGAGCTTGTTCGATGCGGCGAGCATGAAGCTCTACGTCGCGTCGCCGGAGCCGGGCCTGCTCAACACGATCCTGCACGAAGCGACGCACAACCTCGGCCCTTCGCACGACTACAAAGTCGGCGGCAAGACGGCGGCGCAGGCGTTCTCGGGGCCGATCGCGCAGGTCATGGAAGAGCTCAAGGCGCAGACCGGCGGCCTGTTCTTGATCGAGTTCTTGCGCGGCAAGAAGATCATCACCGACGAGGAAGCCGCCCGCGCGTACATCGACGCGATCGTCTGGGCGTTCGGCCACACGTCGCAGGGCATGTACAGCGGCGGTGGCGATCGCAAGACGTACTCGAACCTCGCCGCGATCCAGATCGGCATCTTGATCGAAAACGGCGTCCTGACGTGGGATCCGAAGGCAAAGGCCGCGAACGGCAAGGACAGCGGTGCGTTCACGCTTCACACGAACAAGATCGTGACCGTTGTCGACGATATGATGAAGCTCGTCGGCGGCATCAAGGCGAAGGGCGATCGCGCAGGCGCCGAGGCGCTGATCAAGAAGTACGTCGACTCGGCCGATGTCGTGCCGCACGACACGATCAAAGAGCGCTTCTTGCGTCACCCGAAGCCCAGCTTCGTATACTCCGTCAAGTTGTGAAGCGCCCGCAGCCGCTGCTGATCCGCATCACGCACTGGGTGACCGTGCCAGTGCTGATCGTGCTCGCGATGAGCGGTCTGCAGATCCTTCGCGCGTATCCGTATTTCGGCCCGCAGGGCGAGCGCTGGGAGTGGGTGCCGCTGCAGGGCTGGATGTCGCCGGAGTGGATGCGCGCCGGACAGTGGCTCGCCGGCGCGCGACATCTGCACTTCTTGTTCGCGTGGTTCTTCGTGATCACCGGCGTCGTGTACATCGCGTACTTGATCTGGAGTCGTCAGTATCGTCGCCGGCTGTTCTGGCCGCCGCGCGATCTGCGCCCGCTGTTCCAGCAGCTCGCGTATTACCTGCGCCTTCGCAAGGAACCGCCGGCTGTCGACTTCTACAACTCGCTGCAGCGGCAGGCGTACACGGCCGCGCTCGTGCTCGCGATCGTCGAGGTGCTGTCGGGCTTTGCGATCTGGAAGCCCGTGCAGCTGTGGTGGCTCGCCGCGATGTTCGGCGGCTACGACGGCGCCCGCGTCGTGCACTGGCTCGCGCTGCTCGCGCTGATGCTGTTCGTCGTCGTTCACGTGATCATGGTGCTGCTCCACCCGAAGTCGATCGTCGAGATGGTGACGGGAGGAAAGCCGCGATGAGACGCCGTGACATGCTGATCGCGATGGGCCTCGCCGCATGCAATACGAAGCAGCCGAAGAAGGGCGTGCTCGGTACGAGCGAGCGCGTGAACGAAGCGATCGAATCGTTCCTCATGCACGACGTCGATCCGTCGCCGCGCGGGGTGACGCCGCAGACGTCGTACCCGAGCTATCACATCGCGCCGACCGTGCCGCTGACGCCGCATGACTGGGTGCTCGAGGTGAACGGGCTCGTCGGAAAACAGCTGCGGCTCTCGCTCGACGATCTGAAGAAGCTCCCGATCACGACGACGCGCATCCATCACTATTGTGTCGAAGGCTGGAGCGCGGTCGCGGAGTGGACGGGCGTGCGCGTCTCGGAGATCGCGAAGCTCGCGGGAGCGAGGGACACCGACTACGTCGAGTTCCGATCGTTCGATGCTCCGAACGACGCGTCGCGCGGTTACTGGTCGAGCTGGGATCGCGAAAGTGCGATGCACGGCCACACGCTCTTGGCGTTCGGCATGAACGGCAAGCCGCTCACCGCTGCGTACGGTGCGCCGCTGCGTTTGTTCGGCGCCGTGAAGCTCGGATACAAGAACGTGAAGTACCTCACCGAGGTGAATTTCCTGGATCGCCGCACCGGCGGTTATTGGGAGGACAAGGGCTACGAGTGGTTCGCGGGCGTATAGACTCTCTCCGTGAGTGGTGATCTCGTCGGAACGGTCGTCGGTAAGTACAAGGTCGTGTCGAAGATCGGCACCGGCGGCATGGGCGACGTGTACGAAGCGATGGACGTCGACGGTGGCTGGACCGATACGCAATCCGTCGCGCTGAAAGTTCTGCGCGTCGACGACGAGACGCTCGCCTCGCGCTTCCTTCGCGAAGCGAAGACGATGTCGCTGTTCGCGCATCCGAACATCGTGGAGCTCGTCGAGGTCGGCAAGCTCGATGACGGCCGTCTGTACTTCGCGGCGGAGCTCGTGCGCGGTGACACGCTTCGCACCTTGATCGATCGCGGTCCCGTCGAGCCGAAGCGCGCGCTCGCGATCACACGGCAGATCCTCGAGGCGCTCGGTCATGCGCATGCGATGGGCGTCGTGCATCGCGACATCAAGCCCGAGAACGTGATGCTCGTCGCCGGGTCGAACGACGTCGTGAAGATCCTCGACTTCGGCGTCGCGAAGCTGATTGGCGATACGCCGGCCGTGCTCGGCGAAGGCACGCTCACGATCACCGGCTACGGCGCGCTCGGCACGCCCTATTACATCTCGCCCGAGGCCGTGCTCGGCCGTCCGCTCGACGCGCGCGCAGACCTCTATTCGATCGGCGTGCTGTTGTTCGAGATGCTCACGGGCACGCCGCCGTACATGCACGATGATGTCGCGGTGCTGATGCGCATGCACGCGGCCGCACCGATTCCGCCGGTGCCCGATGCGACGCCGGGTCTCGCGCTCGTCGTCTCGGAAGCGCTGGCGAAGAAGCCGGACCTTCGATTCAAGTCCGCGGCGGAGATGATCGATGCCGTCGACGCCGCGGCGCGTTCGCTCGAGGAGCCGAAGAAGTCGACCGACCTGTTCGGCGCGTTGCCGCTCGGAACCGACCAGGCGCCGCAGCCCGAGGCACACCCGGATCGAGCGAAGCCGCGCGCGAACCTGCCGGGCGTCGCGCCGTATCAGACGCCGACCGCCGGCTCGCCGGTCGTGCAGCAAGCGAGGTTGCCGTCGGCGCCGCCGGTGCCAGCGATCTCGCACGGGCCAGCGATGCCGCCGGCACAACCGTACGCGCCGCCGGCGCAACCGTGGCCCGCACCACCCTCACATGGGGGTGGCCCGGTGATAGGCGTCGTCGTCCCCGCGAGCGGTCACAACAGCGCGCCGCTGTTCGCGCCCCCGATGCCGCACGCGCCGCACGCGCCACAGCCGCCGAACAAGCTGCTCGTGCTCGCGCACAAGCATCGCAAGCTGATGTTCGCCGGCATGGGCGTGTTCGTGCTGATCATCATCATCGCGATCGTCGCGTTGAAGAGCGGCGGCGGCGGCAAGTCGACGACCACCGCGACCAAGACCGAGGCTGCGCCCGCGAAGCGCGCCGATCTCGTGCGCGGCGCGCAGGAGCTGATCGCGGCGGGACATCCCGGCCGCGCTGTCGAGCTCATCGAACGCGAAGACGTCGGTGACGACGCCGAGACGCTGCTCGTCCTCGGCCACGCGAGGATCGGCGCGAATCGCCGGCTCGACGCACTCGCCGCCTACGAGCGCGCGATCAAGCTCGACAAGAAGCTCGCGGCGGATGCGCAGCTCCGCACGAACCTCGCGCGCGTGCTCGATACCAAAGATGCGGTGGCGGGAGTTGTCGCGCTCGAGGTCGCGATGCGACTCGACCCGCCGGCGCAGGATCTCGTGAAGCTGCAGGCCGGCAACGGGAAGATCGGAGACGTTCGGCGGCGCGCGATGGCGATCGCGGAGCGAGAGAAGTTCTCTGAAGGGATCGATCGCGTCGACAGCTGGTCGCTCGATCTCGCGCAGGCCTCGAACTGCGAGGACCGGCTGGCGGCGATCGTGAAGCTGCGACGGATCGCGGATCCGCGCGCGATTCCAGCGCTGAAGCGCGCGAAGACCCACCGCTGCGTGGAGCGCGAGGTCGCCGAGGCGATTGCCTACCTCGAGTCGCGCCCGGCGACTCCGTAGCCGCGAATCCTGATACGCTCACAAACCATGCGGGGCACGTGGTTCGTGCTTGCTGTGCTTGCGGGTTGCGGAGGGGGCGACCCGGAGGTGATCAGCAACTTCGAGATCGTCGGGCACTCCGATCTCGGTGCGCGCGGAATGAACTCCGCGATCGCGGTCGCGGGCGACACGATCTATGTCGGCTCGCGCGTCGATCAGAAGCCCGTGCTGATCGTCGACACCGCGTCACTCACCGTCGTGGGCGAGATTCCTGGTTCGAGCGGCATGTCGTCACGGGAGCTGCGCGCGGCAGGCGATCTCTTGATCGTGATGAACCTGCGCTGCTCGCCGGAGCTGCACGGCTGCGGGATGGGCGGCACGACGGAGAACCTCTCCTTCTACGACATCTCGAATCGACGCGCGCCCACGCTGCTCTCGACGTACCCGGTGGCTTCGGCCTCGCCAATCTTCTCGCGCAGCCCGCACGAGCTCTATGTGAGGCGCGACGCGAATCGCACGCTCGTCTATCTCGCATCGCCGGGTGCCGCGCCGACGCTCGAGGTGATCGACGTGACGGCGCCCGCAACACCGACGCGTGTCGTCGGCTGGGACCCACGCATGGGCGGCTTGATGCCGAAGGGCGAGGACGACATCCTTCACTCGGTGTCGCTGTCCAGCGATGGCACGCGCGCGTATCTCTCGCACCAGCTGTCCGGCCTGCTCGTCGCCGATGTTGGCAGCTTGCCAACAGTGTCGCTCCTGACCCCGCCCGCCGCCGCGTACGACTGGGCGCCGCCCGGCGCGATGGGGCCGCACTCGGCCGTCGAGATTCCGGGCACGCACGTGCTCGTCGTGACCGAAGAGGTCTATCCGATGCCGTACGGCGCCGGCTGTCCGTGGGGACATCTGCGAACGGTGGACGCGACGGATCCTGCGGCGCCGAAGCTCCTCGCAGAGGTGAAGATCGCGGAGAACGACCCGGCGTTCTGTGCGATCGCAGCACCGCGCGTCGCGTTCACCGCGCACAACGCGACGGTGACGAGCGAGGTCGCGCTCGTGACCTGGTACGCGGGTGGGCTCGTCGCGATCGACGTGCGCAATCCGAAGAAGCCGAAGATCGTGGCCGAGCTGCGCCCGGAGCCGCTGGCCGCGGTCGCCGTCGAAGACCCTGGCCTCGGTGGCAACGGTGTCGAGATGTGGAGCTATCCGGTGATCAAGGACGGGATCATCTACGTCGTCGACGTGCGCAACGGGCTCTACGCGATTCGCTACACGGGCGTCGGCGAGCAAACGATCGCGAACGAGGCGTTCCTCGAGGGGAACAGCAACCTGTGAACGAAGAGCTGTTTCTCGTTCCGGACGATTTTCGCGCGTTCATGCAGCGTGTGGTCGCGTACCTCGATACGCCGGGCGACGAGAAGTTTCTCGACGCGGAAGACGCGTTGCAAGACACGACCGGATACGGCGGGCGCATCGAACCGGACAAGTTTCGGTTCGCGTACATCACGCGCGATGGCCTCTCAAAATGGGAGCTGCCTGTGCGCGAAGCGGCGATTCGCGACATCGCCGACGGTTTGCTCATCGAGATCATGGGCGTGCGCTTCGACATCGTGCGGACGAAGCAGCGCCAGCCCTCGGGCGAGCCGCTGCTGGTGTGGGGCGAATACGTCGACGACGCGCTCGCGATTCGCGACGACGAGCAGTTCCTCGTCGCGATCGATGGCCTGCAGACGGCCTCGTTCGATGCGCCGCGCATGCTGCGCGTGTGGTCGGCGATGGACGATCAATGCGTCGCGGTCATCAAAGGCGATGCGTGCGCGCTGTATGTCGTCGAGTCGGTGGATGGCTATGGAACGTCGACGGGTGATCTTTCGCGCAACGAATCGTTCGAGATCGCCGATCAGGAAGGCAAGCCCATGACGGTGCCGTGGGCCGATTGCATTCCGTGGGGCGTCGCGCGTCTGGCGCTCGCGCACTTCATGCGGCACGGCGAGCTCGGGCAAAGCGTCTTGCTCGAGGGACGCATTCCGAGCTTGCTCCTGATGATGGGCGACATCGATCGCAAGGCCGCGCTCGCAACGCGTGGCGAAGCGCCGAGCGAGCTGAAACGGACGAGCCTGCCGCGGATGAGCACGCCGATTCCCGCCGAGATCATCGCGACCGACGAGCTCACGGCGCCACACGACGTCGAGGCACCGCTCAAGATGGAGGAGCTGTCCGCGTGGGCACGGCGACTTATTGAAGTGCTGTACACGCGCGAGCTGATCGAGATCGGGAACAGCAACCTCGACGAGATCACGTACCAGCTCGGCGGCCTGTTGCAGGCGCACGGCACCGAGGCGCAGGACTCGGTCGACACAGCCGAGTGGCTCGCGAACGAGATTGGGGCGGTCCGCGGAATCACGAGGCTTTTCGCGACCGGCGGAGACCTCCAGATCGCACTGCGCCGCTCGCGCGAGGCGTAGGTCAAAAACTCGCGGCATCGGGCCATACGGGTGACAACCGGATGTGGAGGAGTCGCTCATGCGCCATCCCAAGCTCTGGTTTGTCGTCGCAGTCGTCGTCGTGCTCGCAGGCTCGCAAGCGCGCGCTGGCTCGACGGGTGAAATTCGTGCAGTCGAGGTCAGCGAGACCGGTGAGGCGACGCGCATCAAGTTGCGTGCGGCGTCGTCACTCGCGTTCACGGTGTACAAGCTCGAACGCCCGACACGTGTCGTGATCGACGTGCCGAAGGCGCGCATCGGCGAGGCGCTCGCGAGTCACGACAGCGCGACGGTGCTGACGCCGAACACCTGGGCCGTGAGTCAGATCGCGGCACAGCAGATCGACGACGGCAACCTCGTGCGCGTGAGCGTGACGCTCGCGCGGCCGGGACGTTACGACGTGAAGCAGGAAGGTAACGACATCGTCGTGATCGTCACGGCGCGCGATCCGGCACCGGTCGCCGCGAAGACCGGAACCAACGCGGAGCTCGAGCGCATGAAGGCAGAGGTCGAGCGCGCGCGTGCGGATGCGAAGGCGGCGCGCGCCGAGCTCGATGCGACAAAGGTCGCGGTGAGTCAAAAGGAACTTGCCGCACGCGAGGCACTCGCAGCAGCGACACGCGAGCGTGATGCGGCGATGACGGCGGCGGCGGCGTCGCGCGAGCGCGGTGACCGAGCGGCAGGGCAGGAGCGCGAGCAACGCGATGCAGAGCTGCGTGCGGCGGAGCAGCGGCTCGCAAAGGCGAAGCGTGCGATCGAGGAGGCCGAGCAGCAACGCGCGAGCATCGATGCGAAGCGCGCCGAAGCAGAAACGGCGATGGCTGCGGCGAATGCAAAGCGCGTCGATGCAGAGAAGGCGACCGTCGAGGCGCAGTCGAAGCGGCGCGATGCGGAGACTGCGGTGCTCGCGGCGAAGAAGGACGTGGAGGCCGCGGCGCAGAAGCGTCGCGAGCTGGAGGTCGCGTCGGCAGCGGCGAAGAAGGAGACCGAAGCCGCGGCGAAGCAGAAGCGCGAGGCAGAAGCGGCGGCGCTCGCGGCGAAGCGCGAGACCCAGCTCGCCGCCGAGAAGCGTCGCGAAGCGGAAGCCGCGGCGGTGCTCGCGAAGCGCGAGACCGAGCTGGCGGCCGAGAAGCGCCGGCAGGCCGAAGCGGCCGCGGCTGCGGCGAAGAAGGACATCGATTCGGCCGCAGCGCAGCGTCGAGAAGCAGAGCTCGTCGCGGCCGCGGCGAAGCGCGAGAGCGAGATCGCCGCGCAGAAGCGGCGTGAGGCCGAAGCGGCGGCACAGGCGGCGAAGCGCGATGGCGATCTCGCATCGCAGGCGGCGAAGCGGGAGGCGGACCTCGCTGCCGCGAAGCGCCGCGATGCAGAGCTCGCCGCCGAAGCAGCGAAGCGTGACACCGAGCTGGCGGCGGCGAAACGTCGCGAGGCCGACGTCGCGACGCAGGCCGCGAAGCGCGAGAACGAGCTGGCAACGGCGAGCCGACGCGATGCGGAGGTCGCGGCGCGCGCGGCGAAGCGTGACAACGAGCTCGCCGCTGCGCAACGGCGCGATGCCGAGCTCGCGGCCGCCGCGGCGAAACGGGACAACGAGCTCGCGATGGCGAGCCGGCGCGATGCCGAGCTCGCCGCCGCGGCAGCCAAGCGCGACATCGAGCTCGCAGCAGCGAACCGCAAGAATGCAGAGGTCGCGGCTGCGGCGGCGAAGCGCGATATCGAGGCGGCAGCGGCGCAGCGCCGCGAGGCCGAGCTCGCCGCAGCGACGGCCAAGAAGGAGATCGAAGCAGCGACGGCGAAGCGCCGCGATGCAGAGTCGGCGGCGCAGGCGGCGAAGCGTGATGGCGAGCTCGCAGCGCAAGCGGCGAGGCGCGAGGCCGAGCTCGCTGCGGCCAAGCGCAAGGAAGCCGAGCTCGCGACGCAGGTCGCGAAGCGCGATGCCGAGCTCGCGATCGCGAAGCGCAAGGAAGCCGAGGTCGCCGCGAAGCGCGAAGGCGATCTCGCGGTGGCGATGCGCCACGAAGCCGATGCGGCGAAGCGCGAGGTCGGCGTCGCATCGCAGAAGCGCAAGGAGGCCGAGCTCGCAGCCAAGCGAGAGACCGATTTCGCCGCGCAGAAGCGCAGCGAGGTCGAGGTCGCGAAGCGCGAGGTCGAGATCGCCGAACGGAAGCGGAAGGAAGCGGAGCTCGCCGCCAAGCGCGAGACCGATTTCGCCGCGCAGAAGCGCAACGAGGCCGAGCTCGCGAAGCGCGAGGTCGAGCTGGCCGCGGCCAAGCGCCGCGAAGCCGAGGTGGCGACGAAGCGCGAGACGGATCTCGCCGTTGCGCGCCGAGCGGAAGCGGAGCTCGCGAAGCGCGAGGTCGAGCTCGCCGCAGCGAAGCGCCGCGAGGCCGAGGTCGCGACGAAGCGCGAGACCGACGTCGCGGCGCAGCGCCGGAACGAGGCCGAGCTGGCCAAGCGCGAGGTCGAGCTCGCCGCTGCCAAGCGCCGCGAGGCCGAGGTGGCGACGAAACGCGAGACCGATCTCGCGACGGCGCGTCGTGCCGAAGCCGAGCTGGCGAAGCGCGAGGTCGAGCTCGCCGCTGCCAAGCGCCGCGAGGCCGAGGTCGCGACAAAGCGCGAGACCGACGCGGCCGCGCAGCGTCGCAACGAGGCCGAGCTGGCAAAGCGCGAGGTCGAGCTCGCCGCCGCGAAGCGCCGCGAGGCCGAGGTCGCGACGAAGCGCGAGACCGACGCGGCTGCGCAACGTCGCAACGAGGCCGAGCTCGCAAAGCGCGAGGTCGAGCTCGCCGCTGCAAAGCGCCGCGAGGCCGAGGTCGCGACGAAGCGCGAGACCGACGCGGCTGCGCAACGTCGCAACGAGGCCGAGCTCGCAAAGCGCGAGGTCGAGCTCGCCGCTGCGAAGCGCCGCGAGCTCGAGCTGGCGTCGAAGCGCGAGATGGAATCCGCGCGTGCCACTTCGACGACGACGACATCGACGCCCGCGCGCGGCGCGTCGGCATCGAACCTCGCAGCGACTCGCGCGAATGCGGCCGACGCCGCCGCGCGCGCGAGCGATCAACGCCGCCGTGCGCCGGTCTCGGTCTCCGAAGGCGCACCGATCGACGACGGACGCGGCCGCATCGCGAGCGTGGCGTTCAAGGGCAAGAACGGCAGCGGCGAGGTGTTTCTCGCGATGCCGGCAAGCGCACGCGTCACCGAAGGCACGCGCACGAAGACGCGCGCGGAGCTGATCATCGACGGCGTCGACCTCGATGCGCGCTGGGAGCGCAAGCTCGATGTCACCAACTTCGGGAGCCCCGTGCGCAGCATGACGACGCATCGCGATCCGCGCGTGGCGAATCGCGTGAGCGTCTGGGTCGAGCTGATCGTGCCGTGCTCGACAACGATCGAGCGCGTGGCCGGCGGGCTGCGCTGGCGCGTGGTCGAGAACGAAGTCTGGTGAACCGCTCTCGGCTCGCGCTTCGCGAGCACTGTGAAGAATTAAATATGTCCGACGAAATTATCCGACGAAATTATCCCGGCCATCCCGTTTTTTTGTCCGAGGTTCGGACACGCGGGCGCTGAAGTCCGTGTTTCGTCGTCGTGACGTGCGCGACGAGCACCGACTTGCCGCCGCAGGTTGTGACACAGGTGTCAGAGTGTCCGGCGGATTCGGACTAGTTTTCGATCTCGATGTGGTAGTTCGCGCTGCTGTTCGAGTCGTACGCGTGGCAGCCGTAGCGGTTCGTCGCTTCGAACCACAGTGCGAGATCGCGGCCGCGCGGTAGCGTGATCTCCGGATCCGACGGCACGAGGGTCCGACCGTCTGCGCGCGTGACGAGGAGCTTCTTCACCGCGCCGCCGTCGACCTGGTAGTTGAGCGTGACCGACCACGCGGCGTTGTTGCCCGTCGAGGCCGCGCACTGGGCGAGGCGCTCCGGCTCGTAGTGCACGACGAGCTGGTCGCCGGCCTTGACCATGCGCGGCAGATCTTCCGCGCCGCTGGCTTCGAACGCGGCGTACGCGACGTCGGCGCGGGCCTCGATGTCGAACGAGTAGTTCGCGCCTTCGTTCGAGTCGTAGGCGCTGCAGCCCCAGCGGTTGTTGTTTTGGAACCAGAGCTCGACGCTCGCGGCGCGCGCGGGGACTTCGAGCTCGATCGGCGCGGCGACGGCCTTGCCGTTCACGAGGCGGGTGACGGCGAACGTCTGCGGCGCGCCGCCGTCGAACGAGGCGTAGCCCGTGATCGCCCAGACGTCGCTGCCGTTCGTGGAGCCGCGGCACTGCGTGAGGCGATCGAGATCGTAGGTGATGCGAATTGGTAAGCCGGCGACGACGGGCCCATCGGCGGATTCGCGCCAGTCATCGGCGAACGCGAGCGTGGTCATCCGGCCGTCGGCCTTGCCGCCCGCGCCGGTGTCTTGATCGGGCGTCTCCGCACAGGCAGCGAGGGTGACCAGTGCAGCAGCCAGGTACTTCGTCGAGCACGACATGCCGCGCCGAGGTGCAGGGGATGTTCCGACGTGCGCGCGTGTGATCGCGGCGAGTTGGATCGGCTGCACGAAAAGCCATGGCAGCGGGCCTATCCGCCGAAATCGTTTGCACGTTGCGAGAGGCAACGTGTGGGCACGCGGACTGCAAACTCTCGTCGGCATGCCGCGGATCGCGCGCCAGGTAACTTCTTCGATGTTGCCGATCCGCGAGCTCCAGCTCGCGCAACTCGTCGAGGAGCCGCCCGAAGGCCCGCTGTGGTTTCACGAGCAGAAGTTCGACGGCTACCGGATCCTCGCAGACTTCGATCGCGGGGCCGTGCGCCTGATGTCACGGCGGTTCAAGGATTGGACAGCGGAGTTTCCGACGGTGGTGCGAGCCGTCGCGGAGTTGCCCGTGCGCCGCGCGATCCTCGACGGTGAAGTCGCCGTCCTCTTGCCCGACGGCCGCACGAGCTTTCAGGGCTTGCAGAACTCGTTCGGCGCCACGACCTCGAACCTCGTCTACTTCGTGTTCGACGTGCTCGCGATCGACAACGAGGTCCTCATGTCGCTGCCGCTCGAGGAGCGCAAGGAGCGGCTCGAGAAGCTCGTGGCGCCGAAACGCGGCGCGAAACCCGGCGTGCTCCGCTACAGCGATCACGTGATCGGGAACGGAAAGCCGTTCTACGAGGCCGCGTGCAAGAGCGGCCTCGAAGGCATCGTCTCGAAGCGCCGCGACAAGCCGTACCAACCCGGCCGCAGCGCGAACTGGCAGAAGACCAAATGTCTGTTGCGACAGGAGCTCGTGATCGGCGGCTTCACCGATCCCGAAGGACATCGCGAGGGCATCGGCGCGTTGCTCATGGGCTACTACGCAGGCGGTCGCCTCGTGTATGCGGGCAAGGTCGGCACCGGCTACACGCACAAGATGCTCGGCCAGCTGCGCGAGCTGCTCGAGCCCGACGAAGTGCGCGTCTCTCCATTCTCACCGGAGCCGCCACGCGCATGGACCGGACCGAATCGCCACTGGGTCAAACCGGTGAACGTCGCCGAGGTCTCGTTCGGCGAGTGGACCGCCGACGGTCGACTGCGCCATCCGTCATTTCAGGGCCTGCGCGAGGACAAGGTCGCGACCGAGGTCGTGCGCGAAGCGGCGAAGGAAATCGATCGCGAGTAAGCTCGCTGCGTGGAGCATACGCTCGCCGACGAGATCCAGCCGTACGTGGCCGATCACGTACGCGTCCGGCGGCTGATGGTGCGTGCGCTCGAGCTCGTCG
>JALZOJ010000081.1 GCA_030857175.1 Myxococcota bacterium | reverse complement strand
AGCCACAGAGCCACAGAGAAGAGATCATTTAATTGTTCGCTCGTGTTCCCCACCAGCTTCATACGAGTTGGTGCTACCGCACGTGCACGGTCGGGCGAAGCCCGAAAAGGTTCTGGGCTCTGTGGCTCTGTGGCTCTGTGACCGAAATCGGGCCCGGAAGTGCGCCACGCGAAATGCGCCACGCGAAATGCGCCACGCGAAATGCGCCACGCAAAGTGCGCCACGCGAGGCGCTCAGCGTTCGCGGCCGTCCCGCTGCGCCCCGTAGACGCAGTTCGGGTCGTTCGTGCCTTCGCACATCTTCTGGATCAGATCGCGGAAGCGCTTGTCACGGCGCATATCGGCGAAGTCGGGATCGAGCGTGGTCTTGCGGCCGAGCAGCCTGTCGAGGTGCGCCTCGACCTCGGGGCGCTTGCTCTGGTGCGGCCGCATCTGGAGGAGGCGGACGAGCAGGTTGATCGAGCACTGGACGCGATCGATGCGGGCGTAGGCCGCGGCGAGGCCGTAGGTCGCGGGGACGTTGTACGGGTCGGCGAGGAGCGCGGTGATGTAGTCGTCGACGGATTCGGTGATGTACTGCTCGCGCATCGACTTCTCGACCTCCGCGCTCTCGGCGGTGCGGAGCTTGGAGCTGCCTTGCGCGGCGAGCTTGGTGCCCTCGGGGATCGAGCGCTCGTCGAAGGAGATCGGCTTGAGCTCGCTCGAGGCCTCGGTGGGCTCGCAGTCTTTTTGCAGCGCGCTCTTCGGGCGGCTCTCGACGGGCTCGGGATCGGGGCGCAGTGGTGGCGGGGGAGGCGTGACCTTTTCGTCACCGCCGCAGGCGGCGAAGAAGAGCGATGCGAGCACGAGGAGCGAGGCGTGTTTCATCGCCCCACCGCCGCGATCGCATCCTTGCGGTAGCCCTTGAACCAGGACGAGTTGTCGTTGACCTCGTCGGCTTTCGCGTTCGCAGCCTTGGCGTACTTGGGATTTGCCTGGAGCGCGGCGATGCGCTTGAGCATCGCGATCGCGCAGCCCTTGCGATAGACCATGTCGTAGGCGAGCGCGAGCTTGAGGGTCGCCTCGTGGTTGTACGGGTCCTTGACGAGCGCGTTGCGATACTTGTCGATGCTGAGCTTGATCAGCTCCGCTTGCGACGCCGGGTCCTTCGCCTTGTTGGCGTTCTGGAGCGCGGTGTCACCGTCGCCGACGAGCTGATTCGCGAGGCCCGGGTTTGGGCGCGCGAGCTTCGGATCGTCGCGAAAGTTCGCGGTGCAGTCCTCGATGTACTTGATCTGGATCGAGGCCGTCTCGGGCTCGGGCGGCGCCTTCCGGCGCTCGGGATTCTTGAGCCGCTCGGGCTTGCCGCCGTAGAGGGCCTGGCAGCCGGTGGTCGCGAGAAGAAGGCACGCCAGGAGCGCGCCAGCAGAACCTCTACCCATTGCCCGACGGTAGCGCGACGGGCGCGGCGTTTCAAACGCCGGGGTGCGAAGACCGGGTCGCCGACGTGCGCAGGTAGCTGAACATCGCGGGAACGAACGGGGCCGCCGCCGCGAGGAGCAGGACGCCACCGAGCGCGGGCGCGAGCAGCGACGTCGTCATCCCGCTCGACACGATCTGCGCGCCGGACTGCGTGACGAGGATCGAGCCGGCGGCGCCGAGCGCGAGGATGCCCCAGGTCTTCATCTGCGTGACGGCGCGGAGACCGAAGCCCGCGAGTGCGAGGGCGGTCAGCGCGAACGCCATCTCGCTGGCTTCCGGGCGCGGCGCGAGCGCGTAGAGGAGAACGAACGGGAGGCTGACGCCCGCACGAATGACCGAGCGACCGAGGCGCTGCACGGCGTTGTCGTCCATGTGGAACTTCAGGCGCCACGCGGTCTGGCCGTCGTACGGCACGCTCATCTTGCTGCCCCACAACATCGCGGCGGCCGCGAGGTGCGTGAGCAGGATGAACATGTAGACCTGCTCGGTGCCTTCCTTGTAGACGGCGACGCAGCCGATGATCACGCCGTAGAGGCCGACACCGACCGAGTACCAGCGCGCCCAGAAGTAGCCCGCGACGAGCGAGAAGAAGGCGAGGCCATAGACGCCCGCGATCGCGGCGAACGCGTTCGCGTACTCCGGCGGGATTTGTCCCGTCAGTACCGCCATCAGGTACTGCAGGAAGTAGAACGCAAAAATGACCGCAGCGAGAGCACGGCGTTCGCCGACGAGCTTCATAACGTCGAGTATAGCCGCGCGACGCCGGGTGGCGAGCGGCGTTATTGGACGTTACTGCTCGGGCTTCGCCGGAAACGACTTCTGGACGATCAGGCGGAAGTGCTTGAACCCGGCTTCCTTCTGCTTCGCCGAGAACATCACCTCGACGAGCAGGCGGTAGGGAGTTGTACGATCCGCGACGATCATGATCTCGGGCAGCGGGGCCTTGGACGGGTCGTAGCCGGGCTGGCTCTGCGCCGTCTGGAGCTGCAGGTTTCGCAGGTTCGCGAGGAAGTTCGTGAGGCGCGGGATCTTCACGCCGAGGGCGCCGCCCTCTTTTTCGGCCGGGTCGATCTGGCCGTTCGTGACCGCGACCACGTGCTTCGCGCCGGTCGCCGAGACGACGACGATCGCGCTCTTCGTGATGATCATCGTGGTCGCGTCGGCCGGCAGCTCGTCACTCGAGAGCGACGGCGGCAGCGAGACCTGGCGCGCAGACATGTCGGTCGCGCTCGTGGCTGCTTGCGCGATAAACGCGACGAGCAAGATCGTCATCATGTCCATCATCGGCATGATGTTGAGGTGGCGAATCTCTTCGCCCTCGGGGACGCGACCGACCGCCTTGCGGATGATGGCGCGCGCTTCTCGTTGGGTAAAACTCATTCGAACCCCGACGAGAACTGGATGTCGTTGAACAGCGCCATCTTCTTCGGGTCGTACGCCGCGCGTGCGGTGTCGTAGAGCTTGCCGTCAGGCGAGATCGGCTCCGGCGCTTTCTTCAGCAGCTCGTCCTCGGTGGGCAGTGAGCAGGACTGCGCTTCCTTGCCCATGTCGGGGAGCTTGCAGCGCATCGCCGCCATGATCGAGACGATCGTCGCGTACGGAATGGCGCCGTCGGCCTGCAGCACGATCGCGTAGGTGTCGCCCTTGCGGACCTTGCCCCCGTAGCGGCGCGCCGCGATCTCGAACAGCGCGTCGTTGAGCTTGCGATACTCGAACACCGGCGCGAGCTCGTCCTTGCCCTGGGCGCACTTCTGCGAGTTCGGCTCGCAGAAGTTGGTCTCGCACATGTAGTTGCCGTCGCAAGGCTCGCCGTCGCGACCCGTCCTCTTGAAGATGTAGCCGGGCTTCGGCTGGTTCAGTGTTCCCTCGAGACCCGTGGCGGACCACAGGATCATCTCGTCGCGCTTCACCGAGACGAACAGCTTGAGCGGCTGCTCGTCGGGGTTGGTCTGCGGCGTGGTCGGCTTGACCTGCGGCGGCGCCTTGTCAGGCAGCGTCGTGTCGATCTGCGAGAGGATGAGACCCGCGGAGACCGACGCGAGCAGGAACAGCATGAGGTTCGTGACGATGTCGAGGTACGGGATCAGGTTGAGCTCGCCGCCCTCCATCTCCTCTTGCTCGACCACGTCCTCGCGCCGCTTGACGGCAGCGCGCGTCTTGGATCGAACGCGTTGTGCGCTCCAATCAGCCATACGCTATGCGCGCTGGTTCTCGTCTTCGGTGGGTTGAGCCGGCGCGCGACCTGTCCCGGCGGACGAGGCGCCTGCGCCACCATCCGCGAGCAGGTTTTCGAACCGCAGGCTGAACGCCTCGAGATCGGAGATAACCTTCTTCATCGCGGACGAGAGGATCAAGTGCGCGACCATGCAGATCAGCGCGATGAACAGACCGTACGCGGTGTTGTACATGGCCTCGGAGATACCGTCCGATAGCTTCTTCTTGGCATCGGCCGGGTTCGCGTCGCCGATCGCGGCGAACGTCGCGATGAGACCGGTGATGGTTCCGAGGAGACCGACGAGGGTCACGATGTTCGCGAGGGACCAGAGCGCACCGACGCGCGTCTTCACCTCGGGAATCGTGTCCGTCATGGTCTCTTCCATCGCCTGCGCGACGGCCGCTTCACCGCGGTGCAGCCGATTGAGGCCTGCCTTCGCGACACGCGCGACCGGTGCGGTCGTGGCATCGCAGAGCTTCTTCGCGCGGTCGACGTTGTTCGCGCTCAGGAGCTTTCGCAGCTGCTCCAGAAATGCCTTCGCGTTCAGATGGCCGCGCCCGAGGAAGTAGATCGCACGTTCGACGATCAACCCGATGACGATGGCCAAGAAGAACGTGTTCAGGATGAAGAAGGGCCCGCCCTTATCGAATACTTCGCTTAGCCAGCTCATCGAGTTCTTGCTCCTAGCAAGGTCCCCTGCGGGCGCCCTCGCCACTTGCATCGGTTGTAGCGAGACGATCCATGTTGCGTCAAGCAAACCCCCTGGTGAAACACAGGGTTGGACAAAGAGTCTCGCAAATAACTCCGTGAGAGATCCGTTGGGCGGGTTCGTAAGCTCGCCAGTTGTGATCCAGCGCGAGCCAGCCGACGGCACGCGCCTACTACAATGAGGCAGCGCATCAGACGTTCATGGCATGGCGCCGGCCATGATCCAGCGCTCGATCGCGTCGAGCTTCTGGCAGCACATCACGGCTCCGCCTGCATTCTGCGGCATGAACCCGATGTCGTTGGGCGGCGCCGCGGCGGGCGTCGGCTCCATCTCGGCAGGCGGGAAGTGGCGCATCATCATCAAGAGGTAGCTCTGCTTCGGCTGGCCCGCGACGACGAGCTTGCGCGTCGTGTCGATCGCGGAGTCGATACCGACGAGATCGCCGTGGCTCATGCCGGCATCCTTCATGTTGATGCGGCCGGCGCTGGTCGCGGCGCCGTTGTGGCAGCCCGAGAACGCGCACGACTTCGAGAACACGTTCGCTTCGATCCACGCGAGCGACGACTGCGTCGCGCCCATCATGCATTCGGCGGTCGTGCCGACTTTGCACGCCCTCGCGCCGCTCGTATCGGCATCCGGTTCGTCGTCGAGAGACGTGCGACAACCGGACAGCGCCAGCGTGACGAGCACCGCCGAAAACAAACCGCGACGAAGCATGCGCGGACCCTAACACGACCGTTCGGGTGCGCGCGATTCAGCACCCGGGTGGTGTGACTACAGACACGAGAGCGTCGAACACTTGGCAACCGGCGGCGGCGTCGGCGCGGGCACGACGTTGTCGAACGACCTGATCGGCGGACCCGACAGGAAGCGATTTGGCAAAGATCCGCGGACGAATGGCATCCAGACGGCATCGGCATACGGGCCGGTGGGCTCGCCGCTCCACGGCTCGATGCGAGCGAAGCTGACGTTCGGCGGCACCGGAAAGTCTCTGACCTTCGTACGTGGATGCGCCTTCTGCATGAACTCGAGCCAGATCGGAACGGCGATGCCGCCGCCCGTGATCTTGTCGCCGATCGGCGTCGAGTCGTCGCGGCCGA
Source organism: Myxococcota bacterium (assembly GCA_030857175.1). Classification (GTDB taxonomy): domain Bacteria; phylum Myxococcota_A; class Polyangia; order Haliangiales; family Haliangiaceae; genus JABFXX01. The sequence goes on along the minus strand of JALZOJ010000081.1, from coordinate 24,355 downwards.
CCCACACGCACGCCAGCAGATCGGTGGTGTAGCCGGCGAACCAGACGTCGCGATAGTTCGCGCTCGTGCCGGTCTTGCCCGCGATCGGGCGGCCGAGGTTCATCGCGAACTTCGCGGTGCCGCGCGAAACGACCTGCTTCATCATGGACGTCGTGACGTACGCGACCTCGGGCGAGATGACCTGCGGACCGGGCGGCGCGTCGCGGAGATCCTCGACGACGTTGCCGCTCGTGTCGGTCACGAGATCGAAGAACCGCGGCGTGACGCGGCGACCACCGGATGCGATGCCGGCATAGCCGGTGGCGATCTCGAGCGGCGTGAGGTCCGGCGTGCCGAGCGAGATCGAGATGTGCCGCGGGATCTGCGAGTGGATGCCGAACCCGCGCATGATCTCGATCAGGCGATCGAGGCCGACCTGCACGGCGAGCTGCACGGAGATCGTGTTGAGCGAATACGCGAGCGCGGTCATCAGCGTAACGTTGCCCATGTACTTGTTGTCGTAGTTCCCGGGCGTCCACACGCCGGTCGCCGTCGTGACGGAGTAGGGGCCGTCGTACATGCGATCGATCGGTGACTTGCCGGCCTCGAGCGCGGCCGCATAGATGAAGGGCTTGATCGACGAGCCGACCTGCCGCCTCGCTTGCGTGACGCGATCGAACTGCGACGTCGTCCAGTCGTAGCCGCCGACCATCGCGACCACGCGGCCCGTCACCGGCTCCATCACGACCATCGCGCCCTGCAGCACGGGACGTTGCGCGATCAGCGCGGTCTTCTGCTCGGCACCGAGCCGCACGGGCAGGAGGTCACCGAGCCGGACCGGGTCCTTCTTCTCTTCGTGACGCCACGCGCGGACATCCTTCGCGTCCTTGTCCTCGAGCGGCAGCCTCACGGGCCCGAGATCGACGATCACTCCCCCGTTCTTCGGCAGCTCGACGACCATCGCGCCGTACGTCTGATCGGGGAGTAACTGGTCGGCGAGCGCGCTGATGTCGTCGGAGGCGCCGCTGATCGGGTGCGCCGGCCCGCCGGTCCACGCACCACGCTGCGCTTGTACGACCGAGCCGATCGGTCCGCGGAAGCCAAGCCGGCGATCGAGCGACTCGAGACCCTTGCGCAGCGCGGTCTCGGCGGTCTGCTGCATGCGCGCGTCGAGCGTCGAGTAGAACTTGAGGCCCCCCTTGAACAGCGTCTTGTTGCCGTAGCGCTGCGTCGCGTTCTTGCGGATGTACTCGACGAAGTACGGCGAGGCCAGGTGGTTGAGGTCGCTCTCGTCGACGAGCGCGATCGGCTCGTCGAGCGCGGCGTAGTAGTCGGCGTCCGAGATGAACTTGTCCTCGCGCATGTGCCCGAGCACGTAGCGCTGGCGCTCGCGCGCGAGCGGCATGTTGCGATGCGGCGCGTACCTCGACGGCGACGCGACGAGCCCGGCGAGCATCGCGGCTTCAGCGACGGTGACATCCTCGACGTCCTTGCCGAAGTAGGTGCGCGCGGCGGCACCGACGCCGTACGCGCCGTGACCGAGATAGATGTGGTTGAGATAGATCGAGAGGATCTCGGCCTTCGTGAGCTCGCGCTCGAGGCGCACGGCGAGGATGAGCTCCTTCATCTTGCGCTTGTACTTGCGGGCCTTCGCGACCTTCTCGGTCTCGGCGCCGAGGCTGCCAACGCGCTCTTCGGCGGTCAGGAGCGTCTGCTTGATGATCTGCTGCGTGATCGTCGAGCCGCCTTGCTTGATGTCGCCCTCGGCGCGGAAGTTCTTGTATGCGGCGCGCGCGATGCCGACGACGTCGAAGCCCTTGTGCTGGAAGAACCGGCGGTCCTCGGCGGACAGGAACGCGGCGGGCACGTGCGGCGGCATGCGCTCGAGCGCGACGATGCGGCGGTTCTCGATCGAGAACGTGCCGACCTCTTCGCCTTCCGACGACAGGACGACACTCTTGCGGTTCGGCTGGTAGTCGAGGAGGACCGTCAGATCGTCGGGCAGCTCCTCGCTGATCGTCTTGACCGCGAAGTAGATCGACGCCGCGCCGAGCGATGCGCCGTAGATCAGGAGCAGGAAGACCAGCCGGAGAACGGACACCGCGCGCAAGCGTTTCTTCTTGCGCTTGCGAGGCTGCGGACGTCTGTGTTGCGGGCGTTCGGCCTCCGCCACGGTATGCTCAGTGTATGGGGCATTGGCGCTGGCTGCACGTGACCGTTGTGGTCGCAGCAGGCGGAATTGCATTTGCCCAGCCCGCGCCACCCCTGCCGGCACCCGGTAGTGGGAGCGCCGCCGTCGTCGCGAAGCCGGCGGGCAGCTCGGCGGTCGAGTCGAGTGACATCCCGCGCTGGGCCGCGTCGCCGGCGCGGTTCGCGGTCGCGCCGTTCGAGAACGAGTCGGGCGTGAAGTCGTTCGAGTGGCTGATCGCCGGCGCGCCGTTCGAGATCTCGGAGAAGACTGAGGATGTGCTCGGGCTCGAGCCGACCGGCGGCACGCTGCACGTCAGCGCCGAGAAGGTCCCGTCGGAGGTCGAGCCGGTGGGCGCCTTCGCCCGGTCGCGCAACGCGGAGTGGGTGATCACCGGATGGGTCGACCGTTCGAACTGGAAGCTGCGGCTCGGCATCACGCTGTGGCAGGTCAAGCCGGGCGCCGAGGCGGTCGTCGTCGCCGAGGTTCAAAAGCTGGGCGAGGAGACGACCTACCACCAGCTCCTCGGCGAAGCCCTCGCCGAGACGTGGTCGACGGCGGGCTTCGCAGTCGACATCGCGCGCAAGCAAAAGCTCGTGCGCTCGCTCGCGACCGACCTCTATGCGGTGAAGCTGATGGGGACGGGGCTCGGACATCTCAGCGGTGCGCTCGGCGCCGTGAACTTGAAGTCCGCCGAGAACGCTCTCGAGCGCGCGGTGTTCATCGATCCGAAGTGCTACGAGTCGCAGCGCCTCCTCGGCGAGCTGTACGCGACGCAGGTCGCGACCGATCCGAAGGCGGATCCGAAGCTTGCGTCGCGCGCGGCCGGCAAGTTCGCCTACGCGAATGACCTCGCGCCCGACGACATCGCGTCGCTACGCGCGGCCGCAACCGGCGCCGTGCGTGCGGGCAAACACGAGGTCGCGAAGGAGCTGTGGCGTGCGCTGGTCACGCGCAAGCCGTGGGATCTCGACGCGCGCTACGAGCTCGGCGCCGCGATGTGGAACACGGGCAACGCCGCGGGCGCGGAAGCGCAGCTCCTGCAGGTCACCACGAAGAAGCCCGACCACCTCGCCGCGCGGCGCGTGCTCGTGCTGATCCACAGCGAGCGCAGCGACACGTCGAAGCTCGTCAGCGAGCTCGAGGCGATCGCGCAGCGCGCGCCGACGGACCTCGACGTCAAAGCGGATCTCGCGACCGCGTACGGCGCGCTGAATCAGTGGGACAAGGCGAGCAAGGCGCTCGAGCAGATCGCCAGCGTGCGGACGACGGACACGGCGCTGCTCGTTCGCATCGGCGATGCACGTCGCAAGCTGGGCGATCTCGACAGTGCTCTCGGCTGGTACGGGCGCGCGGCGAAGCTGTCGCCGGACTCGAGCTTGCCGGGCTTCGCGTCGGCGCAGGCGCTGTTCGACGCGGGCAAGCTCGACGCCGCGATCCGCACGTACACGATGCTGCAGAAGTTCCGCGTCGACATGCCCTCCGCGGAACAAGCGCTCGCGGCGATCGCGCTCATGCAGAACCGCAACGACGACGCTGCGTGGTACATGCGGCGCGCCGTGCGCGCGGCGCCGCGGCAGATCCTGCACTGGCGCACGCTCGTCGCCGCGGAGCTCGCACGCAAGGACACGACGAACGCGTTCAAGATCCTCGAGCGCGCGCTGATCGCGTGGCCGCGCGACGGCCAGCTCTTGTACCTCGCGGGCATCGCGCACGCGTTCGCCGGCGATCGCGCGACCGCTCGCGATCATCTGCTGCGCGCGCTCGAGCACTCACCCGGCAACGCGGCCGCGCGGGCCGCGCTCGGTGCGCTCGATGCGGGCGGCAGCGTCGTCTTGCAATACACGCCCGAGATCGTCCGCCCGTGGGGCGATGCCGAAGCGCTGAACGCGGCGCTCGATCGGTATGCGCTCGCGGCGACGGCGATGGCGTCGGTGCGCGTGTCGTATCAGTCGCGGTTCTTGTTGCTGATCGCGGCGCTCGGCAAGGGTCCGTACGCGCCGGTCAAAGGCCCGGTGGTGAAGTCGTGCCCGGTCGCGCGCGTCGCGTCGATGTGGGACGCGGCGCAGCAAGAGCTGCGGCGCTACGAGCGGCTCGGCGTCGATCTCGAGGCGGCGTATCGCTTCATCGCGCGACACGACGAAGCGGGCGCGAGCGCGGGCCTGTTGCCGAACGCGCGTACGCGGGTGAGCACGCTGAAGAGAGCGTTTCGCACGACGCTCGCGGATGTCGCCGAGCTGCGCGCCGAGTGGGTGCGCGGTGCGATTCCCGAGCTGCGCGTCGTCGGCTGCAGCGACAAGCTGCTCGCGGCGGCGGTCGCGGATCCCGATCGCTATCGCATCAACGAGGAGAACCGCCCCGAGGCGATTCCGGTGACGCAGCCGCCACGCCCGCGCGCACGCGCGACGTTCTACATCGACAACGTGCGGTGCGCGGATCCGGTCGACGTCTGGATCGACGGCACGCACCTTGGACAGGTCGCGTCCGGCCGGCGCAGCGCGCTCGTCTCCGATGGTGGCGAGCGCACGTTGTGCTTGATCGTGCCGGGTGGTGCGCAGTGCGGCGATCGCGGCACGCTGCGTCAGGTCTATCTCCACGACGGCTGGACGGCGACGATGCACTGCAACAAGTAGATGAGGCGATGACTGCTATGGTGCAGGCTTGAGCATCGCGATCCCGCACCTCTACTTCGCATCGCCGCGCGTGTTGCCGCGGGCCGAGAAGCTGCAGGGCCGGGTCGTCGTCCTCGATATCGCGTTCGCCGCCACGATCGGGAACTCCGTCTCCTTCGAGCTCACCACGAAGCCATTCCTCGACGGGCTCGGCGATCGCCTCGCCGCATGGGTCGACCACCACGACCACGAGCGCCACGCCGACTTCAAGCACGACCCGCGCTTCGTCTTGTCGACGAAGGCGGAGCATGGCGCGTGTCCCGAGATGGTGACCGCCGATCTCGTCCGCCAGACCGGCCCGATCGACACGATCTGCACGCACGTCGATCTCGACGGCCTCTACGCCGCCGCGAAGTGGATCCTCGGCGGCAAGGAGCCATACGCGGGCGCCGACGACGACGCGCGCGCCGTCGATACGCGCATCGGTACGCCCGGTCCGATCGGCACGCGCATCGATCGCGCGCTGCGCGCGAAGTTTCGCGACGATCAGCTCAAGCGCGGCGTCGTGAGCTTTCTCGTCGGCGGCCTCAAGCCGGGCACGAGTGATGATGTCATCCGCGAGGCAGCCGCCGAGTTCGATCGGAAGGACGCGTACACGCAGATGCTCGCGAAGCGGTTCACGATCCGCGGGCGTGTGGCGATCGTCGATACCGAGGGCTTCGCGGGGCAGTTCGACAAGACGGATTTGCTCCTCGCAGGGCAAGCGAGGGTGCCGGTCGCGATGGTGCGGGACTCGGGGCAGCTGTCGATCGCGGCGGCGTTCGATTCGGGGTGGGACTTCGTCTCGCTCTTCGAGCTCGGAGGTGGGATGCCGACTCGGGTGACGATTCCTGAGGGCAAATTGGATGATGCCGTCGCGAAGATCAACGATGCGCCTCTCCCGACGCCGCGCGTGGTCAAGCCGGATGAAGACTGACCGATCTTCGGGGACACATGTATGAACGTTGCGCTCGTGGCCGTTCAGCTCGAAGTCGATCCCGCTGTTGTCTCGTCGGGTGATAAGTATCGAGCCGCGATCGACGACGCCGCTGCATGCGCCGTCGAAGAAGCAGGCCGAGCCGATCATCGGTTCATCGTCTTCCCCGAGATCGCCGGTCACCTCGCGCTCCTCGCGCTCGCCCCACCACCCGCCCATCGCGCGAAGTCCCTCGGCGCTGCCCTCGCCGCGGCCGCGATGCGCCGGCCCCTCGAGGTCCTGTGGGGCGCCGCGTCTTCGAGGACGCTCGCCCCGAAGCACGCCGTCCTCGCCGCTCTCGCACCCGACGGGGAGAAGTACTGGCGCTCCGTGTTCGGCCCACTCGCCAGGCGGCACGACGCGTACGTCGTCGCCGGCAGTCATCTGCGGCTCTCGCCCGCCGGCGACCTCACGAACGCCTCGATGTTGTTCGCACCCGACGGGCGCTGCATCGCGGTCACCGACAAGGTGAACCTCGTGCCCGGCATGGAAGACGGCGCGCCCGGTGGGCTGGGCCTCGCGCGCGGGACGGCGGAGGACCTGCCGATCGTCGACGCGCCGTTCGGGCGTGTGTGCACGCTGATCTGTTACGACGGGTTCGCGGAGCCGCACACGTCGCTCGAGCGGTTCGTGCCGCTCGGGCCGGAGATCGCGGCGAAAGGTGGGGTGACGATCGCCGCGAACCCGTCGGCGAATCCTTGGTACTGGGACCAGCCGTGGCCACCGAAGAAGCTGGTTGGCGGGATGGCGCGGGCGGTCGGGACGCGCGCGGATCAGTGGTCGCGCGAGGGCCTGCGGGCGAGCCTCGTGGGCTCGGCGTTCGCGCGGTACGGCGTGACGGCGCACCTCGTCGGGCACGTGCTCGACCTCCACTTCGACGGCTGCTCGGAGATCCTCGAGCGCACCGACGACGTGCGCGTGCTCGCGCGTGCGGCGCAACACGAGAGTGGCGGGCACGTCGTCGCTGTCGTTTCGTGTTAAGCAAAACCATGTCGATCGACGCCGTTGCTGACGAGCTACTCGCGCAGTACCTCGATCCGGACGCGAAGGAGATGCAGCACATCGGCAGCTACCACCTGCCGTCGGATGGGCGCATCGAGGTGGTGATCGACATGTGCCGCGCGATCATGTTTCCCGGGTATTCGGGTGCGGATGTCGCGCGGCTCGATCCATCGCAGCTGCGCGCGCTCGTGATGGTGCGCGTCGGCGAGCTTAGTTATGAGCTTCGTGATCAGGTCTACCGCGCGCTGCACCACAAGCGGCAGCAGGCGCTCGGCAAGACGGGGCAGGAGACCGACCTCGAGTGCGCGGACTGCGGTGCGAAGGCGAAGGCGATCGTCGAGAAATTCATCGGGCAGCTGCCCGAGCTGCGCGCGCAGATCCGGCTCGACCTGCGCGCGGCGTTCGAGGCCGATCCCGCGGCGACCGGCATCGACGAAATTCTGCTCACGTATCCCGGGACCTACGCGCTCACGACGTACCGGATGGCGCACGCGCTGCTCCGCGGCGGCAGCGTCATCATTCCCCGCATGATGACGGAGATCGCGCACCGCCGGACCGGCATCGACATTCACCCCGGCGCCGAGATCGGGAAGAGCTTCTTTGTCGACCACGGGACCGGGGTGGTCATCGGCGAGACCACGCTGATCGGGGACCACGTGCGGATTTACCAGGGTGTCACGCTCGGCGCGCTGACCGTCCCACAGGGGGAGGCCCGCCCGGAGCCGGGCAAACGGCGGCACCCGACCCTCGAGGACGACGTGGTCATTTACGCCAATGCGACCATCCTCGGCGGCGATACGGTGATCGGGAAGGGGGCGGTAATCGGCGGTAATGCGTTCATCACTGCCAGCGTCGCGGCCGGGGCGCGGGTCTCGGGATCGAGCCGTACGCAGCGCTGACAGTCTTTTCTTGCTCTGAGATTGCCGTGTTAGACTCGACGCGGCACTGCTGATGAGCGACGAGTCACTCCAGGCCAGGCCACGTACCGCCACACGGCTCAAGGGTGAAGCGCCGCCCGGCCTGACGCTGAGCGCGCAGGAAGAGGGCCGTCAGCGCATCGGTCGCTACGAGGTCGTGAAGACCATCGGCAAGGGCGCGATGGGCGTCGTCTACAAGGCGCGCGATCCGCTGCTCGACCGCATCGTCGCGGTGAAGACGATCATGTCGCCGCAAGGGCAGGGCCGCCGCGTCCGCAGCGCGTTCCTCGAGCGCTTCCAGCGCGAGGCCAAGGCCGCCGCGAAGATGCAGCATCCGGCGATCGTCACGATCTTCGACGTCGGTCTCGACGAGGCATCGGGTGCGCCGTTCATGGTGCTCGAGTACCTCCCGGGCGAGTCACTCGCCGATCGCCTCGACCGCGTCCGCATCCCACTCCAGCGCTGCGTGCAGATCGCGACCGACCTCGCGAGTGCGCTGTCGTTCGCGCATCGGCAGCGCATCGTGCATCGCGACGTGAAGCCGGCGAACGTGCTGCACGCCGGTGACAACCGCTGGAAGCTGGCCGACTTCGGCATCGCGCGCATGCCGGACTCCGATCTCACGCAGGTCGGCATCTTCATGGGCACGCCGGGCTACTCGCCGCCCGAGGCGATCCGCGAGGGTCGCTATACGCCGCAGGCCGACGTGTTCGCGTGGGGCGCCGTGTTCTACGAGTTGCTCTCGGGCCGCATCCCGTACGAGGGCCCCGACACGAAGACCACAAATAGCTACGTCGTGCAGGGCAACGCGCCGCCGCCGACGCGCCACGACTCCTCGATCCCCGAGCCGCTGGCGGCGGTGACGATGACGGCGTTGCAGCCGTCGGATCGCAATCGCTTCAAGGACGCCTCCGAGGCGGAGCAAGCGCTGCGCGAAGCGTGGGACCGCTGCCTCATGCAAGGCATCGTGCATCCCGCCGTCCTCGCGATGGAGGAGACGGCGCACGACAAGGCGCCCGCGCGCATGCACGAGCCGCGCGGCGGTCACAAGCCGTATCAGCAGATGGGTGACTCGCAGGAGGTCACCGCGATCGACAGCAAGCTGCTCGGCCAGAGCGCCGGCCTCAACATCGAGAGCACGAAGAAGCCGCGCGACCAGGACGACGACCCGACGATGTTGCACGTCCGCGACGACATCAAGCCGTCGATGAAGGTGCAGAAGACGCCGGGCGCGATGCAGGCGATCCAGGTCAACGACGCGAGCAACGTCTCCGACACGAAGGCCGACCCGCCGCGGTTCGGTCAGAGCGTCGCGGAGCGCGGCAGCGCCTCGAAGATCATCTACATCATCATCGGCGTGATCCTCGTCGCTGCCGCGACGGTCGCCGCGCTCTACCTCCTCGGATACATCAAGTAGAGCCCGAGGAAGAGCACGAGCAGCATCGCGCCGAACGGGACGCGGCCGCTCGACTGGCAGCAGCCTTGCGGCGCGTCGAGTGGCGGTAGCGGATCGCCACCGTCGGGCGGTGGCTGCGGATCGTCGGCGCTGCAGTCGACGATGTTCGTCGTCGTCAGGCCTTCGGGGCGCGGGCCATACAGCGGCGACGGGCAGCCGCGCTCGCGCGCGCCGATGTCGGCCTTCGCGCCGACGCGCCGGCTGTTGATGCCGGGCACGTCGATGGCGGCATCGATCGCATTCGACGACGCGGCGAGGGTGAGGTTCGGCGGTGCGAGCGCGGTCGTGTACGTCGTTGGTGGTGTGAAGCCGCCGTCGAAGATCGGGCCGGTGAGCACGCGGCCGTTCGGCTCGATGCCGGCAGCTTGCGCGGCGGCGAGCGTCGGGAACGTACGCGCCGCGCCCATCGAGCCGAACCAGTAGCCGGTGTCCGGGAAGTAGCCGTTGCCGTCGAAGACGACGCGCTCGAGCTGTGCGGTCCAGTCGACGACGCGCGCGCTGATGTTCGCGGGCGCGATGAACAGGTTGTTCGCGATCACGGAGTCGTGCTGCGTGATCGGCGTCTGGAGGTTGAGCGCGATGTCGGGGCTCGCGAATGTGTTGTGATAGATCAGCGCGCCCGATGGCTCGCTGCCGGTCATCTTCAGCTTGATCTGCTCGTCGGCGACATTCGTGACCTCGTTGCGCACGACGTAGACGGGACCGCCGAGCGCGGGCTGAATGGAGATCGCGGTGTAGAGGTTGGTGAACCGGTTGCCGAACAGGCGCACGTTGCCCTGGCCGCGATCGAGCTCGGTGCCGTCGCCGTAGATCTCGTGGATGTTGTTGCCGTAGAAGTCATACGCGCGCGCGCTGGCAAAGTTCAGCAGCGGATCGCCGAACCCGGAGATGTCGTTGTGACAGACGACGTGGCCGTTACCGTCGACGCGGATGCCTTGGTCGTCGGCGTGGATCGCGCCGTCGTCGCTGTAGACGAGCGGCCACTGCAGCCGGCCGTGGACGAGGTTGTCGCAGATCGTGAACTCGCTCTGGCCGGGCGCGGAGCTGATGCCGTGCACGACGTCCTCGATCTTCGTGCGCGAGACCGCGTTCGCCGTCGTCGCGTTCAAGAACCGCAGTGCACGGAAGCCGTTGCGAATTGTCAGCCGCTCGACGTGCACGTAGCTGCCGTAGAGCTCGACGATGTTGCAGCTCGCGCAGCCGCCGCCGTCGATGATCGCGCCCGCTTGCGAAGCGCCGCGGATCACGATCGGATTGCCGGCGGCGCCGCTTCGTTGCGACGAGAACGTGCCGGCGTAGGTGCCGTTGGCGAGCGTGATGATGTCGCCTGCTTGTGCGGCGGTCAGCGCGGCCTGCAGCTCGGCCGCGTTCGTGACGGCAACCGCGCGCGGTGTGGGCGGATCCGCGGGCAACGCGCGCGTCGTGGCGGTGACCATGCGCGTCTCGCCGCCGCCGTCGGGATCGGTCGCGACGAGCTCGATCTGATAGGACATGCCGGGCGAGACATCGAAGATCGTGCCGGCGAACTGCTGCGGCAGCGCCACGCCGGTCACGGTCTCGGGCCGCACGCGAAACAACGTGCCGACCTCGCGGCCAAAGGCGCGTGCCGAGATCTTTGCGTTGTAGTTCACGTCGCCCGCGATCAGCACCTGGACGCCGATCGTGTGCAGCGTCGGCGTGTCGAGCTTGACCTCGGTGATCGACAGCGCGTTTTGTGCGGCCGCGAGCTTCACCGAGGCCAGCAGCACGATCAGGGCGATCCGCATCCGGTGATGTTATCCGACGACGAGGCGCGCGACATCCTCCGCACACCCGCGGCACAAAGTGTAACCAGCGCCGCCGTGACCATAGTTATGGATCACGCGGCCTTCGCGCTCGAGACGGACCTCCAGGCGATACGGACGCAGGCCCGCGCGCACGGTCTTCACGGCACCGACGGGCAGGCCGAGCGACCGCGCTTGATCCAGGATGCGCACGGTGACGTCGGGATCGACCTCGGCGGGCGCGCCGGGTGGCCACGGCAGCGAGCAGCCGCCGAGCACGAGCTCGTGCCGCCGTGGGATCATGTAGAAGATCGCGTCGGGGTTGCGATCGTCGGTGACGGTGATCGACGTGTCGACACCGCCGGGCTCGGTCATCACGACCTGGCCGAGCAGGGGATAGAGGTTGTCGTCGGGGGCGAGCTCGCGCGATGCGAGCCCGGTGCAGTTGATGACGAAGTCACCGGGCTCGGCGGCGAGATCGATCACCGGGCGTCGCTGGATCTCGGCGCGCACACGCTTCGCGATCCATGGGAGGAACAGCGCGGGCTCGACGCGCGCCGACGAGAACTTCCAGGCGAGCGGGCCATCAGTGACGGGTGCGGGCACGCGCGCGACCTCGATGTTGGCGGCCCACCAGGGCGTGGGAGGCGCGGCGCCTGCATCCGGCGTGATCTCGTACCCGGTCAGCAGATCGACGCCCGCGTCGCGCTCGGGCACGAGCCGCTCGAGCCACGCGCGCGTGATCGCCGCCCATGCAGCGACCTTCGCGGGTGGGCCGGCGCGATAGGGAAACCACACGGCGCCGGCGATCGCGGAGGTGGTGAGCGCGCCGTGATCCGCAGCGACGATGCGGACGTCGTGCCCGTTCTCTTCCAGGACGAGCGCGGTCGTCAGCCCGACGATCCCCGCGCCGACAACGGTGACTTGCACGTGACCAGCATAGCGTGGTGATACGTTCGATGCGTGGAGCCGCTCGTGATCGTCTTGCTCGCGATCACCGCGTTCTTCGCTGGAGTAGTCGACGCGATCGCCGGGGGCGGCGGCCTCATCACGCTCCCCGCGTTGCTCGCCGCCGGGCTGCCGCCGCATCTGGCGCTCGGCACGAACAAGGGCCAGAGCGTATGGGGCTCGGGCGCCGCGCTCGTCGCGTTCTGGCGCGCCGGGCAGGTCGACAGGAAGCAGGCGCTGATCACGTTTCCGCTCGGCCTGCTCGGTGCAGCGATCGGTGCCGAGCTCGTGCTGCTGGTCTCTCGCGAGGCGCTCCGGCCGATCGTCATCGCGATGCTGATCTGCGCGGCGCTGCTCCTCGTCATCAAGAAGCCGACGCGCGACCAGGACGACGTTCCCGCCGAGAAGCGTGCGAAGTACCTGCTGATCGCCGCGACGCTCGCGTTCGTGATCGGCGGCTACGACGGCTTCTTCGGACCGGGCACCGGGACGTTCTTGATCGTCGGGTTCGTCGCGCTGTGCGGCAAGAGCATGACGCGCGCGACGGCCGATGCGAAGGTCGTCAACTTCGCGTCGAACCTCGCGTCGCTCGTCGCGTTCGGAATCGCGGGCACGGTCGTGTGGGCGGTCGCGTTGCCGATGGCGATCGGCCAGCTCGCGGGCGGCGTCGTCGGCGCGAGGCTCGCGATCAAAGGTGGCGCGAAGCTCATTCGAATGATGGTCTTGCTGGTCTCGAGCGCGCTCGTCGCGAAGCTCGTGTGGGACTTGGTCAGCGCGGGCTGAGCGTGTAGCGTGGTCCGCCGTGATCCCGAGGGCACTGCAACAGAGACTCCCAGCGTCGTCGAGCGTGGGATTGACGTTGCGGCCGATCACCGCCGTTGACGTGCGCGAGCGATCGAGCGGCGAGGTCTCGCGACCGCTCTGGGCCGCATCGGATCCCGAGCTGCGCCGCGCAGGACTGTTCGATCCGCAGATCTTCGGGCCTGGCTTCGAGGACCCGACGCCGGGCGTCGAGCGCGAGCGCGTCGAGGGCAACGTCGATACGTTCGTTTCGCAGGTCTCGAACCAGTTCGGTCATATCGAGCTCGCGCTGCCGGTCGCGAATCCGTTCACCGGCGACGCGATGGAAGCGATCGCGGTGATGCCGCCGACGCTGCGCCCGATGATCTACCTGACGCGCAACCGCTACTCGGCATCGAACGTCAACGACCTGTACCAGCGGGTCCTCGAGAGCAACGCCCGGCTGCGGCGTCTGCGCGAGATGGATCCGGATCACGCGAGCCGTCACGCGTTCGAGCTCGCCGCCGCCGTCGAGCACCTGTTCCTCAACGGCAGCGACCAGCCGGCGTGCACCGCGCTCGGCCGGCCGATGACGTCGATCGCCGATCACCTGCGCATCGCGGGACGCTCCGGCGTGAAGGTGCTGCTCTGGGCGCTCGGCTTCGAAGCGAGCTGGGCCTAGGTGCAGCGGCCGGCGCGCGTCGTGCCGCGCTCGTAGCAGTAGCGCTGCGGCTGCGTCGCGCCTTCCGAGAGCGTCAGCGTGATGTCGCAGCGTTCGGGCGCGACCTCGAATTCGCCGAGCTCGAACAGCTCGACGCTGTCGATCTTGCGATCGCCCGCGTGCGCGTTCGACAGCGTCATGAAGAACGCCTTTCGGTCGTCGCTCTCGTCGGCGCAGCGCGCACCGACGATCACGTGCGGCGCGACGTGTGGCATCGCCGAGGTCGCCTCGACCTCGATCTCGACGGTCAGCGACGTGCCGCCGACGTGCGCCTTTGAGGGGCGCGCGTCGACGCTGAGGTAGTTGACCGTCGGCCGTTCCGTCCCGCGGACGTCACACGCGGCGACGAGGAGCATCGAACCCGCGAGCAGTAGGTTGGACACGCGAAGAAGCTAAGAACGAATCGCAGCGGTGCAATGGCTAGCAGCCGCCGGCGCGCGCGGCGCCGAGCTCGAGACACGCGGACGCGCTCGAGCCACCATCGCTCGTGCGCGCGGTGATCGAGCAGCGCGTCGGCGGGCCGTCGAACGGCGTGCTCGTGAACAGCTCGACGGCGTCGGTCTTCTTGTCGCCCGCCGTGGCGTTGTTCATCAGCGCGATGTCGCCCATCACCTCGTCGCGCGAGGCCTCGCACGTCGCCGTCACGATCACGTGTGGACCGACCGGGGGCATCGCGCCGACGGCCTCGACCTCGACGTCGACGACGAGCATCGTCGCGCTCGCGGCGCCCGTGAAGCGCGGCTGGACGGAGACGATGCGCGCGTCGCTCGACGGCGTCGCCTTGTCGAACACGAAGAAGTACACCGCCGCGCCGGCCGCACCCGCGACGACGACCAGCAGCAGGAACGTCTTCATGCGATTGGCGCCAGGCCTTTGGCCGCGCGTAGCTCGCGTACCAGCTGCGCCTGCCCATCGGCGTGGTAGCTCGAGCGCACGAGCGGACCCGAGACGACGTGCGTGATGCCGGCTTCGCGCGCGAGCTGCTCGAGCTCGGCGAACTCCGTCGGGTGCACGTAGCGCTCGATCGCGAGGTGCTGCTTGCTCGGTGAGAGATACTGGCCGAGCGTCACGATATCGACGCCGAGACCGGCGAGCTCGCGCAGCACCGCCTCGACTTCCTCGCGCGTCTCGCCGAGGCCGAGCATCAGGCCGGTCTTCGTGACGGCGTCGCGCTTGCGCGCATGCTCGAGGATCTTGTAGCTGCGCGGATAGCTCGCCTGCACGCGCACCTGACGCGACAGCCGCGGCACGGTCTCGAGGTTGTGCGCGAACACGTCCGGATCCGCGTCGAGCACGATGTCGACGAGCTCCGTCTTGCCCTTGAAGTCACCGGCGAGGATCTCGAGCGTCATCGCGGGACACGACACCTTGACCGCGCGAATGGTCTCGGCCCAGTGCGCGGCGCCGAAGTCCTCGAGGTCGTCGCGATCGACACACGTGATCACCGTGTGCTCGAGCTGCAGCTGGCCGAGCATCTGCGCGACCCGGCGCGGCTCGTCGGGATCCGGCGGCAGCGGACGCCCGGTCGTGACATCGCAGAACCGGCACGAGCGCGTGCAGATGTCACCGAGGATCATGATCGTGAGCGCGCGGCGGGTCCAGCACTCGCCGATGTTCGGGCAGCTCGCGCTCTCGCAGACGGTGTTGAGCTTCAGCTCCTTCACCATCGCGCGTAGCTCGAAGTAGGCCGGCTTGCTCGGCAGCGTCGCGCGGATCCACTCGGGATGGCGGCGGCGCGGAGCGGGCTCCTCGCTTTGACCCACCACGGGCAGGTGCACGCGCTCTGACATCTTGGGATGCTTACCACGACGCTTGAAGATCGCGACGTTCAACATCAACGGCATCAACACCAAGCTGGATGGCTTGCTTGAATGGCTCGCCACCGAGGAGCCCGATGTCGTGTGCCTCCAGGAGCTGAAGTCGACCGACAAGGCGTTCCCGGCCGCGGCGCTGAAGGCCGAGGGCTATCACGCACTCTGGCGTGGCCAGCAGTTCTGGAACGGCGTCGCGATCCTCTCGAAGACCGAGCCAGTGCTCGTGCGCAAGGCGCTGCCCGGCGACGACGCGGACACGCAGAGCCGCTACCTCGAGGCCGCCGTGCAGGGCGTGCTCGTCGGCTGCCTGTACCTGCCGAACGGCAACCCACAGCCGGGCCCGAAGTTCGACTACAAGCTCGCGTGGCTCGAGCGGCTGATCGCGCACGCGGCGACGCTGGTGAACAGCGAGCACCACGTGGTCCTCGCCGGTGACTACAACGTCATCGCGACCGACGACGACATCTACGATCCGAAGTCGTGGAAGAAGGACGCGCTGCTGCAGCCGAAGCCGCGCGCGCTGTTCGAGAAGCTGATGGCGCAGGGCTGGCTCGACGCGATCCTCGAGCAGCACGGGCGCAAGGCGTTCACGTTCTGGGACTACTTCCGCGAGCACTGGGAGCGCAATGCGGGCCTCCGCCTCGATCACCTGCTCCTCAACAAGACGCTCGCGCCCAAGCTCGTCGAGTCAGGCGTCGATCGCTGGGTGCGCAGCCTGCCGAAGCCGAGCGATCACGCGCCGGCGTGGGTCACGCTCGACCTCGCGAAGAAGCCACGACGCTCGAAGCGCTGAGTCCCGAGCAGTGGGAAGGAATAAATATGTCCGACGAGTTCCCGCCGTCGGGTCGGACTAGAGGATCGCCTCGATCTCTTTGCGTGTCTTCGCGTCGACGCCGGCGATCGCCTCGCGCACGCTTGCTGCGATGGCCACATCGTCCTTGAACGTCGCGAGCGCCTTTGCCGCAGGCACCGCGCCTCTTCCGCCATCGCGGATCGCCGCGAGTAGCACCGCGTTCGCCTCGTCGGTGCGGAGCAGCGCGAGCGCGATATAGCCGACGCGATGGCGTTGCTCCGGCCGGCACCGCTCGCACCACGACGCGAGTGCCGTCGTTGCGGTCGCGATCCGCGCACCGCCGAGGGCCAAGGCGGCGGCCTCGGCAATCGCGCCGTCGCGCTCGAGCATCGCGACCGCGAACTCCGCCGTCTCCTCGCGCGCGAGGGCGAACAGCGATTCGAAGCACTGCGCGAGCACTTCGGGCTCGTCCTCGTTCTCGAGGAGGAGCTTGTAGCGCAGCAGCGCGGTCGTGTCGGTGCGTCCCGAATTCCCGAAGCCCTGCGCGGCTGCGAGTCGGGCGTTGCGCTCCTCGTCGGCGAGCAAGGTGGCGAGCACGTCGAGCGCGTTCGACCGATAGAAGTGCACGTGCGCGAGGCCGCACAACCCGCGCAACGCCGGCGCCGTGTCCTCGGGCGGCGCACCCATCATGCCGGGCGGTCCTTCGCGCTGCACGATCGTCAGGCCCGCGACGAACACGCGCGCGTCCCACTCCTCGAGCGCGATCAGCGCCTGCGCGATCGCGAGCTTGCCCCGACAACCCGGATCGACCTTCGCTCCGTCCGCGACGAGCGTGCCGAAACACGCGGCGAGGTCCTCGACCAGCGCCTCGAGGCGATGTTCTTCGACGAGCTTCGCGACCACCGCGATCAAGAGGCCGCGCTTGCTCCGCAGCACCTTGCGAAGCTCGTCCGCAGATGTTGGCGCCGCCGGGTCAAGGGTTCGCAGTGCCGCGAGCTGCTGCTCGAAGGTTCGAACCGCCATGCGCTAGCTGTACTACGGAGCGAGCGGTTGCTTCGAGATGTTCGCGCGGACAGTTCGCACCCAGCGTCCGTGCCGCACCATAACGCTTGATCGCTGTGCGCAGCCGGCTGCTCAGAGATCGATCGCGTGGCCGAGCGCGGCCTCGGTCGCGCCCTTGATCGTCTCGGCGAACGTCGGGTGCGCGTGGATCGTGTAGACGAGCGACTCGGCGTTGACCTCGGTCGTCTTCGCGAGCGTGAGCTCCGCGATCAGGTCCGTGACCGCGGGGCCGATCAGGTGCGCACCGACGAGCGCGCCGGTCTCGGCGTGCCACAGCACCTTGACGAAGCCGGTGGTGTCGCCCGCCGCGCGCGCCTTCGCGAGCGCGGAGAACGGGAACTTGCCGACCTTGACCGGAATCTCCTGCGCCTTCGCCTTTTCCTCGGTGAGCCCGACCGACGCGATCTCCGGCGAGCAGTACGTGCAGGCGGGGATGGCGTCGTAGCGCACCGGCTCTGCGTGCACGTTCGCGATCTTCTCGGCGACGAACACCCCTTCCGCGGAGGCGACGTGCGCGAGCCCGCGGCCGATGACGTCACCGATCGCGTAGAGGTTCTCGCCGCACTTGTTCTCGGCGTCGACCTTGATGAAGCCCTTCTCGAGGACGACCTTGTGCGCCTCGAGCCCGATGTTCTCGGTGTTCGCGGCGATGCCGACCGCGACGAGCAAGATGTCGGCCTCGATGATCTTCGCCGCTTCGGCGGAGTCGCGCGCGGGTGCGCCGGGCGCGCCCTTCGGCTCGACCGTCATCACGACCTTCTTGCCGTCGTTCTTCGCGCTCGTGAGCTTGTGATCGAGGAGCGACTTGATGCCGCGCTTGTCGAACGCGCGCACGAGCTCCTTGCTGATCTCCGGATCCTCGTTGGGCACGAGGCGCGGCATGAACTCCACGATCGTGACCTCGGTGCCGAGCGCGCGATAGAAGCTCGCGAACTCGACGCCGATCGCGCCCGCGCCGAGCACGACCATCGACTTCGGCTGCTCTTGCAGCGTCATCGCGCGGCGGTACTCGATGATGCGCTTGTCGTCGAGATCGATGCCGGGCAGCGAGCGTGCGCGCGCGCCGGTCGCGATGATGACGTTCTTCGTGTTGATGAGGCGCTTGCCCTCGTTCGAGCTCACCTCGATCTGATGCGCCGTCCATGCGCCACGACGCGGCAAGAGCTTTGCGGTTCCGACGACGTGATCGATCTTGTTCTTGCGGAGCAGGAACGCGACGCCCTTGGAGACCTTCTCGGCGATCGCACGCGAGCGCTGGATGATGGCGGGAAAGTCCGGCTTGATCTCTCCCACGGTGATCCCGAAATCCTTCGCGTGGTGCATCGTCTCGAGCACCTCGGCCGTGCGAAGCAGCGCCTTGGTCGGGATGCAGCCCCAGTTGAGGCAGATGCCGCCGAGCTCGGCGCGCTCGATGCACGCGGTCTTGAGCCCGAGCTGCGCGGCGCGGATCGCGGCGACGTAGCCGCCGGGCCCACTGCCGATCACGACGACGTCATAGACCGTGTCATTGCCGGCATTGCCTTCGCTGGCGGCGGCGGGGCCATCGCTCATAGCGCGAGCGACTCCGGCTTCTCGAACAGCTCGGCGAACGCCTGCAGCCACTTCGCGCCGAGTGCGCCGTCGATGACGCGGTGGTCGCACGACATCGTGACGGTCATGCGCTTGCCGGGCACGACCTTGTCGCCCTGGATGACCGGCTCGTCGACGGTCGCGCCGACCGCGAGGATGCCGCCCTCGGGCGGATTGATGATCGCGGTGAACCGCTCGATGCCCATCATGCCGAGGTTCGAGACCGTGAACGTCGAGCCCGTGATCTCGTGGCCCTTGAGCCCGCGCTTCTTTGCACGCTCGGCGAGGTCCTTGACCTCCGCGGCGATCGCGCCGATGCCCTTCTGATCCGCATCGCGGACGACCGGGGTGACGAGCCCGTCCTCGATCGCGACGGCGACACCGACGTGCACGCGGTGGTACCGCCGGATCGCATCACCTTCCCAGCTCGCGTTGCACTCGGGCACGCGGCGCAGTGCGAGGGCGACGGCCTTGATGATGAGGTCATTGACGGAGACCTTGCCGCGATCACCGAGCAGCTCGTTGAGCCGCGCGCGGAAGCCGAGCAGCGGCGCCGCGTCGAGCTTGCGCATCAAGTAGAAGTGCGGGACGTCGCGCTTGGCCTCGGTGAGCCGCGCCGCGATCCGCTTGCGCATGTTCGACGCCGGCAGATCCTCGAAGTCGTCGTCGCCGACGTCCTGCCGCAGTGGCTTGCGCAGCGCGATCGCCGTCGGCTGCGTCTCGGACTCGACATCCGTTGTCTCGGCCTCGTCGGTCGCGTGGCCGTTGTGCGCCTGCGTGGCGTGACCGTCGGCGGCTTGCCGCACGTCACGCTCGACGATGCGCCCACCCGGGCCCGAGCCCTTGACGCCACGCAGGTCGATGCCGAGCTCGATCGCGAGTGTCTTCGCGAGCGGGGAGGCGAGGAGCTTCCCGCCTTCGGGCTTGCTGCTCGCCATCGTCGTCGCATCCGCGCTCGACTTCGGTGCGGCTTTCGGTGCGGGCTTCTGCTCGGCCTTCGGCGCCTGGCTCTTTGCCTCGGGCTTCTGCTCGGAGCTCTGCTTGCCCTTCTGCGCGGCGGGCGCATTCGCGCTGTCCTCGGCCCCCATCGTCTCCTTCGGCGCGGCCTTTGGCTCGGCCGCCTTCGGAGCGCCGCCGCCGCCCGACTTCGCCTGCTCGATGAGCGCGCTGACGTCCTCCCCGGCCTTGCCGAGGATCGCGACCGGTGCGCCGAGCTTGACGGTCTCGCCTTCCTTGACGAGGAGCTTCAAGAGGACGCCGTCGTCCTCGATGTTGAAGTCCATGTTCGCCTTGTCGGTCTCGACCTCGGCGACCAGGTCTCCGGGCGAGACCTTGTCGCCTTCCTTCTTGGTCCAGCGAACGAGGACGCCTTCCTCCATCGTCGGGGATAGCTTCGGAAGTCCGATGATCTGAGCCATGTCAGCTACTCCAGATAAAGCGCACGCTTCACCGCGGCGATGACGTCTGCGACTTGTGGTTGGACCTGGTCCTCGAGGTTCTTCGCGTACGGCATCGGCACGTCGTCGCTCGTCACGCGCTCGATCGGCGCGTCGAGCATGTCCATGCAATGCCGCTGCATCTGATACGCGACCTCGGCGCCGTAGCCCGCGACGGGCCAACCGACTTCGACGACGACGCAGCGCCCGGTCTTCTTCACGCTGGTGGCGAGTGTCTCGACATCGAGGGGCCGCAGCGTCCGCACGTCGACGACCTCGGCCTCGATGCCTTCTTCCGCGAGCTGCTTCGCCGCTTCGAGGCACGTCCACACCATCTTCGACCACGCGATCAGCGTGATGTCGGAGCCCGAGCGCTTCACGTCGGCCACGCCGATCGGAATCAGCTGCTCACCGTCGGGGACTTCCCACGTCGTGTTGTAGAGCGTCTCGCCTTCGATGAAGACGACCGGGTTGTCGTCGCGGATCGCCGACTTCAGGAGACCCTTCGCATCGAACGCCGTCGACGGCATCACGACCTTCAGCCCGGGCACGTGCGCGTAGTAGCTCTCGAGCGACTGGCTGTGCTGCGAGCCGACCTGCACCGCGGGTCCACCCGGACCGCGGAACACGATCGGGATGTTGAACTGCCCACCGCTCATCTGAAAAATCTTCGCCGCGTTGTTCACGATCTGGTCGATCGCGACGAGCGAGAAGTTGAAGGTCATGAACTCGATGATCGGCCGGAGCCCGACCATCGCGGCACCGACGCCGATGCCCGCGAAGCCCATCTCCGCGATCGGCGCGTCGACGACACGGCGCTCGCTGAACCGCTGCAGCATGCCCTGCGTGACCTTGTACGCGCCGTTGTAGTGCCCGACCTCCTCACCCATGATGAAGACGTTCGCGTCGCGCTCCATCTCCTCGCGCATCGCTTGATTCAGCGCTTCTCGATAACTGATGACTGCCATCCCGGACTCCGATCAACCCTTGACCACATACTTCATGTACTCGTCGGCCTGCGGCGACTCGTCGGCGAACTTCACCGCGTCTTCGATCTCGGCCTTGACGTCGGCCTCGAGTGCTTCGAGGTCCTTCTCGGCAAATCCGATGTCGATCAGCCGCTGCCGGCAATGGTTCAGCGGATCGCGCCGCTTCCACTCCTCGACCTCGTCCTTCGTGCGGTAGAGGCCCGGGTCCGACATCGAGTGACCGCGGAAGCGATACGTCACGACCTCGACGAGCGTGGGCTCGCTGTTCTGCCGCGCGCGTTCGACCGCCTCGGCGATCCGGCGCTTCACCTTCACGACGTCATCGCCGTCGAACCGGTCGCGCGCCATGCCGTGACCGATCGCGCGGAGCGAGACGTCCTCGACGGCGAGCGAGCGATAGAGCGGCGTGCCCATCGAGTACTGGTTGTTCTCGCAGATCAACACGATCG
Organism: Myxococcota bacterium; assembly: GCA_030857175.1. Lineage (GTDB taxonomy): Bacteria > Myxococcota_A > Polyangia > Haliangiales > Haliangiaceae > JABFXX01. The sequence goes on along the minus strand of JALZOJ010000081.1, from coordinate 2,862 downwards.
GCAGCTTCCACAGCGCCGCGAGCGCGAGGCCTTCGGCGAACCCACCGATCGTCGACGCGCCTTCGCCGAAGAAGCACAGCGTCACGCGGCCGTCGCCGCGATACTTCGACGCGAACGCCGCGCCCGCGCCGATCGGCACGTGACCGCCGACGATGCCGTACCCGCCGAGGAAGTTCGTCGCCTTGTCGAACATGTGCATCGAGCCGCCGAGGCCCTTCGCACATCCGGTCTTCTTGCCGTAGAGCTCCGCCATGATCGCGCGCGCGGACAGCCCCTTCGCGTACGCGTGGCCGTGCTCGCGATACGTCGCGACGACGTAGTCTTCGGGCTTGAGCGCGGCGGTCGCGCCGACGCACACGGCTTCCTGCCCGATGATCAGGTGGAGGAAGCCACCGATCTTGCCTTGCGAGTACGCCTTGGCCGACGCCTCCTCCATGCGCCGGATCGCGAGCATCTGGCGATAGAGAGGAGCGAGCTCGTCGGGGGTCGTCTCGACGTACTCGGCCGGATCTTCTTTCTCGATCCGCTTGGTCTCGGGGGTCGACATGGACGCGGTCACCACGCGCGCACCATACCCACAGCGCGACGCGTTCGCAGCCGCCAGACCACGGAAAGCGCGTTGCGAAGCGCAACCTTAGCTAGTTCGTGAGGTCGAACGCGACGGTGTTGGCCGCACCGATCGTCTTGGTCTGCGCGAAGCCGTTCTCTTTGCCGAGCTCGACGAGCGTGTAGCTGTCCGGCAGCTTGTCCATCACCCACTGGCCGATCTCGCAAGGCACCGGCGCGTACATCAGTGGCGCATCGCCGGGGTTGTCGCCCGTGAAGGCGATCATCAGGCTCGTCACCGGGCCGCACGTCGTCGGGCTCGCGGTCTGCCCCTTGATCGTCCACGTGGTCTTCACCCCGCGAACCGTCTCTTTGGGATAACAGAAGCCGTCGCGTGCGCAGACGTTGCCGCCGCAGTCGCTGTCGCCTTCACACTCGCCGGTGTTCGGACCGGCAGAGAGTGGACAGCCAGCCAGCAGGAGGACGACGGCAACCCGACGCATGTCTATTGTCGTAGCACACGTCATGGGACGTAGAACGGGGAGACGTAGATCCACGGCACTTCGGCGTCGGCCATGTCGGGGCCGAGGTCGCCCAGGTAGGGGCCGAGGTGTTTCGGGATGATCGAGATCTCCACGCGATAGGCGCCCGCGGCTCCGAGGTTCACCGTCACCTGGCTCATCGTCGATGACGTCAGCTCGGTGACCTCGCCGCCGGGGGCGATCCAGAGTGCGCGGGTGCGGATCACGGGAGCTGGCAAATTCGGATCGAGGTTCGCGACCCTCGGGACATCGATGACGAGCCGCGCGCCACGCGGGACCGTCGCGCCGATCTCGTACGTGCCGCCGGCGTCCTCGGCGCGCACGTCGAAGCCCGCCGGTGTGCCGAGCATCTCGTGGACGGTGAAGATGCGACCGGTCGCCATCGCTTGTTCGATCTGTGCGGGGTCGTGCGGGTCGGCGACGATCGCGATGTTGCCGAACCACCGCATCACGCGGCGATACGAGTCACCGCGCTCACCGTCGGCGAACGTCACCGGGATGGCGTTTTGATGCGCGTCGCTGCCGGCGGTTGCTGCGAGCTTGCGACCATCGCCGAGCAGCGCGTTCCACTTGTCGATCGACGGTTGGTTCGGCAACAGGAACGCGAGCATCGCGAGGTCGGGCTCGGGGTGGCCCGGGTTCGTGTCGGCGAACTCGGCCGCGGCGGAGAGTGCGCCGCCCGACGACAGGCCGAGGTAGTCCTTGCGAATGTCGGGATCGATGTTTGCGTGGAGGTTGTAGACCTCGATGCCGTGCGGCGAGACCGCGCGCAGCGTCGCGAGGTCCTTGCTCTCGGTGTGCGCGATCCAGACGAGGCCACCGGCAGCGCGCAGCGCATCGGCGGCGACCGCGTCGTTGCCGTTGTAGATCGCGTGGCGTTCGGGGACGCTGCCGGGCGGATGGCGATCGAGCATGATCGGCATCAGATCGTTCTCGCCGCCGATCGAGACGAGGACCTGGTGGCCGTTGTCGCAGAGGATGCGCGATGCGATCTGTTCGCCGGCGCCGTTGCGCACCGCTTGATCCGTCCCGCGCATGCTGAACAGCGTGCCGAAGTCTTCGTCGGCCATCGAGTCGTCGTGATCGGTCAGCGCGGCGAAGTCGATGCGCGTCGTGCACAGCGCGGCGCGGAGGTCTTGCAGGCACGGCTCGTTCGGGACGTTGTTTGCGTCGCGCGGCCGGCCGTCGCACGCGTCATGCGAGAACGGCGAGTGCAGGTGCACGATGCCCCGCGCTGCGGTCAGTCCGCGCGTGGCCCAGCGCTCGCCGATCACGGCCGCGCTCGGTAGCGTCTTGTCCCACGCAGGCGGCTTGCTCGTTTCACTGCCGCCGCACGCGGCGAGCAGGGTGATCCAGACGGGTGCCCTCACGGGCGGACTCTATACCCGCGGCCGCCGGTTTCGGCACGCTCTTCCTTACCACGCGCGGCCGCGCTACAAAGCTGCGCCATGCGGACGCGGCTCGAGCGTAGTTACCGGTTCGAAGCGGCGCACTTTCTCCCGAAGGTGCCCGCAGGCCACAAGTGCGCGCGGATGCACGGGCACAGCTACCTCGTCGAGATCGTGATCGAGGGCGAGATCGATCCCGAGTCCGGCTGGTTCATGGACTTCGCCCAGATCGACGAGCACGTGAATCCGCTCGTTCGCCAGCTCGACCACCAGGTCCTGAACGAGGTCGATGGCCTCGCGAATCCCACGAGCGAGCTGCTCGCGGTCTGGGTCTGGCAGAAGCTCTCCGCCTTGCCCGGCCTCGTCGAGGTGGTCGTCTCGGAGAC
>JALZOJ010000159.1 GCA_030857175.1 Myxococcota bacterium | reverse complement strand
GCGACACCGCAGGCGCGCTGACCGCCGCGCTCAAACTGTACGGCACCGAGCTGCTCGCGTTCCTGCGCGCGCTCGCGGGCAACGACGATCTCGCGGCCGACGCATTCGCCGAGCTCGGCGAGGACGCATGGCGCGGCCTCTCGACGTTCCGGTGGTCATCGTCGCTGCGCTCGTGGCTCTACACCCTCGCGCGTAACGCGCTCAACCAGCTGCGCCGCGATCCGCGCCGCCGCATCGATCGCAACCTGCCGCTCTCTGTCGCGCCCGACATCGAGAACGTGCTGCGTACCGCCACGCTCGACATCCAGCGCACCGAGGTCAAGGACGGCTTCCGGATCCTGCGCGAACAGCTCGACCCCGAGGAGCACGAGCTCCTGCTGCTCCGCCTCGACCGCGAGCTGTCGTGGAAGGAGATCGCGCGGATCACCGGCGGCGACGCCGACGTCGACAGCCGCGCGGCCACGCTACGGAAGCGCTTCGAGCGCGCGAAGGAGCGTCTCAAGAAGCTCGCGCTCGAACACGGCCTGCTCTGAACGTCAGCCCATCTCCTTCTGCCAGGTAGCGGTCAGTTTCGTGAGCTGCTTGCCGAGCAGCTCGAAGGAGCTCTTCAGCTCACCCATCATCTTCTCGGACTCGGGGTGGTCGTAGAGCTCCTTGATCGCCTTCGTCGCCTCGTCGAGCGCGATGCTGTAGCCGCCGCTCCCGAGCTTTTTCTGTAGCTCCGCAGCCTTCTCGGCGATGGCTTCCTTCAAGCCCGTCGCAATGATCTTTGGCGCGTGCAACGCGGCGACAAGAACGGCGTACTCCACCACGACCTTGGCGAACACCCAGACCGTGACCTCGATACCCTTTTCGATCTTGCCGATGACCCCCTGCGAACCGATCACTCGCCCCACGAAGTAGGCAACGTCTTCGAGCTCCACGCCCTTCGGTGCATTCTCGAGCAGCTGGTGGAACCCCCAGCTCTTGAGGTTCTTTGCCATCGTCGGACAGATCGCTTCGAACTGCTTCCATCCCGCCCATGCCTTCTTCATGAGCGACATGGCGGTCTTGATCTCGCTGCCATGATCGTGTGTGAACGCCATGGCCTGGAGGAAGCTGATCCCCGCGACCGCGTACCAAGGTGCGAAGAGCGCCGTGATCAGTGCGAACTCAGCCTTCGCGATCGGGATCAGCCACTCCGCGTTGGCGGCACCCTTGCTGAGAGAGGTCAGCCAGATGTCACGCACGAAGTCAGGCGTGTACGCCTCGTAGATGTCGCTTCCCTTGATGTAGTAGCACTGCGCCGGACCGGCATGGAGGAGCACCATGTCGCCGACGGAAGCGCCGGGCGTCAGGGTGACGTCACCCATCGCTCCGCCATTCACGGTTGTCGGGCCCGCCGAATTCTTCAGCAGGCTCAGCGCACCATTGGCTGCTGCGAGACCACTCAATGTCTTCTTGGGTCCTGTCCCCGCCCCAACAGGCTTGTCGTTCCGTTGCAACGTCGTCCGCGCGAGGCCGCTTGCGCCCGTGACCTGCGCGGGTGCGCCCGCGACCATCGCCTCGGCTGCGCGATCGGCCTCGTGCTCGAGCGAATCGCCGGGCGATGACACCGCGAGCTTGAACTGCATGCGCTGGGCGCCGCCGGCCTGCTGGACGGTATGCGCGACCTCGTGCGCGAGCAGGTGCTCGCCGCCGGGCGACGACGGATCGTACTGACCGGCGCCGAAGTGGATGTCGTTGCCCACCGCGTATGCCTTCGCGCCGACGGCGTCGTTCGCCGCCGCAGAGGCATCGCCCGTGTGGACGCGGACGCCACCGAGGTCGGCGCCGAGCGACGACTCGAACTTGCGCATCAGCGTCTCGGGCAGCGCCGAGCCGCTCGAGCTCGACGCGGCGGCCACCGCATGCTCGGCACCATCGGCGACGCCGTTCGCATCGCGCGCTGCGCGCTGGAGGAGGCCCGACGCGATCGCGTGGTCGGGCTTGCGCATCAGCGCGCTGCGCGACAGCTGGCCGGGCTCGACGTCGTTGGTGTCGTGATCCGCCGCTGCGCTTGCAGACGACGCGTGGGATTGCTGGCTTTCATGAGTCATCGTTATCTCCTGCTCAATCGATGGTGCCGGCGGTCGACAGCTTGCCGAGCTCGGCAAACTCGAGCGCGACGGCACGCTCGAGGTGATGCTGGTGCAGCGAGGTCTCTTCCTGGGCGGCGAGGAACGCTGCACGCAGACACGCGTTGCGGATGTAGCCGCCGGAGAGCTGGTACTTTCGCGCGAGGACATCGAAGACGAGCTCGCCGCCGCGCGGCAGCTCGCGCGGGAGGTGCGCACGCCAGAGCTCGGCGCGCGTGTCTTCGTCGGGAAACGGGAACGAGAGCCGGAACGAGAGACGTCGCTTGAACGCGGGGTCGATCGAACCGCCCGAGTTCGTCGTCAGGATCGCGATGCCCTCGAAGGAGTCGAGGCGCTGCAGCAGGTAGTTGACCTCGAGGTTCGCGTAGCGATCGTTGCTCGAGCGGACCTCGGTGCGCTTCGCGAACAGCGAGTCGGCCTCGTCGAACAGCAAGATCACTTGACCGTCCTCGGCAGCGTCGAAGATCGTCGCGAGGTTGCGCTCGGTCTCACCGATCCATTTCGACATCACCTTGGAGAGATCGACCTGGTAGAGATCGAGGCCGAGCTCGCGAGCGATCGCGCCGGCGACGAGCGTCTTGCCGGTGCCGGGCTGGCCCTGGAACAGCGCGGTCAGGCCTCGTGACGTCGCCATCGTGCGCCCCATGCCCCACTGCTCGAACACGGTGCGACGGTGACGGACGCGGCCGACGAGCTCGCGCAAGCTATCCATGATGTCGGGTGGCAGCACGAGATCCGACCACGACGCCAGGCGATCGACGCGGCGCGCGTGAT
>JALZOJ010000080.1 GCA_030857175.1 Myxococcota bacterium | reverse complement strand
GAAGTCACCGGCGGCGCCGTGCGCTACCTCGGCGCGATCGAGCGGGCGTCGACGCGCGCAGAACGCCTCATCTCGGACCTCCTCGAAGCGAGCGCGATCGAGAACGGCGCACTCACGCTCGCGCGCGGCACCATCGACGCCTCGTCGCTGGTGAAGCAAGCCGCCGCCGATCACGAGCTGCTCGTGAAGGAGTCCGGCTCGCAGATCACGGCTCACTTTCCCGAGGAGCTCACGCTCGTCTCGGCGGATCGCGACCGCGTCCTCCAGGTCCTCTCGAACCTCATCGGCAACGCGCTCAAGCACGCGCGTGGCGCTCCGATCGACATCGAGCTCCGCAAGAACGGCAAGCACGCGATCATCGCCGTCCGCGACGGCGGCCCCGGTATCGAGGCATCCGCTCTTCCGCACGTCTTCGATCGGTACTGGCACGGCCGCACCAAGAAGGGCGGCGCCGGACTCGGCCTCGCGATCGCCAAGGGCATCGTCGACGCGCACGGCGGCAACATCGACGTCGACAGCAAGCCCGGCGAGGGTGCGGTCTTCCGCTTCACGCTGCCGCTCGCTGCTGTTCAAGCTCCCGCTTCCTGAGCGGCGTCGCGCAGCGAGCGTCGACGCTACGTGGCGCGCGCAGCGCGTCAGTCTAAATGCTCGATGTGTGCCGAGTCACCGTGGCACGTAGCGTGCTCTTCACGCTCGCATGATCGGCACACGTTCCCTGACGAGGCATAACGATGCAGACCACCCGCGCTTTCTCGAGTCGGTCGTCGGTCGCTTGCTGGAGCTGGTCGTGTACTCGGTCGAAGGAATTCGCTCGCGCGTCCATCGCAACGCCGTGCACTGAGACGGGCTCGCACAGCCGCGGTGCATCGTGAGCCAGTGGCATTCGCATTGCTGCGGATGCCGTTCATGTCGCGTAAAAATCATAGCCAGTCCGTCCGAGACAAGCGTGAGCCTGACGACATGGAGGAACGCACCTCCGAGGTCAGCCGACGCGGTCGAGGCGAGTACGAGGACATCGAAGAGTCTCGTACCAAGTCGTCGGCGAGCGAGATCGATGACGCAGACATCGTCGATGAAGTCGACCTCGACGCCTCGCCCGACGGTGACGGTCCCGACGCGTAGCTCGCTAGTCGTCGATCAAGTCAGCGAGCTCGGGCGGAAGCTTCGGCGCGCGAAACTGCGCGGTCGCCGGCGTGCGATGCGAATGCTCCACGACGGGCACCGCGATGCCTGCGGAGTCTTCGATCGCAAAGTGCAAGTAGCTCGACTCCGGAGCGCACGAGCGAAGGCGGGCGACGGCGGCACGTACCTCGAGCGCACTGGGGCGATGTTCGAAGTTCTTGATCAGCATCTGCTCGACGAGCTCGACGAGTCCGATCGGCGCGTCGGGGCATCGCGGTGCGAGCGCGGGGACGGGACGGTTGAGATGCTGGACGAGAATCTCGACCGGCGTCTGGCCAACGAACGGCGGGCGACCCGCGAGCGATTGATACGCGACGACGCCGAGCCCGTAGACATCGCAGTAGCCGTCGGTGGGACCACCGCGCGCTTGCTCCGGAGCCATATACGTCGGCGTCCCGATCGCTTCGTTCATGTTCGTGTATCGAGCGCCGGCGAGATGGTGGGCGATCCCCCAATCGATCACGCGTACGGGATGGTGGGCATCGCTGGGTGTGAGGAAGATGTTGTCGGGTTTGAGATCACGGTGCGTGACGCCACGGGCGTGCGCTGCGCCGAGCACATCAGCCACGGCTCCGATGAAGTCGAGGACCTCGTCGGAGGACAGCGGGCCCTTTTGCATCCGCGTCTGAAGGGACTGGCCTTCGACGAGCTCCATCGCAATCCAGGGGCGGCCGTCGTCGAGGAGGCCGCACTCGTAGAACCGCGGGATACCGGAATGCGAGACGGAGGCGAGGATGGCGGCCTCGCGCATCATGCGGTCAACTGCGCGATCAAGAACGATTTGATCCTCGCGCAGGACCTTCAGCGCAACGACACGAGCGTCGAGTGCGTGGATTGCGCGATACACCCAACCCATGCCGCCGGTGCCGACGAGGCGCTCGACGCGGTACGCGGAGACGCGATCGCCAGGCTGGATCGTGGGTTCGACGCGGTCATCCGAGGGCGATTTGGCCGGCGAGGTCCCCATTTGCGAACAAGCGTGAGCACACTGCGTGCCAGGATGCTCGCTGTGATCGGGGGCGAGCGGCAGCGCTACAGATCGGCCCTGAAACCACGCGAGCTTGCGTACAGTTTTCAGCGGCAAGCTTCGTGCAACAGAGGGCCGGTATGACGTCCGAGAGCCTCGCCGAGCTCGGTCCTGATTCCATCGTCGGGTCGTACCGATTGGTGAAAGAGATCGGGCGTGGCGGGATGGGTAGTGTTTACGAGGCCGCTCACGTGATCCTCCCACGACGCGCCGCGATCAAAGTGATGCACAAGGACCTGCGCCGGCAGCCAGGAATGGCGTCGCGCATGGTGCAGGAGGCAGCGATCCTCGAAGAGGTTCGGCACCCCGGTATCGTCCGCGTGTACGAGTGCAACATGCTGCCTGACCATCGCCCGTGGATCGCCATGGAGCTGGTCGATGGCGAGACCCTCGGAGGCCGGCTGCACTATGCGCAGCGGCTCTCGGCGCTCGAGGTCGCGACGCTCCTGTCCGAAGTGACCGACGTGATGTCCGCCGTGCACGCGCGCGGCGTGGTGCATCGCGATCTCAAGCCCGACAACTTGCTGCTGACGCCGAGTGATCGCGACTTTCCGCTGCGCGTGATCGACTGGGGCGTGGCGCGGCTCGGAGCGCAAGGACGCCTGACCCTCGACGGGTTAACGCCTGGAACGCCGATCTACATGTCGCCCGAGCAGGCGACGGGAAAGAACATCGGCCCGCCCTGCGACATCTACTCGCTCGGTGTCATCGCGTACGAAGCGCTCGCGGGGCATCCGCCATTCGATGGCCGCACGCTCGCGGAAGTCGTGTGCATGCACCTGTCGAGCGAGCCCGAGCGACTGCACGACAAGTCGGGCGCACCTGCCGAGCTCTGCGATCTGATTCATCGCATGCTCGACAAGGAGCCCGCGATGCGGCCGGGCTCGATCGAAGTTCGCCAGCAAGGGCGCGCGATCGCGATCGAGCTGTCGAACGCGTACGAGGAGTTCGAGATCACCGGCGTCGAGTCGCGACTGCCGAAGGCGGCGGCGGCGCCCGCTCGCCGGCCCCTGATGCCGGCGTTCATCCTGCCGGACGACGAGGTCGTCGTGGTCGATCCGGATGCGCTCGAGCTGGGCGTCACGGAGCTCATGCCGGTCGTTCGCAAACCGCGCTGGACGCCCGAGCTTGGCCCGGTTCACCCCGACGTCGCCCAGCCGCTCAATCGCAAACCGATCACGCCGAAGAGCCAAGGCGATTCGGTGGTCGGCGAGATCGCGGTCGCGAAGCGCCGCCCGTGAGCCTAGCGACCTAACTGAGCGCTCACGCACGCAAAACGAAGCCGCATTCACCGCATCGTGAGTGGTTGGTGAGACTTGTGCCATTCCGTGTCGTCGGCGCCCATCGAGACGGAACCGCACACGGCGTATCCCTTTGACCGAGCGCGTCGGGACCACACCGCGGCGATGGCGCACGGGGCGTCTACCCCACATCGGTGACTTACGTCGATCGTGGGAGGCACGCCGCATGCTCAACGCGATCACGATAACCCCCGAGGAGAGACGAACATGAACAACGGAAACAACGGAAACGCGAACGTAGTGAACGAGAAGCTCGACGCCATCAAGGACAAGGTCAAAGGCCTCGTCGATCAGGGCGAAGAGAAGGTCGACCAGATCAAGCACAAGGTCATCGACGTGAAGGACCAGGCCGTCACGAAGGGCAGCGCCATGCTCGATCGCGCCGAGACCTTCATCAAGGCCAACCCGCTCAAGGCGGTCGGCATTGCGTTCGGTCTTGGCTACGTCGGCATGCGCCTCTTCCGCCGCTAAGGAAAATCATGGAGACCCCCACGCAAGATCCGGATCGTCGCGTCGACGAAGCGCGCGAGTCCTTGCTCGCACGCGTCGAGGAGCTCGGTAAGAGACTCCAGGGCGCGAAAGAGAAGCTCGACATCCCCGCGCATATCGCCGCGCATCCAGGCCTGGCGGTCGGCATCGCGCTCGCGGCCGGCGCGCTCCTGGGGTTTCCAGGCAAGCGCTCGAGGTCGAGTACTCCCGGCGCAGCAGAAGTGAAGAGCGGGCTCATGGGCGCGGCGATGGCCACGCTCGGCTCGCTCGTCTTTGCGCTCGCGAAGAACGTCGCGTTCGACCATCTGCGCGGCGAAGCGAAGAACTGGTGGGATCGCAAGTACGCGATGGAATCCGACGCATCACGCACGTCGCGTGACGTCGACTCCTTCGACCACTAGAACGTCGATCAGCCAACGCTGATGGGCCCGACTCGCGCGTGCGAGCCGGGCTGTTTCGCGTTTCGGTGCCAGCAAATTCAAGTCGCTACGCCACTGTGCGCGCCCGCACGAGAAAGGCGTTAGAAAGCTGCGACGCTGACCCCAGGTCGGGCCACTATAGACAAGCTGGGGAAAGGAGCACGGATGTTTGCTCGTCACCTGTTCTGCGCCCTCGTCGCCATGGCCATCGGATGTGGCGGCGGTGGAGAAAATTCTGGAGATGATGCGCCCCTTGGCGGCTCGCTGACCGTCACGGGCGACGTCGTCGATTTTCAAAACGGCGCTGTGGTGGCGACGGGCGTGAGTGTGACGGCGTCGGGCATCACGCCGCCGCCGATGATCGCCGCGCAGGGATCGATGTTCACGATCACCGAGGTCCCGGAGAACTCGGTGTTCCAGATCCTAGCGAACGCGACTGACTACCGCCCAACCTTCAGTGAAGTGATCGAAGTGAAGGCCGAGAACGTGACCGGCGTGAAAGCACGTGTGGTCAAGGCGAGCTACATCAACACGATCGCGACCGCGTTCGGCATCACGCCGACCGCCGCGAAGGGCATCGTGATCGTGAAGCTCGTCGACGCGAACGGAATGCCGCGCGCGAACATCCCCGGTGCGCAGCTGGTCCTCGCCGGCTCGACGATGGGGCCGTTCTTCCTCGATGCGCAAGGCAACGCGGCCGTCGGCGCGCAGATGTCGACCGCCTCGGGCTACGCCGTCTGGTTCGAGTGCTTGCCCGGCATCACCGAAGCAGGCCAGGCCGCCGCCGCGACGATCACGATCGACATGGCGACCTCACCGGTCGCCGGCGGCAGCGTGACGCTCGCCGTCGCGAAGGTCACCGACGGTGCGCCACCGCCGCTCCCGGCGAACGTGTCGTTCTCGGGACAGATCCTTCCGATCTTCACCGCACGCGGCTGCCTCGCGTGTCACGGCGCGAGTGGACCGGGCAGCGACCTCGGTGGCCTCGACATGAACGGCGGTGCGAACAAGGTCTACGGCGAGCTCGTTACCGAGCGTCCTGGAATTCGCGTTAACACGGCTATGCCGGCGTTGAGCCTCATGCTCACGAAGCCACTGCGCGAAGAACCACCGAATCATCAAACCGCGACGTTCCAGAACACGCAGGACCCTGACTACCTAAAGTTGTTTGCATGGATCAAAGAAGGCGCCAAAAACAACTAGCCCTGCTGCTGCTCTTCGCAGTCAGCGCATGCGGCGGTGACAACGAAGCTGACGAGCGCGGCATCGGTGCGCAGTGCATCAAGACCGAGGACTGCGACGTCGATCTGCTCCAAGTCTGCCTCCCCTTCAAGGGCGGCTACTGCGGAGAGCTCGGCTGCACGAAGGATGCGGACTGCGTCGAGGACGCGGCCTGCATCCGGCACACGGACGGCATGAACTACTGCTTCCGCACGTGCGTCGACAAGCCGAACTGCAACGCGAACCGTGACGTCGAGAACGAGTCGAACTGCTCGTCGAGCGTCGACTTCGTCGAGGGTGCGATGGGACGCAAGGCCTGCGTCCCGCCGAGCTGATATCGACGAGCGCGCCGTTACTTCTTCGCGCCGCTGCCCGCCGCCGCGCTGCCTGCTGCCGGCTTCGCGCTGCCTGCTGCCGGCTTCGCCTCCTTGTAATCGAACTTCGTCTTCTGCATCACGAGGATCACGCAGTCGGCTCCAGCGGCGCATGCCGAGACGTGCGCCAGCTTCGACGGCATCTTCCAGTACGAGCCCGGCGTCATCTTCTTCGCCGCCTTGCCGTCTTCGCCTTCACCCCAGTGCATGCTCGTGCCCATCACCTGGATCGCTTCGTACTCACCGGTGTGCGTATGCATCGGCGACGTGAAGCCCGCGGGGATCTTGAACAGACCCGCATACGGGCCCTTCTTGTAGTCGCCGCTCGCGTTCGCCATCTTCGGTCCGCCGAGGTCGTCCCACTTCATCTCTTCGTACGAGGTGAACGTGGCGGGCTTCGCGGGCGTCTTGCCAACCGCGACGCCGGCGACGAATGCGCCCCCAGCGAGAAACATCGTCAGTGCGAGCGTGGTTTTCTTCATGGCTTGCGATCTTCAGCGGCCGATCGATAGGCTGCAACATGATCTCCGTCGAGTTTTTGTTCGACTACGCGAGTCCGTACTCGTTTCTTGCCAACGAGACGCTCGGGGCAAAACTCCCCGGGATCGGGATCGAGATCGATTATCGACCGGTGTATTTGCGCGGCTTCGACGCATTCGCAAAAACGATCCCGTTCACGGCACCAAAGCTCGCGTACACGATTCTCGATCTTCGTCGGTGCGCCGCTGATCTCGGCATCGAGCTGCGCGTCCCGAACAGCTTCCCGATCAATGGCCTCTACGCACTCCGCGGAGCGATCGCTGCGGAACGCGCGGGGCGTTTTGCCGCATACCACCAGGCGATGTTTCAAGCCGCGTGGCAACGCGGTCGCGACATCTCGACGAAGGACGCCGTCGCCGCGCTCGCGACCGAGCTCGGCTTCTCCGACGTCGCCGCCGTACTCGACGACGCATCGATCAAGGACGAGCTACGCGCGAACACCGACGCGGCGATCAAGCGCGGCGCGTTCGGCCTGCCGACATTTTTCGTCGGCGCCGAGATGTTCTGGGGCCACGATCGGATCGATCAAGTGGCGCGCGAAATTACGCGCGTCGCCGCTTCGTGACGAGACCGAGCAACGCGAAGCCAACGAGCAAGCCGGCGCCGCCGCCGGTCGAGCAACCGCCGGTCGTGCCGGGGTTCATGTTCATCCCACCGGGCGCATCGGGTCCGGTGTTGACGCCGGCATCGACCATCGGTGCCGCGTTCGCGAGCGTGACGTCCGCGCAGTTGAAGTAGATGTCATTCGACGCCGCATCGGTGGTGTACGGCGGTGCGTCGGTCATCACCTGAATGAACTGCAGCGTGCAGTTCGTGCACTCCATGTTCGGCAAGGTGATCTGCGTCATCAGCATGCCGTCGGGGATCCGATCCTTGATGATGATCGCACCCGTCGGCCCATCGGTCATGCCGGTCCTATCCTCGGTTGGAAAGCCTCCAACGCCGACCTCTGCGGGGATCGGGAACGCGTCACCGTTCGGCTGTAACGCGATCCGGAAATAGCCCGGGTGCTGGATGGGCTCGGTCCACGTCACCATGATCTGCTCGCCGGGCTTGAGCGCCGTCACGCGATTCGTGCGGACCTGTCCAAGGACGCCGCAGGGGCCGTCCTTCTGATCGCCGGTCGAGCTATCGGTGCGCGCCTGTGGCGCCGTCAGGTGGATGTGAGCGGACGCCGTGAGTGGGGCCGCGAGGAGCGCCGAAGCGAGGAGTAAGGACCGCATGACAGGATGCTCTCACGCCATCGCTGACACCGGGCTACGGGTTGCCAACCGTGGATGACAATCGAGTCAGTTCAGCCTAGTGCGTAAGCGAGGTTGCACGAGGCATGTGTGATGCAACCACGTTTGCATGCTAGCCGAACGCATCGCCTAGCTCGGCTCGTGATTACTGGAGTGGTGCAGGTGGAGCCCAGAACGCGCTCATGTTCTCGGTCAGGCGATCCTGATCCGGAACCCAATACGACACCGAGCTCGGATCGCCACCGCTCGCGAGCTTGGCCTTGTCGATCGCCGTGATCCACATCTGGCGACGGCCGGTGTTCTTTGTACCTGCTTGCGCGTTGCCGTAGTCGCGGAAGCTGTAGTGGACGAGCCAGAAGTAACCACCGGCGTCATACGGGCTGAAGTTCGGTAGGTAACAGCGGCGCGCTCCGCCACATGCAATGTCGAGCCGCTGAGGCGTTCCGACGGTCTTGTCGACGATGAACAGCGAACCTGGATGCTCCGTGGGCCCGCTCTTGCCGCGCGAAAACGCGCCCGCACCGTAGGCGATCCACTTCGAGTCCGGCGCGAACGAAGGCCACGACGGTGCCGTGAAGGCCGGATCGCCACTCGTGACGAGGTTCACCGGTGCGCCGAAGGTGTCGTTCGCCGACGTCGGAATGATCTGGAGATCACCGTGCGTGTAATCGACGGCCCACGTCGTGGTGTCGGCGCCGTTGCGGATGTTGTTGACGAACACGACCGACGTGCCGTCGGGAGACCACGCGGGATGCGACGCGCGCGCAGCCGGCAGCGGCGTGCCGTTCACGGCGACGGAGGTGCCGTTTCGCGGATCGATCAACGTCATCCGGTTGTCGGCGTTGAGCAAGAGCCGCGTTGCGTCCTCGTTGAACGTCGAGAACAGCGCGCGATACGAAGTGCTCGTCACCGGACTCAGCGTCGGCGCGGGATCCGCCGTACGCACCGCCGGATCGCTCATGTCGAAGACCGCTGCTTGCCCGCCAGCATCACCGATCGCGCCTGCCAGGAATCGGCCGTCGCGACTGACCGTGTGGCAGGCGATGCAGCGCGTGCCGTTCGCCGACGGCGGCGGCGCCGGGATCGCGACCGCGCGGCCGGCGGCGTCGATTCGCTCCATCTGTCCTTGGATGAGATTCCAGTAGTAGATCGCCCCGGTGATGTCGGCGTTGATCATCTTGACGAAGACCGGTGCGCCGCCATGCGCACCGTTCGTCGGATCCCAGTGATCGACGCTGACCTTGATCGAGCCGCCCGCTGTCACGATGAGTCGCCAATCCGCCACCGAGAGCTGCGACGCGAAATTGAACCCGGCCGAGCTCGCGGCGAGAATCGTGTCGACCGTCGCGAAGCCCGCGGTGAGCCGCACGCGATAGAGGTCGCCGTTGCTGGTCATGCCTTCCCACTGCACGTGCGGCGACTTCACGCTCGTTGGCATCACGGCGCCGTCGAGCGGATACACGACCGTCTGCGAAAACGCGCCGGTCGGCGGGGTCTCCCCAAAGTTGCCGGCCGCGCCGGGAGGAACGCCTTCGCCGAGTCGAACCGGATGCACGGCGACGATCACCGACGTCCCTCCGCTCGTGCTGCCAAGCGTCGCGACCACGCCGCCCTTACCGGCCGCGAGTCCGTGCGCTTCGAACTGTGCGCTCGTGAAATCGCCGAGCAACATGCCGTCGCCATCGAGCGCGAACACCGCGTTCGGCAGTGGCTCCTCGTGACCGTCGCCGAACACACCGATCGCGGTGTAGTCGAGCGTTACCGGATTGTTCTCGACGGTGATCGTCGCGTTCGCGGGCTCGACACGGATCGAGACCAGCTCGCCTCCGGAATTACTCGAACCGCACGCGGCGCAGAAGCAGCTGCAGATCGCGACGAAGAAGAGCGCCCTCATGGGGCGGACGGTATCACCGGCCGTCTGGACGGGCGTAGCTCAATCGTGCTGCGCCATGGTCACTCGTCCCGGTAGTCGAACCAGGCGCCTTTGTACGGCGCCGCGGCGTGGCAGCGGCGGAAGCAGAAGTCGTAGTGTTCTTCCGGGCCGTCGCCTTTTGCTTCGGTGAAGTACCAGCCGCCGTCGTCGTCTGGGTCGCCGATGCGGCGCATCACGGCGACGTGGCGGCGGTCGGTGCGTGCGGCGTCGTTGAAGACCTCCTTCACGAAGATCGCGCCTTCCTGGTAACCGTCGACGAACGCTTGCGTGGGATCGCGCGCGAGATCGTTCGCGTAGATCGTGCGGAAGCCGGTGTGGCCGGGCGCATCGCCCTCGACGTGGACCTGCTTCCACGCCTTGTAGTCGAGCTCGGTCACCGGCGTGACCTCGTCACGCAAAGGCTCGCCGCAGCCCATCATCAAGCAGAAGACCAGCGCGCGTCCCACACGCCGAGCTTACTCGCGATAGTCGTACCAGGCACCGTTATACGGGGCGGCAACGTGGCAGCGACTCCAGCAGAAATCGAATTCCTTTTCGGTCGCGCTTGCATCACTCGCCATCGTGTAGAGCCAGCCACCCTTGTTCTCGAACGACTTCGAGATGGTCCCGATGCGGCGCATGACCGCGATGTAGCGGAGGTCGCCCGGCTGCCCGTCGTTGTTGTCCCGGATCTCCTTCACGATGATCGAGCCTTCCTGGTAACCGAGCACGAACGACTGCGTCCCGTCCCTCGCGAGGTCGTTCATGTAGATCGCGCGATAGCTGTCGGCGTGACCAGGCGCCTTGCCGGTGACGATGATCGGCGCCCCCCAGCTCTCGTAACCGACCACCGGCTCGACGTCGACCTCGACGCCGCAGGCAGCGAGCAGCAGCAGCAACACGTATTTCATGGGGCCTCCACGACGAGCGCTCCGAGATCGACGGTGGATTCGACGCCGCCATCATCGAGCACCGCCTCGAGCGAGAACGTGCCGGGCGCGATGTTCGTCGTCTCCCAGACGACCCGGTTCTCGCCGGAGCGCAACAGGCCAAGCGGCAGCACGGTGGCGCCGAGCCGAGCCCGGAGTGCGCCACCGACGACGTCGTTGTCGGGATCGCCGACGGTGACATCGATCAGGTAGCGCACGCGGATCTCGATGCCCTGCTCCTCGATCGACTGCCTCGTACCAACGAGCGCGGCGGTCGGGACGCGATTGCCCTCATTCGGCTCGCCACGCGGCGCACCAGCCGCGTCCCACGCCTGGAGGATCTCGATCTGGTAATCATCGAGGCCGAAGCGCGGCGGCATCGGTGCATCACTGCTCACGATGCGCATCGCGATGATGTTGGAGAACGTCGCGGCGCCGGCCACGGTCTCGATGCCGACGGCGTTGCGCATCGGGCGTTCATAGCTCGTGTAGCTGTCGAGCCGAAATCCGGGTGGGGCGCCGCCGAGCACGGGGATGCCATGACAGCGCACGCAGTTCGCCGCGAGGATCGGCGCGACGTGCTGCTGATAGCTCGGCTCGTCCGGAACACCGGGCGCGCAGGCGGCGAGAAAAATGATGGTGCGCTTCATAGGTAGTAATGGAGCTGGAGGAGGGAGAGCAGGCTCGGCGTGTCGAAGTCGCCTTCGCCGCTGACCCGCGTGAGGAGGTGCAGCTCGAAGTGCGCCCTCGGGAAGTACTGCACGTTGATCTCGAACGCATCGCGCGCCGAGCGGAGGCGGAGGTCGGGATGCCAGTGATGCAGCGCGGCGCCGACCATCCAGCCACGCGCGACGAACTTGCTCGCGGCGAGATAGCTCGCCAGTTGCCAGCGCGGCGCACCGACATCGTCGAAGGATTGGCGCTGGACGTCGATCTCGCCAAGCAAGAGCACCTCGGCCCCGGGCATGAACCGCTTGCCGATCGCTCCGAGGGTGACTCGCGTGTCGAGCTCCGAGACGGCGACACGCGCTTGCGTCGCGAACGCGGCCGTGTCCTTCCAGAACCTGCGCTCGTAGTATCCCGTCACGCCAGAGGCCTTGATGCCCGCCCCGAGAAAGTCGACGGGCCGCGGGACGAACGCCGAGACATGGGCCTCCCAGACGCCGGCGTGCTTGCCGGCCGCGACGCCATAGGGCTCCTCGAGGTTCGCGAAGCCGAGAAACCGGCGCACGTACGACGTGTGATCTTGCGAGCGAATGCCAAAGATCGGAAAGAACCGACCGGCGCGCACGTAGGTGCCCGACCCGCGCTCGTACATGAAGTAGTGCTCGCGCGATGTGAGCCTCTCGTGGATCGGTGGCGACGGAGCGCGCGTGCTGCGCGAGCCCATGGTCATCGTGAACGAGTACTTCTCCGTCCCGGCGCGGATATAGAGATCCGTCTGCATCGGGAAGATCGCGGGATCGATGTCTGGCTCGCGCAGCTTCATCAGCGCGACGCCACGCAGGTCCACGCCGAGCTGCAGCCACGAGGGCGGTGTCCACGCGCCGTGCGCGAACCGGCCATCTCCGCCGCGGCTGATCGTCGAGCCCGCTTCGTCACGGCCGTAGTCATTGATGAGGCCGCCGCCTGCCGGGGAGAAGTGGCAGTTCGTGCAGCGATCCGCGCTGGTCGAGAGCTGGAACTGAGGATACGCGTGCGCCGTTCCGGCGAGCAGCACGACGATCAGCAGCGCTAATCGCATTGCGCGCCCCCATCGATCCAGCGTGCGACCATCTCGACCTCGACCGCCGGCAGCGGGTAGTCGGGCGGCATCACGTTGCGGTTCTCGCCGCGGAGTTGCTCGATCAGCTGCGAATACTCGCTGCTGCCGGGCGTCACGTAGTTTCGCGGAGGCGCACCCGGCGCGATCTCACCGCAGACGTGGCCGGTGAGGATGTTGTACGCACCTTCGCGATCCGAAAGATCCACGCCCGCGAGCGCCGAAAGCTTCGAGTGACAACCCGACGTCGTACACGCGGGCTGTAGAACTGCGCCGTAGACGTAGCTCCACCGCGCGGGCCGTTCCTCCGCCTCGACGCATGCCGAGAGGACCGCTACGAGAACGATCAATCGAGTCATTGATTCTCCAAGCCTCGCATCAGTACGTCGTCGCACGCACCTTCGCCTATCGCAATCTTTCGCAGACGTCATTCGCCAAACTGCAATGAAGGGCACGTCGATCCGCCTCGGGTGGGACTCACGTACTCTCTGTCATCATGAGCACCGCACTGATGGGAGTGGTCTTTGTCGTCGTCGGACTCGCGGCGATGTTCCTCATGTATCACCTGTGGGGTTACCCCTACGACAAGGCGACGAAGACGAGCTCCGCGCCGCGCTACTTGATGTGGACGCATCGCTTGCTCGGCTACGTGTTCACGCTGCTCTACATCGCGATGATGTGGAAGATGGTGCCGCGGCTCTGGGAGTACCAGGTCGAGTTTCCAGCGCGAACGACCGCGCACATCGTCCTGGGTTTCACGATCGGATTCCTGCTGCTGATCAAGATCATGATCATGCGCTTCTTTCGTCACTTCGAAGAATGGATGCCGTATCTCGGTACCGCGATCATGCTCGGAACGATCGTCTTGACCGGCCTCTCGTTGCCGTACGTGCTGCAGGAGCGCGCGCTCGCGCAGTCCGCACCGGGCGGCTCGGTCACGTCGGCGCAGAGCCTCGCACGCATCGCGACGCTGTTGCCGGGCGCCGGCCTGCCGAAGGAGGCCGACATCAAGCAGCTCGCAAGTGCGAAGGCGATGACCTCTGGTCGCCACGTGCTCCTCGACAATTGCGTGAAGTGCCACGACCTGAAGACGATCCTCGCGAAGCCGCGCACGCCATCGGGCTGGTGGACCACGGTCGATCGAATGTCGGAGAAGCCCGCGCTGTTCGCGCCGATGTCGCAGCAAGAGATGTTCGAGGTCACGGCATACCTCGTCGCGATCACGCCCGACTTGCAGAAAGCGTCGAAGCAGAAGCGCGAGCAAGAGGTCGCGCGTGACGAAGCGATGGATCAAGCGATGGAGGAGGAAGTCGCGGCGGCGCCTCCAGCGCCGGCGCCACCGACGACAACGACGCCAACGACACCAACGACACCAACGACAACACCAACGCCCGCGCCAGCAGCACCCGCGAAGCCTGCAGCGCCTGCGGTCGATCTCGCGAAGGCGAAGAAGGTCTACGAGGACGTCTGCGCGCAGTGCCACGATCTCTCGGACGTCGATGCAGCGCCGCCGAAGACCGCCGCGCAATCGCGCGAGATGATCACCCGGATGATCCGGGAGAACGACGCCGAGATCCCGAAGGACAAGATCAAGCTGATCGCGGCGTGGCTCGACGCGCACTTCGTCAACAAGACCCACTAACGAACGTGCGTGAACACGTAGTCACGCGGCGCGCCCGCGTGGCAGTTGACGCAGATGCCGCGGTTCGCGCCGTCGGCGATCACGCTGTCGCCGTACGCCTCGTACCAGTACCAGCTGCTCGCGGCGTCACCGTCGGCGAGCTTCAGGCCGACGGCGAAGCCGGTGATGCGGCCGCTCTGATAGAGCTCCTTGACCGACGCAGCGCCGACCGGATACGTGCCATTCGCTGAAGCGGACAGCACACCGTTGTTGCAGATGCGGTTCGTGCCGTGCGCTCCCGGTGGTCGGGCCGGATGGGGCGCGTCCTCGCAACGCCATGATTCGTAGTGGCGCTCGGCGAGCCACGTCTTGAGGAGTGCGTGACCTTGCGGCGGAAGCTGTGGATCCCCCACGGCAACTTGCGCGTCCGGAACATTTTCCGCGACCTCGTCCGTCCCGCCGCATCCGATCAACAAGGCAATGGCCAGAAATCTCATGTGCGGGACTACGCCTGCTGTCTTCCGTGGTTACGACAGGCAACTTCACGAAGGCACGCAACGTGTCTCTGTCCTGACGACTCAAAACTTTGGCCGCCCGACATCCGTGTAGGACGATGTATTTGTGAGCCAGAAAGCGAAATATTTCGTGAAGGATCTTCCAAGCGCGATCGCCCGTATCGATAATGGAATGATGCGCACTTTTCTCCCGGCGGTACTGCTCTGTGCAGCGGCGTGTGGCGACAACATGTTCGACCCCGAGCAGGAGGGTCCTCCCGTCGACGAGCCGGGCTGGGAGAACGTCCAGCCGCACTTCGTACCCGAGGTCTGCGACGCGCGCGCCTGGCCGAGCGTGGCGTACCCGGATCGCGACGTCGACCTGACCGTCGTCCCCACGCCGACCGGCGCAGCGATCTTCACGGTCGACCGCGCGGGTGGTCCGCTGCGTGGCTTCGCGATCAATGGTCGCGGCGAGCTCGAGACCAAGGAGCAGGGCAACATCCTGCGCGATGATCACGTGTTCACGGCGGTGTCGGCGGCGTACATCGACGAACGCATCGTGACCGCGGCCGTGACCGATGAAGGTAGCGTCGCGATCGACATGATCCGTCCGGACCTCGGCGCGACATACAACCTCTCGACGCCACGCGGCACGATGATCGCGGACGTTCCACTCGCGCACGTGCGTGACCAGCGCCTCGCCGCGATCGGTGATGCGAACGACGGCGTGTCTGGCATTCGCTTCAACACCGCGTGGCAGACGTCGGGCACCGTGCCGATCACGGCGAAGGCGCCGCGCTCGATGACGGCGTCGCGCTATCGCGACGACACGATGGTCGTGTGGTCGACGGAGTCGACGTGTCACACGATGCGCATCGGCGCCGAGGTCAGCTCGACGCGGAGCTTCCCGTGCCTCAACGGTCGCATCGCGATCAACGCGAACGAACGCGCCGGTTACATGCTCTATGAAGAGGGCGCGGACAAGCTCATGATCTCGCAGATCCGCGTCGGCGGTGAGAGCGAGATCGCGAACACGCGCCTGTTCCTCGAGAACGCGCGGGCACCGAAGATCGTGTTCGACGGCACGCACTACTGGATCAGCTACATCAACCTGCGCCAGGACGTCGTCGTCGGCACGCTCGACACCAAGCAAGGCACGTTGGTCTCGATGGCCCTCGAAGGCACGCAGCCGATGACGGACGGCTACGAGCTCGCGATCGTCAACGGCGCGGTCTGGGTGTTCTCGGTGGACGGTGCAGGCGCCAACGCGTCGCGCCTCTGCCTCAAGCCCGTTCGCTAACCTCGCACTCGAGGTTCATCTGGGTCGCCGCGGCGCGCAGCCGGGCGACCTGTTGCGTTTCGGTCCACTTGCGCGTGGTGACGCGCAGCTCGCGAAGCGCCGCTGGTAGCGCGTCGAGCATCTTGATCGCTTCGTCGACGAGCGAGGCGCTCCAGCTGCTCTTCATCGTCGGTCCAATGGTCATGCGCGCGCGTTCGTAGCCCTGCGTGCCGCGCTCGAGGATGAGCTCGGTCTCGTGGAAGCTACCGACCTCGAACCGCAGTGTCGGAACGCGCGCCATCTCGAGCAGCTGCTTGAAATCGACGAGCGGCGACCTGCGCTCCACCACGAAGCGATTGTTGCGTTCGTAGATGAACGAGAGCTGCTCGAGGCGATCGAGCACCGGCGCGTGTACGAGCTTGCCGATGTAGAGGATCGGGTTGTCGCGAAGCCCGAGGCGCCGCAACTTGGGTAGCGTCGCGCATGCGCAGAGCGCGTCGATCTCGGACTGATCGGAGACATCGACTTCGCGCCGCCCCTCGACGGTGTCGAGCCACTGCCGCTCCTTGTGCATCGATTCGTACTGCAGCTCGACGAGCTGGCGCGGCGTCTCGACGAGCAAGTCACGCCACGCATCGGGCAGGCCCTCGTGGCTCCGCGCGTTGCTCTGCTCGAACACGAGCTTCTCGAGCGAGCGCATCACGGGATCGAGCGCGATCAGCGCGGAGCCCTCGATCGCGCGCACCGTCGACCAGGCCGGATGCCCGACGAGCTTCCGCACGCGATCTAGCTGGCTGTTGTCGACCTTGCACGCCGCGAGAAAGCCGCGCTCGAAGCGAACGTCGGCCATCAGGATCGGTGCGAGCTCTCCGAGCCAACCTTTGGCGTGTGCGGCGAGCAGCTCGCGCTCGCGGGTCTTGAGCGCGCGATCCGTCGGATCCTGCGCGAGCCGCAGCTGCACGGAGATCAGCTCGCCGCGCGGATCGTTCCGCTCGATCAGCGCATCTGCCAGCACGACGCGCGGGCCGTCGTCATCGGGCGCTTCGTACACGCTGCGCAGGAGCTGCTCGATGTCCGCGCGATCCGCGACGCCCGCCTCGCGCTGCCCGCCGATCACGGCCGCGAGCTCGTCGAAGATCGCGCGCGGCTCGTGGTCGGACTCGAGCGACGCGAGCGCGGCGAGCAGCTTCTGGCGCTTGCCGTGCAGCCAGTCCGCCATCGTCTTCGCGACGCCTGCGAAGTCGATCGCCGCGATGCGCGCGACCTGTGCCGGATCTTTGATCTGCTGCAGCAAGGCAAACAGCCGGGTCCAGAACGGCTTCGTCGACGTCGCGCGATACGGGACGTCGCGCAGCACGTCGACGAGCGCAGCGTCGACGCGCGGATCGGGCATCCAGCCCTCGACGATCGGCAGCCGCTTCGCGCCATCGCCGCTGTTCACATCGCAGAGCGACTCGAGCAGCATCGGACGATCCGCCGTGCGTGCACTCGCCGCACGCTCGTCCCACGCGGCCCGTGCCGCCGCCGTCTTGCCCCGCACGTTCGCGCTCGCCGGGCTGCGGGCCTCGGCCGAGAGCTGGAGGATCAGCGCCGCGAGCCGCGGATGTGGATCGTCGGCCCACGCTCCGACGAGCAACTCGAGCGCAGCCTCGGCATGGCCCTCGCGCAGCTCGTCGAGCGCGGCGGCCAGAGTGCTGGGCATCGCGGTGACGCTATCGTAGGTTCGGCGGATGATCGAGCTACCGAACACCGTGCAAGCGACCGGGCACACGTGCGGCGCGGCGGCACTGCTCTCGATCTGCGCGTACTACGGCCGCGGACCGTCGACGGAGGCCGAGATCGTCGCCGACATGGGCTTCGGCGAGGACGGCAGCGACCCGGCGCACGTATTGCGCGCGACCCTTCGCTACGGCTTGCACGCACGCGAATACCGGCCGATGACGGCGCACCAGCTCGCCCGCTGCCTCGATCGCGGGCGGCCGGTGCTGATGATGCTGCAAGCGTGGCCGGTGACCGCGCCGGTCACGGGATTTGCGAGCGTCTGGGACAGCGGGCACTGGGTCGTCGCGATCGGCTACGACGCGCGCGGCGTGTACTTCGAGGATCCGTCGCTCGAGGATGCGCGCGGGTTCCTCTCGCACGAGGCGCTCGACGAGCGCTGGCACGACATCGAGGGTCCCGAGGAGCGCCGGGTGCACCGTTACGGGATCGAGATCTGGCGACAGCGCGTCGTGAGAACGCAGCGCGTCTCGCGCGTGCGCGCGATCGATTAGTCCGAAACCACCGGACACTCTGACACCTGCGTCATGGGGAGCGGCTGCAAGTCGTCGCTTGTCGGACCCGTCCCGACGAGGAAACATGGAGTTGCAGTCAGCGTGTCCGAAACCCCGGACAAATCTCCGTGGTGGGCGGGATAATTTCGTCGGACATATTTATTTCTTCACACCCCCGCAGATGGCGCTCTCGAGATGCGTCTCAGTCGCCCGGAGGCCAGACGTCGGAGTTTTCGGTGAGCCGCTCGTCGAGGTTCGCGATCGCTTGCAGCTCGGGCACCTTGTTCCGACACGCGGGATGCACCCACGACGTGACCTTGCCGACCGCGTCGAGCACGCGCTCGATGCCGATGCGAACGGAGTCACGCTCGATCGCCTCCTTGCATGCGACGCACTTCGAGGTGCCCGACTTCGCGCGCTCGGCGAACGGATAGCGACCCGACTGCACGAGCACCTCGGCGGTGAAGCCGCCCTGCGCGGGTCCCTTGGCGTTGTCGTTCTCGTACTGCGCGGCCGCACCACGGCGCGCCGCGAGCGCGACGAGCAGCGCGTGCTGGCGAGAGAGATCGACGCGATTGCGATGGAAGCTGCATGCGGCCGTCACGAACTCGGTCTCGAGGACGTTCGAGACGTCGAGGACGCGCAGTGCCGGCAATGCGCCGTCCTCGAGCAGATCGACCAGGCTTGCCGCATCTGCCGATTTGAGCCCGTTGTAGGGCACGCGCAGCATCTCGAGCTTTGGGAACGTGTTCGGTGCGAGCAGCGTGCGCAGCCCCGCGAGCTCGAGGTTTTGCCCCGCGACCTCGAGGAAGCGTAGGTCGGTGAGGCGTGCGCAGCCCGCGAGCAGCTCGGCGCCGCGCTTGCCCCACCCTTCACCGCCGCGATGAAACCCGAAGCGCAGCCAGCGCAGGCGCGGCAGGTGCGGGGCTTCGAGCAAGAGCTCGAGCTCGTCGCACGACATCAGATAGTGATCGTTCGTGAGATCGAGCCGCGTGATCTTCGAGAACGCTTCGCAGCCCGAGAGCGCGACAATATGTGCGCGCGGGATCGGTCCGGGGCCGCCGGCCGAGAGCTCGAGCTCCTCGAGGAACGGCAGCGCATCGACGATCGTCTTCGCGCGCTTCACGAACGTCGGCGCGTGCACGCGCACGCTCGTGATGAAGCCACGGTCGTACGCGTGCGCCTCGACGTACGAGTGAATCTGCTCGGCCCAGACATCGCCGTGCTTCGCGAGCAGCGCGGTTTCGGCGGCGGCGATCGCATCGGTTGGCTCACCCGCACGCGCGAGCTGCACGCGCCGGCACTGGAGCGCGACGAGCTCGCCGCGCGGGTCGCCCTGCTCGGTCAGCCAGTCGCCGTAGACCATGCGCAGCGCATCGTCGTCGGGGGCGGCGCGGATCTCCGCGACCCAGTCGCGCCCGACCGCCACCGTCGGACGATTCGCATCGGGCGCATCCGCGCTCGCGACGCGTGCCCACGCGGCGGAGAACAGCTCGCCGATCGGACGCAGCGGCACGAGGCGGCCGAGCGGTGCGGCGAGCCCCTTGCCCTCCATGCGCGCGCCGTAGAGCTCGAGCTTCCAGCGCTCGATCGCAGGATGCGGCGCGAACAGCTTCTCCCAGGTGCCCGCGAGCACGTACTTGCGATTCGCGCGCGGCTGTTTCTGCTCGTTCACGAGCTTTGCGGCGGCCAGCTTCGCGCCGGCCTTCTTGTGCTGCCCCGGCGTCCAGCCGTTGACCGCGCGGAGGAGGACATCCGAGCAGTCGGCGAGTGCGAGCAGTTGCAGATACAGCGTCGCCGCATCCTCGTCGAGCCCGCGCGAGCGGTGCACCTCGGCAACGAGCGCCGGCGACGTGACCCGCGGATCGAGCTCGTAGTGCTCGCACGCGACGAGCGGCTCGACGTCGACGACGACGCTGTACGCCGGATAGAGGCTCGCCCACGGGTACGTGACATTGGGATAGCTGAGCTTCGCGGCGGCGCTGATGCGCGCCCTGCCCTCCGCCGTCAGCTTCGCGGGACAGAAGTACGTGTAGTTCGAACCGACGACGACGCCTCCGCCGGCCTGGATCTCCTCGTAGCCGCCGTAGAGCAGGAGCTCCGGGTTCGCGAGCCGCGCGACGATCTTCGCGTACAGCCCAGGCACGCCCTTTCGCATCGGTTCCGTCGCCGGCAGATACGTCCCGAGAAAGCAGACCGCCTGCATGCCCGCGAGGAGCGCATCACCGTCGAAGGCGGCGGGTCCAGACGTGCGCGGCCGCCCGTGGTGATGTGGCTTCCACGCGCCGTCGACATCGAACACCGACGCGCGCCCGAGCAGCGCGGCCTCGATCGCGCTCGCATCGAACGGCTCGATGAACCGCTTCAGCTCGGCGAAGACGTCCATCCCGACCGAGGATATCATCCGGGCATGGCTCAGCCGCCGTCGCATGACGACATCGCGAAGCGCGCGCATGACATCGCGAAGCGTCGCGGCGGTGCGCGCGGCAGCGAGGTCGACGATTTCTTGCAGGCCGAGCGCGAGCTGCGAACCGAACGCGGTCTACCCGTGGAGAAGCGATGACGATCAACGAAGCAGTCACGGCGATCGAGAAGGTGCTCGCGTCGATGCGAGATGTGGCGGCGTCGCAAGTGCGCCCGTCGGGTGACGACGTCGACGTCATCAAGGTCTGGGTCAACCTCGGCGAGTCGAGCAACGATCCGGTGGCGTGGGCCAAGACGCTCGAGGCAGACCTCCGGAAGCAGGTGCCCGGAGCGGCGCCGTATCGACTCGAAGTTCGCGCCGAGATGGGCGTCAGCTAGACGCGGCGGCCGAGGCCGCTGAACGCTTGCAGCGTGCCGCCGGCGAACACGGCCACGTGATGCCCGAACCGGTGGCGCAACATCGCACGGCCCATCTCGGTCACGTTCGGTGCATCGAGCTCGAACCAGAGCACGCGCGTCAGCTGCGGCGACTCCGCGAGTGCGCGCGCGCCAGCGTCGGTCAAGTCGCGCGCGGTGAACACCATGCTGTGCAGCGCCGGCAGCCCGCGCGCCGTGGCGAGCAAGCGTGCCGCGTCGTCGTCGAAGCGGTCCGCGACGAGCGAGCGGAGCTCCGGCAGGTCGGCCGAGAGCAGCGGGTCGAGCGCGCCCACATCGAGGCCGGTGACGGTGAGGTGCTTGATCCGCGCGGCGACGGGCGCGGCGACGAGCGTCTTCACACCGCGAATCGTGAGTGCGGAGTTGGCGAGATCGAGCGCGTCGAGTGCGGCGAGGTTGCCACTCTCGAGGAGCGCGGCGAGCCCGTGGTCGTCGACCTCGTTGCGCGCGACATCGATCGCACGCAGCCGAGCGCCGAGCGCACTCGCACCGAGCGCGGCGAGGCCGCGCGCACCGATGCCCGTCGCCTTGATGCGCAACACGTCGAGCTTCGGAAGGCGTGTCGTCTCTGCGAGCGCGATCACCGAGGCGTCGAGCAGCGGATTCTCCGAGAGATCGAGCGAGCGCAGCTCGTCGAGGCCGCACCGTGCGAGGGCGACGGCCGTCGATGCTTCGAGCGCGTTCTGCAAACACGCGAGGTGACGCAGTGCGGGCAGCTCGACGGCGTCGAGCGCGGCCACGAGACCGTCGCCGATCGCGTTGCGCGAGATATCGAGGGACGCGAGCTTCGTGAGGTTCTTCGACGAGAGCAACGCGAGTGTGCCGCTGGCACGCAGCTCTGCACTCTCGACGTCGAGGAGCTCGAGCGCGGGGAACTTCGTCGCGAGCCAGCGCGCACCCTTCTCGCCGAGCCGGTTGTGATGCACGCGCAGCTGCTGCATCTGCGTCGCGAGTGGCGACTGCGCGAGCGAACCGATCTCGTCGCCGACGATCCGCGCCTGCTCGAGTTGCAGGCGCTTGAGGCCGGTCAGCTTCCCGCGTGCGAGGGTGTCGAGGCCTGCCGCGCCGAGCGTGCTCTGCGGGAGCTCGAGCGTGTGGACCTGGTCGAGATGCGACGCGTCCGCGAGCGCTGACATCCCCGCCGCCGTGATCGCACCGACGCGGATCCGGCGCAGACTCGCGAGCGCGGGCGTGATCGCGATCGCCTGCGCCGCATCCGGCCCGACGACGTGCAGCGTCTGCAGCTTGCCGCGATATGGCCAGTGCGGCAGCCGATTCGCGACGGCGCGATCGACGCCGCGCGCGAACGAGCGGAACGACAGCGCCTCGAGATCGGCCGCGACGCCGACATCGTCGATGTGCGAGTCGTCCTTCGCCGTGACGTGGAGCTCGCGCAGCGGCGTGATCGCACGCAGCATCGGCACGAGCCGCGCGGCATCTTTCGCATCGAGCGTCACCTTCTCGACGAACCCGCGCCGGAGGCTCACTTGCTGCAGGTGATCGTCGAAGCCGAGCGCGCGAACGTCGCGCGTCCACTCGGACTCGTGCATCGCGAGGAGGTCGGCGATGCGCTCGTCGATCACGCGGCGCGCCGGTTCATCCCACTCGATCTTCTCGAACTTGCACTGGGCGTGTACGAGCTCGCCGCGCGGGTCACCGAGCTCGATCAGGTGATCCGCGTAGACAAGCCTCGCCGCCTCGCTCGCCGGATCCGCGAGGATCTCGGCAAGCAGCCGCCCGACATCAGACTGCGCGGTCACTCCTACTATGCTCCCTCGACGAGGAACGATAACATCGCCCGCTGGAACCAAGGATGTCGGATGAGGACGAGACCAAGCCTGCGACCCGCCGGCGGGAGCGACAGAAAGTCGCTGCCACCGAGCGCGTCGCGGCCGTCGCGGCCGACGAGCTCATCGGCCAGACCGTCCTCGACCGCTACATCATCGAGTCCGAGCTCGGCGCCGGTGCGATGGGCGCGGTCTACAAGGGCCGTCACATCAAGCTCAAGCGGCCGGTCGCCATCAAGGTCCTCCACGACGAATTCGTGAACGAGCCCACGATGCTCGCGCGGTTCCGTCGCGAGGCGCAGATCGCCGCGAAGCTGTCCCACGTGAACGTGATCGGCGTCCTCGACGTCGGCCAGACCAAGAGCGGCCGCCAGGTCATGGTCATGGAGTTCGCCGAAGGCCCCACACTCACCGAGGTCATGACGATCGCGCCCGCGCGCCGCCGGGTGATCCAGCTCGTGCGCCAGCTGCTGCAAGGCCTCGCGCACGCGCACGGCGAAGGCCTGATCCATCGCGACCTCAAGCCCGACAACATCATCGTCGAGATCTCGCAAGACGGCACCGAGATCCCGCGCATCGTGGACTTCGGCATCGCGATCCTACGCGCGCCCAACGGTGAGTTCGGCGAGCGCCTCACCGCGAGCGGCATGATGCTCGGCACGCCGCTCTACATGTCTCCCGAGCAGGCACAGTGCGATCCGATCGATCACCGCGCGGATCTGTTCTCGCTCGGCGTGATCGTCTACGAGATGCTCGCAGGCAAGCCGCCGTTCGAGGGCACGTCGATGGAGATCGCGGTCGCGAACATCAGCCGCGATCCGCCGCCGATCGCGAAGCGTGCGCCGAACCGCGAGGTCGATCCCGCACTCGAGCTCTACGCGCGCAGGCTGATGGCACGCCGCGCGGACCATCGCTTCGCCACCGCGAAGGAGGCGCTCGCGATGCTCGACCTGATCGAGCACAAGCCCAAGGAAGCGCTGCTCGCGCTCGGACAGATGGATGTCGAGAAGGCGCTCGCCGTGATCTCGCTACCCAAGTACTGAGACGTCGATCTCGTAGCCTGCGTACTCCATCACCGCGTACGTGGTCGCCGCTGCGATCACGAGGACGAAGAACACGATCAGCATCCAGGTGCGGCTCTTCTTCTGCGCCGGCGGAAACCGCGCGAAGCTCACGGGCCGTTCGGGACGCGGCCCCGCGTGCGTCTGCAGCCGGAACATCGAGCTCGGCCGCACGGTGGTCTTCGACGCGTCGTCGAGGATCTCGATTTCCGCCTCGGAGAGTTGCTTCGTTCCCGTCGACGGCTGGTCGAGCGCGTCGATCAGCCGCACGAGCCCGCTCTCTTCCGCGCGCGCTTCCTGCGTGAACGCCCACTCGACCCACTCGAACACCTGCTGGTTCGTCACCTCGTGCTTGGCATCGCGTGCGAGGTTGCCGAGTGCCGTGCGCATCGCCGCGGCGCTCTGCCAGCGCATGCCCGGATCGCGCATCAGCGCCGTCATCACGATGTCGTCGAGGTCGCGCGAGACTTCAGGCCGCCATCGCGAAGGCGGCTGGATCGGTCCTTCGCGCAGCATCTGGATCGTCTCGAAGTTGTCCTTGCCGTCGAACAGGCGCCGGCCCGTCAGGATCTCGTGCGCGATCACACCGACGGCGAACAGGTCGCAGCGTGCGTCGAGCTGACCGAGCGTGTACTCGGGCGCGACGTACCCGAACTTGCCCTTGATGAGGCCGGTCTGCGTGCGCGCGGCGCCCATGCTCTCGGCCTTCGCGATGCCGAAATCGATCAGCTTCACGAGCCCGGTGTTCGAGACGATGATGTTCGAAGGCGACACGTCGCGATGCACGATGCCGAGCGGCGTTCCCGAGGACTCGTCGCAGAGGTTGTGCGCGTGGTCGAGCCCGTCGAGGATCTGCATCACGATGCTGAGCGCGATCGGGATCGGCATCAGACCCGCGGCGGCGTTGCACTGCCTGACGATCTGCAGGAGCGTCGCGCCCGGCACGTACTCCATCGCGATGAAGTACGTCTCGTCGACCTTGCCGAGGTCATACGTCTGCGCGCAGTTCCCGTGGCGCAGGTGACTCGCGAGGCGCGCTTCGTGAATGAACGATCGTACGAGCTCTTCGTCAGCGGTGAGGTGGTGAAGCAAGCGCTTCAGTGCGACAGGCCGCCGAAACCCACTGATGCCCTGCGTCTCTGCACGATGCACGGTGGCCATCCCGCCTCGCCCGAGTTGCTCGTAGACGACGTATTGCCCCACGACCTCGGGGGTCTTGCCAGCCACGGCGGCATCGTATCTCATGAACCGCTCATGTCGCGCACGCCTCCGCGGTCGCCCCCACGCCCGCTGCCCACGCCGCGGACGCACCGCCGTTGGCTGATCATCGGCGCGTTCGTTGGCGCGTTCGCGGCGATCGTCGTCGTCGCGGGCGTGACGATCATCAACCGCATCGAGACCGGCCGCTGGGAGGTACCCGACAAGGGCGACTTCATGCGGGTCGCTTCCGGCCGGCCGCGGCCCGCGTCGAAGACGATCTTCCTCGCGCGCCAGCCGCTCGAGCTGGTCCCCGGCGTCGACGATGCCCCGCGCGGTGTGTCTTCGGTCCTCGCGAACGCGGCGAACAAGCCCATGAAGCTGCCCGGCTGGAAGGGCAACAACGCGACGTGGAGCAAGCTCGTCGCGTGCGTGCGCGAGCAGTTCCACCCGTTCGACGTCACGGTCACCGACGAGCGGCCGCTGCACGAAGACTTCGTGCTGGTCGCCGTCGGAGGCAAGCCGGCAGACCTTGGCATCAAGGACAAACGGATCGGCGGCCTCGCACCGTTCAACGGCGAGGTCATCCCGGTTCCCGTCGTGTACGCGTTTTCGGCGGCGCTCAGGCATGACGTTCGTGCGATCTGCGAGACGATCGCGATGGAGGTCGCGCACGCCTACGGCCTCGACCACGGCTACGAATGCAAGGACGTGATGACCTACCTGACGGGCTGCGGTGCGAAGAAGTTCGTCGACAAAGAGGTCCGCTGCGGAGAGAAGAAGGCGCGCGACTGTGAAGGCGGCACGCCGACTCAGAACTCCTACAAGCACCTCATCAGCGTGCTTGGATCACGAAGTCGACCTTAGCCATGCACGGAAACGTCACGCCGGTCGCGTTGCACTGCGTGCCCGCGCACGTCGCGGTCGCTTCCTGACGGCCACTCGCGCGCGTCGAGGTCGAGAACGTGCCACGCGCGATCGCGCGCATCGTGATCACGGCGTCGAGCTGGGGGCGCAGGTCCTGCATCGCGGCCGCGCGGTCGGGACAGTCGAACGCGCTGCCGTTCAACGTGCACGTGAACGCCGCGGTCCCGTCGTTCGGGATCACGTGAAAGCTCGACGTCGACGATTGATCGATCGCGAAGGCGCCGATGCCGCCGTTCTGTAGATTCCCAGGACACGTGTTCGAGACCGGCGTCACACTGTCGTAGTCCCATGCACCGACGCGTGGTGTGACGGGGGTCGGATTCGGGTTGTTGTTCCCATCGATCGGAGGCGCATCGTCTCCATCGCCACCGTTGTTGGTGTTGCAAGCGGACAGCGCGAGGCAAACGAGCAATAGGCGTTTGGTCATGACATCTCCTGGACGGCTTGACCGTTGTACGCCTCGTCGACGAAATGCCCGACATCAGCCCGACATCAGTCGAAAACGAAAACGGCCGGTCGAGGCGAACCGCTCGACCGGCCTTGGTTACGCGCGCGCGACACCGGCGAGTGCCCAGGCACCTGGCTGGTGCGCCGCGTAGTGACGCGCTGATGAGCGCGCGAGGATCGCCGCTCCGATCTCGGACTGCGCGTTGTAGCGCCCGAAGGCACGCGCGAGTGCGGGGTCGTTGACCTTGCGCTCGGTGACCGCGCGCTTCGCGTGCCGGAGCTCCTCGCAGAGGCGCAACGCCAGCGCGAGGTTGACGAAGCACGTCTGTCCGGAGAACACGTGACCGGTCTGCGCGGCATCACCAGCGACGAGGATCGGCGCGCGTCCATCGAGCACTAGAAAGCGCGTGCGCATCGTCGAGAGCGCAGTCGAAAAGATCTGCGGCTTGACGAGGCACGGCGCACCTTCGAGTCCGTGGACGCGTGCGGCCGCGTCGTAGTGCTGCTGCATCTGCTCGGGCGTCGCGTTCGCAGCGAGCTGCGGGTCGACGAGGAGCGCGGTTCCGGCAGACGTCGTCTGCAGTAGCGTGCAGCGCGCCGGCTGCGCGTAGCCTGGAACCGGTAGCTCGACGCGCACCCAGCGTCCGCGATCGGAATTCGCCGCAAACAGACCGGCGATCATCCGCGCGGACGCCGCGTTCTCGACATCACCGAGCCCGCGCAGCGTGCTGATCAGCGGACGCGCGGCACCGGTCGCGACGATGGCGATCGTCGCGCGGGCGGTGGAGCCGTCCGCGCACGCGATCGACACGTGCCGCGCGTGCCGGCGGATCCGCGTCACGTGGCAGCCGTAGCGCGTCGTGACACGCGCCTGATCTGCGCGCTCTCGTAGCGCCTCCTGGAGCCGACCGATCGGCACCAGTGCGAGCGGAGGCTGAGACGCGAGGGTCCGTAGGTCCTGCGCGGGCGCGGGTGCACCCGGCGGGTCGACCTCTCCGCGAATCCACGTTCCGGACGCGAGGTCTCTCTCGACGCGCGTCTGCAGCATCGTGACGGTCCACGGGTCGTGGATGTCGATGCCGAGGTGCTCGAGGTTCGCGAGATCACCTGCACGCGCGACGAGGAGCTGTGGACGCACGGATGCGTCCTCCTCGGGGCGCCGATCGACCACGAGGACGTTCAGCTCGAAGCGCGCGAGCTCGATCGCGATCGCGAGGCCGACAGGTCCCGCACCGATGATCGCCACATCGTGCTCGTACCGCCCCAGCTGTGCGGACGTACCCGCTCTCGCCACCCCCGGCGTTGATCCCCCACGAGGTCCGAATTCTGATTGTTGGTTTGCGTAGACATGTACGGTTCCTCCCTTCGGGTGCGCGACAACTTGACGCCTCGTCGACGATCGTCAAGGAGAGAGTTGCAACGTCGCGCGATCGCGAATCAACTTTTCACGCCGAGATACACGAAGTGCCGCCGGCTCGATCCGAGCCGGTGCGTCGACACCTCGAACCCCGCCGTCGCGAATCGCTTCGCGAACGTGTCGTCGGCATCCTCGGACCACACCGAGAACACGCCGTTCTTCACGAGCGCAGCGTGCGTGCGCGCGAGCGCCGTCCGTCCGTAGAACGGATCGTCTTTATCCTGCGTCTGCGGATTCGGCCCTTCGTAGAGATCGATCAAGATCGCGTCGTATTCGCCCTTCGCGCGACCGATCACCTTCGACACGTCGTCGATCACGATCGTCACGCGCGGATCGGAGGCCGCGTCGTTGGTGAGTGTGGCGAGCGGTCCCTTGCACCACGCGGCAACGGCGGGCGTGAGCTCGGCGACGACGACGCTCGCCGTCTTCGGCAACACGTCGAGCGCGGCCCGCAGCGTGTAGCCCATACCGAGCCCGCCGATCAGCACGCGCGGCGATCTGTTCGCGAGCTTTGCGAGTGCGAGCGTCGAGAGCGCTTCTTCGCTGCGCCGCTCTGCGCTCGTCATCAGGACGCGCCCGTCGATCACGATGAGGAACTGGCTGTCGCCGCGCTGGCGCAGCTCGAGC
Source organism: Myxococcota bacterium (assembly GCA_030857175.1). Lineage (GTDB taxonomy): Bacteria > Myxococcota_A > Polyangia > Haliangiales > Haliangiaceae > JABFXX01. Next base: position 1,548 of record JALZOJ010000080.1, on the reverse strand, counting down.
TTGCCCTCGTCGGTGTCGACGGCTTCGAGCGTCTTCCAGGGCTGCATGGTTACTTCGCGCGGTCGAGCCAGCCCTGCGTGCATGCGGCCATCGCGGGCATGTTCTCGGTGAATGTCTCGAGGACGCCGCGCTCGATCTTGCCGCCGACGAACGTGATCGCCGCCGTGATCGTGCCCTTGTAGATGCGGCGCACCTGGCCTTCACCGATCTGCGCGAGCTCGTACGCGCCCGCGATCGAGACGCGGCCGCCGAGGACCTCGGGGACGACCGACATCTCGATCGCATTCGTCGCGCGGTTCCAGCTCATCGTCTCGATGAACGACAGCCGGCCGCCCTTCACGAACGGGCGCGCGATCGCGGGGAGCTGGCGCAGGGACGTGACGCGCCACGACGCCTTGTGGAGCGCCTCGGTCTCGTGGTTCTCGATGACCGTGCGGTCACCCAGGTTCGCGAGCTTGTCCTGCGTGGCGTTGTGATCGGGATCGAAGTACGCGGCGGCGAGCGTGCTCACCGAGGGGACGCGGAAGACGTACTCGAAGGAAAACGGCGTGGACACGTGCGGAGAGTACGACCGACCGGCGGACCTGGTTGCCGCCGGAAGGCAGAACTCGCGGACTTACGCGGGGCTGATTCGTGCCGCGATGCGTTGCATCGGGCATGACGGGAGTGCGGCGCGGCAAAATTGCCCCCGCGATCCCGTCGCTGCCGACGCCGAGCTCGTGCCGGACTTTGATGCCCGGCGCCGACGAGCGGTTGACGTACACGCAGCAGGTCCTGCGCGCGCTCCGAATCAGCAACTCGTAGTGGCACTTCATGCTCGCGCGAGTAAGATGGAAGGATGCTAGCAGTCACGACTCCTGTGTTCCGCTCGGTCGTCGTGGGTGGACTCCTGCTGGGACTGGCCGTCTTCGCTCCCTCGTTCGCGTCGCAAGACTCATCGCAGCTGACGTCGCATCGTCTCGTGCTCCACACAGTTTCGGAGCCGAGCGCGATCTACCTCAGCGCGTGGCGCAACGGTGATGTGAACGTGCAGTTCGAGAATGGCGAGCTTCGCCCGATCACGTTCCGCGTTCGCGCGACGATCCCCGACGGCTGTCGTTGGGAAGGCACCGAGACGCTCGTGCCGATCGACGATCGCTCGTACACGTACGAGTACAACGATCGCTTGCTGAGCTGCCCCGATGGCGGCGAAGGCGGCTATCGCCCGACGCCTCGCGTCGGCATCGTCACCGTCGACAACTAGTTTCGATTCGAGGGCGCAGCGACGACTGCGCATCCGGCGAGCGCGGCTTGTTTGACGAGCCAGCGCGCACCTTCTGCTAGCTCGACATGGGGCTTCGCGAAGCGGACTTCATGGAAGTCTCCTTCCGCGAGCACTTCGATCACGACGTTCGGCAACACGCTGCCGACGGTCCGACGCGCGCCGGCGAGCTCGACGGCCAGCGGCGTCTCGCTCGAACACGAGACGAACTTCGTGTTCTTGCGCGGCGGCCCGCGGCGCGCGGCACCATCATCGCCGGTCGCCCACGATCCGCCGAAGCCGCCGCT
>JALZOJ010000017.1:141013-161415 GCA_030857175.1 Myxococcota bacterium | reverse complement strand
CGCACACGGTCAGCGCGGCCGCCGAGGACGTGCGCGCGGTGATCGCCGAGCACGGCTGCACCGCGATCGCGGGACACAGCTTCGGCGGCAAGGTCGTGCTCGCCGCGCGTGCGCTGGCCAGCGTCGATCAGACCTGGATGTTCGATGCCAGTGCGAGCGCGCGGCCGAACGCGCTACAAGAGGAAGGCTCCGTCGTCGGCGTGCTCGAGCTCCTCGAGCGATCGGCGAAGCCGTGGGCGAAGCGCGAGGACTTCATCTCCAGCGTCACCGCGGAAGGGCACTCGCTACCGCTCGCGCAGTGGCTCGCGATGAACCTCGTGCCCGACGGCGATCACTTCACGCTGCGCCTCGATCCGGCGCAGCTGCGCTCGCTCCTCGAGAGCTACTACGCGACCGATCTGTGGGACGTTCTGCTCGATCCGGCAAACCACGACATGCACGTCGTGATCGCGGAGCGCTCGAACACGATCGATGAAGCGGCGCGTGCCCGGCTCGCGCAGGCGCCAACCCACGTTCACGTGCATCGTGTCGCCGCGGATCACTGGTTGCACATCGAGGCACCCGACGCAGTCGTCGCGCTGCTCGCCGCACATCTGCGCTAACGAGGTTGGCAGCGGGGTCTCTCGCGCTGGCGACATTCGACCTCAGCAACGCGGTCAGCGTGCGCCAACACACGGTGTTGCAAGCGGCACGTGGTGTGCGTGTCATTGCTGCGTGCGTGCGGCCTTCGCCCTGTTGCTACTGACGGCGAGTGTCGCGAGCGCGGACACGGGCTTCGTGTGGCATGCACCGGAGAGCTGCCCCGACGGCGAGGATGTGCGCGCGCGCATCGAGCGCCGCCTCGGTTCGCCGCTGGAGATCCACGGCGTCGAGGTCGCGATCACGCGAAGTGGCACGTCGTTTGTCGCCCACGTCGATACGCGTGGCGTCACCGTCGCGAATCAGATCCGCACGCTGACGAGCGCACGTTGCGACGAGCTCGCCGACGCGGTGGCCGTCGTCATCGCACGGCTCGCGTCGGAGTGGCGGCGCGTCGAGCAGAAGCCGCGCGTCGCCGTCGTCGAGCGCCGTCCCGAGCTCGCGGTCACGCACGCCGCGACGCCCGCGCGTACGTGGGGTTACGGCGTGCACGCGATGGCGCTCTCGGGCATCGGCACGGTGCCGCGCGTCGGCGTCGGTGGCGAGCTCTCGATCTTCGTGCGCCGCAAGTCCTACTTCAGCGAGGTCGGCTTCGCCCGCTGGGCCTCGCAGTCGGAGTACCTGATCGACGGCGCGCCGGGTCGCGTCGAGGTCGGCCTCGATGTCTTCACCACGCGCATCGGCTGGTCGCCGACGGCCATGCCGCTGCGCGCGTGGCTCGGCGCCGAGCTCGGTGCGATGCGAGGGCAGGGCGCCGCGCTCACCGACCCACAACTGGGTCGCGCCCCGTGGTTCGCGGTGACCGGCGGCTTCGGTGTGGGCTGGCCGATGTCCCGCTACGCCCGTCTGATCGGCACCTTCGAGATCGCCGTCCCGACGTCCCGGGTGAGCTTCATGCTCGCGGAGAGCGGCAACATCTATACGTCTTCTCCGCTCGCGGCCCGCTGCGCCCTCGGCCTGGAGCTGGGGCTGCCATGACGCGTGACGGATCCGGGGTGCTCGCCGCACGTATGGGACAGATGCCTGCGGTTGCCCATGCCCTCGAACGCGATGCGGATTCTTCCGTGCCGACGTTCGATGACGTCTACGCGCAGCACGCCCCGTTCGTGTGGCGAATCCTCCGCACGTTCGGGATCGGCGACGCGCAGATCGAAGACGCCGTTCAGGACGTCTTCGTCGTCGTGCATCGCCGCCTCCGCGAGTGGGAAGGCCGCGCGCAGATCACGACCTGGCTGTTCGCGATCGCGCGCCGGGTCGCGAGCACGTACCGCCGGCGCGGCGGCGCGCACCCGACCGAAGAGCTCGTCGACGAGCACGTCGGCGGCGCCGACACGTTCGCGGCGATGTCGCGCGCACAGGCGGCGGCAACCGTCGTCGCGATCCTGCAGCAGCTCGACGAGGACAAGCGCACCGTGTTCGCGCTCGTCGAGCTCGAGCAGCTCAGCGTCCCAGAGGTCGCGCGCATGCTCGACATCAACCTCAACACCGCGTACTCGCGGCTCCGGCTGGCGCGCGCCGCCTTCGAGCTCGCCGTGCGCGCGCAGGTGAAGCCATGACGATGTCACCCGCGGCACGTGCCTTGTTGGATGCAGCTCGCGACGGCCTCACGCCCGACGTCGATGCCCTGCGCCGCGTACGCGGCAAGATCGGCGCGAGCGCGGCGACGGCCGGTACCGGCGCGTTGATCGCGAAGCTGTCGATCGTCTCGGTGGTCGCGCTCGCGATCGGCGCGCTCGCGCTGCGCGATCGCAGTGAAGTCGCGGCACCGTCGCTGATGTTCACGACCACGGCGCACGTCGAGCAACGCGAACAGCGCGTCTTCGAGGGGCCGCCACCCGTCGCGCATATCGAGATGCCGGTGCATCGCGCGGCGCGCACGCCCGTCGAACCCTCGCAGATCGAGCTGATCGCGCCCCCGCGCGTCGAAGCCCCGCGCGCCGAACCGCGCGGCATCGATCTCGCTCGCGAGGTCGAGCTCGTCGATGCGGCGATGGCCGCGCTCAAGACGGGCGATGCCGCGGCCGCGCTCGCATCCGTACGCCTGCACCGTGCCGAAACGAACAACCGCGGTCAGCTCGCGGAAGATGCGGCGGCGATCGAGGTCGAGGCGCTGTGCCGCCTGCGAGATCGACGCGTCGTCGCGAAGCTCGAAGCCTTCGACGCGCGCTGGCCGGAGTCGGCGCAGCGATCGCGTCTCACCACGGCCTGTCCTTAGGAGCCATCATGCGTCCAGCTCTTCTCGTCGCGGCACTCGCCGCATGCCACTCGTCCGTCGTCGTCGGCGATCTCGAAGAGATCACGCAGCTGCGAGCCGTCAACAACCCGAACCTCGACATCCTGTTCGTCGTCGACAACTCGGCGTCGATGACCGAGCAGCAGGCCTCGCTCGCCGCGAACTTCACGCGCATGATCGACGTCCTCGAGCAGCTCGACGGCGGCTTGCCGAACCTCCACATCGGCGTCGTGTCCTCGGACATGGGGACGAGCGCGTTCCTCACGCCGCCGGGCCCCGCGATCGGCGTGATCGGCCAGGGCGGCTGCACGAGCTACGGCGACAACGGCGTCCTCCACGGCGGCTCGCTTGTCACCGGCAACTTCATCTCCGACATCAAGGTCGGCGGCACGCGCGAGACGAACTACACGGGCCCGCTGCGCGAGGCGTTCACGCAGATCGCGATGGTCGGCGCGCACGGCTGCGGCTTCGAGCAACACCTCTCCGCGATGCGAACCGCGCTGACGAGCTCGGCCAACACCGGCTTCCTGCGCCCCGAAGCGAACCTCGCCGTCGTCATCATCGCCGACGAAGACGACTGCTCCGCACTCGACGCGCAGCTGTTCGGTCCCGACGGCGGCACACTCGGCGCTCTCCACTCGTTCCGCTGCGCGCGCTTCGGTGTCGAGTGCGAGCAGGACATCTTGCAGCCGGGTGTGAAGACCGAGTGCAAGCCGCGCGAAGCATCGACGCTCGTCGGAGGCGTGCAGCCGTTCGTCGACGACCTCCTCGCGGTCAAGCCCGACAAGCGCAACATCATGGTCGCCGCGATCGTCGGTCCGCCGACGCCCGTCGAGGTCACGATCCAGTCGATCAACGGCAACGCCGGTCCAGGCCTCTCACCCTCCTGCACGTTCGCGGGCGAAAATGGCCCCGAGCTCGCCGACCCCGCCGTCCGTCTCGCCGCCTTCATCGAGGCCTTCCCGGGCCGCTCGCAGCTCACCTCGATCTGCAACGCCGACCTCAGCGGCGCACTCTCGCAGATCGGCGCGAGCGCGAAGAAGCTCCAGGGCGATCCGTGCCTCGATACGCTGAACCTCGCCGATGCGTCGCCCGATCCGGGTCTCCAGCCGGCGTGCGAGGTCCTCGACATCCGCGACTCGGCGCCGACCGCCCCGATGATCCTTCCCGCTTGCGGCCCGGGCTCGATCGACGACTGCTTCGAGATCGCGGCCGACCCGGTCGCGTGCCCATCCGCGCCGGAGAATCTGCGAGTCCGGGTGCAGCGCACGACCGTGCCCGCGCTCGACACGTGGACGCACGTTCGCTGCCAAATGGAGCCACAATGAATCTGCGCGTCGACGTGTTCTGTCAGCTCGCCGACTAACGTGCCGCGATCGTCCGGCGCGTGGCGTGCGCACGGAGCTGGTCAACGAGCGCCCAGCTGTGCTCGACGGTGACCATCGTCTTCGCCCACGCCGGCGGCTTCTCGTCCGCATATTCCGTGGGCAACACGATGGCAACGGTGTCGATACCCGCGCGGTCCGCCTCCTCACGCAGCGCGGCGAGCAAGGCCGGATCCTTGTCGAGGTAGATCGGAGATCCGGAACCGACGACGATCAGGATCTTGCGCGGTGCCGTGCTGTGCGCGAGCTCGTCGAGACCCATCCTGACGCCGCGCACGAGGTCGGACGCGATGTTCTGCTCGTAGTCGCGCTGCTGCCCCATCGCCGTGCTCGATCGCGGGCGGACCGGGCCCATCGACAGTGCGATGCGCGGATGGGTCGCGTCGTACGCGATGATCGCCGTCTCGGCGTTCGGCGGAAGCTCGCTGAACGCAGCCTCGATCCCGACGCGCAGGTGCTGAAACGCGCCATACCGCCAGTCGCGCATCGAGGTCTCGTACAGCTCGTTGCCGAGCCAGCCCCACGAACCTTCGAACGCGATCGCGACGGCGACGCTCGGTGTCTCGGGTGGCGCGGCCTTCTCCTCCGAGACGCCGCAGCCAACCAGCAGCAACCACAACACGGCCTTGTGAATTCGCATGGCGCCGCATCGGCCGCTGCGCCCGTGAGTTGCGGACGAATTCGCGCCGCGATTATTCGTTCTGCGTTTCGTACCGCCCCGCAAACATCGCCGTGCGAATGAACGTCGCTGGCGTCGAGCTGTGAATGACGCATTCCATCGCCTCGAGATGCCACACCCGCAGCAACTCCCATCGTGCTGGCTCATGGGTCGTCGCTTCAGCTGCGGTTCCAGTGTTCGTCACCATGAGGTGTCCTTCTGCGGTGGCACCGCATACATCTCCTCGGTTGGCGTCGCGCCGACCGGGTAGTCCGGCTTGATGCCGCGCAGCACATCGAGAACGGTTGCATCCCAGTTCCCCGCGTGAAGGCAGGGGATGTAGCCGTACTTCTGTTCGAGCGCGCGGCTCTCTTCATCCATCGGCTCGTAGCGCACCGTGTAGCGTGTCGTTTCGTCGAAGTGCTGGTACGGCTCTTTGGTGATGCGATCGCCCTGGTAGCGTCGTGTGGCGCCGGAAACTCCCCAGTCGATCATCCGACGAAACACGGGGCTGTCGAGCAACAGCGGCCACATCTCATCTTCCTGTCGATCTCGTTCGGGTGACCGATCGTAGGTCCAGTCGCCGGGCGTGAACCGCAGCAGACGGTCGATGAAGGGCGACGTCACGAGATGTTTCATCGCGGCGAAGTCGAACCAGCCGATCCCGAGCACCAACTCGCGCACGCGGGCCAGTGCCGGGCACTGCGCCAATGCGGGGAGGTAAGCGTTCCAGTCAGAGCGGGCACCGCAAACGCGGTATGCGTCCTCGTCGAGCGGCAGCCTCAGTACGACTTCCAGAATCGGAGCGAGTGACAGGATCTCGTCTCCGTGTTCGAGGAACGTCTCCAGAGGAAGATACGCTGTCGTCGGAAACCCACGATCGAAGGTGACTCCGACGTCTCCAAAACGCCGGAACGGCGCCTCCAACCGTTCCTTTATGTGGTCGACCTTCGCTTGATTCAGCTCTTCCCAGGTCGGATTGGCGCGAGTCACGAACGTTCGGACGAACTGAGCCCGTTCCGGATCGTGAGAGTAGATGGCATCAGCGAACTCGAGTCGGAGATCGTCGCGCTCGGGGTGCGCGATGACGTCGCGCTCGATCTCGTCGACCGCCTTCATTTTTGGACCTTTTTCTCGACGTGCTGCTCTGATGTCTGCACGTTTGTAGGCGCCATTCCTCCGGCGAAGTTTCCGCCCTTCGGATGAGCGTCATCAGTCCACGCGCGTTCAATCTTCGCGATGTCGTCTTTTCCGTCGTTTCCCATCCGCAAGAACTCTTCCTTGGGAAAATACCGCGAGGCTGCACCTCGAACTTCGAAGCTGCGATGTCTATGCCCGATCCGGATGTGGACCGTGTAGCCCAAGTAGCGTTCACTATCCTTCGCGAAATCGGCTTCGATCCACACAGGGCGCTCGTTCGGTTTGGTTCCGGGGGTGTCACGCGCTGGATCAATGCGCCGCGCTTCCATCGCGAGCGCGCCGATCTCTGGCGGAAGCTGGCCGGGGCTACCGAGCGCGCTGACAAACATGTCACCCGCGATGGGTTGGTTGTCCTGGACGACTGGAGCCGCTCCGTCCGTCGTCTTCCTCCGCAACTCGATGCGCTGCGAACCATCATCACGCGTCGAGATCTCTGGCCTCGCGAAGTCGAGGGTCCCATCCAGAAACATGTGCAAGCGCTTCGTGCTCCGAGCGGTGTCGATGATGAGACCTGCCTGCTTCGCGTAACCAGCCACCACGGCGTCGCCATGCTTCTCCGCCATCGATCGAACCTGGCCGTTCTCGAACAAGCCCGCCGGCTGATCCCTTGCCACGAGCGTGACCTCCGCGTTTTGGGTGTTCGCAAGGATGATCTCGGCGCCGCTGACGGCGTTGCCACCTGCACCCGCGAATACCCACGTTCGCTTGACGTCGTCGCGCTGCTTCGCCGTCTTCTTGATGGTCGCGTCGTTCGCTTCCTTGCTGAAGAAGATCTGTCGCTCGCCGTCGGAGGCGTCCTGGTTTACGAGCTCGTCCCAACGCTCGCGCCCCTTCACTGCATCGAGTGCCGTCGCAACGGGAATCGTGTCGACCTTGATGCCAGCCCTCGCGCTGTCGTCCGCTTGGCGCAGAGCGGTGATCAGCTCCGGAGGAGCATCTCGCAGTACTTCTCCGAGGCGCGACAGGTCGGCGTCTCGAGTCGTCCCGATCTGCTGCAGCCGCAAGAGCGCCTTGGAGGCCGCCTCGCGGTGCGGCCCGTCGTTGCCGCCGAGCCCGCGCAGAGCACGCTCGACCGACAAGATTGCTTCACTTGCGCTCACGTTGCGCGCGCCGCCAGGGATGTGCTCGCTCGGGAATCCCGGCGCCATCGTGATCGCGCCGCCGACCTCGAACGTGAGCGGCGCGGAGCCGTCCGTCGGCTTGATGTCGATCACGACCTTGCCGTTATCAGTACGGAGCGTTCCGTACCCGTCGATCACGTCGCCTTGCGCGGCGAGCGAGTCCTCCCAGTACCGCACCGCTTCGATCGGAATGCGTTCGCCCGGTGCCGCGACCTCGCGGACGTCGCCGAAGCGCGCGCGGTAGATATCTTGGAGCTGCTGACCGACCTGCGCGAGGTTCTCGGCACCATCGGACTGCCAGCGGCCGCGCGCATCGACGAGCAGCGTCCGTGGATCGCGGCCGGCGAGTGCGGCACCAGCGCCGAGCTGCACGCCCTCGATGCGCGGATGTTGGTCGGGATGTTGTGCCTGTTGTGCGCGGTACTTCGCGAGCGTCCGCTGACTCACGAGGTGACGCAGCCGTGCGGCGACGTCGGCATACTGCGCGATCTGCTCGCGCGTGAGGCGCTGGCCTGGCTTGGTGGCCATGGTCGGCGGTGCATCGTGCGGCGCCGTGCGACGCGCATGGTCGGCTTGCTCGGCCGAGAGATCGTCGAGCGCGGCCTTGCGTTGCGCGTCGGTGAGCGGCTCCTTGATCGCGCGCGCGAGCTGGGCGCGAGTCTCGGGCGACTGGCGGAGCTCGGCATCGATCGCACTGCGGCGCTCGTTCGCCATGGGCGCGCCGTCGCGAATGCCGAGGTACTCGGTGAGCATTGCGAGCTCGGAGCGCGCGCGTGCGGCGGCCGCTGGGTCTCCACTCGTCGCGGTGCGGGCGAGCACGGAGATCTCGGCGATCCGGCCGCGATCGTCGGGTGACAACACGCTGTCGTCCGAGCTGGCGTATTTGCCGCGAACCGCACGACGATGCGCGTCCACGAGACGCGCGAGGCCGTGGGCGACCACGCGGTCGATCTGATCGACCGGCAGCCGCTCGGAGATCTGGAGGACGTGCTCGCCCCGGATGTGGATCCCGTCGACCCGCGCGACGCGCGCCGAGTTGGGGACGAGGTGCGCTGGGTTGCTTCCGTCGGTCCGCGCGATCGTGACCTCGATCGACGTCCACGACAGATCCGAGAGCATGACCAGATACGTTCCCGGGCTGGACGTTGGACGGATGTCGCTGACGCCGGGCAGCTGCACCGTGCCCGCCGTTGCCTTCGCGCGCTCGAGAAGCGTTGCCGTGTGTGCATCGGACTTGTCGACGCCCTTGGTGCCGCCGCGCATCTGGGAGCCGGGCACACGGACGACCGTGTTCGCGAGCTCGTGCGTGGCGTCGGGGGGACGCGTTCGTGCGTGATCGGCAGACGGAGACTCGCGGCGCGCGCCGGCGACCTCGTGGAGCTCGAAGACGTGATCGCCAACGCGCACGGTGGTGGTGCCGAGCCCGTCGCTGACCTTGGCATCGGGCCGTGTCGCGCGGATCTCGCGGACGCCACGCGCGATGTCGTCGGGCGTGCCGCTCCACAGCGTACCGGGCGCCAGCTCGCGGAGTCCGGACAGGTGAAGCTTGACGGCGAGCATGGTGACGTCCCCGGCGTTTCCGAGCTGACCGGTGAGCTCCGCCTTGGTTCGCGCTAGATCCTCCGAGCGATAGCCGCCGTGGTCAGCGCGTGCGAGCAGCTCGTCGATGATGCGGAGCTCCTCGGCGATCAGGCGCTCCTGGCGAGCGAGGACGTCGAGGGCGCGCTCGGCATCCGGCGCCTTGATGATCGCGGACGACAGCGCCTCGAGCTCGCGCGCGTGCTCGACGAGCTTGCGGGCATCGGCGTTCCCGCTGTGGCGCGCGAGCTCTTCGAGCGACTGCTTGCGCTCGGCGACGCGTGCGTGGGCGAGGCGGCCGATCGCGACGGACGCACCCTGGATGATCGTGTTCTCCCAGCCAACGCCGCCTGCGGCGTGCGGGCGCTTGCCGTCGATCGCCGCGAGGATCTTTCCGGACAACGCGCCGAGCGCCATGCCCATGACCGTGTGACCCGTGATGGCGAGCGACTCGCGTCCCAGGATGCGGGCGGCCTTGCCAAGCTTGGCGGTCCTCGTTGCCGCCTTCATCTCGATCGCTTCGATGTGCGCGACTCGATCTGCGAGCTGCTTGTGAAAGATGCGCGCGGCGCCGACATCCCTCGCGATGATTCCGGACGTTCCTTCCATGCCCAGCGTCATGAGTGCGTTCTCGACGAGCGCCTTCCACGGCTCGTCGCCCGTGAGCGCGACCTGGCCCGCGGAGTTGACGACCGTCTCGGTTGCCACGCGCGCAGCGAACACGCCGGCCCGTGCACCAAGCGAGAGCTGCGTTGCCGCCTGCACGCCTTTCACGGTCGTCAGCGTGCGCGTCATCCCCTTCGCGACGACGGCAGCCATGCCCGAGCCGACGAACGAGAGGCCGATCATCGCAGCCGCATTGACGATCGCGGTGCGCAGGCGTTGGCTCTCGATCACGTCGTACGCCTGCTCGAGGAAGGTCCCGAGCTCACGGTCCTCCGAGATCCGCTCGAAGCGCGCTTGCGCGGTCGTCAGTGCATCGCGCTTCGCCAAGACGTCGAGGGGCGGAGGAGTAAGCCCGTCCTGATCGCCCGAGCGCGGCTTCGGCATCTTCTGATCGAGGATCAAGTCGCGGCGGACGATCACGAGCTCGTTGCGGATCGCCTTGCTCGCGTCGGCGAGGTTCCGGAAGCGCGAGCTGCCGAGGCTGGCGACCTTCGCGGCGAGCCCGGTGCCGGCTTTCTTCGCCTCGTCGTCGATCACTTCGAGGTGCGCCATGAGGTTGTCGAGGCGAGCCCGAAGTGCGATCTCCTGCGACTCGAGCTGCACGCGTTGCAGCTCGTCGACATCGACCTCGCCGCCCTGCAGCAACGTGTTCTCCAGAACGCGTGCGCGCTCCTGCACCGCCAGGTAGGGACGCGAGAGATCGCGGGCGCCGCGCGAGCTGGAGCGCGGTGCGTGTTGTTCCTTCGGAACCTTCATCGCGATATCGATCGGAGAACGCTCGTCCTTCGGTGGCGCGTGGTCCTTCATCGCCGGACCCGCGTGCAGCTCGCCCATCGCCTGCATCGATGCCAGCTGGTTCACCTGGAGCGACTTGATCACGAGGCCGCGCTGCAGGTCTTGCGCAGCGGCGATCATCTCTTCGCTGGTGGTCGCGAGCCGCGCGCTCGCGGCGGCCTGCGCGTACCGCGCGAGAATCGGGCGAATCGGATTGTCCTCGTCCCGCGCGGAGGACATCTGATCCGCCGCGCGAATCGCCGCGGCGACACTGCCGGCGATCCGGCCGAGACGATCGCGCTGCCCGAACGCGACCGAGGCATACGCCTCGACGTCCTTGGTCGATCCCTTGCGTAGCGCATCCCGCTTTGCCACCGCGTGAAAGATCACCGGAACGATCTCGTTCGAGAGGCCCCACGGCGTCAGCGCGGTGCGAAGTGCACCGAGCTGGATGAGCGTGTCGTCGAGCGAGCCGAGCACGGCCGAAGCATCTGCGTCCGCGATCGGTGCGCCCGCCGCCTGTTGCAGCGCGATGGCGTCGGATGCATCACTCGCCGCGAGGGCGGAGAGGCGACCCGCGATCGAATCGGTGCTCTCGTCGGGGAGCGTTCCTCGTTTGATGGTGTCGGGCGCGTGCTCGCGCGCCTCCGGAAACTGCACCGCCCACGCCGCGGGCAACCCGAACAGCGGCGGTGCTGCGGCGATTCCGTACGCGTAGTACGACGTGGCGTCGCCGCTCTTGTCGCGCGCGTAACCGAACAGGCTCGCCGCGACCTCTTCGACGGTCGCATCCGCGAGATCTGCCCGGACCCAGTTCCACAGCCGCGGATCTTGCTTCTCCCAGGTCACTCGCACGGGGCGCAGTGACGTTCGACCAGCAGGACGCACGGAGCCGTCGGGGACGACCTCCGCGACCCCGCGAATCACGAGCCCGTTCGCGACGACGCGATCGAGCGGCGACGACGTGACGAGATCGTGCGCGTGAAGTTGGAGCTCTCCCTGCTTGGCCTGCGCCGCGCGCGCGTTGGTCGCGTCGACATATCGCTGCGTCATGCGCCGGATCGACGGAACCAGTGCGGACTGCACGAGCTGGCCGAGACGAAGCCCGATCGCTGGAACCCAGTGCCTGCTCGGGGCGATCGTGGAACGACCATCTTTGGTCTGGATCGGCAGGAGGCCAGACAGCTCGTCGTGCAAGCGAAACGGATAGAGGAGCGAATCGAGCTTCGAGAGATCGATGTCTCCCGCCTTCGCACCCGCCATCACCGTGTCGTGCAGCGCCGCCACGACCTTCTCGGCGAACAGCTGCGGGTCGAGCCAAGCGAATTGCTCCGAGGCCGCAGGCCACGATGTCTGTTGGAGGTGGCGGCGGATGGCGTCCCAGACGGAGTTACTGTTCGTCTGCAAATAGAGGCGCGTCGCTTCCCTGGGCACTTCGCGCTCGACCTGCTTCGCGGAGCTCTTGGGCTTTTGAATCGGTTCGCGCTCGCGGTCCGGCGGTAAGCGCAGAACGTCCATCGGCTGAGGCCGTGCGGACTCGGCCGAGGGCGTCGAGCTCACTCCGCTCAACAACGTCGTGGGTGTGGGTTGTGCTAGCCGCAGCGGGCGAAGCGCTTCTCGTTTGCGCGCGCCATCCAAGAACGCGAGTAGCTCGTTGAATCGGGCGTGCGTGAGCCGCACGTTTGGCGCCAAGCCCTTCGCGATCGGATCGTCCGGGTGCTGCTTGGTCAGCCGAGACCCGAGCGCGCGACTGTCGGCCACCGAGAGTTGTTCGAGCTCGGCCTTGAGCGCCGCCATCTTCCGACCCCAGCCATCACGTACGCTGCCCTCGATCGGCGCGTCGACGATCGCCAGGATCTCCGCCTCCCGCGACACCTCTCTCCAACCGCGCGGCGCCACGGTCAGCGTACTCGCGACGCGCTCGTGTTCCGCGAGCGCGGACTCCGCGGCGGCGAGTTGGTGCTCGGGCGCGCCCATCGCAGATGCCTGATCACGCATCTTGCGAGTCGCGGCGAGCTTGCGGTCGAGCGCGTGCTTCGCTTCCTGCCAGCGCTTCGGATCGTTCGCAGCCGTGGCTTGCTGCACGGCTTCGATTGCGTGTGCGAGTGCCTCGACATCGCGTACGAACGACGACGCCCGGTCACTCGCCTGCTCGGCGGCGGTTCGTGGGGCCGTCGCCGGCGCCTCGACGCGCGTCCGGGGCGCGAAGCCACTCTCGACGCCACGCCCGCGCGACTCGTACTCGCTCACGACCGTTGCTCCGCGCGGAAGTCGTCCATCGCGACGCCTCTCGGCGGCGAGGGATTCGTGTTGCCTGCGATCTCGTATCCGCGGGCCGGACCTGGGGTTTTACTTGATCAGCCCATCGAGTCGTCGTCGTCGCGGCTCGGCGGCGCTTCTTTCGCGGCCGGAAGCTCGCGCGGCGGCAACAGCTCGGGCTCGATCTCGACGGGGCAGGCCATGAAGATCGCCGCGTCCAGCTTCTTGAACGCGCGCTTCTTGTACCAGTTGAGCGCGTTGTCGTTGTTCTCGGCGACTTCGAGCACCAGCGAGTTCAGGCCGTGCACGCGCGCGATGTGGTGCAGCTGCTCGAGCACGAACGTGCCGACGCCGCGGCCATTGAACTCGGGATGCACCGCGAGCTCGTCGACGAACAGCGGCCGCATGTCGCGCTTCTCGAAGTAGCGCGGGTTGATCCAGTTGTCGGAGCCGACAACTTCGTAGCTGCACTCGGCGTACGCGACGACCTCGTCCTCGATCTCGAAGACGAGCTGGTCGATGCCCTCTTCCTCGTAGATCTCTTCGAACCGGTGCTTGCTGCGCGGGCGCTGGAACTCGACCGTCTCGGTGTTCACTTCGCGAAACGAAATCTTCAAAAAGTCCCAGACCCGGCCGATGTCTCGCCGGGCCATGTGGCGGACGGTGATCATCGGGCCACCGCCGGCGGTCTTCTTCTTCTTGCTCCGCTTGGGCGCGATCGCGGTCACCGGCAGCGGTGTTTTCTTGGTCTTGCGCGCGCGAGCCACGACCCGGAGGAAACCGCACCCGGGGGCCGTAAACAAGCCGGCGGCCTCAGTTCGTCGCGACGGTACCGTTGGGCTCGTATGGTGGCGACACAGTGTCGCCGATGGCGGGTAGCACCGCCTGGGGCGTGTACGTGAGAATGAAACCGGCACTGCCGCCCCCCGCTCCAGCACCGGCACTCGACGCTTCACCAAATATTGGGGCAATTGCGGTGCCTCCGTATCCACCATAGCCTCCACCACTGAGGGTGTTCGGTGCCCCGCCCACCGCGTTCGTCATTGCCCGACGCCCGTCTTCTGCAAGGCCGCCTGGGCCGCCGCCACCACCTCCGCC
Source organism: Myxococcota bacterium (assembly GCA_030857175.1). GTDB lineage: Bacteria > Myxococcota_A > Polyangia > Haliangiales > Haliangiaceae > JABFXX01. The sequence goes on along the minus strand of JALZOJ010000017.1, from coordinate 147,804 downwards.
GCCTCCGTTCGCGAAGATGCCACCGGTGACCGTGATGTTCATGCCTTGGAGGACGATGGTGCCGCCCGCCCCGCCACCTGCTGCGTATCGGTAGTTCACTTGTACGAACGCGTCTCCAAATCCACCGCCACCACCCGCGTCGACGGTTCCCGCGACGGACACGCGGTCGCGACAGGAGATCAGGGTTACTCCACCACCGCCACCGCCCGGTGACGAGCCGTCGGTGCCCTTCGTCGGTTGTGGTCCTCCGAACAGCTGCGTGAGTTGCAGCGGATTCGTGCCGGCAGGTCCGCCGTTGTTAGCGCCTCCACTGACCGACGTGGTCGCGCCGGCGCCGCCTGGATGACGATATCCCGCGCCGCCACCCGCAGCTGTCTGTCCGGTTCCAGATTTGACGAATCCTCCACCCGGACCGTTCACGGAGGCATTGCCACTCACTTCGAGAATCCCGTCGACGGTCAGGGCACCATCGGACACGAGTGCGAGCACGCGCGATCCTTTCACCGAGTAGGTCTGCGGCGCCTCGATCGTGATCGTTCCGTACCGAAGCACGCAGATGTCGGGGGCACCAGCCTGCGTCACGATGCTGCTGCAAGCGGCATTGTTGGATGTATCGAGCGCTGTATTGCTCGAGATCGCGAGTGCTGGCTGCGCGGCGGGTTGCGCGCATGCGTCCGGCAGATACTTCGGAATGATGTACTTCGTGGGATTGCAGCTCGGCGTATCGCACGCCATGCAACCGCCCGCTTCCACGCTGCAGCCGAACTCGCAGTCCGTCAGTTCGAAGTTATCCCCACCCGCGTTGCATACGAGGGATTTGCCCGCTTCGCATTTTTCGAAGGCGTTGGGCGTGCACTCGACGGCGATGCACGTGTTCGGGTCGCCACCGATCGATCCGTCGACATCACAGAACGGCAGTGCTGGGTCGGAGCAATGGTTGTCGAGACAGCTCTTGGGATTCGGCTTGGTCGAGCACGCTGCCACCAACGCCAACACGAGTACGAATCGCATGCGGCCATATTCTTTGGACATGGCTTGCGTGTCGACACCTTTGCGCTTCGGTTGCGTCAGGAGCCGACGCGATCTACGAGCGCGCGTGCCTTCTCGACAAACGCCGCTTTATGGTGGCGGTCAAACTCGGTCCAGGTCGCGAACGTCGATGGATCGGCCCTGTCGACGAAGATTTTTCCGTTGAGGTGATCGACCTCGTGCTGGTATGTCCCGGCCTTGAGGCCGTGGACGACCTCATCAATTTTGTTGCCCTGTCGATCCCACGCCTCGACTCGGACATGGACGTTGCGTCGCACCATGCCGCGGAGGTTGGGGACGGATAAGCAGCCTTCGTAGTTCTCGAAGAGCTCGTCGTCGACGGGCGTGATGACAGGGTTGACGAGGATGGTCAGCGGGATCGGTGGCTTGTATGGATAGCGCGGGTTGTTGCGGACCTCGATCGCACAGATCCGAATAGGTTCGTATACCTGGATGGCCGCGAGGCCGGCTCCGTCGGCGTCGCGCATCGTCTCGACGAGGTCGTCGATGAAGGACTGCACCGTCGCCGTGTGCAGTTCATCACGCGTGATTTCGCGTGCGATTTGGCGCAGAACCGGATGACCGATCTGAGCGATCTTGCGAATGGCCATGTGAGGACATTAGCAGGGAGCGAACGCCGCGCAGCAGACGGATAGTCCGCTGCTAGAAGGGATAGCTTCCGTCCCACCTTTCGTTGTAGGTACTGTCCTCGAATCTTAGGAGGGTCCATGCGTACTCAGTTGTTCAGCTCGATCTTGCTCGCGGCACTTGTTGGTTGTGGTGGTGGTGGTGGCAGCAATAAGCCAGACGCCAAAATCTTTTTGGATGCACCCATCGACGCGCCCCCAATGTGCGCTGTGATGAACAGCCTCGGCGGGCTCACGCTCGCCGGCGGCATGGGCATGCCGCCACCACCCGCGATGGGTGACTGGGTAGACACCAATCGTGGCGGTTCGCTCATGGGCCGCACGGTGATCTCCATCGGTGGACGGCTGCCGAGCAGCACCGCGGCGTTGCTCGACATTCTCATCGTCGACTACGTCAAGCCCACGACCGGCGGCTACATGCTCAACACGCCGATCACGATCGATCCGAACCCATTGGCGATGCCGTACGTGGCGGCTTCGTATGTCTACGGCGACCTCGATACGTCGGCGATGACCGTGCAGAACTTCTACTACGCGAGCCCCGGCGGAACGATCACGTTCACCCAAGCCGGTGACGTGAACGGTGCGATGATCGCTGGTATGCAGGGTATGACGAACTACCGCGAGATCGACGAGATGAACGCCGATGTCCCGGGTGGCTGCACCACGTCGCTCACCGCGCTGAACTTCACCCTGGTTCACCAAGACGCGGCATTCCAGGCGGGCCAGTCGGCTCCGGGTGGCCTCGTTCCGCTCACAAAGGATGAGTGGAAGGCCGTCAACGCGATGCGCGCCCGTATGGGCAACCTGCCGCAGTAAGCGCAACTTCGCGAGCCGCTCCAACGATGGGCTAGGGCAATCGTGCCCGCCGGGTACACCCGGCGGGCTACGAGTGCTCGAACCTCAACGGCGGAAGCGGGAAGTGGTGTTCGAGGACGTGTATGACGGGCGCGATATGTGCGCTGTCGGCTATACCGGACCCGGCCTCGCGGCGTGACATCAACGACCGCATGACGACTCGAACGGTCTAGACACCGGCGCGAGGGTTCGCGTCGTTTGTCGTTTCGGCGTCTGCGCCGATCGCTTGCTCGATCGAGGCGAAGCCGCCAGCTCGGACCTTCGCGGCGAGCTCCTTCTGCAGACGGCGCGGCCACGTGGGGCCACCGTAGATGAAACCGGTGTAGCTCTGCACGAGCGTCGCGCCGGCGCGAATGCGGGCGAGCGCGTCGTCGGCATTCTCGATCCCGCCGACCGCGACGAGCGTGATCCGTGCGCCGACCTTCGCGCGCAAGCGGCGCAGCACGACGAGTGCGCGCGCCTTCAGTGGTGCGCCAGAGAGACCGCCCGCGCCGAGGGCCTCGGGGTTCGGCGTCGCGAGGCCGGCGCGCGAGATGGTCGTGTTCGTCGCGATGATGCCGTCGAGCGCGAGCTCGAGCGCGAGATCGGCGACCGCATCGATGTCCTCGTCGGCGAGATCGGGCGCGATCTTCACGAGCAGCGGAACGCGGCGGAGCGGCGATGCGCGATCGCACGCGTCGCGCACGGCGGAGAGCAGCGGGCGCAGCTTGCCGACGGCTTGGAGATCGCGCAGACCCGGCGTGTTCGGCGAGCTGACGTTCACGACGAGATAGTCCGCGAGTGGCGCGAGGCGTTCGGCGCTCGCGGTGAAGTCTGCGATCGCGTCCTCTTCAGCGATGCGCTTTGTCTTGCCGATGTTGACGCCGACGACGCCCGAGGGCCGATGCACGAGGCGTTGCGAGGCCGCGACCGCGCCATCGTTGTTGAAGCCCATGCGATTGACGAGTGCGCGATCGCGCGGGAGGCGGAACATCCGCGGCTTCGGGTTGCCGGGCTGCGCTTCGGCGGTGACCGTGCCGACCTCGACGAAGCCGAAGCCGAGCGCGAGCAGCGCGCCGACGCCCTTCGCATCCTTGTCGAACCCGGCGGCGAGACCGAGCGGGCTCGGCAGGTCCAGGCCGAACGCCTTCACGCGGAGCTCGGGCTCTGACGACGCGAACATCCAGCGGACGAGCGCGCCGAGGCCGGGGATCGCGACCAGCGCGCGCAGCAGTGCAAACGACACGCGATGCGTGCCCTCGGCGGGCAACCGCTGCAGGACGAGCCAGTAGAAGAAGCGATACAAGTGAGGCGCAAGATATCGCGCCGCGCTGTCGACGTCAGGCGTCGAGCCGTGAAGACAGGACCGGCAGGCTCGGGAGGTCGAGATCGGCGATGGATTCGCGCACGAGGAGCGCGCGCGTTGACTCGTCGAGGGAGTCGAGATCGCTGCCTTCGAAGTATGCGAGTGCCTTCTGCGCGACGAGCGGATTGAACGCCGGCCCGAAAAGCGCGCGACCAGCGGCGCAGATCTGCGCAAGCGCGACGCCGTGCGCGATCAGCGCCGCGACGTCTTTGTAGTCCTTGGACTCGACGCGCTGAAGCAGCGCCTTGATCTTCGTACCGGCGAGGTCGAGGAGCGAGGCGACGCGAAGGACACGATCGGAAGTGTCGTTCGGCTCGCCGACTCGGCCGAACGGTAGCGATCCGAAGAACGAGATCTTCACGCTTCCGTGCCCGCGATCGACCAGGAACGTCCGTTCCGATGGGCCGTGCTGGATCGTCGTCGCTCCGCGGAGCAAGTCGAGTGCCTCGAGCTCGCCGTGATCGAGCGGTGCACTCGCGAACAAATCGAAGTCGATGGAGACGCGATGGCCCAGCCGGAGCGCCAGCGCAGTCCCACCGTAGAGGATGTATTGGCGCGGCACCGCTGCCAGGTACGGCCACAGCTCCCGTTGCGCCGCGGGCAGGATGTCCAGGCGTGCTTCCAGGGTCACGGCAGGGGCCGTTCTGGCAGCGGTGGAGGCGGACGTCGAAACAACAGGCGGTGCCAAAAATTCCAGGAGCGCGCATCGACGATGCCCGGTGGTGCATTCGTGAGGGCTTCCCGAAATGCATCGTCACCGAGCAGGTCACGCGCAAGTCGCATGTCCTCTGCCGTGGCCAGCGTCATCAGCTGACACAGAAAATGATCTCGACGTGCGAGCGTCTCCTCGGGCGACTGCCACCAGACGTAGCGCGTTGCGAGAGCCTTCAGCTCGTCCACGACGACAGTGTAGCGCTTTCGGTTTAGCCCGGGAGGACGCTCGGGCCGGTGTGGAGCACGAGCGGGACGTCGTCGCGCTCGAAGCGCTTCCACGCCGTCGACCAGACCGACCAGTAGATCGGCTGCTTGCCGAACAGGATCTGCTTGCCCGCGAGCGCCGGGGTCTCGCCCTCGAGCGGCTCGCCGCGCACCGTGCGCTTCAAGCGGCGGGACAGGAGGTTGTAGACGACCTCGGTCTCGACGCCACTGCGCGGCCACACGACGAGGCCTTCGTCCGCGAGATCGAACGCGGGGGCGGGCGCGTCGGGCGTCGGGCGTAGCGCGTGCTCGATCTGCTCGCGCACGACGTCGATCGCGGCGAGCTTGTAGAAGCCAGCGAGCGCGGTCTCGAGGATGCGGCGACGGCGATCGTCCTCGACCTTCGCGATCCAGCCGGGTGTGGGGATGCCCGCGACGAGCCAGCGGCCCGCGAGCTCGATGCGCATGGTCGCCGGCGCTTCGCCGATGCTCGGGCACGCGAGGACGATGTCGATGCGGTTCGACGCGATGTGGACGTGCGCGACGGCGACATCGGTGGCGCCGAACGCGGGGCTCGTGGCGAGGATCGAGGCGAGCTGGCGCTCGACGAACTTCACGAGCGCTTCCTCGACGTGGTGGAGACCTTCCTTCGCGCGGGCGACGGCGCGTTCGTCGTCGCGCCACGCGGCGCGGCGCAGCTTCGTGAACAGCTTCGGGATCGTGCCCGAGTGGAAGCCGGGGCGGAGCAGGCGCGACATCGTCTCGCCGTGCGATCCGATGATGAGCGGCTGCAGCGTGCGCGAGCGCGTCGACTTGTAGAGGCGCCAGTTCTCCTTGAGCTCCCAGACGAGGAAGCCCGCGAGTCCGGGGAGCACGAGCACGGTGAAGCCGGCGAAGCCCTTCGCCGCGGCCGAGCCCATTAACGGCTTCGCGACGTCGGAGAGCGTCGACAGCATCGCGGGGATGAACGGCAAGATGATCTTCGCGGCGACGGTGACGACCGGGAAGTGTTTGATGGGGTTGATCGTCGGCTCGACGAACAGGTTGACGTAGAGGCGCAGGATGTACGTGACGAAGAACCAGATCGTCCCGAAGAAGCCTTTCAGCAGGAGCAGGATCCAGGGCTGGCCCTTGCGGAAGCGCAGCCACTCGTCGACGCGATAGAGGCCGCGCTCGAGGAGCTCGACGAGCTTCGCGAACACCTGGAGCGTCAGCTTCACGAGACCGGGCAGCGTCTTGCCGAGCTGGCGGCCGGAGCGCACGACCCAGTCGATCATCAGCTCCTCGAAGCGGCGTACCCACCGCGTGTTCACGAGGAACGCGGCGAGGACGAACACGCCCGCGGCGATCGGCCAGCGCCACACGCCGAGGTCGCGCGCGAAGTACACGACGAGCGCGGCCGGCGCCGCTGGCTTCACGATCCAGCGAACGAGCACGCTCTGCAAGAGCGCGCGGACGAGTGGATGCCCGAAGATCAGCCACGGCAGGTCCCAGAGCGTCATACGCAAGCCGCGCCACAAGAACAGGAGTGCCCACCACAGCGCCGTGCGCAGCGGCCGCACGTGGATCACGAGGAACAAGATGCCTGCGCCTGCGAACAGCGTGGTCCGCGAGGAGATGTGTACCGAGTAGCCGAGCCGCCCTGCGAACGGCGAGATCATGTGGTGCAGGCCCTCGACGACGGCGAACGAGCCGAGCAGCGGCAGGAGCGCGTACAGCGTCAGAAAGCGGCCGACGATGGTGCCGAACAGCACCGACGAGATGCGCTGCAGCCAGCGCATGTACGTCTCGCCGCGGCGATAGATGCCGTCGAGCGAGTTGGAGAGGATCGTGTCAGCGCGGAGCAACGGATCGCCCTGGCGCAGATCCGCGAGCGCGAGATCGGGCAGCTTGAGATCGTTGCGCGAGAGCGCATCGCGCAGATCGCCGAGCGTCAGGCGGCCGACCGTGACCGCGCGGTCGAGCAGCTCGTCGACGAGCGTCTTCTCGGAGAC
>JALZOJ010000017.1:9344-140913 GCA_030857175.1 Myxococcota bacterium | reverse complement strand
CCTTCTTGCCGCAGCACGAGGCGGATCTCGTCGAACTCGGTCTGGCCGATCTGGCGCACGCGGGTGCGGATCGCGGCGCCCGTCAGCGCGCCGCTGTCGATCCGCGCGTCGAACGCTTCGTGGATGCGCGCGTGAAAGACGTTGCGCCACAGCGCCGACAATGCCGCGGCATCGCCGCGCGCGATGCCGGCGCGATCGGCCGCGACCAGGACAACGCGCTCGGGCAGCATGTTCGTATCGATGTCCGCGGGATCGACGACGCGCGCGAGCGACTCTCGCGAGAGTGCGAGGCAGGACGTGTGCGGGACCTGCAGCCCGATGCCGGGGAGCTTGTAGTAGGTCTTGACGATGCGGCGGAGCGCGCGCTCCTCGACGACAACGACACCGTGACCTGCGAGGTCCGTGAAGACGTCGGGTGCCGGTAACGAGACCGGTTGGCTGGGCGCCACCACAGCCAGCGTTGTAGCGCCATCCAGAGCTTGCGTCGACCGCGAGGCCCGTCGAGTTCGCACGTATAGTGCTCGCAATGCAAGACTTCGATCGTCTGTTTTCCGCGAGCGCAAACGCGATGCAGTTCTCCGCGATTCGCCGGATGAGCGCGCTCATCCAGCGGCCTGGCATCATCTCCTTCGCGCCCGGACAGCCAAATGCAGAGCTGTTTCCGATGGACCGGTTTCGCGAGCTCGCGGACGACATCCTGCGCACGCAGGGCCCGAACACGTTCCAGTACATCGGCACGCGTGGCCTCGCCCCGCTCATCGACGCGGTCGGCGCGTACGTCGCCGACAAGGGAATCCGCGCGACCGCCGCGCAGACCCTCGTGACCGAGGGCAGTCAGCAAGGCATCGATCTCGTCGCGCGCGTGCTGCTCGATCCGGGCGACGCCGTGCTCGTCGAGCTGCCGACGTACGTCGGTGCGCTGTCGTCGTTTCGCGCCGCGCAGGCGAAGCTCGTCGGTGTTCGCCTCGACGCCGATGGGCTCGACCTCGATCACCTGCGCGCGCAACATCAAACACTCCGCGACGCCGGCGTGCGCGTGAAGTTCCTCTACGTCATCCCGAGCTTTCAGAATCCGTCCGGTGTGAGCCACTCGGTGGCGAACCGGCGCGCGCTGCTCGCACTCGCAGCGGAGCTCGATCTCTTGATCGTCGAGGATGATCCGTACGGCGACCTCTACTTCGAAGGTGAGCCGCGGCCGACGCTCAAGGCCCTCGATACGGACGAGCGCGTGATCTATCTGTCGTCGTTCTCGAAGATCCTCGCGCCGGGACTGCGCAGCGCCTTCATCATCGGACCCGAAGCGCTGCTCTCGAAGATCGAAGTCGCGAAGCAGGCCGCGAACCTGTGCGCGAGCGGGCTCGACCAGCGCATCGTGCTCGCGTGTCTCGAGCGCGGCATCATCGCGGAGCAGAAGGCGCGGATCCGTCCGTTCTATCGCAGCCGTCGCGATGCACTCCTATTGGCGCTCGAGACGCACATGCCCCGCGGTGTCGCGTGGACGCGCCCCGAAGGCGGGTTGTTCGTGTGGGCGACACTACCGTCCACGATCGACGCGGACATCATGTTGCAGTCGGCGGTCGAAGCGGGCGTCGCGTACGTTCCCGGAGGCGCGTTCTTCGTCGAGGACGTGAAGGTGAACACGATGCGCTTGACGTTTGCGAGTGCACGGGAAGTGCAGACTGATGACGGCATCGTCCGACTTGCGGACGTTGTGCGAGCTGCACTCAGGTAGCGCACAGGTATTCAGATCGCGGTTCGGTTTCCCCGTTTTGTAGCGAGCATGTATTGTCGAGTGCGTGGCGAAAGACGGTTCTCCGAAAGTCAGCAGCGAGGCGGATCTCGCACGTGGTCTCGAGTTGCGGCGCAAGCTGAACGGCAAGCGGTTCGGAACGACGAGCCCCGTGTTGACGAAGCACCTGCCGGAGATCGAGACACTCGTGAACGAGGTGTTGTTCGGGCGCATCTGGGCACGCGACGGGCTCGATCTGAAGTCGCGGAGCATCGCGGTGATCGCCGCGTTGACCGCGCAGGGAAATCGCACGCAGCTCAAGAACTATGTCGCCAACGGGCTCAACGCCGGACTCACGCGTGAGGAGATCGTCGAGGTGATGGTGCAGCTGGTGTTCTACGTCGGCTTGCCGACCGTCTCGAACGCGCTCGAGGTCGCTCACCAGGTCTTCGAGGAAGAAGGCGCGTGACCGCGGAGCCGCCTCCGGCTCCCGTACGTTTCCAGGACATCTTCCTGCACCGCCCGTTTCTGGTGCTGTGGACCGCGTTTTTGATCTCGAGCGCGGGCACCTACCTGTTCGTGATCGTGCTCGCCGGCAGGATCTACGCCGAGACCGGATCCGCGCTGATGGCATCGTCGGTGTTCGCCGCGCAGTGGCTGCTGCCGGTGATGCTGTCGAAGGTGGTCGGCAGGATCTGCAGCAGCTATCGCATTCGCTCGATCGCGGTGATCGGCGAGCTGCTGTCGGCCTCGATCTCGATCGCGTGCGCGTTCGCGTTCGATCTCTCGTTCGCCTCGATGCTCGCGTGCGTGATGCTGCGCGGGTTCTTCGAGTCGCTGACGCGAACGGCGCGCACGGTCGCGCTCAAGCAGTATGTCGATCCGCGCTACCTCGAGAAGGCGTCGTCGCTGTTCGGCACCTCGATGTATCTCAGCAGCGGCTTCGGCGCCGTGCTCGGAACGATGCTCGCCGAGCGGCTGACGTTCCTCGGGGTCGCGGCCGTCGACGCGGGGACGTTCGTCGTCGCGGCGCTGCTCTACTTCGGCATCCAGGCCAAGCCACCCGTCGGGCGCAAGGCCTCCGCGGGAGGCAGCGCACTCGCGACCTTCCGGCGCTACCCGGATCTGTTCCGCATCTCGTTCTACCTCTACGTGATCAGCGGCGTGTACCAGGGCTTCCATAACGTCGCACGCACCGCGCTGCCGATGAAGCACCTCGGCCTCGACATCACGGGCGCGACAAATCTGCAGCTCGTATCGGCGTTCGGGATCGTGGGCGGCGCCGTGTTCGTGTTTCGATTCATGAGCGACCGGCGGCGCACGTTCGCGCGCCATCCACTGTTCTTGATCGCGATCACGTCGTTCGCGATGCCGGTGCCGTTCCTGACGCACGACCCGATGCTCTCGTTCGCGTCGTACTGTCTGTTCATCTTCCTGTTCGAGGTCGCGTTCACGCGCGTCAACAACGAGATCATCGTGACGACACCGATCGAGTCGATGGGTTACGTCGCCGCGTTCAACCAGGGCTGCAACACGGCGCTGATGGCGATCGTGATCGTGGGTGCCAGCGCCGCGATCGATGCGAGCTCGGTGCAACTCGTCACGTGCGTGCTCGCGTCCGCGGCGCTCGTCGCGGGTTGCCTGATCGCGCGCGGCCCGTTCAGCGCGCGAAGCTCATGATCGCGCTCGGTCGCTGCGGGCGGCGATCGCGGTCGGCGTAGGCGCGCTCGAAGTCTTCGGGCGTGAGCCGCAGGCCGAGCGGCGGCGGCGGATCGATCTGGATGAACGCGTTGTCGCGGATGCGCAGGGCGCGAATGCGCGCGAGCACGGCGTCGGGATTTGTCGCGCCCTCGGTGCGGCCGAGGATCGCGACGGCGGCGTCGAGCGCGCGCGGCGCGACCGGGATGCCGCTCTCGTCGTCCTTGCGGAACTCGCATGCGGCGAGCGCGACGCGTGCGACGCCCCACGACGGCGACGTGATCGCGGGCACGAGCTGTTCGAAGTTCGACGCCTCGAGGTCCTGACACGCCCTGCGCTCCATCGAGAATTCGCCGCTCTGGCGCACCGGCGGCACCTGCTGCTGGATGATGCGGTCCATCGTCTCCATCAGCTCGCCTGCGAGCTCGCCGTTCGGGTGGAGCTCCGCAGCGGCCTTCGCGTACGGATGCGCGTCGACGTGGCGGCCTTGCCCGGCGAGCGCGCGCGCCATCGCGTGCAAGCCGGCGACGCGCGAGTCGCGATCCTTGTGCGTGATCAGCTGCTGCGCGATGCGCTCGCACTCGACGAACTCGCCCATGCGATAGAGCGCGGTGGCGTACGCGACGAGCATCTGCGTGTCGCGTGCGCCGAGCGTGATGGCGCGGCGTGCGGACTCCACGGCGATCGCGTTGTTGTCCGCGCGTGCGGCGGACTGTGCGAGGTACGCCCAGTCCTCGGCGGTGCGGTACCTGCGCGAGGCGAACTTCAAGAGCTTCACCGCATCGATGTCGCGACCGGCTTCGACGAGAACGCGGCCGATCAAGCGCGGCGCATCGGTGCGCTCGTGTTGCGACAGCACGCGGACGGCTTCGTTGCCGTGGCCGCAGCGGCCGAGCGCGACGGCGAGGCTCTGCACGCGCTTCGCGTTGCCGGGCTCGACGGCGACGGCCCAGCGCAGGTGCTGCACGGCGACCGTCAGCTTGTCCTCGCTCGCGGCAGCGAGGCCGGCTTCGAGCGCAGCGTTGCCGTCGAGCGGCGTCGAGATGTTCGCGGCCTTCCAGGCGGGCGCGAGCTCGTTAATCATCGCGGCGCGCTCGCGGACCGTCGCGGCCGTGAGCCCGCGGCATGCGGCGGCGAAACCATCTGCGCTGCGCCCCGACGAGAGCAGGCCGATCGCGACGCGGACCCATGGCGCAGCGACGCCGGATGGGTTGCTCATCGCGGCGAGCCAGTGCACGTCGAGCTGTGCTTGCGGCGGTGCGGCGGCGGCCGCGGCCGTCGACCACGCGAGGTTGACGCCGCCGGCTTCGACGGCGCGCGAGCCACGCGAGTACAGATATGCGGCCGGCTCGTACTGCGACGGATCCGACGACAGGTCGTGTGCGAGACGGAGCTCCCAGCCGATGCGCTCGTCGCCGCGCAGCATGCGCTGCACCGTGGGCAAGCCGGCGATCATCTGATCGAGATACGCGCCGTGCTCGGCCTCGAGGTCGAGCGCGCGCTCGATGCGCAAGAGCCAGGTGTCGAACAGCCAGTCCGGTGCGCCCGCGCCGACGTGATCGATCATGCGGAGCAGCGCCTGGATCGCGGTCGTATCGATCTGATATCGGGAGCGCCGCACGAGGTGCAGCGCTTCGGTCGCGATGTGACGATACGCGCCGGCGATCGGCGACGGTGGCGCCGCGCACGCGGCGAGGTAGTGTGCGAGCGACAGGCCGAGTGCGAGCACCGCGCCGGCTGCGTGCGCATCGCGATCGCGCGCGGGCGGGACGAGCGCGGTCCACCACTCCTGCGCGAGTGCGTCGGCGGCACCGAGCGTGTCGGCCTCCGGCTCGCCGAGCCGCTTGATGATCGCGTCTGCGGTCGCCTGTGCGGCCGGCAGCGCGGCGACGAGCTCTTGCACCCAGCCAGGCTCGACGAGGAATGGCTTGGTCTCGCCGAGCGCGCGCCGCACGAGCGGCGTGTTCAGGCCCGGCACGAAGTCGGCGAGGTCGCGCGCGGCGCGCTGCGCGAGCGTGGTCGCGCCGACCTCGAGGCGGCGCTCGATCACGCGTTCCCACTCGGCGGCGGGGCGAATCGCGGCGAGGCGCAACATGCGATTGACCTCGGCTTCGAGGCGGCTCTGGCTGCGGCGCAGCTCCACGATCTGGATCTGATCGAGCGCTTCCTCGAGCTCACCGACGAGGATCAGCGCCTTCGCTCCCGCGAGCCGCGCCTTGCCATCGGCGAGCACGCCGTTCCCGTCGAGGCCGGCGCACTGCCAGTACGCGATCTCTGCCTGGTCGTGGCGACCGACCACGCCGAGCGCCTCGATCAGCATCATCGCGTCTTCGTCGTCGGTGATCCGGCCCTTCGTCAGGCCGACGATGACGCGGCCCGGATCGCCGCGGTGATGGCCTTCCCACGCGTACGCGCGCGCGAGGAGACCCGCGTCCGTCTTCCAGTGCGCGATGCGCTTCTGCGCCCACACGAACGCTTCTTGGGTCGCGGCGTCATCGCCGAGCCCGAGCATGGATTCGTCGGCGAGCTCGATCGCTTCTGCGATCCGACCGACGTCGAGGTGCGCGAACGCGATCAGCAGCGCCGCGTGATGCGGTGCTTGCCAGTCATTCGGCGGTAGCTTGCCCGCCGCGGCGCGGTCGAGGATCTCGCGGCAGCGATACTGCGCTTCCGCGAACGCTTGCCCGGGCCGTCCGACCTGGCGGAGCCGGCGCACGCAGTCGAGGTGCGCGGCGCCGAACTGCGGTGCAGCGACGGTCGCGCGATCCGCCCAGCGATACGACTCCTCGCGACGCCCGACCTCGGCGAGCTGCAGCGAGTAGTTGTGGCAGGCGTACGGATTCGCCGGCATCAGACTCGCGGCGATGCCTTGATGCCGCACGCCCATGTTCTCGAGGACGCGCTCGGCGGCGAACGGCTCGCCCCAGATCGAGAGATGCGGCTTCGCGTACATCGGCGCTTCCGCGATCAACGGGAGAATCTCGCGACGATTCACCTCGCCGCTGATCAGCCCCGACACGTAGCGGTTGCGCCGCGCGACCGGGTGCGAGGGTTCGAGCTCGAGGATCGCAGCGTCGAGGGAGCGTGCTTCGTCGCGTGACAGCTCGGCGAGCACACGCAGATACGGGATCGCGAGGCGCGGTGACGAGCGCAGCCCCGGCGGCAGCTGCGCGAGCGTGCGTCCTTGCGAGAGCTGCGCGTCTGCTTTTGCGAGTCGTTCGGCCGCGCCGCGAAGATCGTCGAGCGTGAAGTCGAGCAGCGGCGGCACGAGCGGTAGCCGCCGCGAGGACAGCCACTGCGCGAGGCACTGCGTGAGCTGCTGCGAGAGCGCGAGCTCGGGCGAGCTGCCCCAGCCGTCGACGGTGCCGTCGGGGCGACGCGAGCGCAGTGCCGGCGGAGCGGGCCGCCGGTTGTCGAGCGAGAGCTCGAACCACAGCACTTCGTGGCGCCGCGAGATGCGAAAAAACCAGTCGATCGAGTCCTCGACCTGGGGGTGCCGGGCGTCCAGCAGGCGCCCGTTGTCATCGACGAGGCGCTCGTCGTCGTGATCACCCAAGGTGAGGATCGGATGGCGCACGAGGTGATCGAACACGATCACCGAAATCAGCCTGGCCGCAACGGAAGCTGCCGCGTCGAGCTCGGTTGGAGCGACGAGCGTGCTCGCGAGAAACGTCGCACGATGCGGGTACGGAAGCGGCCCCATGGAGCCCGCCGAGGATACGGCAAGGGGGTGGTCCTACGCCTTTGGGTGAGGCGTCCATGTTCTCTCGATCGCGCGCTGGAGGCCTGTGATACGCTGACCCTGCGTCGGGCGGAAACAGCCACCTGACGTAGAACCTCTCAACCAATCGCGCAGTCCGGCTGAATCGTTTAGGAGACCGATCCGTGGGAACGAAGCTCTACGTGGGCAACCTGAATTACAACACGACCGAGGATTCTCTCCGACAAGCGTTCAGTCAAAACGGCCGAGAGGTTACGAGCGTGTCCATCATCATGGATCGCGAAACCGGTCGCTCGCGTGGCTTTGCGTTCGTCGAGATGGCTACGTCAGAGTTCGCGCAGGCAGCCCTGCGAGAGCTCGACGGGCACGAGGTCGACGGGCGCCAGCTTCGGATCAACGAAGCACGCGAACGCGAGGCTCGTGGTCCCGGTGGTCCGCGTCCTCCCGGCGGCGGTGGCTATGGCGGCCCACCACGTCCCGGCGGGGGCGGCTACGGTGGCCCTCCTGGCGGTGGTTACGGGGGCGGTCCTCCCGGTGGCGGAGGCGGCTTCGGCGGTCCCCCACGCAGCGGCGGCTTCGGCGGTCCGCCCGGTGGCGCTCCGGGCGGCTTCCGGCCTCCATCTCCTGGTCCCTTTGCACCCGGCAGCGACAACCGTCGCCGCAAGGAGAAGGAAAAAGAGAAGGAACGCGGCCCCGACGCCGAGAAGAAACCACGCGGCGGTGCACGCCGGCGTGGCGTCGACGACGACGGCGATTGGTAGCCAATTCACGGCGCTGATTCGCCGCTCGCGCGCGTGACGACGCGGCATCGCTCGTCGATGCTACGCGCGGTGCTTCCAGATTTCATCGTCGCGCAGCTTCCGCCCGGATTTCGCGAGCACATGCTCTCGGTCGGTCGCGAGCGCATGCACGTCCTCGAGTGGGGCCCGCCCGACGGCAAGCCGGTCTTGCTCGTGCACGGCAATCCGACGTGGGGCTTTCTCTGGCGCAAGGTCGTCGCGGAGCTGCTCGGCACGCGCGAGCCGTTGCGCCTGGTCTGTCCCGATCTGATCGGCCTCGGTCTCTCGAGCAAGCCCGAGATTCCCGAGCACACGCTCGATCGTCACAGCGCGTGGCTCGGCGATGCGATCGATCAGTTGATTCCGGGCCCGCTCGTCGTCGCGGCGCAGGACTGGGGCGGCCCGATCTCGATGCACGCGATGTGGCGTCGCCGCGAGCAGCTGCGCGGCATCGTCCTCGGAAACACGGCCGTCTCGCCGCCCGCGCCGAAGTTCAAGCCAACGCTGTTCCATCGGCTCTCGCAGATGCCGATCGTCAGCGACGTGCTGTTCCGCCGGCTCGGCTTCCCGCTCGGTGTGCTGCACACCTCGCAAGGCGATCGCTCGACGATGCGCGGCGACGTCGCGAAGGCGTATCGCTGGCCGCTGCGCAGCCGCGCCGATCGCGCGGCACCACTCGCGCTCGCGCGCATGGTCCCCGACTCGCCGGATGCGCATCCTTCGCTGCCTGCACTCCACGTCACGCATGACTTCGTCGCGTCGGTCGACGTGCCCCTTCATTTCGTGTGGGGCACGAAGGATCCGATCCTCGGCCGCGTGATCAACCACCTCGAGCGCCTGCGTCCCGATGCGAAGGTCACGAAGACCACCGCCGGCCACTTCCTGCAGGAAGAAGTTCCCGCCGAGCTCGCCGCCGCGATTCGCGATGTCGTCGCCCGCGCGAAGTGGTCATGAAGTCGGTCTTCAAGGTCGCCGACGACGAAACCGGCCTCCGCCTCGATCAGGTCCTGCCGCGTCACGTCGCCGGCCTCTCGCGCCGCAAGGCGCGCGCGGTGATCGATGAAGGCGGCGTGTTCGTCGATCGCACGCGCGTGAAGGTCGCATCGCGCCCCGTTCGCGCGGGGCAATCGATCGAGATCAACATCGGCAGCGCCGTCGAGCGCACCGAGCCACCCCAGGCACCGACGATCGTGCACATCGACGCTCACGTCATCGTCGCCGACAAACCGGCCGGCCTCGTCACCGCACCCACGCCCGAGTCGAATCGCGGCGACATGCTCGACCAGCTCGCGCGCGCACACGGCGAGCTCTACCTCGTCCATCGCATCGATCTCCCGACGAGCGGGCTCCTCGTGTTCGCTCGCACGCGCGCGGCCAACAAGGTCCTCGGCGACGCGTTCAAGGCGCACGACGTCGATCGCGAATACCGCGCGATCGCGATCGGCACCGTAACGTCACAGACGATCGACCGACCGGTCGATGCGCGCCGCGCCGTCACGCACATCGAAGCGCTCGAGGTGTTGACGAACGCGACGCTCGTCGCGGCTCGCCTCGAGACCGGCCGCACGCACCAGATCCGTATCCACCTGGCCGGCCTTGGCAACCCGCTCGCCGGCGACGCGCAACACGGCGGCGAGACATCGCGAACGTTCTTGCCGCGCGCGCCACGTCTCGCGCTGCACGCCGCGGTCCTCGGCTTCAAGCATCCCGCGACGGGCGAGCGCGTGAAGTTCGAGAGCCCGCTGCCCGACGAGCTGGCGCGCTATGTCGAACGACTACGCGCGCCCGCGAGCGACTAGCCCTTCTTCGGCGCATCGCCCTTCGGCGCGTCGCCCTTCGGCGCATCGCTTCCGCTGCCACCACCCGCGGGCGGGGCTGCGGAACCTGCGCCCGGCGGCGGGCCCATGAGGCCGAGCTGCGACGCCATCGACATGCCGTTCCGGAAGCGCCAGAGCTCGGCGATCTTGCCGTCCTTCATCTTCACGACCTCGGCGAACTCGCCGGTCACCTTCTTCTTCGTCGCCTTCATCGGGCCGAGCGGGCCGTCGTTCGTACCGCTGAACGTGCCCATCGCGACGACGTAGTCGCCGGCCGCGAACGTGTTCGGCGTCTCGATCTTCAGATCGGGGAACGCCTTGAGGAACATCTCGGAGCCCGCCTGGATCTCCTTCTTGCCCTTGTGATCCTTCTCGCCCGCTTGATCGGACTCGATGGCGTCGTCGGTATAGAAGGCCATGTAGTCGGCGGTCTTCTTCGACTGGAACGCGGCCAGCGACTTCTGCCACGCCTCGAGGTTCTTCTTCTCCTTGTCATCGTCGGCGGCGACGACGACGACGGGCGCGCCGTCCATGCCCTTGTCCATCGCGGCGCGCATCGGCGGCGTGCCCTTCGGCATGAGGCCGAGCTGCGAGGCCATCGTGGCCGGATCGAAGTAGGCCCATTCCTGGTTCGCGCGGTTCTCGTCATTGATGGTCAGGCGATGGAACATCAGCTGGCCCATCTTCTTGTTCGTCGCGGGGACTTCACCCATCGGGCTCTTGAGGACGCCCGTGTGCGTGCCGGTGGTGAGACCGACCGCGAGGATGTTGCGGCCGTTCACGAGGACCAGCTGCGGCTGGAACTTCATGTCGGGGAACGCGGTGTGCTGGCCCTTGAACCAGTCGAGGACAGCGTCGGGACCTTCGATGTTCTGACCGTCGGCATCGTGGCCCTTGTAGTCCTTCGCGAGGCACTTGGTCTTGAAGTCGTCCCACTTCGCGCCGTTGATGTGCGCGGTGCACTCGAGGTAGCGATCCGCGAGCGCCTTGCCCTCGAGCTTCGCTTCCTTCGGCGGCTCGGCCGGGGCAGCGCTACCAGAGCCCGCGCTGCCCATCGTGTTGCTCGCGCTGCCGATGTCGGGCGCCTTGCCCTCCTTCGGTTTCTTGCTGCAAGCAGCGCCCGTCGCGAGCGCGCCGACACCCATCATCACCATTGTCATCGATCGAAGCTTCATGCCGCGAGCGTGTCACTGCGGGTGATCGCGTGCAACGAAACGCATCGGGAGGATCGTCAGCGTGCGGCGACAAATGTCATCGCGTCGCCTCGAATGTCCACGCCTTGACGACAGCCGCGCGCGCTGCAAGCTCGTCGAACACGCCGATCATCGCGGGCCTCTGCGCGATCGCGTTCCACGCTTCGATCGATGCGGCGGTGATGACGATCGAGAGATCCCACCGCGCTGCGCTGTCATCGGCGGGCAGCCCGACGACCGCATCTGCACCCGCGGAGGTCAGCTGCGCGTAGATCATCTCGGCGAGCTCGGCGCGCGTTCCGACTTCGTCGTCTAACAGCTTCACGAAGCAGAAGCGCTGGATCACGGCTCGATGGTACCGAGCAAGTAAGTCGGCGCAAGCGCGGCGCGCTCGTCCCATCGCGAAACACCCGCGAGCAGGGCGGTCGCGATGCCGGCGGCCTGCGCGCCCGCGATGTCGGTCTCGAGCTGATCGCCGATCATGACGAGCCGCGTGCGATCGATGCCGAGCCGGCGCGCCGCCTCGACGAACAGATGCGGCTCCGGCTTGCCGAGGCGCTCGAACACGAGCCGCTCGCCGGGAAACCGGCGGGCGAGGGCGGCCTCGACGAGCAGCGCCATCGCACCCGCGGTGAATCCGAGCTCGCCGCCGCCCTTGGGATAGACGAGGTCCGGGTTCGGCAAGACGAGCGCGGGCCGGCGTCCCGCCTCGACGGCGCGCACGATCGCCGACAGCGCGATCTCGATCCCGTCGAGGAACGGCGTGCCCGAGTCGTCGCAGATCGCGACGGCATCGATCTCGAGACCCGCCGCGATCTCGACGGGCACACCGCCGCCTTGCCGCACGAAATCGAGCGAGTCCGGCGTCCCGAGCACGAGCGTGCGCGCGCCGGCGAGGCCGCGGTCTTTGAAGTACGTGGGCAGGAGGCTCCCCGACGTCACGAGCCGCTCGGGCGCGATCGAGATGCCGTACCCGGCGAACCTGCGCACGTAGGTCGCGGCCTGGCGCGACGCATCGTTCGTGACGATCGCGAACGGCTTGTCGCGCCGTTCGAGCTCGCGAATCAGCGGCCCGGCCGCCGGCAGCGCGCCGCTCCCATCGACCAGCACGCCGTAGGCATCCAGCAGGATTCCTTCGTACTCGTCGAGCAGTGCGCCGATCGTCGTCTCGCGTGTCATGGCTCGATGCTATATGCCAGACACATGCGGCCGTACCTAGAGCTGCTCCGTCATGTCCTCGAGAACGGCGAGCGCCGGACCGATCGCACGGGCACCGGCACCATCTCGCTGTTCGGTGCCCAGTCGCGGTACGACCTGCGTGAAGGCTTCCCGCTCGTCACGACGAAGAAGGTCCTGTTCCCGGCCGTCGTACGCGAGCTGGTCTGGTTTCTGCGCGGCTCCACGAACATCAACGACGATCTCAAGCAGCACACGCCGATCTGGGACGCGTGGGCCGACGAGGCCGGCGAGCTCGGTCCGATCTACGGCCATCAGTGGCGGAGCTGGGGCGCACCTGGGGGCCAAGGCATCGATCAGATCCAGATCGCGATCGATACGATCAAGCGTGACCCCACGTCGCGCCGCAACATCGTCAGCGCATGGAACGTCGCCGACCTCCCAAAGATGAAGCTGCCGCCGTGCCACGCGTTCTTCCAGTTCTACGTGCAGGACACGTGGCTCGACTGCCAGCTCTATCAACGGTCGGCGGATCTGGCGCTCGGCGTGCCGTTCAACATCGCGAGCTACGCGCTGTTGATGTCGATGATCGCGCAGGAGACCAAGCTATCGCCGCGGTTCTTCGTGCACACGTTCGGTGACGCGCACATCTACTTGAACCACGTCGAGGGCGTGAAGATGCAGCTCGATCGCACGCCGCATCCGCTGCCCAAGCTCGTGCTCGCGAACAAGCCCACGCTCGAGATGACGTATGACGACATCTCGCTCGAGGGTTACCAGCACCACCCGTTCATCAAGTTCGCGGTCGCGGTGTAAATCGCGCGGTTATTGCTCGCCGCCGACGGCCTGCGAGACATCGTCGACGGCGCGCATGCCCATGCCCATCGCACAGCCCATCGCGGCGGTGCTGAGTCCCTGGCGCCAGTTGCGCGGACGGCCGCCGAACATGACCGCCTGGCCCGCGCCCGAGACGCACGCGGCGCCGTACTGGCGCGCGGCCTGTCCCCACGTGCGGCGCGGCGGGCCGTCATCGTATCCGCCCTCGGGCGCCTGCTGCTGCTGTGCTTGACCACCACCGACGGTGGCGAGTGCGTTGATGTCGATGGTTTCGAATGCGTTCTGCTGATGGCTCATTGTCGTTTCCTCCGCATCGACCGATGTGCAGCGCAAATGCCACGCGCGATCGCGACGCAACCTCGTGATGCGGATCGAATCGCGCACGAAATCGCGCGTGATACCGGCAGATCGAGTTGCCTTTGCCGTCTGGGAGATTGCCCCCAGACAGCTGTCTACTCCGGTTTACCGTCGAGGACTGCGCGAGATCAGCTGCACTGCGCGCGACGTGCACCGACGCGGCCGCGCACGTAACGCTCGGCCTCGGGCGAGAGCGACAGCTGGTCGAGCTGCGCGTCGAGCTGCGCGCGCGAGCCGTGACCGGCGACGTAGCCGTTGAGGCGCGCGGCCGCGGTCGAGTCGACGAATGCGCTCGGCGAGTAGTGCGCGAGCTCGGCCATCAGCGTGCGGTCGTGCCGGAGGTAGTACTTCTGGTGGTAGTCCTCGGCGAGATAGAAGCGCGCGTTCGCGATCACGGGCGTCTCGGCGTCCGGGATGCGCGCGCGACTGGCGAGCGCGAGGTCGAGCTGCTGCGCCGACGGAAATGCGGCGGCCATGTACTGCCGGCTGTACGAGGCGCGCGTCGCGCGATGCGAGGACCAGAAGTCGGCGAGTAGCTCCTCGTACGTGATGACGCTCGGGTCGAAGTCGAGTGCGAACACTTCGGTGTGATCGCCGAGGTCGTGATACGTCGGATCGGGATGTTCGCCGCCGGCATAGCCGACGCGCGTACGAACGATTCCTGGATGACACCCGAACCGGGCGTCGGGCGTCCAGAATCAACCGAGGCCGAAGATCGCGGTCTCGGTGACGGGCTGGACGACGTCGATGGGTTTCTTGTCGATCACGATCGACATACGGACAGCCTACCTCGAGGTTACGGCTTGCACAGTCGCTCGATGCGGTAGCGCACGCCGTTGTCCTCGCCGATCGCCTCGCCTTCCCAGCGCGCGTCGCGGTAGAAGCCGCGTGCGTCGAGGTCGGGCATCTTCACGTCGCAGTCGAACTTGCCCTCGATCCGCGTCAGGTAGACGTAGCGGAGGCGGGCGTCGACGAGCGCGTCCTGGAACAGGCCGGCGCCGCCGACGACAAAGATCGTCTCGACGCCCGTCACACGGAGCGCGGCCTCGAGTGAGGCTGCGGCGACGACGCCGTCGGGGACGATCAAGGTGTTGCGCGAGACCACGACGTTCAGGCGCTTCGGCAGTGGCTTGCCGCCGACCTCGTTGCTCTCCCACGTCTTGCGACCCATCACGATCGCGTTGCGGGCGCCCTCATTCGCTGTGCTGGTGGTGACGCGGCGGAAGTGTGCGAGGTCACCGCGCAGCCGCGGCCACGGCAAGCCGTTGGCTTTGCCAATGCCCCATTCGAGATCTGCCGCGACGACCACGTCGAACACGCTGCGACGCTAGCATGTCGCAGCGGACCGAGCGTACGTTCGCGGCGTGGCAACGGTGAGCTTCACACCGAACCTCGAACGTCACGTCGAGTGCCCGACGAGAACCGTCGAGGGCTCGACCGTACGCGAAGTGCTCGACCGCGTGTTCGCGGACAATCCGCGGCTGCGCGGGTACATCGTCGACGAGCAAGGCGCGCTTCGTTATCACATGCTCGTGTTCGTCGACGGCCAGCAGATCGCCGATCGCGAGCGGCTCTCGGATCCGGTGGCACCCGGGTCCGAGCTCTACGTCATGCAATCGCTCTCAGGAGGCTGACATGCACCCGATGCTGATCTCGACCCGCAAAGGCCTGTTCGTCGCCGAGCTCACCGGCAGCTCGTATCAGGTCAGGCGCGGACACTTCATTGGCGACAACGTCACCCTCGCGATGGTCGACCCACGCGGCGGCTGGTACGTCGCGCTCGAGCACGGCCACTTCGGTCCGAAGCTGCACCGCTCCGACGACCGCGGCGAGACGTGGACCGAGGTTGCGATTCCCGCGTATCCGCCGAAGCCCGAGGGCCTCGAGGACAAGGACATGTTCGGCCGCGATCTGAAGTGGGCGACGGCGCTGCTGTGGTCCCTCGCGCCCGCGCTCGACAAGGACGGCGCGCTCTGGTGCGGCACGATCCCGGGCGCGATGTTCCGCAGCGAAGATCGCGGCGCGTCGTGGAAGCTCGTCGAGTCGCTGTGGTTCATGCCCGAACGCAAGAAGTGGAGCGGCGGCGGTCGCGACTTCCCCGGCATTCACTCGATCTGTGTCGACCCGCGCGATCCGAAGACGGTCGCGATCGGCGTCTCGACCGGTGGCGTGTGGCGCACGCGCGATGGGGGCCTGACGTGGGCCGTCGCGTCGAAGGGCATGCGCGCGGAGTACGCGCCGCCCGAACATCAGTTCGATCCGATCGGACAGGACGTGCACTGCCTCGTGCAGTGCAAGGCACAGCCACACCTGTGGTGGGCGCAACATCACAACGGCATCTTCAAGTCGACGAACGACTGCGAATCGTGGACCGAGATCGAGAAAGCGGGGCCGAGCGTGTTCGGCTTCACCGTCGTCGTCGACCCGGCAAACGGCGAGACCGCGTGGTTCGTCCCCGGCCAGAAGGACGAGAAGCGGATCCCCGTCGAGGGCAAGCTCGTCGTGACGCGGACCCGCGACGGTGGCAAGTCGTTCGACGTCCTCGACCGCGGCTTGCCCGACAAATTCGCGTACGACCTCGTGTATCGGCACGGGATGGCGATGGCCGGCGACGGTGCGCTCGCGTTCGGCTCGACGACGGGCAACGTGTTCGCGAGTCGCGATCGTGGTGAGACGTGGGCGGTGGTGTCGAACCATCTCCCACCCGTTCACGCCGTCACGTTCGCCTGAGCGTTGTCATCCTGTAAGCAGCTCGTCCTGGATGCTCGGATGCGTCTTCGCGCGAACGCGCGCGAACGCGGCCTCGATATCGATCTCGAACTCGGACGTGCGGATCGGCGGCAGCGTCGGCTCGCTCACCTGCGCGTCGAGCTCCTTGCCGATCCACTCGGCGACATCGCGGTCGTGGACCTCGAGGCCGGTGTTGTGCACGAAGTCCGAGAGCGCGGTGTAGAAGTCGAATGCGGACTGCCAGCGCGCATCGGGATCGAAGGCGAGCGCCTTCATCACGATGTCGTCGATGCCGGCCGACACGCACGTGTTGATCTTCGACGGCAGCTCGATCTCGCACGAGCGCAGCTGATGCGCGGTGCGCACGTCGTCGACGTCGAACAGCTTGCGCGCGGTGAGCAGCTCGTAGGCGACGACGCCGAGCGAGTAGATGTCGACGCGCGCGTCGAGCTTGCCGCTCAGGTACTCGGGCGCGACGTAGCCGAGCTTGCCGATGATCGAGCCCGCTGCGGTGCGCACGTGACCCGATGCGGTCTTCGCGACGCCAAAGTCGATGAGCTTCGTCGAGCCGGTATCGGAGACGATGATGTTCGAGGGCGCGATGTCGCGGTGAATCAAGTTGAGCGGGCGACCGGTCTCTTCACGCAGGCCATGCGCGTACGCGAGCGCGCGTGCGGTCTGCGTGACGATGTGCAGCGCGATGAACACGGGCATGGTCTTGCCCTGCAGCGCCCGCATGAACAGCTGCTGCACCGTCGGACCACGCACGTATTCGAGGGCGATGTAGTGCGTCTTGTCGATCTTGCCGACGTCGAACGTCTTCGCGATGTTCGCGTGGCGCAGCTTCTGACCGAGGCGCGCTTCGTCGATGAAGCGGCGCACGAACGACGTGTTCCGCGAGAGCTCGGGCAGCAGGCACTTGAGCGCGACGATCTGCTTCTCGCCGTCGTCGGCGACAAGCTCCGCACGATGCACCGTCGCCATCCCGCCAGCCCCCAGCTGCTCGTAGACGCGATAGGGACCAAACAACTCGCCCATTCGAAGCACAGTAAATGATCATGCAGCGCCGTGGGGCGATGAACCGTGTGCCTCGGGTTAATTGGGTGTCGATCTTGTAAGCTGCGTCGCATGAAGCGAGTCGCGGTCGTGACGGGTGCAGGACGCGGGCTCGGTCGGAAGATCGCGGAGCGTCTCGCACGTCGAGACATACATGTCGTCTGCACCGACATCGACGAAGGCGCAGCACGCACGACGGCGGCGATCGTCGATGGCACGGGCCTCGGTCAAGACGTTCGCGATGGCGAGAGTCATCGCGCAGTCGCAAGAGCGGCGCGCGCGATCGGCGAGGTCGAGATCTGGGTCAACAACGCGGGCGTGTTGTCCGTCGGAGATACGTGGGAGATGAACGACGCGGCGGTGCGGCGCATCGTCGAGGTCAACTTGCTCGGCCTCATCTTCGGCTGTCACGCCGCGCTCGACGTGATGGCGCGCGGGACGATCCTCAACATCGCATCGATGTCCGCACTCGTGCCGACGCCGGGCCTCGCCGTGTACGGCGCGACCAAACACGGCGTGCTCGGCTACTCGCTGTCGTTATCGGGTGAATTGCGGCGCGCGAGCCGACCGATCACCGTCAGCACGCTGTGTCCTGATGCGATGGCGGGCGAGATGACGGGCGCGGTGCAGCACGAGTCGAGCGCGGGCCTCTTGTTCTCGTCGGGCACGCTGCTCACCCTCGACGAGGTCGCTGAAGAAGCGGTCGCGCTCGTCGATCGCCCGAAGCTCGTGCGCACGATCCCGGCCTATCGCGCGGCGCTCGCGCATCTGATTCGCCCGTTTCCAAGACTCGGCTTGCCGCTCGTCGAGCAATTCGCCAAGCTTGGACGGCGACGGCAGCGTTAACACTTCGCGCGGAGGCTCGTCCTGCCGATATGCGCCACCTACTCCTGATCGCTCTGCTCGCGTGCGACGCGCATGCGTCACCCAAGGAAGTCCTCGTCGGCGGCCCGTGTGAGGGCTGCGAGTATGTCTTCGAGGGCCGGCCCGCGAAGCTCGCGTCACAGGCGCGCATCGCGCCGGCGAACGAGCCTGGCGAGCCGCTCGTGATCGACGGCGTCGTGCGCGATGCGAAGAAGCGGCCGGTCGTCGGCGTGATCGTCTACGCGTATCAGACGAACGCGGCCGGGAAATATCCGCCGGGGAAGACGCGGCACGGCGCGCTGCGTGCGTTCGCGCTCACCGGCAAGGATGGCGCGTATCGCTTCGAGACGATCCGCCCGGCGTCGTATCCGAAGTCCGATATTCCGCAGCACGTGCACATGCACGTCGTCGAGACCGGCAAGTGTCACTACGTGATCGACGACATCGTGTTCACCGATGACCCGATGTTGACGCCGGCACAGCGCAAGGCGCACGAGCACGGTCGCGGCGGTGTCGGCGTCGCCACGCCATCGCGCGAGAAGCAGGTGTGGCGCGTGCGTCGCGACATCACGCTCGGCGCTGGCATCTCCGACCACGATCGCTGTCGCTAGTCAGCTTTGTTGCGGAACCAGCTGGCGGAGTTGCCACGCCTGCAGCTCCAAGTTCCGGTAGGCCTCGCGCGTTCGTCGCCGCATCGTGCCGGCCATCGCGCACGAGCCGATGATCAGCCCGACCGTGAAGATCGAGCCGACGATGATCGTCGGGACTTCGTGCCCGGCGAGTGCGGGCGCGCGGAACAACACACCGGCCTCGCTCACGGAGATCGTCCGCGAGATGAGGTCCATGCGTTCGAGCGCGAGTGGGCCGAGCACGGCGGTGATGAGGACGAGCGCGATCGTGGTCGCGGAGCCGAGGAACGAGAACTTCGGCGTGAGCACCATCGCCATCGCGAGCACGGCGGCGACGCCCGGCGCGATCAAGATGGGTGAGAACGAACGCGCGATCACGCACACGATGATCGTGTTGCCGATGACGATCAGGCCGGGCTTCGGCAGCGTCGCCATGTTCGCGTGCAGGAGCACGACGAGGTTCACGAGCAGGAACGCGGTGAGGACCGCGACGTACGAGGACGCACTCGGCGCGATCCACCAAAGGAACGGCGTGAAGGCGAGTGCGGCGACGAGCGCCCAGATGCCGGCCTGCGCGTTGAGCTTGGCCATCCGGATGTCGTCTTCCTGGATCGCCGCGATCACTTCACGCGGCGTCTCGCTCGGCGGCTCGAGCATCAAGCGGCCGATGAGCTCGGCGGGGCCGGGCAGGGACGGATCGAGCGCCATCGCGGCGGCGGCCTCGCGCATCGCCGTGACGCGGCCTTCATCGCTCTTCGCGGACGAGGGGCGCTCCGGTTTGGAGGTGAGGTGGAGGCGGCTCGCGCGTGTTGGTGGCTCGGGCTGCTTCGATGCATCGAACGCCTGTGTCGCCTTCTCGAAGTGCGAACGCGCGAGATCGCGGCGGAGCGCGACGTCACGATCACCGTCGAGAAAGCGCTGCACGCGGTCGCCGAGCTCGCGCGCGGACGGACGCCTGTGTGGATCGTAGTGCGTGGCCTCGACGCAGATCGCGTCGAGCTCGGGCGCGATATCGCGGTTCGGTACGCGCGACGACGGGCGCGGGTCTTTCCCCTGCACGGCGCTGCTCATGCCTTCGAAGCCGCGCGGATGCAGCGGCTCGCCGGCGAGGATCTCGAACAGCAGACAGCCGAGCGTGTAGACGTCGCACTTGCCATCGACCGGCTTGCCCTGCACCTGCTCCGGCGCCATGTAGCCGGGCGTGCCGATCGCGGTGCCTTGCTGCGTCGCGTGCTCGCCGCTGCCGCTGTCGACGTCGGCGAAGTCGCCGTCTTCCTCGCCGATGACCTTCGCGACGCCCCAGTCGAGGACGTAGACCTCGCCGAAGTCGCCGAGGATGATGTTGTCGGGCTTGAGATCTCGATGAACGATGCCGCGCACGTGCGCGAACTCGATCGCGAGGCAGACCTCGGTGAGCGCGCGCAGCACGCGCTGCAGCGGATACTCGCCGCGATCGCCGCCGGGCCGGTCGAGGATCTTCGCGAGCGTGGTGCCGGAGAGCTTCTTCATCACGAAGAACGGCAAGCCGTCCGCGTCGCGCCCGATCTCGTGCACCGGGCAGATCGCCGGATGCTCGAGCCGCCCCTGGATCGAGGCTTCGCGAAGGAAGCGCGCGATCGCGCGTTCGCTCGGGTTCGCCTTGCGCATGCGCTTGATCGCGACGTCGCGCCCGACTTGCTCGTCGCGTGCGCCCATCACTTCGCCCATGCCGCCTTTGCCGATGCGCCGCGCGACCTGATAGCGGCCGACGAGCGAGCTCGGTGCTGGCTCGGGCCGATCGCCCGCCGACTTGTCGAGCGGACCCTTCTCGGCGGCGGTGACCGACGCCATGACGGTATGGTCACCCTTGTCACTGCTCATACCGTCGACGATACATCGACGGCCGCGTTACCGCGGCTAGTTCAGCAACTGCTCGTCGGCAGAGCCGGGCTTCGCCGACTTCTCGGACTTCTCCGAGACCGTGCCGACCTTGTCGCGATCGGGGAGCGAACCGCCGCCGTCGTTGTCCGAGCCGGGCGTCGTCTCGGCGCGCTTCTTCGCAGCGGCCTCGGACAGCCGCTTGTTGTTGCGCTCCATGATGAACTGCGTGATGTACGGGAAGCCGACGTGGATGCCGTTGAGCTTCGGCGCGAGCGTGGAGCTCAGGCCGAACATGATCACGGCCGCGCGCTCGACGTAGAACCAGCCCTCGGGATACGCGATCGCCTTCATGAGCTCGCGAAGCTCGTCGCGCCGCATGTCCGGATCCGCGAGGGTCTCGAGGTCCTCGCCCTTGATATTCCCGAAGTCGGTGATGTTGAGGTTGAGCAGCTTCTCGAAGTACTTGCGAACGGTGCGCTCGAGCAGCGCGCGATCGCCGGTGGGCGAGATGAAGCCCATCCTGTCGATGCCCTTCACGACGAGGTCGTCCTTGCGGGTCATGAGACCGGAGAGGATGTCGAACATGCCGTCGGCGAGGTTGTCGGTCAGCGGCGTGGCGCTGCCGAGATCGAGGACCACGATGCGGACCTGACCTTCCGGGCCGCGCTGGACGAAGAAGTTTCCGGGGTGCGGATCGGCGTGAAAGAACCGATCGATGAAGAGCTGCTTGTAGAACACCTTGATGAGCTTGGTCGCGACGTCGTAGGGGTCAAGGCCGAGCGTGGCGAGGGAGTCCTTCTTGCTGATCTTCACGCCGTCCATGAACGTCATCGTCATGACGGTCGGCGACGACCACTCGGGATAGACCTTCGGGAACAGCACGTCGGTGTCGTTCTCGAAGTTCTTCGTCATGCGCGTGATGCAGCGCGCTTCGTTCGCGAGATCGGTCTCTCGCGCGAGCATGTCGCCGAGCTGCTCGTGGACGCGACCGATCTGCTGGATCGGAACAAAGTTCTTGTAGACGCTGAGTGCCCAGCCAAGGACCCTGAGGTCGATCTTGATGATCGTCGCGACGTTCGGATAGAGGATCTTGACCGCGAGCTTGTCGCCCTTGGCGTTCGTTGCCTCGTGCACCTGACCGAGTGACGCGGCCGCGATCGGTTCCTGGTTGAACGTCGTGAAGACCTCGTGCGGTTGCTTCGAGAACGACTTCACGAACGTCGTCTTGATCTTCTTGTAGCTCTGCGGAGGGACATCATCCTGGAGTCCCTCGAGCTCTTCGGTGTACTCGCGCGGCAAGAACGTGCCCATCACCGAGAGGATCTGGCCAAGCTTGATGTACACGCCGCGCAGGCGAACGAAGCCGAAGTACATGCGGCGTGCGTTACGGCGATTGATCTTCGACCAACGCTCTTTCGTGTTGTAGCGCTTTTTCCACAAGCGAGCCCACGACACCTGCCACAGGTAACTGAGGAAGATGACGCCGAACAAGCGCGTCGCGCGGAGGAGTCGAATAGCAGCCCACATCACCTAAGCTCGACGAATTCCCGATGGTAGCATGCGCGCGTGTCGGACCTGTTCGATCGTTCTGCGAAGTTCTTCTCCGAGCTCCAGAGCGAGCTGTGTCGCGCACTCGCCGACACCGACGGCGCCTCCGAATTCACGACCGATGCGTGGCAGCGTCCCGGTGGCGGTGGAGGTGTGGCAAGAGTGCTCGAAGGTGGCGCGCTGTTCGAGAAGGCAGGCGTCAACTGGTCGAACGTCGACGGCGAGCTCCCCGCCGAGATCGCGGACCACATGCCGGGGCAGGGCCGCACGTTCCGGGCGAGCGGTGTCTCGCTCGTGCTCCATCCACGCAGTCCGATGGTGCCCACTACGCATGCGAACTTCCGGTGTTTGATGAAGGGCGAGGCACTGTGGTTCGGGGGCGGTGCAGATCTCACGCCGTATTACTTCTTTCGTGATGACGTCACTCACTTTCACTCGACGCTCGCGGAAGCTTGTGATCGCCATCGCCCGGTCGCCGACTACGACCGATTCAAGGCCTGGTGCGACGAGTACTTCTTCTTGCCACACCGCAACGAGACGCGCGGTGTGGGTGGCGTGTTCTTCGATTACCTCGGCGCGAAGGGCGAACACCCGACAGAAGCGGTCTTCGACTTCGTACGCGACATCGGACGATCGTTCGCGAGCGCTTACATTCCGATCGCTCAGCGTCGAGCGACGGAGCCATACGGCGATGCCGAGCGCACGTGGCAGCTCCGTCGACGCGGCCGCTACGTCGAGTTCAACCTGATCTACGATCGCGGCACGCTGTTCGGCCTCAAGACCAACGGCCGTGTCGAATCGATCTTGATGTCGCTCCCGCCGCTCGTGCGTTGGGACTACGACTCGCAAACGCAGCCGGGCTCCCCCGAGACGGAGCTGCTCACGCACCTGCGCGCGACCGACTGGCTCGGACGTGCCGCCTCGCCTTCCGCGAGCGGCAGCTACCCCGCCGTCTGAACTTCGATCGCTCGATCACCGAGTGATCTTCGCGCCTTCGTCGGCGACGACCGTCGTATGTCAGACGGCGATGCTACTTCTCTACACGCAGCACGGGAGTCCAGGCCTAGTAGGACCGGCTTGACGATACCCTACCCGTAGCGTACAGAGGAATCATGGCCAAGAAGCAGACTCGACGGAGCATTAGTGTGAGCCGCACGACCTACGAGCGGCTGAAGGCGTTTTGCGAGGCCAACAACATCTCGATGAGCCAGCTCGTCGAGACCCGCGTGAACGACTTCTTGGGTGAGGGCACGACGACCATTACGCCCCGCCCCGAAACCTATCGGCCGCCGTCGCCGGGCCCGCTGCCCGCGCGTCCCACGCCGACGTCGTCCACCTCCATCCCGACTCCCGTCAAGCCCTCGACGGAAGCCGCACCTCCACAGCGCTCGTCGCAGCCCGTCATCCCGATGACGTCGGCCGCCGCACGCTACGCGGTCGAGCCGCCGCCGCCGATCATCAAGCCGAAGCAGGAGACCAACGCTCCCAAGCCGGCCGAGAAGCGCGCAGACCAGATCTTCACGTTCTAGTCGCTCGAGGGGTTGTTTCGCCACGTCTCCGTCGTTCCAGTTGCTCGACGCGTTTGTTCTCCGCGTCGCCGTCGTGCTCGGTCGAGCGCTTCCTCGACGGTGAGCTCGCCGTCAGTCCCCAAACTTCGCGGTCACGTTGTCGTCTTCTTCTTTCGAGAACCCGACGCTCCACCTTGCAGGCCCGTGCCGTCAGCAAAACTGAGCCCGAAAAGAGGACAGGCCCGGCGTCGCTTCGACGAACCGGGCCCGTTTGCTCTTTGATTTCCCGAAGCCTTGCGGCTGCGGGGTTCACTGGGAGGCTAGGAACGCCCCTCCACAGAGCTACGTTCGTTACTTGGCATGTCGTTCATTCCTCCCCTGGCGTATAGCCAGAACCCAACCCATACGGCCCGCCAGCAGAATTGCGGCGGCTCCCGGGGCTGGGCTTCGTGATGGGCACTACCGGCCCGTTACGAAGTCCATGGTTCGCGGTGTCCAGAATGGTCATCGCTACATGTTCTCGGCGACAAACCGTCGCAATGATCATTGTAGGGCAAGCACGACCTTTGGGCAAAGGCTCGTGCGCGCGTGACTGTGCTATTCACCGCGCGACATGGCGACCCGGGCGAGCAAGCAGCTAGAGACCTTCGCGAATCCAAAGAAGGGCCGCGATTATCACATCGCGTTCGAATGCCCGGAGTTCACCTGCTTGTGCCCGATGACCGGGCAGCCGGACTTCGCAACCATCTCGATCGATTACGTGCCGGACCAGCTCTGCGTGGAGCTCAAGAGCTTGAAGCTGTACCTGTGGAGCTACCGCGACGAGGGCGCGTTTCACGAAGCGGTCACCAATCAGATTTGTGATGACCTGGTGTCGACGATCGCGCCGCGCACGCTGTCGGTCACCGGAAAATTCTGGGTCCGCGGCGGCATCACGACGACCGTGACCGTCACGCACGCGAAGTAGGCGCGAGCAGGATCTGGTGATTGTGGAGCGTGCGTTCCTCGAACGCCGCTTCGCTGAACGCCAGGTAGAGGAGCCACGTGCGGATGAACGGCTCGTCGAAGCGCTCGCGGACACGCGGCAGCGCGGCGAGAAAACGCCGGCGCCACTCGCGCAAGGTCGGTGCGTAGGACGGGCCGATGTCATCGGCGCGTGTGAACGCGAAGTGCGGCGCGGCGGCGCGCGCGATCACGGGGACCGACGGGATCAGCGAGCCGGGGAAGATGTACGTCTGCATCCAGTCGACGCGGCGGCGGTAGGCATCGAAGCGCTCGTCGGGCATCGTGATGCTCTGGATCGCGAGCGCGCCGCCGGGCGCGAGCAGGCGCGCACAGATCGCGAAGTAGTGAGGGAGGTACTCGTAGCCGACCGCCTCGAGCATCTCGACCGAGACGATCTTGTCGTACGTGCCGTCGAGCTCGCGGTAGTCGCGCAGCTGGATCGAGACGCGATCGGCGAGGCCCTCGCGAAGGGCGGCGGCGGATGCGAGCGCGTGTTGCTCGCGCGAGATCGTGACCGCCGTGACGCGACAGCCGCGCGTACGTGCGGCGTGGATCGCGAGTCCGCCCCAGCCGCAGCCGATCTCGAGGAGGTGGTCGCGCGGCGTCAGCGCGAGCCAGTCGCACAAGCGATCGAGCTTCGCGCGCTGCGCGTCGGCAAGTGAAGGCGCGGGGTAGATCGCGCACGAGTAGGCGAGCGTTTCTCCATCTAGGAAGAGCGCGTAGAAGTCGTTGCCGAGATCGTAGTGCGCGTGGATGTTGCGCTCGCTGCCGCGCGGCGTGTTGGCGGCGCGGCGGTGACGCACGAGCGACGGCAGCTGCACGAGGCGGGTGAGCGGAGATTCGACGCCGCGCGCCCGCGTGCCGCGCAGGAACACGCGCACCACGTCGACGAGCTGGTCGTCGCTGTCGGCCGACCACTCGCCCGCGACGAACGACTCGCCGACGCCCATCTCGCCGCGCAAGAGGAGCCGCAGGAAGAAGCGTTCGTCATGGATGCGCACGAGGGCGGCGCGCGGGCCCGGGCCGCCGATGCGCACGCGTTCGCCGCTCGGCACGACGAGATCGAGCCGCTCGTCGTCGGTCGCCCACAAGGCGCGGAGCGCGCCGATGCCCGCCCATCGCAATGCGCGACGGGGCCTGACCCGCGGCACGGGCAGGATCAGCGGATGGGCGATGTCTCCACCAGACACGCGCACGGACGTTACTTCATGGATGCCGACGGCGGTGCTCTGGATACGATGTTCCTGGGCTCGCGGATCGGT
The DNA here is from genome assembly GCA_030857175.1 of Myxococcota bacterium. GTDB lineage: Bacteria > Myxococcota_A > Polyangia > Haliangiales > Haliangiaceae > JABFXX01. The sequence goes on along the minus strand of JALZOJ010000017.1, from coordinate 115,144 downwards.
CGGTGATCGGCACCCGGCCGGCGGTAGGGCACACCGCGCAGGTGCAGCTTCAACGCCTGGAAGTGAATGAGCCCGATCACCTGGGCCGTCATCAGCGGGTAGCGCAGCGCGACGCGCGCGAGCCCGACATCGGTGAGCGCGTGACGTGTGCCCGAAAGCTTCGCGGTGAAGACGCGCACGCCTTCGACCTCGACGTGCATCGTGATCGACAGCGCATCGCGTGCGTCTTCGACTACGAGCTCGTACGTCGCATCGCCGTGCAGGAACGGCGAGACGAACAGCTCGCGCTCGCGCCGAAACCGCGCGGGGCCAATGCGCTGCGGCGGCCCGAACACGTAGCGATGTCGGCCGCCGTACGTGTTGTTGACCTCCGCGACGACCGAGGTGATCGCGCCCGTGGCGTCGTAGTCGAGGAAGAAGCTCACCGGATTGAACACGTAGCCGAGCACGCGCGGGTTCGTGACGAGCTGCGTGCGCGCGGGCGGCGCGATGCCGTGCTCGGCGAGCAGCGCATGGTGGCCGGCGAGGTCCGCGTAGTCGCGATCGTGGAGCGAGAACAGGTTTCGCCCGTTGTACGAGAACAAGCGGAGACCGAGGTGCGGCAGGTCCACGAGATCGATCGCCGCGACGTACACCGGATAGCGAAACGCGCGGCGCGCGTGAACATCGTTGCGCGCGTGCACGACCTCGCCGCGGATCAGCGACGACGTCATCCGTCCGCCATCGCGCGCGCGGCCGCGGCGTAGCCGGCGCGCAGCCCGTCCTCGTGAAACCCGAAGCCGAAGTGCGCGCCCGCGTAGTACGTGCATCGCGTATTCGCGAGGCGCGGTAGCTCGGCCTGCGCTGCGAGCGCGGGCGCATCGAACTGCGGATGCGTGAACGTCACGTCGTGCAAGATGCCACGCGGTTCGCTGCGCGGGTTCAGCGTCACGAGATACGGCGCATCGGGTAGGCCCTGCAGCCGTGTCATCGAATACGTGACCGCGACCTTCGACGTCTGCGGATCCGCGACGTAGTTCCACGACGCGTGGGCGGCGGCGGCGCGCGGTAAGAAGCTGCGATCGGTGTGGAGCACGGTGCGGTTCGTGCTGTAGGCGAATGCGCCGAGCACGCGGCGTTCGTCGGCCGTCGGATCGTCGAGGAGATCGAGCGCGGTATTCGCGTGCGTGGCGAGGATGAGCCGATCGTAGCGGTCTTGCCGGTCCGTGACGACCGTGATTCCTCCGAGGCGCGTGATGCGGGTGACCCGAGTCCCGAGCCGCAGCTCGCAGTGGCCCGTGCGGAGCTGCGCGACGAGCGCGTCGACGTAGCGCCGGCTGCCGCCCTCGACCGTGTGCCACGCGAGCGGGCGGATCGTGCGCAGCATGCCGTGCTGATCGAGGAAGCGCACGAACGTCTCGGCGGGGAAGTCGCCGCAGCGATCCGGCGCGAGCGACCACAGCGCGGCGGCGAGCGGGATCGCGAACGCGTCGCGCAGCTCGCCCTGCACGTACTCGTCGAGGGAGCCGGTGATGCGACCGAGATCGAGATCGCGACGCGCGCGGCGGAGGAACGCCATCACCTCGAGCAAGAACCGCCAGTGCTGGCCATCGAGCAACCGGCGACGCTGCGCGAACAACGACGACAGCGAGGCGCTGCCCCACTCGAGATCGCGCGCGGGGAGCGAGACCGAGAACGACATCGTCGTCGGCCGCGTACGCACGCCGAGCTCGTCGAGCAGGCGGAAGAACAGCGGATAGCGTTCGCGATTGCACACGATGAAGCCCATGTCGATCGCGTGGCCTTCCGCAAGGACGGTGTGCACGTGACCGCCGGGCTGCGCCGCGGCCTCGTAGAGCACGACCTCGTGGCCGCCGCCGACGAGCGCACGCGCGGCACCCAGTCCTGCGACGCCGGCACCGACGACGGCGATCTTCATCGCGGCGCGTCCACCAGGATTGCTCCGCGAAACCGCACGGGTGTCGGCGGTGCGGTGCCGTGCGCATCGCGCAGCTCGAGCGCGAGATCGATCGTCGCGTTGCGCAGCGCATCCGCGGCCACGGGGCTCAGCGGTACGAGCAGCTCGCGCGTGAGCGAGCCGCCCTTCGCGACGCGACCGAAATACAAGACGCGGCCGTCGAGCGCGCGCGTGCCCGGCGCCGCGATGTGACCGCGAAGCGCGTATGCAGGACCGGGCCCGTCGTTCTTGATCGCGAGCACGATGCGCGCGGCGGGACCCTCGGGCGTCTGCGTCAGGCTGACGCGCAGCGTGCCCGGCACGATGCCCGGCACGAGGCGCAACGTCTCGATCTTCGGATCGAAGTCCGCGCTCGAGAGGAACGCGTCCGCGTGTGCCGCGAGCGCGCGCATCTCGAGCACGACGTTGACGGTGCGTGCGCCCGTGGGGGCGTCCACCTTCGCCGACACGTCCCACGCGGCGGTCGCGGTCTTCGCCTCGAACGCATCCGCGATCTCGAACGGCGAGATCGAGAACACACCGCTCGCGTCGATGCGCCCGAACACTTCGATCCCGCGCACCGCCAGCGTCGCCGACTTCGCGGTGAGGCCGCGCTCGCCACACGGCCTCGCCTGACCGGGCCGGCGCACGGGCGGCACGTCCTCGAGCGCGTGCAGCTCGGTGCCGTTGCCGATCCACGGACCGACCGTGAACGGAAGCCCGACCGCGACGAGGCCCGCGCCCGCGTAGGTGAACGGATTCGACGCCCCCTCGTCGTCGTTCGCGCCGCGCACGAGCATGATGCCGCCGACCGCGGTCGCGATCATACCGACGACAAACGTCGCGAGGTTGGGGCCGCGGACCGTCTCGGTCGCGCGGGTCTCGGTCACGACTTCTTCGGTCGGGCATTCGAGCGGCTCGACGAACCGCAGCGCACCCGTGTCGGTCAGAACGAGGGTCGGGCGGCGCGCGATCGCGCCCTCGGGGTGCTCGATTTGCTTCGTGTCACGCGGCCGGCGGATCTGAGTGTGCGACGTGACGTGACACGCCGTGAGGGTCAGACAGCAAACGACGCGCGCGTGCACACCTCACACTATTCTATAGTGGTGTTGTGGAGGAGGGGCCGACGACGTTCGACAAGGTGGTGCGAGCCGTCGCTCGCGTCGGGTCCGGCGCGCCCGGGCTCGTGGCGGGGCAGGTGCTCGGCGGGACCTACGAGCTGATCGATCGGCTCGGCGGCGGCGGGATGGGCATCGTCTATCGCGCGCGTGATCGCAGGCTCGGCCGCGATGTCGCGGTGAAGACGCTGAAGACGAGCTCCGACGGCGACCTGCGCAGGCTGTTCGATCGCGAGGCCCGCGCGACCGCGCAGCTGTTGCATCCGAACATCGTCACGCTTCACCACGTCGGCGAGCACGAGGGCCATCCGTACCTCGTGCTCGAGCTCCTCGCCGGTGAGACGCTTGCTGCGCGCCTCGCACGCAAGCGAGGGCTGCCGGTCGCTGAGGCGCTCGGGATCATCGATGCCGTGCTGTCCGCGATCGCATTCGCGCACGAGCGCGGCGTGCTGCATCGCGATCTCAAGCCGAGCAACGTGTTCATCACGATCGACGAGCGCACGAAGGTGCTCGACTTCGGCGTCGCGCTCGCGCTCGACACCGACCCCGGACCCGTCACACGCGCGGCCGGCACGCCGGGCTACATGGCTCCCGAACAGCGCGACGGCGAGGCCCAAGATGTCCGCACGGACGTCTGGGCCGCGGCGCTGCTCCTGCTCGAGTGCTTGCTCGCGCGGCGCCCGACGGAGACCGAGGTCGAGGCGGCCGTGCGCGACGTCGATGCACCCGCCGCCGTGCGCTCGGTGCTCGAGCGCGCGCTGTCCTCAGATCGCACGAAGCGGCCCGCGACGGCCGCCGAGCTTCGCCGTCAGCTCTCGGTCGCGGGTGGGCGCGCCGCACCGATCGTCGACGCACACGCGAAGCGGCGCACGCGGATCGCGCTCGTCGGCGCCGCGCTCGCCGCCGCCGCGATCGCCGCCGGCACGACCTACGCGCTCACGCGTTCGACCCCACCGCGGACGGGCCCGATCACCGCCGCGGATCTCAACAACCGCGCGTGGCACGTCAACTATGGCGAGCTGCGCATTCACGTCGAGAACGACGGCTCGTTCTACGGCGTCTACGATCAAGGCAACGGCGTCCTCGTCGGAAAGTACGCGCACGACCGGTTCGTCGGCTGGTGGTGTCAGGAGCCGACGCGCAAGGGTCCCGACGACGCCGGCCAGGTCGAGCTTCACTTCGTGCGCGGTGACAAGCGGATCTTGATGGAGGGCATTTGGACCTACGGCGACGGTCGGGCCGCGGCGTGGCAGAACAACTTCTACGGCGTGTCGCTCGAGACGCCATCGTCGTACAAGCTCGAGCAGCGCATGCAGCACCACGTGGGCTGTCCAGGCCGGTGACAACCGACGAGCGCGATCGCGAGCTCCGCGCGCTGGTCACCGCTGGCGAGATCGAGCGCGCGACCGAGCTCGCGATCCGTACCTACGGGCCCGAGCTCGTCGGCTGGCTACACGCGACGCTGTCGAGCGACGCCGACGCACAGGACGCATTCTCGCGGCTCAGCGAGGAGCTTTGGCGAAGCCTGCATCGCTTCGACGGACGCTGCTCGATCCGCACGTGGTGCTACATGCTCGCGCGGCACGCGGTCGCGTACGTGCGATCGCGCCCGCGCAATGATCGCGAGGTCCTTGTCTCGACCGTGCCGTCGGTGCTCGGCGCCGTCACGTACGTGTGGAACACGACGAAGGTCGGTGCCGCGCGCGCAGACGACGTGTACGCGGCGATTCGCGCCGAGCTCGACGACGACGACCAGACCCTCCTCGTCTTGCGCGTCGACAAGAATCTGTCGTGGCGCGAGATCGCCGTCGTACTGTGCGGCGTCGACGCGGCGACCGAAGATGTCGAGCGCAAGGCCGCGACGCTGCGCAAGCAGTTCGAGCGCGTGAAGGAACGCCTGCGCGCGCTCGCGGCCGAGCGCTTGCGTGACTGACCACACCCATCGAGGCCGGTGGCGAGCAGCGCCCGTCACCGACCTCGACTTCCTCCTACACCACCACCTGCACGCCGCCACACTGGTTGCGTCGGCGAATCGGCGGATGTGACAGGCGATCGCGCAAGTTGTGCAGAAAAGGGGATCGGGACCAAATTCTGCGAAGTCGGCGTTCGCTAGATCGGCGCCGCGCGCCGGAGCGAACCGGTTGGGGGCTGCAACCGCGCGATGAGGCGATTGCTGTGGATCTACACGATCGCAATCGGCGGGGCTGGTTCTGGCAGGGTGCCGTCGAATAACCTGGAGCCGTCGTGCATCCCAATCAGCTCGCCTGGAGTCAGCGCGACGTCGTCGCGGCGTACGCAACGCGCAAGTACATCACCCCCGCCGAAGTGCGCATCCTCGCGACTTGCTGGTCGAAGATCAAAGAGGGCGTCGTCCTCGATCTCGGCGTCGGGACGGGCCGCACGACTCCTTATCTCGCGCCGTTCGCCCGGCGCTATGTCGCCATCGACTACATGCCGCGCATGGTGGCCGAAGCGCAGCGCCAGCATCCGGGTCTCGACATCCGGCACGCCGACGCGCGTGCACTGCCGTTCGGAGACGGCGAGTTCTCATTCGTGCTGTTCAGCTTCAACGGCATCGACTACGTCGATCCGAGCGAACGTGCGGGCGTGCTCGCGGAGGTTGGCCGCGTGCTCGCGCCCGAGGGTGTGTTCGCGTATTCGACGCACAATCTCGAGTCACGCGACGCGCCGCTGGCGGGCTTCTCGTTCGAAAGGCCGCACTACCGCGGTGATCGCCCGGTCCGCGCGGCCGTTGCGTTCGCGCGCAGCATCGCGAAGTCCGCGCGCGGCTATCGAAACTACCGGCGCCTCGCGAACCAGCAGCGCATCGACGACGACGTCGCGTTCATCAACGACGGTTCGCACGAGTACTCGCTGCTGACGTGTTACGTGACCCAGGCGCACGAACGTCGCGCGCTCGCGGACGCGGGCTTCGCGATCCACGCCGTCATCGAGCCTGGTGGGCACCTTGCATCCGAGTCGTCACGCGCGCGCGATCTCTACTTTGTCGTCGAGAACGCGTGAGTCACCCGTGTGCGTGCTCGTCGAAGAAGTCGACCGCGCCGGTGTCGAGGTCGTAGTACGCCCCGATCACCTTCAGCTTGCCGGCCCGCTGCGGGTCGAGGAGCATCGGCTCTGCTGCCGTGCGCAGCTGCGTGGTGACGCTCCGGACATTCTCGCGCACGCTGTTTTCGAGGAGGTCGCCGGGCGCTGCACGGGCGCGCAAGACCGCTGGAATGATCGGCTCGATCATCTTCCCGATGCTGCCCGGGAACCTCGCGTTCTTCTCGACCACGGCGACCGCGGCCTTCACCGCGCCGCAGCGCTCGTGTCCCATCACCACGACCAGCGGCACTCCGAGCTCGGCAACCGCAAATTCGATGCTGCCCATGGCGATCGTGTCGACGGTGTTGCCCGCATTGCGAATGATGAACAGGTCGCCTAGTCCGCGGCCAAACAAGAGCTCGGGTGGCACCCGTGAGTCCGAGCACGAGACGTAAGCGGCGACCGGCAGCTGGGTCTGCGCGATCTCCAGCCGCCGCTTGCGATCGTCCGGCGGCGGTAGCGGGGCACCTGCGACGTACTTGGCGTTGCCTTGCTTCAACATCGCGAGCACCTCGTCTGGTGTCATCGAAGTCTTTGCGTAGGATGACGTGGCTGCGCCGGAGCCTCGAGCGGGCGCACTCGTCGGCGTCGTCGGTTTGGAGCTCGCAGGTGTCGCACACGCGGTGCCGATGATTGGTAGAGCAGCTGTGCCGAGGAACATTCGTCGCGTAGGGGTCATCACGGACGCTTACCACGTACGTCGATCGAACGCGGCCCGACCGTCTCGTTCGCCGGCACGGCAGGCACAGCACCAGCGGGCAACGCCGCGGTGACTGCTGACGGGTCGACGGATGGCGATAGCGCTCTAACGCGTGTGCGTGAACGTTTGCCGCGACGTCATCTGGGCTTCGCGGACCGTACCTGTCGGCGTGGAGACCTTCCCGTCGAGCGCGATCATCTCGATGCGCGCCGTGCCGATGTTCATCGTGACGCCGCCGGCGAGCGCGAGCGGTACCTTGAGGTCGCCGACATCGAGCACGACGACCTGGTCGACGCGAAACATCGCGGCGGCGCCATCGATCGCGTCGAGCGTGACCTGCGCGCCTTCGTGCGTGCCGCGCAGGAACGGCGCCGGTTCGTCGGGAGGAATCTTCCACACGACGCCGCGCGTGAAGTCGCGATCCGTGAGCGTGTAGGTCGCGAGGTCTGGCTCGCCGGTATCGCGTCGCACGTACGCGGCGATCGCGCGCCGCTCGTCATCACTCCAGGCCGGATCGGGCGTGCCCGTCCAGCGATACGTCTTGCCGCTCACGACATCGGAGAGCGGCTGCTTCGCGCCGAGCGGCTGGTGCTGGAACTTCACGAACGTGATCGTGCGCTCGCGAACGACACCGTTCTGCACCGACGTGATCACCTCGTTCGCCTCGATATCGGTGGTCCCGATGGCCTCGAGCTTGTTCGTGTTGTCGCCGAGCACGACCTTGATGTCGCCGGTGACGCGATACCCGATGCGCTCGCCGATCACCGGCGAGAGCCGGCGGATGTTCACGCTCGGTGGTGGTTGCGTGGGCTGCGCTGCGCGATCGCGCTTGCAGGCGACGAGGCACGCGACGACAACGATCCAGATCCGCACGAAGCGGATCGTACCTCACTGATCGTCGACGATGCGCACGAGGCGGGCTTCGAACGCTTCTGCCCACAGCGCCGCGGCGGCCGAGCGAATCTCTGTCGTCGAGCGCTGCGACAGGGGCAGCACGAGCGCGGCGAGGCGATCGCGATCGATCGCGCCGGCCGTGACGACCTTTCCGGGCGACGGGATCTCGAGGTGGCGTGCGAGGCCTTCGATCACGAACACCGCGACGTACGCTTCCTCGACGGGCTTCACCTGACGGCGGAACGCGTGACGCGAGAGGTTCCACAGCGTCAGCTGCGGGAGCCACGTGTCGCTCGCGATCTGGCTCAGGTAACCGGAGAGCTCGTAGCGCGTGCGGATCGCGAACTCGTCGTGCGCCGGGCCCGCCATCGGCGCGAGCGCGGCGGGATAGGGCAGGCGACGCTCGCGATCGAAGCCGTGTTGCGCCTCGTGATGACGGATCGATGCCGAGACCAGCTTGCGGCAGCGCGCGCTCGCGCGCTCGAGCGACTGCACGTCGAAGCCGAGCGCGGTGTGCAGCTCGCGACGGATCGCTTCGCTCGCCGCGGCGGAGACCTTGCGGCCTCGTGCGCTGCGCGCCCAGCTGTCGTCGCCGAGCGAATACGGCTGACCGCCGAGGACCGGGATGATCTGTGTGCGGACCTTCTCGTCGACTTCGTCGAGCAGCACGATCGGATCGCGCGGCTCGCTCGTTGTCATGCCGAGCACGGTGACGGCGCCTTGATCCGCGGGGTTCATGCGGCGCACGCCGAGCACGCGCACGCGATCGTCGTTGCGGAGCACGAAGCCGACGTCCTCGACGCGGAACGCGTAAATGCCCGGCGTACGGCGCGAGTCGTAGCCGAGCTCGACGTCGAGGAAGTAGCCGAGCCCGCGCGCCGCGAGCTGATCGGAGACGACGGAGATGCGCGCACCGAGCTCGCGCGAGGCGCGCAGCGAGTCGCGATTCGAACCGCCGATCTCGCGCCAGTGGTCGTAGGTGTCGATCATCTCGCGCCACGCGTTCGCGAGCGCGCCGCCGTGCGCCGCGAATGCGCGGTGCTCGCGCAGCGCGTTCACACGGCGCGTCCGCTCGGCGTCATCGGTGATGCGCACCGCTTCGAGCGCGGGCAGCTCCGTCGCGAGCACCTGCTCGATCTGCGCGTCGACGGTCGGCGTGCCACCGACGCGAAACGCGCCGCTCGGCGCCGGTGGCTCGGGGCGCGTGTACTCGCCGTTGTCTCCGCCCGCGGTGACGACCTGCACCATCGTGAACGTGACGAGCATCGACATCACCACTCCGAACGTCGCGACGAGGCCCGTCGCGATCGGAAGGCGTGGCGCGCTGCGAATGTCGAGTGCGGCGTACGCCTGCGCGACCGCGTTCGCATCGCCGAGCTCGCACGGTTCCCCCGCGGTGACCAGCGCCGCTGCACGCAGGCGATGCCGCGCGCCTTCGACGCGCTCGTCGGTACCGGCCGCGAGCGTCGCGTCGAGGAGCGCGGTCTCGAGCCGGCGTCGCGCGAGGCCGCGCAGCACCCAGTCGATGTTCGCGAGCGCCATCCGGGCGACTTCGTCGTCCGCTGCCTGCACACCATCCGCAAACGCAGCGAGTACATGGCGACGAATCACGAACCTAGCGACAACGTCCCCAAAGCCCTGGTTTCAACTTCCTCGGACAAAACCGTGACACCGTGATTCCGCGATGATGCGAACCACCGTAGTCGACCTCGACGGGCATCGTGGCCTTTTGCTACGGCCCGCGACGGCACGGTGCCTGTACGTGCTCGCACACGGCGCGGGAGCGGGGATGCGGCACGCGTTCATGGAGGAGATCTCCGAGCGCCTCGCCTCGCGCGACGTCGCGACGCTCCGGTGGGAGTTCCTCTACATGTCCGCCGGCAAGCCGCGTGTCGATACGGCCGCCGTTGCCGAGGCCTCGGTGCGACGGGTCTGGAACGCCGCGCGCGCGCAGTGCGAGCTGCCGATGTTCGCCGGCGGCAAGTCGTTCGGTGGACGCATGACCTCACGCGCGCACGCTGCGGCGCCGCTCGCCGATCTGCGCGGCATCGCGTTTCTCGGCTTTCCGCTGCATCCGCCCGACAAGCCGGGGGTCGAGCGCGCGGAGCACCTCGCAGATGCAGCCGGTCCGCTGCTGTTCGTGCAAGGCACACGCGATGACCTCGCGGGCCTTCGCAGATTGCGGCCCGTGATCAAGAAGCTCGGCGCACGCGCGAAGCTGCACGTGATCGATGGCGCAGATCACGGATTCGACGTGCTCGTACGCTCTGGACGCACCGCAGATGAAGTGAAAGAAGAAATTGCGCGCGCGATTGCCGAGTGGATGGCGAGCGAGCGATAAGGTCGAACCGTGTGGACCAGCTACTCGGCGCGGCATGCAGCGCAGCTGATCGGCCTGCCCGAATCGGCCGTGCGTAGCTGCATTCGCGACGGGCTCGTCGGAACGCCGGGCACGGTGCCGGCGCAGCTCTCGTTTCGCGATCTGTCCGCGCTGCGGACGGTCAAGGCGCTCGTCGATGCGGGCCTCCCGCTGCCGCGCGTGCGCAAGGAGCTCGCGCGGATCGCGAAGCAGCTGCCGGCGGGGACCTCGATCGCCGAGCTCACCGTCGAGGCGCGCGGCGGTGCGATCCACATCCGCGGCGCCACCGGCGACCAGGCACTGTCCGGTCAGCTCGCGCTCCAGTTCGACGAGCCCGTGCCGATCGAGCCGCCACCCGGCGAGCTCCGCGCGTTGCCGCGGGCGCCCGAATCTCCGGGCCCCGTCGCCGTCGCTCCCGCTACCGCCGATCAATGGATCCAGCGGGCGATGCAGCTCGAGGATCACGATCCGGTCGCCGCGATCGACGCGTATCGCCGCGCGCTGCGCCTGCGGCCCGAGATCACCGAGGCCTGGATCAACCTCGGCCGCCTCCACGCCGAAAATGGCGACTCCACCTCCGCACACGACTGCTTTCGCAGCGCGATCGACCTCGATCCCACAGATGCGACCGCGTACTACAACCTCGGCGTGATCGCGCAAGATGCCGGCAAGGAAGCCGATGCGATCGCCCTTTACCACCGCGCACTCGAGCTCGATCCACAGCTCGCCGAAGCGCACTACAATCTGGCAACGTTGTTCGACCAGGGCGGCGATTCACGCGCTGCGATCCGACACATCAACGAGTACAGGAAGCTGACCCGATGAGTGACACCGCAAGCTGGCTGTCCGAACAGATCGAAGCACACGGACCCGACAAGGAGCCGGATCCATCCGCGGCCGCGCGGCTTGCCGAGGCGTACGCCGCGCTCGCCGGTGCGAAGGCGCCCGCATTCGGCATGGACCTGCCGGAGCAAGTCGACAACCGCGACGTGCTCCGCCAGCGCGCGCTCGAGCTGCTCAAGCAGTGGCTCGCGAAGGTCGACGCCGAGACGAAGGAAAAGATTCGCGCGCAGCTGGCCGGCTACGGCATCGGCAGCGGTCCACCGATTCCGCCGCCACCGCCCGTCGACGAGCCCTGATCAGAGCGGCTCGGTGCCGGTCGTCCCGCCGCGTTTCGGCAGGTCGTCGTGCAGCACGAGCCAGTCCGCGCGATCGCTGAAGAATGCATGCATCTGTGGCGCGCGATCGAGCTCGCCCGGAAACAGCGCGCGCGCGATGTGGACTTCGCCGGGCCAGCGCTCGGACTCGAAGAACAGCGGGCTGCCGCACTTCGCACAGAACGAGCGCCGGGCGCCGGGCGACGACTCGTAGCGGCGAAGGTACGCGCCATCGACGATACGGAACTGTTCGCGCAACACGCCGACCCACGTCACGAACGGTGCGCCGTGCCCGCGGCGACACATCGAGCAGTGACAGTGCGCGACCCACTTCGTCGGGAGCGTGATCTCGAAGCGAGTCTCGCCACACAAACACGCGCCCACCGCACTGGTCATCGAAACACTCTAATCGCAATCATCAGCTCGGCGCGCCCTGCGTCACCTCGGCGAGGCGACGCTCGAGGAAGCGGCGCTCGGGTGCGCTGCCGACGCAACCGAGCGCGGCGCGATAGGCGGTCGCGGCCTCCTTCTTGCGATCGAGGCGGCGCAGCAAGTCGGCGCGCGCGGCGTGCCACAGGTGATAGTCGGCGAGCTCGGACTTCAGCTCGTCGATCAGCGGCAAGCCGGCGGCCGGTCCGTGCCACATCGCGACCGCGACCGCGTGGTTGAGCGCGATCACGGGCGTCGGGGTGCGGCGAAACAGCGTGCCGTAGAGCGCGGTGATCTGCGGCCAGTCGGTCTCGGCGGCGGTCGGCGCACTCGCGTGGAGTGCGGCGATCGCGGCTTGCAGTGCGTACGGTCCCGAGCCGCCGCGCAACGCGATCGGCACGAGCACGAGCGCCTCGTCGATCTCGGCGCGGTCCCACGCGGCGCGATCTTGATCCTCGAGGAGCACGATGTCACCGCGATCTGTGGTGCGCGCGTCGCGTCGCGAGTCGTGCAGCAGCATGAGCGCGAGCAGGCCTTTCGCCTCGGCCGCGTCGGTGAGCTCGCCGACGAGACGCCCGAGCCGGATCGCTTCGCGGCACAGATCACGGCGGACCCAGGCGTCGCCCGCCGTCGCCGCGTAGCCCTCGTTGAAGATGAAGTAGACGACGGACATCACCTGCTCGGTCCGGTCGGCGAGCTCGCTGGCTTCGGGCACGACGTACGGGATCCGCGCTTCCTTGATCTTCGACTTCGCGCGAACCAGTCGCTGCGCCATCGTCACGGGTGCCGTGAGGAACGCGCGCGCGATCTCTTCGGTCGTCAGCCCACCGAGCGTGCGCAGCGTCAGCGCGATCTGCGCCTCGGGTGCGAGGGCAGGGTGGCAGCACGTGTAGATGAGGCGCAGCCGATCGTCGGTGACGGCGGCGTGCTCGACGAGCGCAGCTTCGTCTCGCGGATCTTCGGCAGCGACGATCGCGCGCAGCTTCACGCGGCGGCGAATCGTGTCGACGGCCTTGTTGCGCGCGACCTGCGTCAGCCACGCGCGCGGCTCGTCGGGCGTGCCCTCGACGGGCCAGCGCGCGAGCGCCGCGGCGAACGCGTCTTGCACGGCTTCTTCCGCGAGGTCGAAGTCGCCGTTGCAGACGCGAATCGTCGTCGCGAGCACGCGCGCGCGCTCGTGACGAAACGTCTCCTCGATGGCAGCGGCGGCCCGCACGGGTGCGAGCCTACCGCCGGCTCACATGTTGTCGAAGACCATGACGGGACGGATTTCGACCGAACCGTCACCGATGCGCGCGTCGGGGATCCGCGCCGCGATCTTGGTCGCCTCGTCGAGATCCTTCGCTTCGATCAGGTAGTAGCCGCCGAGCGTCTCGCGCGTCTCCGCGAACGGACCATCGGTCGACTGCGTCTTGCCACCACGCACGCGCACCGTCGTCGCGGTGTGGACCGGCTGCAGGGCGTCGCCGGCCTTGTAGTGACCGGACGCCTTGATGTCCTGCGTGAACTTCATGTACTCGCCGAACATCTGGCCGCTCTCGGCCTCCGACATCGCCTGCCAGGCCTTCTCCGAGCTGTAGATCAGCAGCATGTATTGCATTGGGCGTTTCCTTTGTTTGAACCTTCGCCCATGGGTCGAACGAGGCGCATCTCGATCGACAACGATTTCTGAAAATCGACAACCCTGCGATTCGGCTCGCCTAGTCGTCACTCACGCGTAGCCGAGCAGACGACCGACTTGATAGACGACAAAGCTCGCGATCCACGCGAGGGCGGTCATGTAGCCGAACAAGAACATCGGCCACCGCCAGCTCCGCGTCTCCCGTCTCACCACGGCAAGCGTGCTCATGCACTGGCACGCGAGCGCGAAAAAGATCATCAGGGAGAGCCCGACAAGCGGCGTGTAGGCCGGCGAGCCGTCGGCCCGCTTCTCCGTCCGCAGGGCATCGCGCAGCGGTTGCGAGCCTTCATCTGCATCGCCGCCGACGCTGTAGACGATGCCGAGCGTCGAGACGAACACCTCGCGCGCCGCGAACGCACCGACGATGCCGACGCCGATCTTCCAGTCGAACCCGAGCGGCGCGATTGCGGGCTCGATCGCGTGACCCAGGCGGCCGCCGTAGCTGTTCTCGAGGAGCAGCGCCTTCTTGTGATTCTCGAGCTCGGCCTTCGCCCCGGCGGTCGGCGCGCTGGCGATCTCGGCGTCGAAGTCGCGCGAGCCATCAGGCAGCTCGCGGGGGAACGCGAGCAGTGCCCACAGCGCGATCGAGCACGCGAGGATCACGGTGCCGGCCTCGCGGAGGAACATCGACGACTTGCCCCACATCATTCGCAGGACGCCGCCCAGGCGCGGCAAGCGATACGGCGGCAGCTCGATCAAGAACGGCAGCCGCTTCGCTTTGAGCTGCGTGATGGTCTTGCTCATGATCCACGCGGCGGCGAGCGCGGTGATCACGCTGAACAGATACATGCCGACCATCAGCAAGCCACCGACGAGCGCATCGCCGCTGATCAGCGTGCCGATCACGAGCGTGTAGACCGGCAAGCGCGCCGAGCACGTCATCAGCGGCACGACCATCATCGTCAAGATGCGATCGCGACGGCGTTCCATCGTGCGCGTCGCCATGATCGCGGGCACCGCACACGCGAAGCCCGAGAGCATCGGCACGAAGGCGCGGCCGTGGAGGTTCATCGTCCGCATGATGCGGTCCATGAGGTACGCGACTCGCGCGAGGTACCCGCAGTCCTCGAGGAACCCGAGGAACAAGAACAGCAGCAAGATCTGCGGCAGGAACACCATCACGGCGCCGACGCCCGCGATCACGCCGTCGCAGAGGAAGTCCGAAAAAATGCCGTTGCCGAGCACGCCGCGCAGCTCGCCTGCGATGCCCTTGAACAGCCGGTCGACGGCATCGATCGCGGGCTCCGACCACGCGAACAGCGCCATGAACATCACGGCCATCACGCCGAGGAACACGGCGAAGCCGAACACGCGATGGAGCAGGAGGCGATCGATCTTGATCGTCAGCGATCGGTCCGGCTTCTTGCGCGCGACCTTCGGAATCTCGGCGTCGAGCCAGGCCCAGCGCGCGAGCAGCGGCTTGTCGAGCTCCGCGTCGTCGGGCTTCTCGCGCGCGGCGGCGCGCAATGCATCGGGCACGTCGAGCTCGTCGTCATCCGGGCCGCCGGTGCGCGGCTCGACGCAGGTCAGCGCCCACAGTGCGAGCGCGTCGCCGGTCTCGTCGGTGGCGAGCCACGCGGTGGGGATCGCGGGACGGACGCGGTCGAGATGTGCGCGCAGCGCGGGCGACGGCTCCCAGCGCCGGATCACGCGGCGGTCCGCGCGCATCGCGCGATCGATCGCGGCGACGAGGTCGGAGAGGCCCGCCTTCGTGCGCGCGGTCACGCCGACGACCTCGCAGCCGAGCAGCTTGCCGAGCGCGGCTGGATCGGGCGTCGCGGTCTTCGCCTCGTCGACCATCGTCAACGCGACGATGCAGCGCGCGCCGAGCTCCTGACACTGGAGCAGGAGATAGAGCGAACGCGCGACCTGCGTGGCGTCGACGCAGACGACGACGACATCGGGGGCCGCGCCGGCGACGCCGACGATCTCGTCGAACGCGATCTGTTCCTCGGCGCTCCGCGCATTGAGCGAATACGTGCCGGGTACGTCGTGCAGGTCCGCGCTGCGCTCGCCCGGCAGCGTGAACGTGCCAGAGCGTTTCTCGACGGTGATGCCCGGATAGTTCGAGACCTTCGCGGACAGACCCGTGAGCGCGTTGAACAGGGTCGTCTTGCCGACGTTGGGGTTGCCGGCGAGCACGACCTGCGCGCGCGCCGTCATCGGGTAACCACGATCTGCGCGGCTTCGTCGCGCCGGATCGACCACTGCCCGCCGCGGACTTCGATCTGGATCGGATCCCCCAGCGGCGCGACGGTCACGACCCGCACGTCGATGCCGGGCACGAGCCCCATCTCGAGCAGCCGCCGACGAAACGCTCGCGTGCCCGCAACTTCACGCACCGTCGCCGATTGGCCGAGGGCGACATCTGCGAGCGACGACACGCACGATCGTTACCATATTTGAAAATGGTTTTCAATTGCACCACCCGGTCGAGCCACCCTATGTGCCCGAGATCGCACGTCAGCGCCGAGTTTCTCGCGCACCGCCGGCGCGATGCTACATTCGATCTTCAGAGGGTCATCCATGGATACAGCGCAAACGCTGCTCCTGAACCAGGGATTCGAGCCGATCAAGGTCATCTCCTGGCAGCGGGCCATCACCCTGCTCTTCCTCGGCAAGGTGGAAGTACTCGAGGAGTACGAGAAGGGTGTTCGTTCGGTCAATCTCGTGATCAAGATCCCCGCGGTCGTGCGCCTGTTGCGTGCGTTCCGTCGTCACGCACGGCCGGTGAAGTTCTCGCGCGTCAACATCTACGCGCGCGACAACTACAAGTGCCAGTACTGCGGGAAGAAGGCGTCGATCAGCGAGCTGACCTACGATCACGTCGTGCCGCGATCGCAGGGCGGCATGACGGAGTGGACGAACATCGTGTCGTGCTGCTACCTGTGCAACCGCAAGAAGGGCGGACGCACGCCGCGTGAAGCCGGCATGGCGCTCATCACGCAGCCGATGCAGCCGAACTGGGTGCCGGCGGTCGCGATCCGGATCTCGCTGAAGAGCGTGCCCGACGCGTGGCGCGATTATCTGTACTGGACGGGCGAGCTGGACACGAGCGACTGCGACGGCAGTTGACCTTGTGAGATGATGAGCGCGTGCGGGTCGCGCTCGTCCTCATGCTCGCGGGATGTGGCCGCATCGACTTCGATGAGATCGATGTCGCGTCCGCGCCGCTGATGATCACGAAGCTGCGCATTCACGATCCCTCGACGGCTGCAGCGCTGTTCGACATCACGACCGGCGGCGCGTTCGATGTCTCCGCATACCCGAACGGAATAACGGTGGTCGCCGAGGTTGCGGGCTCGCCGGGCAGCGTGGCCTTCGTCCGCAATGGAACGCGAAATGTCGAGCTCAGCCCACCGTACGTCTCTGGCGGCAACATGGGCGGCCTCCACACGGATCTCGCGTTCGTCGTCGGGACGAACGAGCTCGCGGTCACGGCGTACGAGCTTGCCGACATGGGCGGTGCCAGCGGCACCACGCGAGCCGTGACGTTCGAGCTGACCCTGCCCCTCGCGGGTCCTCCGAGCATTCAGCACGCCGGCATCACCAACGACGACGACACGAGCTTCGTCGAGATCGTCGACGGCATGACGTATTCGGCGGCGAGCTTGCCGGCGATCGCAAACGTCCGCATCGTGACGATACCGGCGTTCGTCGGCAGCGTGACCATCGGAGGCAGCGCTCCATGGGGCGCGCGCGTCGAGAACCACCCGCCATACACGGCGATGGCCACAGGCGAGTCGTTCACACCGAAGATAGGGATGAACTACACGCTCACCGCACAGGCCTTCACGCTCGGCAAAGGGCTCGGCACCGGCGGCACGCCGTACACGGTGACGTTTTCGATCGGTCCGTGACAGAGTCGGCGCGTGCGTATCTGCTTCGTCTGCATGGGCAACATCTGCCGGTCACCGACGGCGGAAGGCGTGATGATCGAGCTCGTCCGGAAAGCCGGCCTCGAGGATCAGATCACGATCGACAGCGCCGGCACCGGGCCTTGGCACGTCGGCGAGCTGCCGGATTCGCGGGCGCGCGCGGCGGCGAAGAAGCGCGGACTCGATCTGTGCTCGCGCGGGCGGCAGCTCTCGAAGGAAGACTTCGATCGGTTCGATCTCATCGTCGTGATGGACGACGTCAACCTTCGCCACGTGAGCCTCATGGCCGGCCAGCGCACCACGCCGGAGATTCGCCTCCTGCGCAGCTTCGACCCCGCGTCGCCGCCGAATGCGAACGTGCCCGATCCGTACGCCGGTGAGGCCGACGGCTTCGAGCACGTCCTCGATCTCTGCGAGCGTGCATGCGCGGGTCTGCTCGACTACGTGAAATCGAAATGAGCTGGAAGGCGGAGCTCGCCGTCGCGATCGGCGCGCGCGTCGTCTCGGCGGAGCCGGTCTCCGGCGGCGACATCAACGACGCGTATCGCGTACGCCTCGACGACAAGCGCACCGTGTTCGTGAAGACGCACGCGCAGCCACCGGCCGGGATGTTCGACGCCGAAGCGGCCGGGCTCGCGTGGCTGCACGGCCCGCTGCGCGTGCCGACCGTGATCGCGAGCGGCGAGACGTTCCTCGCACTCGAGTGGCTCGACATCGGAACCAAAGCCCGCGACTTCGATGCCGTGCTCGGCCGCGGGCTCGCCGCGCTGCATCGCATCGGTGCGCCCGCGTTCGGCCTCGATCGCGACAACTACCTCGCGACGCTGCCGCAGGACAACACGCCGGCGCGCGATGTCGTCGAGCTCTGGGTCGAGCGGCGACTGCGGCCGCTCGCTGCGCGCGCGCATCTCGGCATCGACGCGCAGCTCGACGTGCTGCGCGAAAAGCGCGATCGCTTCGGGCCCGCGGAGCCGCCCGCGCACCTGCACGGGGATCTGTGGTGGGGCAACGTGATCGCGGTCGATGGTGCGCCGGTGATCATCGACCCGGCCGTCTATGGCGGTCATCGCGAAGTCGACCTCGCGATGCTCGCGCTGTTCGGCGGCTTGCCCGAGGCGCTCGTCGCCGCGTACGACGAAGCATTTCCGCTCGCCGCGGGCTGGCGCGATCGCATCGCGCTCTGGCAGCTGTATCCACTCGCCGCGCACGCGTGCTTGTTCGGCGGCGGCTACGGCGCGCAGGTCACGCGGTCGCTCGCGGCGCTTATTTAGCCGGCCCGATCTTGTTGCCCGTGCCGACGTTGGTCACGGTCGCGCCGCCTTCGTCCTTGCTCTTCTTGTACGTGATCGTGTTGTCGGCGCCGTTGACGTTGATGGTGTCCACGGTGCCGATCTTGATCGTGTTCTTCGCGGCGTTCACGTTCAGCGTGTCGACGCTCTCGATCGTGAGCGTGCTCTGGCCGCCGTTCACGTTGATCGCGTCGCACGCGCCCTTGAACGTGTACTTGCCCCGGCCGTGGTTGATGTTGACGACGGGGTCCTTCGCGCAGTTCCAGGTGCCGCCTTTACCGCTCTGGTAGTTCTTGTCGGCAGCGGCGGTGAACGGGACGAGTACGAGCAGCAAAGCGAGCTTCTTCATGGTGCCCTCCATCGTACGAGACGTGGTTCAGACGTCCGACATCACCTCGATAACATCAAACCAAGGTGAGGCGTGGTGGTGTCGTGCGGTTCCGCGCGATAAGCATGCGGCATGTCCCTGGATGTCATCTCGAAAGCTGCCGGTGCGCTCGCGGATCGAGCCGTCTCGGCGGCGCGAACGCTGACGAAGAACGGTGAAGCGATCGACGATCACCAGGTCGTCGTCGACAAGGTGGCGTATGCAGCGACCGAGGCGCGCGTGATCGCGGAGCTCGCACGCGCACCGAGCGAGCTGGCCGACGTCGCGACGGTGGCGGCCGCCGAGCTCGCCGCATCGATCCAGTATCGCCTCGCACCGATCGCCAAGCTGCTCGGGATCGAGTCGCGCGCGTATCCCGCCGACGCGGAGAGCGCGATCGCAGAGGGCACGTCGCCCGCGGTCGTCGAAGCGCTCGGCGTCCACACGATCGCGAACGAGGGCAAGCGAACGTGGCCACTCGACGAGATGCTCGGCGAAGTGCGCTCGAACGTGCGCGCGTTCGCCGACCGCGAGGTGATGCCGCACGCCGAGCACATCCACCGTCACGACGAGCTCGTGCCCGAGCGCTTTATTCGCGAGATGGCGAAGCTCGGCTACTTCGGACTCTCGGTCCCCGAGAAGTACGGCGGCCACGAGCTCGGAAACCTCGCGATGATCCTCACGACCGAGGAGCTCTCGCGCGCATCGCTCGCGGCCGCGGGATCTCTGATCACCCGTCCGGAGATCCTCGCGAAGGCGCTGATCGCCGGCGGCACCGAGGAGCAGAAGCAAACCTGGCTGCCGCGTCTCGCATCGGGCGAGATCATGGCCGCGATCTCGGTGACCGAGCCGAACGTCGGGTCCGACGTCGCGTCGGTCAGCTGTCGCGCCGAGCCGGCGGACGGCGGTTGGACCATCACCGGCGCGAAGGCGTGGTGCACGTTCGCGGGACGTGCCGACGTCATCGCACTGCTCGCCCGTACAGGCGAGGCCAGCGAAGGGGCGCGCGGTCTGACCTTGTTCATTGTCGACAAGCCGCGCTTCGACGGCCACGAGTTCGAGGCGAAGCAGGATGGCGGCGGAACACTCACAGGTAAGGCCGACCGCACGCCGGGCTATCGCGGCATGCACTCGTTCACCCTCGCGTTCGACCGCTGGTTCGTCCCCGCATCGCAGCTCGTCGGTGGCGAGGCCGGGCTCGGTCGCGGCTTCTCGTTACAGATGGCCGGCTTCGCCGCCGGTCGCCTTCAGACCGGTGGCCGGGCATGTGGTGTGACGCAGGCTGCGGTGGAGCACACGGCGCGCTATGTCGCGGATCGCAAACAGTTCGGCCGGCCGATCGGTGACTACGGTCTCACGCGTTATCACCTCGGGCGCATGGCCGCGCGGCTCGCGGCGGCACGGGCGATCACGTATGCCGCCGCGACCGAGATGGACGGCGACGAGCGACTCGCCGCGCCGCTCGCGGCGATGGCAAAGCTGTTTTCCTGCGATGTTGCCGTCGAGGTGACGCAGCTTGGCCAGCTCCTACATGGCGGGTGGGGCTACGCGGAGGAGTACCCGATCAGCCGGTGCGTGACGGATGCGCAGGTCCTTCCGATCTTCGAGGGGGTGAAACCGATCCTCGCGCTCAAGGTCGTCGGTCGCTCGCTCCTCGGTCGGTGATTTTCGGGTGCTGCGGCACCGTGATCAATTCCCGCGCGCTACCCCAACAGCTACCCGTCGTCTGTTTCCTTTTGGCGAGGCACCCACCTACAATGGGGGCCTTATGAGGAAATTGTTCGCGTGGCTAGGGGTAGCCATGCTGGTGGTGGTCTGTGGATCGAGCGTCGCGAACGCTGGTGATCCATTGAAACCATACGTCGTGTTGGTCCTCGACACGTCCGGATCCATGGTCGCCGACAACTGCGGCGGTGGAGCTGGATCGTGCGGCAACCCGACGGGCTTCGGCCCACCGAGTTGCGGCGGCATCGACAACAAGCTCAATCACGCGAAGTGCGCGATCAACAACATCGTCAACGCGTATGGCGACATGGTGTTCGCGCTCGGCCGCTTCCGCACGACCCAAGGCGGATCGACGACGACGAACACGTTTCCTACCGGCTGCTGCGAAGCAGGTCCGGGCATCGGTGCGAACAACGGTTGCAGCGCGGGTCCCACGTGCGATGCAACGAACACCGGCACCGGTCGCTTGCTCGAGATGCTCACGAGCCTCGTCGACGGCGGCAACCAGGCCGCAGGAACGTTTACGAACTTCACCGGCGGAACGTGCACGACCGGCGGCAGCAATCCCGAGATCTGGGACGGTCAAGGACTGTGCAGCGGCGGCGGTGGTGCGGACGGAACGTGCGGCGGCGCGACGCCCCTCGACGGTGTCCTCAAGGGAACGAAGCGATATTGGAGCGGACAGCAAGCGACGGACGGCACGGTGCTCTGGCAGTCAGGGCTCGCCGGCTTCGATCCGATTCGCACCGATCCGTTGCGCGCGCAGTTCATCCCTCCGGTGGGCAAGCTGCAGTGCGATCCGAACCCGAACACCTGTCAGCCGCTCGCGACGTGCGGCACGACGAACTGCTGCTGCGTCGAGCAGTGCCGGCCGTACGTCGTTATCCTTCTGACCGACGGTGCCGAAACGTGTGGCGGTGATCCGGCCGTGGGCGCGGCGTCGCTGTTCTCGACGGACGTCGCGTTCGGAGCCCCGGAGAGCACGACGCGCCGCTATCGCATCGAGACCAAGCCGATCGGGTACGGCATCGCGCCGGGCAACGCGCAGATCGAAGCGATCGCGCACGCGGGCGGCGCGGCGAACGGTCCCGGCAACGAGGGCTACTACGCGGTCGACGAGGCGAGCCTCCAGCTCGCGATCTCCGACATCCTCGACGACGCGATTCGCACCGAGACGTGCAACGGCGGCGACGACGACTGCGACAGCCTCATCGACGAAGACTTTCCGAACAACGGCCAGAACTGCAACAACGGCAAGAAGGGCGTCTGTCTCGTCAACGGCGTCTTCGAATGCCGCGCCGACGGCAGCTCCACGGTGTGCGACGCGGGTGTCGATGCGTGCGCGAGCATCGGTGTCGGTGGGGCGTGCTCCATCGTGAACTCGGCCGGTGTGAACAAGGCCGGCACGTGTCAGATCGACGGCGGTGTGAAGCGCTGCCTCGTGAACACGATCGCCGAGATCTGCAACAACCTCGACGACGACTGCGACGGCAAGGTCGACGAAGACACGTCGAACTGCTCCTGCGTTCCGCAGGGCGAGCAGTGCAACGGCATGGACGACGACTGCGACGGCGTGATCGACGACGGCATCACGAAGCCGTGCGGCGGTGGTGTCTGTCAGGGCACGCAGACGTGCGTCGTCGGTGGCACCGGCGTGTTCGGTCCGTGCGTCGATGGCAATGGCAATCCGGTCCCGCAGCCGCCGTTCCCGTCCGAGACGTGCAACGCGCTCGACGACAACTGCGACGGCATCGTCGACGGCCTCAACGCCGCGTGCTCGACGATGAGCCCGCTACCACCCGAGAACTTCCCGATCGATCGCCCGGAGAACAACCCGGGCCATCCATCGAACACGCCGAACCCGATGAACATCTGTCGCCCGGGCAACAAGACCTGCCCGGTCAACGGCAACGGAACGTTCGGCGCATGCCAGGGCGAGATCAAGCCGTGCAACAACCCGAGCAACAACACGCCAGACTCGTGCGCGGACATCTGTGATGGTCGCGACGAGGACTGCGACAACATCGTCGACGAAGACTTCCAGCCCGCGGACTGCTCGAGCAACTGCGGTCTTGGCACCACGCAGTGCGTGAACGGTCAGATCATCTGCAACTCGGTGCCCGTCGGCACGGACAACACGTGCAACAACATCGACGACGACTGCGACAACAAGATCGACGAAGGCTACGTGCCGCCGACCGGCCCGTGCAATGTCGGCGTCGTCTGCAACGGCATGTTCCAGTGTCAGAACGGCGTCGAGGTCTGCGTCGGTGATCCGGTCGGTCAGGAGAGCTGCAACTGCCTCGACGACAACTGCAACGGCCAGATCGACGAAGGCGCGCTCTGCGGCACCGGCGGTGCGGCGTGCAAGTTCTGCCAGTGTGCGCTGCCCTGCCAGGACAACGAGCTGTTCCAGTGCCCGCTGGGCAAGTTCTGCAAGGTCGAGACGGCGCCGACGTGCGGCGGCGCAGGCCAGCCAGAGTGCCCCTCGTTCTGCCTCGCGGACCCGTGCTTCGAGATCACGTGCCCGCCGGTGAACGGCGCGAAGCAAGTCTGTCAACCGACCCCGCTCGCGAACGACTACACCTGCGTATCGGCGTGCTCGCTCGTGCAGTGCAGTGCGAACGAGGTCTGCATCCCGGCGTCGGGCGAGTGCAAGCCGGATAACTGCCACACGTTCCCCGAGCGCTGCGCCGCGAACCAGCTGTGCGCCGCCGGCGAGTGCGTGACGAACCTGTGCCAGGGCGTCACCTGCGCCACGAACCAGTATTGCGTCCAGGGCCAGTGCTACGGCAGCTGCGCCGACGTCGAGTGTCCCGACGGTCAGCGTTGCCGCATGGGCATGTGCGAGAAGGATCCGTGCGGTCACCCGTGTCCGTTCGGTAAGGTCTGTATCGAGAGCTCGGGCGAGTGCAAGACCGACGAGTGCCAGATGATTCCGTGCCCGATCGGTCAGTACTGCAATCCGCAGACGGTCGAGTGCGAGAACGATCCGTGCAACGGCACGGCGTGTCCGGGCAGCGGACAGGTCTGCAAGGGCGGCACGTGCTTCGACGAGGCTGACCTCAGGCCCGATGGGGCGGAAGAAGTGCGCGTGACCACGGGCGGCGGCGGTGGCTGCAGCACGAGTGGTGATGGCGGCTTCGTGCTCGCACTGCTCGCGCTCGGCCTCGTCTCACGACGCCGGCGGATGCGCGGAGGTCGCGCGTGAGTCGCGTGATGCGTGCCTTGCCGGTCGCGCGCAGGGCGATGTTCATCATCGCGTTCCTCGCGATGAGCGCGGTCGGCCTGTCGTGTGACGTCAACGACTACTGTCTCAACTGCGCGACGAACGGCGACGGTGGCAACGGCGACGGCGGCGACGGTGATGGCAACGACGGCGACAACGGCGACGGGCCCGACGCGAGCCCGTGCGTTAACACCGGTCCCGAGGTCTGCGACAACAAGGACAACGACTGCGATGGCGCGGTCGACGAAGGACAGCTGCCGACGATCGGTGATCTCTGCGACAACCAGATGGGCCTGTGCGCCGGCGGCGTGAAGACGTGCGTGACCGGTACGGTCAGGTGCACGAAGCCGCCGGTGGCCGAGACGTGTGACGGCTTGGATAACGACTGCGATGGCACGCCCGACGATGGCGATCCGGGCGGCGGCGCGAAGTGCGGCACAGACATGGGCGAGTGCAAGGCCGGCGTGTTCACGTGCCAGTCGGGCGCGATCCAGTGTGTCGGTGCGATCGGCGGCACGATGGCGCCGTACGGTGCGCCCGAGTCGTGTGACGGCAAGGACAACAACTGCGACGGCATGATCGACAACGGCGCGCCGGTGTCGGCGACGTTCTGCGACAACAACGACGACGACGGTATGTGCAACAAGGGCGTGCCGACGTGCATCGGCGGCGCGACGATCTGCGTCGGGCTCGTCGGTCCGTCGGTCGAGCTCTGCGACAACATGGACCAAGACTGCGACGGCAGTAACACCAACGGGTTCTTCCTGCAGACCGATCCGACGAACTGCGGTTCGTGCGGCATGGTCTGCACGTTGATGAATGCGGTCGAGGGGTGCGCGGGTGGCGCGTGCACGATCGCGGCGTGCGAAGCGAACTACCACAACAACAACAACCAGACCGCCGATGGCTGCGAGTTCGGTCCGTGCACGAAGAATGGCAACGAGGTCTGCAACAACGCGGACGATGACTGCGACGGGCTCACCGACATGGCGGACTCCGACATGGTCACGCCGCCGGTCGCCACGATGTGCCGCGTCGCGGGCGAATGCGCCGGCGCGACGGTTCTGTGCGACGGCGCGGCCGGTGGCTTCCGTTGCGACTATCCGGACCCGGACGTCGAGGAGACGAACGGCGTGATCCAGGCGGAGACGCTGTGCGATGGCAAGGACAACGATTGCGACGGCGCGATCGACGAAGGTCAGCCGAACCTCAACCAGTCGTGTACGAACGGCCAGGGCGAGTGCCAGACGACTGGCATCTTCGTCTGCCCGACGAGCATGACCGGACCTGCGGTCTGCAACGCGGCGCCTCCTGGTGCAGGTGCGACGGAGACCTGCGATGGCAAGGACAACGACTGCAACGGCACCATCGATGACAACGCCGCGCTCGGCATGCTGCCGGGTCAGGAGTGGGTGCCTCTCCCGATCGCGGGCAGCACCGTCGAGATGATGAAGTACGAAGCGTCGCGTCCCGACGCGACCACGACGGCGATCGGCTCGCTCGCGACGCACGCGTGCTCGCGACCGAACACGCAGCCGTGGACGAGCATCACGTATCCGCAGGCCGTCGCGGTGTGTAACGGCATGGGCGCGCGCCTGTGCACCGAGACGGAGTGGCAGTCGACGTGTCTGCCCGATGTCGTGTATCCGGTTCCCGCCGCAACGCTCACCACGAACGTCACGGACTTCGTGTTCATCGAGGCAGAGAATCCGCAGACGAACGCCACGATCGGCGGCCGCACCTGGGCACGGACGTCACCGGCGAGCTTCAACGGGATCACCGCGATGCAGGTCGCGGACGCGGGCTTCTCGCAGACCACTGCGGCGAACGCGCTCACGCAGTCGGCGCGCCTCAGCTACCAGGTGACCCTCGCCGGCGCGACGACGTATCGCGTGTGGATCCGCATGCGATCGCCGGCGGCGGCGAGCCGTAGCGTCTGGGTCGGTCTCACCGCAGGCGCGAGTGCTGGCGCCGCGAACGGCACGTTGGTGACGACGACCGCCGACAACCAGTGGCAGTGGGTCTTGAGCCCGGCGCTGACGAGCGGCACCGCGGGCACCCACACGTTCAGCATCTACCTCCGCGAGGACGGCGTGATGATCGATACGATCGCGTTCTCGCGCCAGGCGACGAACACGCCGACGTTCGACAACGCGTGGGCGTACGAGACGAACCCGCGCACCGCGCAGCCGCAAGTCTGCAACGGTGACGAGGTCGATACGGCACCGGCCGTCGCGATCGCGGCGAGCCCGACCGGTGCGACCGCGTCGGGGACGACGGCGACGTTCAACACGACGACACCACACCGGCTCTCGGTCGGCTCCTCGGTGACGGTCGCGGGCGTCGGTGTCGGCGCGTACAACGGAACATGGACGGTGGTGACGACGCCGACCACGTCGAGGTTCACCGCCACGATCGGAACGTCGAACCCGGCGGCGTCGGGTGGCGGCACCGCGAACGGCGACCAGGATGACATCCTGGCCACCGGCTGGAGCGCGGCCTGCCACGCGGAGCACCCGACCGGCGATGCCTTCGACCTGAGCGGTAACGTGAAGGAGTGGACGAACGCACGCGCGTTCGGTCAGAACCCGCTGCGCGGCGGATCGTCGAACAACGCGGTGAACGGCCTGACGTGCAAGCTCAACTTCACGCTCGCCGACAACAACTTCTTCTTCCCGAACGTCGGTTTCCGCTGCTGTAGAGACTGAGTGCGCTGCGAACGCTGTCTCCTGCAGCACTGTCTGTGCGCGGAGATCCCGACGGTCACGACGCAGACGCGCGTCGTGATCGTCCGGCATCACGACGAGGTGACGCGCGCCTCGAACACCGGGCGGCTCGCGCACCTCGCGCTGCCGAACAGCGAGCTTGTCGATCACGATGGGCCGAGCGGTGCGGCGCGATTGCCCGCGCTCGAGGGGATGTGGCTGGTGTTTCCCGCGGGGCCGGTGGCGGAAGCGCCGCTCGTACCAGCGCCGCGCGCGATCGTGGTGCTCGACGGGACGTGGCGGCAGGCGCGCCGGATGTACCGCAAGCTCGACGGGCTGCGCGGACTCCCGATGCTGCGACTTCCCGACGCGCCGATGCCGTCCGCGCGGTTGCGAAATTCTCCCGGGCCCGGCCAGGTCTCGACGATCGAAGCGATCGCGCGGGCGTTGCGCCTGCTCGAAGGCGATGCCGTCGCGGTGCCGCTGGAGCAGTTGTTCGAGCTGGCCGTGGCACGCGCGGCCCAGTCCGGCCGACAAATGCGTTAACCTCGACGCAGTGGCTGAGACACGTCAGGCACGGGCTGGGATCCCGATCTCGGTCAAGCTCATCCTCGCGACGTCGATCGTGATCGCGGCGGCTGTGGGGACGGCGACGTGGTTCTCGCAGACCTCGATCAGCGACCTCACGGAGAAGCAGGTCGCGGCGCGGCGCGAGAGCGGTGAGAAGTCGATCGTGCGCGAGTCGGAGCTGCTCGTGCAGGCCGTCGCGAACACGGTCGTGATCCCGCTGTCGGCGAACATGTTCGGCGACGTTCCAAAGAGCCTCGAGGATGCACTCGCGCTCGACAAGAAGGGCGAGAACCGGGTGCAGTGGTTGCTCGTGCACGACCCGCGGAGCGGCACGGTCGTCGGTGCGACCGCCGGAGCGCCGGCGAAGGTCGACGAGCTCGATCGCATCCTCAAGGACGGCATCAAGTCGACCGCGAACAAGGTCGTCCACGCGAAGGTTGCGGGGAGCGATTGGGTCTACGCGAGCCCCATCGAGCTCGGCGGCACGACCCACGGCAACCTCTACATGGGTGTGAGCACGGCGGGGCTCGAGAAGGAGCTCACCTCGTCGCTCGAAGAATCGAAGGCGCGCGCACAGGCGACGCGCAACCGCGTCTGGCTCGTCGGCCTGCTCGTGCTCGCGATCGGCGTCGTGCTCGCGGCGCTGCAAGGCGTGCGGCTCGCGGGACCGATCAAGGTGCTCACGCGCCAGGCCGAGCGCATCGCCGCCGGCGACCTCAGCCATCGTGTTCCGCACACGCGGCGCGACGAGCTCGGCGTGCTCGCCGGCTCGTTCAACTTCATGGCCGACCAGATCAAGCTCTTGCTCGTCGAGCAGGCGCAGAAGGCGTCGCTCGAGAAGGAGATGTCGCTCGCGCGGCAGGTCCAGCAGGCGATGCTGCCGTCGGAGGCGCTCGACGAGCACGGCTGCTTGAAGATCGTCGGCTACTGCATGCCGGCATCGAGCTGCGGCGGTGACTGGTGGACGTATCGCAAGCTGTCGAACGGGCGAATGCTGCTCGTCGTCGGCGACGCGACAGGACACGGCATTCACTCCGCGATGATCGCAGCGACGGCGCGCGGTGCGGTCGAGGCGCTGTCGGGCATCGACGAGCGGCTGCTCACGCCCGAGCAGGTGCTGCGTGCGATCGACTCCGCGATCCGACAGGTCGGCGATCACAACGTCTTGATGACGGCGTTCGCGGCGGTGTTTGACTCGTCGAACGGCATCCTTCACTACGCGAATGCGGGACAGAACTTCCCATACGTGATCAAGCTCGGAGCCGCGACGCGCGTGCTCGAAGAAGCGAGCATCATCGCGGCGAGTGGCAATCCGCTCGGCGATCGCAACATCGCCGTCGAGATCCGGCGCGGCTCGCTGCAGCTGCGGCCCGGCGATCTGTTCGTGTGCTTCACCGACGGTGTCGTCGAGCGCGCGAATCCTGCGGGCAAGCTGTTCGGCGATCGCCGGCTGCGCGGCGCGCTGACCGGCCAGAAGCTGACGGATGGCCACTCGCTGACCCAGCTGCGCGACCTCATCGTGCAGACGCTCGAGCGCTACGCCGAAGGCGCGGTCGCCGAGGACGACATGACACTCGTGCTCTGTCAGTTTGATCCCGTGGCCATGCGCCGCGAATCGTCAGGACGAGGCGCAGCGTGATTCGCACGCTGGCGCTCGCCGGCGTGCTCTGGTCGACGAGGGCGCTCGCGCAGGGCGTGGATGTCGAAGACCTCCCACCACTGCCCGCGACGCAGGAGGACGTCTCGTCGAGTGCGACCGTGCTCGCGGCCGCGTCGGCGGAAGAGGAGGTCGTCGTCGGTGCGGCGAAGCGCGAGCAGAGCCTCGGCAACGTCGCGTCGGCGGTCACCGTCGTGTCGGGCGATCGCCTGCGACGGTTTGGCTACCGCACGATCGGCGAGGCGGTAGCCGGCGTGGCCGGCGTCTACCTCGTCGACAATCGACTCTCGTATTCGGTCGGCATTCGAGGGCTGCAGATTCCCGGCGACTTCAACACGCGCGTGCTGGTGCTCGTCGACGGCGCGAGCGTCAACGAGGCGTGGGGCGCGTACGCCGGCATCGGGTTCGACGCGATCGTCGGGATCGACGACATCGCGCGCATCGAGGTGATCCGCGGCCCGGTGTCTTCGATCTACGGCACGAACGCGTTCTTCGGGATCATCAACATCGTCACGCGCGGTGCGACCGAGACGCCGCGTGCGTGGGCGCGGACCGGTGTGCACTCGATCAACGGAATCACGACGAGCGCGGGGTTCGCTGCAGGCGGCGTGCATCGTCAGGTGCGCGGCTCGGTGAGCTACAACAATCGGTTCGGCGAGACCGTCACGCTCGACGAGGATCCTGCCTTCGAGCTCTCGCAGGATGATTCGCACGCGATCGCCGCGGGCGTCGTCGGTGCGTGGGGCGGCTGGTTCGGGCAAGCGCGCGCGGTGCGGTTCGATCGCGAGTCGCCGTTCGGTCCGTACGACGTCAACGTCGCCGGCGCCCCGTACAACCACATCGACAAGCAGTTGCTCGTCGAGGGTGGGCACACGCGCGAGGTCTCGAAGCGGCTCACGGTCGCAGCGCGCGTGTACTCGAATCTGTATTCGTTCAGCGATATCTCGCCACCGTTCGAGCCGGTGATCGCGTCCGCGCTCGAGACGACCGGTACCGCACAGACCTACGGCGGCGAGCTGCGCGGTCGCTACATCTTCCGCAATGGTACCGGCGCCACCGTGGGCACCGAAGCAAGTTACAACCGGACACGCTCGACGGCGTTTCGCAGCGATCGTCCCGACGAGCGAATTGCAGACGTCCCGCGCAACTTCACGCTGCAAGGCATCTATGCCGAGGCGGACGCTCACCCACTGAGCTGGCTTAGTTACACGGTCGGGGTGCGCTTCGATCGCCACTCGGAGCTCGAGGACAACCTCTCGCCGCGCGGCGCGCTGTTCTTCTCCAAGGGCGATCGCTACGGCGCGAAGCTGCTCTACGCGGAGGGCTTTCGCAATCCGAGCGCGTTCGAGGGCTACTTCGAGGACAACGCCGACTTCGTCGCGCATCCCGAGGACCTGACGGCCGAGCGCATTCGCAGCTTCGAGGCCGTGGTGTGGGCGCGCCCCGTGCCCGGTCTGTCGACGCGCGTGTCGGCGTTTTACTGGAACGCGCGCGACATCATCGAGGCGGGACCCGCGCCGGAGAACCCGGCGCTCCTCCAGTTTCAGAACATCGCGCGCTACGTCTCGCAAGGCGTCGAGGCAGAAGCGACGTATCGCAACAGTCAGGGTTGGCTCGTGTTCGCGGGTGGTGCGTACACGCGGGTCGGTAGCGAGCTCGCCGGGAGCATCGAATATGGCAACGTGACGAACGCGCCCGTGATCAGCGCGAGCACGGGCGCGTCGACGCCGCGCCTCGGCGATCGCGTGCACCTGTCCGCGCAGCTCGCGTTCCTCGGCGAGCGCCCGACGCGGCCCGATGCGATGGGCCAGCCATCTCCGTCGGCGCCGGCCTGGCTCGGGTTCGATGCTTGCGTCTACGCGCCCGATCTCTGGGGGTTCGATGTGACCGTGGGTGCGCGCAATCTGATCGGCAAGCGCGACCTGATGCCCGCACCGGGTGACTACGACCGCTCGATGCCCGACACTCGGGTAGTCCCCCGTGTGCCGGGCGAGGGCAGAGAGCTTTATGTCAAGGTCGGCTATTCGTACTAGCGTCTTCGCCGTCGTCCTGTTGGCGACGACCGCGCACGCGCAGCGGCCAGGCCAGGGCGAGGACGACAGCGCCGCGCTCGTCGGTGAGGGTCGTGCGGCGCTCAAGCGCGGCGACCTCGGCGGCGCCGCGAAGGCACTCGATCAGGCGATCGCGCTCAATCCGCGGCGCGTCGAAGCGTACGTGCTGCGCTCGGCCGTATACGCGGCGCGCAAGGAGTACAGCAAGGGCATCGAGCTGATGCGGCGCGCGCAGAACCTCGCGCCGGCCGACGAAGAAGTGCTGACCGCGCTCGGGTCGCAGCTCGTGCTGTCGGGCGATGCGCAGGCGGGCGTGCCGCTGCTCGAGCAAGTCGTCGCGAAGAATGCGAAGCGCTACGACGCGCAGCTCCTGCTCGGCCACCACTTCCACGATGCGAGTCGCTGGCCCGACGCGATCGGCGCGTTCGAGGCGTACTTCGCGAGCCGCCCGAAGGAGCTCGCGAAAGAAGACGCGCGGCATCGCATCGACATGGCGGACGCGTATCTGCGGTCTCGCCAGCCGGCGAAGGCGCTTGCCGTGTTCCAGCGCGCGGCCGCCGAGCGGAAGAACGATCTGCGTGCGCGTATCGGCGTGGCGTGGGCGACCGCCGCGATCGATTGCAACAAGGCACGTACGCTTCTGAACGAGCTCATACCGATCTCGGACAGCTATCCGGAGATCTTGCTCGTCGACGGTCAGTGTGCGCTCGCCCTCGGCGACGCGGCGACAGGCCTCGCACTCGGTCGCATGTACCTCGAAAAGTCGCGGAAGAGTGCCGCGGCCGGGCACGCGCTCGTCGGCGAAGCGCACGCGGCGAAGAACAACCTCGCCGAAGCGAAGAAGGAGCTCGAGACCGCCGTGAAGCTCGAGCCGAATCGCCGGCGCTTCAACGTGCGGCTCGCGGTCGTGCTGCGCCGCGCGGGCGACAATGATGGCGCGCTCGCGACGCTCGAGAAGATGGGGCCGCCGGCATCGCCGCAAGCCGATCCCGACTGGTGGATCGCCCTCGGCGAGACGCTGCTCGCGAAGGGCGATGCGGCCGCCGTGGTCACGCGCCTCGCACCGATCGTCTCCGAGCTTCCCGGCGATGCGTTGATCCGCACCGTGTTCGGCGCCGCGCAGCTCCAGGCGGGGCAGGTGGAGCCCGCGGTCAAGACGCTTACCGAGGCCGATCAGCTGAGCGGCACGCCGCGCTCGCGCAAGCTGCTCGTCGATGCGCTGCTCGCCCTCGCGCTGCAGAAGATCCAGAAGGAGCCCGCCGAAGCCGAGCAGCTGCTCGCGAAGGCCGAGCCCCTCGACACGATGAATCCCGTCGTGCTGCGCAACCTCGGCATCGCGCGACTCGCTCTCGACAAGCCCGCCGATGCACTGCCGATGCTCGATCGCGCCGCGAAGATCGACGGCGCTTCGATCACCTCGATGCTTGCCGCCCGCGCCCGCGCGCTGACGGGCGACGTCGCCGGTGCACGTCCGCTCTACGAGAAGGCGCTCGCGAGCGAGAAGGAAAAGGACAACGCGATCGAGATCGCGATCGACTGGGCGGCCTCGGAGGTCGCCGGTGGCGACGCCATGCTCGCGGTGACCGCGCTCGAGAAGGTCGCGCCGAATGCGAAGGGCAGCCCGCTCGCGAACCGGCACAAGCAAGCGCTCGCGATCGCGCGTCACGCCGCCGGCGTCGCCGCGGTGCGCGCGGGCACCGGCACGAAAGCGGTCGAGTTGCTCAAGGCCGCCGTCGCGAGCGATCCCACACTCGCGAAGAAGTGCGATCTCGCCCTCGCCGCCGTCGTCGCCGGTGACGCCGGTCCCGCGCTCGTCGCGCTCAAGGCCGTCAGCGGCCAGAGCTGTCCGTTCCCGCCTCCCGCCGACACGCAGGCAACGCCGATCTTGATCGCATTCACGGAGGGCCTCAACGCGCGCCGCGCCGCGAGGGCCGTCGACAAGCTCACCGCGCTCTCGGGCAAGTCGAGCGGACCCGCCGCGGTTCTCCTCAATACGTCGATCCGAGTTGTCGCACTCGAGGCCGCACAGGACGCGTATCGCAACGGTCAGTTCGCGCAGGCGCGCAAGTTCCTCACGACGGCGCGCGGTGCGAACGCGCGCGTCGGCGCCGACGAGGTCGCGCACAACCTCGCGGTGCTCGATCTCGTCGAGGGCAGGGTCGATGCAGCGATCGCGGCGCTCGATCGCCTCGCTGCGCGCGTCCCCGAGGCACTCGTCAACCTCGGCATCGCGTACGAGCGCAAGGGCGATCCGAACAAGGCACTCGATGCGTGGCGCCGCGCGCGCAAGGCAGGCGTGCGATTCGCGCCGCTCACGGAGTGGATCGAGGCGAAGGAACGCATCTACGGGGAGAGTGGCTCGTGAGAGTGCTCGTCGCGATCGCGGTCATGCTCGCCGCGCAGACCGCGCGCGCCGACAACGTCACGGTCGGACTCTTCGCGCCGAGCGCGCCGTTTCCGTCGACGTCCGCGCGCGTCGAGCTCGCGACACGGCTCGGCGATCACATCGGCAAGGCGCTCGGCGGCACGGGCACCGGTCGCGTCTATGCGCGCGCGGCCGACTTCGCCGCCGCGGTGAAGAAGGGCGAGGTCACGGTCGCGCTCGTCGACGCGACGTACCTCGCGAGCTCGAGCAACTACACGGTGCTCGCAGCATCGGTGCGCGGCGGCGACGTCGCGCAGACCTGGCAGCTCGTCTCGAAGGGCGCGAAGAAGTTTTCCGAGCTCCGCGGCAAGCGCGTCCTCGTGCCCGCGAACGGCGGCAAGGAAGCGGACTTCGCGCTCAACGTCCTGCTCGGCGGTGTCGAGAAGGACTACTTCAAGGTCGAGGTCGCGCCCGACACCGTGTCGGCGATCGCCGCGGTGCAGCTGGGCAAGGCCGACGCCGCGATCGTCCCGACGGGTGTCGACCTGCCCTCGCCCACGGTGCAGGTGCTGGCGTTACCGTCGGTGGCGACGCCAATACTTGTCGGCTACGCCGGGCTCACGGCGCAGCAGCGCACCACGGTGATCGCGGCCGCGGCTAACTTCAAGGGCGACACCACGATCGCGAGCTTTCGGGCGGGTGATGCCGAGGCGGTGAAGGCGATCGCGCGGCGGTTCGGCGCGCCGGTGAAGCGCGGTCCGCTCGTCGTCCCGTCGGTGCGCCTCGTCGTCGGCGACCTCGTCGAGGGGCGAAAGCTCGCGATCGAGCGCACGCCGGCGACCACGTTCGCGATCTCGCGGTAGGGTGGGGCCGTGAGCTTCGCCGATACGTATCCGGCCCATCTCGAGTATCTGCAGCGCGGCACCGAGGCTGCGCTCGCCGCGCATGGCTTCGATGCGGTCGTGCTGTGCAGTGGCACCGCCGCGCAGAAGAACCGGTTCGACGATCAGTACTGGCCGCTGTGCCCGACGCCCACGTTCGCGCACTGGTGCCCGCTCGTCGAGGCGGATGCGTACGTCGTCGTGCGGCCGGGGCAAAGGCCGCGCCTCGTGCGCACCGTCGTCGAGGATTTCTGGGAGACCCAGGCGCTGCCCGAGAGTGACCACTTCTGGGACGGGTTCGAGGTGATCGAAGTGAAGCCGGGCCTCGCCGGTGATGCGTTGCCGGGCGGCAAGGTCGCCGTCATCACGCGCGATCAAGGCACGTCGCCGCCGGGCACCGTGAATCCGCCGGCGCTGATCGCCGCGCTCGACCTCCTGCGCACGCGCAAGACCGCGTACGAGATCGAGTGCCTCGTCATCGCGAGCCGGCGCGCCGCGAACGGCCACAAGCGGCTCGCGAGCTTGTTCGGCGGCGGCACGCCGTCGGAGCTCGAGCTGCACCTCGCGTATCTGCAGGCGACCGAGCAAGACGACATGGGCGCGCCGTACAAGAACATCGTCGCGCTCGGCGAGCACGCCGCGGTGCTTCACTACGTGAGCTATCAGAAGGAGCGCGTCGCAGGCGATACGTCGCTGCTCGTCGACGCCGGCGCGAAGTGCCTCGGCTACGGCAGCGACATCACGCGCACGTACGTTCGCGGCACCGGCAGCGCGGCGAAGCGGTTCGGCGAGCTGCTCGCGCACGTCGAGGCGCTGCAGCAAGAGATCATCCGCCGCATCAAGCCGGGCATGCCGTACGAGGACCTCCACGACGAGACGCACAGGCTGCTCGCGATCGCGCTTCGCGAGCTCGGCATCGGGCGCGGTAGCGCGGACGAGCTCGTCGACAAGGGCGTGACGCGCGCGCTGTTCCCGCACGGGCTCGGGCACTCGCTCGGCATCACCGTGCACGACGTCGGCATGAAGCCGCGCCCGCCACGCCCCGATAACAAGTTCCTGCGCAACACGAGCGTGGTCGAGGTCGGTCAGGTGTTCACGATCGAGCCCGGCATCTACGTGATCGATCCGCTGCTGAAACCGCTGCAGTCCGACGCGCGCCGCGACCTGCTCGACTGGGCCGCGATCGCGGATCTCCGCTCGTTCGGCGGGATTCGCATCGAGGACAACATCCTCGTCGAGAAGAGCGGGACGCGGAACCTCACGCGGGAAGCGTTCGCGAGCTGATGGTATGTTCCGCACGCCATGCGTCGTGCCCTTCTGATCGTGCTCCTCGTCGCGTGTCAGCGCGACGCAGATAAGAACAAGAAGATCGATCTGCCGGGCTCCGCAGGAGCGGCGCCCGTCGGTTCCGGGAATACGCTGCCGAAGACCGAGCAGATCAAGCCGAAGCTCGATCTCAAGACACCGCCGGCCGATGCGGTGAAGACGTCGAGCGGTCTCACGTACAAGAAGCTCGTCGAGAATCCGTCGGGCGAGGCGCCGAAGCGCAACGACACGGTGCTGATCAACTACACCGGTTGGCGCCAGTCCTCGGGCGAGACGTTCTTCTCGAATCGCGCGCAAGGTCAGCCCATGAAGCTCAACCTCGCGACGACGGCGAAGGGCTTCACCGAGGCGATGCAGCTCGTGAAGAAGGGCGAGACCGTGATGCTCTGGATCCCGCCGGAGATCGGGTACCAGCAGGCGCCGCAGGGAAAGCCCGAGACGCTTGTCTACGAGGTCGAGATCGCGGGCATCGAGCCGGCACCCGCGGTGCCGCCCGACTTCAACGCACCGCCGCCGACGGCGAAGCTCCTGAAGAGCGGTGCGAAGCTCGCGATGGTGAAGCCGGGCGATGGCAAGCAGCGCGCGCGCAGCTTCGACACCGTCACGTTCGACTACACCGCGTGGGACAGCGAAGGCCGCATGTTCGACTCGACGGAGGTGCGCAAGCGCCCCGCGATCGTCCCGCCGTTCCGCCAGTCCGCGGTGATGGAGGAAGTGCTGACCACGGTCCCGAAGGGCGATCGCATCCGGTTCTGGGTCGACTCCGAGCAGATGGCCGTCGGTGGCAAGGCGTCGGGCTTGCCGGCGGGCCAGCTCTGCTACGAGCTCGAGATCAAGGACATCGAAAAGGCGCCGGGCGTGCCGCCGCCGGTGCCGCCCGACGTCAAGGCGCCTCCGACCCTGGCGCAGAAGACCGAGAAGGGCGTCACGTATCGCGTGCTCAAGACCGGCAAGGGCGGTCCGAAGCCCGGACCGACCGATGGCGTCAAGGTCGCGTACACCGGCTGGACGACCGACGGCCGCATGTTCGACTCGTCGCACGTGAGGAACCAGCCCGCGGAGTTCGCACTCAACGGCGTGATCGCCGGCTGGACCGACGGCATTCCGCTGATGTCGGTCGGCGATCGCTATCGGTTCTGGATCCCCGAGGAGCTCGCGTACAAGGGCAACCCCGGCAAGCCGCAAGGCATGCTCGTGTTCGAGGTCGAGCTCCTGGAGATCAAGGCGCCGGCGGCACAGCCTCCCGACGACGGTCACGGTCATGGCGCGCCACCGCCGAAGCCGGGCGCCATTCCCGCGCCACCTGACGTCGCCGCACCGCCGAAGGATGCGAAGAAGACCGCGAAGGGTGTGTTCTACAAGATCCTCACGGCGAAGAAGGGCGCCGCGCACCCGACCGCGAGCGACGCCGTGACGGTCAAGTACACGGGCTGGCAGACCAACGGCACGATGTTCGACTCGTCGCGCGATCAGCCGGCGACGTTCTCGTTGGGCGGGGTGATCGAGGGCTGGACCGACGGGATTCCGATGATCGGCGTCGGCGAGAAGGCGCGGCTCTGGATCCCCGAGGCGCTCGCGTATCCGGGCGGCGAACCGGCCGGCATGCTCGTGTTCGACGTCGAGCTGCTCGAGATCAAGCCGAAGCAGTGACGGTTCCCGGCGAGGTCATCGCGGCGTATGGCTGGCAAGCCGTACCGGAGCCGCTGCCCGGCGGCCTGATCAACGCGACGTATTGCGTGCGCGATGGCGGCGCGCCCGTCGCCGTCGTGCAGCGCTTGCACCCGGTGTTCGGCGCCGACGTGAACCTCGACATCGACGCTGTCACCACACACCTCGCCGCGCGCGGCTTGGCGACGCCGCGGCTCGTGCGCACGCGCGATGGCGACGCCTGCGTCACGCACGAAGGGCGCGTGTGGCGTGCGCTCTCGTGGATCGACGGGCAGACCGTCCATCGCGTGCCCGATCCGAGCTGGGCGGAAGCGGCCGGCGAGCTCGTCGGCAAGTTTCACGTCGCGGTCGCCGACTTCACGCACGACTATCACTTCGTCCGTGCGGGAGTGCACGACACCCTTGCGCACCTCGAGCGACTGCGCGCGGCCGTCGACGGAGGTGGCGATCAGGAAGCGATCGCGCTCGGTCGCGACGTGCTCGCCGCGGCGGCCGCGTTGCCGCCGATGCCGGTGTTGCCGCGCCGGCACTGTCACGGCGATCTCAAGATCTCGAACGTGCTGTTCGATCCGCCGAACGCGCGCGCACTCGTCGATCTCGATACCGTCGGGCTCGGCACGCTGGCGTTCGAGCTCGGCGACGCGATGCGCTCGTGGTGCAACCCGCACGGCGAGGATGCGGGGTCGGTCGGGTTCGAGCTACCGATCTTCGAGGCGGCGATCCGAGGTTTTCTGCGGACTGCCGGGCAGGTCGTGACCGCCGACGAGCGCAGGTCGATCGTCACCGGCCTCGAGACCGTGTGCATCGAGCTCGCGGCGCGGTTTGCCGTCGACGTCTTTCGAGACGAATACTTCGGATGGGACCCGGCGCGCTTTCCGTCGCGCCGGGCACATAACCTCGTACGAGCGAGAGGCCAGCTCGGACTGGGTCGGGCGGTTGGCGCAGCGCGTGAGGAAGCTTTGCGAGTCGTCGAAACGTAGGCCGCTCATCCGGAGGAAACCCTTCGCCTGACGCCCCAGATAGGCTCTAATCATCAGAATGCGCCGTCGGGTGGCTTCGCTCCTGCTCCTCGGGGCACTGACTTCATCAGCATCTGCCTTCGTCGGCGCCAAGAGCACGCGCGTGACTGCGAGCGAGCTCACCGCGATGCCTGCCGCGCAGGTGAAGCGGCCGCTGCGCGTGCAGCCGAACATTCGCTTCGCCACGCAAGCGACGCCCGCGTGGATGAAGTTTTCGCTCTCGGCGGGCGGTGCGTGGCACGCGTCGTGGGACGCAGCGACCGCGGTACCGAATCGGATCTGGGGCTCGGGCATCGCCGCGCCGGGCGCGAATGTCTCGCCTCAGGTCGCAGCCGCATACGCGCGCCAGTTGCTCGCCGAGCACATCGCGCTGCTCGCACCGGGCGCGTCCGTCGCGGACTTCGTCCTCGTCTCGAATCATAGCGACGGTGACATTCGCTCCGTCGGCTTCAAGCAATTCGCGAGCGGGCTGCCCGTACACGGCGGGCAGGTCAGCTTCCGCTTCAAGGCGGATCGCATGTTCGTGATCGGCAGCGAGGCGTTGCCCCACGTCAAGGTCGATCGGACGCGGGCGCGGCTCGTCACGCAGGTGCTCGCCACCCGCGCGGCCGACAACCTTCGCCGCGATCTCGATCTCCCACGCGCGACGATCACCGCGCCGGGTGACGACCTCGTGCTGCCGCTCGTCGCCGACGACGCGGTCCTCGGCTATCGCATCGCGCGCACGATGACGATCGACGGCGGCGCCGAGGGCAAGTACCTCGCGTTCGTCGACCCCGCGTCGGGCGAGGTGCTCGCCGTGCACCAGCAGAACCTCTACGCGACGGGCCAGCTCCTCTATCGCGTCGTCGATCGCCACCCGAACCGCGCGCGCGTCGACCGCGCCGCGCACACCGCAAACGTCTCGGTCAGCGGTACCGCGCAGACCACCACGTCCGCCGGCATGCTGACGTGGGCACCGGAACAGGCGGTCACCGTCACGACGTCCGTGCTCGGCCAGTTCGTCACGATCGTGAACAAGCAGGCGATGGACGCGCCGCTCGTCACGTCGGACCTCCCGCTGTCGCCGAACGGACAGGCCGTGTGGGATGTCTCGGCCGACGAGAAGCAGGACGCACAGGTCAACGTCTTCATCGCGACCAATCGCGTGAAGGACTACATCCGCGCGAACCTCGACGCGGCGATGATCGGCATCGACGAGCCGATCATCGCGAACGTCAACATCACGCAGTCGTGCAACGCGTTCTTCGACGGCAAGTCGATCAACTTCTTCCAGAAGACGCAGCAGTGTCAGAACACCGGGCTGGTCGAGGACGTCGTGTTTCACGAGTTCGGCCACGCGCTGCATGTCGCCGAGATCATCGACGGTGTCGGCGGCTTCGACGGCGCGCTCAGCGAAGGCGCGGCCGACTTCCTCGCCGCGAGCATGACGAACGATCCGGGCATGGGCCGCGGCTTCTTCCACAACGACGAAGCGCTGCGCGATCTCGACCCCGCGAACCTCGAGTACTCGTGGCCGAAGGACATCGCCGAGATTCACCACACCGGCCTGATCTACGGCGGCACGTTCTGGGATCTGCGCAAGGCACTGCTCGCCGCGAAGCCGCAGGCCGAAGCGCTCGCTCTCGTGAACCGGCTGTTCGTCGCGACGCTGCGCCGCTCCGTCAACATTCCGTCGAGCATGGTCGAGGCGCTCGCCGCCGACGACGATGACGGCAACCTCGAGAACGGCACGCCGAACGAGTGCTTCATTCGTGACGCGTACGGCCGCCATGGCTTGCGCACCGCGACGGGTGTCATCGCCGCACCGGGTGCGCTCGCGTCGTCGGCGAACGCCGTCGTCGTGCGCGTCGATCTCTCGGGGCTCTCCGAGCGCTGCACCGGCGACGAGATCCAGAGCGTCGAGCTGCACTGGAAGCCGGGTATCACCGCGATGCCGCCCGAGGGCTCGACGGTGATGACGCCCGTCGACGACAAGCGGTTTTGGGCGCAGCTGCCGCTCGCGCAGAGCGACGTCACCTACTACCAGGCGAAGGTGAAGTTCACCGACGGCTCGGAGATGACGCTGCCCGACAACCTCGCCGACCAGTTCTACACGGTCTACTCGGGTGTCACCGTGCCGCTGTACTGCACGAGCTTCGACAAGGATCCGTTCGCCGACGGTTGGACGACCGGCGCGAGCGAAGGTGCCGAGACGCCGTGGCGGTGGGGTGTTCCCGCGGGCGGCGCGACCGATCCGCCCGCGGCGTTCTCCGGCTCGAACATCCTCGCGATGAACCTCAAGGGCGACTACCTACCGAAGATGAGCTCGTTCGTCCGGCTGCCCGAGATCGATGTCGGGCGCTGGAGCGACGTGCATCTGCAGTATCGCCGGTGGCTCTCCGTCGAGGATTCGCACTTCGACCAGGCCCGCGTCACGGTCAACGGCCAGGAGGCGTGGAAGAACTTCGACTCGAACATGGGCGACTCGAGCTCGATCCATCACCTCGATCGCGAGTGGCGGTTCCACGACGTGTCGCTCTCCGGTCGCGCATTCGGCACCAAGCTGAACGTCGCGTTCGACCTCACCACCGACGAGGGCCTGCAGCTCGGCGGCTGGCAGATCGATGATCTCTGCGTCGTCGCGAACGTGAACTCGATCTGCGGTGACGGCGTGAAGACCCCGACCGAGGAGTGCGATGACGGCGCGGCGAACCTCGACGAGCCGGGCAAGTGCCGCTCGTACTGTCGCCTCCCCACGTGCGGCGACAACATCACCGATACGAACGAGGACTGCGACGACGGCCTCGAGGGCAGCGACGACTGCACCAAGCTGTGCGCGGCCAAGGATGGTTCCACGATCGGTGGTTGCTGCTCGTCGAGCCGCGGGACCGGTGGAGCGCTCGCGCTCGGTGCGCTCGTGGGCGTGCTCTTGTTCGTGCCCCGCCGCCGCCGCCGCGCGCGTTGAGCGGCACCGCGCGTGCAACCGTGGATCTCGGGAGATCCACGATGACACCCGACTGGCATCCACCGAGGTTCGATCTCATCCGCAACCACACGTCCCGTGCGGTGAACGCGGAGATCGATACCCGAACCGTGTCGACCCTCACGAGTATCGGTGACGATCCACACGCGATCCGCCGGCGCCTGTGGGCGCTCGATCGCGAGTGGCCTCTCGACCGTGCGCTGCTGGCGCTGTTCTCCGTGCTCGGTTCGTTCACCGCGAGCAAGAAGCGACTGCGCCCGGTGTTCTGGCTCCAGATGGCATTCTTGTTCCATCACGCGATCCGCGGATGGTGCCCGCCCGTCTCCGTGCTGCGGCGGATCGGCTTCCGCACCGAGAAAGAAATTGGAGCGGAGCGCACCGCCCTCGAGAAACGGCTCGCGGCGTCTACTTCCATCTGACATGCTTGGCGCGTGTGGAAGCGTGTTGGTTTGATCTGCGCCCTGATGTCGTCGAGCGCACTCGCAAGACCGGCTGCGAGCAAGCTCGTCGTGACGCAGCCGATCATCGAGGTGCTCGATCCGGTCGGCTCGGTCTCGGTCGCCACCGTGAAGGTCGGCCTCTCGAAGATCGAGCGAGACCTGACGAAGTGCGGTGACGACGCGAAGTGGTCCGGCGAGGCGCTCGTCTGGCTCGTCACCGACTGGCACGGCAAGGTCATCAAGGCCGAGGTCGCCGCCGAGAAGTCCAGCGTGGAGCGCTGCATCGCCGCCAGCCTCAAGCGGGTCGTGGTGCCGAAAGCGCAAAGCCGCGCCACCACGATGATGCGCCTGCGGATCGCCCCCGCCGACGCGACCCCTTAACCTCGGCCCCGTAGCCGGGTCGTATGGGCATGAAACTGGCGGCACTCATGTTGGCCTCTCTGCTCGCGCTCCCCACGGCAGCCCGCGCGGACGAGGTCTTGAATCCTCCCGGTGGCCCGGTTCTCGTCGAGGCCGACTATCAACAACCCGATCAGCAGCAGCGGCACAAGAACCGCGAGCTCAAGCGCGCGCTGATGTTGCAGTTCGATCGGGACGGCGACGGTCGGCTCGGTCCGCGCGAGCGCATGCAGGCAGTCCGCGTGCTCGAGCGCGTCCAGCGCAAGCTCGCGGGGCGCGATGGTCAGCCCCGGCAGCAGGGTCAGCAGCAGCGCCGTCGCTTCATCCAGCGGTTCGATACGAACGGCGATGGCAACGTCGATCGCAGCGAGATGCCACCGGGTGCTGCGCGCAAGCTGCGCCGGCTCGACCGCGACCACGACGGTTGGGTCGAGCCGAACGAAGTGCGCTGACTTGCCACACGCGGGAGACCCGCGCGCTGACATCTGATCCGGAGATGAAAGCGCTCGCAGACGGCATCTGGCAGATCGAAGGACCAAGCCTGAACATGCTCGCCGGCGTGATGATTCCATCGCGCTCGACGGTGCTGCGGCTCGCGAGTGGCGCGCTCCTCGTGTACTCGCCGGTCGCGGAGATGAACGTCGACGGCGAGGCCGCGCACATCGTCGCGCCGAGTCGCTGGCACCACTTGTTTGTCGACGCGGCACGCACGCGCTGGCCACGCGCTGCGGTGCACGAGCTCGCGGCGCCCGCAGACGACGCGATCGACTCCACGCGGATCGACGGCGTGCCGAAGTTCGACGAGACCGTCGTGTTTCATCGTCCGACGGGCACGCTCGTCGTCGCGGACTTCGTGTTCAACATGACGGCCGAGAACCTGCGCACGCGGTTCGGGTTCTGGCTGACCGGCGTCGGTGGGAACCGCGTCGCGCAGAGCCGCGAGTGGAAGTGGGCCTGTAAAGACCGAGCCGCCGCGCGTGCGTCTGTCGAGCGTGTGCTCGCGTGGCCGATCCAGCGCGTCGCGTTCTGTCACGGCGAGTCGGTCGAGATCGATTCCGCCGGCCTCGCGGCGTTGATGCGGATCTAGCTCATCGGCAAGAGCTGCTTCAGGTGCCACGCCTGGATCTCGACGCTGCGCTGCGCTTCTCGGCGCGAGCGAGCGAGCGCATTCGCGAACGCCCCGACCACGATGATCGCCATGCAGTTGCCGAAGATCAGCAGGGCCGAGGTCGCCGTGCCCGAGAGCTCGATCGCGTGGGACGTCGAGACGACCGCGCCGTCGATGACGGTCCACGTCGGCCGCAGCGCGCCCGCGTATTCGAGGAGGACCGGGCCGATCCACGCGAGCACGAGCATCGGGATCACGATGCGTGCATGCGCCATCAACTGCGGGTAGCTCGTCAACGAGACCGCGATGATGCAGCTCGCGACCGGCGTGATGATGAGCGGGCCGAAAAGCCGCGAGAGCATCGCGCACAGCAGCGCGTTGCCGATCGCGATGATCCACATCTCGTGCGGGCGCGCCGGCCGGCGCGAGAACAAGTACGCGAGGACGAGGACCAGTGACGCCCAGCCTGCGATGCCGAGGATCACGGGCACGCTGCGCACGCCGGTGATCGCGGCGGCTCCGAGGAAGACGAGCACCGCGACGAGCGACTTGACCGCGACGCGCCCCTGCTTCTGCTGCATCTGGTTCTCCGACGCAGCGAGGTCCGCGGACAGCTGCTCCGGTTGCTGCTTCGGTGGTTCGAGCATGAGGCGCGAGATCAACGCAGCGGCCTCGCGCGATTCCGGATCGAGCGCGAGTGCGCGGCCCGCGGAGCGAATCGCCTCGGCCCGGCGCGCGACGTCACCACCCACAAGCGCGGCCTGCGCGGACGCGAGCTCGACGACGGACAGCGCGCGGCGTCGCTCGACATCGCGATCGCCGTCGAGGTATCGCTGCACGCCATCGGCGAGCGAGCGCGCACTCGGGCGATCGGCGGCCTCCGGCGACAGTGCTCGGCGTGTCAGCTCGTCGAGCTCCGGTGCGATCTGCCGTTCGCGCGCGCGATGGCTCGGCAACGGATCGTATTCACCGAGCGTCGCGATCAGCGCATCGCCGCCGCGCGGGTGCAGCGGCTCGCCCGACAGGATCTCGAACAGCGTGGCGCCGAGCGCGTAGATGTCCGCGGACGGCCCGACCTCGTTCGCGCCGTCGATCTGCTCGGGGGCCATGTAGCCCGGCGTGCCGAGCAACGTCCCCTCTTGCGTCATGCCTTCCTCGAGCGGCGAGGGGCTCGTCTGCAACGAGATGGCCTCCTTCTCGTCGAGCATGCGCGCGACACCCCAATCGATCACGTACACCTCGCCGAAGTCGCCGAGCATCACGTTGCCCGGCTTGAGATCGCGGTGCACGACGGCGCGCTTGTGCGCGAAGTCCATCGCGAGGCAGACGTCGACGAATGCGCGCAAGAGCTCCTGCTGCGTCTTCGTGCGCTGCTTGAGGTGAGCTGCGAGCGTGGTGCCGGTGAGCCGCTTCATCGTGAAATACGGCTGGCCGTGGTTGTCGTTGCCGAGCTCGTGCACCGGCACGATCGCGGGGTGATCGAGGCGCGCCTGGATCTTGGCTTCGCGGAGGAACCGCTTCACGGTCGCTTCCGATGGCCTCGCGCTGCGCAGCCGCTTGATCGCGACGTCCCGCTCGAGCTTCGTGTCGCGCGCGAGCACGACCTCGCCCATCCCGCCGATTCCGATCTTGCGGCGCAAGTGATAGCCCGGCATCGAGGCGTCGGGTGGATGGTCGTCCTTGCTCGGGGAGCTGTCGTTGGTCCCCTGCTGCAGCTCGGTCTCCGAGTCGTCCACCGACACTTGGTTCGGGGTCAACGTCGGGTCGAACGCGTCATCCTCTTCCTTCACGGACGAAGCATAGACCCCATCGGCTACTTCAAATAGAGCGGATAGCCGGCGGCGCCCGGCGCCACGCCATCAATCGTCACCACCTGCA
The DNA here is from genome assembly GCA_030857175.1 of Myxococcota bacterium. GTDB lineage: Bacteria > Myxococcota_A > Polyangia > Haliangiales > Haliangiaceae > JABFXX01. Next base: position 70,245 of record JALZOJ010000017.1, on the reverse strand, counting down.
CGTCGCTGGTGAGCTGAGAGCGTGGGATGTAGCCGATCGCGCCACGAAACTTCGCGACGATCTTCGCGACGTATTGTGCCGACGGCAGCGCGCGTGGAGGTTGGCCCTGGCCTCGGATCTTGCGGTCGACCCAGTACCGGCCCACCTGTTCAGGAGACATCGCGAGGATCGCGCGGTCGAAGGCGACACGTTCGACAGAGCTTGGCGTGGTGTTGAATGGAACCAGGCGCTGCCCACCCGCCTCGACGGACTCGCCCGAGAAGCAGCGTCGCAGGTCGGCCTTGGTCAGGTTCACGATCTTCGAGCCCTTCGCGACCACGACCACGAGCGGCACGGGTGTGTCGGTCTCCCCGAGACGAGGTGCGGCGAGCAACATGACGGCCGCGATGACAAGCTGGAGGAAGCGCATCAGAATGCCCACGCTGCCTGCGCCATGAACGCGCGGATCGTGAAGTCGCTGTTCAGTGCAAAGATCCTGGCGTGCGCGTAATTGAGCTTCAGCACGACGCTCGGATCGGGCCGAAAGTTCAGCCCGCCCATGGCCTGGTAGACCTTCGGGGATTCACCGAAATCTGCACTCGAACGCGGCTGGTCGTACTCGACCACCGCGAACGGCATGACCTGCCAGAACCGGTTGAACCGATAGCCGGCGAGGAGATAACCACCCAGGTATCTCCCGTCGGGCCTGAAGCCGACGCGATCGCGGTCGCGCGCACCGGAGAGGTAGGCACGATCGTTGACGAGTACCTCGAGTTGCACGTGCAGAGGGCCGCGGTGAATCAGGGCGTCCACGCCCCAGGCGATCTCGTCGTATTGCACGCCACGCGGTGTCGAGTTGATGAGGTTGCCTTCGGAATCCGTGATGATCTTGTCAGCCGGTCGCTTCGTGAAGCGGCCGCCATACGCCGAGATCCCGAGCTGCACGCCGTCGAGCCACGGCGCCTCGAGCTCGAGGCGGGCCCCGAGCGCCTTGTTCTCGTCCAGATCGCGGAAGCCTTGGAACGGTCCGCGACCATTGCTCAGTGTCGCGTGATAGCCGATCTGGTATTCGCCGAGCGGATGCTTGCCGTAGACGTGCAAGCCCGTCTGCTGATCCGGGAACAGGTTCTCCCCGATGATGAAGGGCCGCGTGACGGGAATGATCGTCGGCGATCCGTGATCGACATTCCAGATGCCGTACGGGGTCAGGAAGGCGCCGGCTCGGATCGTCAGGTGAGGATCGATCTCGTATTCGAGATACGCGCGCTCGATCGAGATGCCGCCCCACGAAATCGGCCGCTCGAGATCCGCGGGATCCGGCGCCGCGGCTTCCGTCAGCGTTCCGTCTGGATTCTTGGTTCCGTTCGGCGCGTAGAGGAAGCGCAACTCGATGAGTGTTCGCCAGCGCGGCGACATGTTCTTGGTGAGATAGAGGTTCAGGTTGCCGACGAGAAACGTCGACTCCTTCGGAAAGAAGTTCGATGTGAGGTCGGATCCTTTCTGCAACATCTTTCGCCAGCTCACGTCGGTGAAGCCGTAGATGTTGAGCTTGTTGTCACCCTCCGACGGATCGAGGACGAGCGATGCGAGGTCGACATCGTCGGTGGCCGTGGCGGGCGGCTCCGCGGGCTCGGCCTTGGGCGCGAGCGGTTCCGCGACGGGCGGTTCCGCGGGCGGTTCCGCGACGGGTGTTTCCGCGACGGGCGCCACATCGTCGGCAACTGCGTTCGACGCGGTGAAGCAAGCGACGACCGAGAACAGAAGTCTTCGCGTCACTGGCAAAGCTCCGGCGGCGCGCACAGCGTCCCGACCCCGAAGTTCGAGAAGTCGCAACACTGGGTGCCGCGCGGGCAGTCACTGACGTCGAGCCTGCAGCCCTGGATGACGCAGCGACCCTGGACGCAGAAGTCGGCGTCGAACGTGCTGCATGCCTCCTGTGTCGTGCACGTCGCGCCGTAGCCCGTAAATGTTCTGCAATAGGGAGTCGGTTCCCAGTCCGCACAGGTGTAGGCCGCGGGGCAATCGGTGTCCGTGGCACACGTCTGCGTGCAGGTGCCCTTGCCGTTGTGATCCCAGCAAAACCCGTACATCGTGCTCTCGCACGGGTTCGCGGCATCGCACGCCGTGCCGAGTCCCGCGACCTCCGCACACACACCGGCGGCGTTCTTCGTCGTGCCGGCCGGGCACGAGCACATGTTGCTGACGACGACCTCGTCTGCGCCGCACGCCAAGCAGCTCCCTTCACTGGAAACCGCGTTGTCATTGCAGACGCAAACGCCGAGGTCCGACGCGAAAGACATATTCGGACCGCATGGTGCACCGGCGTCGTAAAGACACGCAGTCAGCGCGATCGTCATCAAACATAGGAGCAGCCGCATTCTCATACCCGTGGAGTCGGCCGCTTTCTCGAACCATTCACGTCGCGAAGCTGAATGTTCTGCAGAAGCGGTCGAATTGATCAGCTGCGTGAAGTTGCGGCATCGACTGTTTCTCTTCAGCACGGCACAGCTCGCCGTGTTCGGTGCCTTGTTCCTGGTCGCCTACCTGGCGTTCCAGCGCTCCGTCGTGCCGTTGTTCGAAGATCTTCTCCGTGAAAAGAACGAGCGCGTCACGATGCTCGTCGCGCGCGAGCTCGACGTTCCGCTCGGCGCACAAGACCGCGCGCTCGTCGCCGCCGCGGTCGCAGCGATCCAGCGCGATCCGGATCTCGCTTACATCGTCGTGCACGACTCGACCAACGACGTGATGTTCACGCACGGTGTGAGTCCGAAGCGTGATCCGTTCGCAGCGAAGCCGAATACGGCGACGATCCACGATGGCCGCATCGCGACCTGGGGAGAGGTCAGTCTCGAGGGCATCCAGCTCGGCAAGGTCGCCGTCGTGTTCAGCACCGAGCGGATGGACACACTCGACACGTGGGCTCAGCGGATCGCGATCATCGTGACGCTGCTGTGGCTCGGTGCACTCGCGTATTCGATGCTGTTCGCGCGCTCGTTCGTCACGCCGATCCGAGCCATGATGACGTTCTCGCGGAAGGTCGCAGGCGGAGAGCTCTCCGAGCGGATCGCGACGAGAGCTCCCAGCGAGCTCGGCGAGCTGTGCGACTACCTGAACGAGATGACGGCCGACCTCGAGCGTCGCGAGCGCGAGCGCAAGATCGCCGCCGCAGCGGTGGAATCGATGCAGCGCGAATTGTTGTCGGTCTCACGCATGGCGGGGATGGCCGAGATCGCGACGGGTGTCTTGCACAACGTCGGTAACGTCCTCAACAGCCTCAACGTCTCGGTCTCGGTGATCGGCGATCGAGTTCGTAACTCGCGCGTCGGGGCGCTCGCGAAGTCTGTCGAGCTGTTCGAAGGATTTCCCGGTGGGCTCCCCGCGTTCCTCGCGACGGACAAAGGCAAAGTCCTCCCGAGCTATCTGACGACGGTCTCCAAGCGCTTGGCCGAGGAGAACGCGTCGGTGCTGGGTGAGCTCGCATCCGTGGATCGCAACGTCGAGCACATCAAGGCGATCGTCACGATGCAGCAGACCTACGCGCGGCCATCGGGGGTGTCCGAGTCCATCGTGCTCACCACGCTGATCGACGATGCGCTGCGCCTGGGAGAGGCGTCGTTCGCGAAACACGGCATCGAGGTCGTCAGGGACTACCAGACGGCGATCACGGTCAATAGCGATCGCCACAAGCTGCTCCAGATCCTGATCAACCTGATCTCGAATGCGCGGCATGCACTCAAGAACTCCCCGGACGGGCCGCAGCAGCTGATCGTGCGCGTGAGAACGGTCCAGAACGTGCTCGAGATCGTCATCGAGGACACCGGTATCGGCATTCCGGCGGAGAATCTCGAGAAGATCTTCGTTCACGGTTTCACGACGAAAGAGGGCGGACACGGTTTCGGACTCCACGCGAGCGCGAACACCGCGCGCGAGCTCGGGGGTTCCCTCCGGGTCGCCAGTGGCGGAATCGGGTGTGGGGCCACGTTCACGGTCGAGATACCACTCGACCAGCCTGCGAGAGCGCATGACCACAACTAGCTATCGAGTCCTGATCGTCGACGACAATTGCGCGATCCACGAGGACTTCCGGAAGATCCTCGGCACCACATCGCCCGACCAGCTCGACGATCTGGAGAAGCTGTTATTCGACGCTCCCACGCGCCAGCGATCAACCACCGAGTTCGAGCTCGTCTCGGCGTTTCAAGGCCAAGAGGCGCACGCGAAGGTGATCGATGCAGCTCGCAGCGGGCGTCCGTTCGCGATGGCGTTCGTCGACATGCGCATGCCCCCGGGCTGGGACGGACTGCAGACGATCGAGAAGCTCTGGGAGGTCGATCCGGATCTCCAGATCGTGATCTGCTCCGCATATTCGGACCACTCGTGGGACGATCTGTACGAGCGGCTCGGAGCCCGCGACTCGCTCCTGATCGTGAAGAAGCCGTTCGACACCGTCGAGATCGTGCAATGTGCTCACGCAATGCCGATGAAGTGGGCGCTCGCTCGCCGCGTGCGCGAGCACGTCGACGAGCTCGAACGCACGGTCGCGGCTAGAACCGCGGCACTCGAGCAGTCGAACCGCCAGCTCGTGGCGGAGATGGCCGAGCGAGCGCGCATCGAGACCGAGCTCCGGCTCGCGCAAAAGCTCGAAGCCGTCGGTCAGCTCGCCGCTGGGATGGCACACGAGATCAACAACCCGATCCAGTACGTCGGCGACAGCATGCAGTTCTTGCGCGAAGGAACGGTGGACCTGGTCGCGGCGATCGAGGCGATCGCTGGTGAAGCCGGCACGAACCCCACACTCGCCGCATCGGTCGCCGACATCGCCGCCAAGTTCGACGTCACGTTCCTCGCGAGAGAGATGCCGCACGCCATCGACCGCGCGATCGATGGCGTCGCGCGGGTGGCGACGATCGTTCGAGCGATGCAGGAGCTCGCTCACCCCGGCGAGCGAGATGCACGCGAATGCGATCTCGTGAAGGCGTTACAGAACGCCGCCATCGTCACCGCGGGTGTACATCGCAACGTTGCCGACCTCGAGCTCGAGTGCGACCAGTTGCCCGCGGTGATGTGCAACGAGAGCGAGCTCGGCCAGGTGTTCCTGAACCTGATCGTCAATGCCTCGCACGCGATGGAGGGTCGCGGCCGACGAGGCAAGCTCCGCATCGCCACCAAGGTCGACGGCGATGATGTCGTCATCTCGATCGGCGACAACGGCTGCGGGATTCCAGAGCGCCTCCGCGATCGCATCTTCGACGCCTTCTTCACGACCAAGGAGGTCGGTCGTGGCACCGGCCAGGGCCTCACGATCTCGCGCGCGATCATCGTCGACCGCCACGGTGGATCGCTGACGTTCGATACCGAGCTGGGCGTCGGGACCACGTTCCATATCCGGCTTCCAATCTGCGGCGTCCGCCGCCAGTCCGCCGCCGCAGCCTGACGAGTGACGTCACGCGCTCGCGAGCAACTGCTCGAAGCCGTGGATCATGGCGTCGATCCCGAGCTCGAGCTCGCGATCTGGATTCCATTTCACGAGCGCGCGCTCGACTTGCTTGACGTTCGTCGGCGCTGAATCGCCGACGAGTGTGATCTCGACACTTGTCGACCACATCGCGTGCCCGACGACGAGCTGCGCGATTAGCTGCACGATCGAGAGCGCCTGCGTCGCGTTGAAGCCGGCGCGCAGCAGCACGCCGAGGTACTGGTCGAGCCGTTCGATCGCGGCGGGCGTCGCGGCCGGTCGCGTCGCGAACAACGGGATCGCGTGCGGATGCGCGAGCAGCGCGCGGTGCAGCGCGAGCGCCTGATTGCGGATGAACGACTGCCACGTCCGCGCGGTGCCAGGCTCGAGCGAGAGCAAGATGCGCTCGTGGATGCCGTCGAGCAGCGCGTCCTTGTTCGCGACGTGGTTGTAGAGCGACATCGCCTCGACACCGACGGCGGCGCCGAGCTTGCGCATCGACAGCCCCTCGAGCCCGTCGCGATCGAGGAGCTCGAGCGCCGCATCGAGGATTTTTTCGCGCGTGAGGGGCTGCTTCGCCACAGGGCCGTTCGTGAACGTACAGCATACGCTCGAGAGATGAAGCCGCGCGACATCGAGAAGGCGATGCTCGAGCTGCTCGCCGAGCGCGGTACGTCGACGGCGTGCCCTTCGGAGATCGCGCGCCGGATCGGTGGCACGGCGTGGCGTGCGCAGATGTCCGCCGTGCGTGCCGCCGCGATCCGGCTGCAGGCACGTGGCAAGGTCGATGTCTACCAGCGTGGAAGCCCCGTCGAGCTGGCGACGGCGCGCGGTGCCGTACGGCTACGCAGCGCCGACGTCAAGATGACCGACTATCGCGCGCACCCGGAGCGCTACGTGATCGGCCGGGGCGAGCAGGGCGTGTTGACCGTCGAGCCGTACAAGAGCGAGCTCTTGCCGCACTGGCGATTCCGCACGCCGGCGATCGCGCGTGCGTCGGCCAAGGCGCTCTTCGACGCGTTCGAGGCATATCGGGATGCCGGCGACTTCGTCGGCATGGACATGGCGCGCAAGTTTCTCCAGATGGGCATCACCCGCGCGCGTCGCTACGCGAACCATGCGAGCGGCCGCAAGTACGATCGAAGACGGCGCCAGCTCCCGAAGGATGCCGACGCCGCCAAGGCCGTGGCCGCCGAAGCCTTTCGCCCGTACTTCGACCGGGTTCAGGCAGACGAAACCTACCGCCGCTTGCGAGCCGCGCATCGCGCGCGGCGAGACTCGGTTACCGCGCGCCGCGCCGACCTGCGATCATGCGGTATCCCGCGAGCAGGATGATCGCGCCGATGACCGACGCGATGATGCCGGCACCTTCATTGTTGCTGTACCAGCCGAGCTGCCTGCCAAGCATCCCCGCGATGAAGGAGCCGGCGATACCGAGCAGGATGGTGATGATCACGCCACCCGGGTCCTTGCCCGGCATGATCAGCTTCGCGAGTGCGCCGCAGACGAGTCCGATGATGAGCATCCATAGAAAGTGCATGATGGTTCTTATCCTCCGAGACGACGCCTTGCGACTTGCATGCCGCCGGCACGGGCATTGCGACAGCGGCGCAGCATGAAGATCTTCAGCATCAAGAATCTCCTCGGCGCGGCGGCAATCGGTGGCGTGGTCGCGTACACGCGCAAACACGGTGGCTTCAAAAAAACATTCGAAAGCCTGCTCACGAAGAAAAACGAAGCTCTCGCTCGGCCGACGAGCACCACGCGCAGCTACTGAGGGTTTCCGGCCGCGCTCGATCCGAGCGCCATGGCTCGTGCGCACGGTGCCGATGCAGGGGCGCTCGCTTTAGCTCTTGCGATACTTACGTCGTAAGCTTACGGTATAAGTATGAGGGACCTGATCGAACGCTTGTGCAGTCCCGCGTGTGCAGGCCGCCGCCCCGGAACGATGGGCGGTGACCTCGCGCGGTCCTACGTTGTGAACGCACTACGGAATGCGGGGCTCGACCCGGCGGAGCAGCGCGTGCCGGGCTGCGGTGGCGCGAACGTGATCGCGAAGATCCGCGGAGATGTCGATCGCTACGTGCTCGTCGGCGCGCACTTCGATCATCTCGGGCAGGTCGGGCGCGAGACGTTCTGGGGCGCCGATGACAACGCGGCGGCGGTCGCCGTGCTCGTCGAGGTCGCGCGTGCGCTCGTGAACGAGCATCGGGGGCGCGGCGTCATCATCGCGGCGTTCGACGGCGAGGAGCCGCCACACTTCATGACCGGGGCGATGGGCTCGCGGGAGTTCGTGCGCACGAATCGCGACGCGATCGACTTCATGGTCTGCATGGATCTCGTCGGGCATCGGTTCGGTCCGGACTTCGTCTCCGACGAAGTTGGAGCCTCGGTGTTCGCGCTCGGTGCCGAGCGCAGCCGTGGCACGTACGAGCTGTTGTCGTCGCTCAAGCGGGCGGAGCCGGGCGTGGTGGTGCGGCCCGCAGATGCGGACATCATTCCGCCGCTCTCGGACTACGAGCCGTTCTGGCAGAAACGGATTCCGTTCCTGTTTCTCAGCGCCGGTCGCTCGCGGGTCTATCACACGCCGGAGGACACGCCCGACAAGCTGGACTACGGCAAGATCGCGGCGACCGCGCGCTGGCTCACGCGGTTCGTGCGCGCGACGCGCATGCGCGAGCCGACGCAGTTCGTCGACGGTGCGCTCGATCGCGTGACGCTCGACGAGGTCGGGGAGATCATCAGCGCGCTCGCAGAGCTGTCGCCCGAAGCGAAAGGCGCGATGGCGCACGTCCGGAAGCTGCGAAACGCGTGCGATCGCGACGGCAATCTGCCGCGTCACCGGCGCGCCGAGCTGGGCGTGCTGGTCGGGATGCTCGAGTCGCGGTTAGCCTGAGATCGTGGAACGCGGCTTGCGGCGCTTCGGCACCTCGGCGACAGTCGTGCGGACCTTGTCGAGGATCGCGTTCGCGAGGTCCTCGTCGTCGGCGATGAACTGCACGCTCGCGCCCGCGAACAGCGCGTGGTCCTTATCGTTCACCGCGCCGACGAGGATCAGCTGGGAGTTGTTCTCCTGCTCGAGGCCGCGCGCGTACATGCAGAGCTCGAGCGCGTTCATCACGCCGCGCAGCGACGCATCGACGAACACGAGGTCCGGGTGATCACGGTTGAGCTTGTGCGCGGCATCGGTGCCTTCACTCGCGATCTCGACCATCGCCGAGGCGTCGGCGCGCCGCACGAGCGACCACGACCAGCGCGCGCGGGCGGTGTCGTCGTCGACGATCAAGATCCGGACCGTGCGGTTCTTGGTGCCGAGCCGCTCGATGACGGCGTCGACCTGCGCGAGCACGTCCTTCGCGGAGTATGGGCGGCCCGCGGCCTTCTTCGCGAGCAGCCACTCGACGAGGTCCGAGAGCTCCGCCGGTAGGTCGGGCCGCATGTCGGCGAGCCGCGGCGGTGGCTCGTACGCGTGACCGCGCAAGAGATCGCGATCCTCGTCTGAGAATGGTGGGTTGCCGCGCGCGAGCTCGATCGCGACGCAGCCGAGGCCGTAGAGGTCGATCGCTTCGGCGGCCGCGGGGTCGGACGCCTCGACCTCGCCGCGCACGACCTCGGGCGCGAGGATCTGCCCGAGCGGGCCGAACGCCGGCACCTGCGAGAGCGAGAGCCGGCCGAGCACGAGCCGCGCGTCGGGGCACACGAGGATCGTCGAACCAGAGATGTCGCCGACGGCGATGCCGCCCTCGTGTGCGCGCGCGACGGCCGCGATCAGCGTGCGGAACTTCGTCAGGAATAGGTCGTGGGGCAGGCCACCCGCTTTCAGATGGTCGAGCAAGAGCGTGCCGAGGACGCGTTCGGCGACGACGTACTCGATGCTGTTGTGATTGCCCATCCCATAGATCGCGACGCTGCACGCGTCGCGGACGAGCGAGCACCGGCGCGCCTCCGCGAGCAGGGGCGGGTTGTTCGGATCGCGCCACGCGAACTTCATCGCGACGAGGCGATCGAGGAGCAGGTCGCGTGCTTCGTAGACGGCACCGGTATCGGTGCGCACGATCTCGTGGCGAATTTGATACGTCGAGGCGATGACTTCGCCCGCATTGAGGGCGGCGGTTGCGCTCTCTCGGAAGCCGGGTGGAACGGCGAACGGGCCGGGGCTCTTCAAGCGGTGGTCAGTCTCTCACGCCGGCGGCTCGAGCAGGCGCCACATGTACCAGGATGCAACGGTGCGGAACGGTCGCCACGGCGCGGCGAGCTTCTGCATGCGCGGCGCTTCCGGCAGCGCGCGCAGCTTGAAGTGAAGCTGCATGCCTTTGCGAATCCCGAGGTCGCCGACGGGCAAGACGTCCGGGCGCGCGAGCGCGAACATCAGGAACATGTCGACGGACCACGGCCCGATGCCACGCACCGGCAACAGCGTCGCCGCGACTTCCTCGTCGGTGAGCAGCGGGAGCTTGGACGGCACGAGCTTCTTGTCGACGACGTGCCGCGCGAGATCCTTGATCGCCGCGGCCTTCGCACCGGAGAGGCCGGCGGCGCGCAGCTTCGTGTCGGGTGTATCGAGGATCGTCTGGCCGCTCGGCATGCGGCGCTTGGGATAGAGATCGAGGAAGCGGCCCCAGATCGTGGCGGCCGCCTTCGTGCTCAGCTGCTGGCCGACGATCGCGCGTGCGAGCGATTGCACGGCGTTCGTCGTCGGGGCGAGCGAGGGAGTGCCATGTCGATCGATCAGCGGGCGCAGCAGCGGATCCGCGTCGTGCAAGTGCTTCAGTGCGGGTGCCCAGTCCATGATCGCGCAACCTACCACGCCATCAGCACGGCGCCGCCCGCGACGAGCGCGGCTCCGACCAACTCCGCATGCGCCGGCCGCTCGCCGATGAAGTACGCGAGCACCGCTGCGAACAGCACCGACGTGTTGCGCAGCGTGAGCACGTAGCCCGACCCGCCGAGCGCGAGCGCTTCCATCAGGATCAAGAACGAGCCGCCGCACACGATGCCCATCAGCACGATGCGATGCCAGCGCGTACGCAGCAGCGCGCGCATGCCCGTGCGGTCGATCCGCACGACGCTGATCAGCGCGGACAGCGAGAGCGAGACCGCGAACGACGCCGACGACGAGGCGCCGCTCAGCAGCGCCGCCTTGTACGCGAGGTGGTAGCCCGCGATCGAGACCGCGCACAGCACGGCCCAGAACACGCCGCTCTTGTCACCACTGCCGCGAACGCCATGCGCACCGATGCCGCACAACACGAGCCCGCCGAGCACGAGCATGCTGCCGCTCGCGGACGTGATCGTCACGAGCTCGTGAAACAGCAGGATCGAGAGCGGCCACACGACGAGCACCGCACCGCCGCGCGAGATCGTGTAGACCGCGCCGAGCGGACCGCGATCCAGTGCGCGTGCGAGCGTCGCGAAGTAGACGGCCTCGAACGCGCCGGCGAGCAGCGTCCAGCCAAGCGATGCGGTCGTCGCGAAGGGCACCTGGCCGAGGCTCCAGCGAACCGCGGCGATCACGCACGCGAACAGCGAGGCGACGCCGATCGCCGCGACGAGGCCGCGATCCTTGTCGGGCTCGACGCGAAGCAGCGCGTTCCACAGCGCGTGGAAGAAGGCCGAGACCAGGACCAGTACGACGGTCAACGACGAGAGCTTAGTCTCGTTGCGCCCAGAACGTCTGCATCACGGGCCACAGCCGCGCCTTTGCCTTCTTCGAGACCACCGCGCCGACGTGACCGCCGCGGTCGACGACGATCTGCTTGTCCCGCGCGCCCACCAGATCCACCAGCGGCTGCGCACTCGGCACCGGCACGATGTGATCGTCGGCGAACGCGACCGCGAGCACGGGGCACGTGATCGATGGCAGCTTCGCCGGCCGACCGAGCACCGTGAACGTGCCCGCGACGAGCCGGTTCTGGCGATACAGCTCCTCGATGTAGCGCACGTAGCACTCGCCGGGGAACGACACGTTGTCGCTGCCCCAGGTCTCCGTCGCGAGGAAGCCGTCGAGGAACTCGTCGTCCCACGCACGATCGAGCACCGCGACGAGCTTCGCCGCGTGCAGCGTCGGCTTCAGCATGCGAAACGACGCCTGCATCAGCTGGTGCGGGATGTTGCCGAACGCGTCGAGGATCGAGCGAACGTCGAACGTCGGCGTGCGCGTCCACGCGCTCATGATGCCGGCGTCGGCGAAGTCGACCGGCGCCGCGAGAGCAGTCAGCGACGCGACGCCCTCGGGAAACGCGGCGACGTACGCGCTCGCGAGCGTGCCGCCGAGGCAGTAGCCGAGCACGTGCGTCTTGCCCGTCTCCCGGGCGGCGATGCGGACGGCGCGGCCGAGATAGCGACCGCCGATGTCGTCCCACGTGAGGTAGCGGTCTTCGCTGCCCGGTGTGCCCCAGTCGATGCAGAACACTTCGTGGCCCTGCGCGACGAGCCATTCGATGAAGGAGCGCTCGGGTCCGAGGTCGAGCACGTACCAGCGATTGATCAGCGACGGCACGAGCAAGACCGGCGTCGCGTACTTCTTGCGCGCCGGCGAGAACCTCAGCAGGCGCCACTTGTTCTCGGTCCACACGACGGTGTGCGGCGTCGCGCCGACGTCGCGACCGGGGACGGGCATGCCGCGCGGAGCGCGCCGCACGAGCGAGACCAGCGAGTCGAGCGGGCTCTTCTTCGGGGGCATCATGTGTAGAGGGCCTCGAAGCGATCGTGCAGGTTCTGGTAGACCTGCTTGCGCCTCAGCTTGAGTGACGACGTGAGCGTGCCGCTCTCGACGGTGAGCGGCGCGTCGGCGATGAAGAAGCGCTTGATCGTCTCGTAGCGCGCGAGCTCTGCGTTGATCTGCTCGATGCGCGTGGCGACCACGCTCTGATCCGACGGGGCGTCGGGGCGGACCCAGACGGCCGCGACGAGGAATGGCCGTGCATCGCCGTACACGACGACGCGCTCGATCACCGGATCGTCGACGAACTTCGACTCGATGTTCGCGGGCGGGATGTTCTTGCCGCCGGCGGTGACGAGGATGTCTTTCTTGCGGTCGATGATCTGGAGGAAGCCGTCGTCGGTCCAGCGGCCGATGTCGCCGGTGTGAAACCAGCCCTCGTCATCGAACGCGGCCGCGGTCGCCTCCGGATCCTTGTAGTAGCCGCGAAACACGTTCTCGCCGCGCGCGAGGATCTCGCCGTCGGTGGCGAGCTCGAGCTCGACGCTCGGCAGCGGCTTGCCGACGGCGTCGAAGCGAAATGCGCCCGGCCGGTTGAGCGTGAGCGTCGGCGAGGTCTCGGTCAGACCGTAGCCTTCGATCACGAGCACGCCGTTCGCGTGGAGCAGTTGCTTGATCTCGACCTTGAGTCCCGCGCCGCCCGAGAGGCAGAACCGCAGGCGGCCGCCCGTGATGCGATCGAGCGCTGCGCGGTGATCGTCGTGCGCCTGGATCGCGCGCGCGATCTTCTCCCAGTACGCGGGCACGCTGAAGAACACCTGCGGCGCGACCTCGGGCAGGAGGTCGAGCACGTCGGCAGGCGAGGCGAGGTAGGTCTCCCAGCCGAGTGCGTTGCCGATGCAGAGCTCGCCGAAGCCGAAGATGTGGCTCATCGGGAGCCAGAGCAGATCGCGATCGCCTTCGGCGAGCAGCGGCTCGTTGCACACGAGCCAGTCCGCGCCATTCTTGCCGACGTTGTTGTGCGTGAGCGGGACGCCCTTCGGGTTGCCGCTCGTGCCGCTCGTGTAGAGCATCTGCGCGGGCGCGTCGAGATCGAGCGCACCGAGGCGTGCGTCGACGAGCGTGGGCGCGGCGGCATCACGGGCGGCCGCGGCGCGGATCGACTTCTCGTCGGTGACGGGCGCACCGGCGGGCCACGAGGCCTCGTCGAGCTGGATCACGTCGATGGTGCGATCGAGCAGGGCGCCCGCGCGCTCGAGCGCCGCGACCTGCGCTTTGCCCGACACGAACAGCACGCGGATCTCGGCGTGGTTGACGATGTACGCGAGCTGCTCGGGCGTCGACGCCGGATAGATCGGGACGAACACCGCGCCGGCCGTCTGCGCGCCGAGCGCTGCGCTCGCCCACGCGACGGAGTTTGGCGCGTAGATCGCGACGCGATCGCCGGGCTCGATGTCGTGCTCGACGAGCCAGCGTGCGACGCCGCGGATCTGCATCGCGAACTGGCCCCAGGTCACCGGGTGCCACGCACCGTGCTGGCGGACGTGAAAGCGCACGCGATGCCGATGCGTCGGCAGTCGATCGAAGACGGCGTAGGGCGCCGGTCGAATCGCGAGGAGCGGCGTGATGTCCATAGCGCTAGCTCCGCGGGTGTTGCTGGCGCTCTTCGAGATCGCACAGCCGGCTCTCGAGCTGGTTGAGCTTGTGGAGCGCGCGCTCCTGATCGCGTCGCGTCGGAAGACCGATCGTCGACCACCACGCGCTCATCGCGCGGTCGGTCGCGGCCTTGGTCTTCATCACCGCGGTGAGGAGACCGCCGGCAGGTCCGAGGACGCTCGGGTTCTGCAGCACCTTCTCCATGTATTGCGCGGTCGCTTGCTCCCACGCGTTGAAGCCTTGTTTCCACATGTCCCAGATCATGTTTGCTCTCCCAAGAAATCCGCGAGATCGCGGGTCGACTCGTGATGCGCCTCGACCATCGGCATGTGGCCGCAGCGCGCGTACGTCTTCAGCTCGGCATGCTGCAGCTCCGAGGCGAGCCGCTCGCCGAACCGAAGCGGCGTGACTTGATCGTCGTCTCCCCACAGCAGCAGCACGGGCCGCGTGAAGTCGCGCAAGGCGCGATGCAGCGGAGCGAAGTGATGGCGGCGCGCGGTCGCGAGCGCGGCGGCGACGGTGCCGGGCCGCGCGAGCTCGGTCTCGACGCGATCGACCTTGCCCTGCGTGACGTAGCGCTCGTCGTAGAACGCGAACGCGGCGCGGTCCTCGATGCGATCGCGATAGTAGAGACCGAACAGCAACTCGCCGACCAGCGGGCGCTCGGCCAGGCGGAAGAAGCTCGGCACCTGATCGTCGTAGACGTATGCGGCATAGAGCGCGACGCGCCGCACGCGCTGCATTTCTGCGACGGCCATCGCGAGCGCGACCGACGAGCCCCACGAGTGACCGACGATCGCGACGTCCTCGACACCGAGCGCATCGAGCACGCCCCAGACGAGGCGCGCCTGCGCGGCGGGGCTGTAGTCACCGGCGGGACGGCTCGACCAGCCGAAGCCCTTGAGGTCCACGGCGATCACGCGATGTGCTGCGAGCGCCGGCATCACCGAGAGCCAGCTGTCGCTCGAGGCGCCGAAGCCATGGATCAGCACGACCGCCGGACCGTGGCCGACGTCGCGGTAGCGTACGTGCACACCATCGATCACGACGAACGTCGCGTCGGTGGGTGCACCGGCGAGCGCGCCCGCGTGGAACCGCGGGCAGCCGCCGAGTGGTAACGCGAGGCCCAGCATGCCGAGCGCGAGTTGCGCGCGTGTGGCGGCGATGGTGAACGTCGCGCCGGCGAGCGCGGCTCGTTGCACCGCGCGCGCGACCTCGAGCGTCGCGACGACCGCGCGAGCGGTCTGGTTAACGACGCGATCGGCCGCGTGACCGACATCGAGGTCGGTGCCGTGGTCGATCACGTCGAGGTCTGTGGCGTGTGCTGGCATCATGCGCTGCAACATGTTTACTTCCGCAGCTGAAGCGCTCACGCGCAGAACGCTAAGGATTGGCGTGTAGCGTGTGAATCGCGTTTGTGCACTGCAATAGTAACTTGGCTTGCAGTGCAGCATCGGTGCCGGTACGTTGCCGGCGTGGCGCCACCCGTCGTGATCAAGAAATACGGCAACCGCCGGCTCTACGACACCGGTGAGAGCCGGTACGTCACGCTCGAGGAGCTCGCCGCGAAGATCCGCACCGGCGCGGATGTTCGTGTGGTCGACGCGCAGACCAGCGACGACCTCACGCAGGCCACGCTCACGCAGATCGTGCTCGAGTCCGGGAACGCCGCGAAGTTCCTCCCGGTGCAGCTGCTCACGCAGATGATCCGGCTCTCCGACGACGCGCTCGCCGAGTTCTTCTCGCGCTATGTCACGGGCGCGCTCGACCTCTACTTGAATGCGAAGCGAGGCGTGCAGTCGATCGCCGGCTACAACCCGCTGACGCAGCTGCCGCTCGCCGCCACCGACGCGCTGACGCGTCTGTGGATGGGCTACCAGCAGCCGCCCGCGGCGTACCCCGCACCGTACGTCGCGCCCCCGCCTGACGAGGCAGGCGCAGGCCCGGCCGCCGCGGTCCTGGGAACCGAGCGTGATCGCGAGCGGGACGGCGAGGTCGCCGCGATGCGCCGCGAGCTCGACGAGCTCAAGGAAGCGATCCGCGAAGGCTTCGCCGCGAAGGCCGCCCCGCGCAAGAAGCGCAAGCCGTAGCGACCTGGTTGGCGACGAGGGAAGCACGGGCAGCTCTAGGGTGCGGTGGCGCGCGGGGCCTCGGCGATGCCGTCGACATGCGACGCCGCGAGCACCGCGTGCGACGGGGCCGTCGCGACATCGTGGATGGAGAGGTCGACGACCGCCTCCGCATCGTCCATCGCTGACTGCGCCGGCGTGGTGATGCGCTTGCGCAGGACGATGACGGCGAGCGACATGCCGAGGAGGGCGAGCCCGGCGACGAGCATGATCGCCGTGGAGAGGAGCATCGACGTCTCCTTCGCGAGCGTGGTGATGGCGACCGGGGCGAACGCGCCGATCATCGCGCCGACGTGATAGACGATGCCGATCGCACGACCGCGCACGTGGTCGGGGAACAGCGACGTGGTGAGCACCGGCGTGACACCCGAGTACCCGACGCCGAGCGCGCCGCCGAGGAACGCGCCGAGCGGCAGGAGCGCGGGAATCGCGCCGACGTAGAGCGGCAGGCACGGCACCATCAAGAGCGCCGGCGTGACGAGCGCGACCACGACGCCGTATCGGTTCGCGACCCAGCCGGCCGCGATGACGCCGAACAGCATGCCGACGTTGAACAGGATGACGTCGAACCAGGCAGCGCTGAGCGAGAGGCCAAGCTCGCCGACGAGCATCGGCACGTAGGCCGCGCTGAGGCCGTAGTAGACGAGGAAGCCGAGGCCCATCACCAGCGAGCCGAGGATGATCATCTTGCGAACGCCGGGCTCCATCAGGTCCTTGAAGCGAACCGGGTTGGCGCGCGAAGCCGCGGTGGGCTTGCCCGCGTTCTCGTCGGGCACCATGAAGCGGATCGGCAGCACGAGCAGCGCGGGCAGCGCGGCGATCAGGAACATCGCGCGCCAGCCGTACGCCGGCACGACGAAGTGCGCGACCGCAGCCGAGAGTAAGAAGCCGATCGGCCAACCAGCCTGGAGCAGACCCGAGGCGAGCTTGCGGCTACGCGCCGGCCAGTTCTCCATCGCCATCGCGGTGCCGGCGGTCCACTCGGCGCCCATTCCAAAGCCGAAGATCGTGCGGAGCACGACGATCGCCATGAACGACGGGGCCCAGTAGATCGCGGCATCGAAGACCGCGAACCAGATCAGCGAGAGCATCAGCGGCAGCTTGCGTCCCCACTTGTCGGCCATCCAGCCGGCGAAGACGCCGCCCAGGAGGCGAACGAGGAGGGTCAGCGTGATCGAGCCCGAGAGCGCGACGAGCCCGACGCCGAACTCTTTCGCGATCTCGGTCTGCACCATCAAGAAGATCGTGAAGTCGAATGCGTCGAGCACCCAACCGGCCCACGCCGCCGAGAAGGCGGCCCATTGCCCACGCGTCGGTTCTTTCCACCATGGCGTCTTCTTCATGAGCTGCTCGTAGCGCGAGTTCCTGCTGCGATGCAATAGGGATCAAACGGGGGTCGAGAAAATGGTGTTCCTCGACGGGGTGTTGGTCGAATCCAACAGCTGTTGGGAGTCGCCAACAGGGCACGAAATGGTGCATTGCAGCAAAAAATCTCTTGACGGTTCGAGCCCCGATTCTTAGGGTCAGGCGCGAAAGGAAATCCCATGTCCAACGAACAACAGCAGCAGAAGCCGAAGACCGAGGCACCGAAGGCGGCGCCGCTCCCCGAGATGCCATTCCCGCAGAACCTCTTCGCGTCCTTCGACCCGATGGCGTACTGGACGCAGTCGCAGCAGGCGTTCCAGAAGCTCGTGACCGACTCGTACGCGCGCGCACACTCGTTCGCCGATCAGTACGCGGCGCTCGAGACGCAGGTCGTCTCCCGCGCGCAGGGCGCGGTGGCGAACTGGGCGCAGCTCGCGCAGGACGCGATCGCGTACAGCGCGCAGCTGTCGGCCGAGGCGCGCAAGCTCGGCTTCGAGACCGCCCGCAAGATGAGCGTCGGAGCGTAGTCGATGCAAGACGAGCTGATCGGCAGCGCGCGAGCGATCGCGAATGCGTGGATGGATGTCGCTGGCATCCGACCGAAGGCGCCCCTGCTCGCGCAGACTCCGCGAGACGAGTACCCACTCGAAGGCGGCGCACGGCTGTATCGGTTCGCAGGGCCGCGCACGATCGCGCGGCCGATCCTGCTCGTCCCCTCTCTGATCAATCGCTGGTACGTGCTCGATCTGCGGCCGGGTGCATCACTCGTCGAGGCGCTTGCGGGCGCCGGATTCGATGTGTGGCTCCTCGACTGGGGAACACCCGAAGCAGAAGACCGCTACCTCGATTGGGACGCCGTGCTGCGCCGCCTCGGCCGCGCCGCGCGTCGCGTGCAACGCGAGACGCAGAAGCAGATCGCGATGCTCGGGTACTGCATGGGCGGCACGCTGACGACGATCCATGCGTCGCAGTATCCAGACCTCGCAGCACTCGTGACGCTCGCGGCACCGATCGATTTCTCGCAAGGCGGCATGCTGCGCCGGATGGTCGACCCGTCGTGGTTCGACGCCGACGCGGTCGCCGATGCGGGCAATGTCGCGCCGTCGCAGATGCAGGCGGGCTTCACCGCGCTGCGCCCCACACTCGATGCAGCGAAGCTCGTCTCGATGCCCGAGCTCGCGACCGACGAGAAAGCGCGCGCCGCGTTCCTCGCACTCGACGAGTGGGCGAGCGACAACATCCCGTTTCCAGCGGAAGCGTATCGGCGCTACATCCGCGAGATGTATCAACGCAACGAGCTCGTTAACGGCACGCACCGAGCGAACGGCAAGGCCGCACCGCTCGGCGCGATCAAGTGCCCGACGCTGGTGATCACCGCGTCGCGCGACTCGATCTGTCCTCCGCCCGCGGCGACCGCGCTGCTCTCGCACGTCGGCGCGACCGACACGCACGTCCTCGAAGTGACGGGCGGGCACGTCGGTGCCGTCGTCGGGAGCAAGGCCGCGCGCGAGATGTACCCGGCATTGATTCGCTGGCTCGCGCCGCGTCTCGCGTAACTACGCGCGCCGACGAGACATCGCACGCAGCTGGGTCGAGATGTGCATCGGGGCCTCGCAGGAGGAAATGATGACAACGCTCTCTACTGCAGGATGGGTCGTTCATGATGTCGGGCTCGCGACCGCGATCGGCGGTTCACTGTTCGGCAAAGCCGCACTCGAGCCCGCGCTCGACGAGATCTCGAGCCCGAAGGAGCGCGATCGCGTCTCTGCGGACGCGTGGCGCAGGTACTCGTGGGTACAACTCGCGTCGCATGTCGCGTTCGCGGCGCCTTGGTTCATCGGTCGTTCGCTACGCAGCGGGCGTGAAGTCAGCGCACGTGCCGGAACGCTCACGCGCGCGAAGGACATCATGATGGGCGTGAGTCTCGTGACTGGCGTCGCGTGCCACTTCCTCGGACGCAAGCTCGGCAAGAATATCGATCGCGGCGAAGGACCCGCGGACGGTCAGAAGGAATCGCGCGTCCTCGAGCGTGTCGTCGCGACGCTCGGCAGCATCAACACGCTAACGAACGTCGGCATCCTCGGCACCACCGCGGTGCTCGCGATGGAAGGCACGAAGTCGGTTAAAGGCGCGAAGAGCGCTAAAAAGCTGCCCTAGGCCGCGAACAGGTCGTGCATCGTCACGAGCTCGTAGCCCGCGGCGTGTAGCCCGGTGACGATGCGAGGCAGCGCGTCGAGCGTCCACTGCTGGCCCTCGTGCATCAGCAGCACGTCACCCGCACTGACGTTCTTCGCCGAGCACCGCTCGGCGAGGGACGCCGGATCGTGATCGCCGTAGTCCTGCGAATCGACCGACCACAGCGCGATCGTGTATCCGGACGACAGGAGCCGCACGAACGATGACGTGTCGAGCTCGCCGTGCGGCGGCCGCACCCACGGGCGACCGGTGAGCTGGCCGCCGAGCGCTTGCTCGGTCCTGGTCAGCTGCTCCACGAGCGCCGACCCCGACAGCTTCGTGAACCGCGTGTGGTCGTAGCCGTGGTTCGCGAGCTGGTGGCCGCGACGCACGTACTCGCGCACGAGCTCGGGGCGCGCAACGGCGTGGTCGCCGCACAGGAAAAACGTGGCAGGCACGCCGAGATCGTCGAGCAGGTCGAGGTAGCGCTCGGTGTAATCGTCGGGCCCGTCGTCGAACGTCAGCGCGACGCGCCGCGAATCGGTCGGGCCGCGTCGCAGGCAGCCGGGCAAGCGGTCGAAAACAACGTTCTTCACGAGAGCGCGAACCGACGGCATTGCTTGAGGCTTTGTAGCCTGAATGCGAACCGCTCGCACGCAGCGGATGGTGAGGCATCTCACTTTACAGTTCGCAACGAATGTTTCGTTCGCGACAGCAGTCTTCACTCTGCCGTCACGAAAGGGTTCCGCATGCGCTGGGGGTGGCTCGCAGTCTTGGTCGCGGTCGGTTCGACCATCGGGAGCGTGCGCGCGGACGCAGCGCCCAAGCCCGTCACGGTCTTCCTCGACCGCGGCGGGCGCGTGGTCTCGGAGGATGTCCGCATCCCGCGCTTCGGGGGCGGTGACCGCGCGTGGGCGGGCATCGTGGCGTGCGTGAAGGACCACTACGCACCGTTCCAGGTCGACATCGTCGATCAAAAGCCGGCGCGCGGTCAGTTCATCACCGCGGTGATCGGCGGCCGTGCGTCGCAGCTCGGTCTCGATGATCGGTGGACGAACGGCGTCGGTCCGCACAGCGGCCGCGTGATCCCGAACGCGATCGTCTTCATCTTCTCGAAGGTCGGCACGGGCGAGCGCGACGTCAGCAACCTGTGCGCCGTGACCGCGCACGAGGTGGCGCACGCGCTCGGCCTCGATCACTCGACGAAGTGCGGCGACATCATGAGCTACTGGCTCGATCGCTGCGGCACGCGGCGGTTCATGGATGCCGCGGCGCCGTGCGGCGAGGACGAGGAGCGGGACTGCGCCGACGGTCACGAGACGCAGAATTCGTATCGCCGGCTCGGCCAGCTGGTCGGCTTCCGCGCCGAGCCGGAGCCCGAGCCCGAGGAGGACTCGTGGGACACGCCGTTCCAGCCCGCGGATCCGTACAGCGACGAAGACGAGGAGGAGGAGTCCGACGAGGCGTATGAAGAAGAGGCGCCGCCGCGCTATCGAACGCCGAGCCGTGGCTATCGCGCGCCGGCGGAGACGCACGAGCAGTCGGGCTGCGAGCGCCGGCGCGGCTAAGCCTTCGCGTAGTAGTCGCGATACGTCTCGCGCAGCTCGGTCTTCTTGAACTTGCCGGCCGACGTGCGCGGGATCGTGTCGATGAACACGAACGCGTCGGGCAGCCAGTACTTCGGAAACTTCGTCGCGAGGTGCGCGCGCAGATCATCCGCACTCGCCGACGCGCCGGGCTTGAGCACGACCGCCGCGAGCGGCCGCTCGCTCCACTTCGGATGCGCGACGCCGACCACCGCTGCCTCGCGCACGGCCGGGTGGCCCATCAGCATGTTCTCGAGCTCCTGCGACGCGATCCATTCGCCGCCCGACTTGATGAGGTCCGCGACGCGATCGGTGAGCTGCACGAAGCCGTGCTCGTCGATGCGCGCGACGTCGCCGGTGCGGAACCAGCCGTCGGCGGTCCAGCGCTCGGGTGTCGCGTTGCCGCTGTAGCGACCGGCGACCCACGGACCGCGAACGAGCAATTCGCCGCTCGTGCGGTCGTCGGCCGGGACGTCGCCTTGATCGTTGCAGACGCGAACGTCGACGAGCGGCGGCGGGACGCCTTGCTTCGCGCGCAGGCGATACTGCGTCGCTTCGTCGGTACCGGCCAGGTGTGGCGGGATTCTCGAGACAAGGCCGATCGGCGAGGTCTCCGTCATGCCCCACGCGTGGATCAGCGTCATGCCGAGGCGATCGAAGTCGCGGATCAACTGCTCGGGCGCCGCAGAGCCGCCGACGATCATGCGCAGGCCCGGCTGCAGCTTCCACTTGCCGGGATTCGCGTCCATCTGCTCGCGGATGCCGAGCCAGATCGTCGGCACGCCGGCGGCGACCGTGACCTTCTCGCTCGCGAGCAGATCGAGCAGCGACGGCGGATCGAGGTGCGGGCCGGGGAACACGAGCTTGATGCCGCTCATCGCGGCGACGTACGGCAGGCCCCACGCGTTGACGTGGAACATCGGCACGACGGGCAACAGCGTGTCCGCGCGCGAGAGCTGGAGCGAGTCGGGGAGGGCGGCGACGAGCGTGTGCAACACCGTCGATCGGTGCGAGTAGACGACGCCCTTCGGCTTGCCTGTCGTCCCGCTCGTGTAGCAAACGCCCAGTGCGTCGCTCTCCTCGAGCGCGGGCAGCTGCGCGTTGAGGGTGCCGGTCTCGAGGAACGCTTCGTAGTCCTTGCCGACGACGATCACGCGCTCGAACTTCGCGCCCGATGCGACGACCTTCTCGTAGAGCGGCAGCAGCACGTCGTCGACGATCAGGAAGCGATCGCGCGCGTCGTTCGCGATGAACGCGATCTCGTCGGGATGCAGGCGCAGATTCAGCGTGTGCGTGACGCCGCCGGCGAGCGGGATCCCGAAGTACGCCTCGAGGTGCTCGCTGTGATTCCACATGAGCGTCGCGATGCGATCGCCCTTCTTGACGCCCGCGGTGACGAGCGCGCGTGCGAGGCGCCGAGCCCGCTCGGCGATCGTGCGGTAGTTCGTGCGCGTCAGCGATTTGTCGGGGCGTCGCGAGACAACTTCGGCGTCACCCATCCACTTATCCGCGCGATCGAGCAGCAGCGTGATCGTGAGTGGAACGTCCATCATCGTGCAATCGGTCATCTGGCCTCCGTGCGACGTCGCAAGTAGTTCACGAGATCGATGCGCGTGATCAGTCCGAACAACGCGCCTTGCTCGACGATCACACCGACGAGCCCGCGATCGAGCACCCGCACGAGCTCCTCGAATGGCGCGCTCGGCGCGAGTGTCTCGACCTTCGACGACATCACGTCGTGCACGCGACGGTCGAACGTGTCCATCGCCGCGACGAGCAGGTCGGACTCGTCGATGATGCCGACGAGTGCGCCGCGATCGAGCACCGGCAGTTGCGAGACATCGTGCAGGCGCATCCGCGCGTACGCGACGCGCAGTGCATCGTCGGGCGCGACGGCGACGAGCTGCGCATCACCGGCGCGCCGGCTCACCACGTCGCGCAGATCGCCGTAACGCGGCCGCTCGAGCAGTCCCTGATCGGCGAGCCACTCGTCGCGAAACGCCTTCGACAGATACTTCGCGCCGCTGTCACAGACGAACGTCACGACCTTGCCGGGCTGCTTGCGATCGCGACACCACGCGAGCGCCGCGCCGACGAGCACGCCCGTCGACGTGCCCACGAGGAGCCCGGCCTTCGACAGCAGATCGCGCACGATCGAGAACGCTTCGCGGTCATCGATCGTGTACGCGCGCTTCACGCGAGACAGATCACAGATCGGCGGCACGAAGTCCTCGCCGATACCCTCGACCAGCCACGACCCCGCCTCGCCGACCACGCCGGTCTCGACCACACCTGCGAGCACGGAGCCTTTCGGATCGGCGAGCACGATCTCGACGCTGGGGTCCGCCTTCTCGAAGAACCGCGACATCCCCGTGATCGTCCCGCCCGACCCGACGCCGCACACGATCGCGTCGAGCCGTTGCCCGGTCTGCTCCCAGATCTCCGGCGCGGTCCCGCGCTCGTGCGCCGCCGGGTTCGCCGGATTGCCGAACTGGTTGACGTGAAACCAGCCGTGCTCCGCCGCGATCCGCTGCGCCATGTCCTGGTAGTAGGCGTAGTGACCCTTGTTGACGTCGCTGCGGGTCCAGATCACCTCCGCGCCGAGCGCGCGCAAATGCGTGACCTTCTCCTGGCTCATCTTGTCGGGGACGACGAGCGTCAGCTTGTATCCGCGCAAGGCCGCGACGAGCGCGAGGCCCAGCCCGGTGTTCCCGGCCGTCGCCTCGATAATGTGGCCCCCGGGCGCGAGCCGGCCGTCCGCCTCCGCCGCCTCGATCATGGAGAGTCCGATGCGGTCCTTGATCGAGCCGCCCGGGTTGTGGTTCTCGAGCTTCAGCCACATCTCGCTTCCCGCGGTGTCGAAGCAATCGACGCGAACGAGCGGCGTGTTGCCGATCAGCTCGAGCGTTCCGTGCATGCTCCGCATCGCCGGACCCTATCGCACCCGTGGCCCCGCGGCGAACGACAACTGTCTAGTTACTTCGCCTGGTAGTTCCTGTACAGCGCCGGCTTCTCGACGCTGGCAGGGTCATCGGCCGAGTCGAGCTTCACCGAAGACTTGCCGGTCTTCGCGCCGCTCTTCCGGAACGACTTCGACGCCTTCGTCGAGTAGTGGTCCTCTTCGGGGGCTTCCTCGGCGTCATCGATGAAGTCGACGACCATCTTCTGCGTCGGCGGCTTCACATCCTTCTGCGCGACGATGTCGACCGCTTCGGTCACGTAGGACTTGATGAGCTTCGGCTCGAGCTTCTGGAACAGCGTGGGCGTCTGGAACATGTCGACCGTCGCGACCTTGCCGTTGAGCGCGACGACGTAGCCGAGCATCTTGGCGCGATCGGCGGCGGGGATCTTGGCGATCGCCTCGTCGACCTTCTTCTGCCAGGTCTTGAGCGAGCCGTTCGACTGTTGCTCCGCGACCTGGCGATACGTGTCCGTGCTGTTCTTCGTCTTGCGGCGGTCGTTCTTTTCGGCGACCTCGCGCCAGACTTCGGACTGCGTCGTGAACGAGGCCTTGCCGCGCAAGCGGCCGTGCGCGAGGGCCTTCGCGGTGGTGAACTCCTTGGAGGAGTTGTCCCAGCGACCGTGCTCGACACAGAAGACGGGGACGGTCTGCGTGGTGTTCGCGGGGATGATCGTGTTGGTGCCGATGATGCGGTCTTGCTTGCCGCCGATGATGACCTCACCGGCGAGGATGAAGACCGGCTGTTCGGACTTGTTGATGAACGTGAGGTTGTTGACGCTCTCGCTCTCGATCTCCTTGATGCGGACCTTCTTCGAGGCCATCGCCTCGTCGAGGACGAGGACGTCGATCCGCGGGCCGGTGGGCGGCGTCGCGGTAGCGTCGGCGATGATCGGTGTGAGCGAGAGCGAGTCGACCTGGATCGGCGCGAGCATCTTCGTGCCCGCGAGCGGATCGACCTTCGCTACGGGTGTCTTTGGCGCTGGGCTTTTGGGCTTCGGTGCTTCGGCGTAGGCGGTTGCAGCAGCACACAACGAGAGCGCGAGCAGACGGATAGCAGGATGCAGCATGATGGCCTCCAAGACGGTCAACGCCCGTCGGACACGGTTGGTCTGCCACCCGTTGCTCGAAGCGCTGTCAATTTTGAGTAAGCGGTACGCGTGCGAAGCCTGCGCGCCAGACCGAGGCGTAGCGGTAGAACGGGACGCCCGGGTAGAGATGATGGACGCGATGGAGACTTTGTCCGAGCGTGGCCGCGTACTTGAGCCGGCCCTCGAAGACGTGCGTCGCTGCGAAGCGGTCCTGCTTCGCGGGGATATTGTGGGGGCGGTGTGGGAGGTAATCGAACGCGAATGCGAGGACCGCGATCGCGAGACGTGCGGGTAGCAGCCAGCCGAGGACGACCGTGCGCCCGTGACCCATGGCGATGAGGGCGACCACGATGCCGACGAGGATCGCGAGCGACGCGAACGCCTCGACGCGCTCGCGCCATGGCCGGCGTGCGGTCGCGTAGACGAGGTAGTAGTGGAAGTCCTGCGTGAGCCAGCGCAGCGGCAACAGGAAGCGCGGGCCACGGCCGCTCCAGTGATCGGGGTCGGCGTCGGGCTCGTTCGTGTGCTTGTGATGCTCGAGGTGGACGTAGCGCACCGCGGGGAACGGACCGAACAGCGGGATGACCGCGATGCGGCCGGCGAGCTCGTTGATCCAGCGAGCGCGCGCGATCGAGCGATGCGCGGCGTCGTGCATCGGCGTGAACGCGACGTACGCGCCGAGGATCGCGAGCAACGTGCCGGCATAGATGCCGGCGTGCACGAGCGCGATGCCGATCGCCCACGTTGCGAGCGCCGCGGCGAGTAGGAAGAGCGTGGGCCACGCGATGCGCGGCGTTGCGAGCAGGGCAGACTTCATGACGATGCCTCCAGGCGCGTGAAGAGGGAGCGCACCTTGGTCTGGTGCAAGCGAACGAGGAACGAGTGCACGAGCGGCAGCGCGCGCTCGACCATCGCCGCGACCTGAGGCGCGGGCAGGGCGGCCGCGAGCCGTAGCAGGATCTGTTTTTCGTCTTCGAAGATCGCGTCGATGCCGCGCTCGAAGATCGCGAGCAGGTCGGGACCGAAGCCGAGCTCGCGCGTGAAGCCGGCGGCGCGCACCTCGGCCCAGAGCTCGATCAGCCACGCGTGATCGGTGCTGACGCGGCCGCGCACGACCTCGACCATGCCGGCACGCTCGAGCTCGGTGACTTCGCGGCGTGCGAGCTTGGTCTTCTCGAGCACGTCTGCGAGCGCGATGTCGTCGTCCGGCTCTTCGGTGGTCGCCGCGGGGAGGCGCACTTTGACATCGCGCAGGACTTGCTGCTGCGCGCGCGTGAAGTCGCCCTGCTTGTCGTCGAGCATGGCGCGGATCGCCTTGAGCGGGAGGAAGTGCTCTTCCTGCAGCTTCTTGATCAGCAGGATCCGCTCGACGTGCGCGTCCGAGTAGTAGCCCATCGTCTTGCCCGTCTTTACCGGGCGGTCGACGAGGCCTTCTTCGACGTAGAAGTGGATCGCCTGCCGCGACAGGCCGGTCCGCTCCATCACGTCGCGCATGCGCAGCTCGGCCATGAAGGGTTCATACGACGCGCCGCCGTAACTGTCAAGTGACACTTTACAGTTGGGTTGACGACCGTGGGAGGCATCGCGCGCGCGGAACTGCAAAAAAGCATTGGAGGGCAAGCGGGTACGCTGCGTGCAGTTGGTCGCGCCGCCACAGAACCCCGGGGCCCGTAGAGGAGACGAGCAAGAGGATGTCCATCACGAAGCTGAAGTCGCTTGGCAATTGGGCGCTGCCGCCCACGAACAATAACAACGCAGGCCGACCCCTCGCCGGCCGCGTGATCGTCGGGATGCTGACCGGCACCGAGGGACCGGATGACGTCATCACCAGCGCGAAGAAGAAGGGCTCGACGCGCCGGTAGAAAGAAGCGTGTGATGGAACACGGCGATCCTGAAAGCGATCGCCGTGTTTCCGTTTCGGTGAACGGCAGTTCGAGTTGACGTCGAAAAGGCGCAGCGCTACAGACACGCGGTTCGTGCGCTTCGCCTACTCATTATTGTTGTGCGGCTGCGTCGGTGCGGGAAGCCCACCTTCGCTGTCGTCGCTCGAGGACCAGACCGCGGTGGTCGGCGAAGAGCTGCGCATCGATCTCGATGGCACGGATCCGGACGGCGATCGCCTGCACTACACGTTTCGTGCGCCCCTCGGTCTCCTCGAGATCGAGAACCGCACGAGCATGAGCGTCACGCCGAGCGGCGTCGGTGTGTTTCGCTTCACGCCGATCGCGGCGGACCTCGGCGCGCACGCGTTTGATTTCGAAGTGAGCGACGGCACGAACGAGAGCCTGCTGACGATCAACATTGACATAGTCGCCACTGCCGGCGCGCCTGTCTTTCGCGCACCACTCGGCACCGGCACCACGCTCGATCTAACGAAGAAGCCCTGCATAGACCTCGACGTCGTGATCGAGGACTACGACACGCCCGGCGTCACGCTCACGCAGGAAGCACCCGCGATCGCCGGCGCGACGCTCACGCCGCGTGATGCGACCCGCGCGACCTGGAAGTGGTGCCCGTCGATGGTGCAGCGCGCGGAGTCTCGCCACACGCTGATCCTCGGCGCCGACGACGGCACGACCAAGACGATCAAGAACTTCCTCGTCATGCTGCGCGAGAGCCCGGGCGCGACGTGCACCGACGACGCGCGCGAGCCCGACGACACCGCCGCGCAGGCGCGCGACACCACGTATCCGACGTTCAGCTCGACGGCGAACGTCGTCTGCGAGAACGACGACGACTGGTACGAGGTCCCGCTCTACGCCGGCGAGGTCATGACCGTCGACCTCACGTTCGTGCAGCACAACGCGAGCGAGGATCTCGACATACATCTCTACAAGGGAGGCGTGAACCTCACGCCATGCGACGTGCTGCAGCCGCAGCTGTGCTCCTCGAACGGGCAGAGCGCGGACTCGAACGAGCGCATGACGTTCACGACGCCGGCCGCATGCACGAGCGTGTGCATGTACTACGTCGTCGTGCGTGGCTTCGACGGTGCGTCGTCTCCGTACGACATCTCGATCGCCGTCGACTAGCGAGCCATGCGGCTCGTCGATCACGCGAAGGCGCACCTCGTCACCGTTCCGATCGACGAGATCGGCGAGCTGATCGCGCGCGGCGCGATCACGGTCAACGGCCGGACCGGGCGCATCGCCGACGAGGTGTCGCCCGATGACGTGATCGTCGTCGACGCCGCGGCCATCGCCGCGTTCGCGTTTGCACCACAGGAGATCCCGCTCGCGATCCTTCACGAAGACGACGCACTCCTCGTCTGCGACAAGCCGGCCGGCGTTCACGTGCATCCGCTCGGGCCGTATCGCGAGGACACGCTCGTGAACGCGCTGCTCTGGCACTGCGGTGCGCGTCCGAACGACCCTTGGGGACGGTGGCGTCCACGGCCCGTCCATCGCCTCGATCGAGCGGCGAGCGGCGTGATCGTGATCGCGAAGCACGCGGCCGTGCACGATGCGCTGCGCATGCAGCTCGCCGAACGGACGCTCGAGCGGCGGTATCGCGCGATCGTGAACGGCGACGTCGCCACCGAGGCGGGCACGATCGACGCGCCGCTCGGCCGCGACCCCACGTGCGACTATCGCCGCGCCATCGATCCGCGCGGTCAGCGCGCTGTCACGCACTATCGGCGAATCGACAGCGACGGCGAACGCACGCTCCTCGAGCTCGTGCTCGAGACCGGGCGCACTCACCAGATCCGCGCGCACCTCGCGAGCATCGGTCATCCGATCATCGACGACACGCTCTACGCCGCGGGTGGCCAGCAGGCTGACGCCGCGCCGATCATCGCGCTCCATGCATGCGAGCTGCGGCTGCGGCACCCAGGCAGTGGCGAGCTCGTCACGGTGACGTCACCGTCGCCGCCGCGCTTCAGTTGAGTCAGAGCGCGACCCGAAATCCGACCGTGTCGAGTCGGAACGTCGGCGGAAAGCTCGCGCGCGCGAACGTCCGTAGCGAGCGCGCGTCGTAGCGCCAGCAGCCGCCGCGGATCACGTGCGGCGCGCTGCCCGCGTTGATCGTGTTGCGCGGGTTGCGATCGGGACCGTGCGTGTAGAACGCGACGTCATCGATGTCCTCGCACCACTCGAACACGTTGCCGGCCATGCCCTCCATGCCGAACGGCGACGCGCTCTGCGAAAACGCGCTCACCGACGACGTTCCACCTTCGCCGCTGACCGGATAGCCCTTCGCGCGCGCCTGCCCGAAGTTCGCGTGCTTGTCGGTCGGTTCCTCGCGGCCCCACGGATACTTGTTGCCGTCGGGTCCACGCGCGGCTTTCTCCCACTCCGCTTCGGTGGGCAGGCGGCGTGCGGCCCACCGGCAGTACGCGCGCGCGTCGAGCCACGACACGAACACGACCGGATGGTCGGCGAGCTCGGCCGGATACTTGCCGCTGCGAAAGTGCGCGAGGAAGCGGTTCGCTTCTTCGTCGGTCGGGAGGTAGCTCGTCGCCTCGACGAACGCGTGGAACTGCCGGTTCGTGACCGGATAGCGCGCGAGGTAGAAGCGATCGATGTGCACGGTGCGGCGGTGCGCGCCGAGCTGGAACGGTCCGCCGGGGACGAGCAGCATCTCGTTCGCGTCGTCCTCGATGATCACGCGCGGATGTTGGGACTCGCTCTCGACGCGCTGCGCGGTCACGTCGACGAGCGCGGTCTCGAGCGCTTCGCGAAACGCCACGCACGTCGGCGGGCGATCATCACGCGACTTCGCGAGCGCCTTCAGCATCAGCGCCTCGAGCGCGGGCGGCAGGTGAGGGCGGTAGTCCGAGGGCGGCTCGGGCTCCTGCTCGACGTGCGCCATCATCACGGCGAAGTGGTTGTTGCCCTCGAACGGGCAGCGCCCGGTCACGCAGCGGTAGAGCGTGACGCCGAGCGAGTAGATGTCGGCGCGATGGTCGACATCCTGCGGCGCCTGCACCTGCTCGGGCGCCATGTAGCGGCACGTGCCGAGCAGCGCACCGGTCATCGTGTACGTCGTGCCCTCGAGGATCTTCGCGATGCCGAAGTCGACGATCTTCGGCTCCACGCCACCGTCGCCGAACGTCAGCAAGATGTTCTGCGGCTTGAGGTCGCGATGCACGACGCCGACGGAGTGCGCTTCCTCCATCGCCTCGAGCACGCCGGTGAAGATCTGGCGGATCTCGTCCCACGGTAGCTTGCCGCCCCAGCGCTGCACGTGGTCTTCGAGCGACGGCCCGTCGACGTAGTCCATCACGAACGCGAGGATCTCCTCGCGCTCGATGAGGTCGTGCACACGCGCGACGTGCTTGTGATTCCAGCCGAGCATCAGCTGCGCTTCGCGCACGAACCGCCGGCGAATCTCCGGATCGCCCATGAGGTTCGAGTGCAACGCCTTGATCGCGACGAGCCGGTCCTTCTGCAGATCCGTGCCGCGATACACGACGCCCATGCCGCCCTCGCCGATCACGCCCTGGATCAAGTAGCGGTCCGCGATCCGCGTGCCGGTCTGCAACAACCGCGGCGGTAAGCGCTGCTGGTTCGGGTCGGTGCGCGTGCCGCCATCGACGCCGCGGCCGCAGCCCGGGCAGAACCGTGCGCGCGGAGGCAGTGCCTCTCCGCAGTCGGTGCACTGCGCACGGGTTTCGGCGGCCATCGGCCACACATTATCGCGTTATCCTGGGGCGTGGCCGACGACGAGGGGCGGTGGAACCAGGTGACGGTCCCGGCGTCGCCGGGAAGCGCGCCACGGGCATCGCGGCTCAGCGTCGGGCCGCGCGTGGAGGTCGTCTCGCCATTCGACCCGCCGTCGCGCGATCGCTTCGAGGAAGGCGCCGAGATCGGCCGAGGGGGCATGGGCCGCGTGTTCGAGGCGCGCGACATCGCGCTCGATCGCGCCGTCGCGATCAAGCAGTCGCTCACCGACGACGTGCAGATGCTCGTCCGCTTCGAGCGAGAAGCGCTGATCACCGCGCGGCTCCAGCACCCGGGCATCGTCCCCGTGCTCGACGCCGGCCGCGACGCCGAAGGTCGCCCGTACTACGTGATGCGCAAGATCGAGGGTCGCCCGCTCGCGACCGTCGTCGCCGAAGCGCGCGATGCCGGCGCGCGCCTCGCGCTGTTGCCGAACATGCTCGCCGCCATCGATGCCATCGCGTACGCACACGCGCGCGGCGTCCTGCATCGCGACCTCAAGCCGTGGAACATCTTGCTCGGTCCGTTCGGCGAGACGTTCGTGATCGACTGGGGCCTCGCACGCGATCTCGCCGGCGCCGACATGGTCGGCGGTACGACGATCTCGGGCGACGACGGGCTCACGCGGGTCGGCAGCGCGATGGGCACGCCCGGCTTCATGGCACCGGAGCAGGCCCGCGGCGATGCGATCGATCAGCGCGCGGACGTCTACGCACTCGGCGCGACGCTCGCGCACTTGCTCGTCGGCAAGCAGCCCTTCGCGGGCGTGGACCCGACCCTCGCCGTCGAGACGATCGCGCGCAACGAAGTACCGCGCATCGAGTTCCCCGAGGAGATCATGCCGGAGCTGCGCACCATCGCGCAGAAGGCGATGGCTGCCGACCGCGACGCGCGCTATCCCGACGCGGGCGCGCTCGCGAGCGATCTGCGGCGCTTCCTCGCGGGTCAGCTCGTCGCGGCGCACGCCTACACCGCGCGGGAACGGCTCATGCGCTGGCTGCGCAAGCACCGCCTGGTTGTCGCCATCGCGAGCATCGCCGCGATTGCCCTCCTCGTGATCTCCACGATCGCGATCCGCAACGTCGTCGTCGCGCGCGACGAAGCGCGGGCGGCGCAGCAGCGCGCCGATGATCGCGCGGATCAGATGCTCGTCGCACAAGCGGACGCACTCGCGACCACGGACCCGGCGTTCGCGATCGCCCTGCTCAAGCAGCTCCCCGAGTCGTCACGGATGTGGCTGCGCGCGCGTGTCGTCGCCGAGACCGCGGTCGCGCACGGCGTTGGCCGGGGCATGCCCGCGGTCGACGCCGCCGCGTATTCGCGCATCGCCGCATCACCGAGCGGTGACGTCGTCGCGATCTACAGCGGCGACACGATCCAGCTCGCCGATCCGAGCCTCACCTCGCCGCCGCGCCTCTTGATCGAGCGCGCCGACGGGATCTCGCAGTTCTTTTGGTTCGACGATGACTCGATCGTCGTCGCCACCGACAAGCGCGTCGTGCTCCGCGTCCATCGCGACGGGACGATCAAGACGCTCGACGCCAAGGGCACGAGCATCGCGCTC
This sequence comes from Myxococcota bacterium, assembly GCA_030857175.1. Lineage (GTDB taxonomy): Bacteria > Myxococcota_A > Polyangia > Haliangiales > Haliangiaceae > JABFXX01. The sequence continues at coordinate 37,962 of JALZOJ010000017.1, read as the reverse complement.
GTGATGGAGCACGGCGACGGCAGGATCTTCGCGAAGGTCGACGGCGACCTGCGCGAGCTCGACCCCGACGGTGGCCCACCACGCGCCGAGATCGGGCCGGTGAAGAGTGTCGATCGCGTCGACGGTGCGCTGCTCTACAGCGTCGATGACAAGACGCTGGTGATCGCAGAAGACGGTGCGCCTTTGCAGATGCTGCACGACGTCGACGTCGCCGCCCGGCTGTTCGTGGCGAATCTGCGCGAGCACAGGATCGCAACGTACACGGACAAGGAAGTCGTCGAGTACGAGCGCATCGATGGTGTGTGGAAAGAGCGAGGGCGGTGGCTCGTCGAGGCCGCTCACGTCCTCTATCGCAACAAGGTACTGATCGCGATCGAGGCCTCGGGCGTCGCCTACCTCTGGCCGGGACGTCCGCCGTCGCGCGAGTTTGCCGCGATCTCGCGCGATCGGGCGATCACCCCGGGCGCGGCGATCGCGACGGACATGGGCGTCTTCGTGATCGGCGACTCCGCGATCTTCGCGCTCGCGAGTGGACCCGTGGCGATCGCCGGATACGCCGATCGCCCGTCGAGCTTCGCGAAGGCCGGGCCGTACCTCGTCACGATGGCGCGCACCGGCATGCTCCGGTCCTGGGATCTCCGCCGGTTCTATCCACACATGGCCAGCGTCAAGAACGACGCACACGCGATCGCCGTCGACACGACGCGCGCGTGGTTCCAGGAAGGCCATCAGGTCGTCGTGTACGACCTCGCGACCCACAAGCTCGAGCGCATGAAGGGCGAGCTCCAAGCGTTCGATCACAGCTCGGTCGCCTGCGACGGGCCGGACTTCACGATCCTGAAGCTCGACGAGGATCGTCGGCTCATGCAGAAGGAGCCCGCGCAGGCCGCGGTCCGCACGCGCGACGGTACGATCACGCCGATCGCCGGCGACTACGATGTCGCCGTGTGCACGCCGGCACAGAGCTGGCTCGTACTCAAGCGCAAGAGCGCCGTCGAGGTCCGCGATGCGCGCACGCCGGAGCGCGCGGGTCGGGTATTCGAGGCGCCCGGCGAGCTTCGCTCGTTCGGGATCAACGAGCGCTGGCTCGCGATGCGCGACACCGCAGGCGGCGTCACGCGCGTCGAGCTCGCGAGCGGACGCGTGCTACCGGCATTCAACGTCGGCGCGGGGGCTGAGCTCGCGGTCGACCTGCGCGGCCGCATCGCGACGACGACCAAGGACGGCGCGGTGGTGCTCTGGGTCGACGGCAAACCCCGCACCGTTGCCGACAAGCTGGAGATCGGGATGCTCTCGGGGCACCCGTTCGGCTTCCTCGTGTTCACGCGCGACCGGGCGATGATCACGATCGATCACGATGCGCGCGTCGCACGTTACGACATCGGCGAGGTGGCGCTGTCGGTCGCCTGGGGGGCCTACCGCGTCGCCATCATCATCGACGGCAAGGTCGGGATCCTCGACATTCGCGACGGCAGCCTCGTCCGCCTACCGTGGCGCGCGAGCAGCGTTGCGATCTCGGTCGACGGCGCGTCGATTGCCGCGACGTCGAGAAGCGGCCAGGTCAGCATCCTTCGCCTCGAGATCCCGAGCGAGCCGCGCGCACTGCTGCGCTGGCTCGACACCGTCACGAACGCGACGCTGGAGCCAGGCTCGACCGAGCTGACCTGGAAGAAGTAACTACTTCTTCGCGTCGGCCTTCGCCTTGGCAGCCTTGGCGAGGAGCTCTTCGGTGATGTTGCTCGGGGTATCGGAGTACTTCGCGAACTCCATCGTGAACTCCGCCTTGCCCTGCGTGGCCGAGCGAAGCGGCGTGGAGAACCCGAACATCTCGGCGAGCGGCACTTCGGCGTCGACGCGCGAGTTGCCGTCTTCTTCCGTCGAACCGAGGACGATGCCGCGGCGCTGCATGATCAGCGACAGCAAGTTGCCCGAGAACTCGGCGGGGCCTTCGATCGAGAGCTTCATGATCGGCTCGAGGATGCGAGGCTTCGCCCGCGGGAACATGTCGCGGAACGCGCCGCGCGCCGCTTCCTGGAACGCGATATCGCTCGAGTCGACGGCGTGCGACTGACCGTCGTCGATCGTCACGCGAAGTCCGACGACGGGCACGCCGAGCCGCGGGCTCTTCGCGATCATCGACTTGAAGCCCTTCTCGCACGACGAGATGAACTCGCGCGGAATCGATCCGCCCTTGATGGCATCGACGAACTCGAAGTCACCGTCGTACGGCTCCGCATAGCCCGCGACGCGACCGTACTGACCGGAGCCACCGGTCTGCTTCTTGTGCGTGTAGTTGAACTCGGTACGAACGCCGATGGTCTCGCGATATGCGACCTGCGGCGGCGACGTCACGACCTCGGCCTTGTACTCGCGCTTCATGCGCTCGATGTAGACGTCGAGGTGGAGCTCTCCCATGCCGGCGACGATCGTCTCGTTCGACTCTGGATCGACCCAGCACTTGAACGTCGGATCCTCACGCGTGAAGCGGTTCAGCGCCTTCGACATGTTGATCTCGGCGCCGGAGTCTTTCGGCTTGATCGCGACCGAGATGACCGGCGTCGGTACGAACATCGACGTCATCGCGTAGTTCACGGTGCCGTCGGTGAACGTGTCACCCGAGTTGCAGTCGATGCCGAACAGCGCGCAGATGTCGCCCGCGCCGGCCTCGGTGATGTCTTCCTTGTCGTCCGAGTGCATGCGCACGAGGCGGCCGACCTTGACCTTCTTGCCGTTGCGCGAGTTGACGATGAAGTTGTCCTTCGCGACCGCGCCCTGGTAGATGCGCACGTACGTGAGCTGGCCGTAGCGACCATCCTCGAGCTTGAACGCGAGCATGACGAGCGGCAGCTTCGAATCCGAGGAGACGACGACAGGCTCCTCTTCCTTGCTGAGGTTCAGCGCGATGTTCTCGACATCGCGCGGCTCCGGCAGGAACGAGCAAACGCCGTCGAGCAGGAGCTGGACGCCCTTGTTACCGAGCGCCGAGCCGAGCATGACGGGCGTGCACTTGAGCGCGATCGTGGAATCGCGGAGCGCCTTGCGAATCAACTCGGGGGTGACCTTGTCCTCGAGCATCGCTTCGGTGAGCTCGTCGTTCACCATCGAGAGCTGGTCGAGCATCTCGTCGCGCGCCTTCTGCGACTGCTCCTGCATGTCGGCCTGGATCGGGCCGCGCTCGATCGTCTCGCCGTTGTCGCCGTAGAACTTGTACGAGACCATCTCGATCAGATCGACGACGCCCTCGAGCTTGTCCTCGAGACCGATCGGCAACTGGATCATGACCGGGTGAAGCTTGAGCTTCTCGCGGAGTTGGTCGCGCACGCGGAACGGGTTCGCACCCGTGCGGTCGAGCTTGTTGACGAACGCGATGCGCGGAACCTTGTAGCGGCGCATCTGGCGATCGACCGTGTACGACTGCGACTGCACGCCGGCGACGCCGCAGAGCACCATGATCGCGCCGTCGAGGACGCGCAGCGAACGCTCGACTTCGATCGTGAAGTCGACGTGGCCCGGGGTGTCGATGATGTTGATGTGGTGCTGCGCCTTGATCGGCGAGCCGGGGACGCCCATGACGCCCTTCGCCTTCTCGCCGGGTGGCCACTGGCAGAACGTGGCGGCGGACTGGATGGTGATGCCGCGCTCGCGCTCGAGCTCCATCGAGTCCATCTTCGCGCCAACGCCGTCCTTGCCCTTCACCTCGTGGATCGCGTGAATGCGTGCGGTGTAATAGAGGATTCGCTCCGTCAACGTGGTCTTGCCACTGTCGATGTGAGCGGAGATTCCGATGTTGCGGACTTTGGACAGGTCGGTGAGCACGGGGAACGTCTCCTGCAGTCCTTCGCTTTAGGCGAAGGGAAAAACCCGATAAGGGCGCGAGATTGCTACCTTGCGGTTGGACCGAGCGCAAGTGTCTTTCGTGTCGAAAGACCCCACCCGGCCTTTTGTCCCTAACCACGCAATCTTCGATGACCAAGGAGCGTCCTTGCTAACGTTGACGGCAGCCGTCCAGATGACCGACCACCTCGATGACAACGCCGCCAGCGAGTTTGTCTCGGGGTCGATGCCGCCATCGGCAATCACCAAGGTCGAGGGCCACCTGGCCGGATGTCGAGACTGCCGCCAGCTGGTAGCCGCCCTGGCCATGGACGCAGCCCATGACTCGAACCTGGCGACCGTCCCGCACGAAAAACTCTCGCCCTCGCAGATGGGCCAGCGACCGACCCGGAAGCTGACGATCGGCGATCGAGTCGGCCGGTACCTGGTGCTGTCCGCGCTCGGCGCCGGCGGCATGGGCGTGGTGTTCAGCGCGTATGACCCGCAGCTCGACCGCAAGGTCGCGCTCAAGCTCCTGCGCGGCGGCATCAACTACAACACGAAGGACGCGCGCGCGCGGCTCCGTCGTGAAGCACAGGCGATCGCCCAGCTCTCGCACCCGAACGTGGTCGCGGTCTACGACGTCGGTGCCACCGAGGAAGACGACCTCTACATCGCGATGGAGTTCGTCGAGGGCGACACGCTCACGACGTGGCTCAAGCAGTATCCGCGCACGTGGCGAGAGATCGTCGACGTGTTCTTGCAGGCGGCGCGCGGGCTCATGGCCGCGCACTCGGTCGGCCTCTTGCACCGCGACTTCAAGCCCGACAACGTGCTCGTCGGTCACGACGGCCGCGTCCGCGTCACCGACTTCGGTCTCGCGCGCTCGTTGATCACGCCCGAGGAAGGAGCGAAGCCGCGCCCGGAGCTCGCCGCGCTGAGTATCGAGCTCACCGCGACCGGCACGGTGCTCGGCACGCCGCGCTACATGGCGCCCGAGCAATTGACCGGTCCCGACATCGACGCGCGCGCCGATCAGTTCAGCTTCTGCGTCGCGCTCTACGAGGCGCTGTACGGCACGCACCCGCTGCCGGGCGCGACGAGCGTCTCGATGCTCGAGAAGAACGAGAAGGCGCTGCCGCCGCCCGATGGCTCGAAGATCCCCGCGTACATCGCACGCTGCGTGATGCGCGGCCTCGAGCGCGAGCGCCAGAAGCGGTATCCCGGCATGGCCACGCTCGTCGGTGATCTGCAGCCGCCCGTGCCGCGCGCGACGGTGAAAAACCTCGCGTTCGCCGCCGTCGGCTTCCTGCTGATCGCGGGCACCGCGACCGCGATGCTCTGGACGCCGCCCGAGGCCATGGTGATCGGGCCCGCCGACAACAAGGGCGTGCAGCCGCTGATCGATCGGATCAACGAGCTCGACCGCGAGCGACGGACGCTGATCTCCCAGCTGAAGCAGCAGGACAAGATCACCGAGGAGAAGATCCGCGTCCTCACGTCGGAGATCGGGACCAAGGACAAGCAGATCAGCGAGCTCGTGAAGAAGGTCGAGGAGGTCACGAAACAAAGGCCGAAGCCGCCGCCGGTGAAGATCGGGCCATCGCAAGCGACGCTCGTGACTGGTGCGTTCGAGCAAGCGCACGGCGACCTCGAGGGCTGCTTCGTCGAGTGGAACGAGCGCGAGCAAGGCGACGCCGACATGCTCGTGCGGATGACCGTTGGTGCCGATGGCATCGGTCACTCCTCGGTGACGCACGCCGGTCCAGACTCGCCGATGTTGCGCTTGTGCGTGGCGGAGTCGATCGGCCGCGTGAAGTTTCAGGCCGGACCCGAGACGCTCGACCTCGACGTATTCGTTCACTGGGACGCGGGCATCATCACGATCTCGCCGCGCGTGACCGCCCGTCGCAAGATGTTGCCGAACACGTTCGATCTGGGGCCGCGATAACGTCGCGTTCGCGATCCGTGCGGCACGCCACTGACCCGACGAATCCGTAAACCAAAACGCACGGTTCGTGGTCTACTGGGTCCGTCGATGACCCGCCGGCTCTTGCTCGCGCTCGCGCTGTTCGCGCCTGCATCTGCGCACGCGAATCCCGGTACGCGGATCACGATCGACACGCCGGTCGAGCTCGCGGCCACACCACACGCGCCGATCTCTCGCGTCATCTACCTCGAGCGTTGCCGCGGCGGCTGCACGGTCACGAAGTCGACGCAGAACGACGCGCTGGCCGGTCTCTCGATCCTGCCGCAGATGCCCGGCACGCACGTGGTCACCGAGTTCCTCAGCAAGGACGGCACGCCCGGCGCGGCCGCGGACGCCGAGTGGAACGCGCTCGTCTCGTGCGTGAAGGAGGTCTACTCGCCGTACGACGTCGAGGTCACGGACGTGAAGCCGACGAGCGGCACGTTTCACATGGCCGTCGTCGCCGGATTTCCGAGCGAGCTCGGTTTCGGAGAAGACATCCTCGGCGTCGCGCCGCTCTCGACGAGCTGCGCCGCGCTCGACAACGTGATCTCGTTCTCGTTCGCGAACGCCCATGGCCCCACGCTGCGCGTCAACAACCTGTGCTGGACCGCGGCGCAAGAGAGCGCGCACGCGTTCGGCCTCGATCACACGTTCAAGTTTCTCGACGGCAAGTCGACCTGCAACGATCCGATGACGTATCAGATCAACTGCGGTGGCACGCGGTTCTTCCGCAACCAGCCGGCGAAGTGCGGCGACTTCACGGAGCGCGCGTGCCGCTGTGGCACGACGCAAAACTCGCACAAGAAGCTGATCGACACGTTCGGCATCGGCACGCCGAACTACGGCAATCCCAATGCGATGATCATGGCGGGCAACGATCCGCTGAGCGGCCTCGTGATGGCGCTCGCGGGCAGCAAGCGCGGCGTCGCCAAGGTCGAGCTCCTCGTGAACGGCTTCCCGTGGGCGAGTGCAAAGGGTGCCGACTTCGCGGTCAACGGTCAGCCGAACCCCGGGCCGTACAGCCTCGTCTGGCCCGCGACGCTCCCCGACGGCATCAGTGACTTCGCGGTGCGCGCACACGACGACCTCGGCGCGTTCACCGACTCCGCCGCGATCACCAAGACCAAGGGCGCGCCCTGCACGTCGGCCGACACCTGCGCCGAGGGCCAGCGCTGCGATGCCGGCCGCTGCCTCTGGGATCCACCGACGCTCGAGGTTGGCGCCGCGTGTGATTACGCGCAGCAATGCAAGAGCCTTTCGTGCGTCGGCACGGATCCGAAGATCTGCTCGCAGGAGTGTATCCCCGAGGACGAGAACACCTGTCCTGCGGGACTCGCATGCTCTGCGCTCGAACCCGGGACAGGTGTCTGTTATCCCGAGACCAGCGGCGGTTGCTGCAGCGCGACGTCGGGACGCCCGCCATGGGCCGGAATCGCGAGCGGCGCGTTCGTTTTTGTCCTGGTGATGCGTCGCCGACGCCGCCGGTAAGCAGGCGCCATGACTCGCAGAGCGATGCTGTGACGAATCCCCGTGACGACCCATCGCGTCGAGTGGTAACTCCGCCCCCTATGCTCCGTCGACTCGCTCCAGCTTGTGTGTTGATTGCACTTGGAACTTCGGCCTCGGCCGACACGAACGAGGCAATGGCCGAGCCCGGCAAGCGCCTCTCGGTCGTGCGCAACGACGTCTCGTTCGTTGCCCCGCACGCGCTCGTCTCGCCGGTCATCTACCTCAACCGCTGCGTTGGCGGCTGCCTCCTGCAGCCGGGCAACGACGATGATGCGACGAGCACGAACCCGACGTCGGGCATCGTGGCGCAGCAGAGCAACCTCGGCGAGTTCATGTTCTCGCAGACGGTCTGGAACGAGATCGTGCAGTGCGTGAAGGAGGTCTACTCGCCCTTCAACGTGCAGGTCACCGAGACTCGCCCGGGTGCCGGCACGCAGTACCACCACGCGATCGTCGCAGGCACCGCCGAGCAGGCCGGTCTGCCCGCGGGCGTCCTCGGCATCGCGATCGTCCGCGGTGACTGCGCGCCTCGCAACAACGCGGTGTCGCTCACGCTCGCGAACTCCCACCCGAACAACGCGGGCACCGCGCTCGAGATGTGCTGGACCGTCGCGCAGGAGAGCGCGCACGCATTCGGTCTCGACCACTCCTTCATGTTCACGAGCGGTAACTCGCCCACGCCCAATCAGTCGGCGTGCAACGACGCGCTCACGTATCGGCGCGACTGCGGCGGGCAGAAGTTCTTCCGCAACGACGCCGCGACGTGTGGCGAAAACAAGGTCAAGCCCTGCAACTGCGGCACCACGCAGAACTCGCACGGCAAGCTGCTCGTCGCGTTCGGTGCCAACGAGGGCACCCAGATCATCCCGCCGCCTTCGAGCACGATCACGATGCCGACCACGGGTCAGCTCGGTGCAAACGTGATGGTCTCCGCGGGCAGCAAGCGCGGCGTCTCGAAGATCGAGCTCGTCATCAACGGCTTCAAGTGGGGCGAGATCAAAGGCGCGACGTTCGGTCCGAACGGTCAGGCGAATCCGTCGACGTACTCGATCCCGATTCCGCCCGCGCTGCCGAACAGCATCGTCGATGTCATCGCGCGCTCGTGTGACGACCTCGGTCGCTGCTCGGACTCTCCGACGGTCACGCTGACGAAGGGCGCCGCGTGCGCCGATGCATCGACGTGCGCGAAGGGTCAGAAGTGCGAAGCCGGCAAGTGCTTCTGGGATCCGCCCGTCGGTCAGGTCGGCGACCCGTGCACGTACAACGAGTTCTGCGAGGGCCTCATGTGCGCCGGCGACGAGGGCGCGCAGGTCTGCTCGAAGAACTGTCTCCCGAACTCCGTCGGCTCGTGCCCGATGGACTTCGAGTGCATCCCGACGGGCACGACCGCGGGCTTCTGCTATCCGAAGGAAGAGGGCGGCGGTTGCTGCAGCGTCGGTGACGACAGCGGCCCGTCGCGTTGGTTCGTGCACGGCGGGCTCTCGCTCGCGATGCTCGGTCTGTTGCTCCGTCGTCGCCGCCGCCCGGCAAGGAAGTAATGATGCAAAAAACGCTCGCGCTGATCGCTCTCCTCATTCCCGCGCTCGCGAGCGCTGAAGACAAACGCCCGACGGTCGAGAAGATGCCGCCCGGGACGTTCGTCGCCGAGCACGCGCAGACTGCGCAGGTGCTCTACTTCAATCGTTGCCGCGGTGGCTGCACGATCACGTCGGGCTCGGCGGACGATGCACGCACGCACGTGTCGACGATCCCGCGCGGTGCAGACGGCATCGCCTACCAAATGACCGAGTTCAAGCACAGCGACGCTGTGTGGGACGCGATGATGACCTGCTTGAGAGAGGTCTACTCGCCGTACAACATCCAGATCACGGACCAGCCGCCGGCGCCGGGCGTCGCCTACAACGAGAACATCGTCGCGGGCACCGACAACGAGATCAACTACGGACCCGCCGGTGGTGTCTCCCCCGTCACGGGCGATTGCTCGCCGTTCAGCTACGTCATCTCGTACTCGTTCGCGAACGGCTACGGACCGAACCCGCTGCAGCTCTGCTACGTCGCTGCGCAGGAGACGGGCCATTCGTTCGGCATGGCCGATCACTCGTTCGAGTTCATCTCCGACGGACGCTCGGCGTGCAGCGATCCGATGTCGTATCGCTCGAACTGCCTCTCGAACGGTCAGCGCTTCTTCCGCAACGAAGCCGCGTTTTGCGGCGACTTCGCGAAGTCGACGTGCAACTGCGCCGGCATGAACTCGCACCTCAAGCTCATCGCGGCGCTCGGTCCCGGCACCTCCATCATTCCGGCGCCGGCGCTGACGATGAAGGCGCCGCTGCCGGGCCCGATCCAGGCCGGTGCCGTCGTCACCGGAAACGCGTCGAGCAAGCGCGGCGTCTCCGAGGTCGAGCTCTGGCTCAACGGCTGGCAGTGGGGCGAGACCAAGGGCGTCCCGTTCACCGCGACGAACCAGCCCGCGACCGACTACACGATCCCGATCCCCGGCGAGGTCCCCGACGGCGTGATCGACATCGTCATGATCGCGAAGGACGACATCGGCGTCGAGACGAAGTCTCCCGTCATCACGGTGACCAAGGGCGCCGCGTGCGCGACCGCCGACTCCTGCCTGCCCGGCATGAAGTGCGAGGCGGGCAAGTGCTTCTGGGAGCCCGCCGTCGGCGAGATCGGCGACAAGTGCACGTACCCGCAGTTCTGCACCTCCGGCATCTGCCTCGGCGAAGGCGACGACATGCTCTGCACGAAGACCTGCGTCCCGGGCACCGATAGCTGCCCCGAGGAGTACGAGTGCATCGCGTCGGGTGCTTCCGGCGCCTGTTTCCCGAAGGAAGAGAAGCCGGGCTGCGGCTGCACCGCCGGCAGCGGCGTCGCGGCACAGAGCGGTCTGCTCGCGCTCGGATTCCTCCTCGTGCTGCGCCGCCGTCGCAAGCGCTGATAGGATAGGCAGCGATGCGCTGCCTCCTCGTCCTGTTGTTCGCACTCGCCGCGCTGCCCGCGCACGCCGACACGACGACGACCACGTCCGTCGCACAGCTCATGGTCCTCGAGCCCGGCGACGCGAGCTACAAGCTCTTCCACGGCGCGGTCTGGCTCGAGCACGACAAGGCCTCGACCAACTACCGCTGGGGTGGCCTCCAGTGCAAAGGCCGCGAGCTCTCGGACTCGAGCGTGCAGATCCTGTTCGCGGCGTTCCGCTCCGAATATCAGATCACGCTCGAGTACGTCGTCACGCAGTACAAGGACAAGCAGTACCGCTGCGTCACCGGCTTCACGGTCTCGAAGAGCTGACGCGCATCAAATAATCGAGCAGCTTCTGCAGCCGATACGGCTTCTGTAGACAATGCAGCACGCCGAGCTCCTCGCAGCGGGCCTCCGCATTCCGGCTCGCCGACGCGACGATCACCGGAATCGCGAGCCCGCGCCGCTTCATCTCGACGATCAGCTCCTCGCCGCTCATCACCGGCATCATGAGATCGAGCACGATCGCATCCGGCGGATCGCGCAAGATCACCTCGAGCGCCTCCGCGCCGTCTTTCGCCGTCATCACGTCGCAGTGGCCCTCGAGCGCCATCACCACGGACTCCACGACGTCAGGCTCGTCGTCGACGAGCAGGACGCGCAGCGGCAGAGGATCAGCTCCCAGATCCAGAGCCCGCCGCCGGCGCTGCCGCCGACCCGTCGTCCTTCTTCGGCTCCGGCGGTGGCGCCGCTCCATCACCGGTCACCGCGATCTGCGCGGGCCCGATCATGTCGCGCGCCGCCTTCGCACAGTTCCGGATGATCTCGTTATCCACGTTGCTCGGTCCACCGCGCACCTGAAGGATGCACTTCGTATCCTCGTCGAAGAACCGGTACACGAACACGTCATCGATCCCCTGCGCGACGACCTGCACGCAGGCGTACGTGCCCATCGACTCGTCGTCCTTGTCCTTGCGCGTCTTGCACTTCTCTTTGAACTTCTGCCCCTCTTCGATCGTGTAGCAATACGCCGTCACGTTGCAGAGCTCGTCGCCCGCAAGCACGCCGAGGCGCCCTTCCTTCTTCAGCAGCGCCTCCTGCTCCTTCGTCGTGAGCCGCTTGCCGCCGCGATGCACGCTGCACGACGAGGCCGCATCGACCTCCGACTTCGAGAGGTCCTTGAACGTCACCGGCTCCTTCTCGCCGATCGCCGCGCCGAACTTCTCGACGTCGAGCAGCTGCGTGCACGGAATCTTCGCCGTGCCCGGCACCGGAGGACGGATGGTCTTCGCGACCCCTCCCGTCTTCTCCTTCTCTTTCTGGATCCGGTCAGCTTCCGCCTGCGCTTCCTCCTCCGCTTGTTTCGCGCCTTTCGTGCACGCACCGAGGAAGCCGAACGCAGCAATGACGATGATGAGTCCCCGCACGAGCTGGTTCTAACACGTCAGACGGCGGCGCTCACTGGTCATGGGTTACGACGCGCGCGCAACCAGGTCTCCAGACGAGCCGCGAGCTCGACGCCGTAGTGAACCCGTACGAACTCGACGTCTCGGCCGATCTTGTCCAGTTCGGGATGCGCTCGCTCGATCGCGCGCCGTGCGAGCGCGAACGCCTCGTCACTCAGCCGCAGCGCGAGCGCCGCGCGCTGCTTGGGCCCAGCCCGTCGCATGAGCTCGACCTGTATCTGCTCGGCGGCGGTCACGATGAAATCAGGGTTAACACGTCAGACGTGCGGGTTACGCCTTGGAATGCTCGTCCATCACACGAAGACAAAGGGCGACCTCGGTGTCCTCGCCGCGGAGCTCGACCTGTTCGAAAAGGGTTTCCTGCTCCTCAAGCCGCAGACCGAACATGCGCCATTCGATCTGGTCGTGTACCGGGACGAGCGGTTCTATCGAGTGCAGGTGAAATATCGAGCGGCGGTGAACGGCCAGATCGCCTTTGGCCTGTCGACATGCTGGGCTGACCGACACGGCACGCACCAGATCGCGATCGATAAGCGCTCGATCGATCTGCTCTGCATCTACTGCCCGGACACGCGCGCTTGCTACTACGTCGATCCTCACTCGGTGAAGAAGAGCGTCTGCTTGCGCATTGCACCGCCGCGAAACCAGCAGGCAAAGGGAATCCGCTGGGCGCACGAATGCACCGATATCCCGTCGACGGTGCTAGGAATTGCACCCGGTGCCTCTCGGGGACTTGAGGACCCGCCCGACGTGCGGCAGAGTTCGTTTCCGTTCGAGCGCCCATAGCTCAGCTGGATAGAGCTCCCGATTTCTAATCTGGAGGCCGCAGGTTCGAGTCCTGCTGGGCGCGCCAAACCTCCTCGACGATCCTTCACGCCCGCGCGCCTTCGCACGGCGATCGTCGTCGGTGCGATGGCATGCACGATGCTCGTGCGTCAGCACATGGCAACGCACGTCGAGAAATCATCGCTCGTGGACGTGATGAAGGGCGGGCACGGGCGTGAGCGCACATCGGGGAAGCCACGCGCACGAGAAAAACCAGGGGCGCGAGGAACGTTCTCCAACAAGGCCAAGCGCTTCCTGAAGCAACTGTTCACCGACGCCGCCAAAGACAACATCGACGACGTCGGCGCGATGATGGCGTACTACGCCGTCCTCGCGATTTTTCCGATGATCATCCTGATCATCACGATCGCGATGCTCGTTCTCGATCACGCTACCGTCATGCAGGGCGTCTCGATGGCGACCTCGGCGATGCCGTCGTCGACGGCGAAGCTCATCGCGCTGAAGGTCACCGACCTCATGAAGGCGGCTGGTGCCGGCTTCGCGATCGGTGGTGCTGTCCTCGCGTTGTGGGGCGCATCGCGCGGCACGGTCGCCCTGATGACCGCCCTCAACTCGATGTTCAGCAAGAAGGAGACGCGACCGTGGTGGAAGCGCCAGCTGACCGCCATTGCCGTGACGATCGGCGTCGCGCTCATGGTCATCACCGCGCTCGCTCTCCTCGTCGCGGGCCCGATCGTCGGTCACTACGTCGCGGATCGAATCGGCGGCGGCGCCGCGTTTGACGTCATCTGGGGCGTCGGCCGGTGGCTCGGCGCGGGCGTCCTCGTCATGTTCGTCTGGGCGGTCCTCTACAAGTTCCTCCCGGACACGAAGGCCCCGTTCCGCGTGTTCACGCCGGGCGCGATCGTCGGGGTCTTGTTGTGGCTCGGCGTCAGCTCGCTGTTCGGCGTCTACCTCACGTACTTCAATAGCTACGAGGCGACGTACGGCACCCTCGGCGCCGGAATTATCTTCCTAACGTGGCTGTGGCTCTCGAACGTCGCCCTTCTGTTCGGCGCCGAGATCAACGACGTGCTCGCCGACTTCCGCAAGCACGAGAGCGAGGCCGCCGCGCAGCTCGCTACGGAGACGAAGCCGCCTGCGACCAAGTAGAGCGTCGCAGGCGCTTGATCCAATCGACTGCGTGTCGACTCGATCACGGCGTGCGTGTTGGACGTAGGGAAGGCGCGGGCGGCCCCGAGAAATGCCTGTAACTCCGCCCACAGGCTGTGCGTGGCCATGTCACGAACCGAAGGACGTATCTCGCGTCCTCGCCTCTGCCATGCCTATACTCCTCACGATTTCGCGTAGGAGATCGAGCATGAATAAGTGGCTAGCTTGCGCCCTCGTCGCCCTGACGAGCGGTTGCCCCGATATCAAGACCGACGCTGATGAGACGAGTGCAGATCCGGTGGTCGAATTCGACCCGAGCCGGAGCGTCGTCCCATTCCCCAACAACCTCCTGATCAATCCGGCGACCGGCAAGGTGAACTTGCCGGCGGGTTGCAACGAGACGGCGTCGACCAAGGCGCTTCGTGAAGGCGTGCTCAACGCACTCGACGGCTTCGGCACGTTCGAGACGGCGATGTCCGTCACGCTCACGAAGCCCATCGACATGGCCTCGGTGACCACGGAGAACATCGTGCTCTTCAAGAGCACGGATCCGGCGGCAGCAGCCGTACCGATCGTCGTGATCCCGGGCTCGAGCATTCGCTTCGCGAATCAAACGGTGAACGCCGACGGCACGCGCACGTGTGACTCGCCGAACCCGATCGATTCGATCACGATCGTTCCTCGCGTCCCCCTCGAGCAGAAGACGACGTACATCGTCGCGCTCAGGACGGGCCTCAAGACCACCGAGGGCGTGGACTACGTTCCGTCGTTCACGTGGTCGCTCGTCCGTCAGGACACGAACCCGGTCACCGTCGACGACGCTGGCAACGTGATCTCCGACCGCACGCCACTCGATCCGTCGACGCCGACGGGTCTCGCGTCGCTCCAGGGCATCAACTTGCTCTGGAACGCGCACATGCCGGTCCTCGCGTTCCTCGCGGCGAAGCAGATCAACCGCGATGACGTCTTGCTCGCATGGAGCTTCAAGACGCAGACGGTCCAAGACGCGCTCGATAAGAACGTCGCCGGCACGCCGACGACGATGCTCAACGACGTCGCGATCACCGGCCCCGCCGACGCGGTCCCAGTGCCGATCTCTGTAGCGGTTGCCCTCGGCATCGCGCAAGCGCGCACCGCGAACACGTACCCGTACGAGGTCTGCGACACCGGCGCCGGTGCCGCACCCGCGGAGCTCGACAATGTTCAGTGCTTCCTGAAAGTGAGCCTGGGCCTGGCTGCGCTGAGGTTGCCGACGTGCGCCGATGCTGCAAGTTGTGGCCCCGTGTTTGTCGCCGGTACTGGGTCATGCGCATCGCTGTTCGGTTGCGCAAACATCCTTGATGTCCTCGTCGGACGTGTTCGCTCGCCGCAGTTTCAATCTGATCGACCGAACGCGTCCGCCCCAAGCATGCCTATCCCAGGCCCTTGGGCGGATCCGGTGAAGCCCGCCAAGGTGAAGGATCAGCAGCTCAATGCATTCATCATCGTTCCTAATGGAACACAGCCAGCCGCCGGTTTCGCAACCGTCTTGTTCCAGCACGGGCTCGGGCAATCGAACACGAATATCCTCGCGATTGGCGGGCATCTCGCGCGGGATCCTGACGGCGCTGGTCTGGGATCAGGATTCGCATCGATCGCGATCAATGCCGTGGCACACGGTGACCGGCGCATTCAGATCAGCAATTCGGGTGCGTGCGCGACACCGCCGCTTGCAGCGAGCTGTTTTGCAGGGTTTCTATCTCCGGACCTCGGTGCCACACGCGACAACATTCGCCAGACCGTTGTCGACCACCATCAGGTGGTCGCATCACTCAAGAAGTGCACGGGCGGTGCGGCGAATTGCGGCACGTTCATCGTCAATCCAGCACAGATCGTTTATCTGGGGCAGTCGCTCGGTGGAATCATCGGCGGCATCACCGCGGCGACGAGCACGGACATCAAGACCTCGGTGCTCAACGTGCCAGGTGTTGGTTGGGCCGACATCTTCGAGAACACTCAAACGCTCGACATCCGCTGTACGCTCGTCGACGGTCTCA
The DNA here is from genome assembly GCA_030857175.1 of Myxococcota bacterium. GTDB lineage: Bacteria > Myxococcota_A > Polyangia > Haliangiales > Haliangiaceae > JABFXX01. Next base: position 22,258 of record JALZOJ010000017.1, on the reverse strand, counting down.
TCGACGCGGGCACGCTCACGGGTGACAAGCGCGACACGAAGGGCACGCCCACGGAGACCGACGACACAGGTCTTTGCATCGGCCAGGAGTGGAAGACGCAGCCGGGCTATCGCCAGTTCGCGGCGATCGGTCGTTGGGTTCTCGACCCCGCCGACCCCGCAAACTTCGTCCAGCGCCTCGTCATGTCGATGGGCATGGACAAGTTCCTCATCCAAGAGGTCGTTGGCGACACGGTCGTCCCGAACCTCGCGACGGCCAACGCGGCGGCGCTGACGGGTCGCACGGCCGTCCCCGCCAGGAGGAATACGGCGGCGATCCCAACGCCAACAGACACCATCACCGCCCCGATGCCGTCCTCCAAGTACATCAAGTACGCGACGATTCCCGCAGACGCAGCGCCGGGCAACACGTACACGCACGGGTCGCTCCTCTCACCGGCGGGCATGGCCGCTCAGTGCTCGGCTGGCACGCCGCAGTTCTGCGACGGCGTCTTCGCGACCGGTCAGATGGTCGTCGACGCGATCACTTATCTCCAACTCAACAAGTAGCTTCGAGGCACTCTAATGATTCGCAAGATTCTCTTTTCAGCATTGGGCCTCGGCGCACTCGCCTCCAACGCGTCCGCCAACGCATTCAACATCAACGAACACGATGCGCGCGTCACCGGTCGCGCCGGCGCCACCGCCGCGAGCAACACCGAGCCCTCGTCGGTGGTGTTCAATCCGGGCGGCATCGCGCTCAACGAGGGCACGAACATCGCGCTCGGCACCGCGTTCTACTTCGCGCAAGGCACGTACGAAGCTGACGGTGGGGAGAAGCAAAAGACCGACTCAGGTATGGCGGTCGTTCCGAACCTCTACGTCACATCACGTCTGCACGAGATGGTCGCGGTCGGTATTGGTCTGCACTTTCCCTTCGGGCTCGCGGTCTCGTGGCCATCGGGTCACCCGCAGGCCGACGTGATCCAAGATCAGACGCTGCGCACGTACTTCATCACGCTCGGGGCGGGCTTGAACCTGAACAAGCAGGTGCCGGGTCTTTCGGTCGGCGCCGGATTCGACATCGTGCCGGCGACGATCGAGCTCGAGAACAGCGTTGGCTTCGGCGAAGTCCAGGGTACTGCACACCTCGGTGGCGATGCAGTCGGCTTCGGTGGTCGTGTCGGAGCGATGTATCACTCGCCCGACGTTCGCGGCCTCAAGGTTGGCGTGATGTATCGCTCGCCGGTGAAGCTCGACTTCGAGGGCAAGGGTGACTTCGACATCGAGGATCCGTACCGCTCGCAGCTGCCGCCCGATGGCACGATCAACGCGACCATCACACTGCCTCAATCGGTCTGGGGCGGCGTCGCGTACTCACCGATTCCCGACCTCGACATCGAGTACAACGCGGTCTGGATCAACTGGGCACAGGCGTTCGAGGACGGCAACCTCACGATCGATCTCCCCGACGATGGCAACCCGGCCACGCCACGTCCACAGACGGTCTCACCGCAGGACTACAAGAACACGGTCACGCATCGCCTCGGTGCAGAGTATCGGTTGCCGGCGCACGGCGCCGCGATCCGCGCGGGTCTGATGTATGACCCGACGCCGATTCCGACGACGACGCTCTCCGCCCGCTTGCCGGACATCAACCGCTTCAACATCACGCTCGGTGGCAGCTACGCGATCACGCCCGAGTATGGCGTGCATCTCGGCCTGCTCTGGGTGACGCCCGGCGAGCGCGAGACGTCCGACAAGATGTACGAGCCGCAGTTCAAGGGCACGTACGGTGTGCAGGCGTTCGTCGCGAACCTCGGCGTCAGCGGCAAGTTCGGTAAGTAATCGTTCAGCGGTTGGTGGGCAACGTCAAGTAGCCCTCCAACATCGGCGACGCAGTAGTTGGCGTCAGCTGCAGCATACCGCCCGACGGTGCGTAGATTTGGAGGAAGCCCGCGCTTCCACCACCTGCGGCCGGGAGGTCGGTGGTCGTCAACATGATTGGCTTGGTCCCAGCTGTCGGCGCAGTGGGGCCAGTGCCTCCGTTTCCGCCAGTTCCTGCTTTGCCCGCGGAGGGCGTTGCTCCTTGAGCGACCGCCACTGATCGCTGGCCCGCCTGCCCGAGACCTCCGCCGGCTTGTCCCGAACCGCCCGCACCGCCGTTCGCGAACATCTGACCACTGACTTGCACGTTCATGCCTTGGAGCACGACGTAACCGCCGCTTCCTCCACCCGTCGCCGGGTTCAGCATCGGAGGGACGGAAAAGGGAACCTCAGTCGGTGACGCGCCACCACCACCGTTCACATCGATGATGCCAGCCACTTTGACCGTGCCGCGACAGGAGATGATCGTTACTCCGCCACCACCTCCACCGGAGGAGTAGCCAGCGATGGCGTTGTGGCCGCCAGACCTTCCGGCCACGAGCACGGCGCTGCCCATCGGGTTGGGAACCACAACACCACCGTTCGCTGCGCCACCATCGGCTGTTGTCGACCCCCCGCTGCCGCCGGCGTGCCGAAAGCCAGCTCCTCCCGCAGCCGCCCCTCCCATGCTGCCGCCGGAGCGAGTGAAGTCGCCACCGGGACCATCGTAGGCAGTGCCGCCACTCGCATCGACAATGCCGTCGATGATGATGTCGCGATCCGCCACCAGTGCCATCGCGCGGCTGCCCACCAACCTGAGCGTATTGTTCGCCGGCACCGTGATCGCACTCGCACGGTACACACAGATCTCCGGCGCGCCTGCTTGCGAAACGATCACACTGCAGTTCTCGTCAACGCTCGTGTTGAGTCCCTGCATCGTCAGCGAGACAGGAGCACGGTCCGAGAGTTCGTTGCAGATGTTCGAGAGGTAACGCGGAATGATGTGCTTCTCGCATTCGCTCGTGTTGCACGCGTTGCAACCGCCCGCAGGGTCACTGCAGCCGTACATGCACTCGACTTCTTCGTAGTTCGTGCCCGCGGCATTACACGTCAGCGCGTTGTCACCGCGGCATGCCTCGAACGCACCCGCCATGCACTCGACCGCGATGCACGTGTCAGGTTTGCCCCCGACGCTGCCGTCTTCATCGCAGAACGGACGCGCGGGATCGTTGCAGTGATCGTCGACGCAGGAGGCGGGGTTTGCCTTCGTCGTGCAACCCGCCACCACCGCCGCCAAGAATAGAAGAAGGCCGAACTTCATGCAGCCATGTTCATTTGCCATGGGCGCGCCTGTCGACCCTTATTGCGCGCGGTTTCGTATCTTCGTGATGCGCGTAACTACTCGACCAGCTTGGGCTCGATGAGCTCGATGCTGCGCCACGCGCCACTGCGAAAGCGGTACGCGAAGAGGGCGGCCAGAAGCGCGAGGTAGCCGACGAGGCACAACATCGCGCCCACCGGGCCGCCGTCGAGGCGTCGGACCACGAGGTAGGCGCTGGGTGCGGCGCGAGCAGGTAGGTCGCGCCGATCGTGCACATCCAGACGGCGGCGACGCTGATGGTCAGCTTGACCTGCGGCCCGACCGCGTCCTTCTGGCCCGCACCGATCGCTTGGCCGGCGAGGATGGCGCCGGCGGAGGCGAGGCCGAATGCGGGCATGAACGCGAGCGAGTTGATCGCGATGACGACGTTGAGTGCGGCGAGCGTGTCGTCGCCGAGCGATGCGAAGACGACGTTGACGAACAGCTGGAACGCGGCGAAGTCGCCAAACCAGTTGAGGCCGTTGGGGAAGCCGAAGCGAATGACGCGCCAGAGCTCGCGCAGCGACAGCTGGAGACGGCGGCATACGCCATCCACGTGTTGCCGAGCCCGCCGTACCAGTTCGCGAGGACCTCGACGCCGACGACCGCGACACGGAGTACATGCGCAGCGTCATGTACTCGGACATCTGGGCGCGGGCGGCGTTCTCGACGCGCGAGCGTCACTCGACGAGCTTGGGCTCGATGAACCATGACTTCCGCGTGTTCAAAGCCCGAGATGACGGCAGCGCTCTGCACGAAACGAGATCGCGCGCCGAGCGGCGGCGGCGATACCGGGCTCCGCGTGTCTGCTCAGTTGAGCGAGCGCATCAGCAGCTGTCTCGGCGCGACACGAGAATCGACGGACGGCGAGCATCCGTATCGCGAGGCGCTTGTCCTTCTGGGCGAGGAGCCGCGAAACGTGCTCGTCGGGTAACTTCTTTTCCCACAGTCGATAGGTCCGAATGGCCCCGGCCGCCCACTTGGCTGTCTCGGGGTCGAGATCCGCCTCGAGCTTCTCCAGCGCCGGTATTAGTTCCGGCATGTCGAGTGGCCCCGCGAACTGCACCGCCATCGTTGCTCCCCGACGCACGCGGGGGGACGTGCTTTCGAGTGCCGCGAAGACCGGCCCCAGGTCGGGTTCGCCGGCCTCGGCGAGTGCGATGCTAACCGCTCCATCGATCTCCTTCTCGCTGGCCGGCAAGTCGAGAGGATCAGGGAAGAGGGTATCGTCGTCGGGAACCTCGAGTTGATGGACGAGTGCAGCCACGAGCTCCGGTGATGGGTCGAGCTCTTTGAGCATCATGGCCAGGTTTACGCGCGCGGAGGCCCGGCAACCGGTCCGACACAGGCGCAGCACGATCGAGGACGGGAAGTCCGCGTAGCAGTGCGGTCGACCGGCGGAGAAGGTCAGCGGCATGATCAGCTTCTCCATCACCAATGGTTCGGTCTCGGTCTCCAGCAGCCGTCGCGCCTCTCCACATGACTTCCGTTGAAACGAATCGTCGCTCGGGTTCGTCGTCGAGGCGAAGAAACCGTCCCAACAGCAGCCCGAGACCATCGTCCGCGCACCGCTTGCGCGTGTCGCCACGGAGGTCGAGCGCACCTCGGCGAGCGCCGCCTCGAAGACCCGTTGCTGGGTCGAAGGCGAGGGCTTCTCGCAGGCGAGGACGAAGAGGAGCAACACGCAACATCGTAATTGGCGCACAGGAGTCATTCCTTCCCGACGATGCCCTTGGGCAGACGACCGTTCCGGAGCAACTGCCACAACTTCTCCGGGGTCGCATAGAAGTCCGCATTCCATGCCCGCTCGCGCGGTACCCGCAGCGCGTTCCAGTTCTTGGAGTCACGGAGCACGCCCCGTTCATCGATCGCGAGGAACGCCATCGCATCTCGGCCCGAGCTCGGTGGCTCGATCTCGATCTCGATCGGTAGCCCGAGCGTGTCCATGCGATCGCCCGCGCGCGCGAGCACGGCCTCGGCGAACTCGCGGACCATGCCGTGCACCGTGAACTTCTCGATCCGATAACCCGCGGACTCGCCGTCGTCGAGGATGGTGACGCGCAGTCTGCCGACGCCTTCCGTACCGACCTTACTTCCCACCCTCGGCTCGCCGACCCTCGGTCCGCCCATCGGTTTGCCGAAGTAACCGTCCATCGCGGAGACCTTGTCGCGGCCGTGATCGTTTACTCCCAGTCCCAGCTGCGCCGTCAGGAGGGCGAAGCCATGCGCGGCGTGCTGGAACGTCATCTGGGCAACCTGGTCCACGTTCGCCTTGTCGATGTCTTCCCGCATCGAGACGAGCTCCGCCGCCGAGATGCTCCTGGCCGCGATCCGGTTGGTGATGCTCGCCTCCGCCGCTCGCACGCACTCGGTCTGCGTCAGCACGAGGCCTTGGTAGAACAGCCAGATGTTCCGCATCTTGTCGTTGGCATTCTCCGCCTGCTTGAATGCGTCATCGGCAATCTTGCTCGCGATCGCCTGCACGGAGTCGGTCGTCGAACCCGCGACCAATCCCAAGCTCGCCTCCGTCATCCCGCGCGCGCTCGCGCTGACCAACCCGGCGACCGCGGGTCCGATCACGTTCCCGATCACCGAGATCAGGATGCCCTTCGCGAGCTCTTCCCAGAACGAGGGCTTGGGCGACGGTGGCACCATGTTCGCAAACTTCTCGAGCTGCTCGGCGCCGAGATGGAACGCTCTGAACTTCGCCGTGATCGCACCGGCGAGGAGTCGCTGTGCTTCGGTCACGGCCTTTTCCTCGTTGTGAGCGCCTTCGACCGAAGCCCGCGCGAGTGGAGGGACCGGCTCCTTCGCGAGCGAGCCGAGACCGGTGGTCGCGCGCAGCGCGTCGACCTCGTGCAGGACGCGATCGAACAGGGGCAGTAGCTTGGCGTTGTCCTGCCGCGAGAAGATCCAGCCGCGGATCTGCTGGATCGGTGCGCTCGCGGCCGCGATCACCGGCGCGATCGCACGAGACGAATCGCGATGTTCGTCGATGACCGCGTGCGCGTACATCACGTGGTGCTGGAGCTTGCCAGTGATCGCCGCGACCACCGCCGCGCGCTCGTCGGGTTTGTAGCCGGACTCGGCATCGCCGGCCTTGCGGAGATCGATCGCGACGAGTTGCTCGTAGGCAGCTGCCGCTTCGATGCCGACGAGCTCGACGACGGGACCGACGACGTCAGCTTCCTCGTGACCGCCCTTCTTCGACTTCTCGACCTTGGACGTCGTGTACGACGTCATCGGATCGGGATCGAGGCGAAGCAGGATGCGGAGTCGTACGGCTTGCTCGCTTAGCTGAGTGATCGGCGGGCGGTCTCCGTGCACGCGCATGACCTCGTGGATCGCCCTCGTCGTCGCTTCCATCTGAGGCTGGAGCGCTTCGAACTGGGCCGTGGACATGGCAGCTCCAACGAGCGTCGCATTTGCCTCCGCGAGGTGCATGCGCGTGTCGATGATAACCCTCCCAGGGTCGCGCGCACCGTCCCACTTCTCGATCTCGTGTTGCGCGTTGCGCAGAGATAGCCGGATCACCTGGCTCCGCGTCTCGTCCGGAGATCGGGGTTTCGCAGCGGTATCGGCCGTCGGCTTGCGTTGAATCGCACCCTCGGATGGCATGCTCGCATTTCCCATCGTTCGATCGAGCAACGGCTCGGCCGACTCGCCGGCGACAACGGCGTCCGCTACCGCATCCGCATGACGCTCGTGTTCGTCGTCCGCGGCACCGAGTCCTTGAAAGCCGACCACGCCGTTGCGCTGCTGGATCGTGTGTGCGGCCTCGTGCGCGGCAGTGTGAAGATCGGGAGCCGACGCGAACGCGACCTTGTTGCCGGTCGCGTAGGCCTGCGCGCCGATCGATGCGGCGGCGTCGAACGCGGCGCCGCCGATTTGCGCTTGGACGCCGGAGATGTCGTGCTTGCCGAACGCGCGCTGGATCGGATCGAAATGCGGCAATCGGCTGCTGGCACCCGCGACGCCGGTCTGCGCCGTCGCCTGGACATCGGCGGTCGACGACGCCGCGGCTCCGTTCGCAAGTCGCTGAATGGGCAGAGCGCCACGTGCGGCGTTCGGGTGCAGGACGACGTTCTTGTGCTGGTTGACGTGATCGACGGTGCCGGCGACGTACGCGAACGATTGCATCGCCGTTGTGCCTTCGATCGTGAAGCTGTGGCCTTCGCGGCCGTCGGTAGCGACCAGATGCCCGTGCATGCCAGCTGTGACACCGTGCGTTCGGCCGCGCGCGATGATGACCTTGGTGCGGCCAGCCTCGACAAAGACGCCGATGACGCGCGTGCTGACGTCCTTCGTGATCGTCGCCTTCGGCATCGACGTCGGGTTGATCATCACGAGGAGGTGGTTCTTCAGCTGATCGGGTGTCACCTCGACGAACGCGTGGCACCGCCGATCTTCGACCGCGTCGATCTGGAGCTCGGAGAGCATCCCACCGTCCGCCTTGATGTAGCCCTCCATGCCGACGTGCACGCCGTGGGTCTTGCCTCTCGACATCGTGACGCGCGTGCGATCACCGTCGACGGTGACCGCGAGGATGCGCGACTCCATGTTCGTGCCGAGCGCGCCGGGACCGAACCGGTCATCGGCGCTCGGGCCTGCCTTCGCGGCGGCGTGTTGCTTGCTGCGATCGCGTGGTTCGTAGTCGCCCATGATGTTGGTCCTTTCAGGATGCGGCGGCCAGCTTGCCGATCGCCTCGTAGTCGAGTTCGGCGGCCTGCGTGGAGTGGCCGGCGGTGATCTGGTCGTCGTCGGCCGCGAGGAACGCGGCCCGCAGGCCGTTGCGAAGTTAGCCGCTGCTCATCACGTACTTCCGGACGTGCGCGGTGAGCGGCAGGTCGTGTGCGACCGTGCAGTCAGGCCGAGCCGCGTCCCAACGGACCAGAGACGCGTCATCGATCGGCAGCTCGACCGAGGTTCCAAGCGATCGCTCGGTCTCCGCTGCCGCATGAACGACGCCATGTACGGTCCAGCACATTTTGCATCGGAGCGTCTATCGCCGGCCGGGTGTCCGGGTTGCCCACTTTCTTTCGCATGAGATCTTGCCCGGTTTGCCGAGACACTTGGCAACGGACCGCCGCCGAGGCGCTCACGTGATCGAGGTAACTACTCGACCAGCTTGGGCTCGATGAGCTCGATGCTGCGCCACGCGCCACTGCGAAAACGGTACGCGAAGAGGGCGGCCAGAAGCGCGAGGTAGCCGACGAGGCACAACATCGCGCCCACCGGGCCGCCGTCCCAGCGTTTGACCACGAGGTAGGCGCTGGGGACGAAGACGGCCCACGCGAGCACGAGGCGCGCGGTGGCGGTCCACGTCGTGTCGCCCGCAGCGCGCAGCGTTTCGGAGAGCGTGATGCCGATGGCGTCGAACAGCTGCCACGCGGCGCTGATGACGAGCATCGTGACACCGACGGTGACGAACAGCGGCGAGGAGTGCGAGCTGTTGAAGAGCTGGAGGAGCGGGCGCGGCGCGAGCAGGTAGGTCGCGCCGATCGTGCACATCCAGACGGCGGCGACGCTGATGGTCAGCTTGACCTGCGGCCAGACCGCGTCCTTCTGGCCCGCACCGATCGCTTGGCCGGCGAGGATGGCGCCGGCGGACGCGAGGCCGAATGCGGGCATGAACGCGAGCGAGTTGATCGCGATGACGACGTTGAGTGCGGCGAGCGTGTCGTCGCCGAGCGATGCGAAGACGACGTTGACGAACAGCTGGAACGCGGCGAAGTCGCCAAACCAGTTGAGGCCGTTGGGGAAGCCGAAGCGGATGACGCGCCAGAGCTCGCGCAGCGAGAGCTGGAGGCGGCGGCGTGCGGGGGCGGGGGCGCCGCCGATCGACATGCCCCATCGGCGCCAGAACGAGACGAGGAGGAAGGCGAGGCCGACGAACGAGCCGATCGTCGACGAGAGGGCGGCGCCGTTGACGCCCATCTCGGGCGCGCCGAGGTTGCCGTAGATGAGGACCCAGTTGAGGAACAGGTCGACCACCATCGAGATGACGGACGCGGCGAGCGCCATCCACGTGTTGCCGAGCCCGCCGTACCAGTTCGCGAGGACCTCGACGCCGACGACCGCGACGACGGAGTACATGCGCAGCGTCATGTACTCGGACATCTGGCCGCGGACGGCGGGAGAGAACTCGGCGTACGCGAGGAGCGGGTCGATCGCGGGGATGAAGAGGAGGCCGAGAATGCCGGAGACGAACGCGATCGCGAGGCCGTAATAGGCGAAGCGCGGGGTGGCATCGCGATCGTTCGCGCCGACGAGCTGGGAGACGAACGACTGGACGATGAAGACCGTGCCCATCGGCAGGATCATGAAGAGGAAGACGTTGAAGCCGCCGGTGGCGGAAGCGGCGATCGCTTGCGGGCCGAGATGCTCGACCATGAGCGCGTCGGCGAACGTCATCACCGATTGCGTCGCGCGCGAGAGGACCATCGGCAGCGCGAGCGCGAGGAGGACGCGCAACGAAGCTCCGTGCGGTGGCGGCGACGACATGGCGCGGAACCATGCGGCCCGGGGGGCGATCGTGCAAGGATTCGCGCGTGGCGAAAGCGGAGGAGATCCACCTCGAGCTGAGCGGCCACCAGGTTCGCGTATCGAACCCGAAGAAGATCTACTTTCCGAAGGCGGGGATCACGAAGCTCGAGCTCGTCGAGTATTACGTGGCAGTGGCGGAGGGCGCGGTGCGCGGCGTGGCGCGGCGGCCGATGATCTTGAAGCGGTACGTGAACGGTGTGGAGGCGGAGCCCTTCTATCAGAAGCGCGTCGACAAGAAGCGGCCGGAGTGGATCGAGACCGCGGTGTTCAAGTTTCCGTCGGGGCGTAGCGCGGAGGAGATCGTCGTGAACAACACGGCGCAGCTCGTGTACGTCGTGAATCTGGGGTGCGTCGATCTGAATCCGCACGCGATTCGCGCGGAGCACATGGAGAATCCCGACGAGCTACGGATCGATCTCGATCCCGTGCCGGGCGTGGCGTGGTCGCAGATCGTCGAGGTGGCGCGGGTCGCGCGCGAGGTGTTGACCGACTACGGCCTCGTCGGGTGGCCGAAGACGAGCGGGTCGCGCGGCGCGCATGTCTGGGTTCGCATCGCGCCGCAGTGGCCATTCAAGGTGGTGCGCGCCGCGGCACTCGCGTTGGCGCGCGAGATCGAACGACGTGCGCCGGCGATCGCGACCGCGAAGTGGTGGAAGGAAGAGCGGCACGGCGTGTTCGTCGACTACAACCAGAACGCGCGAGATCGGACAACCGCGAGTGCGTACTCGGTCCGCGCGACACCGGATGCACGCGTGTCGATGCCGCTGTTGTGGGATGACTTCTTCGCGGCGAACCCGCTCGACTTCACGCTGCGCACGGTGCCCGCGATGTTCGCGGCGCGCGGCGATGCGCACGCGGGCATCGACGAGGCGGTCGGATCGATCGAGAAGTTGCTGGTGCTCGCGAAGGAGCAGGGCGAGGAAGAGGGCCCGAAGACCAAGGCGAAGAAGGCACCGAAGGCAAAGCTGCCCGTGATCACGATCGCGCAGGCGAAGCTGAAACCCGATGCGCTCGCGGGGCTGGACCGCTGGAAAGCGCGGCATCCCGCGGTGGCGGCGCGGCTCGCTCCGGAGGACATTTTGGTCGACACGAACCGTGGCCGCGCGACCGCTTGGTACCGCATCCGCATCAATCTCAAGAACGTGCCCGAAGCCGAGCGACCCGCTTCGGAGGCGCTCGACCCCGACTACGATCCCAAGACCGAGTACGGGGACTGGTCGGGCGATGGGTAGGAGACAGGCGTACTTGGCCCGGGATTCCGTATTCGCAGAAACGCTTGTAACGCTCGCTTTGCCTTTATAATGGACGGTGCTTGGATCCGGTGACTCCCAGCAAGCGGAAGGGCGTGCTCGTCGAGCCGCCGAACGATGGGCCGACCGACCTGTCGCGCGGAACGGACCCGCCGTGGGATGCCAGCAATGAAGTCGAGGACGAGCGACTCGAGTTCGACACACCGAGCATCAATCCAACGACCCACTTCCCGATCCCGCACAAACCGAAGGGCGTGATCACGACCGGCGATCTGCCGCCGCCTGCGCAAGCCGCACACGCTCCTGATGACGCGCCTCTCGAGTCCGGCACGATGCTAGGTGACTACCGCATCGAGGCGCAGATCGGCGAAGGCGGAATGGGTGTGGTGTATGCGGCGGTGCATCCGTTGATCGGCAAGCGCGCGGCTGTGAAGGTGCTGAAGGCCGAGCTCTGTCGCGCGGCGTTCAACGTCGAGCGGTTCATCGACGAAGCGCGCATCGTGAATCAGATCGGTCACCCGAACATCGTCGACGTGTTCGCGTTCGGACAGACCAAGGACGGCCGCAGCTACTTCGTGATGGAGTGGCTCAAGGGCGAGTCGCTGCGTTCGCGCATCGCGCGTTCGCGCCTCGCCCTCGACGAGGTCTGCGAGGTGATCCGGCCGCTCGCTCGCGCGCTCGAAGCCGCGCACGAGCACGGCGTGATTCACCGCGACCTCAAGCCCGACAACATCTACTTGATCGAGATGCGCGGCGAAGCACCGCGCGTGAAGCTGCTCGACTTCGGCATCGCGAAGCTCGCGCGCGAAGAGCACCGCATGGAGCGGACAGCGACCGGCGCGATGGTCGGCACGCCGCAGTACATCGCACCCGAGCAGGCGAAGGGCTACGCGATCGACAATCGCGTCGACATCTACGCGGTCGGCGGCATCCTGTTCGAGCTGCTGACCGGCCGGCCGCCGTTCGAGGCCGACAATGCGATGGAGATGGTCGCGAAGCACCTGATGGAGGCGCCGCCGCGCCCGTCGTCGGTCGCGGATGTTCCGGCCGAGCTCGACGATCTCGTGTTGCGTATGCTCTCCAAGGATCCAAACGGCCGGCCGACGCTCGCGGAGGTCGCGACGGTCATCGAGCGCACGAGCGCGCTCGATCGCACGAGCGTCAAGACGATGCTCCCACCGGTGCGCCCGCGCTCGGAGCCCGTCATCAACATCCCGAGGCCGACGCCGACGCCAACACCGTCCTCGTCCCTGAAGCTCAAGCCCATGCCGCTGGGCACGGCAACGCCCGGCGCGCTGTCTGAGGCAGTTCCTATCAGCGGGCTCTCGGAGACGATCCGCGCACCGATGCCGCGCCAGTCGGGCATGGGCAAGAAGGGCGTCTTGCTGCTCGTGTTCGGCGTGCTGACGATGGCGATCGTCGGCTTCTTGTTCGCCTCGAACCTCGGCTCCAAGTCCATTCACGTCGCGCCCGAGCCGCGGTCGCCGACGAACGAGCCGATCACGGCGACGCCGCCCAAGTTCGAGCAACCGCCCAAGGTCGAAGCGGCGATCGCCCCGAAGGTCGAGCCGAAGGTCGAGCCGAAGCCGACACCGACGGTCGAAGCGAAGAACACTCCGAAGGTCGAACCGAAGCCCGCGGTGAAACCGAAGGCAGCGACGGTGAAGGCAAACCCGCCGAGAATGGTCGCGGCGCCGAAGCCGCCGCCCAAGCCGCCGGTCGTTCCGAAGACGCCGAAGCCGGGACGCCTCGAGCTCTCGATCACCGGCGGCAAGGGCACGCCGAAGGTCGTCATCGACGGTGTGGCAAGCTCGCTCTCGAAGGAGCTCGCACCCGGCGTGCACACGATCAGCGTGACCGCGCCCGGTGCGAAGCCATACACGACGTCGGTCACGATCGAGGAAGGCAAGACGC
>JALZOJ010000017.1:0-9244 GCA_030857175.1 Myxococcota bacterium | reverse complement strand
AGACGCCGATCACGCCGCCGCCCGCGAAGGATGATCTGCTGGCGCCCGGCAGTCTGGAACCGAGCAAGAAATGAAGAGCATCGTCCTCACCTGCCTCGTGCTCTTCGCATCGACCGCCTTCGCGGACCCGAAGAAGGACGCCGCGGCTTCGTACGCGCACGGCCAGTCGCTGTACCTCAAGGAGGACTACAGCGGCGCGGCGTATCACTTCAAGCTCGCGTACGACGCCGATCCGGATCCGGTCTACCTGTTCAACATCGCGCAGGCGCACCGGCTCGCCAAGAAGTGCAGGGAAGCGAGCGACTACTACAACCGCTTCCTCCTCGAGGCGAAGAAGGCGCCGAACGAGGAAGCCGTGAAGGGATACATCGTCGAGGTCGACGCGTGCGCGAAGGCGCAGCAGCAACCGCTGCCGACGACGACAGCGACCCTCCCGACGACGGCGCCCGAGCCACAGCCGCAGCCGCAGCCGATCACCGACGAGCCGCCGCGCTCGAAGAAGCGACTCGTCGGCTACATCGTCGGTGGCTCCGGCGTCGCGCTCGTGGGGCTCGGCTTCTTCTTCATGTCGCGCGTGGCTGCTCTCGAAGAGAAGGCGAACGAGCTCTGCCCGGCCGACTGCGTGGCATGGGATTCGGGCAAGACGGACCTCCGCGAAAAGTACGACGACGACGCGCGTCTGCGCGAGAAGCTCATGGCCGGCAGCTGGATCGCCGGCGGAGCCGCGCTCGCCGCGGGCGTCTACCTGGTCGTGACGGGCGGCGAGAAGACCGAGTCGACGATCTCGATCACACCGACGAAGAACGGCGCGATGGCGTCGTTCCGGTTCTAAGCGCCGAAGATCTTCGCCAGCTCGAACGCCGGCGTTTCCTCGAGCTGATCGTAGCGACACTCGGGGATCGGCTTGTCGGGGCGCCACCGCTTGAGGTGTGATCCGTGACGGAACCGCGTGCCCTGCAGGTGATCGAACGAGACCTCGCAGACGAGCTCGAGGCGCAGCGGCTCCCACGAGAGGTCCTTGCCGCGATTCCACCGGCTCGTCGCGCCGGGCAGACGCTGGGCACCCTCCTGCGCCTGCCAGTCGGCCCAGTCGGCCCACGGATGGCCCTCGCGCGCGTTCTCGCGGTACGGGCGCAGCATCTCGGCCATCGACTCGCGCTCGGTTGCCTTGAAGCCCGAGCACACGCCGACATTGTGCAGCACACCTTCGTTGTCGTAGAGCCCGAGCAAGAGGGAGCCAATGAGGCGATCCTTGCCGCCCTTGTACCAGCGGAAGCCCGCGACGACGCAGTCCGCGGTGCGCTGGTGCTTGACCTTCATCATCATCCGCTTACCCGGCGAATACGCGAGCGACTCGGGCTTGGCCATCACGCCGTCGAGGCCCGCGCCTTCGAAGCGCTGGAACCAATCCGCTGCGGTCGCGCGATCGCGGGTCGCCGGCGTGACGTGAATCGGCGGCTTCACGCCGCCGAGCGCGCGTTCGAGCCGCACGCGGCGCTCGGACTGCGGTAGGGCGCGCAGATCTTCGTCGCCTTCGGCGAGCAGGTCCCACGCGACATACGAGGACGGCGCCTGCTCCGCGAGCATCTGCACGCGCGATGCGGCGGGATGGATGCGGAGCAACAGCGCGTCGAAGTCGAGCCGGCCATCGCGCGCGATCACGACTTCACCGTCGAGGACGCAGCGATCGGGCAACCCCGCCCGCAGCGTGACCTCGAGCTCGGGAAAATAGCGACCGAGCGGCTTCAGATCGCGCGACTGGATCAAGAGGTCGTTGCCGCTCTTGAATACGATCGCGCGGAAGCCGTCCCACTTCGGCTCGAACAGCCAGCCATCTCCCTCGGGTAACCCGTTGGAGAGCTTCGCGAGCATCGGCTCCATCGGCGGTTGAAATGGGAGCTGCAGCTTCACGGCGGCACGGTACACTGGGAAAGGTGCGGGCGCTCGTCATCCTCGTCGTGCTTGTCGTCGGCGGCCTCGCGCACGCGGAAGACCGCGAGCTCTGCACGAAGGCCACGGCGTATCGCGGCCCCGCGATGGATCTCGACGTCAAAGACGCCGACGTTCACGACGTCTATCGCCTGCTCTCCGATGTCGGCCGCGTGAACATCGTGATCGCGGCCCACGTGCGCATGAAAATCACGCTCCGCCTCAAGCGCGTTGCGTGGCAACAGATCGCGTGCACGATCGCCGCGGTTCACAGGCTGCAGATCATCGTCGACGGCAACGTGCTCCTCGTGCGGCCTAGGGCTGCAGGATCCCGATAGCCCCGCCGAGGGTGTCGGTGAGGATCGAGAACCGGCCGACGTTCGGGATGTCCGTCGGCGGAACGATGATCGTGCCGCCGAGCTTCTTCGCCTTTTCGGCCGTCTTGTCGGCGCTCGCGACCTGGATATACGGCAGCCACGCGTGCGGCTGCTGCGGCATCCCCTTCGCCATCACGCCGGCGCGCGGCTGACCGCCCGCTTCGAGCACGTGATACGTGCCGGTCGGCATCTCCATCGCCTTCGAGGTGAAGCCACCGATCGCGCTGTAGAACGCGACCGACGCGGCCGGATCACTCGACGCGAGCTCGTTCCAGCAGAACGTGTTCACCGTCGGTGCGGGCTGCTCTTCGGACTTCGCCGGCTGCCAGAGCGCGAGCGCACCGCCCTGCGGGTCCGCGACGATCGCCATCGTGCCGAAGTCGCCGACCTTGAGCGTCGGCTTCAAGATCTTGCCGCCGAGCTTCGTGACCTGCTCGGACGTCGCTTTCGCATCGGCGACCGCGAGGTGCGAGAGCCAGTGTGCTTCCTTCGGTGCACCGGCCGGGGTGGGGAGGTAGCCGCCGATCGTGCGGCCGCCGCTCGAGATCATTTCATACGCGCCCTCGGGCATCGGGACTTCTTGTGTCGTCCAACCGAACAGCTCGCCAAAGAATCCCTTGGCCTTCTGGGTGTCGCCGCTGACGTACTCGAACCAAACAAACTTGCCGGTGTTGCTCATGGTCATTGTCCTTTCAGCGCTTAGTCGAACGACGTGGGCGCAGATCGACAACGACCCGAGAGATTTTCTAAAACCGCTTAACTGCGAAGCTTTAGCGGCTGCCCGTCGTCGACGAACGACAGCGACGCCGAGTTCATGCAGTAGCGCAGGCGGGTCGGCGCCGGGCCGTCGTCGAACACGTGACCGAGGTGGCCATCGCAGCGCTTGCAGCGGATCTCCACGCGCCGCATGCCGTGGGTGACATCGGTGATCTCGGCGACGTGTTCGGGATCGTATGGCTGGAAGAAGCTCGGCCAACCGGTGCCGGAGTCGAACTTCGCGTCGGACTTGAACAGCGGGAGCGCGCACAGCCGGCACGTGTAGACGCCGGCCTTCTTGTTATCGAGGAACACGCCGCAGCCCGGCCGCTCGGTGCCCTGATGCAAGATCACGCGGCGCTCCGTGTCGCTGAGGTCGGTCGAGAGCGCGGCGATGCGATCGGCTGCGAGTGGAGTGAGGTCGTAACCAGATTTCGACGTCGTCATGCGCGATGTTTACGCCGAATCCGCCGCGTTGGTTACTGTCACCACATCCGGACAAAACGAAGCCGGCAAGCGGCCGAAGTGGCGCTTGCCGGCGGGGTGACGCGGAGGCGCGTCAGGTTCTAGTACTCGTGACCGCAGTCGCCGTCGTGCGCGTGGCTCGTCGGGTAGTAGGTGTTGTTGCTGGTGCTGTTGTTGTAGTAGCCGCCGTTGCTGTTGTAGTAGCCGCTGTTGTTGTCGTAGTAGGCGCCGCCGTTGATCTGGACGTTCACGCCGCTGTTGTAGTTGTAGTTGTAGTCCTGGTAGGTCTGGTCAGGCGCCCAGTAGCCGTCGACCCAGAGCCACTCGTAACCGCTCCAGCTCCACTGGCCCTGGACCCAGGTGTAGCCCGGGACCGGGTCGTAGTTCTGGACGACGATCTGCGGGCGATAACGGTAGTCGTAGTAGCGCTGGCGGAACACGGGACGCGTGTACGAGCGGCTCACGCCACCGTGGAACACGAAGCGACCGTTGTTGACATAGACCGGACGGCGCTCGACGCGCCGGTAGTTGGTGCGATCGCGATAGTTGCTGCGATCACGATATCCGCTGTGACGATCGACGCGACCCGTGTCGCGGTGATCTCGCACCACGGTGCCGCCGCTGTCGCGGCTGGTGTCGCGGCTGCGCCACCCGCGGTCTGCGGACGCGACGCCGCCCATCAGCATGACGGCGAGAGCAGTGATAATGATTCTACGCATGACCTGGGATAATGCAGCGACCATGCCGCCTTTGCACCAAGTGATTTCGATGGGTTGCGAGCCAGTGTATCCGCGAGTTCTGCCGGTGTAGCTGCGGATTCTGCAGACTGAGCGCGTCTCTCAGTCGACGCCGTACTTCTTGAGCTTGTCGTAGAGCGTGCGTTCGCCGATGCCGAGCAGCTCCGCAGCGCGCCTGCGATTTCCCCCGACGACCTCGAGTGCGTGAAGGATCGCTTCCTTTTCCATCTCGACGAGCGGGCGCACGTCGTTCGAGGGCGCGATCGGTTTGTCCGTGTCTTCGATCCAGATATGCGCCGCGTCGATCATGTCGCTCTCGGCGAGGATCGCCGCGCGCTCGAGAACGTTGCGAAGCTCTCGCACGTTGCCGCGCCAGCTCGCCGCGAGCAGACGCTTCTCCGCGGCGGGCGTGAGCTTCGGAAGGGAGCGCTTGAGATCGCGCGCGATCGTATCGAGGAGGTTCTTCGTCAGCGGGATGAGATCCGTTTTGCGGTCGCGCAGCGGTGGCAGCTTGATCGGAAACACGGCGAGACGGTGATAGAGGTCCTCGCGGAACCTGCCTTCGTCGATCATCACGCGCAGATCGCGGTTCGTCGCGGCGACCCAGCGAACGTCGACCTCGAGCGTGCGGCTGCCGCCGACGCGCTCGAAGCGGCGCTCTTGCAGAACGCGCAGGAGCTTGGCCTGCAGCTCCAGCTTCATCTCGCCGATCTCGTCGAGGAAGAACGTGCCGCCGTCGGCGAGCTCGAGCCGGCCGCGCTTGCGCTCGGTCGCGCCGGTGAACGCGCCCTTCTCGTGACCGAACAGCTCGCTCTCGAGGAGCTGCTCGCTGAGCGCGGCGCAGTTGATCGCCATGAACGGCTTGGTCGCGCGCGGGCTCTGCGCGTGGATCGCGAGCGCGGCGACCTCCTTGCCGGTGCCCGACTCGCCGGTGAGCAGCACCGTGGCGGCGGTGCGCGCGACCTTCTCGATCGCCTCGACGACCGGCTTCATCGCCGGATCGCCATACGTGAGCGGCGGATGCTGCGCGTCGTCGCCGAGCGGACGGCGGGTCGTACCGTCGACGCGATCCTTGAGGCTGCGATGCTCGACCGCGCGCGCGACGAGCAGGCGCAGCTCGTCGGGGCCGCTGATCGGCTTCTGCAAGAATTCGAACGCGCCGAGCTTCATCGCCTCGACCGCGTTGTTCACCGAGCCGTGTGCGGTCATCACGATCACTTCGATCTCGGGCTGCTCTGCGCGCACCTTGCGCAGCAGCTGCATGCCGTCCATCCCCGGCATCTTCAGGTCCGTGAGCACGAGATCGAAGCCGCGCTCGTCGAGGAACTTCGCCGCTTCCTTGCCGTCCTTCGCGGCGACGACGGTGTGCTCGTCGAGCTCGAGCGCATCCGTGAGGAACTCGCGGAGTCCTGCCTCGTCGTCGGCTACCAAGATGCGCGCCATACGTAGTCCTAGCTCGGAATCTCGGCCCGGAACCGCGCGCCGCCACCCGAATTCTCGAGCGCGACGACGCTGCCTCCGTGCAGCTCGATCGTACGGCGTACGACCGCGAGCCCGAGGCCCGTGCCTTCCGTCTTGCCGGTGAAGAACGGCTCGAAGATCTTCTCGCGCTCTTCCTCGGGGATGCCCGGACCGCGATCCGAGACCTCGATGACGAGCGCCTTGTTCTCGGCCTTGACCTCGACCTTGACCGGCTCGCCGGCGGCGACCGCGTTGTCGATGAGGTTGATCACGACCTCGCGGATGCGGCTCGCGTCGAGCGACCACGTACGCGGCGCGCGCGAGACATCGACCGTGACATCGCCCTTCACGCTCGCCGCGGCATCGCGCACGACCGTCGCGGGATCGACAGAGGCGCGCTGGATCGAGCCGGTGCGCACGAACTGCAGCAGATCGTTCGTCAGCGTCTCGAGCCGCACCGCTTCGTCGACGACGCGCTCGGCCTTGGCGCGGGCCTTGTCGCCGGCGGGGAGCATCGCTGCGAGGAGCTGCGCGTTGCCCTTCAGCGACGCGAGCGGATTCTTGATCTCGTGCGCGAGCACCGCCGACATCTCGCCGAGGCTCGCGAGCCGGCGCTCGTGCTCGCGCTCGCGCTCCTCCGCATTGCGCCGCGCTTCACGCCGCACGAGGACGATCGCGACACCGAGCAGGCTCGCGGCGGCGAGCGCGCCGATGCCGAGTGTCAGCGTCACCGCACCGCGCAGCGCCTCGGCCTGCAGCGGCTCGAGCTCGATCACGACGCGCCACGCGCGGCCACCATCGCGCAAGCGCCGGAACGGGCGGACTTGGAGGCGCAGACGCCCGTCGACCATCTCGTCGAGGCGGCGGCCGCGCACCGGCTGCTCCGTGACATCGCTGCTCACGGGCACGCCGGCGGCGAACACGACCTTCGACTTGCCGCGGTCGCCTTCGACCATCGCGAGGTAGCGCAGGCCCTCGTCGCGATGATCGACGAGGATGCGCTCGAGGTCCTCCTTCATCGGCGGACCTTCGAGATCAGCAAGCTCGGCGCGGACGGTCTGCTCCATCGCCAGCGCCTGTCCGCGACGCACGGCATCGCTGGCATCGAGCACCGCGCTGCGCGTCGTCCACACGGTCGCGAGGAGCGCGAAGCCGATGAGCAGAAACGCAACCACGACCGACCACCCCGCAAGCGGGGTCACTCGACGTGGGACTTGCATCGCGGGCAGCATAGCCCCAACTCGCTTACTTGCTCATCCGATGGCCACGATGACGACCATGGCCGCGCCGGCCCTGGGGCTTCGCCGCCTTCATCTCCGCGAGCGTGATCGAGCCGTCCTTGTTGAGGTCGAGCTTCGCGAAGCGCGCCGTCACGCGCTCGTCGTGCATCGCCGTACGCTCTGCATCGTCGAGCCTGCCGTCCTTGTTCGAATCGAACTTGGCCAGCTTCTCGGCCTTCCTCTGCGCGAATGAATCTTTCAGCTTCGATCTCTCGCCGTCGTGGCCCTTCGCGAATGCGAACCCAGACATCCCACCAACCGCGAGGGCGGTCGCTCCAATCAGTAGCTTGAACTTCGTCATTATCCGTACTCCCTTCGCAGCGGTTGCATCGCAACTCGCGTGCCGCGGGTAAGGGCGCGAGAAGGCGTGTTCGACGCGAAGATCGCTCTGCCAAACGCGCAGGCCGCATGCGGAAGCTGCTTGCGCGGTATGTTCCGCTCGTGGGAACGGATCGAGACGACGAGCTAGCGCGGACTGCGACCGCGCCTGTCGGATCGACCGGAACGCAGCCGCTCTCCCCCGCCGACCCTGTCGGGCCCACACTCGGGCGCTACAAGCTCGAGCGCGAGCTCGGTGCGGGAGGGATGGGCGTCGTGCACGCGGCATTCGATCCGGATCTCGAGCGGCGCGTCGCGCTCAAGGTCTTGCGCGAGTCTGCGGGCTCGAGCGAGGCGCGGCAGCGACTGCTTCGCGAAGCGCGCGCGATGGCGCGACTCAGTCACCCGAACGTCGTCACCGTGCACGAGGTAGCGTCGGCGAACGGGCGTGACTACGTCGCGATGGAGATGATCGACGGGCAGTCGCTCGCCGAGTGGATGCGCGCGGAGCGACGCCCGGAGGACGAGATCATCAGCGCGTTCGTCGCTGCGGGGCGTGGGCTCGCGGCCGCACATGCCGAAGGCATCGTTCATCGCGACTTCAAGCCGCACAACATCCTGCGCCATCGCAACGGGCGGATCGCGGTGACCGACTTCGGGCTCGCACGCGATGTCGAGACGCCGCTCGATCCACTCGCCGAGACGCGCGAGCTCCGCGCACCGGGCACGGGCACGGCGGTGTCGACGACAACTCCGAGCTCGCCGCTCGCCGGGCTCACCATGACGGGGTCGGTACTCGGCACGCCGGCGTACATGGCGCCGGAGCAGTGGAGCGGCGGCGCGGTCACGCCGGCGACGGATCAGTTCGCGTTCTGCGTCGCGCTGTGGGAAGCGCTCGCGGGCGAGCGTCCGTTCAAGGGCGCCACCGTCGAGAAGCTACGCGAAGAAGTGCAGGGCGGACCGGCGCAGCTCGACATCTCGAAGATTCCTCGACGGCTGCGAGCGGCGCTGTTGCGCGGGCTCGATCCAGATCCCGCGCGGCGGTGGCCCTCGATGGAGGCGCTGCTCGCCGCGATGACCGGTGCGGATCGCACGAGCAAGGGCATCTATGTCGTCGCGGGCGCGGCGATCGCGGCCGGCGTCGCGGTGCTCGTGGCGATCAAGATGTTCGGCGGTGACCCGCAGATCGCCGCGGCGACGGCGTGTCGTGCGCCGCAGCTCTTGCCCGATCCGAATGCGGTCGCGTCGCTCCGCAAGGCGGGGCAGGGGCCGGCCGCCGAGATGATCGAGGCGGATCTGCGTGCGTGGCAGTCGGCGCGCGAAGCCGCGTGCGGGCGCGAGGTCGTCGAGCGAGAGCCGCAGCTCGCGTGTCTCGACGGCGTGCTCGCGCGACTCGACGCGGTCGTGCGCGGCGTCGCGGCGCTCGCGAACAAGCCGCACGTCGACGCTGGGTTCTTCCTCGTCGATCCCGCGGTGTGCGCGATGAATCCGCCGCCGCGACTCACGACCACGATGACGCCGCAGTTCGGCGCGACGATGGCCGCGCTGCTGCTCGACCAGGCGACACCCGGCCGCACGCCCGTCGACGTCGGGACCAAGGCCATCGAAAACGCGAAGGGTGACCCGTGCGCCGCGGTGTACGCGCGGTACCTGGCGATTCGCTCGGCGACGTCGGACCAGCGCGAGCGCCTCGTCGCGGAGGCGCAGGAGGAAGGCGAGCGGTGCAGCGACGACCGCGTGCGCGCGGAGATCGCGCTCGTCAACGCGGAGCTCGCGCTCGAGAGCGGCTCGCTCAACACCGCGATCACGAGCAAGGTCAAGCTCGCCGAGCTCGCCGCGCAACGCGTGATGCAGGCCGACGTGCTCGGTGCGATGGAGATGATGCGTGCGGAGATCGCGCGGCGCGCCGACCAGATCGACG
>JALZOJ010000079.1 GCA_030857175.1 Myxococcota bacterium | reverse complement strand
GAGACCGCGGTGATCGGGAACCGTCGCCAGTCTTGTTTCACCAGCTCGGTGCGGCCCGTGTACTCGATCGGCTCGCCCCACTTCGCCGTGAAGCGCTGGGCCTGCGGCTGCATCGTGATCTTCCATGACGTTCCGTCGCGCTCGAGGAGCAGCGGGCCGCTCGCGGCGACGGGCATGTTCGGCACGGGTGCGCTCGGGACGGCTTCCGCGTACGCGAGCCAGTCCGCGATCGTGACCTCGTACTTGGCGATCGCGTAGGCGCCGGTCTCGCGCGTGTGGAGCGGCACGGTGCCGAAGAAATCGGTCCGCATCTTCTCGTCGTCGGTTCCGTACTGGAACGTCCCCGCCGGGATGTACACGAAGCCTGAGGGCACAGGCGACGGATACGAGAGCACGACCTCCGTCGGCTTGCCGCGGGTGACGATCGCGGCCGTGCGGAGTGAAGGTTTGCCCTCGGCACGCACGTCGATCATGTACGAGCCCGGCGCGAGCTCGACGTCGGCGCTACCGGTGCCGAGCTGCTTGTCGCCGATCGCGATCTGCGCGCCGGTCGGGGCGCGCACGATCAAGCGGCCGGGTGCAGCCCAGCGGGCGCGTCGCTTGCCATCGGCGTCGTAGCCGGCGAGGCGCGCCACGAGCTCGTCGCGGCGGTCGAGTTGCAGCATCGCTTCGGCGAGCTCGGCACGTTCGAGGAGAATCCCGCCGAGGAGGTCGCGCACGTCGGTGCGCGTCGGATCCTTTGCGAGTGCGGCCTCGACGCGGCTGTTCGCGGCGCGATACGCCGTATCCGCGACGGCGCGCTTCTCGAGGACGACCTTCCACGCCGTCTCACCCTCCGCGGTCTTACCCGCACTGAACAGACCGAACGCGCGCTGCGCCTCGGCTCGTTGGGTGGCGTCCGCGGTGCGTGCGGCCGCGAGTGACTGCGTGCCCACGGTGACCTCGCTGTTGACGGCGTCTGCGAGCCGAGACGCGGCGAGGTAGCGCTGCACGCCGTAGACGCCGACGAGCGCGACGAGGACGCCGGCGAACGCGATCCGCACGATCCACTTGCGGCGCGTCGTCGCACGAACCGACGCGGCGATGAACTCGCGTTCGAGCGCGGTGAGGTTCGTGTCGTCGAGCGCGCGCGCTTCGAGGAGGCGCGGGCCGCGATACGTGAGGTCCGAGCGCCGGCGATTCTTCTCCCACTCGGCAGCGGCGATGGCGAGGCGCTCGCGGCGTGCGCGATCCTCGGCGTCGTCGTCGAGCCACTCGCGCAGCGTGCCCCAGCCGTGGACGAGGACTTCGTGCGCGACCTCGTACGTCGTGCCTTCGGCGGACTGGTGCACGACGAGCAGGCGACCCTTGACGAGTGCGTCGAGCGCGACCTTCGTGCCGGCACTGACATCGAGCTCGGCGGAGGTGCGGCGTGCACGCGTGCCGACCGACGTGACGAGGCGAAGCAGGACGCGGCGAATGTTCGCGCGCTCCGTCGCATTCATGCCGGCGATCACCGAGTCGCCGTGGCGTGCGAGCGCGCCGGCGACGCCGCCCATCGTGTCGAGTGCGGCTTGCGTGATCGTCGTGGCTTCGCGGCGCTCCCACAGCTCGGCGAGTGCGAACGACAGGAGCGGCAGGCCGCCGCTGCCCGCTTGCTCGGTCGCTTCGACGAGCGATTGGATGAGCGCGGGCGATTCGAACTCGACGCCGGTCGCGGTCGCGGGACCGGTGACCACGTCGCGCAAGCGCTCGGGTGGCAGCGGGCTCACGAAGTAGAGCAGGCGCGAGAGCTCGCGACCGATGCGCGGCAGCGCGGCGATCTTCGAGAGAAAGTCCGCGCGCACGGTCGTGATGAGCCGGACGCCGGGCACGCCTTCGCTGATGCGCGCGAGGCCGGCGTCGAGTGCCGCCGCTTCGGCCGGATCGGCGACGGTGACGAGCTCCTCCATCTGATCGACGAACAGCACGATGCCGCCGTCTTTGCCGGCACGGCGCTGCAGCTCGCGTGGCAGCTCCTCGGGATCTTCGAGCACGCGCGCGACGAGCGTCGGATCACCGACGGCGGCCGCGAGCGCGGTGAGCGGGCGGCGCCCGGGGATCATCGTGAGGGCTTCCCACTTGCGCGTGTTGCCGATCGCACCATCGAGGATCGCGGGCATCACGCCGGCGCGGATCAGCGATGACTTGCCGACGCCGGAGTCGCCCGTGACGATCACGATCGCGTCGCTGCGCAGGCGCTCGACCATCTCGCCGATCTCGAGACCGCGGCCGAAGAACAGTCCGCGGTGCGTCGCTTCGAACGGACGCAGACCGCGGTACGGATTCTCGTCGGACTTGACGACGACGGCGCGCGACGGATGGAGCTGCTCGAGTGCTTCGCGCAGCTCCTCACCGCTCGGGAGCCGCTGTTCCGGATCGCGCTCGAGGCAGCGCGCGACGAGCTTCGCGAACCGCGCGTCGACGTCGGGCACGAGCGTCGCGAGATCGGGCGCGGGGCGCTCCGCGACGACGCGCGCGAGCTCTTGCGGCGGCACGTCGTGAAACGGCGAGTTGCCGGCGACGAGCTCGAACAGCACGGCGCCAAACGAGTAGACGTCGGAGCGGCGGTTCGGCGAGCGGCCGGCCCAGACCTCGGGGGCCATGTAGTCCGGCGTTCCGACCATCACGTCGCCGTCGCCGTCGTCGCCTTCGAGGACGACGCGCGCGAGGCCGAAGTCGACGAGCTTCGCGACCTTGTCCTCGGTGACCATCGCGTTCGCGGCCTTGATGTCGCAGTGGACGACGCCCTTGCGATGCGCGGCC
Organism: Myxococcota bacterium; assembly: GCA_030857175.1. GTDB lineage: Bacteria > Myxococcota_A > Polyangia > Haliangiales > Haliangiaceae > JABFXX01. Next base: position 27,868 of record JALZOJ010000079.1, on the reverse strand, counting down.
GCGAGCCCGCGAGCGAGGTCGATCGCGATGTCGAGCACCTCGCGCCACGGCATCGGCTTCTGCATGTCCGCGAGCGACTTGCCGCGCACGAGCTCGCTGACGATGTAGAGGCGATCGCCGAGCTCGCCGACGCGATACACGCCGAGGACGTTCGGGTGCTGGATGCGCGCGGCGGCGCGCGCCTCCATGAGGAAGCGTTGGCGCGCCTCGAGATCCGGCTCGAGACCGGCGATGAACTTGATCGCGACCTGGCGCGCGAGCAGCGCATCCTCGGCGAGATAGACGCGGCCCATCTGGCCGCGACCGAGCTCCTGCAGGACCACGTAGTCGTCGAACTCGGCGGGCGGCACGAAGTCGGGCGCGGCAGAACGTCCTGCCACCACGGGGGGCCCGTGCTCTTCGTTGACTGCCATCGCGGTGACCATCGATCCTACCCGTGCATCGGCTGATTCGGCCGTTTCTGGGCGGTTTGTACCCAGGTACATCACGTGACACGCTGAGGCATGCGCCGGATCTTGATCGCGCTGGCGTTACTCGGTTCGAGTCAGGCAGTTGCGTCGCCGACATGGGCCGACTGGGTCGGTGATTTTCGCGGACCGCTGACCTGGCGCCGATGTACGGCACCCGGCGAGGCGTCGGCGACCCTCAGGTTCGATGCGGTCGACGGTGCCACGCGGCTCGACCTCGCACCCGCAGGCGCGGCGCTGCGGGAGCTGTCGCTGACGGCGGAGGACGACGTGTGGGTCGCGCAGGACGGCGACGTGCAGGTGCGCCTCGCGCGGAAGAAGCCGAGCACGATCGATGTCGCGATCGATTACGAGTCCGGGTGCACGATGCGCGGCAGGCTCGCGCGTGCGTCGACCGGCGTGCCTGCGTGCGATCGCTTGCTCGCGTGGGCGCGCATCGAGAACCGCTGCACGAAGGCGAGCACGAAGCTCGAAGACCACGCCGCGCTCGCGAAGCTACGCTGGAAGAAGATCGATGCCGCGCGCTGCAGCGACCGCGCAGACAAGATCGCGCTCGCGATGATCGATGCGGGCTGCGCGCCGCATCCCGATCCGAACATCGGGCATCGCGCGGTCCAGTGCCGCACGCTGGTGGATCTCACGCAGAAGCTCGCGCGCTGCGGCCGCGTGCCGCCCGAGATCCAGCAGCGCCTCACGCACACGGCGAGCGCGCTCTCCGCGGCATCGCAGAGTGCGGAGCCGGCGACGCTGCCGTACGTCGAGCAGCAGTGCAAAGACGCGCGCGCCGAAGTTTCAGGAACCGCCGTGCAGTTTCAGTGTCAGTTGTAAGCAGCGACGGACAATTGTTCTGCCAAGGACCACGCGAGGCCGATTGTCTATGCTCCCACCATGAAACTCTTCGCTGCGATCGCGCTCGCTCTTCTCGCAGTGCCCGTCACCGCTGACGCCTTCTGCGGTTTTTACGTCGCCGGCGGCGACCAGCAGATGTTCAACGACGCGACGCAGGTCGTGCTCATGCGCAAGGGCCCACGCACCGTGCTCTCGATGCAGAACAACTACAAGGGACCGCCCGACGCGTTCGCGATGGTCGTGCCGGTGCCCGTCGTCTTGAAAGAGGGCGACGTCAAGACGCTCGCGAAGGACGTGTTCGCGAAGGTCGAAGCGATGGGCGCGCCGCGGCTCGTCGAGTACTGGGAGCAGGACCCGTGTCGGAAGGACTATCCCGCCGACGAGGGCGCGATCGCGCCGACGGCGACGGCGAGGATGGACGCGACGAAGGATGCCAGCACCGGCGCGCATGGCGTGACGATCGAGGCGCAGTTCACGGTCGGCGAGTACAACGTCGTGATCCTGTCCGCGAAGGACTCGACCGGGCTCGACGCGTGGCTGCGCCAAGAGAAGTACACGATCCCGAAGGGCGCCGAGCCGCTGCTGCGTCCGTACGTGGAGGCCGGGATGAAGTTCTTCGTCGCGAAGGTCGATCCCGCGAAGGTGAAGTGGGTCGGCGAAGGCAATGACAAGCGTGCCGAGCTCTCGCCGCTGCGCTTTCACTACGACAGCGATGAGTTCGCGCTGCCGATTCGCCTCGGTCTCGCGAACAGCGCGGGCACGCAGGACTTGATCGTCAACATCCTCGCGCCGAATCAGCGCTACGAAGTGGCGAACTACAAGAACGTAACCATTCCGACGAACATCGATGTCTCGCCCGCGATGAAGGACAAGTTCGGCGCGTTCTACACGGCGCTCTTCGATCGCACGATCGAGAAGAACCCCGGCGCGGTCGTCACCGAATATGCATGGCAGGCGACGACGTGCGATCCGTGTCCCGGGCCCGCGCTCGGCCCGAGCGAATTCCAGACGCTCGGGTCCGACGTTCTCGACGGCACGCGCGAGCAGCCGGTCGCGTACCAGAACGCGGACTTCGTACTGACGCGGCTGCATGCGCGTTACGGAAAAGAAATCAACGACGACCTGCGCTTCAAAGATGCGAAGGCGATCGTCGGTGGCCGCGAATTTGTGGTCGCCAACGGCAAGCTCGAGGAAGGCGCGCAGCCTTCGGAGCACAACAACTTCCAGGGCCGCTACGCGATCCGCTATCGCTGGAACGGGCCGATCGCGTGCGAGAAGCCCGTGCGCGGCATCTGGGGTGGACCGCCGCCCGACGTGCGCGCGAAGGGCATCACCGGTGCGGTGAAGCCCGCCGTCGATCTCGCGTTCGCGCCGCGCGGCGAAGTGAAGCTCGCGTCTGCGGTGCTGCAGGACGTGCCGGAGATCGATCTGATCGCTGGTGCGTCCAATGCGTCAGCCCCGAGCTCTACGCCGGCGGTTCCCACGGCCGGCGACAAAACGCAGAAGAAGAAGTCCGGGTGCGGTTGCGCGACGAACGACCGTAATGGTGTCCTCTTGGGAGCGTTGCTGGTCGGGGCCAGCTTGCTCTTTCAACGACGCCGTCGGCCCCGCGGCGCCGTGTGAGGTTTGAATGCGGAAATATGCAATCGCGGCGACACTGGCTGCGAGCCTTCTGACACCTGTGGCAGCGGAGGCCTTCTGCGGCTTCTACATCAACGGTGCCGGCGGCGAGATGTTTAACAACGCGACGCAAGTCGTGCTCATGCGTCACGGCACGCGCACCGTGCTGTCGATGCAGAACAACTACCAGGGACCGCCGACCGACTTCGCGATGGTGATCCCGGTACCCGTCGTGCTCAAGGAAGCCGACGTCAAGACGCTGACGAAGGACGTGCTCGCAAAGGTCGATGCGATGAGTGCACCGCGCCTCGTCGAGTACTGGGAACAAGACCCATGCCTGCAGATCCACTATGCCGAGGACAGGGCTCTGAACTTCGCCGCGCCCGGCGCCGCATCGGCGCCCGAGGCCGACTCGGCCGGTGGTTACGGGGTCAAGATCGAGGCGAAGTTCACCGTTGGTGAATACAACATCGTGATCCTGTCGGCGACGGAGTCGACGGGGCTCGATCGCTACCTGCGCGATCAGAAGTACAAGATTCCCGATGGAGCCGAGCCGCTCCTGCGGCCGTACGTGGAGGCTGGCTCCAAGTTCTTCGTCGCGAAGGTCGATCCCAAGAAGGTCCGGTTCGTGAACGGGCAGGCGAACCTCTCGCCGCTTCGCTTTCACTACGACAGCGATGACTTCTCGCTGCCGATCCGGCTCGGCCTCGCGAACGCGAAGGACAAGCAGGATCTGATCGTCAACATCCTCGCGCCGAACCAACGCTACGAGCTCGCGAACTACAAGAACGTCACGATCCCGACGAACCTCGAGGTCAAGGACGGGGTGCGAAAGCGGTTCGGCGAGTTCTACGCCGCGCTGTTCGATCGCACCATCGAGCAGAACCCCGGCGCGATCGTCACCGAATACGCGTGGGATGCATCGAGCTGCGATCCGTGCCCGGGCCCGATGCTCGACTACGGCGACTTCACGACGCTCGGCGCCGACGTGCTCGCGCAGGACCAAGGTTACGGCGGGTTCGTGCTGACGCGTCTGCACGCGCGGTACGGCAAGGACGGCGCGCCGAACGACCTCGTGTTCAAGAAGGCCGAGCCGATCGTCGGTGGCCGCGAGTTTCTCGTCGACGGCAAGAAGCTCGAGGAACGCTCGCGTCCCGACGGGATGAACAACTTCCAGGGGCGCTACGCGATCCGCCATCGCTGGACCGGACCCGTCCGGTGTGACACCCCGCAGTTTGGTCGGTGGGGCGGACCGCCCGCCGGCACCGAGATCGCCGAAAGCACGGGTCCGATCGCCGCGACCGACACGGCGTTCGCGCCGCGCGGCAAGGTGCAGCTGCCAAACCTCGTCGCGCAGGACATTCCGGAGATCGGCGTGAAGGCCGGCCAGCCGATGTCGGGCGCCGGGTTCAAGCACAAGGCCCAAGGCTGTGGTGGTTGTTCGTCTACGGACACAACATTGCGAGCACCCGCATTCGCCGCGTTGCTCGGGCTCGGATTGATGCGGAGACGCCGAAGGAGATGAAACAACGATGAAGACGATCGCGAACGCTCTCGTGCTTGCAGCGACGCTCTGCGCGGCGAATTCCGCGCACGCGTTCTGTGGCTTTTATGTCGCCGGCGGCGACCAACAGCTGTTCAACGACGCGACGCAGGTCGTGCTCATGCGCATGGGCACGCGAACCGTGCTGTCGATGCAGAACAACTACAAGGGACCGCCCGAGAGCTTCGCGATGGTCGTGCCCGTGCCCGTCGTGCTCCAGGAGAAGGACGTGAAGACGCTCGACCGCGAGGTCTTCGAGCACGTCGAGAAGATGGGCGCGCCGCGGCTCGTCGAGTACTGGGAGGCCGATCCGTGCGCGCCCGATTACGGAGAGGTCGACTTCGCGTCGCGCGGCGCCGGCTTCGGCATGGGCCGCGCCGAAGGCAAGGCGGGCAAGAAGGACGACCTCGGGGTCACGATCGAGGCGAAGTTCGTCGTCGGCGAGTATCAGATCCTGATCCTCTCGGCCACCGACTCGACGGGCCTCGACACGTGGCTCAAGCGCGAGAAGTACACGATCCCGAAAGATGCCGAGCCGCTCCTGCGGCCGTACGTCGAGGCGGGGATGAAGTGGTTCGTCGCGAAGGTCGACCCCGCGAAGGTGAAGTGGGTGGGGCAGGGTAATGACAAGCGCGCCGAGCTCTCGCCGCTGCGCTTTCACTACGACGCGGACGAATTCGCGCTGCCGATCCGCCTCGGGCTCGCGAACAGCGCGGGCACCCAGGACCTGATCGTCAACATCCTCGCGCCGAACCAGCGCTACGAGGTGACGAACTACAAGAACGTCACGATCCCGACGAACATCGACGTCGACGAGTCGATGAAAGACAAGTTCGCGTCGTTCTACACGGCGCTGTTCGATCGCACCGTCGAGAAGAATCCCGGCGCGGTGATCACCGAATACGCGTGGCAAGCGACGACCTGTGATCCGTGCCCCGGCCCCGCGCTCGGCTTTCGCGAGTTCCAGACGCTCGGCGCCGACGTGCTCTCGGGCGCCCGCGAAAAGCCGACGCCGTACGGAAACGCCGACTTCGTGCTCACGCGGCTGCACGCGCGCTACGGCAAGACCGTCACCGATGACCTGCGGTTCAAGGCCGCGCCGCCGATCGTCGGTGGCCGCGAGCACGTGGTCGCGAACGGCAAGCTCGAGGAGGGCTCGCAGCCATCGAGCGTCAACAACTTTCAAGGCCGCTACGCGATCCGTCATCGCTGGAGCGGACCGGTGAAGTGCGACAAGCCGATCTTCGGTCGCTGGGGCGGGCCGCCGGGTGGTGGACGGGGCGTGCCGCCGCCGACCCCGGGTGTGGGCCTCGCCTTCGCGCCGCGCGGGCAGGTCGACCTCGCGAAAGTGGTGAAGCGCGATGTGCCCGAGATCGACGTCAAGGCCGTCGCGGCGACGGTCGCGAGCGGTGGTTGGGGCTCGCCGTCGGCGACCAAGCCCGAGGAGCCACGCAAGGCGGACCCGGCGCCGGCGTCGCAGAAGAAGAGCGGCTGTGGTTGCGCGAGCGGGTCGAATGATTTCACCGGCTTGCTCGGCGTGGGCCTCGGCATCGCTGCACTTGTCCGCAGGCGGCGTAGACCCGTCCAAACCCGAAGGCGTTCAAGCTAGGAACGGTTTCACCGGGAGCATTCATGAGGCGATTGGGATTAGCGCTTGCGATGACACTGGCCACGGCCGGCAGCGCGCACGCGTTCTGCGGGTTCTACGTGAGCGGGTCCGACAAGAAGATGTTCAACGACGCGACGAACGTCGTGCTCATGCGCGAGGGCACCCGAACGGTGCTGTCGATGCAGAACGACTACAAGGGGCCGCTCGAGGACTTCGCGATGATCGTGCCTGTCCCGGTCGTCTTGAAGAAGGAAGAGGTCAAGACGCTCGACAAGGCCGTGCTCGACCGCATCGATTCGCTCGGTGCGCCGCGGCTCGTCGAGTACTGGGAGCAGAACCCGTGTCCCGATCCGCGCCGCTATCGCGACGAAGAGATGGACAGGGCGGCGCCGATGGCGAAGATGTCGAGCGCGGGCCCCGGTGACGAACGGCCACGCCGGCAGACCGTCAAGATCGAGGCGAAGTTCGAGGTCGGCGAGTATCAGATCCTGATCTTGTCGGCGACCGAGGCAGCCGGCCTCGAGATCTGGCTACGCGACAACAAGTACAAGATTCCGCCGGGGGCCGAGCCGCTCCTGCGGCCGTACGTCGAGGCGGGCTCGAAGTTCTTCGTCGCGAAGGTCGATCCGAGCAAGGTGAAGATCGAAGGCACGGGCGACAACAAGCGCGCCGCGCTGTCGCCGCTCCGCTTCCACTACGACAGCGAGGAGTTCTCGCTGCCGATCCGCCTCGGCATGGCGAACTCGTCCGGCAAGCAGGACCTGATCGTCAACATCATCTCGAAGGACAAGCGCTACGAGGTCGCGAACTACAAGAACGTCGTCATCCCGACGAACTTCGACGTCAAGCCGACGGTGAAGAAGAACTTCGGCGAGTTCTACGCCGCGCTGTTCGACAAGACCGTCGAGAAGAACCCGGGCGCCGTCATCACCGAGTACGCGTGGACCGCGTCGCCGAACATGGGCAAGTGCGATCCGTGCCCGCCGGAACCGCCGGTGGACGCGGACATGATGACCGTCGGCGCCGACGTGATCGGCGGCAAGGTCGCGGAGGGCCACTACGTGCTGACGCGCCTGCACGCGCGCTACGGCAAGTCCGACATGAAGGACGACCTGCGGTTCCGCGAGGGCAAGCCGATCACCGGCGGCCGCGAAGTGTGGAGCAAGCAGGGCCTCGAGTACGGCGCGCAGCCCGCGCGGGAGAACTACTTCCAGGGCCGCTACGCGATCCGCCACTGGTGGACGGGCCCGATCAAGTGCGCGAACCCGCAGCGCGGCCGGTGGGGCGGTCCGCCCGACGGCAACTTTGGCGGAGCACTGATGGCGAGCAAGACGGCGTTCGCGCCGCGCGGCAAGCTCGAGCTCGCGAGCGTGATCAAGCGCGACCTCTGGGAGATCGGCTACAAGAAGGCGCAGGCGCAGTCGCCGGCGCCCGGCAAGTTCGCCACGCCGCCGAAGGGCATGTCGTTCGGCATCGGCGTGCTCGTCGGTGGCCTGCTGATCGCGTTGTTTGCCTGGTTCAAGCGGAGGAAGGCCTAGCTTCCATGCGCGCGCTGATCGCGATCATGCTGGTCGGCTGCGGCAGCCAGGAGGCTGCCGTGCGGCCGGTCCCGGCGTCCGAGGTCGTCAAGGTGGACGCGCGCTTGCCGCGTGCCCCCGGCGATCACGGTCCGAGCCTGGTCGCGATCGATCGCAGCGCGCAGCGTGTGGGTCACGATCTCACCGACGGCGAGATGCTGTCGGATGTCGACAGCTGCGCGTCGTGTCACCCCGACGCGGCGGCGCAGTGGTCGACGAGTGCGCACTCGTTCGCATCGTTCGGCAATCCGATCTACCGCAAGAGCATCGAAGACTTCCGTACGTCGATCGGCAAGACCGAGAGCCGTCACTGCGGCGGCTGTCACGACATGCCGCTGATGATCGACGGCCTGATGACCGTCGACGCACCCATCCCGCCCGCCGATCTGCGCTCGCACTCGGGCGTCACGTGCCGGCTGTGTCACGGTGTGCAGTCGTCGACGAAGGACGGCAACGGCTCGTACGTGTGGTCGCACGCGCCGCTCGACGCCCCGACGCTCGGCGATGCCGCGTCGATCGCGAAGCACAAGAAGCAGGTCACGACGAAGGTCGACACCGAGCTCTGCGTGTCGTGCCATCGCGGCTTCATCTCGGCCGACATGAACATGCCGGTGCACCTGTCCGGTCTCGACGAGCCCGGGTTCTGGCGCAACTCGGCGTGGACGGGCAACGGCATGGCGCGCATCGACAAGGTCGAGAAGAAGAACTGCATCGATTGCCACATGGAGAAGGAGCCCGCGTCGGCGAACGAATACGGCGCGAAGAACGGAAAGATCGCGTCGCATCGCTTCATCGGCGGGCACACGTGGATGGCCTCGATGCGCGGCGACACGGAGCACCTGCGCCGCACGCAGGCGAAGCTCGAAGGCGCGGCGTCGATCGACATCGCGTCGGCGCGCGTGGACGGCGCGTGGCAGCTGCCCGCCGAGCGCGCGCCCGTCAAGCCGGGCGCGAAGATGGACTTCGACGTCGTGATCCGGAACCTGCTCGTCGGTCACCGGTTCCCCGGCGGCGTGCTGGATATCCAGGATACGTGGGTCGAGATCGAGGTTGCGGATCGCACGGGCAAGCGGCTCGCGTCGTCGGGCCTCTCGCACGAGACAAACCCGAAGGATGAAGACACGCACGTGCTTCGCACGCTCGTCGTCGACGAGAACGGCAACGTCCTCGAAGAGCACGAGATGGCGAAGTTCCGCACGCAGATCGCGACGCAGACGCTCGCGGCGCGCGAAGCCCACGCGGTTCGCTACGCGTTCACGGTGCCCGCGGCCGTGCAGCAGCCGCTGACGGTCACGGCGCGTCTCCGCCATCGCAGCCGCACGCTGCAGATGCAGGACGCGGTCTGCAAGGAAGCACGTACGAAGGAAGGCGCGGCGTTCATCAAGGGTGCGCAAGGCGCTCGCGATGTCGCGCTCGATCCGTGCCGTGCGCAGCCGATCACGCTGATCGCGCAGACGCAGATCCAGCTCGGCGATGGCGCGAAGAACGTCGCGACCCGCGCGGTCTGGGAGCGGCTCTACGAGCACGGCATGGCGCTCGTCGCGACGGTGACCGAGCGCCTCGAAGAATCACGCGCGGTGCTCGAGGCCGCGCTCGCGCAGGCGCCCGACGTGCGCGCGCAGGCGATGGTCAAGATCCAGCTCGGTTGGGTCGCGTCGAAGCAAGGCCGCGTCGAGGACGCGCTCGCGTTCGTCGCGCAGTCCCGCGCGCTCCTCGCCAAGACGGTCAAGCCCGGCGACAAGGCGCCGAATCCGCCCGTGCTCGACGCGGTCGCCGCCGATGCACTCGCTCGCGTCTGGCGCTGGGAAGAGGCGATCGCGCCGGCGAAGTCGTGCACCGAGACCGCGCCGCAGAACTCGGGCGCGTGGGTCGTCTACGCGCGCGTGCTCGGCTCCGTCGGTGACAACGCGGGTGCGCTCGCCGCGGCGACGAAGGGACTCGAATTCGCGCCGCGTGATCAGGATCTCCTGCGCACGCAAGCGACCGCCCTCGCCGCGCTGAAGCGGCCGGAAGCGCCCGAGGCGCTCGCGGCCTTCGACCGCTTCCGCTCGCCCGACCAGTCGGCTGACCTGCGCATCCAGTGCGCGGCGGACTCGGCACGCTGCGCACGCGACCGCGAGCAAGTGCACACGATCTTAATGCGCTGACGCGGCATCGTCCCGCGGCGCGCGGTGCGCTAAGGTCTGGCCATGCGTTCACGTTGGCTGGTCACCGCACTTGCCGTCGCCGGAGTTGATCTCCGCGTCGTGCATGCCGGCGGTGCTTGAGCGGGTTGAAGTAACCCAAACCTCCCGGTCGGGAAGGTCGAAGACGAATCGCTCGCGGCGGGCCAGCTCGTGCTGCGCGTCGCGTGGTTGGGGACGTACGTGCAAACGCAGCACGACGATCGCGAGCTCACGGTCCAGCAGGGCGACATCGATCTCGTCCACGACCAGACGCTCCTGATCACGGAGACGCGCCTCGCGCTCGACATCGGCATCACGCGCCAGCTCGGCGCGTCGCTCGTCGTCCCGGTGCGCGTGATGTCGACGTCGATCCAATATCGCGCGGAGACCGGCGGCGAGGTCGACCTCGTGACGCCGGGCATTCACCACCGGAACGAGACGCTCACGGGCATCGCCGATCCGATGGCGCTCGTTTCGTTCACGACGCCGGTCGGCCCGGCGCGCATCGTCTTGCGCGGCGGGCTGACGCTGCCGCTCGGCAGCACCGAGGACAACCCGTTCTCGGCCGACGCCGACACGATGCCGCACCAGCACGTGCAGATGGGCACCGGCACGATCCGGCCTGTCTTCGCAGCCGACGTCTCGATCCCGCGCGGCAAGTGGCGGTTCGGCGGCTTTCTGTTCACGCAGCAATCGCTCTACGAGAGCAGCAAGGGCTTCAAGGCGGGCGATCGCTACGCAGCGGGTCTCTCGCTGTCGCGCGGGTTATCGAAGCGCTGGTCGCTGCGCGGTGGCGCCGAGGTGCAGGGCGAGACGGCCGAGCGCTGGGATGGCGTCTCGCACACGGACGACGGTAACCGTGGACGCGTCGACGCGATGTTCAACGCGGGCGCGACGTACAACGCGACCGAGCGCCTCGCGATCGACGCGACGATCAAGGTCCCGTTCGTCACGCACGCGGTCGGTGGTCAGCTCGAGATGCCGGCGATCCTCGAGGTCGGTGCGGCGTATCGGTTCGGTGCGGTCGCGAAGAAGAAGAAGGCCGATGATGATCACGGCCACGAGCATGGGGACGACCATGCGCATGGTGACGAGCACGGCGACGAGAAGCACGGCGACGAAAAGCACGGCGACGAGCACGGCGACGCGCACGGCGACGAGAAGCACGGCGACGAGAAGCACGGCGCCGACAAGCCGGTCGCCGACAAGCCGGTCGCCGACAAGCCAGTCGCCGACAAGCCGGTCGAGCCGGTCGCCGACAAGCCGGTCGCCGACAAGCCGGTCGCCGACAAGCCGGTCGCCGACAAGCCGGTCGCCGACAAGCCGGTCGCCGACAAGCCGGTCGCCGACAAGCCCGCGCCGAAGCCGCCCACCGCGAAGCCCGATGTTGCCGCGTACAACAAGCCCGGCGAAGCGCCCGACCTGGTGCCCGTGAAGGGCAAGATCACCATCTTCGATTTCTGGGCGACCTGGTGCGAGCCGTGTAAGAAGCTCGATCCGGCGCTCGTCGAGCTGGCGAAGAAATATCCGAGCCTCGTCGCGGTCCGGAAGCTCGACGTCGTCGACTGGGACAGCAAGGCCGCGGAGCGCTACCTGACGCCGGGCGGCTTCGACCTGCCGCACCTCAAGATCTACGACACGAGCGGCAAGCGCGTCCTCGAGAAGAGCAGTGCGGTCGGCAAGCTCGAGGAGCTGATCGATCAAACCAAGGCGCTCGTCGAGGCCGAGGCAAAGAAGCGACCGGCCGCGGCGCCGAAGGCCACGCGCGTCGACATCAAGGCCGACGCGAATGGCTTCGCGCCGTCGCGCATCGCGGTCACCCGCGGCACACCGGTGACCCTCGCGTTCACGCGGACCTCCGACAAGACCTGCGCCACCGAGGTGGTCCTCGTGGTCGACGGCAAGCGTATCGAGAAGCCGCTGCCGCTCGGGAAGCGGGTCGAGATCACGCTGACGTTCGCGAAGTCGGGATCTATTCCCTTCGCGTGCGCGATGGACATGCACCGCGGCACGATCGACGTACGGTGAAATCTTGACGTGGTGCAGGCAGAACGTGTGATTCGCCGGCACGCGGGTCGGGTGGGCTAACCGCGCGAATCCGGCCGAGCTGGTGGTGGCGCGTTGATTGCTGAGTCGTGTCGGGTGCTGCGCTTCGTACTGCTCCTGGTGCTCGCCGGTGGTTGCATCATTCCGTTCGCGACCCCACCGATCAAAGGGGAGATCGGCGGCTCGACGCGTGTGGGTCGAGCAACCCGGCTCGACGGCGAAGAGATGCGGACCGCGTCGTCCTCGGCGCTGCACGCGTCGGTGGGGACGCACGTCGCGAGCGCGACCATGACGAACAAGCAGAAGTTCGACGTCGGCGCTGGCTGGACGATGGAGAAGACGAAGGACTCGATGTCGAACGGCGTGTACCTCGACACGTCGTGGTTCATCGATCGCGGAAGCAACGCGCGCACGAGCGTCGGCGCGCGGGGTGAGTTTCGGTGGCTCGACGACGGCGCGAAGGGTGCGGCCGCGAAGCTGCGCATCGACACGGAGCTGTTCACCGCCGGCGAGAGTGACTTCGAGGGCGAGAGCAAGTGCGGAAGCCAGTCGGGCAAGTACTACGGTACGACCGCGCTCGGCGTGTTCGTCGAGGCGGGCCGTACGTGGGCGCCGGAGATGAGTGGCGGCAACGCGTGGGTCGCGACGGCGGGTGTGACGATCCGCTTGCCGAGCAGCGTCGGCGTTTGGATCGGCATCCCCTGGTGCAAATAGCTACTGCGCGGCGACGTGCTTCGTGTAGTCGTCGGCGCTCATGAGCTCGTCGATCTCGACCTTCTCGGTCGGCTCGAGCTCGATCATCCAGCCGCCGCCGTAGGGCTCGGCGTTGACCTGCTCGGGCGCGTCCTTGAGCGCGCTGTTGATCGCGGTGACCTTGCCAGAGACTGGCGCGTACAGATCCGAGACCGACTTGACGCTCTCGATCGTGCCGAAGCGCTGGCCCTTCGTCACGAGGTCGCCTTCCTTCGGAAGATCGACGAGCGTGATGTCACCGAGCTGATCGACGGCGAACTGCGTGATGCCGACGCGCCAGGACGTGCCTGCCGCTTTGAGCCACTCGTGGTCGTGCGTGTATCGAAGATCGGGCGGGAAACTCATGGCTACTTACTCCGCTTGTAGAACTTGCCGGAGACCACGGTCGCGGGAACGTCTTTCCCGCGGCAGTCGATCGTGAGCGGCGTGCCGGCTTCGCTCTTGCCGGTGGGAACGTATGCGAGACCGATCGCGCCGCCGACACAGATGCCGGGGCCACCGCTCGTGACCGTGCCGATCACCGCTGGCGACGAGGCGCGGTCGACGACGGGATAACCGTGCCGCGCGATCGCGCGCTGGTCTTCGGCGATCTTGAAGCCGGCGAGCGTGCGCGAGACGCCGTTCGCCTTCTGCGAGCGCAGCACCGACGCGCCGATGAAGTCGCGGTTGTCGAGCTTCACGGCCCAGCCGAGGCCGGCTTCGAGCGGTGTGTGATCGTCGTCGAGGTCGTTGCCGTAGAGCGGCAGCCTCGATTCGAGGCGCAGCGTATCGCGCGCGCCGAGGCCGATCGGCATTCCGCCGAGCGGCGTGGCCGCCTCGAGGAGCGCGGACCAGAGCCGTACGGCGTCGCCGTTGGGGCACGCGAGCTCGAAGCCATCTTCGCCGGTGTAGCCGGTGCGCGCGGCGACGCACGACACGCCGGCGACCGTCGCATCGGCGAACGTGAAGCTCGTGAGGCCAGTGAGCGTGCCGCCCGCGAGCTGGTCGACCATCGCGATCGCCTTGGGGCCCTGCACCGCGATCAGCGCGGTCTCGTCGCTGACGTCGACGACGTCGCACAGGCTCCGCGTCTGCTCGCGGAACCACTCGAGGTCCTTCGCCGTGTTCGACGCATTGACGATGACGAAGAACTCCTCGTCGGAGCGCTTGTAGAAGATGCAGTCGTCGACGACGCCGCCGCTCGGCAGGCACAGCAGCGTGTACACGGCCTTGCCGACGGGCGCACCCGCGACGTTATTCGTCGTCAGTCGCTCGATGGCCTCGCGCACGCGCGGTCCACGCAGGTAGACCTCGCCCATGTGCGAGACATCGAACAGACCGACCGCTTCGCGAACGGCCTTGTGCTCCTTGATCGTCCCGGGCTTGTACTGCACCGGCATGTCCCAGCCGCCGAAGTCGATCAGGCGCGCGCCGAGCTGCTTGTGCACATCCCAAAGTGGCGTCTTGCGGAGCACGCGCGGACACTAGCACTACGGGACGAGGACGTGCGGGCGCGTGACCTCTGGATCGCGCGTGCGCCCGCCGATTTCGAAGTGCGCGCGGCGACGGCCTTCGAGCCGGCGAAATTCTTTCCAGCCGAGCCCGCTGCGTTTGTACACGGTGACGCGCGCGTCCCCGATCTCGGTGTTGCAGCAGAACACCTCGGTACCGTCGGGATCGAGATACGGCGCGTTCACCATGTCATCGGGCGCACACGTGAGCTCGCCTTCGATCTTCACGAGCGGCGACCACGCTTCGAACGTCGTTCGACCGGTGCGCCAGGTGCCGCGGTTCATCACGAGGTGACGAAACTGATTGAAGCGATACCGCGTGCCCTCGAGGTCGAGCATCACGAGCATGATCGGCGGCAGCATGATGCCGCGCCGCTGCAGCCGCGCGCCGAGGAGCTCGAGCGCCGCATCGGGTGCGCCCGTGAAGTCCGCGCAGCGGCCCCACGTCCACGAGTACGCGTGCTTCTTGCCCCACAGGTGCGTCTGCCCCGCGATCGCGCGGTCGAACGTGATCTCTTCGCCGTCGACGACGAGCGTGCCCGACAACCGCACGCGCGGATTCGGCGAGTGCACGGTGGTCTCGGCGATCGGCCGTGAATAGAACACGTCGGGGAACCAGCGCAGCGCCTCGGGCGCGGGATCCCAGTGCAGCTCCCACGAGATCGAGTGCCCGTCGCCGTCGACCTTGCCGTTCGCGTGATCGTGCCCGAGGAGGCTGCCGCCGACCACGAGCGTCCATGGCTCGCGCATCTCGTGGACGTCTGAGAAGCGCTTGTGAATGCCGAAGGTCTTCGACGGATCGCGTGGATCGAAGCGCGCGAACCACAGCTCGCCTCGTGGTGGACCATCGACGGGATTCTCCGTGATGTAACGGAGCCAGAATCCCTGGTCCGTTTTCGGATCGTTCCACGTCGTGTACCAGACCTCGTAGACGCCCTGCGCGTCCGCGGCCCAACGCCTATGATTGTCGGCTTCACTCATGCTGCGCTCGTGCGTGAGGGTAGTGCAGCAGCGCGGGGCTTGCCCAGCACGCGCCGCGATATCCACGACGCGAACGCGCGCGGGACGAACCGCACGCCGAAGCACGAGATCTTGTTCATCAGGCCGGGGATCACGTTCCGCTTGCCCTTCTTCATCGATGACAGCGTGATGTGCGCGACCTCGGCGGCGGTCAACATCGACCTCGTCGCGAGCCAGCCGTAATCGCCCGCGCCCGCGCTCGCATGAAACTCGGTGTGCGTGCCGCCCGGCGAGATGCACGTCACCGAGATCGGCGTGCCGGCGAATTCGTCGTGCAGCGCCTCGGTGAAGTTGCGGACGAACGCCTTGCTCGACGTATAGACCGCGAAGTTAGGTGTCGATTGATACGCGGCGATCGATGCGATGTTGACGAGGAACGCGCGGTCCGGGTTGCCGTTGCGCGCCTCGAGGAACCGCCGCGAGAGCTCGACAAGCGCCGTGATGTTGAGCTGCAGGAGCTCGGCATCACGCTGGTAGTCCGCGTCGAGGAATGCGCGGAAGTAGCCAAAGCCCGCGTTGTTGACGAGCACGTCGATCGGCCCGCCCGCACTCGCCGCTTCCCACAGCGGCTTGGCCGCGCCGGGCTGACCGAGGTCCGCGGTCACGATGTCGACCTTGACGCCCTTCGCACCGCACTCCGTCGCGACGCGCTCGAGTGCATCGCGCCGCCGCGCCGTGAGGACGAGGTTGACGCCTTCTGCGGCGAGCATCCGCGCGAGCTCCGCCCCGATCCCGCTCGACGCGCCGGTGACCAGCGCGCGCTTGCCACTCAACATGAAACGACCCTAGCACCCGATGTATGGTCGGCGCATGAAGTGGTGGATGTTGATGTTGGTGGCGGTGTTGGTCGCGTGTGGGCCATCGACGGGGCAGGTCAAGACGGCAAAGCTCGCTCACTACACGGCGCCGTCGTCGACGCTGTTCCAGATCGCCGTGGAGGTCGCCGAGCGCGACTACAAGATCGGTGAGGTCGACGAAGCGGGGACGCGGTTCGCGACCACGCCGCAGATCTATAGCCCCGAGGGTGGCCGGCAGTCGGCGGGCGCGGGCGGCTTCATCAACATGAGCGATCGGTCGGTCATGTTGACGCTGTTGGTCGAGGTGCTGCCGTCGGAGCCCGGGCACGTCGTCGTCGTCACGCCGAAGACGTTCCAGATGATCTCGGGTAGTCCGAAGCCGCGCGAGCTCGCGCCCGACGATCCGAACTTGCCGGGTTGGGTCAGCGGCCGGGTCGATTCGCTCGCCGTGGCCATCTACGACGCGGCGAAGCAACACGCGGCACCCTGATCGGTCTGGCGAGCGGCCCGGGCGCGGTGTACGAACGCGGCATGCGAAACTTGATCATGACGCTGGCCGTTCTCGCGGCGTGCGGCGGTCCCTCGGGTAAGGACGTCGCGATGGCAAAGCAGGCCCGCTATCAAGGCGACAAGCTCGAGCTGTTCGCCAACATGAAGCAGACGGTCGAGAGCAAGTACAAGCTCGACGTCTCCGACGAGACGCAGCTCGCGGTGAAGACCACCGCCCGCTGGTACACGCCGGAGGGCCTGGTCTCGAACTGGACGCCGTCCGATGTCGGCACGCAGGGGCACAAGCTCCCCGACCGCAGCCTCAACATCACGCTCGTCGCGCAGGTCCTCCCGAGCGAGGGCAACTGGGTCGTGCACATCGAGCCCGTGATCCTGCGCTTCAACGCGAACCAGCCGAAGCTCGAGCCGGTGCGCCTCGACGATCCGAGCTTGCCGGGCTTCGTGAAGGGCAAGTCCGACGAGCTCGCGTTCGACGTCAACAAGAAGCTGAAGCAGTGGGAAGTGAAGTCGCCGGGCGGCAACATCGCGCCGCCGCCGGCCGACCCCGCGCTCCCGCCGCCCGGCACCGCGCCGGCGCCCGAGGCCGGATCCGCGGCGCCGCAGTGAAATCCGACGATGTCGTCGAGCTGATCGTCGATTCTGATCAGCGCGTCGGCAGTGGCGGGTTCCTCGAGATCCGCCGCATGTACCTGCGCAATCGCCGGCGCGACGGTTCGCTGTCGGCGGCGTACATCTGCGATTCGATCGCGCGGCCGTATGGCCAGGATGCGGTCGTCGTCGCGATCTACGACGCGCAGCACCGCGTGCTCGTGCGCGAGGGGCTGAGGCCCGCGCTGTACTTCGGGCGCGATGCCGCACAGGCGCCACTGCCGGAGCCGCCGGCCGCGCCGATGTTCACCGAGCTGGTCGCGGGCATCATCGAGGACGGTGATGTCGGCGAGGCCGGCCTGCGCACGCGCGCCGCCGAGGAGACACACGAGGAGGCGGGCTTCGTCGTCGATCCGTCGCAGATCGAGATGCTCGGCGCCGGGATGTTTCCGTCGCCGGGCTCGATGATCGAGAAGTTCTACTTCGTCGCCGTGCTCGTCGATCCGACCACGCAGTCCGCACTCGCGGGCGATGGCTCGCCGATGGAGGACGGCGCGCGGACGCGCTGGCTCGCCCTCGACGACGCGATCGCCGCCTGCGTGCGCGGCGAGCTCTCCGACCTCAAGACCGAGCTCGGACTCCGCCGCCTGCGCGATCACCTGCGGCGATGATCGATCTGCCGGGCGAGCTCGACGCGTTGCTCGCCAGCTGGCGCACATGCCGTGCCTCGGAGACGGCACATCTCATCGACGAGCTGTCGTCGTGGTTCGCGCTCGTGTTGCCCTCGCTCGGGGGCAAGAAGCGTGCGGAGCGCCAGCACGCATGGCTGCTGCGGGCCGAGCGTCAGTCCGCGATCGATCTGCCGCGCCTGCTCGAGACCGTGGGCTACGGCACTGCCGCCGAAGTGACACAGCAGCTCGAGGTGCTCGCGGCGTGGCCCGCGGATCCGCGCATGACGTGGCTCGCGAAGCGCATGTTCGCGACGCCAAGGCACGCGACCTCGTCGGGCGATCAAAAAATCTGGCGCCGTCTGTTCAACCTCCTCGAGAACCACGCCGACGCCCGCGCGATCGCGTTCATCGATCCGGGATCGATGTCGCGCGTCTTCGATGGCTCGTCGCGCGGCCTCGGGATGCGCGCGCGCGCAGCGACCGTGTACGACTGGGTCGCGAAGCACGACGCACCGCTCGCCGATCGCGCCGCGCACGAGGCGCTCGTCGCGCGCATCACGCACGAGCTGGATACCGGCCGCGCGCTTCGCGACGCCGTGCGCATGGAGGCCGATGACACCGAGCAACCGTCTCGGCTGGTCTATCTCGACTGGCTGATGGAGCGCGGCTACGTGCCGTCGTTGCCCTGACGCAAGATCTCGCGGAGCTCGAGGATCGCGGCGCTGTGCGGTTCGACGACGGAGAGCCGCGCGATCACCGCGATGTCGATGGTAGGCAAGCACCCGCTTCGCTCCACCTCGACGTAGTGAGCACCGTCGAGAACATGGACGGTGATCCGATCATTCTCCCAGAACCAGACCTCCGCGATCCCGAATCGGCGATAAATCTCGAGCTTGTTGATGCCACCACTCGTCCAAACGACCTCGATCGCGAGGTCCGGACGATCCTTCTGCAGCGGAAGCTGGCCGAAGACAAAGCAGGCGTCTGGCTCCAACCCCGCTTCCTCGAGCTCCGCCTTCTGTGTCCAGGCTCCGTTGGCGGAGAACGGAAGGCCACGCGCGAGACAGTACTCGGCGATGAGCAGCCCGATGACACAGGTAATACTCTCGTGCGTTCGCGAGGGACTCATGAGCTGCAGCACTCCGTCGAGATACGCGATGCGCGGGCTTCTGCCGTCTCCACGAGCAGCGAGCAGGGCCTGGTAGGTGGCCCACTCGCCGCGCAAGACGACGAACTGATCCGCCGTCGGGACATAGTCCTCGAGCGGCACCGGCGCGTCGGTCATGCGTGCAGTCATCGCCGTCATCGTACCGCGCACACGGAGCAAGGACAGCGCCAATCGCAACGCGTCGAAATCACGAAGTCGAGTCTTCGATTCGGCCGGATACCGGACGCCGCGTCCGGAACGCCGGACTTATTCCGGACGCTTGAACGGCGAGCGGCCGGTGAGGCGCGCGATCAACTGATAGCCGATCCATCGGAACGGCTCGGGCGGGATGCCCGTCGGGCGCCGCATGTAGAACGCGTAGCTCTTCCACGGCTCGTGGTTGCCGCTATAGAGGTCGGTGAGCACGCGGCCCGACAGGTTCGCGAGCGTGACGCCGTGGCCCGAGTACCCGAGCGAGTAGAAGATGTTCTTGCCGAGCACGCCCATCGCGACGAAGCGCTTGAGCGTGAGATCGAGCGGCCCGCTCCAGCGATGACGGATCGGAATGTCCGCGAGCTCGGGCAAGTAGCGCAGCAGCACCTCGCGCGACGCGCGCATGCCTCGGTCGTCGAGCGCGGCCGCGAACGTGGTGAGGTTGCCGAACTGGTAGTCGTACGCGCCGGTCGCGCCGCCACCGAACAAGAGGCGGCCGTCCGGATCGACACCGCAGTAGGCGAGGCGAGGGAGGTCGTCGAAGAAGCCGGCGTGCTTGTCGAAGCCGAGCTTCGCGATCAGCTCGCGCGGCAGTGGGTCGGTCGCGATCACGTGCGAGATCACGGGCAGGATGCCGGCGCGGAAGTAGCCGAGTCGCGGCGTGTAGCCGCTCGTCGCGAGGACGATCGCCTTTGCTCGCACCGTCGCGCGTGGCGTGGCGAGCGTGATCGTCTCGCCCTCGCGGATGCGCGTGACGGGCGTGCCTTCATAGATTTCCACGCCGCCGAGGAGTGGCCGCATCGCGCGGATCAGATCGACGCCGTTGATCAGGCCTTCGGTCGGATCGATCGTCGCGCCGAACGCGCCGCGCACGCGCAGCACGTCGTCGACGTTCTTCACGAACCGGAGCGGCAGGCCCTTCAGCTTCTCGACCTCGGCTTGCGCTTCATCGGCGGCGCGCTGCGTGGTGGAGATGTGCACGCAGCCGTCGCGGCGATACCGCACGCGCAGCCCGTGCTCGCGGATCATCGCCTCGAGATCGTCGACGGTCTGGCGCGTCAGCGCGTACTCGCGCGCGATGACCTCGGGGTTGCTCGAGAACGAGATGCCGTTCAGCATCATGCCGCCGTTGCGTCCACTCGCGCCGTTCGCGAGCCGCTTGGCCTCGAGCAACACGATGCGGCGCTCGGGGAACCGGCGCGACATGTGATACGCGGTCGACACGCCGGTGAAGCCGCCGCCGATGATCGCGACATCGACGTCGAGGCTCTTGTCGAGCGGCGGCGCGGGCGGATCGTCGGCCGCGTCGATCAGCCACGGCGACGCGTTGTCGTCGAAGACCTTGTCCATCAGCGAACGTTGCCGAACGCGACAAGCTTGGTCTCGAGGTTGTCCAGCAGGCCCTCGCGCCCGCACTCGTGACCGACGCCGCTGTCCTTGCGCCCGGTGAACGGACCCTCGATCGACTGCGGCGCCCAGTCGTTGATGCCGATCATGCCGAAGTCGAGCTGCTCGCTGCACTTCGTCGCGGCGCCGAGGTCATTCGTGAACACGTACGCCGCGAGGCCGTAGCGCGTGTTGTTCGCGGCGGCGATCGCGTCGTCGAGCTGATCGAACGTCGACATCATGAACAGCGGGCCGAACGTCTCGTCGCCGAACGTCGGCATCGCAGGCATGACCTCGCCGAGCACCGTCGGCTCGAGGAAGAAGCCCTTGCCATCGCGCCGCTTGCCACCGGTGCGGACCTTGGCGCCGCTCGTCGTCGCCGCGGCGATCAGCTCCTCGACGCGATCGCGATGGCGGCCGCTGATCAGCGGGCCGATCCGCGTCTTCGGGTCGAGGCCCGAGCCGACCGGCAGCTTGCGCGTCTCCTCGACGACGACCTCCTCGAAGCGCGCGAGCTTCCCTTTCTCGACGAAGAAGCGCTGCGGCGACACGCAGACCTGGCCGGCGTTGCGGAACTTCGCCGCGACGGCCTGCTTCGCGATCGCCTCGATGTCGACATCGGGGAGCACGAGCACCGGTGCGTTGCCGCCGAGCTCGAGCGACAGCCGCGTCATCGTGCGCGACGCGCCGTCCATCAGCAGCTTGCCGACGCGCACGCTGCCGGTGAACGACAGCTTGCGCAGGTGCGGGTGATCGAGCATCGCCTGGCCCTGCGCGTGGGCGTCGCCGTTGACGACGTTGATCACGCCCTTCGGCACGCCGGCCTCCTCGAGGATCTCGGCGAGCGCGAACATCGACAGCGGCGTCAGCTCCGCCGGTCGCACGACGACCGTGCAGCCCGCGCCGAGCGCAGCGGCGACGGCGCGCCCCGGGTTGTAGGCGGGGAAGTTCCACGCGGTGATCACGCCGACCACACCGATCGGCTCGTGCCGCACCTGCATGCGCTTGGTCGCGATCCGCGACGGGATCGTGTAGCCGTACACGCGCTTGCCCTCTTCGGCGTACCACTCGAAGAAGTTGCCGGTGACGAGCCACTCGCCCTGCGCTTCCGCGAGCGGCTTGCCGGCCTCGCGTGTCGTGATCTCCGCGAGCTCCTTGGCGCGCGCCTTGATCAGGTCCGCCGCGTTGACCAGGATCGCGCCGCGGTCGTACGGCGTCAGCGCGCGCCATGCGCCGAATGCGCGGTGCGCGGCGTCGATCGCGCGATTCGCGTCATCGGCGCCGCCGAACGGCACGTTCGCGACGACCTCTTCGGTCGCCGGATCGACGACGTCCCAGCGGCCGCTGGAATCGCACCACACACCGTCGATGAGCTGCTGCGTCTTCACGAGCCCAGTGTACGCCCGACGGGGTCAGACACAACTTGCACAACTTGTGTCCGGTCTTGTCCGAACAAGTTGTGCAAGTTGTGTCTGACCCCATTCACGGTCCGTTTGCCTCGACATGGGTGACGGCTTCACTCACGACGGCGAGCCCGGCGCGCAGCTGCTCCTCGGTGATCACGAGCGGCGGCATGAACCGCACGCAGTTCGAGTAGAGGCCCGCGCGAATCAAGAGGACGCCGTTCGCGACGCTGCGCTTGATGACGGCGAGCGCGTGCGCCGCGGCGGGCGTCTTCTGCGCGTCGGTCACCATCTCGATGAGCATCATCGGGCCGAGCCCGCGCACGTCGGCGACGAGCTTGCCACGCAGCTTGCCGAGTTCCTCGCGCATGATGTCGCCGAGCCGGCGCGCGTGCGCGAGGAACGCGGGCTGGCGGATCATCTCGATCGCCGCGATCGCCGCCGCGCACGCGACCGGCGCGCCGCCGTACGTGCCGCCGACGCCGCCGAGGTGCGGCGCGTCCATGATGTCGGCGCGGCCGGTCGTCGCGCTGATCGGCATGCCGGCGCCGAGCGCCTTCGCGGTCGTGATGACGTCGGGCACGACGCCGAGCTGCTCGCAGGCGAACAGGGTCCCGGTGCGGCCGAAGCCGGTCTGCACTTCGTCGGCGATCATCACGATGCCGTGCTGCGTGCACAGCTCGCGAATGCGCGCGAGGAACCGCTTCGGCATCGGGATGAAGCCGGCCTCGCCCTGCACGGGCTCGATGATGATCGCGGCGAGCGATGCCGGATCGATCTGCGCGACGAGCGCGCGCTCGAGGACGCGGATGCAGCCGTCGACGTAATCGTCCTCGGACATGCCCGCCGGCCGGCGAAACGGCTCGGGCGCAGGGATGCGGTAGATCTCCGGCGCGAACGGCCCGAAGCTCTGCTTGAACAGGCCGTACTTGCTCGTCAGCGAGAGCGCCAGCAACGTGCGGCCGTGATAGCCGCCTTCGAAGCACAAGACGCCCGCGCGCTTCGTGTGCGCACGCGCGATCTTGATCGCGTTCTCGACGGCCTCGGCGCCGCTGTTTGCGAGGATCGACTTCTTCGGGAAGTCGCCGGGCGTGACCTCGTTGAGCAGCTCGCAGAGCGCGATGTACGGCTCGTAGGTCGCGACCAGCATGCACGGATGCAGGAGCTTCTTCGCCTGCGCTTCGATCGCGGCGACGACGGTCGGCGGGCAGTGCCCGGCGGCGGTCATGCCGATGCCGCCCGCGAGGTCGATCAGCGTGTTGCCGTCGACGTCGTAGACCAGCGCGCCTTCCGCGCGGTCGACGACGACATCGGTCGACTTGCCGAGCCCCTTCGTGGTCGCGGCGGCGCGACGGTCGAGCAGAGCGCGGCTCTTGGGGCCAGGAATCTCGGTGATGCGGTTGATCATTGAACCTCCCGATCGGCGGGCAGCACGAGCACGATGCCGTAGCGATCGCACACGGGGTCATCGATGTAGTCGGAGACGAGTGTCTTCAGCTGAAAACCCAGACGGCGTTGCGCGCTGATCGTCGGATCGCTGCGCGTCCCGGCGACCAGCTCGTCGTAATACTGCTGCGCCGTCAGCTGATCCTTCACGGCGCCATAGCCGCTCGGCATCCCGACGGTCACTTGCCCTTCGAGGCCGAGCGTGCGCGCGGTGTCGTGCCGCGCCTTGTAGAGCATGCGGGCGATACCGCGCCGCCGGTACTCGGGATGCACGCCGATGTCCGCGCCGTACAGCCAGCGCCCCTGCGGATCGTGCGACGTGAGCCAGCCGCCTTGGATGACGTCGGCGAACGTGTGGTCGGGGTGATCGAAGTCGAAGCTCATGCGGATCGTCGACGTCATCCCGACGACGCGGTCGCCATCCGTCACACAGAACTGTCCCTCGGGAAAGATCTCGATGTGTCGCAAGTAGTGCCGCGCCTCGAACCGCTGTTCGGGCGCCAGCGTCGGAAACACGAGCTTCTGCAGCTCGCCGAGCTGCGCGACGTGCTGCTTCTGCGTCCGGACGACCTCGATCACACTTCGGCCTTCTTGCCGGCCTCGGTGAAGCGCACGGCGTAGAGGTCCTGCCGGCGATCGAGCCACGTGCGCAGGCTGCCGGTCAGCCGGTTGCGGCGCAGCACCTCGATGTCGAGCTCGTTGAGCACCATCGTCTCGACGTTCGGCGTTGCTTCCTCGGCCACCCCGTCGCGCGCGAACGGCACGTCGCACGGCGTGAGGATGCACGCTTCGCCGTAGTGAATGTCCGCGCCTTGCACGAACGGCAGGTTGCCGATCGGCCCCGCGAGCACCGCGTACATCCCATTCTCGATGCACCGCGCCTGCGCGCACGAGCGTACGCGCATGTAGCCGGAGCGGATGTCCGTGTTGAACGGGATGAACAGGAGGTTCGCGCCTTTCCCAGCCGCGATGCGCGCGACCTCGGGAAACGCGACGTCGTCGCCGATCATGATCGCGATCCTTCCGCGATCGGTGTCGAACACGCGCACCTCGTCGCCGGCGGACACGCCCCACCACTTCATCTCCGACGGTGAAATGTGCAGCTTGTACTGCCGGTCCACGCTGCCGTCGCGGCGAAACAGCGACGACACGTTGAACAGCTTGTCGGCCTCCACGGTCAGGTGCGAGCCGCCGATGATGTTGACGTCGTACTTCATCGCCATCTTCGTGAAGAACTCGACGTAGCGCGGTGTGAATTCGTCGAGCCGCCGCGCGGTCGCCGACGAGTCAGGCATCTGCACGAGCACCTGGAGCTGATTGGTGATCATCTCCGGAAACAGCAGAAAGTCCGCGCGGTACTCGCTCGCGGTGTCGATGAAGAACTCGCACTGCTGCGCAAACTCCTCGAACGACGAGATCGGGCGAAACTGATACTGCACGGCCGCGACGCGCACGGTGCGCACGGGCGTCGGCGTGTCCGCGGGATGGTGCTCGGGATTGAGCCACTCCATGAACACGGCGTAACCGGCGGACTCGGTGTCGCTCGGCAGATAGCCCTTGAGCACGGCGCGCACGCTGAACCCCTGCGCGAGCTGCGCGGTGAGCACGGGGTCGCGATCCTTCAGGTCCTTGCGAACGACGCGGCGGACGTACTCCTCCGCCGTCATCTTGTCGTGCTGCTTCACGTACCCCGGGATGCGGCCTGCGATCAGGATCGCGCGAAGGTTCCGCTGCCTTGCGAGCGCCTTGCGCGCCTCATAGATCCGCCGCGTCAGGTGCACGCCGCGGTGTTTGGGATCGATCGCGATGTCGATGCCATACAAGGTGTCGCCCTCGGGGTCGTGGTTCCTGATGAACCCCTTGTCGCTGACGTCGTCGAACGTGTGGTACGCGCCGAAGTCCTCTTCGTCGACGATCAGCGAGCTCGACGTCGCGACCAGGATCCCGTCGATCTCCACGCCGAGCTGGCCCTCTGGAAAGATCGCGAGCTGGCTCTCGAACTGCTCCCTCGTCCACGGGTCGATCATCGGGAAGGACTTCCGCTGGATCTCCTGCACGGCGCGGATGTCGTTCTTCCGCAGCGGTCGGACAACAAGGCGAGGCCGTGACTCGGGCACGGCAAACCTTACACGGGATCGCGCCTCTAACCCGATCACCTGAACGGATTGTCAGACCCGCATGCGAGCTTCACACGCATGGACGGTCCTTCCTTCCACCTTTCCAAAGGCGACGCCGTCGCTTGGCTCCGCTCGCTGCCGTCCGAGTCGATCGATGTCGTCATCACCGACCCGCCGTACGAGTCACTCGAGAAGCACCGCGCGATCGGTACCACCACGCGCCTCAAGCACTCCAAGGCCTCGTCGAACGACTGGTTCACGATCTTCCCGAACTCGCGCTTCCTGGAGCTGTTCGTCGAGGTCCACCGCGTGCTGCGCAAGAACACGCACTTCTATCTCTACTGCGATCCGGAGACGATGTTCGTCGCGAAGCCGCTCGCAGAGGAAGCAGGCTTCAAGTTCTGGAAGCCGCTCATCTGGGATAAGTGCCTGGGGCCCGACACGCTGGTTTGGACGGAGCGCGGCGTGCAGCGCATCGAGGACATCGTGGTCGGCGATCGCGTCGCGATTCCCGAGGGCGGTATCACCGAAGTACGTGGGACGCGCCGTACGCGTGCGCCGTCGCTCGCCCTGTCACTCTCAGACGGCTCGCGGCTGCTCGCGTCGCTGGAGCATCGCTTCATGCTCGCCAGCGGACAGCTCGTCGAGGCACGGGATCTTCGCGCCGGAGCCACCCTATGCACGCGTCCGGTCCTGTCGCGCTTCACTTCGCTCTCGCCGCACGCAGCGCAGCTCACCCGTAACTGGATCGAGCGTCCGCCCTCCATCACGGTCACCGCGATCGCTGATGCCGGCGAACAAGATCTCGTCGACATCTCGATCCTCGACCGCGACGAGCTGTTCCTCCTCGCGAACGGCGTCGTCACGCACAACTGCAAGATCGGCATGGGCTACCACTACCGTGCTCGGTACGAGTGCATCCTCTTCTTCGAAAAGGGGAAGCGAAAGCTCAACAACCTCGGCACGGCCGACATCATTCAGTCGCCGCGAATCTCCGGCGGCTATCCCGCCGAGAAGCCTCCGGCGGTGAGCGAGGTCTTGATAACGCAATCGACCGAGCTCGGCCAGCTCGTGATCGATCCGTTCATGGGCTCGGGGTCGGTCGGTGTCGCGGCGCTCTCGACGGGTCGCTCCTTCTACGGCAACGATCTCTGCGACGAGGCCGTGCAGATCGCGCGCGACCGCCTCATCGACGGTGGAGGTCGAGAGCTGGGCGCTCTGTCGAAAGCCGAACCTTCGAAGGGACAGCTCGGGCTGTCGGTCTGAGGAGATACCAATGCGTCGCAATGAGCTCCTGGACGTCTGTGTCCGCTCGAACCGTGGAAAGCGCTGAGGCGGGTGCGCCTGCGCATGCGCGGAGCATGGATGGTGAGCCCCGATGATGCGAGATGATGCGAGGTGCTCGATGACGTGCTCGAGTACGCGAGGCGTTCGATGAAGCGCAAGCGCGGCGGCATGACCGGGCACGGCTATCGCGATCTGATCGCGGCGTACATCCATTATCAGTACGCCGATCACGGCCTGGTCGTGTATCGCGAGGTGAACCTCGGCAAGACCATCATCGGCAAGGATCGCCAGATCGATGTGTTCGTGATGCGGCCGCTCGATCAGAAGGCGATCGCGATCGAGTGCAAATATCAGGACGTGCAGGGCAGCGTCGACGAGAAGATTCCATACGCGCTCCTCGATCTCGAGGCGCTGTGGATCCCGGGCTGCCTGGTCTACGCAGGTCGTGGCTGGTCCCACGGCGTGTTGCATCAGCTCGAGGGCTCGCGGCTCGGTGCGTATTGCCTCCCGGAGCGGCCGACCTTGCAGCGCTCGAAGGCGACGCGCGAGCTCGACTACTTGCTCGCGGCGACGTTCGGCTTCTGGGAGCAGATCATTCCGCCGTCGAAGCGCTACCGGCGCTGACCGCAACCCCAGGGAGGACGAGTCGTTCCCTGTGGGACGAGATTCGCGCGGCGTGACGAGATGCGCCACACGCGTCGAGCACGGACCTCACGCGTTAATTGTGTCGGACCCGTCGGACAAGTCGGACGGGTCAATTGTGTCGGACCAGTCGGACAAGTCGGACGGGTTAATTGTGTCGGGCCAGTCGGATAAGCCGGACGGATGAATTGTGTCGGACCAGTCGGACAAGCCGGACGGGTTAATTGTGTCGGACCGGGGTTAATTGTGTCGGACCAGTCGGAGAAGCCGGACGGTTAATTGTGTCGGACCAGTCGGACAAGCCGGACGGTCAATCATCGCAACATCGCAGCTGTCGAACAACGCTTGCGAAAAGCCGAGAAGCAGATGAAAACCGCGCGCGGGAAAGCGTTGTCGACCGCGTCGCGATGTTCTGCGGCATCGAACTTGGTTCTTGCTTCATCGAGAGCCTCTCGATCAGCGGTGCGATCAGCTGCCATCGTGTCGGCGGGGAACATCGCATCCAGACCACCTCCTCACGAT
>JALZOJ010000078.1 GCA_030857175.1 Myxococcota bacterium | reverse complement strand
CGGGGCGCTGCGATTCGCGCGTGACGGGGGCGGGAGCCTCGCCGTCCTCGATCAGTATGGTCAGGCTGCTCCTCGTGATGACGCTCCTCTCCGGCTGCTCCGCCATCATGCCCAGGCGGGGCCACGCACCGCCGGTCTTCGACGCGGTGGTGGCCGCCGGTGGCGCGGCGCTGATCGCGGTCAGCCAGGATTCGGGCGATCGTCAATCGATGGTCGCCGGCACCACGATGCTGATCGCCTTCGGCGTCGCCGCGCTGCACGGCTTCGACAACACATCCGCTATTCGGGTCGAACGGTAAGGCACGCACGTGGGGCGTCGGTGCCGGGTGCTGCATCCGGAGCGACGCGCACGCAGATTCGATTCGGCGCGGTGCCCGTGAGGTGGAACGCGCCGGGCACGACGACCTTGTTGCCGCAGCTGATCTGACTCGCCGGCAGCGGATGATCGCCACCCACGTCGACGTCGATCCAGGCCGACGCGGCGGGCGGGCAGGTGAGGACGATCTTGAAGCGATCGCCTTCGCGGAACGTCGTCGCGTCGTCGCGGATGACGCCGTCGCGCTCGCGCACGATGCCGAGCACGACGTCACCGACGCCCTTCACGCGGACGAGATCGTCGCGCTGGGCCTCGCGCGGCCACACGACGAACAGGAGCGCCGCTGCCGCGAGCGCGAGCGCGGGCACGGCGAAGTGCCACCACGGGCGCGCGCGGCGCTCGGGGACCGCGAGCGGCGGCAACGCGACGACGTCGCCGCGGATCTCGTCGAGGCAGTGCGCGCAGGCTGGGCATTCGGCGACGTGCGATGCGATCTGCGCGTCGGCGCGGTTCGCGGCGAACTGCTCGAGGCGGAGCCACGAGACGGGCGTGCTGATGCACGTCACGAGGCACGCTCCTTTCTGAGGGCCAGGACTTCGTCGCGGATCCGATCGAGCCGCTTGCCGATCGTCTTGCGAGAGAGCTGGAGGTGCGCGGCGATCTCTTCTTGCGTCATGTCGTCGACGAAGCGACAGACCAGGACTTCGAGGTGCGATTCGTCGAGGCGCTCGGCGAGCGCGGCCATCAGGCGGAGGCCGACGACCTCGTCCTCGAGCTGCACGCGCCCGAGCGGCGCGGCCGCGGCACCCTGCTTCTCGAGGAGCCGCGCACGCGTGCGCTCGTCGCGAATCGCATTGAGACAGCGGTTCGTGATGGCGCGGTAGAGGTAGGGGAGATCCACGTTCGTGTTCCAGCGCGGGATGAGATCGACGAACAGGGCATGCACGAGATCGATCGCGTCTTCGCGACTCCGCAGAATGCGCTCGGCCTTTCGCACGAGGGCCGGCCCGTACGCGCGATACGCCGATTGCGGATCGTTACTGGCAGGTCCCACCGGTCACGCCGACCGTCGAGCACGTGCCCGGTGTGAGGCTGTTATCGACGACAGGACAGTTCGTGTCGTTACCGCACGGGCGACCGTCGGTGCTGCACGCCTTGCGAAGGCCGCCGTTGCAGCGGCCGCTCGTGCAGTCGGTGTCGGTCGCGCACGCTTCGCCGCTCGTGCGGCGTGCGCCGCCCGGAGAGCACACGCTCGGGCCGAATCCCCACGCGAGGCTGCACGCCTCGCCGTTCGCGCACGGCGCGCTCGTCGGATTGCACGTCGAGCACGCGCCGCCGTAGCAGATGCCCGTCGCGCACTCGGCGTCGGTCGCGCACAGATCGCCGAGCTCGCTGCTGGCCGCCGCCTCGCAGCGCATCGGGACGAGCAGCACCGGCGAGATCGGCTCGGCGACGCCGCAGACGTCACCGGCGGGGCACGACGTCGCATCGCACGCGACGCAGCGGAGTGATTGGCCGAAGATGGAGTCGGGATCGTCGACGAGGCGGCACATGCCGCTCTCGCAGGTGGCATCGGCAACGCACCGCGCGCCGAGCGGCGCCGGGCCCGGTGCGATCTCGGTGAGCCCTTCGCATTCCGCGACGGGAACCGTCTCGGCGGCGATGTTCGCGAAGGTCGCGCGGCCGCGTCCCTTCTTCGCGAGCTCGAAGCGAATGCCCGTGAACGGCCTGCCCATGTGCAGCGTGTACGTGAGCGGCTTCCAGTTGCTCTTCGGAATGGCGAGCGGGTGCTCGATCTTGCCGTCGCCGTAGACGTCGATGTTGAGGCTCGCCTCGACATCGCTCTCGACGTTCGCGACGAAGTTGAACCGGATGCACGTGCCGTCGCCGCTCGTCACCGGCGACAGCTGCGAGATCGCCGCGTCGAGCCCGATCAGCTCGA
This sequence comes from Myxococcota bacterium, assembly GCA_030857175.1. Lineage (GTDB taxonomy): Bacteria > Myxococcota_A > Polyangia > Haliangiales > Haliangiaceae > JABFXX01. Next base: position 29,056 of record JALZOJ010000078.1, on the reverse strand, counting down.
CGCCGGAGTCGCCCTCGTGCCAGGTGTCGACGCGCTTGGCGTCACCGCGCACGACCTTCCACGAGCAGAGCTGGTCGCCGCACCAGAGATCGAAGCCGGGGTCGCGCAGCACCTCGCCGCAATCGGTGGCGCCGAGCTGCGTGGCCGCGAGAAGAAGAAGCGTGAGTTGGATCCGCATGGCGTTCCTCAGAAGTCGTAGCCGAAGCCCAGCGTGAGGCGGTGTCCACCGCTCGCATGGGTATCGCCCGTGTTGTTCGTGATCGCGGATGCGTAGACGAGCTCGTAGCCGAGCGTCATCGAGATCGGCATCAGCACGCTCGGGACTCGCCGGTAGTAGCCGGGGCTGCCGAGGTGAATGCCCGCGCCCGCCGAGAGTGCAGGACCGAAGTGGGTCTCGCGATGTGCTTCGTCGTCTTGATCGAGCAGCTGCGTGCGGCCAATCGCGAGGCCCGCGCCGAGCTGCGCGTAGAAGCCGAAGCGCGACCACACGCCTTCGTCGGCCAGGAGGTGCACGCCCTTCACGGTCGCGAGCAAGGTCGTCGTGTTCCAGTCGAAGCGCAGCGGCATCTCGTCGGTCTCCCGCGTCCAGCGCGGTGCGTGTACCCAGGTGCCACTACCGCCGACCCACAGCTTCTCGTGAATGCGCCGCGAGACCGCGATGCCGAGGCCGCGCGCCGGATCGAGGAAGCCTTCCTTGTAGCCGAAATTCTCGAGCGTCTCGGTGTAGCCGTCGCGGCGTTCGGAGCCCATCGTGCCGGTGACCTCGAGGTGCCACGGGCGCTCGAAGCCGCCGCCTTTGCGCGACGCGGTGACGACGGACTCCGTCGAGCAGCGTTCGAGATCGACCGTGCTCTCGCGACCGACGGTCGAGACCTGGCAGCGCCGCATCTGCGTGCCTTGCCGCACCATCACTTCGTATTCGCCCGGCGCGACCGCAATGCGCGTCGGTGCGCCTTTGGCCTTGTAGGTCTCGGCGACGACGGTCTTCGACCGCTTGTCGTGAACGAGCGCCTGACCTTCGAGCGCGGCGGGCAACACGATCGAGCGCGTCGCGGCGCGCGGGAATGCGAGCGCGACCTCGCCGTGCCCCTTGAGATCGACCTCGAGGCTGACGTGCTGGCCACCGACGGCAGTGCTCGCCGTCGAGATCAGCGTCTGGTGATACGCGTAGCGGTACGCTTCGTCGACGGACACGATGCCGTCGCTGTTCGCGTCACCCGCGCCGCGCATACCGACGAGCAAGTGATGCGTGAAGTACGAGGACTTCAGCTGCTCGCTCTCCTGCGACAGCTCGCTGCCGCTCGACGATGCGAGCACCGCGACGCCGGTCGCGTCGAGCTGCTGCCGCGAGTTGAACGAGAAGTCCGCGGCGGGCGTCGCGCCTTTCACGCGCGAGAACGCGCCGCTCTGACAAGCGTCGAGCACGACGACGGTCAGCGTCGCGGGCACGGCGAGCAAGCGTTGCCGGAGCTCGGCGAGTGGTAAGCCCTGCGGACCGAGATCGATCGCGGTCGCGCGTGCATGACCCGAGTAATAGAAGAAGATGCGCGACTGCTTGCCGGCCGCGTTGTCCGCGGCGACGCGCTGCGTGAGCTTGTCGATCGACTCGCGCAGCTTCTGCGGTGACGGCTGCAGCACGATGTCGACGTTGCCGGGCGATACGCCACCGAGCTCGCCGAGGATCGCACCGACGCGGCGCGCATCATCTTCGGCGTACTTGAGCGCGGTCTGACCCGGCCCCGCCGCGTTGCTGCCGACCACGAGCGCGTACGTCGTGACGGGCGGCGTGTCCGCGCGGGCGATGCCCGCGCAGCACAAGAGGGGAGCGATGTAACGGAGCATGATGTTGTCGCCTTTGCCCCGTATGACACGCGACCCGGTCGTCTTGGGAACCGTTTATTCGTCGGGCTCGTTCTTGATGTGAACAGCCCGCCTTATCGCGGCTTTGCCAAACTTTAGCGCCAGCTTGTCGACGGTGTCATTCAGGCGCTCCGTCTTCTGCCGGCTGGCCTCGTCGAAGCCGAGCTGGCGCGGGGCATCACGCGCCTCGAGGTTCGTCGCCGAGATGCCGCACAGCCGCACGCGGCCGCCCTTCCGCGGCTCGATCGTGACCTTCGAGAGGAGGTCGATCGCGGTGCGCGCGAGGACGCCGCCGTCGGACGTCGGTTCGTCGAGGGTCGTGCGCCGCGTGATCTGGCGAAAGTCGTCGTACTTCACGATCAGCACGGCGGCGCGCGCACGCAGGTTCGCTTCGCGCAGCCGATGCGCGACGCGGTCTGCCTGGTCGAGCAAAATCACCGCGAGCTCGCCCTTGTCATCGAGGTCGTCGTCGAACGTCTCTTGATGACCGAACGACACCGGATCGTGCTCGGCGACGACGGCCCGGTGGTCCTCGCCGCGCGCGAGCGCCTTCAGGTGCTGACCGGTCGCCGCGCCGAGCCGCGAGACGAGCGCCGCTTCGGGATAGCGCGCGACATCGCCGATCGTCGAGAGCCCCATCGATGCGAGCACCTCGCGCGTCGCGTCGCCGACGCCCCACAGCCGCGTCATCGGCAGCGGATGCAGGAACGCGGTCACGTCGGTGACGATGCGCAGCCCGTCGGGCTTGTCGATATCCGATGCGATCTTCGCCGCGAACTTGATCGGCGCGACGCCGACCGACGCCACGAGCAAGAGCTCGTCGCGCACGCGCTGCTTGATCGCGCGCGCGATCGTGAGCCCGTCGCCGAGCAGCCGTTCGCTCGCGGTGACGTCGAGGAACGCCTCGTCGATCGACAGGCCTTCGACCTCGGGTGAGTAGTCGTTCAGGATCGCGAAGAACGCCCGTGAAGCCTCCACGTACCGGTCCATGTGGTGCCGCACGACGATCGCGCTCGAGCAGCGCCGCAGCGCCTCGGCCATCGGCATCGCGCTCTTGATGCCGAACTTGCGCGCCTCGTACGAGCACGACGCGACGACCCCGCGGCGCGCGGAGCCCCCGACGAGGACTGGCTTGCCGCGGAGGTTCGGATCATCCCGCTGTTCGACCGCCGCGAAGAACGCGTCGAGATCGACGTGCAGGATCGTGCGCACGCTACGAGCGCAGCATCGCGAGCTTCACCACGAAGATGAGGATCGCGATCGCGGTGATCGATGCGAGCAGCAGCGTCCACATCCACTGCGGAACCGGCGTGATCTGCCCCATTCCGAACTTCTTGATGCGCGCGCGGATCATCCCGTGCACCGGCAAGATGCCGAGCACGACGACCGTCAGCTTGATGTGAAACCAACCTGACTTTGGACGAGCGAAGATGTTGGGCTCCTGGCCAAGCGCCAGTGCGAGGCCGCAGCCGATCGCGAGCGCGGCCGCGATGTCCATCATGAGCGCCAGCGAGCGCTCCATGAGGGTCAGCTTCTCGTGCATTTCCTTGGGGGAATGGGCGTGAATGCGTAAGAGCCAGTACACGGCAAACAGGCCACCGATCCACAGGAAGACACCGATGAGATGTCCCGAGAGCAGCCAGGCCAGCAGCTTGTCGTTCATGGCCAAGTAGTAACACTTCCGCCGACATCCATAACGCCGAGCAGCGAGGTATGATCCCTTCGTTCGTGTCGCGCGTTCTCAAAGTGTTTTTCCACGACGCGTGCTTCGATGGCACCACCTCGGCAGCGCTGTTCACCGCGTTCTACCGGGATGTGATCGAGAAGCAGGTCGACGTGAAGCCGATCGGGATGATCCATCGCGACGGTGATCCGTTCGAAGGCATCCCGCTCGACGCCGACGATCACGCGTGTGTCGACTTCCGGTTCTGCGCGGATCCCAAGATGCGCTGGTGGTTCGATCACCACCCGACCGCGTTCCAGCCGCCGGCCTTGCGCCAGGTCTTCGAGGACCAGCACCTGCCGACGTGGTTCTTCGATCCGACGTCGCCCTCGTGCGCGGGCCTGATCGGGCGCTGCCTCACCGCGGGTTGGGAATGGAAGGCGCCCGCGTACCTGACGGATGCGATCGAATGGGCCGACAAGATCGATGCTGCACAGTTCGCGAACGCCGAGGATGCGCTCTCGCTCGCGACGCCGGCGCAGCGGCTCGCGGCGTGGCTCGCGCATGGCCGGTCGCGCCTCGACACGGCGCAGTATGTCGAGTGGCTCTCTCGCGCGTCACTCGCGGAAGTTGCCACGCGGCCCGAGCTCGCGCCGCAGCTCGCGAAGGTCGAGGAAGAGCGGTCGCGCGAGATCGATGTCGTGCGCCGGCTTGGCGTGTGGCACGGCGACGTGATCGTGTTCGATCGATTCAACGACGTCGGTGCGCGGAGCCCGGGCTTCCTCGGATATCTCTTGTTCCCGACGTGCGTCTACGCGGTCTCGGCAACGCGCACGCATGATTCGATCAAGATCTCGGTCGGCGTGAATCCGTGGACAAAGCATTCGCGCCGCCACGACATCGGCGAGCTGTGCGCGCGCTACGGCGGTGGAGGGCACGCGGTGGTCGGTGGCGTGACGCTGCGCGGTGACGAGCTGCCGCGCGCGAAAGAGACGTTCGCGCGCATGGTCAGCGAGCTCGCAGGCTCCTGATCAGAGCAGCGAGCGGACGCGGTCGACGAGCACCTCGGCGGTGAATGGCTTCCTGAGGAACGCGGTGCTGACCTCGTTCGCGCGCAGGTCACCCGCCTGTCCCGACATCCAGAGGACGCGCAGGTCCGGGCGTTGCGCGCGCAGCGCCTTCGCGAGCTCCATGCCGTTCGTTCGCTCGAGCATGATGTCGCTGACGACCAGCTCGATCCCGGTCCCACTCTCGCAGATCGCGAGCGCGCTCGAGGCGTCACTCGCGACGAGCACCTGATAGCCGTGCTCCTCGAGCACGCGGCGAACGGCGGAGCGCAGCACGTCGTCGTCCTCGATCACGAGGATCGTCGCCCGCCCCGACGGCACGACGACGGCGTCGCGCGAGGGCGCGCAGCGCGGGAAGTAGATCGCGATCGTGGTGCCGAGGCCGGGCGAGCTGTCGATGTGAATGTGCGCGCCGTTCTGCTGCACGATGCCGAGCACCGTCGAGAGGCCGAGCCCGGTGCCCTTGCCGACATCCTTCGTCGTGAAGAACGGCTCGAACACGCGCGCGACGGTCGCCGCGTCCATGCCCACGCCGGTATCCGCGACCACGAGCGCGACGTGAGGGCCGGGCATGACACCGACGTTCGCGCGTGCGTAGTCGTCGCCGACCTCGATGTCGCGCACGATGATCTTGATCGTGCCACCGGTCGGCATCGCGTCTCGCGCGTTGACGGCGAGGTTCATCACGATCTGCTCGATGCCGCCGCGATCCGCCCGCACCTGCCCGCGCGCGGGCGCGATGTCCATCACGAGCCCGTGCCCGGTCTCGAGCACTGGCTTGAGGAGCATGCGCATGTCCTCGACGATCTCGCCGAGATCGAGCACGCGCGGCTCGATCACCTTGCGGCGCGCGAATGCGAGCAGCTTCTGTGTGAGATCCGCACCGCGCTGGGCCGCGCCGCGAATCGCGCGCAGGTCCTCGTTCTCTCGCGAGTTGCGCAGCAGTAGCTCGGTGTAGCTCGAGATCACCATCAACAGATTGTTGAAGTCGTGCGCAACGCCGCCGGCGAGCTGACCGATCGCCTCCATCTTCTGCGCTTGCCGTAGCTGCTCCTCGAGCACCATGCGCTGCGTCAGGTCGAACAGGTGGACGAGGCGTGCGGCTCGGCCCTCGAACGTCAGGTCGCGCGACGAGACCTGCACGTGGATCAGGGTTCCGTCCTTCTTGCGATGGCGCCACACGCGGTTGCCATCCCGAAACCGCGCGTCCTCGTTCAGGGGAGCGACGTCCTCATCCTGACGGATATCGGCGAGCGACATCGCCGCAAATTCTTGCTCGGTGTAGCCGTACGCACGCACCGCGGCACGATTCACCGCGAGGAATTGCAGCGTGTGCGCGTCGAGGACGCACATCGGCAGCGGGGCGCTCTCGAACAGGTCGCGGTAACGTTGCTCGGACCGCCGCAGCTCGAGCTCGACGTTGATGCGCGTCGCGATCTCGCGCTCGAGCTCGGCGTAGCGCTCGTGGAGCTCGGTGTTCACGACCTCGAACTGGTTATCGGAGACCCTGCCGAGTGCTCGGCGCGCCCGGGCGAGCAAGCTCGTGGAGACGGGGATGCGAACGTCGAAATCGGCACCATTCCCGCGAGGCGTCTGCCGCACGACTGCATGTTGTCGTGCGACGCGCGCGAAGCCGATGAGCGCGCCGCGCACGAGGAGTAAGTTCACGCGCGATGGCTCGTAACCGTGCCGCACACGGGTCTCCAAGCGCAGGTGACCGGGCGCGAGCGAGACAACCCTTCCATAGCTGACGGCGATCAACTGCGACGCAGGGCCGTTCGGGCCAAACGCCCAGCGCATGATCTGGTCGAGACCGAACAGCATGCGCGCCGGCAGGAACAACACGCGAAAGAAGGCGGAATCGACCGTCGTTGCGCCGAGCGCGACGATCTGCTCGTCGTTCAAGATCTCACCGAGGTTCGTCATGACCTGCGCGAACCCACTCCACGAGATGCGCTCGTTCGTGTCCGTCAGCTCCTTGACGGTGTAGCCAGTGTTCGTGGCGAGCCGCTCGGGATCATGTCCGAGTGCGCGCAAGCCCTCCCAGATCGTGACCACCGCACGCACGCTGACCTCACGTCCGACCAGTGACGGCGGGACCCCATCACGCTCCATGGGAGCAAGGTACTAGAAGCGTCCGCGAATCGCGACGCCCGCGCCGCCGCCGGACGCCGCTACCTCGACGCTGCCCGACGCCCGTGCGTACCGCCACCACAAGAATCCCGAGACGACCGCGCCGGCCCCCGCGATCCCGCCGAGTGCCCAGGAGATCCGCTGATTCGAGTGTGCCTTGTCGTGGAGCTCGTCAAACCTGATCGACGTGTCAGCAGATGTCGCTTCATCGGAGAAGCCACGCGCCCGTAGGTAAAACACCAGGCCGGTGACCGCGATGGCTCCGGTCACCGTCGTCGCGACGAGTGCGGGCACCTTCGACGGTCCGGTGACGACCGCTGGCGGCGCGATCGGCTTCTCGATCGGCTTTTCGATCGGCTTCTCGATCGGTCTCTCCGCTTGCTTCTCGAGCGTCACGCGGAGTGGCACGGCCGCGTGCCCGCCCGCCTTCACCTCCGCGCGATTCTCGACGAAGCCCGGCGCGCGCACGACGAAGCGATACGCACCATACGGGACCCAGACGCGTCCACCGCCGACGATCTCTTCGTCGTAGGGCTTGCCGCCTTCGATCACGAGCACGGCGGTCGAAGGCTCGACCACGACATCGACCGGTGTGAAGTCACCTGCGACGAGCTTCTGCTCGATCGAGTCGACGACCTTGCGCAGGTTGTCGCGATACGCGGGATCGAGCGATGCGCCCATCGTGACGCAGACGCTGAGGTAGCGATGCGAGCGGGGCAGGTCCTTCGCCTTGTGATAGGCGACACCGCTGTTGCACATGTGCTCGGGCCGCGGCTCTGCTTTGTAGGCCGCGCGAAACTTCGCGGCGGCACCGACGAGGTCGCCGCTCGCGACGAGGGCATCCGCCTCGGCCGACAGCTTCTTCGCGGTCTCCGGATCCGCGTGCGCTAGGTCGCAGAGCACGAGCGTGATCGCAACAACAACCCTCCACACGTTGTCATCGTATACTCGCCAGCGATGTCTCGGGGGCTGGTGTTCGTGCTTTGCTTGTTCGGCTGCCTCAAGGAGCCGAAGTTCACGTATCGGGACGCGCCCGGTCCGCCGAATCCCGACGGAGACGGCGGGATCACCGATCTCCCCGAGGTCACCGCGGCGACCCTCAGCGGGGCCGCATCGATCACCGGCGAGCACTTCCGGATGACGTTCTCGGCGACCGGCGGACACGGCCCGAGCTCGCTCACGATCGGCGGCGTCGAGCTGCTCGGTCGAGGGCCGAACTGCAGCTCCGAGCGGCGCATGGGGCTCGCGCTGTTTCCGTCGCTGAATATCAACGACGAGGAGCAGCCCGGTGCTGCGATCCAGCCCGACCTGACGGTGCCCGCGGGTTTCGCCGGTCCACTCGTCGCGCAGGTGCGCGTACCGTTCATGCACACGATCACGTGCTCCGCCTCGAGCACGGATATCATGGGTGTCACGACTTACACCGCGTTTCCCGACGGGCGCATCGTTCGTCACGACGACATCGACGTCACCGCGACACTGGACTCCACGGGCTGTCCCTCGTGTTTGGGTGGAACGACTGACGCGAACTTCTACCTCACGTCGTTCGCCACACTGCTCGCCAATGACGGAGACTCTGTCACCGGGTTCGACGTCTCGACGCTCGTGACGCCGAACGAGGTGTCCGTGGCGGCCTCGACGTTTTGCACGAACTACATGGACCGGCAGGTCACCGTGTCGTTTCTCAGCGACAGCGGCGGCGACCCTGGTCGCCGCATCCGTGCGGTCGCAAATACACCGCGCACGCTCGTGTTTGTCCACGACATCGTTCGCGCCGCCGCGGGTATCGCCCCCACTGCGTCGCGCAACATCTCGACGACGATGCTGCTCGGTCAGAACAGCAGCTGCGCGGCGGCACACACACGCGCGAGCACGCTCTCGAGTCGACCGCAGGTCGACCTCGACGAACCCGACGGGCTCGACGTCCACGCCCCCGGTCTCAACGGCATCTACGGGAACTCCACGCTCGGTGCGCTGGACCGCCCGATCGGTCCGATCAAGTTCAAGCCGCTGAACACGGCGCTCCCCGGCGGTTTCGCGTTCTGGATCGAGCTCGGCAACCAAGAGCGCTCGACGACAACGGTCACGCACTCGAACCCGGCACTCGCGACGCCGAGCTGGTACCGCACGCAGAACGTCGGAGCGACCGAGCTCATCATCTACTTCCGCGATCCGCTCCCTGTCGCCGACACCATCACGATCACGCCGGGGCCGGTCATCAACTAGAAGCGCGTGCGAAACGTGACCGTCGTGCCCGTCGTCGACGGCGTGACCTCGACCCTCGTCGCCGGCGTGAGCGCGCGATACCAGAGGAAGCCGCTCGCCGCCGCACCGAGTACCGCGAACGCGCCGCTGATCGCGAGGCGCTGGTTCCACTTCGAGACGTACGCCTTGTCGGCGTCGTAGACCGCCGGGTTCGAGGCGAACGCGGCGATGTCGGCGCGCTGATGCGCGCGGTCGAACGAGATGTACGCGAAGATCGTCGCGCCGACCGTGATCGCGCTCGCGCCGATCGCGGGGAGCATCGAGCGCGAGCTGCGCTGCACGCGCTGCCCGGGCTTCACGATCACGATCGGCTTCGGGTCCGGCTTCCTCTCGAGCTTGATGCTGAGCGGCGTGGTCTCGCGCGCCGCCGTCGTGATCTCGATCGATTGATCGACGTAGCCCTCGGCGTGAAACGCGAGCACGTGCTTGCCGTACGGCAGCCACACGAGGTGTGGGCCGATGAAGCTGGCGTCGCCGATGGTGACGGCCGTCGCTTCGGGATCGACGACGATGTCTACCGGCGTGAAGTCACCTTGTCTGAGCGTGCCCTCGACGGTCGCGAGCACGCCGCGCACGGCGGCCACGAACTGCGCTTCGAGCGCCGTGCCACGCTTCAGGCAGTGGCTGAGGTAGAGCTGCGCGCGAGGCAGATCCTTCGCTTTGTGATACGCGATACCGACGTTGCACATCAGATCGACGCGCGGGTCGGCGGTGTAGGCCTCGCGGTATTTCGCAGCGGCCGCGAGGAAGTCGCCCGCCGCGGCGAGGGTTTCGGCGTCGCGCTCGAACTCGGCCGCTTTCGTCGGATCCGCGTGGGCCGGGGTGTGGATCGCGCACAGGGCAGCGATCAGCACCGACGATCGCAACGCTCGCATGGGCTCAGCTTATACTGAGGGTCGATGCTCCGGGTGGTGTTGCTTGCGGTCGCGTGCGCGGGTTGTGCGTCGGTGCCACCGGCGGAGAACACCAACGTCAACTCCGGGCCCGAGCTCACCGTGTACGAAGACGGCGCCGAGATCTCCGGCACCGGATTCTCGATGTCGTTCGCGAAGACCGGCGTGCGCTTGCCGACCTCGCTGATTCACGGCGTCGAGGTGTTCGGGGAGAGCTCGTGCCCGACGCCATCGCGCGCGGGCGTCTCGATCGATCCGTTTCAGACCGCGGTCGGTGGACGCCTGTTCCCGAGCTTCGATCAGTCGAAGAACACGCTCGACGTGCTGATGGCCGGGCCGGCGATCGTGCAGATCGCCGTCAACTACGACGTGCCCTATGCGTGCGCCGGGCCGCAGTCGCTGCGCGGCGTCGCGACGTTCACGCTGTCCCCGTCCGGACGTATCGTCCGCACCGATACCGTGCAGGCGAGCACGGGCCAGATGATCACCGACGCGGCCGCGTGCACGCAAACTTGCAACAACATGCAGCGCGCCGCGACGCTCGAGGTGTTCTGGGCGATCCGGCCGAACGGCGTGCGGTCGCGCGCCGACGATATGGCGATCGGTCCGTTGGCCGCGGCCGACGTGATGCTGTCGTGCGCCGAGTACGAGGAGCACACGGTCGCGATCGAGTGGAGCGGCATGGGCAGGGCGACCGAGCCCACACTCGGCGGTCCGCTGATGTACACGCAGACGCTGTTCGACAAGCAGTCCGCGGTATCGCAGGCGATGCACACGTCGAGCTCGACGATCCTCGTCGCGCCCGGCCGCGAGACCTGCTCCGCGATGGCCAAGCGGATGCGGCTTCCGCCGAAGCTCGTGTTCGACGACGGCACGGCGCGCGACGTGGTCCTCGACGCCGCGGGCATCTATAGCGACACCACGCCGCGCACCCGCGTCGAGCTTCGCCCGCTCGCCGACGAGGCCGTCAACGATGGGTTCGCCGTGCGCCTCGATCTCGACGAGTCCACCCACGTCTCCGTGCGGCACCGCGATGGCAGCAAGATCAAGCACACCGTGCAACCCGACGGACCGAACACCGTCATCTGGGTCGAGGGCGGCATCGCAGTAAGCGACGCCGTGATCATCGAGGCCCTGTGAACGACGGCAGTGACGACAAGACGCTGCTCTCGGCCGGCGACGCGGACCCGACGAGGCCCGACGGCGACGAGTCCTACTGCGCGGCGTGCGGGTCGTCGTATCCGATGGAAGTCGACGTCTGCCCGAAGGACGGCGCGCGCCTCACGAAGCTGAAGGCGCAGCCCGACGCGCTGCTCGGGCGCGTGTTCGACGGTCGCTTCGAGGTGCGGACCACACTCGGGCAGGGCGGGATGGGCACCGTGTATCGCGGCTGGCAGATCACCGTGGATCGCGAGATCGCGATCAAGGTGATCCACCCCAAGCTCGCGAGCGATCGCATCGCCGTGAAGCGCTTCCTGCGCGAAGCGCGGCTGTCGAGCCGCCTCAGCCAGCCGAACATCGTCAACGTCTACGACTTCGGTCAGACCGAGGACGGCATCCTCTACATCGCGATGGAGCTGCTCCGCGGGCACACGCTCGGGCGCGAGCTCGAGTCGATGCGCCCGCTGTCGGTGCGCCGCGTGATCGCGATCGCACAGCAGCTCTGCGATGCACTCGATGCCGCGCACAGCCAGGGCATCGTTCATCGCGATCTCAAGCCGAACAACATCGTCATCCTCGACGACCCGCCGGGCCGCGACCTGATCAAGGTGCTCGACTTCGGGCTCGCGAAGTCGTTGATCACGGACACGTCGTCGCTCGTGACGAACACGAACGCGATCCTCGGCACGCCGCTCTACATGCCGCCCGAGCAGATCGAGGGCAAGCCGAGCGATCAACGCGCTGACCTCTACTCGCTCGGCTGCATCCTCTATCAGATGCTGAGCGGCCGGCCGCCATTCACCGGCGAGACGGTGAACGTCGTGCTCGCAGCGCACGTCAGCGACGTGGCGGCTCCCCTGCCGCAGACGTTGCCGGCGCCGCTCGTGAAGATGGTCGCGCGCCTCATGGAGAAGGAACCGGCGAAGCGGTTGCCGTCGGCGCGCGAGGCACGCGAGGTGATGCAGGGCGTGCTCGAGGGCGGCTATCCGACGAACGAGGTCTACGACACGACGCCGGATGTCAGGCCCGCCATGATCGACACCGGGCCGATCGCGCTCGCGGAGACGCACGCAGCGACGTCGGCCTCGTCGCCGCGCGCGGTAGCGCCGGTCACGACCGAGATCCCGCAGGTCGCGCCGGGCGGCTCGCGTCTGCGCTGGCTCGCACCGCTGGTCGTTGGCGCAGTCGCGAGCGTCGGCATCATGTACTTCGTGATGAGGCCGGACGGCGCGGAGCCTCCGAAGACCACGCCGGCCGTCGTGCCACCGCCGGTGTCGCCGGACGCGCCACAGCTGCAACCTGTCGTCCAGATCGATGCGATGCCCGTCGATGCGGCGATTGCGATCGATGCGGCGTCGCCGGATGCGCCGAGAGCCAACAAGCCGAAGCAGCCAAAGACGGTGAAGCCGCAGCCGATCACGCCGGATGCAGGCGTGCCCGCCGCGACCGAGCCGACGCTCGACTTCATCAAGCGCGACGCCGGCTCCTAGCGCGACGCCGACTCCTAGCGGTTTTTCTTCTTTTTCTTCTTCTTCGTTTCGACGGGAACCTCGAGCCGATCGATCCGCTCGCGCAGCGCACCGGCGAGGTTGCGCAGCTCGCCAACCTCGTCGCGCAAGCGGCGCAGCTCTTCTTGCACGGGCGCGCCCTCCCCGAGATCGCGGATCACTTCCTTGCCGCGGCGTCGCAGGCGAGGGTCGAGCTCGCGCTCGATCATGCGCTGCAGTGCGGGTACCGCGGCGGGGTCGGCGATCACGAGCAGCGCTTCGACCGCCGCGGCTTGAACGCGGAAGTCCTTGTCGGCGAGCAAGAGCTCGATGCGCTCGCGGACATCGCGCGCTTCGCGATCGCGGCGGCCGCGGATCAGCTGTGCGAGCGCATTCGCGGCCGCGCGCCGGCCTTGCGTGATGCGGCCCCAGCGCAGGCCGTCGACGAGCAGGCCCGTCGCGCTGTCGTCGCGCGCTTCCGCGAGTCCGCGATACGCGTGCTGGCGGATCACGTCGGTGAACGACTCACGCGTGGCGGCGAGGCGGAGCAGCTCGCCGGCGCGCTGCGAGCGCGTCTTGCCGAGGGCGAGGCACGCTTCGGCCTCGACGAAGTAGCTCGCGTCGCCGCGCTCGACGACGGTCGCGAGTGCGGCGCCGGCCGTGGGGTCCTGCACGAATTCGCCGAGCGCGCGCGCGACCATGCGGCGTGCACGTGCGTGGCGCTCCACGCCGAGTGCGCGGATCAACGTGTCGCGTGCGGTCGTGGTGCGGATCGCGCCGAGCCCGAGTGCGGCGGTGCCGCGCACCGCCCAGAACTTGTCCTTGCCGAGCGCGTCCGCGAGTGCGCGCTCGGCCACGGGCCCGCCGCGCTTCGCCAGTGCGACTGCCGCGTAGCTGCGATCGATCGCGAGCGTCGCGCCGGCGAGCTCGGCGACCCACACCGGCTCGGGCTTGTCGGTCTTCGTGCTCGCGAGCACGACGCGGCCCGGATCGAAGATCGCGTGCGTCGGTTCGCTCGCGAGCGGCAGGTGAAAGACGTGTTTCGGCTCGGTGATGTCGATCGGGACATCGACATCGGCATCGCTCACGCGGAACCGCATCTTCGTCGGGATCCGGAACAGCGGCGTGCGCGCGTCGACCTTCTGCGTTTGCTCGACGGTGATCGTCGCGACGCGTGTGTCGGCCTCCCAGCGCACCGCGACGGAGAGCTCGGGGTGTCCCGCGTGATCGATCACCCACTGGCTGAAGAACCAGTCGAGGTTCTTGCCGGTGGATTCTTCGACGGCACGCGCGAGGTCGCGTGACTCGACGACGCCATGGCGGTGTTTCGTCAGGTAATGCGCGAGCGCGCCGAAGAACGCGTCGTCTCCGAGGAAGTACCGCAGCATGTGAAGGATGCGGCCGCCCTTGTCGTAGAGGTGGTGATCGAAGATGTCGATCGGCTCGTCGAAGAGCTTCGTCGCGATCGTGCGGCGATAGCGCTGCGCGTCCTCGCCGAAGTACGAGGTCTGCCAGTCGTCGAGCTCGAGGTCGGCGGCGTCGCGGCCCTCGTGATGCTCGCGCCACAGGTATTCGGCGTAGGTCGCGAAGCCCTCGTTGAGCCAGCCCTCGCCCCAGTCGCGGCAGGTGACGAGATCGCCGAACCACTGGTGCGCGAGCTCGTGCGCGACGAGCGAGTCGATGTCGTAATCGAGTGCGGCGCGTTCGTCGAGGAGGATCGTGTCGGTGAGCGTCGTCGCGCTCGTGTTCTCCATGCCGCCGAAGATGAAGTCCGCGACGAAGACCTGCGCGTAGCGTGGATACGGATACGTCACGCCGAACTGCTTCGAGAACAGCTCGAGCATCTCGGGCGTGCGCGCGAGCGTGCGCTCGGCGGCGGCTTCCTTGCCGCGCTCGACGTAATAGACGACCGGCACGTCACGCCAGCGCGTCTCGATCGCGGCGAAGTCACCGACCGCGAGCGTGACGAGGTAACACGAGTGCGGAACGTCGAGGCGCCAGTGCAGCGTGCGGCGTTCGCCGTTCGTCTGATCGCTGACGAGCACGCCGTTCGACAGCGCGAACAGATTCGCGGGAACCGTGACCTTGACCTCGCTCGTCGCCTTCTCGTGCGGCGCGTCGATGCACGGGAACCAGTAGCGCGAGTCCTCGTCCTGGCCTTGCGTCCATGCCTGGACGGGCTTCTGCGGATAGCCTTCGTCGGGCGCGATGAAGTAGATGCCGCGGCGAGGCGCGCCGCGATAATCCACCGCGAGCACGAGCTCGGCGCCGGTCGCGAGCGGCTTCGCCAGCTCGATGCGCAGGCGCTTGCCGTCGTGACGGAACGGCGCGCTCGCACCGTTCGCCGTGACCTTCTCGATCGCGAGCTCGACGGCATCGAGCTCGACGACGCGCGTCGCCGGGGCGATCACCGAGCAACGCAGTGTGGCCGTGCCGGCGACGATTCGTTTCGCTGGATCGACATCGAGCACGAGCGTGAGGTGCTGGACGTCGACGGTGCGATCCGGAGCGTAGCGGGCCCGGGTTCCTGGAAAAGCGAACTCGCGATTCATGGAAGCCGGGACTCTAGCTGTTACGCTCGCCGCGTGCAGCGCTTCGAGCTCGAAGGCAACAAGTTCTGGGAGGTCAGGGTCAAGGACGCCGGGCTGTTGACGCGCTGGGGAAAGATCGGCACCAACGGCGAGGTCAAAGCGCAGACGTTCGCGAATCCAGCCGCCGCACGCGCCGCACGCGACAAGCTCGTCGCCGAGAAGCGCGCGAAGGGCTATCGCGAGATCAAAGTGCCGAAGGCGCCGAAGCAGACGCAGGACCGCGTCATCGTGCCCGTCGCGCTGCAGCAGCCGCGCGCGAGCGGCACGATCGACCCCGACGAGCTCGTCGTCAAGGAGCTGCGCACCGGCGGCGGACGCGCCGGCCGCATCTTGATCGACGGCAAGCGCGTGCTCGTCACCGGCGAGCAGTGCTTGGTGTCGTCGAACGGCGAGCGGTTCCATCGCCGCAGGTCACCCGGCGAATCGTGGTGCTTGTTCAAGCACGGCGACGCGATCTACAGCCTCGCCGATTCGTACAAGGTCTCGCGCGACTTCGGCGTGTCGTGGAAAGACCTCTCGATCCCCGACGATCCCTATTACAAGTTCTGCATCTACCGCGACTCGAAGGGCACGTTCTGGATGGGCGCCGACGAGGGCAAGCTGTTCACGAGCGACAGCCTCGAGGGAACGTGGAAGCCCTCGAAGCTCGAGGGCACCGGCAAGATCCTCGACATCATCGAGGTCGACGGCCGCATGTTGTTCATGGGCTACGGCTCGCACGGCTTCGACGGCACCAACCTGAAGCGCCTGAAGGGCATCGACAAGGAACACATCATCTGCCGCGTGACGCAGGCGCCGAGCGGGACGCTGATCGCTGTCGGCGACAGTGGCGTCGTCTATCGATCGACCGACCGGGGCGTGTCGTGGACGTTCGTGAAGTCCGGCGTGCGCGATGACCTCGAGGACATCGCGTGGGTCGCGGGCGCGCTGTTCGCCGTCGGCGGTGACGGCGCGATCCTCAAGACCACGGACGACGGCGAGACCTGGACGAAGATCGACAGCAACACCGACCAGCACCTGTGGGGCATCGAGAGCTGGGGTGATGGTGCGTTCATCGGGGGCGAATACGGCCTCATCGTGTCGCTCGCGTCACCCGACGACTCGTACTGGGCGAACACGACCGACGACTTCGCGCCGCCACCGCCGACGATCGATGCGTCGTTCGAGCCGCAGCGCGCCGCCGTGGCCGCCGAACGCGAGCGCATGTTCACCGAGCTCACCGCGCAAGCCGTCGTCGAGCACGATCGCATCTGCGTGAAGTCCGGTCTCTCGCGCCCGCGCGATGCGAATCCGCGGCTCGCGAAGATGGTCGAGGAAGCTGCCGACGACGACCCGATCGCCGCACAGGTCTACGCCGACTGGTTGCAAGGCGAGGGCGATCCGCGCGGCGAGCTCGCGGCGATCCAGCTGCAGCGCGCGAACCTCGGCAAGAGCAAAGACCTGAAGAAGGCGGAGAGGGAGCTGCTCGCGCAGCACGCGGACCGCTTTCTCGGCAAGCTCGTGCGCGCGCAGAGCTTCACGAAGCTCAAGTGGCGCGCCGGCTTCATCTACAGCGCGCGGATCGCAAACGCCCACGACAACGACGACGACAAGAAGGTCGCGATGGAGGACGTCGTCTCGTGGCTCCTGGACGAGCCGAGTGCCCGCTTCCTGCGCAAGCTCTCGGTCGGCATCGTGACGTTCTTCGAGAACGACTACGAAGCGGTCGCCGAGCGCATCTCGCAGCGCTACTTGCCGTCGCTGCGAGAGCTGTTCCTGGGCGACTTCGACGAGGAAGACACCGAGCTCAGCTGGTCAAACCTTGGCGACATCGAGGCGATCTACCCGTCGCTTCCGAACCTCAAGAGCCTGCGCCTGCGCTCCGGCAGCATGACGCTCGGCAAGATCGTCCTGCCCAGGCTCGAGTCGTTCACCGTCGAGACCGGCGGCCTCGATCACGATGCCGCACAGGCGATCGCGAGCGCGAAGTGGCCCGGCCTCAAGTCGCTCTCGCTCCAGATCGGCTCCGACGAGTACGGCGGCGATGCGACGATCGACGACCTCCGCCCGATCCTCGAGGGTGTGGGCCTGCCACGCCTCGAGCACCTCGGCATCAAGAACTGCGAGATCACCGAAGAGCTCGTCGAGCCGCTGGCGACCTCGCGCATCCTGCCGCAGTTGAAGTCGATCGACCTCGGCATGGGCACGATGGGCGACGACGGCGCGAAGATGATGTTCCGCTTTCAGAAGGCGTTCGCGCACCTCGAGAAGATCGACCTGCAGGACAACTTCATCACGCGCGAGGGCTCGCGGTTGCTCAAGTCGACGAACCTCGAGGTCAAGATCGGCGAGCAGCGCGACGACGAGGGCGACCCCGACAACCGCTACGCCTCGGCCGCCGAATAGTGTTGCGGCGGCACGGAGCCGCCACTAAGGTCGCCGCCCTCATGCGGTATGCACCCCTTGTTCTCCTCGCGGCGTGTGGCGGTTCTTCGGGCCCGAGCGGCCCCGCGGTCGATCCCGACGTCCTCGCCGGTCAGGTCCAGCAGACCGAGCTCGAAGCGAGCATCAAGGCGCTCGAGATGATGGGCACGCGCTACACGCTCTCCGACGGTGACGAGCGCGCACGCGACTACCTCGTCGGCCGGTTCGCCACGATCGGCCTCACCGCCGAGCTCGATCCGTTCCAGGTGCAGAACCAGATGGCGAACAACATCATCGCCAAGCACCCGGGCACCGATAGCTCCTCGAACGAGGTCTACATCTTCTCCGCCCACTACGACTCGACGTCGAATACGCCGATGACCGCCGCACCGGGCGCCGACGACAACGCGACCGGTGTCGCCGCCGTGCTCGAAGCCGCACGCATCATCACGCCGCACGCGTTCAAGCACGATATCTGGTTCGTCCTCACCGCCGCCGAAGAGCAGGGCTCGCTCGGCAGCAAGCACATGGTCGGCTGGCTCAAGTCGCAAGGCATCAACGTCAAGGGCGTGATCGCGCCCGACATGATCGGTTACTGGCCCGCGGGCGATCAGGATCAGTTCGACATCCTCGGCGACCCCGCGTCGTCATTCCTCGTCGACCACATGGCGACCGTCGCGACGCGCCAGGGCATCGCGCACAAGAAGTACATCGAGCACACGTTCTGCTACGGCGACGATCACACGAACTTCCAGGAGGCCGGCTTCCCGGCGATCACGCCGATGGACTGCGTCGAGGCGCACAACGTCGCGGGCTCGCTGGAGGACACGCCGCACTATCACCGCCCGACGGATACGTTTGCGACGCTGCACATGGGGTTCACGACGAAGGTCGTCGGTGTGATCGTGACGACGCTCGCCGAGCTCGGCGCGCCCGTAGCGAAGTGATCATTTCGTAGCGCTTGCTCGCTTCGCCTCCGCGCCCGCTCCGCGCGGTGCACGTGCGGCCCGCGGCTCGCGGCCGAGTCCGAACCTCGCGGCGAACCCGCACGCGCGTGGAATTCGCTGCGGGCTTTACGCTCGCGCGAACCGCACGTGCCACCGCGCTGCGCGCGCGCGGAGCGAAGCTCGCCACGCTCACGCTTGCGCGCACTCAGGGCGCGCACAACGCGCGCGGTAATGGGGACCCGATTCCCTTTTCTGCACAACGCGCATGTCGATCGCCAGCAACCCGCGCGCGAGCGCGAGCACGATCGACCAGCGCGTCACGACAAGCTGGCGAGCGCGCGACCCAGGCGGCCGACGCCGTCCTGGATGTTCGCCATCGAGCACGCGTACGAGAGGCGCACGAAGCCGGGCGCACCGAAGCCGGAGCCCGGCACGACGGCGACCTTGCCGACCTCGACGAGCCAATCGCAGAGCTGGACATCGTCGTCGAGGGTCGAGCCTTCGGGCGTCTTCTTGCCGACGTAGTGCGAGACATCGGGGAACGCGTAGAACGCGCCCTTTGGCTCGCGGCACTGCACGTTGGGGATCGCGCGCAGGAGCTTCACCATCTCGAGGCGGCGCTCGTCGAACGCTTTGCGCATGATGCCGACGCAGTCTTGCGGACCGGTGAGCGCGGCGAGCGTCGCGAGCTGCGAGATGTGTGTGGGGTTCGACGTCGACTGGCCTTGGATCTTGTTCATCGCTTTGATCAGCGGCGCGAGCGGCTGCGCGACGGCGGTGTAGCCCACACGCCAACCCGTCATCGCGTAGGTCTTGCTGACGCCGTCGACGAGGATCGTGCGCTTCGCGACCTCGGGGTGCGTCGAGGCGATCGAGACGTATTCGGCATCGCCGTAGACGAGCTGGCGGTAGATGTCGTCGGAGATGACGAGCAGGTCCTTCTCGGCGACGACCTTCGCGAGCGCTTCGATCTGCGCGCGCGTGTAGACCGCGCCCGTCGGGTTCGACGGGTTATTGAGCACGATCGCGCGCGTGCGCGGCGAACATGCGGCGCCGACCTGCGCGGCGGTGACCGCGAAGTCGTCCTCGGCCTTGGTCTCGAGGATCACGGGGCGGCCGCCCGCGAGCATCACCATGTCCGGATAGCTGACCCAGTACGGCGCGGGGATGAGGACTTCATCGCCCGGATCGATCAGGGCCATGAAGAGGTTGTAGAGCGAGTGCTTCGCGCCGGTGGAGACGAGGACGTTCTCCGGCGCGATGTCGACCTTGTGCACGGCCGTGAGCTCGGCGGCGATCGCCTTGCGCAGCGCGAGGATGCCGCCGACCTCGGTGTACTTGCCGACGGTGCCGGGCGATTTGTCGAGGGCGGCGCGGGCGGCGGCCTTGATGTGCTCGGGCGTGTCGAAGTCGGGCTCGCCGGCGCCGAAGCTCACGACGTCGATGCCATCGGCCTTGAGCTTGGCTGCTTTCGCGGTGACCGCGAGCGTGATGGACGGCTTGATGGGATCGAGACGCGACGCGATCTTGATGGGGTAGGTCATGTCACTTCTTCTTTTGTGCGTACTTCGCGGCGAGCGCTGTGACGACGGCCTCGGGCACGAGACCGTTGACGTCGCCACCGAGACTGGCGACCTCTTTCACGAGCGAGCTCGAGACGTAGTGGTTGCGCTCGTCGGTCATGAAGAAGACCGTGTCGACGCCGGGCGCGAGGCGGCGGTTCATGTGCGCGAACTGGAACTCGTACTCGAAGTCGGCGAGGGCGCGTAGCCCGCGAACGATGCAGCGAGCGCCGCGCTCGCGGCAGTAATCGACGAGCAGGCCCTCGAACACGGCGAACTCGAGCCGGTCGGTGTACTGCGGCAGCGCATCGCGGATGAACTGCATGCGCTCGTCGGTCGTGAAGAGCGGGTTCTTGCGAACGTTCGGCGCGATCGTGACGACGACCGTGTCGAACACCGCGAGCGATCGCTCGAGGATATCGAGGTGACCGTTCGTGATCGGATCGAACGTACCCGGATAAACGGCGACCGAAGGGTTAAGGGTCATGAGGCAGTCCGTAAAATGACACCAGGGTGTCGCCGTAGCGCCGCTGGTCATTACGTAGCAGATCTCCCAAGGCATCGGGCGGGGCGTGCCGGCGATCGTGCTCGATGACGATCCAGACATCCTCGGCGAGGCTAGCGCGTGGGAGCGCGAGCACGGCACGAGTCGCGAGATCGCTCGCGTATGGCGGATCGACGAACACGAATCGCCACGGCGCCTCGGGAGCGCGCCGCACCGCCGCGACCGCTTCCTGCGCGATCACCTGAGCGCGCCCTTCGAGGCCGAGGTCCGAGAGATTGCCGCGCAGGACCTTGAGCGCTGTCTTGTCGAAATCGACGAAACTCGCGTGCGCGGCGCCACGTGAGAGCGCCTCGATCCCGAGCGCACCCGACCCGGCAAAGATGTCGAGGACGCGCGCGCCGTCCACGTCGGGAAGAATATTGAAGATGGCTTCGCGGACCTTCTCGGAGGTCGGGCGCGTGGAATGGCCCGGGGGGGCACGTAGGACGCGTCCTCCGAGGGCTCCCCCAACGATGCGCACACTGCAGTATGGCACCGAATTTTTTGTGGGTTTCGCCGAGAGTCCTCTACAATTTGCGGAGATGTCCCAAGCCGGGAACCTGGCGGCATGGCTGGTGGACGGTGCGTTAGCGACCGGCGCCGGCCCTCGCCGTGCGCTGCGCGAAGGCGATCGCGTCTGGACGTTCGACGAGCTCGCGAGCCAGGTGAGCCGGCTGTCGGCCGCGCTGCGCGGTATGAAGCTGTCGCGCGGCGAGCGCGTGTTGATCCTGATGCGCGACACGATCGAGGCGGCCGCCGCGATCCTCGCCGTGATCCACGCGGGCGCAGTTGCGGTCCCGGTCTCGGAGCTGTCGACGCCGGATGACGTGCAGGAGTACGTGCTGCATGCCGGCGCGGTGGTCGCGATCGTCGACGGCACACACGAGAAGGTCCTCGATGCGATCCGCATGGAGACGCCGGATCTGCGGGAGGTGGTCTGCGTCGGCTCGACGCTGCCCGGCACGCACGATTACCAGCAGCTGATCGACACCACGGAGCCGCTACCCGCCGTCGCGATGAGCGAGAACGATGTCGCGATGCTGCTCTACTCGGCAGGCTCGGGGCCGGGCGAGCTCAAGGCGGTGCCGCACTGCAAGCGCACGATCGCCGCCGCGCACGAATCGTTCGCGAAGCAGCTGCTCGGGCTGTCCTCGGAAGATCGCATCCTCTCGGTCGCGCGCCTCTCGACGGCATATGGCCTCGGCGCCGGCTTGCTGATGCCGCTCGCCGTGCAGGCCGAGTGCTTGCTGTTCCCCGCGCAGCCGCAGTCCGGGCCGCTGTTCGAGGTCGTGAAGAGCTTCCAGCCGACCGTGCTGTTCGCGACGCCGTCGGTCTACGCGCAGCTCGCCCACGACGCCGAGAAGCTCGGCAAGGATAAGCCGCTCGCGTCGCTGCGCCACGCGGTCGCCGGTGCGGAGGGCATGCCCGAGCGCCTGATCCCGCGCATTCGCTCGGTGCTCGGCACCGAGGTCGTCGTCGGTTACGGCCTGACCGAGATCTTTCAGTTCGCGCTCGCGGGCCGCAGCAACGATCCGGGTGCGCGGCCCGGCGTATGTGGCAAGCCGCTCTCCGGGATCCAGGTAAGGCTCGTGGACGAGGACGGCGATCCCGTCGGCGTCGACGAGATCGGCACGCTCGAGCTGCAAGCGGGCTCGCTGTTCACCGGCTACTGGGGCGGCAGCGGCGGCACCGGCGAGGTGTTCCTGCACGACGGTTGGTTCACGACGCGCGATCGCTTCATGATCGATCGCGAGGGCTTTCATCATCACTGCGGCCGCGTCGACGATCTGTTCAAGGTCGGCGGGAAGTGGGTCTCGCCCTCCGAGGTCGAGCGCGCGCTGACCGCGCATGAAGCGGTGTGGGAAGCGGCGGTGATCGGCGCCGACGACGACGAAGGCCTCATGAAGCCGCTGGCCTTTGTCGTCACGAACGTCGGGCACGAGGCAGGCCCGAAGCTCGAGGCGGAGCTCAAGGAATACGTCAAGGCGTCGCTCGCGCCGTACAAGTATCCGCGCTGGATCGAGTTCGTCGACGCGCTGCCGCGTGGTCCGGGCGGCAAGCTGCTTCGCTACAAGCTGCGCCCGGCGCGCCGTCGTCGTCGCGCCGAGACCGGTCACAACCCCACGCAGTCGTGATCGCCGGCGCGATCGCGGCGGCCTGCACCGACGACGACGTGCTCGCGTGCATCGGCGGTCCGCTCGGCGAGGCCGTGCGCGCCGAGGCAGCCGCGCTACGCCGCATGCCCGAGTCCTCGCGCAAGCAAGCGCGTGCGATGGCCTCCGCGGTCGTTCGCACGCCGCTGCTCGCCGGCCTCCGCACGATCCATCCCACGTGGATCGAAGCCGCGCTCGGTGGGCTCCCCAACCGCGCGCGAAGTAATCTCGCGAGCCCGACCTTCGACCCGACGGCCGTCTGGCTCGCGCGCTGGGCCGCGGCGTCGCTCGCTCCGCTCCCGCCGGTCGAGCTCGTACGGCCCAAGACGATCGACGACATCCCGCGGCTCTCGAGCGAGTCGATCCTCGCGTGGCTGCGCGATGTCGGCGCCGACCAGCTCGCGTTCGCGCTCGGCGCGCCGTCGCAGTGGATCGAGCCGCACGTGCTCGCTCGCATCGCGCAGCCGCCGCGGGCGGGCAACCTCGGGCAACGCCGCGCCGCGATCGCACGCTGCAAGGTCGCGCTCGACGACGAGGCCCTCGTGATCATCGGCGCGCGTGCACTCGCGCCGCACACCGACGCCTTCGTGCGCCGGCACCTCGTGCTGCGGCTCCCTCGAACGCGCGGACTCGCCGTTTTGTTCGAGCTCGCGCAGTGGGCTTCCGACCTCGCCGCATCGCCCACTTGGGCGGCGATCACGGCGACGTCACATAGATGAGTTGCACGTCCCGGGTCGGCCCGTTACCACTGTTCTGATGAGGGGATTCGCCATCTGCGTCGTGGCAGCCATCGGCTGCGCCAACAATGTTCCGCAGGACCGCAAGACCGGGCCCGACGGCCTCGCGAAAGGTGCGCTGCCGATCGTGCTCGAGAACGGTGAGGGCGCGACGAAGGGCGTCGTGACCTATCCCGGCGGCGACCGCGTCGACTGGAAGGTCGTCGAGCTGCCGAGCGGCAAGAAGGGCCGACTCGATTTTCAGATGCAGTGGGTCACGCCGCGCCCCGGGCTGCAGCTCGGCTTCGACGTCTTCGACCAGTGGAACAAACCGGTCGCGAATTCGAGGGGCAGGGGCCGCGTGGCGGTCGTCGGCGACGCGCGTGGCAAGTACTACGTGCGCGTCTATGCGAAGCGCCGCGGCGATGCGGGCGCGTACAAGCTCGCCGTCGCATTCACGGAAGAGATCGCGGTGAAGCCGGTCGATCTCGGCGAGATTCCCGAGCCGCCGCGTCTGCCGGCGGTCCCCGGCAAGTGCGAGATCTTCGACCCGCGCGATGTGACCTGCGCCGACGAGTGCCCGGCCGGTGGACGTGGTGCGCCGCCGAACTGGCCCGCCTGCATCGCGCAAGGCGTGCAGCAACCACCTGCGCCGCCGGTTGTCGTGACGCCGCCACCCATCGTCACACCGCCGCCCGCGGATCCGATCGAGGCGCGCGTCCTCATTGTCGAGATCCGAGGAGGCGATGTGGTTGTCACCCTGTCCGCCGGTAGCGACCAGGGCGTCGCGGCGAACTGGACCGGTCAACTCATGCGCGGTCAGTCCAAGAGCCCGTACGCCGGCGGCAAGATCACGATCATCAAGGTCGACAAGCAGCGCACGCTCGCGAAGGTTCCGCTGACGATTGACATCGTGACGGCGAACCGGAACGTCATCCTGAAGCCCTGAGTGATAGCCTGGGCGCGGATGAAGCCCGGGCGTGTGATCGCTGCAGACGAACAGGAAGCGCGCGAGCGCGCCGCGAAGATCGTCGAGGACGCACAGGCCGAAGCGAAGCGTCTGCTCGACGACGCGAACGTGCTCGCGAACAAGCTCGTCGGTCACGCGCGCAGCGATGCCGAGCGCGCATCGGCGAAGCTCGAGCACCAGACGATCGAAGTCGCCGTGGTCGCGGACATCGAAGCGGCAGTCGACGCTGCGAATCGCGAGGGCAGGGTCGATGAAGTGACCGGCCTCGTCATCCGGGCGACCGTGCCGGGTGTCGCGCTCGGCGAGGTCGTGAAGATCGACCGGCGAGATCGAGGTCCGCTCGCCGCCGAGGTGGTCGGGTTTCGCGGCGAGCAAGCCGTGCTCGTTCCACTCGGCGAGCTCGCCGGCATCGCGCCAGCGAGCGCGGTGTGGCGCACCGGTGCGCCGCTCTCGATCAAGTGTGGCGACGACTTGCTCGGCCGCGTGCTCGACGGAATCGGAGAGCCCGTCGACGGTGGCGCGCCGCTCACCGGCGAGACCTGGGCCATCGATCGGCCCGCGCCAGCCGCACTCTCGCGACCGCCGATCACGGCGCCGCAGCCGACCGGCGTGCGCGCGATCGACACGATGCTGACGCTCGGCCGCGGCCAGCGCGTCGGACTGTTCGCGGCGGCGGGTGTCGGCAAGTCGACGCTGCTCGGCCAGATCGCGCGCGGTGCGCAGGCCGATGTCGTCGTGCACTGCCAGGTCGGCGAGCGCGGGCGTGAGCTCGCCGAGTTGCTCGACGGTGAGCTCGCGAGCGTGCGGGCCCGCGTTGTCGCTGTCTGCGCGACGAGCGATGCGCCGCCGCTCGTCCGCCTGCGCGCGGTTCACGTCGCGACGGCGATCGCCGAGTGGTTTCGCGACCGGCGTGGTGCGTCGGTGCTGTTGCTCGTCGACTCGCTGACGCGGGTCGCGCGTGCGCAGCGCGAGGTCGGGCTATCCGCGGGCGAGCCGCCGGCGCGACACGGCTATCCGCCGAGCGTGTTCGCGCTGCTGCCGCGCTTGATCGAACGCGCGGGCGCGACGCCCGACGGCGTGATCACCGCGCTCTATACCGTGCTCGTGGCGGGCAACGACCACGACGAGCCGATCGCCGACGAGGTGCGCAGCCTCGTCGACGGGCACATCGTGCTCGATCGTCGTCTCGCGCAGCGCGGACACTTTCCGCCGATCGATGTGGTCGCCTCGACATCCAGGCTCATGCAGCGCGTCGTCGATCGGGCGCACGTCGCCGCGGCTGCGCGCATTCGAGAGCGGCTCGCGATCTACGAGGAGCATCGCGACCTCATCACGCTGGGGGCGTACCAGACCGGTCGCGACAAGAAGATCGATGACGCCGTGACCTCATATCCCGGGATCGAGCGCGCGCTCCGGCAGGGCAGGGACGAGGTGGCGGACTGGGATCAGGCGGTGGCTGGCCTGCTGACACTGGCTCGCCCTCACTGACCGCGCGGGGAGGCGGGTCACCGGCCCGGCTCCCAGAGAGGCGTTCGCGTTGCAGTTCGTGCGTCTCGATGCGCGTTGTTGATGAAAGCTCGCCTACAATGCCCGACCAGTGATCGCCCGTTTGCAACGCACACGCGCCGGTTGTCCTCAGTTGGGGATCGGCGCCCCGGGTGGCTCGACCCTTGCTGAACCGGCGCTTGGTCCATGCGTCGCCGCACCTCGAAGATCACGAACCCCATGACTCCCATCGGTCCGGTTCCCTTCGTGGGTCGTTCCGCAGAGCTGACCGAGCTCAAGGAGCATCTGTCGATCGTCCCGCTCGTCTCGCTGCACGGCGCGCTCGGATCCGGCAAGACCCGGCTCGTCAACGAGCTCGCGCCGAGCCTCGGCGTCCCGTGCACCTTGATCGAGTGTCATCCCGGCGATCGCGCTTCCGCGCTTCGCGCCCGCGCCGAGCGTGCACTTCGCTGCGTGCCGGGCACGCTGTCGCAGACGCTCGCGCAGACGTCGCGCGTGCTGATGATCGACGACATCCAAAACCTCCGCACCGACGAGGCGACCAGCCTCCTCGCGCCGCTGCTGCTCGGACCCACCGCGCTCGGCCGCATCATCGTCATCGGTCGCGATCCGCTCGCCGCGGCGGTCGGGTCGCAGATCGCCGAGGTCGATCTCGGTGGGCTCGACGTCGAGGCCGCACAACAGTTATGGGCGCACCTCGGTGAAGCGTTCGGCGAGGCCGAAGGCTTCGACGCCGCACACGCCCGCACGCGTGGCGTTCCGCTCGGCCTTCGTCGCGAGTTCGCGCGCGCGCGGTTCGGCGCGAACGCGTGGGACATCGCCACGCTCGACGCACCCGCACGCGCCGCGCTCGAAGCGCTCGCGATCTTGCGCGCCCCCGTCGCGCCCGCCGCTGTCGCTGCACTCGCGCCCGGCGTCGATACCGAAGCCGCGCTGACCTCGCTGCTCGCGCGCCAGCTCGTCGATCCAGTCGGTGATGGTCGCGTCGTCGTGCACGAGGTCGTGCGCGTCGACGTGCTCGCGCAGATGGATCACGAGGACAAGTGCCGCCTCTCGAGCGCGGCCGCGGAGCTCGTCGCATCGACCGCGGCGCTCTCGACCGGACCGCGCCTCGCGTGGCAAGCCGGCGACGACGGCGCGTTCGGCGCGATGGATCAGATCACGCGCGTGCGTGAAGTCGTGTGGCACTGGCTCGCCGCCGGCGAGCGCGATCGCGCCGCCGACGCCGTGCTCGCCGATCGCGAGCTCGCCGCGCGAAGTGGTGGAGCCGGCGAGTTCGAGTCGCTGCTCGACGCGCTCGTCGACGGTCCGCGCCGCCGCCACAACCGGCCGAGTGAGGTCCAGCAGACATCGCAAGCCGAGATCGTCCGCCCGCCGATCGATCCCGAGAAGAACCGCGCGCTCGCCGCGCTCCGCATCGAGATCGCCGTCCGCGGTGGTCGCTACACCGAGGCGTTCGAGCGTGCGAGCGCTGCGCCCGGCGCCGTGTCTCCCCTCATCCACGCCGAGCTCGTCCTCGCATCGGGTGACGCCGCGACCGCGCGCCGCGCGCTGACCGGTCTCATCGGTGCCCCCGGGTCAGTGGCGGTCGATCCCAGCGAACGGGCACGCGCGATCGCGATGCTCGCCGAGCTCGAGCTGCTCGCCGGCAACCCGGATGTCGCCGCACAACATCTCGCGTCATTGGTCGGCGGCGACGTCTCTGCTGCGGAGCCACTCGCCCGCGCTCGCGCCCACCTGGCGCAGGCGCGCCTCGACGAATATCAAGGTCGCGTCGCCGCGATGCGCACGGCACTCGCTCGTGCACATGGCGCGTGCAAGAGTGTTCCGGTCTGCCTCGAAGCGAGCGAGCTCTCCGCGATCATCGACGCGCGCCGCGCGGTGGGCCTCGCACGCGAAGGTCGCCTCGTCGAAGCGGCAACGGCCCTCGATGCCGCCGACGCCGCCGCGCGCGACCTCGACGCCGTCGCCGTCGCCGACGAAGTCCTCGCCGCACGTGCACTCGTCGCACGCCGCCGCGGTGACAGCGCAACGGCCGCCTCGCTGCTCCACGAGGTCGTGCGCGCTCGTCGCGAACGCGGCGACGAGCTCGGCGCCTTGCGCGCGGAGCTCGATCTCGCGGAGCTCGAGATCGTGCGAGGCCAGCCCGCGCTCGCATCGGAGCTCGCGTCTGCCGCGCTCGCATCGAGCGTGCGCCGCGAGCTCGGTCACCTCGCCGCACGCGGCAGCGCCGTCGTCGCCGCGATCGATCTGCTCGAGCTTCGTCTCGACGCCGCACTGCCGCGCCTCGAAGAGCTGCACGGTCAGCCGCAGCTCGATGCATCCTCCGCCGCGAACGTCGCTGTCCTCCTCGCGACCGCACGCGCCCTCTCGGGTCAGCGCGCCGGCGCCGTCGAGCTCGCGCAGAACGCGGGCGCCGAATCGCGCGACGAGCTGGACCGCCGCCTCGCGGCCGCCGAGGTCGCCCTCGCGGCCGGTGACGTCGGCCTCGCCCTCGAGCTCGCACGCGACACCGCCGTTCTCGCCGAGCGCGCGCACCGCACGATCGAGCTCGCCAGCGCGCTCGTCATCGTCGCCCGTCTCGAGCTTGCCCGCGGGGATCGCTCGAACGCTCGCGCCGCCGCAACGCGCGCCGCTCGCGAGGCCGCCGCCGCTGGGCTCATCCGTGCGCGCTGCCATGCGCTGCTCGCACTCTCGGCGCTCGCACGTGACGATGATGACCCGGCATCCGCGGTCTCCTATGCCCGCGATGCCGCCGAGCTCGCGCTCACCGCGGGTCTGCCCGTCGAGCGCCTGGTCGCCCACGCCGCGCTCGACTCGATCTCGGGCCACGAGGCCGTTGCAGACCCCTCGGCTCCGAGCGCTGCGACGATGGCTTCCACCGCGATCGAGGGCGCCGCTCGCCTGCTGACGGACCTCGGGCTCACCGCGCAGCGTCCGTTCCGCGTGATCGATGCCGAGGGCGTTCCGAGCGATGTCGCCGACGCCAACCCCGAAATCCTGCGACTCCCCGGTCGCGCCCTTGCGGTCGACGGTGTCCGCGAGGTCATCTGGCGCCACGGCCAGGAGCTGGCCGACCTGCGCCGCCGAAGTTTGTTGAAGCGCCTGTTGTTCCTGTTCGCCTCGGCCCCCGGC
>JALZOJ010000115.1 GCA_030857175.1 Myxococcota bacterium | reverse complement strand
GAAGGCGCCGTGATCGAGTAGCATCGTACCGTGACGTTACTCATCGCCGTGCCCGGCAGCGAAGACCACGCGACCAGGCTCGGCACCCGGCTCGGGCTCGAGGTCATCGTGCCCGAGGTGCGGCAGTTCCCCGACGGCGAGCTCTACGTGCGGCTGCCGCGCGCGAAGCTCGACGGCACGGTCGCGATCGTCGGCAACCTGTCGAACGACAACTTCCTGCGCGTCGCGTTCCTCGCGGGCACCGCGCGCGACCTCGGCGCGCAGACGGTCGGCCTCGTCGCGCCGTACCTCGCATACATGCGCCAGGACAGCGTGTTCAAAGACGGCGAAGGCATCACGCAGCGCTACTTCGCGAAGCTCGTCTCGAGCTGCGTCGACTGGCTCGTCACTGTCGATCCGCACCTGCACCGCGTGCACTCGCTCGACGGCATCTACGCAATCCCGACGACGATCGCCCGCGCCGCGAGTGCGATCGCGCAGTGGATCACCGACGAGGTGAAGCAGCCGGTCCTCGTCGGTCCCGACGCGGAGAGCAAGCAGTGGGTCGCGGCGGTCGCCGAGAGTTGCGGCGCGCCGTTCGTGATCCTCGAGAAGACGCGCCGTGGCGATCGCGATGTCTCGGTCTCCGCACCCGATTACCAATGGAATGGCCACACGCCGGTCGTCATCGACGACATCGTGTCGACGGGCCGCACCATGCTCGAGGCCACGCGCATGCTGCGCGCCGCCGGCAGCGCCGCGCCGATGTGCGTCGCGATCCACGCTGTGTTCGCGGATGCGGTGCAAGACGCGCTCGTTGCCGCGGGCGCGAGCGGCATCGTCACGTGCGATACGATCCCGCACGCGTCGAACCGGATCTGCATCAGCGACACGCTCGCCGACGCGCTCCGCACGCGCCTCTGACTGCCCGCGAGCCAGGTGGGTGTCGTGCGGTAACAACCGGTAACTGCACGCGCCCGCAAAAATCGACGTGGCGGAGCGTCACAAACGCGGGGGAGGCGGCTCTATCACCCTGTCATGGTCGACGAATGCCGTCACGTCCCCGTCGATACGGGAGGCACTGTGGGCACCTACGTGCTCGGGCGCCGGCTCGGTGCGGGTGGGATGGGCGCGGTCTACGAGACGCATGTGAACGGACGCAACGTCGCGATCAAGGTTCCGTACTGCGAGACGCTCGAGAGTCACAACGCCGGTCGGCGGTTCCGTGACGAGGGCATTGCCGGAAGCATCATCGAACATCCGAACGTCGTGCGCGTGTACGAGCACGGCGAGTCCGCGGGGATCCCGTACGTCGTGATGGAGCAGGTCGATGGCGAGCGCCTGTGCGCGAAGGTCGCGCGGGAAGGTGGCATCTCGCTTCGGCGCGCCGCGACGATCGTGGGCCAGATCTTGAACGGGCTCGCGGCGCTGCACGCGGCCGGCATCGTTCATGGGGACGTCAAGAGCGACAACGTGCTCGTCGGCGACGACGGCCTCGTGAAGCTGATCGATTTTGGCCTCGCGCATCCTGACCTCGAAGGCCGGCCAACCCTTCCACGCACACGCGACGTCGTCTCGGGCACGCCCGACTACATGGCACCCGAGGTCATTCGCGGCGCGGACTCGACGGCGGCGAGTGACACCTACGCCGCCGGCGTGATCTTGTACGAGCTCGTGACCGGCGTGACGCCGTTCGCGGGCGGCAGCTCCACGGAGATCGTGAACCGCCACCTACGCGAGCCCGTGCTGCCACCGTCGTTGCGCCGCCCTGATCGCGAGGTCCCGCCGATCCTCGAGCGCATCATCATGCGCGCACTCGAGAAGGATCCTGCGAAGCGGTTCGCGAGCGCGGCCTCGTTCGCGTCCGCGCTGTGCGTCGCGATTCCTTCGCTCTGTGAAGACGAGGTGCTGGTGACCTCGTTCTCGACGAGCACGCCGACCCACAACTGGAACGTGCGAGATACGCTGGCGCGTGGCACGCCTGCGAGTCGTCGGGCGCGTTAGGGCGACTTCTTCACCTTCGCGACCACGTCGTCGCGCAGCTCCTTGATGAGCCCGCCGACGTTGTTGAGCTCCTCGGCCACGCGGGCGCTCGCCGCCTCGGCCTTGTCCTCCATCTTCGCCCCGAGCTCCTTCACGCGGGGCTTGAGCTCCTCCCACTTGTCCTTCGCCTCCATGCCTGCGAGGTGCACCTTGAGCTCCAGCTCGTCGCTGAATTGCTTGATCTCGTCCCAGATCTTCGACATGCGCCGAGTCTACGCCAGTTGTTGTAACGTCGCCGCTCATGAACGTTCTCGTGATCAATGCCGGCTCGACCTCGCTGAAATACGACGTCTACGACATGGATACCGAGGCCAGCCTCAAGCGCGGGAGTGTCGAGCGCATGAGCGACGTGAGCGTCGCGCTGAAGCAAGTGCAGGGCGAGCTCGCCGGAATTACGATTCACGCGGTCGGGCATCGCGTCGTGCACGGCGGCGAGCGCTTGATCGAGCCGACGCCGATCGACGCCGGGGTCGAAGCGATCATCGAGGAGTGCGCGGTGTTCGCGCCGATTCACAACCCGGCCAACCTGCTTGGCATCCGCGCCGCGAAGCAGGCGTACCCCGACATCCCGCACGTCGCGGTCTTCGACACCGCGTTCCACGCGAACATGCCGGAGTCCGCCTTCGTGTACGCGCTGCCGTACGAGCTCTACCTCGAAAAGGGCGTGCGCCGGTACGGCTTCCACGGACCGAGCCACCACTACATGGCCGCCTCGGCCGCGGAGCACCTCGCGACCTCGCTGGCCCGGCTGCGTCTGGTCACGTGTCACCTCGGCGGTGGCTGCAGTGTCGCCGCGATCGACGGCGGCATCTCGATCGATACCTCGATGGGCATGACGCCGCTCGAAGGCCTCGTGATGGGGACGCGCTGCGGTGACCTCGACCCGGCGATCCCGCTCGCGATGATCCGCCAGGGCGTGGACGTGCTCGAGGTCGACAACCTCCTCAACAAGAAGTCGGGGCTCGCCGGCGTCTCCGGCGTCGGCGCCGACTTTCGCGACGTGCAAGCCGCCGCCGAGCGCGGCGAAGTGCGCGCGCGCCTCGCGGTCGACCTGTTCGTGCGCCGCATCCGCAAGTACATCGGCTCGTACGCCGCGGAGCTCGGTGGCATCGACGCGATCGTGTTCACCGGCGGTATCGGCGAGAACTCCGCGATGGTTCGCGAGCGCGTCTGCGAGCGCCTCAACTTCCTCGGCGTCGATGTCGATCCCGTGAAGAACCAGACGGCGAAGCCGAGTGAGAGTGGCGGCATCGTCGACGTCGCGACCAGACACGCCGAGTGCCGCGTGCTCGTCGTGCGCACCGACGAGGAGCGCATGATCGCGCGCGACGTCGTGCGCCGGCTCGTCGGCCCGACCGCGGCCGTACGCAGCGTTCACGCGAAGCCGATCCCGGTCGGCGTGTCCGTGCGCCACGTTCACCTCTCGCGTGCCGACGCCGACGTGCTGTTCGGCAAGGACTACGAGCTCTCGCGCAAGCGCGACGTCACGCAGCCCGGGCAGTTCGTCACGCGCGAGACCGTCGATCTGATCGGCCCGAAGGGCGAGATCCGCAACGTCGCGATCATCAATCCGCTGCGCAAGGCGACGCAGGTCGAGCTCGCTCGCACCGATGCGCTCAAGCTCGGTGTCGACCCGCCGTTGCGCGAGTCAGGTCAGCTCGACAACACGCCGGGTCTCAAGCTGCGCGGGCCCGCGGGCGAGGTCGACATCCCGAGCGGCGTGATTCTGGCTATGCGGCACGTGCACATGAGCCCGGACGAGGCGAAGACGTTCGGCGTCGGCGACAAGGACGTCATTCGCGTTCGCGCCGAAGGCGAGCGCGAGATGATGATGGGCGACGTTCTCGTACGTGTTTCACCGTCGTACACGCTCGACATGCACATCGACACCGACGAAGCGAATGCAGCGGGCCTGACCAGCGACAGCGTGGTCGCGTTTGAAGGCGTGCAGCAGCGCTCACGTTAGGCATTCGTGATGCACCACCGTGCGTCATGTCGAAGCTCGGAGAGTTACTGCAAGGCGGCGATTGGGCCGTAGCTCATGGAGATGCCGGCGGATTGGCCCACGTCGCGAGAACGCTCGTCAGTGAGACCAAGGGAAAAGTCGCGCGGGATCTGCGCGAGCTCTGCGAGCTATGCGCGGACTCGTATCCGGATGCCGCTGCGCGCTGGGCGGCGTTTCGCTCCGGAGGAGCCTCGATCAGCTAGCTCGCGAGCGCGTGCTGCTCGTCTTCGTACTCCATCGTCATCGCGCATGGCAGCTCGATCTGCGCGCCGTCGGTGGAGCTGATCTGCGTCTCGATCACGACGGGGACTCGCAGCGAGTTGAGGACCAGGCAGTACTGCTTGGCATCCTCGAGCGTCTGCGCGACCTGCTCGACGCGACCGCTGATCTCCATATCGAGGCCGAGCACGATCGAGGTGAACATCAGCCCCTCGGGCGTGCGCTCGACGGTGCCGTTGACGGTTGCGTCCCAGCGCGTGATCTCGATCCCATCCCGTGCCGCGAACGCCTCGAAGGTCGTGAGCATGCACATCCCGAGAGACGACAACACGAGGTATTCCGGCGACCAGGACGCTGCGTCGCCGTCGAATGCGGCCGACGGCCCACCGTGGAGTGATGGCCGCGGCGGCGCATCGACTCGTGCGCGCGACGTGAACGTTCGGCTGACCGTTGCGCTGTAGTGGTGGGGGAACGGAGCGGGCATTTGTAGTTTGGTACAGCACAAAACGATCCACCGTCGATGTCCGCGATTTCGAGCGGATCCGACACATCGCACGCCCCGCTTTAGGACGGAACGATCACAGCTTCGACGGGTTTACTCGCGGCAACATCGAGCGCCGACCTGCGCAGCTGTGCGCGCACGCCCCGCGACATATGGCATGTGGACTGCAAACTTGTTTTGTCATGCACAGCGTCGGAAGTAACTCAAACGGCGGCTGCGTGCGAAAGGCTCTGGCCCGACTCACGGGTGTTGCGATCCGCAAGCTCAGCGCTGTCGCGCGGCGGCTCGGCGCACCGGCGATTCCGGTCAGCGCGGCCATGCTGACCGCGTTGCCAGTCGTCTCGTCGCAGCAAGCACTCCAGGACGTCGCGCAGCTCTTCGTCGGCGGCCGCAATCAGGAGCTCGCAGTGGTCGATGACGGTCTGACCGTCGGCGTGGTGACGCGCGAGGATGTCGCGCTGGGCCTCGAACGCCGAGGTCCACACGCGTCGGTCGCCGAGTCACCAAGGCACGATGCCATCACGGTCACGCCGTCCGACTCGCTCGCAGATGTGCTCGAGCAGCTGCGAGGCGCCGCGCCCGATAGCGTCGCCGTCGTCATCGACCATGGCGAGCCCGTCGGCCTTCTGACGTTCGAAAAAATCGTCGCGTATCTCGACGAGCACGCCGCTTAGTCGGCGTCGTCGGTATCCAGCGAGCGCCGCATCGAGCGAGCGTCCGCGAACCCGAGCTGCTTCGCGATCTCGGTCTCCGAGACGCCGCCGTGCTCGAGCTCGATCCGCCTGCGCCGCCGCACGTGCGCGAGCACGTCGCGATACGACGTGCCGGCCTCGCCGAGGTGACGCTGCAAGCTGCGCACGGTGGTCGCCATGGCGGACGCCACGGCGGGCGCGGCGACATCGCCGTGCGGAAGCCGCGCTTCGATGATCCGCACGACATGCGAGACGATGTCAATCGGGCCGATCCGCGAGAGCTGCGCGCGCGCCTGCGCGTAGAGAAAATCGAACAGCGCCTTGTCCGCGGTGCGCGGCACGCTCGCGAGCTCGTCACGGGCGACCGCAAATCCACAGTCGGGCGCGGCGAACCGCACGCTGCACCGCAGGCGCTGCGCGACCGTCTCCGCATGCTCGTTGCGCTTGTGCGAGAACCACGCGCGCGTCGGTACGATCTCGCGGCCGAGCAAGAGTCCGATGTTTCGCGAGACGTACGCGATCGTGTACTCGTTCAAGTGACAACCGAGCGTGTCGCGCTGTGCGGCGACGCGATAATGCAGCTCGCCTTCACCCTCGGGAGAGAGCTCGAAACGAAATTCCCCGATCGGATTGATCAACGGGGCGAGCTCGCACAGCACACGCAGACCTTCCTCGACGGTCGCCGAGCTGCGCACGAGAAACTCCGCGACGCCGTACGAGCCGGCCTGAATCGTCGTCGCGAGATCGAGCCCGAACATCGGCGCGCCGAGCGACTTCGCCGAGAGATCGATGAACGTGCGAATGCGCGCGAGGGGCGCCGTGATCTCGCCGCGGAGCGCTGCCTGCGGGAGCTTTGCTTCTTCGAGTAGCTTCGCTGCATCGACGCCCGCTCTCGCGAGCACGTTCGCGATCAGCGGGACGAATCGATACGTGAAGAGAACGCTGGACTCGCCAGGCACGCCTAGTCTTTCGGGGCAGGGCCCCAGTCGACGCCCGTGGCAGAGCCGCTCCAGACCTTGAGGGCCTTGCCAGATCCGTCCGCGTTCGCGATGAACACGCCCTGACCGGCGCGCGCGAAGGCGATCGCGCGGCCATTTGGCGAGAACGAGGGCTCTTCGTTGTTGCCTTCGTTCTGCGTGATGCGCGTCATCTGCTTCGTCGCGATGTCGAGCGTGACGATGTCGTAGCGGCCGCCGTCGCGTGTGGTGTACGCGATGATCGACTTGCCCGCGCGCGGCGACCACGTCGGCGTGGTGTTGTAGGTGCCGTTGAACGAGACCTGCTTCGCCGAGCCGCCGCCCGACGACACGACGAAGATCTGCGGGCCGCCGTTACGATCCGAGACGAACGCGAGCTGGCTGCCGTCGGGCGACCACGCTGGCGACGTGTCGATCGCCTTGTCGTTCGTGATCTGCTTGATCACCGAACCGTCGTTCGCGCTGATGACGTAGATGTCGGGGCTGCCACCCTTCGAGAGGGTCAGGGCGATCTTGCTGCCGTCGGGCGACCACGACGCGCCGGTGTTCATGCCGTTGTGGCCCGAGAGCTTCTTGGGCCGCCCGCCACCCGCCGGACCGACGTAGAGGTCCGGGTTGTTGCGCATGAAGCTCGTGTACGCGATCTGCCCGCCGGACGGAGAGAACGCCGGCAGCATGTTCGTCGACGAGTTGTTCGAGATGCGGAACGCGTTCGCACCGTCGAAGTCCATCCCGTAGATCTGATCCCTGCCGCCCTTCACCTTCACCGTGAACGCGAGCTTCGATCCGAAGAAGCCCGCTTCGCCCGTGTAGTACTTCACGACCGCGTTGCACCAGCGGTGGACGAGCGCGCGTGTTCCCAGGTTGCGCGGATACGTCTTCGTCAGCACCGCGTTCGTGCCCTTCGAGACCTCGTAGAGCCGGAACTCGACGTC
Organism: Myxococcota bacterium; assembly: GCA_030857175.1. Lineage (GTDB taxonomy): Bacteria > Myxococcota_A > Polyangia > Haliangiales > Haliangiaceae > JABFXX01. The sequence goes on along the minus strand of JALZOJ010000115.1, from coordinate 2,543 downwards.
GGTCGCGCTGACGCGATACTTGATGACGCCGAACGCGCCGACGTCTTTCCACTTCTGTGGATCGATGCCGACGCCTTCGGACTTGAGGTCGGCGAGGAACGACTGCGGGTCGAGCACCTTGAAGACGCCGGCGACACCCAGGTCGAACGACGCGACCGCCGCGACTTCACGCGTGACCGCTTGATCGCCTTCCGGCGACATCGGGATCGCGATCGGATACAGCGTGCGTTTGCCGGCGTTGACATCGATCACGACGCCGCCCGGTTGGGCCGCGACCGAACCGGTGGCGAGCAGACCGATCACCAGCGCGACGACTACTCGGCGCGCTGCAGTTTTCCAGTGTTGAAGCATATCCATCTCGTGGTCGCTTGTTTGAGCAGCTCCACAGGTACGGGGTCGGGGTTCTGAGACCGCACCTGCTTCATCGTCTTGAGCGCGCGTTCGACGGCATCGTCGAGCGTGTCGACACCACTCTTGGGCTCGACCTTATACTTCTGGATCGTGCCGTCTGCGAGCAACTGAACGCAGCCGACCGAGTTCTCACCTTCGAGGATCGATGGGTACTTGAAGTTTTCGACGAAGTCGCGTGCGAGGCGCTGGAAGAACGGGTGACCCTTGCTCTCCTCGGCCCAGCCGCGGTCGTTATCGTTGAAGTCGCCGACGGAGGTCGTCGGCTTGTCGCCGGTCACGGCGTCGGGATCGCGACGGAAGTCCTTGAGCGGATCCTTCGTCGTGTCGTCCGTCTTCGCAACCTTCTCGCGCTCGCACGTGCCCTTCTTGCAGAGCTCACCAGTCGCGCAGTCCTTGTCGACCTTGCAGACTTTCTCCTCGACGACCTTCTTCTCGTCCTTCGAGACGCCCTCCACTTTTTCTTCGGGAGGCTTCTGCTCGATCTTCTTCTGCGGCTGCTTCGCGGGTGCCTTCTTCACGGCGAGCGACGCTTCGATCGCTTCCATGTCCTCGAGCAGCGGCCCGGCATCGGCGTTCTTCGCCTCCGCGAGCCATACGGTGGGCACGAGGACGGCGATAGAGAGCACCACCGCGCCGATCGCGGAGATCACGTGCATCTCGCCGTTCTTCAGGCTCATAACGTTAAGACGTTCGTCAGGGCTTTATGATTTGAACTGCGCCGGCTTCGAGCTCTGACAACTGAAGCGTATCAGTTGGTTCGGTGAGCATCATCACCTTGCTCACACTCGCGTTCTTCGCGATTGCCATCGCTGTGATCACGACCGCATACGGCAGGTTCTTGTCTGCCTCGATGTAGATCTGGCTCTCGCGCTGCACGCGCTCGTTGGCCTTGAGCTTGGCCTCGAGCTCGGACCACTTCACGTCCGTGCCGCCGAGCTTGATCGCCCGGTTCGGTCCGATCGACATCACGAGCTTGCCCTCGGGGTCCTCGATGTTCTGCGCCGTCACGGCCGGGAGATCGATGTCGACGCCGGTGTTCATCATCGGCGCCGTGATCATGAAGATGATGAGGAGGACCAGCATGACGTCGACCATCGGCGTCACGTTGATCTCGGACATCATCTCGTCTTCACCACCACCGCTCATTCCCATGGGTCACCTCAGGAAGTGTCGCTTGATGATGTTGAGGTAGTCCTGCTCGAACGTCGACATCTCCGAGCGGAGCACGCGAATGCGACGCATGAAGAAGTTGAACGCCATGACCGCGGGGATCGCGGCGACGAGGCCGATCGCGGTCGCGAACAGTGCTTCGGCGATGTGCGGGCCGACGACCTTCAGTGTCGCGGCGCCCGCGGCCTCCGAGATCTCGACGAACGCGAACATGATGCCGACGACGGTGCCGAGCAACCCGATGAACGGAGCGGCCGAGCCGGTGGTGGCGAGGAACGGCACCATGGACTCGAGCTTCGTCGTCTCGTGGAACTGTGCGCGTCGCAGCGCGCGTTCGATGTTCGCGAGGTTGCCTTCGCGGTCTTCTTTCAGGTTCTCGTCGGAGGCGAGCTTTGCGAGCTCGGTGTAGCCCGCGACGAACATCTGCGAGATCGGACTGTTTCGCAGGGCCTGGGCTTGCTTGTAGATCTGCTCGATGTCACGCGAGCGCCAGAACGACTCGGTGAAGCGCTCCGACTCGCGTGCGGCGCGCCGGAGATACATCGTCTTGTAGATGATGATGTAGAGGCCGACGATGAACATCACCGCCAGCACGGCCATCACGGCTTTGACGACCCAGTGCGCTTGCTCGAAAAGCCGCGCGATATCGAGGCTCGCACCGAGCGGCGCTGGCATACTCCCAAGCATCGGCGCGATAGAAACACGCTCACGACGGATGGGTCAAATCGCGCACCGTATGGTGATCGCGACAGCGTGTTTGTTTGTTCACGGCTGCGACACCGTCGAAGGCGGTGCCGTGGAGCTGTCGTGGAAGCTGCGCCCAGCGTCCAGCAGTCTGCCGGACAAGTTCGTCGATTGTCGCTCAGGGAAACCCAACACCACGCCGATCACCAAGATGCGCCTCGAGTGGAGTGTGCGCACCGAGGACGATCAGACCGTGACGGGGTCCGATGAGTGGCCCT
>JALZOJ010000016.1:114245-162023 GCA_030857175.1 Myxococcota bacterium | reverse complement strand
CGTCACGCCCGCGCCGCGTCAGACGGCGCCGGCAGCGAGCCAGCCGGCCTCGGGTCGCGCCACGCCGGGCCGCGCCACGACGCCGGCTTCGGAGTCGCCGACGCGTCGTCCGCCCCGTCGCTAATTTCACACTGTCGTGTGAACGAACAGGCGCTCTCCGGAGCGCCTGTTTTTCGTTTCGGAGGTCACTCCACGCGGAGCGCGCGTTCGAACTCTTCCGGATTCGACGACGCGTAGATCGCCGTCTCCATCGAGATGAGCCCGCTGTTCACGAGATCGATCAGGTGCTGATCGAACAGCTGCATCGAGTAGAGATCGCGACCCTTGCGGATGAGCTCGGGCACATCACCGAGACGACCCGCGCGCACGCACTCGCGAATGGTGCGCGTGACGCGGAGGATCTCGACGGCGGGGATGCGGCGGCGCCCGTCCTTCGACGCGAGCAGGCGCAGCGAGACGATCGCCTGGAGGCAGTCGCCGAGGCGATCGCGGATCACGTCTTGCGCGTCGGTCTCGAACAGACCGACGTAGCGCTGGATCGTCGCGACCGAGTCGGGCGTGTGGATCGCCGACATCACGAGGTGACCGGTCTCCGCCGCCTTGAGCGCGGTGGCTGCGGTCTCGCGATCGCGGATCTCCCCGACGAGGATCACGTCGGGGTCTTGCCGCATCGCCGCGGTCATCGCATCGCGGAACGACTCGGTGTCCGCGCCGACCTCGCGCTGGATGATCATGCACTTCTGCGGCTCGTGGATGAACTCGATCGGATCTTCGATCGTGACGATGTGCGCGTGACGCGTCTCGTTGATGTAGCGGAGCATCGCCGCCATCGTCGTGGTCTTGCCATTGCCCGTCGCGCCGGTGATCAGCACGAGGCCGCGACGCGCGTCTGCGATCTCCGAGAGCACCGGCGGCAGGTTGAGCTGCTCGAGGGAGAGGACCTGGATCGGGATCAGGCGCATCACGATGCCGACCGCACCGCGCTGGCGGAAGATCGACGCGCGAAAGCGACCGCGCTGCGCGAGCGAGTACGAGACGTCGATCTCGGCGAACCGGCGCGTGAAGTCGACGGTGATGTTGCGATCCTCGAGGATCATCCGCGCGATCGCCTCGGTGTCCTGCGCGGACAGCGGCGGGACCTTGATCGCGCCTAGCAGCTCGCCGTGGAGACGATAGTGCGGCGGGTACCCGACCTCGAAGTGGATGTCGGAGACGCCACGCTCGATGCCGAAGGCGAGGAGCTTGTGGAACGCATTGCGGTCCATAGGGACCGCGTCAGTTTAAACCTGGACGACCTGGTCCGCGCTCTCCGTCCGGCGTGTTTTCGGAGGTCTTGCGCAGGCTTTCGATGAGCGCCTCTCCGGTGCCCTCGTCATCGGTGAGCGGCTGCCAGATCGGCAACTGCGTGCTCTCGGTCTTCGCGGGCGGCTGTGAAGCACGTGGTCGACGTGCGTCGGCGCCCGCAGCAGCCGCGGCTTCGGGGATCTTGAAGTCCGAGGTGATCTCGTCATCGGGCTTGCCGAACACGTTGCGCGGGATCGCGTTCTGCGATCCGGTTCCGAACACCTGCTTGTGCGAGTGAGGTTGTGCGGTCGGCACCGCGAGATCGTCCTCGTCCTCCTCGTCCTTGTCCTGCGTGATCGGCGCGTTCGAAGCGGTGGTCTGGATCGCGCGAAGCTCGGCGCGAATGTCGTCGCGCAGGCTGACGAACGGCGGCGCCGGGCGCGCCATGTAGTAACCCTGGCCATAGCGCAGGCCGAGGTCGCGCAGCGCGATCACGTCCTCGAGGTGCTCGATGCCTTCGGCGACCATCACGGCGTCGATCGTGTCCGCGATGTGGCGCAGCGAGCGCACCATCTCGCGCTTGACCGTCGAGCGCGCGATGCCGCGCACGAGCACGTCGGAGATCTTGATGAAGTGCGGCCGCAGCGACATCACGGTCTCGAGGTTCGAGTGGCGCGTACCGACGTCGTCGATCGCGATGCCGAAGCCCATCGCCGTGTACGCGGCGAGCGCGCGCTTGAACGATGCGAAGTTCTCGATCGCGAGGCGCTCGGTGATCTCGAAGACGATGTTCGCCGGCGTGAGGCCAGCGGCGGAGAGCAAGTTGCCGACCTCGATCTCGATGAACGCCGAGTCGTAGAACGACATCGGCAACAGGTTCACGAACAGGCGGTGCACGGGCTCGAGCGTCTTCGCGCTGCGAAGCGCGCCGCGGAAGCACGCGCGGTCGAGCTCGACGGTGAGATCGACTTCGTCGGCGATCGCGAACAGCGTCGCGGGCGACTCGAGCGGCGTCGCGCGAGGACCGCGCGTCAGCGCCTCGAACGCGAAGATATCGCCGGTGCCGAGGTCGACGATCGGCTGATACACCGACGTCAGACCATCGCCGAGGATGATGTCTTGCAGCATCGAGCGATCGCGGTGGCCCTTGCGCTCGCGCGCGTTGCGCGTCGCCGCGCTCGCATCCGCGACGAGACGCGCGGTCAAGCGCTCGGGGCGCAACAGCGAGTTGCCGAGCACGCGCGCGGCACCGACGGTGATGCGCGGCTGCTCGCGCAGCACCTCGGTCACCATCGGCGACAACGCTTCTTCGACGGCCTTCTCGACGGCGGCCGCGAGCTGCTCGAGATCGACGCGCGTCTTGGTATCGCGTCCACGCGGCGCCAGGAACACGTGATAGCCGTCGCCGTCGCCGGTGCGGCAGATGAGGTCGGCGGGATCGAGCACCGCGCCGCGCAGGCGGTCGAGCACCGCGGCGGCGTGGTCGTAGATCTCGCTGTGATGCGCGACGCCGAGATCGAACTCGACGCGGTGCAAGCGCGACAGATCGACGAGCAAGCACGACAGCGCGCGATCGCGCATGAGGATCGTCGTCACCTCGTTCATGCGCTCTTGGTACGGACGGAAGCGATCGAGCTCGGGCTCGCGCATGCGGTGGAACGACGCACGCCGCGGCGTCGACGCCACGTCGCCGGCCGAGAAGAAGTGTACGCGACCGGGACCGCCGCGCTTCGCACCGCGCAGCGCCGCTTCCGCCGCGGTGAGCAGGCCCTCGGGATCCGCGGCGTCCTCGGGCAAACATGCGACGCCGACGGAGACGGACATCTTGCGACCGCCCGGCATCTCCGCGTTCGCGACGGCATCGCGCAGTCGCCCGGCCTTCGTGAGCGCGCCGGACTTGCCAGTCTCGGGGAGCAGGAGCACGAACTCTTCGCCGGAGTAGCGCGCGACGATGTCGCTCACGCGCACCGGCGATTCATCCTCCTGCAGCACCGAGGCGAGGCGGCGCAGGATGTCGTCGCCGATCTGATAGCCGAGGTCGTAGTTGACCGTCGCGAAGCCGTCGATGTCGGCGATCAAGATCGACATCGGCTGGCCGTAGCGAAGCGCGCGCGCGACTTCCTCGCGGAGACGCTCCTGGAACGCGCGGTGCGTGTAGAGGCCGGTCAAGCCGTCGCGCAGCGTGAGCGCGTCGAGCTGATGACCCATCTGCGCGAGCTGCTCGGTCGCGGCCGAAATCTCCTTGCCGCGCGCGTCGAGCTGGCGCTGCAGCACGCCCTCGTGCTCGCGCAGCGAATCGTTCGCGAGTCGGATCTCCGCGACGAGCCGCGCGTTGTCGCGCTCGAGCTCGTACATGTGGATGAGCTGCTCGACGACCTGGAGGAGATCCTGAAGCCTCCACGGCTTCGTGATCACGTAGTGCAGGTGTCCTGCGTTGATCGCGCTGATGAGCTCTTCGCTCTCGGGAAAGCCGGTGACGACGGCACGCCGACAGTGTGGACGCAGTTGCGAGACGCGCGCGAGTAGCTCCGCGCCTGCGAGGCCCGGCATGCGCAGATCCGCCAGCACGCAGGCGACATCGGGGTTCGCCTGGACATGCAGGAGTGCCTCTTCACCCGACTCGGCGACGAGCACCGTGCAACGCGCGCGCAGGACGCGCGACAGTGCGTGCAGATTCGTGCGGTCATCGTCGACGCAGACGACGACCGGTTTTGCCGTCTCCTGGGTCGTCTCACTCACGACCGGATCATCGGGTTCGACTACTGCCAATGTGCACTCAGTATCGACCGTGACGGTAAAACTGTGAAGAGGATCGCACGCACGATGACGGCGCGCAGGTTGCCTCCGATCTGCCTACACCTGCGGCGCGATCAAGCGGAGCCGACGAGCCCGCGCTCGCGCAATTCGCCGAGCTGCGCGGCGATCGCGCGCGTCTCCAGCTCCTCGCGAAGTCCGGGCTTGGCCTCGAGGATCGCCTGCCAAGCGGCGTCCGCGAACGCGTCGAGCGAGATGCCGTTCCGGACGGCCAGCGCTGCCGCCTTGCGGAGGAGGTTCTTCATTTCCATGCAATTAGTAGAACCATCGCAAGCGCGTCACGCAGCGGGCCGATCGGCTAGGGTGATTTACCGACGACGTTTGGCAACACGTGCCGGAGCCGCGCGAACGTCTTCGCGGTGACCGCGGTGTCCGAGAGGTCGAGGCGAGAGAGGTGGGCGAACGCGTCGGCGTTTGCCAGGATCGGACGCACGCCGTGATCCGAGATGCTGCCGTGACTCAGATCGAGCGTCTGCAAGCGCGCGAGCAGCGGTGACCGCGACAGCTGCTCGATCAACGTCTGGGCATGGCGAAACGCGGGCAACCGGAGATCGACGAGCGCGGGCAGATCGGTGCGATTGAGCAGCGCGACGAGCTCGCGCACGACGTGATCGTGGCAGTTGCCGAGGTGCAGCGACAGCGTGCGGAGCTTCGGCCACGGCGCCTCGAGCAGCTCGCGCGCGAGCTTCTTGCGAAACGGGTTCGGCCACACGTCGATCGTGCGCAGCTCCGGCAGCACGACGGCACCGAGCGTGAACTGGCCCTGCAGCACGAGCTCGTGCAAGGGCGCGAGCGCGGGCCACGCGTGATCGAGTGAGCCGATGTTTGCCCAACCGAAGGCGGCGTCGCCGAGTTGCAGGCGGCGCAGGACCAGCGGGCGCGCGGCCGCGATCGCGCCGACGATGTCCTTCTGCGATCCCACCGTGTTGTTCCACAGGTCGTGGTTGTTCGTGCGCACGACGAGCTCCATCAGGAAGCGCGCCGACGGATGCGCCAGCAGCGCGGCGACGACCTCGCCGAGCGACGATGCGACGCGCGCGCCGTCCTCGATCAGCAAGCGATCGGGCGACAGCACCACTCGATGGATGAAGCCCGCGCGCCACGTGAACGAGTCCGCGGCGATCATCGAACCGAGCCTGCCGATGAAGTAGTCGCGGTGCTTCGAGAACACGCGTAGCGCCGCACGCTGCATCTCCGGATCGGCGGTCTGGTCCGCCGCGATCTGCGTCGCGATCAATTCACCGCGCGGGTCGCCCTGCTCCGCGAGCCAGTCGCCGTAGACCGCGTAGGCCTCGAGGTCGTCCGGATCGCGAAGGATCGCTGCTTCGAGCGCTTCGTTCAGAACTGGCACATGTACGCGTACGTGCAGCAGCCGACGGGGACGTTCGGCACGGCGGGCGAGCACGGACGATCATCCCAGTCGCGTGCGGTGAGGCCGGCGATCACGGCGCAGTCTTCTTCATACGTGCCGCCGCCATTGCTCGGCTCGTTCGCGTTCCACATCGAGAACGTGAACGGCACGTTCGCGTCGACCCAGCGATACGTGCCTTCGACGGTGATGTCGGTGAGACCGATCCAGACATCGTTCGCACCGGCGAGCGCTTTTGCCGCGGTGTGCTTCGCCGCCGTGTCGAGGATCGCGAGCTGCGTCCCCATGTTCGTGCACGCGGTGTTCGCGTCGGCCCACGTGCGCTTCGTCGTGAACAGCAAGAAGCACGAGCCGCCGCCCTGCATTGCCATGTCGCCGCCGGTACATGGGCGTGCATCAGGAGAGCCGATCGCTGCGTCGATGCCACGTTGCGTATCGGTCGAGCCGTCGGTCACCTTCGTGTCGCCGCCGATCTGCACGCCACAACCGGCGAGCACGAGGACGAACGCGAAGCGCATTGCATGATTGTGCCGAAGTTCTGCGCCGTCGACCATTCCTCTGTTGGGCGGCTTCGCCTCGGCACGCAGAGTGCTACGTTCCCGGCCACATGAGTCGTCAAGCACCCGTGGTCTTCATCATGGCGGCGGGCCTCGGCACCCGCATGAAGAGCGAGACCCCCAAGGTTCTGCACCGTGTTGCAGGCCGTCCCCTCCTGCACTGGGTCGTCACCTCGGCGCGTGCGGCAGGTGCCAACCGCGTGGTCGCAATTCTCGGTCACAAGCACGAGCTCGTGAAGCAGTCGCTCGACGCCAGCTTCGGTGCAGGTTCGGTCGAGGTCGCGCTCCAGACCGAGCAGCGCGGGACGGGTCACGCGGTGCAGTGCGCGTTGCCATCGGTGAAGGACGAGCCCGACGATCGCGTCGTCGTGATCCTCACCGGCGATGCGCCGCTGATCACGAGCGACCGCGTCGCGCAGCTCGTGGAGGCATGCGAGAAGTCGCCCGGCGGCCTCGCGCTCCTCTCGACGGTGCCGCCCAAGCGCATGCCGTACGGCCGCCTCGTGCGTGATGCGAGCGGCAAGCTCGAGAAGATCGTCGAGGACGTCGATGCGACGCCCGAGCAGAAAGAGATCCAGGACACCAACGCCGGCTTCTACGCGGTCAAGCTCGGCAACCTCCGCAAGGACCTCGCGACGCTGCGCGCCGACAACAAGAAGGGCGAGCTCTACCTGACGGACCTCGTCGCGCACGCCGCCGAGCGCGGCGGTGCGATCGCGATCGATGCGCCGTTCACCGAGGTCGCCGGCATCAACGATCGCGTCGATCTCGCGGGCGTCGAGGTCGAGGCGCGCCGCCGGATCAACGAAGGCTGGATGCGCGCCGGCGTGACGATGACCGATCCGTCGACGACGTACATCGACGCGGACGTCGGCCCGCTCGGCAAGGACGTCTGGATCGCGGGCGGTGTCGCGCTGCGCGGCAAGACGTCGCTCGGCGACAACGTCCGCATCGATCTTGGCTCCGTGCTCACCGACGTGCAGGTCGCCGAGGCCACGAACATCAAGCCCTACTCGCTCCTGACGGAGACCACCGTCGGTGCGAAGGCGCAGATCGGTCCGTTCTCGCACTGCCGGCCGGGCACGCGGCTCGACGACGACGTTCACCTCGGCAACTTCGTCGAGACCAAGAAGACGCACCTGATGGCGGGCGCAAAGGCGAACCACCTCGCCTATCTCGGCGACGCGTCGATCGGCAACAAGGCGAACATCGGCGCGGGCACGATCACGTGCAACTACGACGGCGTCGGCAAGTACAAGACCACGATCGAGGCGGGCGCGTTCATCGGCTCCGATAGCCAGCTCGTCGCACCGGTCACGGTCGGCCGCGACGCCTACGTCGGCTCGGGCACGACGGTGACGAAGGACGTGCCGCGCGGCGCGCTCGCGATCACCCGCGTCAAGCAGGTCAACGTCGAGGGCTGGGCCGACCGATTCCGCGAAGCCCAGGCAAAACGCAAGCAGAAACCAGACGGTACCTGACCCGGGCCGCGACGAGTTTCCCGTCGCGGTCCTCGTGGTTTTTGGGATAATGGCGGTTCGGTGTACTGCTCGATCGACAAGATCGATCTGCTGAGCCCCACGGGGATCGGCAAGCCTGTCGCCGTGCAGACCGATCATCGATCGCGCGAGCAGATCGAAGCGGAGCCCGAGCTCTCCGCACTGTTCGCGATGGCGCGCGTGCTCAACGCGCGTGGCCACCTCGCCGAGGACGGCCACGGCGACGCGGCCGTCCATTACGTCCTGCCCGACGAAGTGCCGGCGATGCTGCGCGATGCGCTGACCGCCGTCGGCGCGACGATCGATCACGCCAGCAAGAATCACCTCGAGTGGCTCGGTCCCGCGTCGCAACACGCGGTCGAGACGATCGCGGACCGCGCGTTCGCCGACCTCGCGCGTCGCGCCGCCTCGCGCGTCGGCACACGCGACCTCGCGATGGCGCTCCGCATGCTCGAGGACCAGACGTTCGCCGATCCGCCGGAGCGCGCCGACGAGCCGCTCTACTGGCAGCGCGTGCTCGAGCTCGCGGCGCTCGCGGGCGAGCTCCTCCGCGCGAAGTACCCGCACGCCACGGGCTGGGTCCAGACGGATCGCGCCGTGGTCCCGTTCGGCTTCGGCATCGATTCGTCGACGATCATGTTCCCGACGAACCGCGCACAGCGCGTGATCGAGGACGGCGCCGACGAGTCGCTGTTCAAGCTCCTGCTCGCCGCCGAAGAGACGATGCGCGATGCGCCCGACATGCGCGACGGTCGCCTCATGCCCTCACTGCGCGATCGCCGCAGCGTCGAGCTCGACGAGATCGTGTGGCGCTCCGTGCTCACCGAAGCGACCGCGCCCGCCGACCTGCCGATCGTCGTGTGCGGCATCGACGGCGAGAACACCTTCGGCATGATCCGCCGCGAAGCGATCGAGCAGACGCCCGAGGACGCGATGGCATCCGCGCTCGCGAACCTCGCAGCCGAGCACGTCGACATCGAGGAAGTGCGGTACGGCGAGCTCCACCTGTTCGTCGTGAGCGGCTCGTTCTACGCCGCAGAGAAGATCCTCGACAAGGCGCTCGTCGATCGCCTGCACGATCGCCTCGGCTCCGACCTGCTCGCCGCCGCGGTGCCGACGCGCGGCTTGCTCATCGTCACGACCGCGCAGCTCGAGCCGTCGCAGATGGCGCGGTTCGCGGCGCTCGTGGCGACGCGCTACGAAGAAGCCGGCGGCCGCGCGATCTCGCCGACGATCTTGCTGCTGCGTGGTGGGCAGATCGCAGGCTTCGTGCACGACGAGCGCGCAGATCGAGCCGATACGGCGCCGGTGCGCGCGGATACGTCGCCGGATGGGCCGAAGCCGCCCGGTCTGCTACGCAGGTTGTTTGGACGCAAGTAGCGCTGGCCACGCATGCGCGTTGCGTTCGCAGGCTCCACATTGCGACCAAGATTTGGTCACAGAGCCACAGAGCCACGGAGCAGAGAGCAATGATTGATCACTCGTGTGCTCGGAAATGAAACTTGATCCTCTTCTCTGTGGCTCTGTGGCTCTGCGACCGATCCTGCTGGCAATCGTCCTGCTCGCCTGCAAGTCGAAGTCGTCGACCACGCCGCACGATGCCGCGACAAACACGCGACGCGATGCGGCTGTCAGCACAGACGCGCCGCCGGCCATCGATATCCTTGGCGACTACCCGCGCATCGACGCCGTCCGCACCATCACCCTGCCTGGCATCGCGACCGTCGGGCCCGTGATCGCCGGCGACCTCGCGATCGTCGGCGGTGAGTTTGGATTTGCCGCCGTCGACTACCAGCGCGGCGGCATCGCCTGGACGAAGCCTGCGGGCAAGCGAGTCGCGCCGCCACTCGTCCATGGATCGAGCATCGTGCTCGTCGGCGAGTGCGCGCGGTACGAGCCGGTGCCAGATGGCGAGACGCTGCTCGGGTGTCTGCGTGTCGTGACCACGACCGGCAGCGACCAGGCGTTCCTCGCGATCCATGGACGCGGGGTCGATGCGTTCGCGGCGGCCGATGGCGCGCATGCGCTGTGGGATGCGGGCGAGCGGGCGGTGCGCTGGCGGCGCGGCACGCAGGCGGTGACGGTCGATCTCCTCAGTGGTGTGGCGAAGGCCGCGAGCGCGGAGGCGCCGCCGCTCGCCGTCACATATAGAGGGAAGCGGTGGGAGATCGCGCAGCGCGACGGGCGCGTCGTCGCGAGCGGCAAGCAGCCGTGGCGTACCGAGCATCCCTATACGTCGCTCGTCGGGATCGTGTGGACGGCGGACATGGCGCCGCTCGTGCGCGTCGTGAACGTGCGGGCGATGGCGGGAGATTCGGAGCTCCACGTGATCGACATGGATGCAACAGGCTCGTTACGCGCGACGGTCGCGCGGCCGACACCGGGCGTGGCGCTGCGTGGGTACGGCGTGAGCGCGCGTGGTGATGCCGCGCTCGTCGTGCGCATGCGTGATGGACGCGATGTGATCGCGGCGTACGCGGCGAACGCGTTGCTCGTGTACGTCCACGTGCTGCCGCGTGTGCGCGGCGAGGTTGGCGTCGCGGTCGCGGAAGATGCGGTCGTGGTGATCCACGACGATCAGCTCGGCGTTTTGCCCGAATTGTCGGCACCTCCTACGTCGCCAGGTGCGACCCGCGGCTCGTCGAAAAATCCGACACCGTAAAGGCGCGACAACGCACGAAAGCTCGTCGGCACGGCGGCTGCTCATAGGTTGGTCATGATGAAGAAGACGCTCCTCGCCGCAACCGCCGCCATGTCCCTCGTTGCTTGCGTGAAGCAAGAAGAAGCACCGAGCGGCCTCAAGTCCGCACTGCCGACGCACGAGCAGGTGCGCATCAACCTGCCCGACGCCACGCGCACCGTCGGCCAGCTCGCGGACTACTACGTCATCACGCGCAACGTGACGCGCACGTTCAACGGCGGCAGCGCATGGGTCCTCATCCTGCTGCACGCGATCGTGCAGTACCCGGTCACCAGCGTGAACGGCAACGTGTACACGTGGGGCCCGTGGTCGGACGCGCTCGACCCGGCCGAGTACAAGCTCGACGTCACCGAGAACGGCGACGGCACGTATGACTACGACCTCTCGGGTCGCAGCAAGACGGCTGCCGGTGCGGGCTTCGAAGTGATCATCACCGGCCACGCGGATCCCCGTGCCGGCGAGCTCAAGGGCAACGGCGTGTTCAACATCGACTTCGATGCCGGCCGCCGCGTCAACCCGATCGACGCGGGCGACGACCGCGGCGAAGTGACGGTCACGTACGACCTGACGAAGCGCCACCTCGACCTCGACATCATCGGCGTCGATGACCAGGGCAAGCCCATCACGGCCGAGTACGCGTACGACGAGGCGGTGGACGGCTCCGGCAAGATGTCGTTCGGCGCCAAGGGCGACGCGGGCGGCGGGTCGCAGCTCGAGAGCTTCCAGATCCTCTCGAAGTGGGCCGCGACGGGTACGGGACGTTCTGACGCCACCGCGACCGGCGGCGACATTCAGTCGACCAACACCGTCAGCCTGACCGAGTGCTGGGACAACAACTTCAAGCGCACGTTCTATCAGGACTCGCTCAACTTCGCGCCCGCCGAGGGCAACGCGGCCAGCTGCATCGCGAAGTGAACCCCGACTGATATTCGCTCCCGACGACGCCTGAGGGCGTCGTTGGCATTTTCGGCCGGCAGTCAGCGTTGACTGAAACGTACCTCCGCGATAACAACCTCGTCGGAGGAATCACTCATGGCAACGATGCCGAAGAACGCCCAGGATCTGTTCGACAACCTGGTGCCACAAGGACTCGCTCAGTATCCGGACAAGGCGCGCGAGCTGAACGCGATCTACTGCTTCAAGATCGCCGGCGAAGGCGGCGGCGAGTGGACGGTTGACTGCACGGCCGATCCGCCGTCCTGCGTCAAGGGCGACAGCGGCAAGGCGCAGTGCACGGTCGAAGTCACGAACGAGGACTTCACCACGATGCTCTCGGATCCGAATGCGGGCATGCAGCTCTACTTTCAGGGCAAGCTGCGCGTCTCCGGCGATCCGATGCTCGCGATGAAGTTGCAACAGCTGTTCGAAATCGCGAAACCGAAGTGAATCGCGTGATCGCGCGGGGGATGATGCAGCGATGCATTCTCGGTCGATCTCGCCTCTGGCAGACGCGCTGACAGGCATTCGCGTCCTCGACTTGTCGAGGCTGCTGCCGGGTCCGTACCTCACGATGATCCTCGCCGACATGGGCGCGGACGTCGTGAAGGTCGAGGATCCGCGCGTCGGCGATTACCTGCGCGCGCTGGGACCTGGTAAAGCGGGCATGGGCGGCAGGTTCCTCGCGATCAATCGCGGCAAGCGCTCGATCGCGATGGACCTGAAAGCCCCCGCCGTGCGCGATGCGTTCTTGAAGATGGTCGAAAAGGCCGACGTGATCGTCGAGAGCTTCCGGCCCGGCGTGATGGAGAAGCTCGGCGTCGGCTACGACGCGCTCGCCGCGCGGAATCCGAAGATCATCCTGTGCTCGATCAGCGGCTACGGGCAGACCGGTCCGTACGTGCATCGCGCGGGACACGACCTCGATTACATCGGGCTCGCCGGCGTGCTCGCGATGGGTGGGCCGCGTGACGGCGCGCCGGTGATGCCCGGCGTGCAGGTCGCGGATCTCGCAGGCGGTGCGCTGTGGGGCGCGACCGCGATCCTCGGCGCGCTCGTCGGGCGCGATCGCAACGGACGCGGTGCGCATCTCGACATCTCGATGACCGAGGGTGCGCTCGCGCTGCTCGCTGCCGAGCTCGGCAACATGGACTGTGGTGCGCGGCCCTCGCGCAGCACCGAGGGCTTGAACGGCGCGCTCGCGTGTTACGGCGTCTACAAGACGAAGGACGATCGCTACCTCGCCGTCGGTGCGCTCGAGCCGAAGTTCTGGATCGCGCTGAATCAGGCGATCGGACGTGCGCCGAACATCGCGGAGCTCGTCGGCAAGCCCGATGATCAAGCGAAGACGCGCGCCGAAGTCGCGGCGATCTTCGCGACGAAGACCGCGGCCGAGTGGGCGGCGCACCTCGCATCGCACGACTGCTGCGTCGAGATCGTCCTCGAGCCGAACGAGCTCGCCGATCACCCGCTGCACCGCGCGCGCGAAGTGTTCTTCCAGATCGACGGCGGCCAGGGCGTCGGCTCGGTGCTGCAAGTGCGCACGCCCGTCGGCAAGCCGGCGAACCCGCTGCCACCACCGCGGCTCGGCGAGCACACGCGTGACGTGCTGCGCGAGTACGGATTCGCGGCGAACGAGATCGATTCGCTCGCGAAGTAAGCGGCACGAGGTGGCAGTGGCTCGACCATTGCACTTCGCCGAGTAATGGCTAAAGCGTTCCGTCAGTTACAGCGTGTCGATCGAGGTTTGCCGTCGAGGTTCGGACAGATTTGTCCTGTTGTGGTCGCGCTTGGTGGATGCGCGACCGATCCGCCCGAGCCGCACTGCGAGTCACACGTCTTGCGCGTCACGAGCGCTGTGGTCCCGCACAACAACGCGGGCGCGCGCGAGCACGGGCTCGATCTCAACAACGACAAGGCGATCGACAACCAGCTCGGGATGGTCGCCGCAACACTTCACGGCCAGTTCGGGTTCGACCTCACCGCCGCGATCAACGCGCGGCTCGCGAGCGACCTCGTCTGGCAGATCGGCGTCGCGACCTGTGATGACGATACGGCCCGGATCGACCGCGGTTCCGCGATGCCGGTCGGCGCCATGTTCGATCCGTTGGCGCGTTTCGGTCCCGGCTGGATCGAGTCGCGCGTCGCGGCGATCGAGCTCGCGCCGCTCGCGGACGGGACCACGTGGACCGGCCGCATCGGCATGGGCCTCTTGTCGGAGCGTGTGAACGAAGTGATCGTGCCGCCGATCGTCGCGTACATGAACGAGAACGCTCTCTTCATCGACGAGTTCGACAAGGCACCGAAGGACGGCATGATCTCCGTCGAGGAGATGGCGGATTCGAATATCGCGAGGTCGCTGCTCGAGCCCGACCTCGGCAGCCGCGGCGACCGCAGCCTCTCGTTCGGCGTGGCCGTCACTGCGACCAAACAGCCCAATTGACGCTCACGCGCGTAGCGACCGCGCACGCATGAACATGCCGATCGCGACGAGGATCGCGGCGATCATCGCGACCGCGAACACGAGGCGTGCATGCGGGAACAGCGAGAGCACGCCGTCCACGCGGCTCGCCATCACGACGAGCCCGACCCGCTGATCATCGGGATCGACGATCGCCTTCGCGAGCACCTGGTATGTCTTCGTGTCGATCTCGATCTCGCGAATGTTCTCGGTCGGTGCGGTCACGCGGGCAAGCAGGTCGAGCGGAACGTCACCACGTGCGTTGCCATCCGGCGCGACGATCGAGAGCAGCGCGCCCTCCGTCATCTTCATGTAGCGAACGACGTCGTCGACGTCGACGAGCCGCAAGAACAGGCTCGTCCCGTCACTCGAGCGCGTGTACAGGAACGACATGCCCGGCGGTGGTTTGTCACCGAAGATCCTCGTCGCGACGAGCGTGGGCTCGTTGTTGGACACCAGGCGCATGCTGCTCTTCTTCGGCTCCATCGCCTTTCCGATCCACGGTAGCTGCGTGAGATCGGTGAGCAGGAGCTTCTCGGGATTCGCGCTCGAATAGAGGAGTCGCCCCGTGTTGTCCGAGACGCCGATCACGTTCGGCGTCTCGCCGATCGTCGACACCACGGCGAACTCCCAGGTCTGCGATTTGAGCTGGGCGTGCAGGAACTCGAGTGCCTGCCGATCGTCGACGGGATCACCGAGACCGAAGTCGGCCTCCACGCGGTACGCCGACACCGAGCGCATCGCGTACGCCTCGATCGCCTGCTGCGAGACGGTCTTGCTGAGGTTGACCATCAGCTTCGCCGTCTGGTCGGTCTGCTTCGCCGTCACCTCGAAGGCAGTGCGCGCGCGCTCGACGAGCCGGTCGCGCGCGACCCAGTCGGCCGCGAAGCCAAAGCCAAGGATCACGGCGAGCGTGGCCGCGATGATCGACGCCCGGCGCCACGGCTTCGCGCGATCGCGTGCGAGCTCGTCGAGGAGGTGGTCCATCGTCGGGTAGCGATCGCCCGGCTTGACGGACATGCCGCGCAAGATGATCGCGCGTAGCGCCTTCGAGACGCGCGTGTTCGCAGGCGCCGGCTTGACCTTGCCCTCGGAGACGTTCTCGTAGAGATCGTCGTAGCTCTTCGCCTCGAACGGCCGTTGGCCGTACAGCGCCTCGTGGAGCGCGACGCAGAAGTTGAACTGGTCGGTGCGCGCGTCGACGTTGCCGCTCTCGAACTGCTCGGGCGCCATGTACGCGGGCGTGCCCATCACCGTGCCGCTCCGCGTGAGCGAGAGATCGCCGACGAGTGACGCGGCCGGGTCGGCACCGTCGGTGGGGCGCGCCGCCGCGAGACCGAAGTCGGTCACGCGCACGCGGCTGTCCTTGCCAACGAGCACGTTGTCGGGCTTGAAGTCGCGATGCACGATGCCGCTCGCATGTGCGGCACCGAGGCCGCGCCCGGCGGCGATGTACACCTCGAGCACCTCGCCGATCGCGTGCGGTGTCTGCTGCCACTGGCGGAGGCTCACGCCATCGACGAGCTCCATCGCGATGTACGTTGTCGTGTCGCTCGTGCCGACGTCGTAGACCGCGACGACGTTCGGGTGATTGACCTGCGCCATGCTGCGCGCTTCGCGAACGAGCCGCTCGGTCAACGCGTCGTCGGGGCGATGCAACACCTTGACGGCGACGAACCGCGACAGCTCGCGATCCTCCGCGCGATAGACGACGCCCATCGCGCCGGCGCCGAGCCGCTCGACGAGCGTGTACCTCCCGAGCGTGCGACCGACGGAGATGCCGGCGAGCTTCGGCGTGCGGTCGGTGCCATCGCGCGTCTCGCCGAGCGGGTCGATCGTCGCCTCGATGCCGGTGGGCGAAGCGGCCGTTGCTTCGAGCCCGCTGACCGGCGGCAGCGCGGTCGCCTCGAAGCCCGGCGCGGTCTGGCCCGACGCCTCCTTGATCGTATCCTTCGCCATCACACCGACGAGCTCGCGGCAGTCCACACAAATATCGAGGTGTCCCATCACCGCCGCGCGTGCGCCGGCTTCGAGCGCATCGGACATCAGGTCCTGCACGGCGTTTGCGTCGAGGCACTCCATCGTCGAGCCAGGCCATTCTGACACATGCGACAATCGGGACGTGACGTCCGACCGGGTCCAGCGCCTCGCGACCGCGAGCGGGTTACCCGTCGGCTCGCACGCGGCTGCCGATGCCGCGTGGACCCAGCTCCTCTCGCGCGCACGTGATGCGTGGCCCGCCGTCGAGCTCGCCGATTCACACCTCGTCGACTTCATCGGACCGCGGCTCGCGGGTGTCGACCTGCCGAGTGCGATCGCCGCCTGCCCCGCCGCGGATCTCGCGATCGCCGCCGCGTGTGTCGCGCAGGAGCCAACGGCACACGCCGCGTTCGATGCGGTGCTGACGGAGGTCGATGCGGCGGGGTCGTCTACCGGCGCGACGAAGGACCTCGTTGGCGAGGTGAAACAGCTACTGCGCCTGCAGCTGCTCGTCGCGAAGGACGGCAAGCCGCCCGGCATCACGGGCTATCAGGGCAAGGGTCCGCTGCGCGGCTGGGTGCGCATCACGGCGACGCGCGAGTTGATCCGGCACAAGAAGAAGCTAGCGCGCGAGATGCCGCTACCGCGCTCGCTCGAGGAGGCGATCGGCGGCAGCGCCGGCGGTGGCGACCCGCTCCTCGAGCAGCTCAAGGCCGAGTACCGCACCGAGTTCGCGATCGCGCTGCGGGAAGCGATCGCCGATCTCACGGCGGAGGATCGAACCCTCCTGCAACAACAGATCGTCGAGGGCCTCTCGATCGACGAGCTCGGCGCGGCGTACGGTGTCCATCGTGCGACGGCTGCGCGCTGGTACAATCGCGCGCGCGCGGCGCTCGTGAGCGCGACGCACAAGCGGCTCGCCGAGCGCTTGCAGATGCCCGTCGAGCAGATCGAGTCGGTGATCCGGCTCGTGCAGTCGCGGCTCGACGCGAGCGTCATCCGTTATCTGCGCGAGACCTGATCGTTGGCGACCGATGTAACTGGTGCGACCTGTACTTTTTTGATGACAGGTCGCACCTGTACTCGTTGAATCACAGGTCGCACCAGTCACATCGGCGCGACACTGCCCGAAATCACTCTGGGTGCAGCACGCAGCCGCCGACGACCTCGCCGCGCCACTTGAGCTCCATCGCTGTCTTGAACTCGGCGAGCGGGAACACGTGCGAGACGTGCGGCTTGATCTGACCAGCAACTGCCCACGCGAGGACCTGCGCGAGCCGTGGCGGGCGCAGCGTCGGATCGTTGACGGTCGAGATCACCGTCGGGCAACCGAGGACGTCGACGCCCTTCATCATGATGAGGTTCGTCGGCAGCTGGTTGACCGCGCCGGGCGTCGCGGCCCAGCCGACGATCAGGAAGCGACCGCCGAAGCGCAGCGTGCGCAGCGCGACCGCGGAGATGTCGCCGCCGACGCCGTCGTAGACCACGTCGACGCCCTTGCCGGTCAGGCGCTTCACGTCGTCGCGCAGCGTCGCGAAGTTTGAAGTGTTGAGCACGTGATCCGCACCTTGCGCGCGGACGATCGCGAGGCGCTCGTCGTTGCGTCCCGCCGCGATCACCGTCGCGCCGAGGAGCTTCGCGAGGTGAACCGCGGCGAGGCCGGTCGCGCCCGATGCGCCGAGGATCAACACCGACTCGCCCGCTTGCAGGCGGCCACGCGTGAACAAGCAGTGGTAGGCGGTCTCGTAGTTTCCGAGCAGGTTACACGCCTGATCGAATGACAGCGCGGCAGGCAGCGGCAGCACGGCCTCGGCGGGCGCGACCGCGTACGACGCGAAGCCGCCGAACGCGCGATACGCACCGAGCGAGCGTGGGCCTGCGAGGAACGGGTCGACGAGCACGCGATCGCCGACGGCGAACGGCGCCTCGGGGCCGACCGCCGCGACGACGCCCGCATACTCGAGGCCCGGCGTGTACGGCGGCGCGGGCACGTGCTGGTACTGCCCGGCCATCATGATCAGGTCGACCCAGCCAACCGACGCGCTCTTCACCGCGATGACGACCTCGCGCGCGCCCGGGACCGGTGCGGGTTGCGGCTCGAGCGTGGCGGTGTCGAGCGCGGCGAGCGGCGTTTCGCCGAGCGCGGGAACGATGACGCGGTGACCGGCGGGCAACATCAGCGATACGTCGTGGGCTTTTCGGGACGGTACTTCTCGCCGTACTTGTTCGCGTGCGCCTGCTCGGCACCACGCACGAGCGAGAGATCGACGAGCGCGTCGGCGCCCGGCGCGACCGTGACCTTCACGCTGACCGGCTTCGGCGCGCGGCGCGTGTACGCGAACACCGTCCAGGTGCCCGGCGGCACGCCCTCGATCACGAACTTGCCGTCGGCGCCGGCGCGCGTGTGGCGGCGGTTTGGCAGGACCAGGATCGTCGCGGCCATCTCCGGGTGGATGTTGCAGTAGACCTCGACGACGCCCGGGTTCGTGAACTCGCGGTCCTTGGTCTCGTCCTTCTTGAACGAGCCGAGATCGAACTTGCGCGGCGGCGACTGCGAGAAGACGTTGTGCAGGAACGGATCGCGGTTCGGGAACTCGACCTTGTCACCGACGGTGACCGCGACGAGATCCGGAACAAAGCGGCGGCCCTTCTGCTCGATCTTCGTCGTGGTGCCCGCGGGCGGCTCCGGGAAGCCCGTGAGGTAGATGATGACCTCCGACGCGGAGGCGGGCTTGCCATCGGCCTCGGTCACCTTGATCATCCCGACGACACGACCTGCTGGCGGCGCCGCATGCACGAGCGGCCGCACGAATGCGGCGAGCAGCACGAGCACGACGACGACGCGCATCAGAACGCGATGCCCCACATCACGCGCGGCGCGTTGTCGATCTGGTAGATGCCGATGCCCATCGCGGCGCTGATCCACGTGCGGCCGTGCGACCACGCGATGTTCGGCGCGACGATCGCCCAGCTGCGATCGCTGTCGTCGAGATCGATCTCGGCGTATGCCTCGGCGCCGAGGCGCAGGTCCCCGACGACTTGCACGCTGATGCCGCCGCCCGGGCGGAATTCGAGGCGGTAATCCTCGCGCGTGAACTGGCCGACCATGCCGAGATCGACGAGCAGGTGGACGCGGCCCACCTCGTACGAGACGACGGCATCGATCTCCGGCTGGATCGCGTCGCGCACGCCGACGTCACGCTTGACCGCGACGCGGATCAGCGGCGCGAGCGGCGGCGCGTCCTCGGGATCCTGCGAGACGAGGCGGTAGCGCGCCTCGATGCCCCAGTTCGTGAACGTGAAGTCTCCCTCGCCACCGTCCGGACGTGTCCACGAGAATTCGACGGGCAGCGCGAGCTCGAGCTGATCGGTGACGCCGATCAGTGGCGACCACCAGATCCCGGTCTCCTTCAGCGGCCCGCGGCCGTTCTCCTCGAAGACCCAGGTCTGGATCTCGGCTCCGCGCTCCGGCATGACCTCCGTGCCGTAGAGCCAGCCGTAGAACGTCCGACCTGCATGGGCAGTCTGCGCGCATGCGAGCACCGCCACCACAACGACGAATCTCGTGACCACGCACCGATGGTATCGCGTTCGCGGTGAGATCGATTATCGTCCGCCCATGATCGATCACATGGGCATCGCCGTCAGCGATCTCGCGAAGAGCATCGCGTTCTACAAGCAAGCGCTCGCCCCACTCGGCTACGAGCTCATCATGTCGATGGATAAGTTCGCGGGGTTCGGCATCGGCGGCAAGCCGGACTTCTGGCTCGGCGTCGGCGAGGCGAAGGACCACATCCACGTCGCGTTCGCGACGAAGAGCCGCTCGATGGTGCGCGACTTCTATGCCGCCGCGATGGCCGCGGGCGGCACGGACAATGGCGGTCCCGGCATTCGCGAGATCTATCACCCCGACTACTACGGCGCGTTCGTCCGCGATCCGGACGGGCACAACATCGAGGCGTGTTGCCACGAGGCGTACCTCGGCTGAGTCCGGCGCGCTCGCTACGTAAGCTCGATCCCGCCGCCGTCGAACAGCTCGCCGATGGCCTCGGCCGGCAGACCGTCGGCGCGCAGCTCGTCGAGGAGTGCGCTCGCCGTCTCTTGCGGCACGCAGAGCAACAGGCCGCCGCTCGTCTGCGCATCGCACGCGAGTGACGCGCGCAGCTCGCGATCGCTATCGCTCGTGGGCTCCGCATCGAACGGCGCGCCGTCGGACCAGCGCACGAAGTCCGCGACGAACGCGCGATTCGCCTTGCTCCCCGCGGGGCAGACCTTCGCCTGCATGTGCGAGAGCGCATCGGGGAGGAGCGGCAGCTTCCGCAGATCGATCCGCGCGCCGACCTTCGAGCCGCGCACGATGTTCCTCAGGTGGCCCAGCAAGCCAAACCCGGTGACGTCGGTCGCCGCCGTGGTCGCGTGCTTGTGACCGATGCGCGCGGCCCCGCGATTGAGCGTCCGCATCGATGCGATCGCCGCGGCGATCGCAGCCTCGCTCGCGATGCCCTTCTTGATCGCTTGCCCGAGCACGCCGGTGCCGAGTGCCTTCGTGAGCACGAGCACCTGCCCCGGATGCGCCGTGCGATTCGTCCACAGCTCGTCGGCCGCGACGTCGCCGGTGACCGAGAGCCCGAACTTCACTTCCGGATCGCGCACGGTGTGTCCACCCACAACCGCGACGCCGGCCGCCGCGCACGTGCGCGCCCCACCCTCGAGGATCGCGTCGAGCACCTCGAGCGGCAGCTGGTCGTCCGGGAAGAACACGAGGTTCAGCGCGAACCGCGGCTCGCCGCCCATCGCCCACACATCCGAGAGCGAGTTCGCCGCCGCGATCGCCCCAAACGACTCGGGATCGTCGACGAGCGGCGCGATCACGTCCGCCGTCAGCACGAGGTCGCGCCCGCCCTTGGGCGACCGCACGATCGCCGCGTCATCCGAAAATTCGTGATCGACGATGATCTCCGCGCGCACGCTCCCCGTCGCATTCGGCAAATGCGTCAGAACGTGTGTCAGCTCACCGAGCCGTAACTTGGCGGCTCAACCACCGCCGCGCGCGTATTGCGTGAGGCGAATGGCGGCCTTTGCTTCGGGTGTCATGTCGCGACAATATCACCGGCCGTGTCGCGAACGACCTGCCCATGTGGCTCGTCTCTCAACTCCGCCGCCTGTTGCGCGCGCTTTCATGACGGCGAGCCCGCACCGACCGCGCTCGCACTCATGCGCTCCCGCTATACCGCGTACGTCCGGGCCGATCTCGACTACCTCGTGCGCACCCACGACACCTCGACGCGCGGCTCGATCGATCACCGCGCACTCTCGAAGTTTGCAAAGACCACGCTGTGGATGGGCCTCGAGATCGTCGCGACCGAAGCCGGCAGTGAGGCCGACGAGACCGGCATCGTCGAGTTCATCGCGCGTGGCATGAGTGGTGGCAAGCCGTTCGCGCAGCGCGAGCGCTCCCGGTTCCGCCGAGTCGATGGCGCCTGGTTCTACGTGGACGCGATTTGAGCGCGAGTGCTCGGATCGGGTGCGACCCATTTCGGCGGGCGTGAAGATTTAGATTTGTCCGACGAAATTGCCGGCCCGATCAACGGTGGACGCCGAAGATCGATTTTGATTTTTGTTTCTTGGGAACGTCGCGTGGTTGGAGCCAGCGCGCACTGGACTCAGGCCGGACCGCGAATGCGCAAGTACAGCAGTGCCTTCACGTGCACGATGCTCGGCTTGCATTCACATGCGGCGATAGCCTCGGCGAGCGCCGGCCACGGCTCACGGACATCCTCTCGCTTCGTCACGTTCTCGATCCTCGCCCTTTCGGTGGCCCACTGCGGACACGAAGCGAGCTCGCTTTCGAGCCGTGTTTCGACTTTCTGAAGCCAGGCAAGGTTCGGAGCGTTGGACTTCGGCGCTCCGGCCGAGAGCTTAGCGAGCTCTGCATCGAATGCCGCATCACCTGTCGGCCACGGCGCGGCGACGGGCTGTGATTTGTCCATGACCGACATGATCCATGTCTTAAGCTGCGTGGCCTCCGTCGCGCATGCTGCACCTACCGCTACTGTCCCGGCGTCCGACGCGACAGCGGCGCTGTCGCCACCACCGGTGGTTTCGGCGGGTGTGGCCACACGTTCCCCGCTTTGCGTCTTCTTGCATCCGCCGGCAAGCGCGAGCACAGCTACGAGAATCGTGAGTCGCTTCATGCTCGAGACTTTACGCGTTATCCGAGATTGATGAGGCGCCGTACGAGAGCCGCGTGTGCCTTTGCGATGAGCGCCACTTTGGTACCCGACCTTCACCGCGTAGCGAGCGCCGGTCCATCAGGAACGCGGGGTGTGAAGAATTAAATGTGTCCGACACAATTACGGGGTAGAAGCCTCGTTTTCGTCCGGGAGCCGGACATCGCGGCGCGGATCTCCGCGTTTCCTCGTCGCACGTCGCGCCCTGACCCTCGACGCGTGGTCGATTCGCATGACATCAGTGTCAGACTGTCCGGCGGTTTCGGACGCAGATCAGGGCAGCACGAGGCGGCGCGACGCGGCTTCCATCGCGAGCGCCTGCACCGTCGGATCGTTTCCGATCGACTGCGGCACGTGGATGATCATGCCGATGCGATAGCTCGGCGAGAGGAACGCGATCACGACGTGGCGCACCGCGATCCCGCCCATCTTGCCCTCGAACACGGCGAACTTGCGCTGCTCGCCCTGCAGCAGCTCTGACGAGACGTTCGTCAGCTTGAGGCCGGTCGCCGACGCGTAGCGCTTCGCGAGCGTGCGCGCGTCGTCGGTGTCGGCGTCGATGGCCGCGAATCCGAAGAAGATGCCGCGCGACGCATCGATGACCATCACACCGTCGTTGTTGGTCTGCGCGACGAAGCCAGGCGGCACGATGAACTTCGCGCCCTGCCCGATATCGAGGCTGTCACCATCGAGGCCGCCGGTCGAGGCAGTCGGTGACGGGGAGCCACTCGCGCCGCCCCACGGATCGACGGCCGAGCCCTTGTCGTCGGGGTCGACGTTGTCCTCGGGGTCGTCTTTGTCCTCGGGATCCGGCTGCGGATCGGGCGACGGATCGGGCGACGGCGTGGGATCGGTCTTCGACGGCGACTTCGTCGCGAAGTAGATGCCGACGCCAGCGGCACCGAGGACCACGAGGCCGATGATCAGCAGCATCGTGCGCTTGCTGCCCGATGGCGGCTGCGCGATCTGAAAGGTCGGCGCGGCCGGCGGCGGTGGGATCGGGTTGTAGGGCGGAGGCGGCGTCGGCGCGTGCACCGGCGGCGGCGGCGTGTGGGGCGCGAACGGCTGCGAGGTTGGCGATGCCAGCGCCGAGTAGGCCTGCGGCGTGTCGACGCGCACCGCGGGCGACGGCACGTACGGCACGCTGAGCGGCGCCGACGGGCCGGCTGGATCTGCGGGCAGCGTCGCGAGCAGCGCGTGGATGTGCTCGCCGAACTGCTCCATCGTGGCGGGGCGATGTGCGGGGTCCTTCGCCATCGCGCCCATCACGAGGTCGTCGATCATCGGCGGCAGGTTGAGATCGGGGCGGCGCTGCGATGGCGGCGGTGGCGTCTCCATCAGGTGCTTCGAGAGGAGGGCCATCACCGTCGGGCCTTCGAACGGCAGCCGCGCGGTGAGCATCTCGTAGAGCATGCAGCCGAGTGCGTAGACGTCGGTGCGCCCGTCGATCTGCTCCGCGCGGATCTGCTCGGGCGCCATGTACTGCGGCGTGCCGAGCATGTCGCCGGCCTGGGTCATCTGGTTGTTCGCGCGCGTGTCGTCGCGCAGCTTCGCGATGCCGAAGTCGAGGACGCGCACGACGTCCCGCTGCTTGCCGCGATCCTGCAGCATGACGTTGTCGGGCTTGAGATCGCGGTGGACGATCGAGTGCGAGTGCGCGTCCGCGATCGAGGCGCAGACCTGCGATGCGATCGTGAGGGCGCGGCGAACTGGCAGCGGCGCCTCGGCGTGGATCGCGGCCCGCAGCGAGCGGCCCTCGATGAACTCCATCGCGATGAAGAGCATGCCGTCGGCGTCTTGGCCGAAATCGAAGATGTTGACGGTGTTCGGATGCGAGAGCTTCGCGACCGCCTCGGCCTCGGCATTGAAGCGGCGCAGGATCAGCGAGCCACCGCCGACATCGGGGCGCAGCATCTTGAGCGCGATGGTGCGCTTCAGCGAGATCTGCTCCGCGCGATAGACCGTGCCCATGCCGCCCTCGCCGAGCTTCGCGAGGATGCGATAGCGACCCGCGACCTCACGGCCAATGACGTTTGGCGGCGGCGTGTCGAGCCCCGGGTTCGAGACGGGCTCCGTCGACGACGTGGCCTTGCCACACGAGCCGCAGAAGCGGGCTTCGGATGCATTGGGTGCGTGGCAGTGCGGGCAGTTCATTCAGGCTTCTTTGAGCACGTAGATCGCATAGAGCGGTTGGGCGCCGCCGCGGAGGACACGGACCTCGATGCGGCGATCGTCGTACAGCGCCACGATGACCAAAGCTTCCCCACCCAGATCGGGGACGGAGATGAACCCGAGATAGACGCGCAGCGGACCACCCGAGAACGTGAGATTTCCCAGAACGTCGGCCTCGGCGCCCTCGAGTGATGTGAACTGCGTCTCGGGCAGCAGGTTGTCGATGGTGAGGCGCGCCGTGAGGCCGTGGGCATCGATGCCATCGATTGCCAGGTCGGCGATGTCGCCCGCACCGACGCGGAGCGCCGGCGTATCGCCCACGCGCGAGCCCGTCCACGCGCCACGAAAGTCGCGCAGGTCGTTACACCCGAGGAGGGTCAGAAGGACCAACGTGGCCCACCGCACGCTGCGAACGTAGCACCGCATAGGAGCAGTGCGCTACGTTCACGGAAGATGCGGGGATTTGTTGCGCTCGTCGTGCTGGCACTCGCGGCTGGCGTCGCGGCGGCACAATCTCCAGAGGCCCCCGAGCCTGCAGAGCCCGCTCAGCCGGATGCCGACGCGGCCGCGCCGCTGCCGACCGATGCAGACGCTCCCGCGCCGCTGCCGGCGGAGCCTCCGACCGGGCCATCCAAAGAGGACGAGTTCGGGCCGCTCTTGATGATCGAGCAGATCAACGTCGTCGGCAACACGGCGACGCAGACGGAGCTGATCACGCGTGCGCTGCCGATCTCCGTCGGCGACGTCGTGCGCGCGAGTGACAAGCGGCTGCGCGTCGCGCGCTTCAAGGTCCTCGCCCTCGGGTTCTTCCGCGACGTCACGCTCGCGATGAACAAGGGCAGCGCGCGCGGGCAAGTGATCATCGAGGTGCGTGTGGTCGAGCGCGGCACCGTCGTGCTCAACCGGCTGTGGTTCGGCACGACGTCGGTGACGCCGTACTGGCTCGGCGCGGACGTCGGCGAGCGCAACCTGGCCGGCCTCGGCGTCGCGCTCGGCGGCGGCTTCATCTATGCGGCGGGCGACGGCTCGATCGCGGGCGCGCGCGATCAGTGGGCGGGCGAGGCGCGCCTCGCCGACTCCTCGATCCTCGGCTCGCGGTGGGGCGGCAGCGTCGCCTTCACGCTCGTGCACGGCAGCGAGATCTATCGCGTGCGCGGTGAGAGCGGGACGCCCTCGAACGAGGACCTCCGCGCATTTCCGTATCGCCGGCTCGGCTGGCGCGCCGGCACGACGTACGACCTGAGCGCGCTCACGCGGCTGTCCGCGAGCATCCGCGCCGAAGAGATCGAGGCGGACTTGCCGATCGCACCGACGCAAGAGCTCGCCGACGGTCGAATCGTCGCGCTCGACCTGCATCTCGATCCGGGCACGAGCCGCGTCATCACGATGGGCCTCGGCTTCGATCGCGACACGCGGCCCGATCCGATCCTGCCGCACTCCGGCGGCCACCTCGCGCTCGGTGCCGAGATCGGAACGCTCGTCGCCGGCGGCGACTATCAGTTCGCGACGCTGTTCGGCCGCTACGAGCACTACTGGCCGCTGTTCGACGCCAAGCACGCGATCGCGATCAAGGCGGCCGGTGGCGTCGTGATCGGCGACGCGCCGCGCTTCGATCGCATCCACATCGCCGACGTCAATCGCATGCTGACGCCGCGCGCACTCGGGCTCGTGCTCTCGAGCGCCGCGCCGCTCGACATCCTCGGCACGCGCGGCGGCAAGCCCGCGTACGGCGAGCTCGGTGGCACGGCGACGCTCGAGTACGCGCTGCAGTTGTTCCGCGGCAAGGGCAAGATGCGCGTCTACGGCGGAGATCTATTTTTCGGCGTTGGCCTCTGGGGCCTCGCGGAGAACGAGAACCTGCGCGCCCGCGACACGTCGGTGTGGAACGCGATGCCCATCGACCTGTACGCGGACGCCGGCATTCGCGTCGACACCGACGTCGGCGTGTTCGAGCTCACGATCGCGAACGCGCTGGGGCGCCTCCGGTGAGAGCAGCGATCGTCCTCGCGTTGTTTGCGGTGACGTCGCTCGCGCACGCCGACGACGACAAGCCCGAGATCCACAAGGTCCGCTTCATCGAGCGAGGCACGAGCCTCACGATCACGGCGAACCCGACGCCACTCGCGAAGCTGTTCGACAGCGCCGCGTACGAAGCGCTCGACTCCGGCTTCACGTCGACGGTGGTGATCCGGATCTGGATCTACCCGAAAGACTCGACGGATCCCGTCGCCTTTCTGTTGTTGCAGCGCCAGGTCCTCTACAACCTGTGGGACGAGGTCTTCGAGCTGCGCATCGACGGCAAGGCGCCGATCAAGGAGAAGCGGCAGTCCGAGGCGCTCAAGAAGCTGACCGCGCTCGATGACCTCCCGGTCGCGCGGCTCGCGAACCTGCCCTACGAGCAAGTGTACCTGCTCGCGATGCAGGTCGAGCTCAACCCGGTCTCGAAGGAGACGCTCGCGGAAGTGCGGCGCTGGCTCTCGAAGGGCGCAGGTGGTGGACTCGATCGCGGCGGCGCGTTCTTCGGATCGTTCGTCTCGGTGTTCGTCAATCCCAAAATCCCGGAAGCGGATCGCGTGCTGCGCGTTCGCTCGCAACCCTTCTACAGGCCAAAACCGTGACGAAAAACAAACGGCCACTGCCGCTGCAGTTGAAGCTCACGGTCGCGCTCGTGCTGATCGTGATGACGCCGCTCGCGGTGAGCGCGTACTTCATCGGTCAGCTCGGCAAGGCGGCCGCGAACGTCGCCGCCGGCGAAGCGCAGGCGCGCACCGCGATCCTCGAGAAATCGATCGACGCCTATCACCAGCTCGTTCGCACGAAGAAGGATCTGCACAACGAGGTCGCGACGCGCCTCGCGAACCGCCCGGACCTGATCGCCGCGGCCTCTGGCGGCACCGCAGACTTGAAGAAGCTCGTCGAGAACGAGCCGGGC
The DNA here is from genome assembly GCA_030857175.1 of Myxococcota bacterium. Lineage (GTDB taxonomy): Bacteria > Myxococcota_A > Polyangia > Haliangiales > Haliangiaceae > JABFXX01. The sequence goes on along the minus strand of JALZOJ010000016.1, from coordinate 135,088 downwards.
CTCCGCGCGCTCGCCGTGCTGCGACCCGACGGCACGGTGATCTCCGATGCCGCGCGCGATCCAGGAGGCCCGACGTGGCGTGATGTCCAGGTCTACGAGCCCGTCGGGCCGACGGGCGCAAATCTACGTTTGACCTTCGAGGTGTCGGCGACGATCAACGAGGAGCTGCAAGAGCTCAAGCAATCGATGGACGCGACGAAGACGTTCCTCCAGATCAAGACGGCGCTGCCCGAGGGCTATCGCACCGCATTCCTCGTGCTGATCGGCATCGCGGGTCTGGTGGCAGCTGGCTTCGGGGTCCTGGCGTCGACGTTCCTGACGCGCCGGATCCACGCGCTGGTCGCGACCGCGCGGCGCGTGTCGGAGGGCCACCTGGATGCGCGCGTCGATCTGCCCGGCCGCGGTCAGGACGAGATGGCCGAGCTCGGTAGCGCGTTCAACACGATGCTCGACGACCTCGATCAGACGCGCCAGCAGATCGAGTACCTCCAGCGCATGGGCGTCTGGCAGGACGTCGCGCGCCGCCTCGCCCACGAGATCAAGAATCCGCTCACGCCGATCCAGCTCGCCGTGCAGCAGTGCGTCTCCGCGTATAAAGGCCCGGAGACGGATGCCACGAAGTTCAAGAAGCTCCTCGCCGACACGGGCGAGATCGTCGAAGAGGAAATCGCGGGCCTACGCCGCCTCGTCGATACGTTCCGCACGCTCGGCGCACTGCCGAAGGTCGAGGCCTCGCCGATCGCACTCGAGGCCGTGATCGACGAGCTCAAGCTCGATCCCGCCGTCGCGCCGCGCCTGACGCTCGTGCCCCCCGCCGCGCCCGTCACCGTGCGCGCCGACAAGCTGCTGCTGAAGCGCGTGCTCGCGAACCTCGTCGAGAACGGGATGCACGCGGGCCAGGAGAACGGTAACAAGGGCGACGTCGTGATTAGCTGGGTGCAGACCGGCGCGATCGCGCGGATCACCGTCGACGATCACGGCAAGGGCGTCACCGCCGACAACCGCGAGAAGATCTTCGAGCCGTATGTCACGACGAAGACGACCGGCACGGGGCTCGGTCTCGCGATCGCGAAGAAGATCGCGATCGAGCACGGAGGCGAATTGTCGATCGCTCCGAGCGCGGCACCGACGGGCGGCGCGCGATTCGTGATCACGCTGCCGACGCGCGGCGCCGATACGTCGCTATAGTCGCGCGATGCGCACGCTGCTCGTGTTGATGCTCTTGTCGTCGACCGCCTCCGCGCAACCCGCGAAGATCGACGCGATCATGAAGCCGTGGACCGGCACGGCGACGCCGGGCTGCGCGGTCGGCGTCGTGCAGAAAGGCAAGGTCACGCACGCGAAGGGCTACGGCATGGCCGACCTGGAGCGCAAGGTGCCGATCACGCCATCGACGTTGTTCGACATCGGCTCGACCTCGAAGCAGTTCACCGCGGCGAACATCCTGATGCTCGCCGCCGAGGGCAAGCTGAAGCTCGACGACGACATCCGCACGTACCTGCCCGAGCTCCCCGTGCTGACGAAGAAGCCGGTGACGATCCGGCACCTGATGCATCACAGCGGCGGGCTGCGCGATTACATGCCGCTGCTCGGTGTGCGCGGCAAGCGCATCGAGGACGTCACGACGTCGAAGGAGACCGTCGAGGCGCTCGCGCGGCAGAAGGGCGTCGACTTCGAGCCCGGTGCGAAGTTCGAGTACTCCAACACCGGCTACTTCCTGCTCGCGCAGATCGCCGAGCGCGCCGACAAGCGCCCGTTCCGCGAGCAGGTCACCGCGCGCATCTTCAAGCCGGTCGGCATGACCACGTCGCAGATCTTCGACGATCACCACCGCATCATTCCCGGCCGCGCGCTCGGATATGGGCCCGCCGAGCCGAGCGGCTGGCGCTTCGACACCTCGCAGTGGGAGCAGACCGGTGACGGCAGCGTGATCACGAGCGTCGTCGATCTCGCGAAGTGGGACGCGCATTTCTACGCACCGAAGATCGGCGGCGGCAAGGCGCTGCTCGACGCACAACTCGAGAAGGGCAAGCTCGCCGACGGCAAGGAGCTCGACTATGCCGCGGGGCTGTTCCATCAGAAATTCCGCGACCAGGCGGTCGTCGCGCACGGCGGTGCATGGGCCGGCTTTCGCGCCGAGCTCATACGATTCCCCGCGCTGAAGACGAGCGTGATGGTGCTGTGCAATGCGGCGAGCTCGGACCCAGGAAAGATCGCGCGCGACATCGCCGTCGTCGTCCTCGACAAGCAGCTCGGTCCCAAGCCCGCACCGCCGCCTCCGCCGGCCGCGGCGATCACGCTCACGCCTACCGAGCTCGACGCGTGGGCGGGCCGCTATCGCGAGACGACGAGCGGCGAGGTGATCGTGGTGCGTCGCGACGGTGCGAAGCTGGTCGTCGAGGCCGGTGGGACGCATCCGCTCGAGCCGACGAGCAAGAGCGTGTTCCGGCTCGGACCGTCGCCGTTCCGGCTCGAGTTCGCGGGCACCGCGCCGAAGCGGACCGCCGGGCTCCGCGGCCCGCGCGAGGAGAACTTCGTGGAGGTGGGCGGTTCCTACAAGCCCACCGCTGCCGAAATCGCGGCGCTCGCGGGTCGCTACTGGAGCTCGGAGCTCGCCGTGCTGTGGACGATCCGGATCGAGAAGGGCGCGGCCGTGATCGACGTGTTCGACCAGACCGGCCTCCCGCTCGAGATGACAGGCAAGGACGAGATCGCGAGCACCAAAGGCGGCATCGGCCTGACGATCCAGCGCGGGCCGCGTGGGATCCGCGGCTTGGCCGCCTCGGCGTTCGGCGTGCGCGGCATCGTGTTCGAGCGGCTCTGATCGCACGCGGGTGCACCTGCGAGTGCACCGGTGCGATCGCGCGCCGGTGCGTGAAGTATCGGGCCCTTGGCGTTGGCGCTCCGGTTGCTCATGCACGCCCGCACCATGAAGCAACTGTCCTTCCTTCTCTTTGCTCTCGCCGGCTGCACCGTGATGGTCAACGGCAAGCCCCGCCGGATCGGCGGCGGCCCCGACCCCGCGCCAGCTGCGCAGGCGACCGCAAATGCGCCGGCGGCGGCAACCGCCCAGGCGCCGAAGTCCGACGCGAAGCCACTGCCGCCGGGCCAGGTGATCAAGATCGATGCATCGATCGGGCGCGACCCGCTCCTCGTCTCGATGAACGCGGTGTTCGACACGACGTGGAGCAAGGTGTTCGGCTACGGATCCAGCTCGCCCGACTGCGGCATGGACATCACGTCGCGACCGATCGGCTCGTTCGAGATCACGAAGCCCGAGAACGAGCTGACGGTCGGGCTCGTCGGTGGAAGCAACGACGGGTTCGTCGTGCGCAAGGGCGACTTCTACTGGACGAGCTGCGACACGACGATGGAGCCGATCAAGGAAGGCTGGCAGCCCGGCCGCTATGACATCTATCCCGTCGCTCGCGGGGACGGCGGCAAGAAGACGATCCCGTTCGAGCTGGAGCTCTACCGGCCGAACGCTCCGATCGTCGCGGACAATGCTCAGAAGCTCGTGATCGCTGGCAAGCTCGACAAGCCGATGCTCGTCGAGGTTGCGATCAAGGCGAACCGCCGCAAGCTGCGCAAGCAGCACGCAGGGGACAGCTGCGAGGACATCGCGCTCGCGTCGTCACCCGACATCGCCCTCACGATCGAACGGCCGATTCCCGGGCTCACGATCCGTCCACTGCCGACGGTGCAGCCCGTCACGCTCCGCTTCGAGCAAGCAGGGACCGACAAGCAGCGTGGGCACAAGTACTGCGTGAAGTTGGGTCGCAACCACCGCAAGAGCGACGCGCCGACTTACGCGGCGTCGAGCGAGATCTCGTTCGATAGCGACGACGAAGGGCTCTACGGCATTTCGGTCGGCACGCCGACGAACGAGGAGATGAAGGTCACGCTGCTCGTCTACGACGCGTCGACAAAGCTCGATCCGATGTACGTGCGCCCGTTCGGCGGCGAGCAACCGACGCTGGAACAGCGCTGGATCGGTTACCAGATGCCGCAGCTCGACGCCGACGAGCTCGGGTCCCCCGACAACTACCACGAGGCCGCGCACGCCGCGAAGGTGTTCGCCGCCGTGCCGAAGCAAGCGCTCGTCTACGCGAAGCTCAAGTTCGACAAGGACCTCGGCGGCGGCGAAGGCTGGCCCGTGAAGAACGAGCCGCTCGTGCTGCTCGGCCTACAGAATGATCGCGCGACCGTGCTCACCGCCGACGGCATGCGGCTGCACGTGAAGTCGTCGCACCTCGTGCTCGCACCGGATGGACCGACGGAGCTGCCTGCCGCGCCGCGCCCGATGGCGACGCGCGATATCGGCGGAACGATCGCGATGCTCTCGCCCGCGCAGAAGAAGCTCGGCGACGCGCACTACGCGCAGGTCAAGAACCGCGACGCCTGCCTCGACCGCGCGTGGGAGCCGTTCCGGCGGCAGCTGCCGTCGTACACGCGCCCCGCAGGCGTCGACATCGTGGTGTACAAGTCGGCGCGCACGAAGCAGATCGAAGAGGCCGGCGATCGCGCGATGGTCAGCAAGTGCGGCACCGCCGAGGCGTTCGCGAAGAAGACCGAGGCGACGCGCGTGAAGCTCGCGGCCGAGGTCGAGAAGACGCGCGCGAAGCTCCTCGCCGAGGCGACGGCGAATCTGAAGTGATCTACAGTGGTGCCGCTCGGTGCGGCCGTCGAACAAAACGTGGAGCCTGACGGTGCGAGCCAACTCGCTGCACCTCGACGCTCCACACGGCAGCTTTCAGGTCCGCGGAATCGCGCCCGAGGTGATGCCGGTCGTGAAGGCCCTGCCCGACGGCACCGACGTCGAGTGCGACGGATCGTTCGACGGCGGCGGCACGATCATGCACCTCGTCGTCACGCGGATCCGGCGCATCCTCAAGGACATGAGCGGCCGCGTGATGCAGCTGCCCGACGAGATCGTCGCGGCGGATGGCCGGCTCGCGCTGGCGCGTGCGCGCAAGCACTTCACGGCGGGCCGGGTGGCGAAGGCAGCCGTCGATGTCGCCTCGCTGCTCGCGCTCGGTGACGACCAAGCGATCGCGGAGCTCGAGCGACTCCCCGAAGAGCACCAGCTCCCACTGCAAGACGCGCTCGTCGCGTGGCAAGCAGCGCGCCCCGCGGCGTGGCGCGCACTGAAGCACATCCCGCTCCAACAGTGGACCGATGCGAACCTCGACCAGGCCGTCGAGCAAGGCCTCGCGAACGGCGGCGTGTTCGGCGCCGCACCGGGCGTGCGCGTGGAGGATCTGCTCGCCGAGCTCGAGCGGCGCAAGCTACCGACGAAGACGCGGGCCAAGCAGACCCAGCGACTGCGCCGCGCGCAGGCGACGGAAGGCGACACGTTCTATCGCGTCGTCACCGAGCTCGAGGACCCGCGTGTGGTCGGCGCAGATCTACAGGGCGTGTTCGTCGCGGGCATCGTCAAGTTCGGCGAGTCGGTCGTGCAACAGGGCGCGTTCCGGCGGCACGAGGAGGATCGGCGCGCGGTGGTCGTGCACTACGCGCTCGATGGTCGCGAGCTTCAGCGTTGGGTCGGGCTCGCGGCGGATCACGTCGTCGCGGGCGTCGCACTGCAGATCGAAGTCGCCGAGCCCGCAGGCGTTCGGCTCTCCGACGGAAAGCAGCTCTACAAGTTCGCACATCGCATCGCGCACCACGATGGCGAGCTCCTCTGGGGAATCCACGCGAGCGATCCGGAGAAGCGCGAGATGCGCTCGGAGATCCGCCACATCGCGACGGGCTACGTGATCGCGGAGCTCGAGGGCTGGGTCGACGAAGTCACGTGGAACGCGCAACACATCTTCGTGCACGGCGAGAAGCCGCAGACCCTGACGCGCGAGGGCAAGCTCGTCCGCGCGGAGGTCCTGCCGCCGGCGGAGACGCTCGACATCGAGACCGCGAGTGGCCGCCACACGATTCCCGCCGCACACGCGCCGTGGTTGTTCGGCGGTTACCCCGAGATCGACGCAGGTGGATGGGTCGTCCGCGTCGGTCTGCGCGACTTCTATCTCGCCCCGTCCGAGCCGGGCGCCGCGTGGGTCCACCTGGAGCTCGCCAAAGAGCACGTGCGCATCGATCTCGCACCACCGTGGCTCGCGATCCAGTCCGGCGACGGCGCGCCGATCCTGCTCGTCGCTCTCGCCGAAGCGATGAGCGCGATGGAGATCCGCGTCGACGGCAAGCGCTTCGCGAAGCGTGCGAAGGGTGACCCAAAGCTCGAGCTACCGTCCGCGTTCATCAGCTTCTACGACAAGCTCGTCGAGATCGGTGTGACGCCGCCGCGGTCCGCGATCGAGCGCGATGCGCACCTCTACGATGTGCTCCGCGGCGAGAAGGTCCTGCCCGACGACGCGCTCGCGCGCGTGCTCGTCGATCACACTCCGGCGTGCGTTCGCCACGCGGACTACTTCGTCGACGAGGACGACAAGGTCTTCGAGCAGCTGAGCGCGGCGTTCGGTGACGATCACGTCCACGTCCGCGAGGTCGAGCGCGTGTACACGGAGGACGCCGCCGGCGACAGCGATGACGACGAGGACTCGACCGAATATCTGCTGACCATCGAGGTCTCGCGCGGTGGCAAAACGCTGCGGCGCCAGTGCAGCTGGGGGCTCGCTCCGGTGATGGTCACGGTCGACAAGCTCGCCGAGAAGCTCGGATCACGGCGGCGTCTCTACGCGCTCGCGTTCTCGAGCTATCAGCGACGCGCGTACCTCGTGGCAATGCCCGAGCAGCGACGCGCGATCGTCGGCGCCGGCTACGAAGGCATTCACGCCGGCGCGCGCGGGCGTTAACCCGGCGGCGGCAGCAGGCGGAACAGCAGCGCGTCTTGATTCTGGGCCGCGACCGCGACGCACTGCTTGAGATCGGCGAGCGCGCGGATCGCCGTCTCGGCGAGCATGCGTCCGTCGTCGCGGCGGTTCGGCGCGTCGGGGATCGAGCGCACGTACTTGACGAAGTCGTCGTACTTGTCGAGGAGCTTCTGCGGGTCGTACTCCTTGAGCATCGGGATGAAGTGCGAGGGGTTCACGACGACCCAGTCGCCCTTGCCGATCTCGAGGACGTTGCGATCCGCGTATGGTGTCGTGAGCTGCTCGTGGGGGATCGTCCCGAGGAAGCCTTCGTCGTCGGCCTGGAACTGGTGCGGCACGATCTCGACGAAGAACGCGAACAGCTCGATACCTTTACGAAGATTGCCGAGGTCGTCTTCGTCGAGCGGCGGGAACTTGTCGGGCAGCCCGACGTGCAGCGCCGGCATCACGACGCGCTCGAGGATGTCGATCGCGACGGGTGCGGTGGCGCGGCGAAGCGCGACGATCTGCGCGATCGCCTCGAACAGACCGCGGTCGTTCGTCTGCTTCGCGATCGGCTCTTCTTGCTTCGCCTTCGAGATCGCCGCGACGACCTGCTCGACGACCTGCATGTTCTGCGGGCCGAGGCGCGGGCCGGCTTCCTTGAGCGCTTCGATCAGCTTCGACGTTGGCTCGTCGTTCCACAGCTTCGCGAGGCGCGCGAAGTCCATCGACATCCACTGGCCGAGCGGCACGGTGTGAAGCCGGATGTAGTGCTGCGCGAGATAGCGATCGAGCGGTGCGGGACGTTCGCGCTCTTGCTCGACCTTGAACTCGACGCGGTTCGCCGTCTCGCCGCCGGTGTCGCGGCCCATCCCCTTGCCGACGACGCGCTTGCTGCTGACTTGCCGCGTGACGAGGTACTTCACGACCTCTTCGGCGCGCTGCTGCGAGAGCCGCTTGCTCGCGGCCTCGTCGAGATCGCCGTCGGTGTAGCCGTCGACGTGCACGAGATCGATGAAGTCGTTGTCGACGAGAAACTTCGCCACCTGGTCGAGACCCGGATGTTGCTCGGCCGCGATCTCGGACTTGCCCTTCTCGAACGCAACCTTGATCGGAATGGTGGTCTCGGCCTCTGGATCGTGGAGCGTACGGATGCGCTCGATCTCGGTGACCATCTTCTTCGTCGCGCCCGAGCCCATGCGCAGGAGTTGCTCCGCGAACACGAACGGCGCGATCTCGAGAAAGATCTTCGAGAAGCCGATGCGCCACGTGTGTGGATCGTCGCCCATGAGCAGCCAGTGGCCACCGTGACGTCGGCGAATCGTCTCGCCGATCCACGCGCCAAACGTGAACCAGATCTCCCAGTGCTCTTCGGCCTTGAGGTCGAGCTCTTCCTTGTCTCCGATCTGACCGAACAGCCACGTATCGAACGTGATCAGCTCGAGCGACTGCGCGAGCGCGAGCGCGCCGGTGTCGCCCTCGACTTCCGCCAGCGAATGGACCGTGTCCCCATCGGGGTCGATCAGCTCTTCGATGATGAGCTCGGACTGGCTGCGCGCGCGGCTCGAGAAACGATAGGCCCCCTCGCGGAGCTCCGTCATCGCCTTCTCGAACCGATCCTTGGCCTCTTGCTCCGCGACAGCGAGCTGTTTGGCGCTTTCTGACTGCTTTCCAGACTCGGACACGGCGGCAGTATACGCGCCTTTACCTACAGCCTCACCTGCGCCCCCGCACGAACCCGACGAGGATTGCATGGGGTGTTGACCCCAAACCCAGATCAGCTCACGCTCTGTAAACGTGGCCTCCGTTCCAACAGGAACCAAGCTCGGTAAATACGAGGTCGTCAGGCCCCTCGCGGGTGGTGGTATGGCCGAGCTACTCCTGGCGCGAACGTCCCCGACGGAGCGCCCGTTGGTGCTCAAGTGGATCCGTCCGGAGCAAGCGATCGACGGCACGTTCATCGAGACGTTCGTGAGCGAAGGCCGGCGGGCCGCGAAGCTCCATCATCCGAACATCGTGGAGGTTCACGAGGTCGGCCGCGAGGACGGCACCCACTACCTCGCGATGGAGTACGTGCACGGCGACGACCTCCGAAAATTGCTCGCTCGCCTCCACGAGCGCCGCGCGAAGCTGCCGGTCCAGCACATCCTCGCCATCTCGACCGCGGTCGCGCAGGCCCTGCAGCACGCGCACGATCAGCTCGATGCCGATGGCAACCCGGTCCTTCACCTCGGGATCAAGCCGGCGAACGTGATCATCACCGCAGATGGCGCGGTCAAGCTCGCCGACTTCGGCATCGGCCGCGCCGCGCTGACGGAAGGTCGCACGGACTTGTTGCCCGCGATCGTCGGCTACCTCTCGCCCGAGCAGTGCACCGGGCAAGTGCCGGATCGGCGCAGCGATGTCTTCGGCCTCGGCATCCTGATGTACGAGCTCGCCGTCGGTCGTCGGTTGTTCAAGGGCGACAACGAGCTCGTCACGATGGCCGCGATCGTCGCGGGAGATATCCCCGCGCCGAGCAAGGCCCGCGGCGATCTGCCGAAGGATCTCGAGGCCGTGATCATGAAGGCGCTCGCTCGCGCCCCCGAGGATCGCTTTCAGACCGCGCAAGAGCTCCACACCGCGCTCGACAAGTTCGCGACGAAGGCCGGCGTTCGCGGCTCGCTCACGACGCTCTCCGGTTACACGAAGCGCTTGTTCGGCATGCGTCCCGAGCCGTGGCTGACCGACGAGGATCCGGGCAACGCGGTCTCGAACGACTTCGACGGCGCGCCGAAGGGACTCGCGATCCCGCCGGTCGAGGCGGTGCAGTCGTGCGACCTGCCGAAGTTCGTCGTCGCGAGCGATGACTCGCCGATCATGCGCGTGAAGAAGTCGGTCTCGCGCGATCTACCGACGGAGCAGCTCAACCTCGCCAACCTCAAGGCGGCGACGCCCGACAGGTCGACGCCGGTGAAGATTCCGCAGGCCGTGAACGGGAACGCCGCCGCCGCGTCCAGCGCCACGCGCGTGTTGCCGAAGCCGATCGCGAATCGCCCGACGCCGGTGCCCGTCACGCCGGGTCGCGCGAAGCCGAAGACGGTCCAGATTCCGGTGAGCGTGATGAAGGAAGAAAGCACCAAGGTGATGGTGCAGCCGCCCGGGCCGGATTCGTTCGAGGAGACGACGAACACAGAGATCACCACGGAAAGCGTGGAGATGGCGGCGGTCTCGGAAGACACCGTGCGTGTCCCGCCGCCGCCAACGTTGCCGCCACCATTGCCGCCAGCGCCGCAGGCTTCCAAGCCGCTGCTGCCGAAGCCGCCCGCGCCCGCACCGTCGACGAACGGCGTGAACGGCAAGCCCGTGCTGGTCTCCCTCGCCGGTCTCCGGGCCGCCGACGAGAAGCGCGAAACCGCGAAGCGGAAGGATGCCGAGGGGATCCCGAACCCGTCCATCGCGGGCGAGATTCGCTCGCTCCCGGCCTCGGCGTCACGGTCGGAGGCCAACGTCGACGTCACGGTCACGTCCGTCGCGAATCCACCGCCGATGATCGCGGCGACGACAGCCGCGCGCGATTCGACCGAGCTCGTGAAGCCCCTGCCCGTCACCAGGACGACCGAGATCGTCGCTGGCGAATCCAACAAGAAGTGGCTCGTGATCGGCGGTCTCCTCGTCGCGGTGGCTGCAGCGGCGGTCCTCGTGATCGGCTTCACGGGCGGTCTCGGTGGCGACGACGACGTACCCGCACCTGTCGCGAGCTCCGTCGACCCGCCGAAGGACGAAGCGAAGAAGGACGAGCCGAAGCCCGAGGAGAGCAGCGAGCTGCGGACGGCCAACACGCCGCGCACGCCGCGCAACTCGCACGTGACGACGGACGATCAGAAGCCCGAAGAGACCGCGACGGCCTCCGAGCCGAAGGTCGAGGAGCCGAAGGTCGAGGAGCCCAAGGTCGAGCCGCCGAAGGTCGAGGAGCCCAAGGTCGAGCCACCGATCTCCGAGCCGAAGATCGAGAAGCCCGAGGTCGCGGCGGTGCCACCGCCGAAGAAGATCGAGGAGCCTCCTCCGCCGCCGAAGTTCGTCGAGCCGAAAGATCCGTCGCCGCCCGACGAGCCCGTCGCGAAACCGAAACCGAAGCCGGTGAAGCCGAAGCCCACCGCGGTTGCGCAGAAGCCGAAGCCAAAGCCGACGCCGGTCGCGACCAAGCCGAAGCCCAAACCGACGACGAAGCCCACGACGACGGCGAAGCCCGCCGGCAAATGGGATCCGAACGCGCTCTTCCCGAAGAAGTAGCGCTACGTCGAGCGCGAGTCCCAGAGCGGCTCGGGCTGTCCGTCTTTGAGCACGCACCAGCGGCCCCACACGAACAGCGCATCGCTGAGGCGGTTCAAGTACTGGAGCGGCAGGTCGCCGCCGATGTCCTCCGTCTGCGCGAGCGCGACGACGAGTCGTTCGGCGCGGCGGCACACGGTGCGCGCGAGGTGGCAGTACGCCGACGGCCAGCCGCCGCCGGGTAGCACGAATGACTTGAGCGGTACGAGGTCGTCGTTGACGCCATCGATGTCGCGTTCGAGCGCGTCGATGTGGCGCTGCTCGATGTTCGGGAGCTTCGCGCGCGTGTCGGCGCCGGCGGCTGCGAGCACCGCGCCGAGGTTGAACAGCTCGTTCTGCACGCGACGCAGGATCGGCGTGAGGTGCGCGCCGGCGGCCGATGACACGAGCGCTTCGATCACGAGGCCAAGCGTCGCGTTCGTCTCGTCGACGGTGCCGTAGCACTCGATGCGCGCCGCCGACTTGGAGACGCGCTCGCCTCCGATGAGAGAGGTCTCGCCCTTGTCGCCGCCGCGGGTGTACACGCGATCGATCCGCATGCTGCTGACGTACCAGACTCAGCGGTAACGCGCGAGGTGAAGTGCGAGCTCGTCGGCGTAGTGCAGCGCGCGAAACAGCGGCTCGCCGATGACGGGTGGGGCGTCGGCCTCGAGGAGCTGCACGATGCGGGTCTCCGCGTGGAAGCCGCTGCCGTCCTTGCGCTTGAACCCGCGCTGCTCGACGAGCCGGATGCCAAGCTTGGCATCGATCGCGACATCGATGTTCGGCGGCTCGTCGTGCCACGACGGGTCATCGGGCACTTGCTGGCACGTGCGCACGAACGCGTTCGCGGTCGCGATGCGCGCTTCCGCGATATCGGAGTGGGCCGAGACCAGCTCGATCGCATCGGTCATGCCCTCGATGTCGAGCGACCGCGCGTGAACGAGCACGAGGTACGGGCCGTCACCGAGCTTCGCGCGCGCGCGCTCGATGCCACGGTCGAGTCCCTGGTATCGCACGCGCCACATCGCGTGAGTTTACGGGATCCGAGCGAGGATGGCCCGAGCCGCCGCGGAAAGACCATCCTCATCGAGTGCAGCCTCGAGCGCACGCAGTGCACGACCGCGACCGAACGCACGCTCTCGCGCGGCTTCTGAGAGATCGTGCCACGCGGGGTGGTAACGCAGCCCCTCGTGTGCGCGTGACGGCGGGCGATACGCGGTCGCGACCTGCTCGACGAGGAGCTCTTCTTCTTCGTCGGTCATGCGCCGAGCTCCTGATCCAGCACGATGCCGCTCTTGTGCAGGCAGTCTGCGAGGAGCTGCCGCGCACGCGTGACGTTCTGGAGAAACGTGTTGAGCTTCATGTTCAGCGCCGTCGCGAGCTCGCTGTCGTCGGCGCCACCGCCGCTCGCGAGCCGCGCATCGATCGCCTGGCGCGGCTTCGCGGGCAGCTTGTCGCGACACGCCTCGATCGCCTGCCGCAGGATCGGATCCGGCGCCGAGATCACGACGTGCTCTTGCATCGCCTCGAGGTCCGCGTCCTCCGTGGGTGTCGAACGCGTGCGGCGCACCTCACTGACCGCGAGGTTGCGCGCGATCCGCACTCCGAGCCGGAGCAGGCCGTTCGGTCTGCCATCCGACTCGAAGCGTGGCGCGACTTGCCACACGCGGAGCAGCGCCTCTTGCAGCACGGCCTCGACGTCGATCACCTTCGCAAACGATCGCAGGCTCTCGCGCACCGGGCGCTCCGCACCGACGAGCCAGCGCGCGAACGACAGCTTGTCGCCGCGCACGATCGCTTGGAGGTGAACGTCGAGATCCATCAGAGCACGAGCCACCAGAGCAGGAGCGCGATCACGATCATCACGAGCACGATCGACAACCACAGCGCCAACGGCCGGCGCGACTTCGACAGGACGTGCGCGGGCGCCTTCTCCCTCGCGAGGCCGAGCCGCGCACGGCCGGCACCGCCGAGCGGCATGCCGCCTTGCGGACCTCCGACAACTGGTGTGCCGGTCGGCGGCGCCGCCTGCTGTGGCGAATACGACTGCATCGCCTTGCTGGCGGGCGCGCTCGGTGTTTTCTCTGCAGCCGACATGCCGAAGACCTGGCCGGTGACTTCTTCCTGCTCGAACTCGCCGCGTCGGGCCACGAGTGACGACGTCGCCAGCGACTCGATGTCGCTGAAGATCTCCGACGGTGCCGCCGCGTCCCAATCCTCCTCGGCGAACGCGGGCTGCGAACCTCGCAGACCGAAGCTCTCCGCACGCGTGCCGTGCGGCAGGTTCTGCGGCACGTTCTGGTGGCGCGATGTTCCTTGCTTCTCGATCTTGCGCACCAGATCGACCGCGACCCACGACGTCAGGCGCGTCGCGATCTGGAACTCGACGCCCGTCGTCTCGATCTCGCGGTCGATGCGGTTCGTGTCGCCCATCGTCCAGTGCGTCTCGAGATCCGCGACGTGCTCGCGTGCGTACAGCGCGATGATCGCGCCGTTGCCCTCGCCTGCCTGCTTCGCCGGCACGCGAACGCGCTGCTCCCATGGCTCGCGCGCGAGCTCGCCGCGCACGACGATCTCGCCGCCCTCGGGCTCGACTTGCAGCGCCGCGACGATCGGCGAGCCTTCGTACACATCCGGCAGGTGCTCGGGCGCGTGACGCACGAGACCGGAGCCGAGGATCGAGACGTTCGTCAGCATCGGCGCTGCCGTGCGATCGATCATGCGCTTGATCGCGCGCTCCGCATCCTCGTCGGGACCGACGAGCACTTCGGCACCGCGACCGGCACGCGCGAGCGCCGTCGCCAGCGAGCGATTGACCGCCGAGCCCACGCCGAGCACGTGCATGCGGCACGACTTGGGGAGGTTCTCGTGCAAGAGCTTCACGATCTGCGCCTCACCGCCGATGTACCCGTCGGTGACGAGCACGACCTGGCGCTGCGCGTTTGGCCGGATCGCGTGCAGCGCCTCGTACACGGCCGCTCCCATCTCGGTGCCGCCATCGGCGCGGCGCGACTTGATCCACTGGATCGCCTCGGCCTTCTCGCGTGCCGTCGCTGCGACCGGCTGGGACTTGTAGCGGCGCGGCGAATTCGAGAACTCGATCAGCTCGAGCCGATCCTGCTCGCCGAGCGTGTCGACGAGCATCGCGACGCACACCTTCGCCTTGTCGAGCGGCGCGCCGCCCATCGAGCCGCTCGTGTCGAGCAACACGATCAGATCGCGCGCGACCGCCTGCGGCTTCGTATCGCGGGCCGGCGGAACGATCGTGAGCAGCGCATACGCGTCACCCGACCTGCGGCGCGCGACCTCGATCGTCACGCCGGGCTTGGCCGTCGCGACCGGCCAGCGCATGACGATGTCCCGATCGAGCGCCGCTTCATCCTTGAGCTCGATCGATCCATCCGCGCGATGCAACAGCGTGTGCGACGGCGATGATGCCGTGCGACCCGCGACGATCGAGTCACCGACCGTGATCGAGATCTGGATCCCGGCCGCGATGCCCGCCGGCTCGACGGAGACGTGCGTCGCACGTGCGTCCGTTTCGCTGTCGTGAGCCCCGATGTAGCGCGGCCCGATCACCGTCGGGAACCGCAGCTCCCACTCGCCTTCGGGCAACCACGCGAGGCGCTGATCGATCGTGATGCGCGCGACCAGCTCCTCCTTCGCCGGCAGGTTTCCGATCTGCTGGGTGAAGATGTCGTTCGTGTTCTGCTCGAGCAGCGCGGCCGTGCGGCCCTCGACCAGCGCGCGCTCGTAGGTCTCGCGCGCCGCGGCCTTCTTGTCGACGCGACCCGCGATCACGCGGCCCGCGATCTCGAACGCATACGCGCTCACGGCGCCCTCGGCCGGCAGCGGCATGCGGTAGGTGACGTCGAGCGTCTCCGCGAACGGGTTGACGAAGCGCTGCTCGAGCACGAGCCGCGCGATGCCACCGCGCGCATCACCGCGCAGCCGCACCCCGACGAGCGCGAGCGAGCGCCCATCGGCGGTCGACAGCGATGCGCCCGAAGAACGGGCCTGAGGGTCAGCGAACGGAGACACGCGAGCGAGGGCCGAGAGTAGCGGCGAGGGCATGGTGGTTGGGTCCTTTCAGGAGACCAACGCGCCCCGCCTCGTTTCAGTGACAGAGTTTTTTTCGCCATCCGGACGCCCACTTGCGTGGTGCGCGTGCGGCTCGCACGTGTGCCCGATTTCGGTCACAGAGCCACAGAGCACAAAGGACCTTTTTCTGATCGCACGCAGTGCACCGTTTGCTCGTGCGATCCGAAAAGGTTCTCAGCTCTGTGGCTCCGTGGCTCTGTGACCAACGATCTGGCGCACGGACAAGGCACATACGGAGCAGGCGCGACCAGTGCACCGCTCGAGCGGCTAGCTGCGGACTTGCGGTAGTGAAGGGCGTCGCAATGCGGCGACCGCCTCGGGATCCGCCGGCACGCTCTCGCCCGATGCGAGCTCGAGCTCGAAGCCCGCGTCCTTGATCATCTGGTGATCCGAGTGCGCGGTCGCGCCGCCGGTCGTCAGGTAGCCCTGCGTGAAGATCGAGTTCGCCGGATAGAGCGCCATCGCCTGCAGCGCGCGCAGCGTGATCTCGCGTCCGCCCGCGACGCGCAGGTCCGTGCGCGGATGCACGAGGCGGAACATGCAGAGCGCGCGCAGCGCGTACGCCGGCTCGACGAGTGGATAGCCCGCGAGCGGCGTGCCCGGCCGCGCGTCGAGGAAGTTGACCGGGACCGAGTCGACATCGAGATCGCGCAGCGCGAATGCGAGATCCAGCAGGTCTTCCTCGGATTCGCCGAGCCCGACGATGCCGCCGCAACACGTATCCATGCCGGCGCGCTGCGCGATGCGCACGGTCTCGACGCGATCGCGCCACGTGTGCGTCGACACGATCTTCTCGTAGTGACGCTCGCTGGTCTCGAGGTTGTGATTGAAGCGATCTACACCCGACGACGCGAGCCGCTGCGCCTTGGCTTCGGTGAGAAGACCGAGCGATGCGCACAGCTCGATGTCCATCTCGGACTTGATGCGCGTCGCGGCCTCGCAGATCGTGTCGAGGTCGCGCTGCGATGGACCACGCGTCGCGGTGACCATGCAGTAGCGCTTTGCGCGCGCGGAGTGAGCGCGGCGCGCGCCATCGACGAGATCATCGACGGACTTCATCGGCGCTTCGCCGCCGGGCGAGCTGTACTTCGATGACTGCGAGCAGAAGCCGCAGTCTTCTGGACACGCGCCCTGCTTCGCATTCTCGAGCACGTGCAGCGAGACGCGCATGCCCCAGTGCGCGCGGCGCACGGTGAACGCCGCGTCGAGCAGCGCGAGCATCTGCGCGGCGGGCGTGTGCAGCACGGCGCGTGCGTCCTCGCGGGAAATCAGCTTGCCTGCGAGCGCTTCGTCAACGAGCCGGGACAGCATCGCCGCGGACCCTATCTCAGATCTGCGCCTTGCGCACGGACCACACGAACGCGTCGTACCAGAAGTGCATGATCGAGACGACCATCGTGATCGCCCACAGCACGGTGAGGTCGGCGTCGAGCGCCTGCACGCCGAGGCCGTACACGAGCACGCTGCCGAGGTAGATCCCGAGGACGAGCCGCGGTCGCGCGGGCATTCGCATGAGCGTCGCGATCCGCTTGCCCTCCATCGCCCACACGAGCGCGAGGTACTGCACCCCGTGGAACAGGTTCATGATCAAGAACGCAGTGCCCCACGAGTTGAAGCCCCACGTGTAGACCGAGACGAAGCCCGTCGAGGCGACGAGCCAGACCTTGAGCCACGGCGGCTTGTGGCCGCGCTGCGCCATCCGCCGGTACATCCAGACGTAGAACACGACGAACGCGGTGCCCACCGAGAGCACGCCCCACGCGAGGAACCGCGCGTTACCCTCGACACGCGCGGGCACGCTCGCGAAGAACACCTGGCCGATCGAATCGAAGTTGTCGAACGTGCGGAAGTGATCCATCAGCGTCGCGCCCGCGAGGATGGGACCCGCGTAGAGCAGTTGATTCATCCAGAAGTCGAGGCGGCGACCCATTTCGGGCGGCGTGCCGTGGTTGCGGTCGTAGATGCGCGCGAAGCCGAACGTCTGCGCGCCGGAGTGCCAGACGTCCCAGAACGTCGCGACGACGGTCGCCGCGATCGCGATGAACGGCGACACGACGATCGCCGCGTAGAGCACGATCGGCACGATGAAGAATCGGATCGGGTAGAGCCGGCGGATCGCGGGATTGCCGTGACTGCGAAAGAACACCGCGACCAGGTGCGCGTGGATCACGGTGCCGATGAAGAATCCGACGAGCGTGTCACTCTCGCCGCCGAGCCAACGGGTGTCGACCGTGAGGAATGATCCAGAGACCAAGATGCCGACCGCGAGCGACAGCATCGGTGCGCCGAGGAAGAACACCCAGTCGTAGATCGGTCCGACGATGAACTTCTTCACGCGGCCTCGCGATGCTTCACGAGCGTATGCAAGGCGAGCGCTGCGCCCGCGAGCTCCATCGTCTCTTCGACCCAGTCGATCAACATGTAGCCGAGCGAGTCCGGCCCGGCGCGATCGGTCCACCAGCCGAGCGGCAATTCCATCAGCACCGCGCCCCCCACGTAGATCGCGCCGGCGAGGATCAAGCGCCGCCGCGTCGAGGGCTCGAGTGCGCGCACGAACGGCCAGAAGATCATCACGAGCGCGACGAGCAGCACGGCCGCCGGGATGATCCAGTCGAAGTAGAGGACACCGCCCGCGGAGAAGTTTCCGCCCATGTGCTCGTGCAGTTCGGCGGCTTCGTCGAGGGACGCGTACGCGAACACCGCGGCGACGCCCCACCAGTGCCGGCGAAACGTCAGCGCACGCTGTGCGATGCTCGCCGCGACGAGCGCCGACGAGAACAGGAGCAGCGTCGCGACCCACGTCGGAACGTTGCCCTCGTACGACAGCGACAGCTTCTGCACGAGCATGTCGATGTGCGAGAGCTCGGCACACAGACCGAGCATGGAGACAAGCGCGACCGCAACTGCGAGCCACTTTCCAAGCACGCGCGCGCTCATCGCGTTATCCTGCCTCCTGATGCTTCGCAAACACGCTTCGTTGATCGTCGCGTTTCTCCTGATCATGCTCGTGGTCGGCGCGTGCGTCGTGCGCACCGGTAGACCGGTGCACCGCCGTAGTGGCGGTCCGGTCTACACCGAGAAGCACAAGCAGCAGAAACACAAGAAGCATAAGAAGCCGAAGAAGTGGAAAGACTGAGCCTCTACTTCGACAGCTTCATGATCTTGTCGATCGTGCGCCCGCTCGGATCCGACTTCCGTCGATCCGATGCCGCCACCAGCACCTTGCCGCTCACGACCGTGGTGCCCGTCGCTTCGCCGACCCACTCGTAGCCTTTCGGCTCGGCGGCCTTCGCTTCCTCGACGGTCGCGAACTGGCAGACCAGCACGTCGACGCTGTTGACGGTTCCGCTCTGGCAGTCCTTGCCGACCGTCGTCGTCGCGGCGGTGAACGGCGTCGGTGTCAACCCGCCCTTCTTCCACGCCTCGACGACGCGGTCGCGCGTGAGCTCGCCACTCGCGGCGCCGCGACCGGTGCCGTCATCTTTGCTGCAGCTCGCGAGCGCGAGCGCGAGAACGAAGAGGTTCCGCATGGTGATCACCAGCGACGCTTCTTGCCCTTGTGTTTGAACTTCTTGTGCTTGCCATGACCGCGGTGGCTGTGACCACCGACATGGACGCCGCCGCCAATCCCGATGCCGACGTCGACGCGCAACGTCGGCGCGGGCACGTGGACATCGACAACGACACCCGGCGTGTGCACGTGCGCGCGCGGCGCGACGACGACAGGAGTCACGATCCCCATGCCGACCCCATAGGTCGCGTGCAGACCGATCCAGCCGACCGGCGCCTCGACCTCGATAACCGGACGCGCGTAGACGATCGGCTTGTACACCGCGTTGATCTCGATCATCGCGGGCCGCGCCTCGACGTAGACCGGCGGCGGCGTGCCGACGTAGAAGTACGCCTCGCCCGACAGCCGGAAGTCGGGGCCCTCGGGCGGCGTGAAGTAGTGGTAGTGCGGTCCGTTCAGGTAACAGAACTCGACGTCGGGCTCGGGCGTGTTGACGACCGCGTGCACTTCGATCGGGTGGTGGCCCTTGTACGCGTGGCGTGGACCGTCATAGCCGTACGCGACCGGGTCACCGACGAAGTGGTTGTGTCCGCGGTGATCGCGGTACTCGAGCTTGCTGGCGCCGAAGATGTGAACGTGTGGGCCTTCGATGTTGCAGAAGCCGCCGCCCTCCGCCTTCGGGATGGGATGGATACCGATGTACCGGACCTGCTTCTTGCCAGCGACCGCCAACGTGGTGAACAGCACCAGCGCGGCGATCCCTAAGAGGATGGTTCGCATGAATCCATCATCCCCCGGCAAACGGGTGTGCGTTCAAGGCCCTGAGTGGTGAAATGCGGGATGCGCCTTAGGGGCGAATCTCTGCGGAAACCTTGAAGTTTTTGGTGATGTGATCTTGCTCGGCGATCAGGTTTCCACGCAGCGTCATCGCTTCGTCGGGAGTGCCATCGAGCGGGATCTCGACCACCACAGCTGCACCGGCCGGAACCTCGCGCGCATTCAGGGTTAGCTCGCCCTCCGAGAGGGTGCTGCCGCCGCTGCTGGCAAATCGATACTGCAGCTTCGTCAACCGCATTGGCCGGCTAGCCGGGTTGGTAACCTGGACGTAGACAACCTCGCGTGCACGCGCCTCTTGGACCGCGATCACGCGTAGCTCCGGTGACTTGGCTGGGCGGCAGCCGACGGCGAGAACAACAAGCAACGCGAGAGTGACAGAACGGAACATGGCCTGAGCGAATTGTGTGCGCGTTCCATGCCACCGCGCAAATTTGTGGAATCCGTTGGATTGCGGCTGATTCCAACAGTGAACCTGTCGGCAGCGAATACAGCTGTTCACATCTTCGAGCCGTTGTTGTCGTGGATGCCGCACGTGTAGTGTTTTGCTCGTGAAGATCGAGAAGGGCTGCCGAGTCACGATGAAGGTCGACCTGTCCGTCTCCGGCACGGGGCAACAGCTCGAAAAGAGTACGGTCGAGTACATCCACGGCGCCGGCACGATGTTGCCGGGCCTCGAGAAGCTCCTCGAGGGTCTCGAGAAGGGTGCGAAGCGTGACGGCGTCCTCAAACCGGCCGACGCGTTCGGCGCGCAACAACCGCTGAAGAAGCTCAAGCGCACCGAGTTTCCCGCGGATGCGAAGCTCGTCGCAGGCGAGAAGTTCTCGGCCAAGGCCGAGAACGACATGAACGTGGTCCTCCTGCTCGAGAAGGTCGGGGACACCGAGGTCGACGTCCGCTACCTCCATCCACTCGCGGAAAAAGAGATCAAGTACTCGGTCGAGGTTCTACAAGTCTCCGACCCGCGCCCGCCGCCGATGCCGGCGCAGGCACTCGAGCTCGAGCCCGAAGAAGGGTAATGCACACGCGCAAGCTCTACGCGCATCGCGGGGCCGCAGCAGAGCGGCCGGAGAACACGATGCCGGCGTTCGAGCGCGCGCTCGAGATCGGCGTCGATGCGCTCGAGATGGACGTGCACGTCACGCGCGACGGGCACCTGATCGTCTCGCACGATGACGGCGCCGCGCGCATGGCAGCCGCGCCGCTGCTGTGGCGGCGGCTGGATCTCGCAGACGCGCGCCGCCTCGATGTCGGCTGGGGGTTCGTCGCGCCCGACGGAACGCGGCCGTTCGCGGGTC
>JALZOJ010000016.1:0-114145 GCA_030857175.1 Myxococcota bacterium | reverse complement strand
GATGACGGCGCCGCGCGCATGGCAGCCGCGCCGCTGCTGTGGCGGCGGCTGGATCTCGCAGACGCGCGCCGCCTCGATGTCGGCTGGGGGTTCGTCGCGCCCGACGGAACGCGGCCGTTCGCGGGTCTCGGGATCTCGGTGCCGCTGTTCGACGACGTGCTCACCGCATTTCCAAAGATCGCGATCAACGTCGACATCAAGTCGGACCCGCGCGCGTCGAAGATCATCGTCGAGATCGTGAAGGCGCGCCGCGCGGAAGGGCGCGTGACGATCGCGAGCTTCGCGCTCAGCCAGATCACCGCGGTGCGCAAGCTCGGCTACGGCGGCGAGACCGCGCTCGCGCAGAGCGAGGTCGCATCGCTGTTCGCGTTGCCTGCGGTGCTGTGGAAGCAGCTGCCGTTCACCGGAACCGCGGCGCAGATTCCGACCCACGCCGGACCGCTCCGCTTCGATCGCGAGCCGTTCATCGCGAAGTGTCACTTGCTCGGGCTGCGCGTCGACTTCTGGACGATCGACGACCTCGTCGAAGCGACGCGCCTACTCGCGCTCGGCGCCGACGGCATCATGACGAACGATCCGGCGGCGATTCGCCCGGCGTTCGCGCGCTAACGGCGTCGCCGAACGAGGAGCAGGCCGAACAGCGCGAAGATCGCGAGTCCACCGTGTGCGCCCGTCGAGCAGCCGCCGTTGAGGTCGGTGTCGCCGCCACCACCACCACCACCGCCGCCGGTGTTGCCGGGGATACAGTCGGAGTCGTTTTCCTCGGTGCACATGTCGAGGCAACAGCCGTCGTTGTCGATGCACGACGTGACCGGCTGCGCGACACAGTCCGCGGTGCACGCCATCGGGCTGCCCTGGAACACGGTCGGCGCGCACTTGTCCGCGCTCGCGCATCCGGTCTGGTTGACGACGCAGCTGCCGGTCACCGTGAAGTCGCACGTCTCGGGCTGGTCGACGACGCCGTCGCCACAGGTCACGCGATTCGGATCGTAGTCGACCGTGACGTTCGTGAAGCCGCCGTTCGCGAGGCCGGTCTGCATCTGTGGATTGGGGCCCTTCACGAACGTGAACGTCCCCTGGTTGTTCTGTGCGGCCGTCGTCGAGTTCTCGTCGGCGAGCTCGAGGCGAATCGTGTACGTGCCGTCGGGCACGACGTTGCCGGCCTTGTCGCGGAGGTTCCAGCTCACGACCAGCGCGCCCTGGTAGTTGAGCCGCGACGCGCCACTCACCGCGTCGGCGGGCAACTGGTTCGAGTCGTTGAGGCCGGCCGCGGCGCGATACGCGACGAGGTGCTGGGTGCGAACGGCCGACCACAGGCCAAC
This sequence comes from Myxococcota bacterium, assembly GCA_030857175.1. Taxonomy (GTDB): domain Bacteria; phylum Myxococcota_A; class Polyangia; order Haliangiales; family Haliangiaceae; genus JABFXX01. The sequence continues at coordinate 112,823 of JALZOJ010000016.1, read as the reverse complement.
CGTTCGCTGGTGGGCGCCGCCGCCGTTCTGGATCCACGCGGCAACCACGTTGTTCGGCGCGTAGTTGCCTCCGGAGGTCGCCGTCGTGAAGGTGATGCGAACGGAGCCTTTCGCCTCCACAACCGGGGCGGCAGTCACCATCAAACCCAACAGGACGACGACGCCGAACCAGTGCTTACGCCCCATGAGCCCATGCTTCTGCAAGAAGGCACCCAACGCGCTGCGCTAATTGACGCCGCGGCCGACGAACAGGCTCGCCGGATTGATGCCGAGCGTTTGCAGCGCGATCTCCCAGAGGTCGTCGGGAGGCGTGTCGAACACGAGCTTCGGATCCGCGCTCACGTGGAGCCACGCACCGCGCGCCATCTCGGCCTCGAGCTGGCCGGGCCCCCAGCCCGAGTAGCCGAGGAGGAGGCGAATGTTGCGCGGCGGTTCGTTTGCGATCGCGCGCAGGCGATCGGGTGACGTCGAGAGCGAGATGCTCGACGTGATCTCGATCGTACCCTGGCCGGGCTGCGCGATACCGACCGGCTCGTGCAGGACCCAGCCGGTGCTCGGCGAGACCGGACCGCCGGCCCATACGACCGCGGAGTCTTCACCGCGCCAGCTCATCTCGAGCGAGTCGAGGAGCTCGCTGGCCTTGATGGGGCTCGGATGATTGATCACGAGCCCGAACGAGCCGTTCGTCCCGTGCTCGATCATGAGCACGACGGCACGGGAGAAGTTCGGATCCTGGAGCTGCGGCATGGCCAGAAGCAGGCCGGGCGCCAGGTTCGACGATTCCACCACTCTTGTGGAGTGTTCCTGAAATCGGCGGGCCACGCCGCTGATTTCTTCGGAAAAATCAGGGGTGGCCTGCCTACGCGAGCTGGTCGCGGAGGTCGGGGTCGCTCGCGCCGTCCTGCTTCACGGTCTCTTCGGTCGACTTGTCAGTCTTCTCGTCGAGACCGAGCTGCTTCTGAATTTTCTTGAACAGCGCGGAGCCAAGGCTGAGACCGAAACCGGTCACGACTGCACGAGCGAAAAACATCATGCAGTCAGCGTAGCAGCTCAGGTCTTCTTGAGCGTGAGCTGCAGCTTCACGGTCAGGTCCTGCGCGACGGACTCGTCCGGACCGGTCTTTTCCTTACCGACCTTGAAGTCCATGCGCGGGAACTTGTGCTCGCCCTTGACGCGGATCCAGTCGTCCTTCGCCTCGACGACCTCGAACGTGACCGGGTAGGTCTTGTCGACGCCGCGCATCTTCACCTTCGCGTCGGCGGTGTAGTTCTTGTCGTCCTTCTTCTTCACGTTGACGACGTCGATCGTCATCGTCGTGAACTTCTTCGCGTCGATGTAGTCGGCGGTCGTGAGGTGCGAATCGCGCTTGTCAGACCCGCTCTTGAGGCTCGCGAGATCGACCTCGATCGTGGCCGTGCCGCCCTCGATCTTCGCCGGATCGAACGTCGCCTTCTTCACCGTGAACTTGTCGAACGAGACGATGACGGGATCCGTCGGCTTCTTCTCGGCGTGCTCCGCGTGGACCTGGAGGTAGTCCGCCTTCTCGTCCATCATCGCGGCGCTGCCGCTGCCCGCGTTCGGATCGGCCGAGCCAACCGAGCCAGCCGAGCCGGCCATGTCGGGCGCGTCGGGCGTTGCCATTGCACCAGACGCACTACCGGGGTCGGTGATCGGCGTCGGCGTCGGTTCCGTCTTCTTCTTCTTGCACGCGGGAGAAGCCGCGAGCACGGTTGCGAGAACGAGTAGCTTGAGTGTCTTCATTCGATGAGGCTCCATGCGCCGTTTGATCAACCACCACCGGTGTGGCGCAACACCAGTGACACGTGAATTGGGATGCGATCGCCATCGAAGTCGCCCGCGTCGGGTGCGAGCGCGGTTTCTTTGATGACGAGCGAGAGGTCAGCTTGCACGAGCATGATCGTGCCTTCCAGACCGAGGCGCGCTTTCGCGGCGTCGTCCGGCTTGGCGAGGGTACCAGCGACCTCGACGACGTGCTCTTTGCCGACGAAGTTGATCTTGCCGGTCGCGCGATAAGTGACCTGATTTGGATTCTGCTGCTTCGCGGCAACGAGCTTCACCAGGACGAACGTGATCCGCGGATGCTTCGCGGACTGCAGATATTCGTCGCGCGCGGAGTTGCTGCGCGGCGTGATGCCGGTGTCGACGGATGCCGCCGACACGCTCGCATCCGCGGTGAGCGGCGCGCGCAGATCCTTCGGATTGCCGACGAACGTGCCGCGCATGTCGCCGGCGAGCCGCGCGTCGAAGGACTCGCCGCCCGCCGAGATGCGCGCGGTGATCGACGTGCCCGAGTGCGTGATGACCTCGTAGCGACCGGCCGGCAGGTCGAGCGCGCCTTCGATGCCGTCGATCGCGGCGGCCTTGGCATCACGCTCGGGCAGCGTGTCGCGCGCACCGTCGACCCCACCGCCACTCGCGAACGCGGCGATCGGAACGATCAGGGTCGCGGCGCCAACGGTCCACGCGGCGATCCACAGGCCCTTCGCGAGGCGCGGACGGTTCGCGCGCAGCTTCTTGATCAAGAAGCCGCCGACCGCGCAGCCAACCGCGATCCCGGCGATCACGCCGCAGACTTCGAGGCCGAGCCAGATCGGCTGTTCGCTGGAGATTCGCCAGCCGAGGTCGGGATCGGGAACGTACAGCCGCTTCTCGAGCGCCGTGTACAGATTCCCCGAGCCCTGCATCTTCCACCGCACGAGCGACGCGATCAGTGCCACGAGCGGCAGGATCACGGGCGCGAACGGCGATCTCACGGCTCTGTCGTACCGTTGCCAGCGCGCGCGCGCATCTATTGTCGCTGCAACAAAGTGTTGCGCGGCCTGTCACGCGATGCTGACAAGTTCTACAAGCGATCGACGATCGGCACGATCGGCTCGCGAAACAGGTCGAGCCACGCTGCGCGCGCGGCCTCTTGCAGCCTCGCCGGCGCGACGGCCGCGAGAGGGAGCGCGAGCTTGGCGAGCCGCGCTCGATCGATCCTGCGATCGTGAATCACGGGCTCGCCCGCGATCCCCAGGTGCCGCGCCGTGCCCTCGATCAGCAGCACAGCGGCATAGGACTCGGGCGTTCCCCACGAGCCCTCCGAGAACGCGAACTGCGCCACGTTCCACAGGCTGAATTGCGGCGTGGTCGGATCGTTCGCGAGCTGACTCGTGTACGCGGAGAGCTCGTGCCGCGCGCGCTCGACCGATCGCCGCGGCACACCCGGGGACGCTTCGGCCGGACCGAGCAGCACTTCGAGCGACTTCGGATAGTGCAGCGGCTCCGCGCGCTCGTCGTCGAGGCCGTGCTGCGCCTCGTGCCGGCGAATCGTCGCGGCGACGAGCTGATGACAGCGCGATGCGATCTTCGGGCCCTCGAGCCGCGCGATCTCGTCCTCGATCGCGTCCACGCGCTCGAGCTGACTCGCCGGCAACTTGCCCGCCAGCTGATCGATCAGCCCGTCGGGCAAGAACAGGTCGTCGGTGCGCGACATCCGCATGCCCTGGCGATGCAGCTCGTCGCGCCACGATTCGATCATCGCGTTGCGCTCTGCGAGCAGCGCCGCGACCTGCGCCGCCGCCTTGGCATCCGCACCGAGCGCGGCCATCAGCTCCTTGCGAACGCTCGCGCCCGCGACCATCGCGACCTCGCGGCCCTCCGGCGTCGCCATGTATTCCTCGTCCACGAGCGGGAACGGCGCATCCGGCGCGAGCACCGGGATGATCTTGGTCGCGACGTGCTCGTCGATCTGATCGAGCAGCAGCACCGGATCACCAAGCTCGGCTGACTGCATGCCGAGCAGCGTCTTCACGATGTTCAAGCGATCGAGCCGCCGGAGACTCAGCACGCGCCGTGCCTGCGTCCCCGCCGTCACGAACACGACCTCCTCGACGCGATGCGCGTAGATCACCGGGTACACGCCACCGCCGGCGTGCAGCACGTCGCCCTCGAGGTAGTAGCCGATGCCCTTCGCGACGAGCTGATCGGAGACCGCCCGGATCTTCGTGCGCAGGTCGCGGTTCACGGACTCGAACTTGTCGCCGGAGATCGGTTCGTGCACCCACGCGTCGAGTGCGAGCAGCATGTCGCGCCACGCTTGCTGCAGCGCGGGTCCGTGCGCCGCGAACGCGGGCGACTCCGACAGCTTCTTCGTCCGTTCCTTGCGCTGCGGGTTGTCGAAGGACGACGCGCGATCCTGGCCGGTCTCGACGACGAGGCGCGTGAAGTCCTCGACGAGCAGCTTCTCGATCGCGCTATCGCGCAGCGGCACGCCGCCGTCCTTGTACGCACCCGCCGCGGGTGGCGGCAGCGGCCGCGCATACGCGCGCTGCGCCTTGCCCGGCATCGCGTCGATGTAGAGGTAGCTGCCCGCGCCGACCGCCGCGATCACGACGAGCGCGAGCACCGTCGCGATCGGCGCGCGCGACAGGTGACGCTTCGGAAGCTGCGCGTACGCGGCCTCGACCTTCGCGCGATCGGTCGCGTCGACGTCCACTTTCGACACCGCGAGCGCGGCCACGCGCTGCACGTGCCGCGTCTTCTCGACGTTCCCGAACGCGGCGAACTCGTTCGCGGCGAGCGCGGCGTCGATCAAGCTCTGCTCGTACCGCCGTCGCGCGCGCGACCGCAGCACGAGGTCGATCTTGCGCAGCGCCGCGCGACCCGCGTCGTCGTCGCCTGCCTCGATCGCTGCCCCGAGCGCCGCCTGCACGTGTCGCCTGATCACGGGCTAGACAAGCGCGTTCCGTCCGGGGTTTCAACTTCCAAGTGCAGTCATCGGATTCCCTACTTCTTCGGCGGGCACGCGACGTCGAAGCGCGCGATCAAGTCCTTCGCAAGCTCGACCGTCTTCGCTTCCGTCATCTCGCTCTTCGCGAAGTCGAAGTTCGCGTTGTAGCACTCGCTCAGCACCTGATCGTCGGGCTTCGCCTTGCGCGCCGCCTCGGCCTTCTCGACCTCGACCTTCATCATGGCGAGGTAGAGATCCTTCGTGCACAACTGGCGGAGCTCGGCGGCGAGCGCCTTGTGATCCTTCTCGAGCTTGTCGACATTCGCCATGTGGGCGCAGTTGTATTTGCCCTTGCCCGGATCAGGCGACGCGATCGCGGCCTTGAGCTCGTCGAGATCCTTCTTCACGCTGCCCGCGACGTAGTCGGCGGCGGCCTTCTCGCCTTCATCGCCAGACTTGCCACACGCGACCAACGCGACCAACGCGACCACCAGCAACGGAACGATACGCATGGGCGCGACGCTACTACGACGTCAGCGCGGACAGGCTGCTTGAAACCGCGCCATCACGTCTTTTGCGAGGTCGATCGTCTTCGCTTCCGTCATCTGATCCTTCGCAAACGCGAACGTCGGACTGTGGCACTCGGCATAGAGCTCCGCGTTCGGCTTCGCCTTCACCGCGGCCTCCGCTTGCTCGGTCTCGAACTTCATCGCCGCGAGCGGCACGTCCTTCGTGCAGAGCCGGCGCAGCTCGTCCGCGAGTGGCTGGTTTGCCTTCGCGAGCGTGTCGATGTTCGCCATGTTTCCTGCGCAGCCCGTCACCATGCCCCAGTCGATCGGCCGCTTCGGCGTATTCGACGCGAGGATCTGTTTCAGCTCGGCGACACTCTTCGTCGCGCTCGTCACCAGATACTCGTTCACCTGCTGGTCTTCACTCTTGCAGCCAAACGAGAGCACCACGACGAGGACCATCCGCATGCCGCGAACGTACTCGATCAGCGGCCGAGGTTGCCGTACTGATCGGGACGGCGGTCGCGGAAGAAGCCCATGCTCGCGCGCACGCGGCGAAGCATCGCGGTGTCGAACGAGGCGAGCGCGACGCCTTCTTGCGTACGGTCGAGCTCGGCGAGCTTGTCGCCGCGCGCATCGCAGATGAACGACGAGCCGTAGAACGTGATCGCGTCCTTGCCGTCGCCCTCTTTGCCGACGCGGTTGGACGCGACGACACCGACGGCATTCGCGACGGCGTGGCCGATCATCACGCGTTGCCACGAGTCGCGGCTGTCGAGCTCGGGCTCCTCGGGCTCGCTACCGATCGCCGTCGGGTAGAACAGGATGTCGGAGCCGGCGAGCGTCATCGCGCGCGCGGCCTCGGGGAACCACTGGTCCCAGCAGATCGCGACGCCGATCGTGCCGAACTTCGTCGCGAACGAGCGGAAGCCGGTGTTGCCCGGCTTGAAGAAGAACTTCTCTTGATAGCCGGGACCGTCGGGGATGTGCGTTTTGCGATACACGCCGAGGTTCTGGCCATCGGCGTCGAGGATCGCGACCGAGTTGTAGTGCTCGGGGCCGGCTTGCTCGAAGAACGAGACGGGGATGACCACGCCGAGCTCGGCCGCGAGCCGCTGGAAGTGCGTGATGGTCGGGTGCGCGGTGGCCGGGCGCGCGCGGGCGAAGTCTTCCTCGTGCTGCGTGCGGCAGAAGTAGTGACCTTCGAACAGCTCGCTCGGAAGGATGATGTTCGCGCCCTTGCCCGCCGCTTCGCGCACGAGCTCGGTAACGCGCGCGATGTTGTGCGCGACGCTGTCGGTGAACGCTGTCTGCAGCGCAGCGACCGTGACCTTCGTCATGGCGACGACTCTAGCGCGGGTTGCTGTTGCGTCGAGCAGTGGAACGCGCCGCCTCCGACAACGACGCACTTGCCGTCGATCGCGACGGTCTTGCGTGTCGGGAACAGCTTCGCGATCGCGGCGACCGCTGCATCGTCGGCGGAGGACTCGTACGTCGGCACGACGACGGTCGTGTTCGCGATGTAGAAGTTCATGTAGCTCGCCGGCATGATCATGCCGCTCGCGTCGCAGATCTTGCCCGGCGACGGCACGGTCACGACCTCGAGCTTCGCCGCGCGCAGGTCGCGGATGATCTGGTTCATCACGTCGCGATTCGGATCGTCGGCGCCGGGCTCCATGCACGCGACGACGCCGGGCGCGACGAACCGCGCGATCGTGTCGACGTGACCGTCGGTGTGATCGTTCAGGAGCCCGCGATCGAGCCAGACGATGCGCTCGACCCCGAGCGCCCAGCGCAGGCGCGCTTCGTAGCCGGCCATGTCGAGCCCCGGGTTGCGCACGCCGTCGAGCAGGCACTGCTTGGTCGTGAGCAGCACGCCTTCGCCGTCGACGTCGATCGCACCGCCCTCCATCACCCAGTCGAATGCGCCGCCGCGCACGCCGGCCCACTGCATCACGTGCTGCGAGACCTCGGTGTCGCCGGCCATGACGTATTTGCCGCCCCAGCCGTCGAACCGGAAGCGCGATGCAACGAGCTCGCCGCTCCGCACGAGGAAGATCGGGCCGGTGTCGCGCAGCCAAACGTCACCGTAGCGCGCGTGATGAAACCGGACGTGCGCGGCGGCATCGCCGAGCAACGCGCGCGCTTCGGCCTCGTCATCGCTGCCGCGAACCAACAGCTCGACGCGCTCGCCGCGCCCACCGTCGACGACAGCGACGATCATCTGCATCAGCGCGCGTTGTGGCGCGGTCAGGCCCTCGAGCCACTGCTCGGGATCGTGCGGCCAGGCAGTCCACACCGCGTCGTGCGGCGCCCATTCGGCGGGCATGCGAAACATGCGCGTCTTGTACTACGTCCACGCGTTCGGCGGAGGATCGATGGCAACCGTGCGCCCGCGCCGCGCCGTGATGAATGCTTGCGCGAACGAGATCGCCGACGGAAAGCGGCGCCGCGGATCCTTGGCCATCGCGAGCGCGAGCACGTCCTCGACGGCGGTCGGCACCCGGCCGAGCAGCGAGGGCCGCACCGGCGGCGTATGCACGACCTGATAGACGAGCTCCGCGAGATCCTTGCCCTTGAACGGCGCACGGCCGGTGAGGCAGCGATACGCGATCGCGCCGAGCGCGTAGACGTCCGCGAGGTGCGTCACGTCGCCGCCCGCCGCTTGCTCCGGCGCCATGTATTGCGGCGTGCCGACGATGCCCTCGCCGGTCAACGTGCCTTCCGAGTCCATGACTTTCGAGACACCGAAGTCGAGGATCTTCCACGTGCCGCCCTCGTTGAGGAAGATGTTGTGCGGCTTGAGATCGCGATGAACGATGCCGGCCTTGCGCGCGACCTCGAGGCCACGCGCGACCTGGTCGAGCATCACCACGAGCTCGTCGCTCGGGATGCGGTTCTCCGTGCGGAGCCGCGTCGCGAGATCGACACCGTACAGCCGCTCCATCGCGATGAACGGCACCGGCGCATCGGGCGACGAGAGTGCGAGCACCTTCACGATGTGCGGCGACTCGAGCTTCGCCGCGACCTCCATCTCGCGATGAAAGCGCTCGACGAGCGCGGTCGATGCCGTCGAGCGCGCGTTGAGCAGCTTCACGGCCGCAGTGCGTCCGTGCTCGCCGACGGCCTCGTAGACATCGCCCATCGCACCGCGACCGATGACGAGCCCGAGCTTGTAGCCGCCCATCACCTGGCCGGTCCAGCGGCCTTCGTTCTCGCGACTGACTTGCTGCACGACGACGTCGTGCTCGGCGAGCGCCTGCTGCTGATCGCCGATCACCCGCATCGCGCTTTGCAGCTCGGCAAGTGCGGTCGCGTTCGTGTGACGCGCCCACCGGCCGAGCGCATAGCCCGAGCACAGGAACAGGATGATCAGACCCTCGGCACCGAGGAGCTGTTCGTTCGTCGCGAAGGTCGCCGGCAGGATGCCGACGTCCCGGATCCAGCCGAGCAGCATCGGCGCGACCAGCGCGACGTGACCGCCGATGCAGACGCCCAGCACCGCGAGTGAGGTCCAGCGCGACCGTCCGAGCGCGATCAGCACGATGCCGAGCATCAGCACCATCACCACCGCCGAGAACGGACCGAAGTAATAGATCGCCGGGACGATGCCCGCGGTCGCGATGATCCAGAGCACGCCGACCGGCGTCGGCTTCGAGCGCTCGGGGCTGCTCGACAGGTAGAGCAGCCCCACGTTGCACAGCGAGAGCAAGAGCATGCCGGCCCAGAACACGTGGCGGGCGAACGTGTCACCGCCCATCACGAGGGACATCGCGATCGCGCTGAGCGGCGCGGCCGCACCGAACATGTGGAACACTCGCATGCGCGGGAGGTCGCTCTTGTCGAGCGCCTCGCCCGCGGTCAGGACCGGGCGCGACGACGCCGTGGCCCAGCCCGAGGGATGCGCACCGGTGTGTCCGTGCGAGCCCGCCGCGACCGCCGCATCGGCGAGCGCCTTCGGCGACGCTGCCTGCGTGCCGGCTTCAGTGTCGCTTGCCGGCGAAAGTTGCGTCGGGTCCGCCTCTTCCACGTGGAGAAAGCATAGCCGGCTTAGCCTTCGAGGTTCGTGTAGATGTGCTGGACGTCGTCGTCTTCGTCGATCGCGGCGAGGAACTGCACGACCTCGGCCTTTGCCGCAGCGTCCTCGACCTTCATCGAGCTCTTCGCGCGCCAGCCAATGCGCATGCTCGCGACGGTCCAGCCGCGGCTGGTGAGCGCTTTGCTCACAGCGTCGAGGTCTGTCGGCTCCGTGAAGAACCGAAAGCCAACGTCGGTGTCGGTCTCGAAGTCCTGCGCGCCCGCTTCGATCGCGGCCTCTTCAGCGTCCGCGCCACTCTCGGGCGGCGCGGCCTCGACGATGCCCACATGCTGGAAGTCCCACGAGACGGAGCCACTGCTGCCGAGCCCGCCCTTGAACAAGAAGCGGATGTTCGTCGCCGTGCGGTTCTTGTTGTCGGTGAGGCACTCGACGATCACCGGCACGCGGTGCGGCCCGAAGCCCTCGTAGACGACGGTCTCGTAGTTCACGGGCTCGTCGAGGAGCCCCGCGCCCTTCTTGATGGCGCGCTCGATGTTGTCGCGCGGCAGCGACTGCTTCTTCGCCGCTTCGACCGCGGCGCGCAGGCGCGCGTTCATGTTCGGGTCAGGACCGGCCTTCGCGGCCATGATGATGTCCTTCGTCAGCTTGCTGAAGACCTTGCCCCGCGCAGCCGCGTTCGCGATCTTTCCGGCCGTCTTCCATTGGGCGCCCATCCGGCACGGTTCTATCGACGGTGGGCCCATTGAGCAAGCGATTCGTTGCCGTCACGATCCAGATCGCGTGCGGTGTCGTAAGATTCTGTTGTGAAGCACAAGAACGTCGTCGTCACGGGAGGACGTGGCGCGCTCGGAACCGGTGTGGTGGCCGCACTCGAAGCGCGCGGCGCCACCGTGATCGTCGCGCCGGATCCGCCCGAGCTCGATCTGACGAGCGAGGACGCGACGACCAAGTTCTACGCCGCGCTGCCGCCGCTGTGGGCCTCGATCCATCTCGTCGGCGGCTTCGCGATGAAGCCACTCGTCGACACGAGCTACGCTGACTTCGAGAAGCAGTGGAAGCTCAACACCGCGACCTGCTTCCTGTCGTGTCGCGAGGCCGTACGCGCGATCCGCAAGACCGGCAACGGCGGGCGCATCGTGAACGTCGCCGCCCGGCCGGTGGTCGCGCCGGTCGCGGGGATGGCGGCATACGTCGCCGCCAAGGCCGGCGTCGCGTCACTCACGCAGACGCTCGCACTCGAGCTGGCGGCGGAGCACATCCTCGTCAACGCGGTGTTACCCTCGCTGATCGACACTCCCGCGAACCGCGCGGCAATGCCCGACGCGGACCACACTTCCTGGCCGCGGCCGGAGGAAATCGCCCGTGCGATCGTGTTTCTCGTCTCGCCGGAGAACACGCTGACGTCGGGCGCGTTGTTACCGGTGTTCGGGCGCGCGTAGAATCGCAGGACGTGGACGTTCACTACTACATCGAGTACCTGGGCAACAGCGTGGAGCTGCCGCTCGGAGAGACGATCGTCGGGCGTGACGTCGGCTGCAAGCTGCGCTTCAACGACCCCGCGGTGTCGCGCCGCCACCTGCGCTTCGTCCGCCGCGCGAACGAGGTGTTCGTCGAAGACCTCAAGAGCAGCAACGGCACGAAGCTGAACGGCCGGCCGGTGCTATCACCGACGCTGCTCAAAGACGGCGATGCGATCCTGGTCGGCGGTCGCGCGCTGTTCGTCCACATCTCCGATGACCAGCAGGCATCCTCGCAGACGCTCAACCTCGCCGAGCTTCCGAGCGATGCGCGCGCACTGCGCGCACGCACGGCACCGTACGCGGTGACGTCGCCACCCGCGACGCAGCAGCGCTGCCCGAACTGCGGCTCCGCGGTCACCGAGCTCGATGACGAGTGCAAGACGTGCCGCTACTCGTGGGGCGGCTTTCGCGCCGCGAGCCGCACGGACGTGCGCAAGGGCGTCTCGAAGCGCCGGCACGATCGCCTGCCGGCCGAGCTGCAGATCGTGTACGTCTCGAACGAGCTCGAGATCGAGGCGACCTCGCGCGACCTGTCGGCGAGCGGCATCTTCGTCTGCACGCAGGTGCTCGACCCGGTCGGGACCAAGTGCACCCTCACGTTCCTGGTCGACGGTGGGCCCCCACTCAAGTTCGACGGCGTCGTGCGACGGGTCGTCGAGCACGAGGACGAAGAGCACTCGGGCCTCGGCGTGGAGTTCTCGCGGGTTGGCCCGCAGGAGAAATCCTGGCTCGACGCCCTCATTGCGCGCCTGGCGAAGTAGCTGAATGATCGCCGGTGCCCCGTGGCTCGTAACCATGAGGTACCCAGCTCGTATCCAAAGGCAGTCATGTCGCGACCAGACTTCGATAGATATCCAGAGCTGAAGAAAGCGTGGGATCGCCGCCAGTTCATCAAGAGCGCGGCGGTGGGCACCGCGTTCATGGCCGTCGGCGGCGCGCTCGTGCGCATCGCGGCCGATGATCTGACGAAGTCCGCGCGCGCCGAGAAGCGCGCCGATGGTCGCCAGCGGTTGCCGCCAGGCCAGCGCACGCTCGAGTACCTGCGTCCGATGGGTGGCGATCCGAGCGACGGCGACGTGAAGACGTTCAAGCTGAAAGTTCACGGCGCGGTGAAGTCTCCGTTCGAGCTCGACTACGCGGGCCTCCTCAAGCTTCCACAGGTCACGAAGGAAGCCGACGTCCACTGCGTGACCGGCTGGTCGATGCTCGCCGGTCAGTGGAAGGGCGTGCAGATCGCGCTGCTCGCCGAGAAGGCCGGCATCAAGTCCGAGGTGAAGCACGTCGTCTTCGAGTCCGCACACGGCTTCACCGCGAACGCGACGCTCGCGAATGCGACGAAGGACAACTGCCTCATCACGTATCGCTTGAACGGCAAGCCGTTCCAGCTCCAGCACGGCGCGCCGGTGCGCGGTCTCGTTCCCGATCTGTATTTCTGGAAGAGCGCGAAGTGGATCACCGGCGTGCGCTTCGTGACGAAGGACGAGCCGGGGTTCTGGGAAATCCGCGGCTATCACAACCACGCGGACCCGTGGAAAGAGGAGCGGTATGGCTGATTGGAAGCGGTGGCGAGCATGGCTTCGCGCGATCCACCGTGACGTTGGCTATCTCGCCGTTGGCTTCACGATCATCTACGCGGTCAGCGGCATCGCGATGAATCACGTCGACGACTGGAACTACAACTACAACGCGAGCGAGCGCACGCTGCAGATCGCGCCTGTCTCCGACGACGCGAGTGACGAAGTCGCGGCGAAGCTCGTCGCCGACGCCGCCGGCAAGGGCAAGGCGGACGACGTCTTCCGCGCGGGCGACGAAGTGCGCCTCGAATACGCCGACGGCACGAAGGTCACGGCGATCGGCGCCGAGGTCACGGTTCAGGAGGTCAAGTCACGGTTCTTCTTCCGCGCGGCGACGTGGCTGCACGCGGCGAAGGGCAAGCAGGGCTGGAAGTACATCGCGGACGTGTACGCGGTGCTGCTGATCTACCTCGCGATCAGCGGCCTGTTCATGATCAAGGGCAAGCTCGGGTTCAAGTGGCGCGGCTCGATCCTCGTCGCGGTCGGACTCTCGGTGCCGGTGATCTATCTCTACGCGAGCGGCGGACCCGAAGCCTCCGGTAAGCAAGGTGTCGCCGTCGGAACGCAGCCCGGCGCGCCCGCGCGATAGCGATCACGAAGTGTTGCGGCCGGCACTACACATGCTTTGGACGGCGGCATGTCCAAATTCACCAGCATCGAGTCGGTCGACCTCGACAAAGTCATGGGCGGCCGCGGCCTCATCGAAGGCGGGCGCAAGCTCCTGCAGGCCGGCGCCGTCGTGTGGAACACGTTGAACCCGACGGCCGCGCCGATCAAGCCGCCACCGTCGCCGCCCCGCATCGAGCGCGTGCGTCCGAACCCGCAGGGTCAGCGCCAGGGCGGCGGAGGTCAGGAATAATGGAGACGATCACGAGCGCAGCGCTCGCCTCCGTCATCGGTGGCGCCGAGCAACAGCCGAGCTGGGGCCAGCGCGCCTGGCAGACGACGAAGGACTTCACGGGCGGGTTTGTCGCCGGCGCGGTCTCGGGCCGTCGCGAAGATCAGCCCTGGGGCGATTCGAGCAGCCGCGCGAGCAAAGCGGGTGGCGAGACCGGGGTGATGGCGACGATGGGCCTCGGCCAGCGCATTCCACGCCGCCGCTAGTTATGGCTGCCGTCGGGGCAGTTATGCGGGCAGTCTTCGACCACACACGTTGACGAGCAACCATCGTTGTTCGCCGTGTTGCCGTCGTCGCACGCCTCGCCGCTGTCGACGTGACCATCGCCGCAGGTCGGAGCTTCTTCGCCGTCGGCCGCGCCGACCTTGAAGTTGTCCGTCTTCGAATATTTGTGCACGAAGCCGTTGGCGTACTTGTCGACGGGCGTGACCCACGCCTTGTAGACGCCGTTCTTCGAGTCCGCGAACGGCGCGAGGCCGATCGTGATCGCCCCGAGCTCGTGGTGATCCTGATCGATGCCCGTGGCGTGCGTGCAGCCCGCCTTCGGGTAGTGATGATCGATCACGAGGTTCGCGTTGATGCGGAACTTGCGACACGAGATGTCGTCGCTCGAGAGGACCTTCTTGCCGCTCGTGTCGGTGACCTGAAAGTAGTAGTCGCCCGGCGGCAAGGCCGCGGCATGCGCGGGCGCGTTCGCGCCCGGACCCCGTCGAGATAGACGTCGTCTTTGTCGGCGTAGTGGTTCTCGTTGACCTCACCACCATCGCTGGTCGTGGTCTGGAGATCGTTGTCGGTCGTGGAGGTACCGTCGGCGGCGCACCCGCCGACGAGCAATGCGAGCGAGGTTAAGTGGTGTTTACGCATACGCACGTCTCCAGCAAAGTGCGTACCGATACAGATTGCGGACACTTCGAAAACTTCGGGCGAGGCGTCAGCGCACGATTGTGCTTCAGGCGAAGAGCGCGGGGAGCACCGTGCCCGCGGGCCCGATCTCGACGTGGTCGAAGCGTGAGACGTTGGCCGGTCTCTCGGCGTTGACGAGCCAGGTCGTCCCGCCCGCGCGCTTCACCACGTCGACGATGCCCGCCGCGGGATAGACGACCCCCGACGTGCCGACCGCCAGGAACACGACGTTGGGATGCTGGAGGAACACTTCGATGGCGCGAAGCGCGGCCGGTGGGATCGATTCGCCGAACCACACGATGTCGGGGCGAAGCAGCGCGCCGCACTCGTCGCACGGCGGCAGCGTGTCGTGCGATGCGCGATCGGCGAACGGCGCGCGCCGGCAGCCCCCGCACTTCGTTCGCATGATGTTGCCGTGCATCTCGACGATGCGCTGCGACCCCGCCGCGGCGTGCAGGCCGTCGACGTTCTGCGTGACGAGCAAGAAGCGGTCGCCGAGCTTCTGCTCCACGTCGACGAGCGCGCGATGCGCGCTGTTCGGCGTGACGCCGTCGAGGCCGCGGCGGCGCTGCGAGTAGAACTTCCAGACGAGGAGCGGATCGGCGGCGAAGCCCTCGGGCGACGCGAGGTCCTCGAAGCGGTGGTTCTGCCAGAGGCCGTTCGCATCGCGGAACGTCGGGACGCCGCTCTCGGCAGAGATGCCCGCGCCGGTGAGGACGAGCAGGTGCGTCTTGTCGTCGAGGTGGATCATCGCGTCATCTTCGCGACGGCGGCGCGGAGGCGCTCCTGTGCGTGGGGTGAGAACCAGGTGTCGAGCCAGGCATCGGTGTCGCCGGGATACTGCGCGATCGCTTCGAGCACGGGCCGGCGCAGCGCGCGCTTGACCTGTGCCGCAGCGACGGGCGGAACCGCCGCGAGGCGCGCTGCGATGGCGTGCGCGGAGCCGCCGACCTCGTGCACGAGGCCGAGCGCGAGTGCTTGCTGCGGCGTGACCAGCGCGCCATTGATCGCGAGCGAGGTCAGCGAGGTGGCGGGCACCTGCGCACGCAGCGGCTCGAGCACGACGGCCGGCAGACCGATGCCGAGCTGTGTCTCGTTGAGCCCGATGCGAACGCCGTCGTCGTTGACGATCACGCGGTAGTCGCACATCAGCGCGAGGACGCAGCCACCGGCGATCGCGTGTCCGTTGATCGCCGCGACGATCGGCTTCTCGCAGCGAAACACGCGGAGCATCGCGCGTGCGAAGCGCTCGATGAACGCGCCCATCGCGGGACGATCGAGATCGATCAGCGCCGGCAGTGCGAGCCCTGCGGAGAAGTACTTGTCGTAGCCGGTGATCACCGCGGCACGCGCGGGACCGCGCTCGAAGTCGTCGATGTGCTGCTCGATCGTGTCGAGCAGCTCCGCGGTCATCGCGTTCGCCTTCCCACCTTCGATGCGCAACAGCGCGACTTCGCTCATGCGGCGGTTATAGTCGAAGCGATGCGCTCGGATCTGCCGACTGCGGTACGGAGTGCAATCGAGCGGGTGCGCGGTCCCGTGCTCGTGTTCGATGCGGCGCGGATCGAAGCGAATGCGCGCGCGCTCGCGGTGCCAGGCTTCACGACGCTGTTCGCCGCGAAGTCGTTTCCGCATCCGGCGGTCCGCGCGATCTGCGAGCGCATCTTCGACGGCTACGACGTCGCGTCCGCCGGTGAAGCGGCCGAGGTCAGCGCGCGGATCGTCAGCATCGCGGATCCGACGGGATCGGCGAACGACGCGACGTGCGAGCGGCTGATCGTCGTCTGCGAGACGGCGGAGCAAGTCACGCGCGCGCCGGCGCGTGCAGAGATCGCGATTCGCGTCTCGATGTCGATCACCGGGCGCGACCCTGCGGTCGGTGCCGTCGAGTCGAGCGGCCACCGGCGCTCGCGGTTCGGGCTCGAGACACGCGAGGAGATCGCGGCACTACGCGCGGCGGCCGGCGACCGACCGGTCGGCTTGCACGTGCATCACGGCCCCGTCGCGGCGACGAGCAGCGAGCGGTTCATCGCGACCGCGCGTGCGGTGCTCGCACGCGCGGACTTCGAGCCGCACTTCCTCGATCTCGGTGGTGCGTGGCATGCGCTCGGCGATCTGCCGCGCGCCTTGCGCGAGATCCGTGCAGCGCTCGCGGGCGAGCTCGTGATCGAGCCCGGGCGCGCTGTCGTCGACGGTGCGGGTTTCGCGTGTGGACGCGTGGTCGCGGTGCGGACGCTGCCGGGCGCGCGCAGGGCGCTCGATGCCCGGCCGCTGTGCGTGACGGACCTCTCGCGGATCTGCCACCTGCGCTGGTCGCAGGTCGAGCTTGTCGTCGACAGGCCCGGCATCGGCGTGAAGACGCTGTTCGTCGGACCGACGTGCTTCGAGGACGACGTGCTCGGCGAGTGGGTGACCGACGTGAAGCTCGGCGCCCCCGTCATCCTGCGCAACGTGAGCGGCTACGCCGTCGGCTGGAACACGAGCTTCGGCGGCGTGCCGGCCGCCGAGGTGCTGATCGTCTAACGCTCGTCGCCTTCGCCTTCGCCGCCGCCGTCTTCGAGGAGGTCGGGGACCACGGGCTCGGCACCGATCGGCGACTGATCCTTGCGGTCCGCGCGCGTCGGATTGTTGGCGCGGCGCTTCGGCACGGTGCCGGCGACCTCGTTCGGATACCGCATCGAGAAGTTGAAGTAGATCGTGTTGCGGTAGAAGCCGGGCACCATGAGCTCGGCCTCGTCATCGCCGGTCTGGAACTGTCCCTCGTAGCGCAGCCCGTACGTGACGCCGGGCCGCGGCACGTAGATGACGGCAACGTCGATGCGCGCGGCGTTGATCGAGGACGTGGTGTCACTCGACTCGGAGTCGATGAGGCGCGTCCGCTGAAGACCGAGCGAGGCGAGGCCGATCAACTTCGGTGCGCGCCGGCGCGTGTCGTCGAGCCACGGCAGCGGGATCGCGGCGCCGATGCTGACGCTATCGTTCACCGTCTGCTGCGCGATCTGGAGGTTCGGCGTGACGTCGCGGCGTACGGCGAGCGTGCCGCGACCCCAGACGTCGGTCATCGAGAACTGTGCACCGGCGATCGGGAAGTAGCCCGGTTTGCGCTCTTCGTCGGGGTTGTACGGATCCTTGCCGAACGGCCAGACGTAGACGACACCGCCGTCGGCGCCGAGACTGAGCCGGCGGTCGAGGTCGCGGCGATATTGCAGGCGTGCACGCGGGCTAACCTGGCGATCGAGGCGAGGCCCCATCCCGATTCCGAGCCCGCGGGGAGCCTTGCGCTCGAGCCGCGACACCGATGCGCCGGTTTCGAACGAGATCGAGCTCATCTCGAACGAGCGCTCGATCGCCATCGCGAGGCCAGCTTCCGACGAGTTCGTCGTCGTGTTCATCAGCGACTCGTCCATATCCTCGGCGTTGTCGTTCGTGGCGTTGATGCGCGCGAACAGCGTCTGCGAGAAGCGGAGCTCGCGCGTGAGGATGTACGAGAAGTATTCGCTCGCGTCGGCCTGCTGGAACGTCACTTTTCCGACGGGGTTGATGTTGATCATCGTCTCGTCGGATGACAGCCGCGACTGCAGCGCCGTGAGGATGCCCGTCGAGCCGTTGACCGAGAGGATCACCTCGCTGCGCGGGCCCGGCAGGTAGAAGCCGTTCCAGCCCGCGCGGCCCGACACACTCGGATATCGGCTGTTGAACGCGTAGTGAATGATCTCGGCCTCGGCGAGGAACGAGTTGATCGCGCGGGGCGCGTTGCGCGAGACCAAGAAGCCGGGTCTCAGCTGGAAGAACAGGTCGCCGTCGCGGTTGGTCAGGCTGTAGCCTGGGCGCGCATAGACGTTGTCCGTCACCGCAACGTCACCGCTGAGGGTGCCGTGCCAACTGGTGCTCTGTGCCGCGGCGGTAACCGAGTACAGCGTGGAGGCCACGAAAACGAGCGCTGTGCGCACCGACCATTTCTAGCACTGCGATAGCGCGCGGGGCGAGTTGACAGGCCGGCAGATGGGCTTCTTAGAATGCAGCCGGATATGCGTAGTGTGCTCGCAAGCGACGAGAAGAGCTTCATCCCCTCCTGGATGGCGTCCCCGCGTACCGGTGACGACGACGACGACGAGGAGGAGGCTGAGGCTGTTGATGACGACGACGATGACGACGACGCCGAAGACGACGCCGAAGAGGTCGACGACGACGAGGAAGAGGTCGAGGGCGACCTAGACGACGCCGCGACACCCGTGGGTGGTGCGGCGTGGTCCGGCGACGAAGAAGAAGAGACGACCGAGCCGTGGAAAGAGGACGAGGAAGAAGAGGAAGAGGAGTCCGGCGGCGGCTGGCGCGGCGGCTCGGATCCGCCGTGGGGTAAGGACGAGGAAGAGGACGAGGACGAAGACGAGGACGAGGACGAGGACGACGACGATGCCGACGAAGGCACGCCCAAGTCGATCCTGCGCGACGAGGACGACGACGACGACGACGAGGCCGAGGACGATAAAGAAGAAGAGGAAGACGACGACGAGGAGGAGAAGGCCGAAAAGCCCGCCGCCGCCTCGCGCGACGACGACGACGACGAGATCGACGAGCGCGATCCCGACGATCGCCCGAGTCGCGGTCCGATTCCGCCTCGTCCAGCGAAGCCGCTGCCGGCCGGCAAGCCGATCATGGTTCCGATCACGAAGCCGGCGGGCAAGGCACCCGTGGTCCCGAAGGCGCCGGTGACGCCGGCTCCGCCCAAACCGACGGTGCCTGCGCCTGCGAAGCCTGCACCGACCGCACCGCCGCCGGCCGCGAAGGCACCGGTCGCGCCGCCGGCCGCGAAGGCACCGGTCGCGCCCCCGCCTGCGAAGGCGCCTGCAAAGGCGCCCGCGAAGGAGAAGGCGCCCGCGAAGGCGCCTGCGGCGAAGGCACCGGCGAAGGAGAAAGCGCCGGCCAAAGCTCCCGCGGCCAAGGCTCCCGCGAAGAAGCCGGCCGCGAAGAAGAAGTAAGCGCCGCTAGAGCTCGCCCTTGTACTTCAAGAACACGGGCAGGACGAACACGATAAAGGCGACGCAGCCCACGGCCACGATGACTACCTCTTTCCAGGACATCCTGACCTTGAAGTCCGGCATGTGGTGACGGATCGCGCCGCTCCACGCGCCGCAAAGGCCGAGGAAGATCCACAACACGGAGTGGTACGCGAACGACAGCGTGTTGATCTGGAACAGGATCGCCGCCATCGACGCGAGGAGCGCCATGCCCCAGACCTGCGCCGACTCGGCGCCCGGGACCTTTGCGAGATCGCGGATGCCGACGATGAGTGACTTCACCGTGACGTAGAGCATCGAGGTGAATAGGAACATCCCGATGAAGCCGAGCTCGGTCATCGTCAGGACGAACGAGTTGTGTGCGGTCAGGAAGTGATGCTCGGCGAACTGACCGGGACCGACGCCGAACAGCGGATACTGCTTGAACAGCGTGAGGCCGGTCGACCACGCCTCGTAGCGGAGCTGCGTCGAGACGTCGGCGGCGCCGCCACTGCGTCCGCCGAGGAGCAGCACGGGTAACGCGAGCGCACCGGCGGGGATCATGGTCCACAAGCCGAAGCGTCTGACCACGTAGACGCCGAACACGAGCAACGCGCTGAGCAGACCGCCGCGTGATTGCGAGAGGACGACCGTGAACAAGACGAGCGCGATGCCCGCGATACAGGCGGTGGTCGCCATCGGCGAGCGCTTGCGGCGTGCGAATGCGATCAGGAGCGACAGCGCGCCTGCCGTCATCGCGAGCGAGACCTCGTTCGGATCCTGGAGCTCGCCGCGATAGCGAATGCGCTGCTGGACCGAATACGTCCCGAACAGACCGACGTGCTCGCAGCGATACTCGAGGCCGGGCTCGGCGTCGGGCGCGTAACAGCGATCGACCGTTTCGCAGTAGCGGCCGTCGGGCTTGCCGTTGATCTCGCCCTCGATCTCCTCGCCGCCGACGCATTGCGTGGGTGAGAGACCCTGGTGGAAGCACACGAACGTGATGAACAGGCACGTCAAGACGAGGACGCCGGCGACTGCCTGAAACGTGCGGAACCGCTGGATGCCGTGCGCGATCGTCCCGTAGAGGGCGAACAGGATCGCCATCTCGATGCCCTTCGAGATCAGGAGATCGGGGACGACGACGGCGGTCGAGACGATCGCCCAGGCGAGGAACGCGATCGCCCAGGGGAGGGCCGGCGTTCCCGTGGGTTGCAGGCGGCGCAGGCGGATATCGATGATCCAACCCAGCGCACACAGGGCCGTGAAAAGGTGTAGGAACGGCACCTTCTGCAGCAGCGGGATGAACTCCTGGGGCCGCGCCAGGATGAAGACGATCAGACAGGCGACGCCGGGAATCGCGAACATCGTCTCGTAGGCGCGACCATAGCACCAACCATCCACGGCAGCGGAGCGGTATGCTCTCGGCAGATGCGCGAACGTTTGGCTGCACTGCTCCAGAGCTCTGGTGCGCTCGGTGCTGTCATGCAGCTCCGCCGTTACGTGCCGATGCCGAACCTCTCGATCGTCACGTATCACCACGTCGCCGATCAGGACCCGACGTATCCGTATGACCCCGACGTCGCGGATGCCACGCCCGCGCAGTTTCGGCGGCAGATGGAGACGCTCGCGAAGTACTGCACGCCGATCGGGATCGACGAGCTGATCCGCGCAGTTGAAGGACAGCCGCTGCCGAAGAACCCGGTGATGGTCACGTTCGACGACGGCTATCGCTCCTGCCACGACGTCACGCTCCCGATCCTCCGCGCGGTCGGCGTGCGCGCGACGTTCTTCGTCTCGACGTCGTTCATCGAGGAGCGCCGCCTGTACTGGTGGGAGCGCATCGCGCTCGTCATGGCTCAGACAAAGCTCACGCGGGCGACGATCACGTATCCCGAGCCGCTCGAGCTCGACCTGCAAAATCCCAAGACTCGCAACAACCTCCTCAAGATCGTCAAGAACGCGTCGTCGCTCGACATCGATCGGTTCTTGAACGAGCTGTGCGTCGCGCTTCGCGTCGAGTGGAACCACGAGATCGAGAGCGAATACGCGAACGGTCTCATCATGACGTGGGACCAGGTCCGCGCGCTCGCGCGCGCCGGTATGGACGTCGAGTCGCACGGCCGGCGTCACCGCGTGCTGAAGACGCTCGACAACGACATGCTCGCCGACGAGCTCGCGGGCTCGCGCGCAGATCTCGAGGCCGCGCTCGGCCGTCCCGTGCGTGCGGTCGCGTATCCCGTCGGGCGCAGCATCGCGCGCGAGGCGCGGATCCGGGACGCGATCGCGTCGGCCGGCTATCGCATCGGGCTCACCAACGCCTCGGGCGTCAACCGCGTGTGGCCGCTCTCGATGCGCGGCGTCATGCCGATCGATCCCTTCGATGTCAGGCGGTTGTCGACGGATCGCAGCATGTCCGACGCGATGTTCCTGACCCAGGTCGCCGTCCCGCAGCTCGCGTACATCGGCCAGCACGACTAGAAACTGGCGATCTACTCGCTCTGCTTGGGACAATTTTCCAATGCACGCATTTCGTCGGGAGAGTCCTCGCATTGACGTGGAGGCCATGTGCTGGGAGCTCGTCGATCGCCATGAAGTCAGTGGCCTCGCCGTCGACCTCTCGACGATGGGCCTGCGCATCGAGCGGCCGTACGTCGGCGGGCCGACGCGCCATCAGGTCCCACTACAGATCGAGGTGCCCGGGATCGACGAGATCATGTGGGCGCGCGGCGACGCGGTGTTTGACCTCGTCGTCCCCGGGGGACCGACGGGCCTCGTACGCCGCACCGGCTATCACCTGACGCTCGCGGCGGGTCGGGATCTGCGGATGCTGAAAGAGTTCGTGTTCGAGACGCACAAGACGCGAACGATCGATGACGACATGCTCGAGCTCGGCTACTGGCGCGCGTCGTAGAGCGCGAGATACGCATCGACCATGCGGCCGTAGTCGTAACGTGCGAGTGCGGTCTCGCGCGCCTTCTCACCCATCCGCTTCGCGAGGTCGCGATCGCGCTCGAGCTCGGCGAGTGCCGCCCCGAGCGCCGCTTCCTCCACGGGGACGAGCAGCCCGGTCTCGTGGTCGTCGATCACCGACGGCAGCCCGCCAACGGCCGTCGCGACGATCGGTAGGCCGGCTGCCATCGCCTCGGGCACGACGAGCGGCAGGCCCTCGGTCTTCGACGACAGCGCGAACACGTCGAACGCGTGCACGAGGCGCGGCACGTCCATGCGGCGACCGGTCAACACGACCCAGCGCGGCTCTGGCAGCGCGGCGACCGCCGCTTCGACCTCGGCGCGGTTATCACCATCGCCGACGATCACGAGCCGCACGCGCGAGGACAGCAGCGGCGCCATCGCGCGCACGAGGAGCGTCTGGTTCTTGTACTGGTCGAGCCGGCCGACGGTGCCGACGACCCACGCGTCGCCGAGGCCGAGCTCGACGCGTACCTCGCTGCGTGCGTTCGCATCGGGCGCGTAACGATCGAGCCGGATGCCGTTCGCGATGGTGTGCAGCTTCTTCAGCGGCGCGTCGTTCTGCGCGCGCGCCTGCGCTTCGGTCGTATCCGAGACCGCGACGAACGCGTGGACGAGCTGCGCGGCCGCGCGCCGCAGCAGGCGATGCCCCCGCGAGCCCGGGTTGACGCCGTGCTTCGTGTGGATCGCGCGCGCACCGACGAGCCGCGCTGCGGGCGCGCCGTAGATCAGTGGCAGCGGATTGTGTGTATGAACGACCTCGGCCTCGAGGCGTCGGAGCGCTCGCACGAGGCGCGGCACGAGCGTCGGATCGATGCCCCCACGGCCCTTCGGCACCCGGCCGACCTCGATGCCGGCATCCTCGAACTCCTTCGCCATCGCGCCATCCGGCGGCGGTGCGAGCGAGATCACGGACACGCGATGGCCGCGTGCGCGTTGACCGATCGCGAGGTCGAGTGCAACGCGCTCCTGACCACCAACGCCATACGAAGACAACACGTGCACGATCGACATCAACGAGAACGACTATAGTGCAGACGTGAGTGACGAGAACGTCCTTGGCATCGCAGTCGGCGATGATCGTTCCGGCGAGCTCAAGGCCGCGTGTGCGCGCATCGCCCGGCGGATTCACGGCGAGAAGCTGCGTGTCGTGGGATTTGTCCCGTCGGACGACAAGGTCGCCGTGCCGCCCATGATCATCCAGCTCGGACTGGCTCTCGTCGATCTCACGGGCGCGACGATCGGCGTGATCGACGCCAACGTTCGCTATCCCGGGCTCTCCGAGCTCAACAAGGGCCAGGCGACCGACAGCGACGAGACCGTGTTCTCGACGCGCTGGCTGCACGGGTCGCTCGCCCTGCTCTCCCCGCCACGCGCCGAGAAGGCCGGCGAGGTCGTGCCGCAGCTCGCGCGCGTGCTGCTCGAAGGCTCCGACCTGTTCGCGCATGTCCTCGTCGACTTGACCGGCTTCGAGCTACTCGGCGAGCACGGTTCTGCGGCGGCCTGCTGCGACGCGGTGGCGCTCGTCAGTCGCGCGCACACGACCCGCGAGCGCGAGCTGCTCGCACTCGCGTCCCTGATGCCGCCAGGCCGGTTCCTCGGCGTGCTGCTCGTCGGCTGAGCGTTCGCGCACGTCGGTCGTATGCAGCACTACAGTCCGCGTGCGACAACGCTCGTTGAAACTGAATGAGCAGTGCGCTCACCTACAACCGATGACCCGATCCGTCGCCGTCTACACCACCGAGCTCGAGAGCACCGTCGCCGGTCAGGACCTCGGAAAGCAGGTCCGCGAGAAATTCGGCGACGAGCGGCCCGATGCCGTGATCGTCTTCGCGTCGGCGCGCTACGACTACGAAGCGTTGTTGCAGGCGCTGAACGAGAACTGTCGTCCTGTCGTCCTCGTCGGCTCGTCGTCGGCCGGGGAGTTCACCTCGGAGAAACGCGGCGAAGGCGCAGCCTGTGCGCTCGCGCTTCGCTCGACCGAGATGCGGTTTTCGGCGGGACTCGGCCGCGGTGTCGGCACCGATCGCGAGGGCGCCGTCACCAGCCTCCTCTCGTCGTTCGCAGGGCTCAAGGACCGCGACTTTCATTATCGTGCGGCGCTCGTGATGACCGATGCGCTCGCGGGTCACGCCGACGATCTGATCGACAAGCTCACGATCGCGACGTCGGGCGGCTACGAGTTCGCGGGCGGCGGCGCGGGTGACGACGCGAAGTTTGCACGCACCCACGTGTTCTACGGCACGCAAGTCGTCAACGACGCCGTGGTCGCACTCGAGATCCTCTCGAAGAAACCGATGGGCATCGGCGTCTATCACGGCTGGACGCCTGCGAGTGAGGCGCTGCGCGTGACCCAGGTCGAGGGCGCGCGGCTGATCGGCCTCGACGGCTTTCCCGCCGTCGAAGCGTTCGAGCAGCATGCCGAGCGCACGCAACAGAAGCTCGATCGCTCCTCGCCGCTGCCGTTCTTCCTGCACAACATCCTCGGGATCGACACGCCAACGGGACACCGCCTGCGCGTCCCGCTCTCGATCGACGCCGACGGCGGCGTGACCTGTGCGGCCGAGATTCCGACGGGCGCGAAGGTCTACATCATGAAGGCGTCGTCGCAGTCGGCGACGGAAGCAGCCGCCGAAGCGGCGCGTGCCGCGATGCGCGCGATCGGTGGAGCGAAGCCGGCTGCGGCGTTGTTCTTCGATTGCGTCGCGACTCGCCTGCGCATGGGTGACGTGTTCGGCAGCGAGCTCCAGGCGGTCCACGAAGCGCTCGGTGGCAGTCAGCTCGTCGGCTGTAACACGTACGGACAGATCGCCCGGGCCGATGGTCAGTTCAGCGGCTTCCACAACTGCACGGCCGTCGTGCTCGCGTTGCCGGAGTAATGCCTCGCCAGACCCTTCGATTGATCGCAGCGCTGGCTGAAATTCACAATCGGCCGGCGGGGATCGATGCGCTCGCGCGCTATCTCGGCGCGAGGGCGGTGCGGATCTTCGTACCGCACCCCGATGTTCCCGAGAAGCTCGTACCCGCGCCGGGCTTCGGGATCACACTGCCGTCGAGCCGCGGCTGGCGCTCGCTGCTCGCGCAGTGCGCGACGCCCGGTGTGTACGAGGCGGAGGTCGCGTTCCCCGATGCGAGCACGTCGGCTCCCGCACTCGCGTACGCGTACGAAGGCCTGGCGCTGGTCTTCATCGACGCGAAGATCGCACCGGAGCTCTGCGAATGCATCGAGGTCGCGGCACCGCTGCTCGCGGGCTTGCTGCGTGGTGAAGCGGCGGTCATCACGGCGCGTGCGGATCTCGAGGTCGCGCGACAAGCAGCGGAGCGCGCCGTTACCCTCGCACGCTCGCTCGATCTCGCGCGCCACGACGCCGAGCAGGCGACACGCGTGAAGGACGAGTTCCTCGCGATGCTCGGTCACGAGCTGCGCAATCCACTCGCGCCGATCGTCACCGCGCTGCAGATGATGCGGCTCGAGGGCGTGAACACGCGCTCGCAAGACATCCTCGAGCGCCAGGTCGCGCACGTGCTCCGGCTCGTCGACGATCTGCTCGATGTCTCTCGGATCACGAGCGGCAAGGTCGAGCTCCGCAAGGAGCCGACCGAGATCCACGCGATCGTGACGCGCGCGATCGAGATGTCGCGTCCATTGCTCGAGCAGCGGCGCACGCAGCTCGAGGTCGACGTGCCCGAGCGCGGACTCGTCGTCGACGGCGACCCGTCGCGGCTCTCGCAGGTCGTCTCGAACCTGATCGTCAACGCGGCGAAGTACTCGGATCGAGAGACGCGCGTACGTGTCTTCGGTGAGCTCGTACTCGGTCACGTGCGGGTGAGCGTCGAGGATCAAGGCATCGGCATCGATCCCGTGCAGCTCTCGCGCATCTTCGATCAGTTCGTGCAGATGCCCCAGGCAAACGACCGCGCGCACGGCGGCCTCGGCCTCGGCCTCGCGATCGTGAAGTCGCTCGTGCAGCTGCACGGCGGGACCGTGCGCGCATACAGCGAAGGACGAGGCTGCGGCAGCACGTTCGTGCTCGAGCTGCCTACCTGTCAGACCGCGCCAACCGCGGACGGTACGACGCCCAAGGCGCCGAAGAAGCGCGCCGCGGTCCCGCTGGACGTGCTGATCGTCGACGACAACCAGGACGCCGCCGAGCTCATGGGCGAGATTCTCGGCGCGTATGGTCACAATGTTCGGGTCGCGAACACCGGTCCCGAGGCGCTCGCGATCCTCGCCAACTTCAAGCCGCGCGCGGCGATTCTCGACATCGGCTTGCCGGTCATGGACGGCAACGAGCTCGCGCGGCGCATCCGCGCCGAGTACCCCGACGTCTGCTTGATCGCGGTCACGGGCTACGGACAGACGAGTGATCGATCGCGCACCGCGGCGGCTGGGTTCTCCGACCATCTGGTGAAACCGGTCAGCATCGGTGCCGTCACGACGGCACTCGAACGACTCTGCCCTTAGCTGTGCGCCGTGCGATTTCGCTCAGCACAGCGATGACTCACGCGAGTCAAACGCTGAGACGGCTTGAAGACCCGTAATGCTCCATGCTCTCTTCTTCTACGATGCCGCCCCTCGAAAACGAGAAGATTGCCGTTATCGGTCTTGGTTATGTCGGATTGCCGGTCGCGATCAGCTTCGGACGAAAGCTCGCGACAGTCGGCTTTGATATTCGACAGCGTCGTATCGACGAGCTCAAGAAAGGGCACGACGAGACGATGGAGGTCACCTCCGATCAGCTCGCTTCGGCGAAGCAGCTCGAGATGACCGCGGACCCGGCGAAGCTCTCCGACTGCACCTTCTACATCGTCGCCGTTCCGACTCCGATCGACGAGAACAATCGTCCGGATCTCGGACCGATGATCAGCGCGAGCAAGAGCATTGGTCCGCACCTGAAGAAGGGCGACATCGT
The DNA here is from genome assembly GCA_030857175.1 of Myxococcota bacterium. GTDB lineage: Bacteria > Myxococcota_A > Polyangia > Haliangiales > Haliangiaceae > JABFXX01. Next base: position 85,765 of record JALZOJ010000016.1, on the reverse strand, counting down.
CGTGTACGAGTCGACGGTCTACCCCGGTGTCACGGAGGAGATCTGCGGTCCGATCCTCGACCAGCTGAGCGGGCTCAAGAACGGCACGGACTACTTCCTCGGTTACTCGCCGGAGCGCATCAACCCGGGCGACAAGGAGCACACGTTCGAAAAGATCACGAAGGTCGTCTCGGGCCAGACGCCCGAGTCACTCGATCGCGTCGCGAAGGTGTACTCGTCGGTCGTGACCGCGGGCGTGCACCGTGCGCCGTCGATCAAGGTCGCCGAGGCGGCGAAGGTCATCGAGAACACGCAGCGCGATCTCAACATCGCGCTGATGAACGAGCTCGCGCTGATCTTCGATCGCATGGGCATCCGCACCGCGGACGTGCTCGAGGCAGCCGGAACGAAGTGGAACTTCCTCAAGTTCTCGCCGGGTCTCGTCGGCGGTCACTGCATCGGCGTCGACCCGTACTACCTGACGACAAAGGCGCAGGAGCTCGGCTACCTGCCGGAAGTCATCCTCGCCGGTCGCCGCATCAACAACAGCATCGGCCCGTTCATCGCGCAGAAGTGCGTCAAGATGCTGGTCTCGACGGACGTCGCGCTGCGCAAGGCGAAGGTCGGCATCCTCGGCCTGACGTTCAAGGAGAACGTGCCCGACCTTCGCAACTCGAAGATTCCGGACATCGTCAAAGAGCTTGCGACGTTCGGCATCGACGCGATGGTTCACGATCCGCTGGGCGACGCCCGCGAGGCGCACGAGGAGTACAAGATCGAGATCACGCCGCTCGAGAAGTTCCAGCAACTCGACGCGGTGATCCTCGCAGTTGCGCACGACGAGTACATCAAGAACATCGGCACCATCTTCGAGCGCGTGAAGGATGGGGGCGCCGTGATCGATGTGAAGAGCGCGCTTCCTGCCAATACGAAACCGCCTCGTGGTATCCGTCTCTGGTCGCTATGAAACGCACCCGCTACGACGAGGTCTGTGAAGACCTCGTCAACTCGCCGCGTCGCTGGCTCATCACCGGCGTGGCTGGTTTCATCGGCTCGGCGCTCCTCGAGCGCTTGCTCGATCTCGGCCAGTCGGTCGTCGGCGTCGACAGCTTCCTCACGGGTCACAAGCGCAACCTCGAGGACGTCCTCGCGATCAACCCCGACCAGCGCCTGCAGTTCCGGTTCGTCGAGGGTGACCTCCGCGATCCGGCGACGGCGAAGGAAGCGCTCAAGGACGGCGTCGATATCATCCTGCATCAGGCCGCGCTCGGCTCGGTGCCGCGCTCGATCAAGGATCCGCTCGCGTCGCATCAACACAACGTCGACGCGTTCTTGAACGTGCTCGTCGCCGCGAAGGACGCGCGCGTAGGTCGCGTCGTGTACGCGTCGTCATCGTCGGTGTATGGCGATCACCCGGGTCTACCGAAGGTCGAGGACCGCATCGGCAAGCCACTCTCGCCGTACGCGGTGACGAAGCGCTGCGACGAGATCTACGCGCAGGTGTTCCAGGACGTGTACGGGATGCAGCTCATCGGGCTGCGCTACTTCAATGTGTTCGGCCGCCGGCAAGACCCGGATGGTCCGTACGCCGCCGTGATCCCGCGCTGGATCGCGTCGATGATGGACGGTCGCCCGTGCGTCATCTTCGGCGACGGCACGAGCAGCCGCGACTTCTGCTACGTCGACAACATCGTGCAGGCGAACATCCTCGCGGCGACGGCGACGGATCCGAACGCGACCGGCCAGATCTACAACTGCGGCTGCAACGGCCGCACGGATCTGCGCCAGCTGTTCGCGATGATTCGCGAGGGCCTGTCCAAGGACATGCCCGAGATCGCGAGTGCCGAGCCGGCGTTCGAGCCGCCGCGCGCGGGAGACATCCCGCACTCGCAGGCGTCGATCGACAAGATCAGCGAAGCACTCGGCTATGTCCCGACCCATCAGGTCGCCGGCGGCATGGCCGAGACCGTCGCGTGGTTCGCTCAGCGCCTTCGCAAGAAGTGATACGTTCGGCCCGCCATGGCCGACGATGTCCTCCCGAAACCCGAGCCCAAAGAGATCGACGAGAAGAAGGCGCTCGAGCTGAAGCACATGATCGAGGACAACGTCCTCAAGGGTCAGCCGTACGGCGACGAGCGTTGCGACAACTGCCTCTACTACCTGAACACCGACGAGAACATCTCGTACTGCTGGCACCCGAAGCTGCGGATCCTGGTCGGCGGCCCGTGGTGGTGCCAGTGGTGGGAAAAGATCGAGTAAGTGCGCGCGGAGGACAAGGAGCTCGAAGGCCCGGAGCTCGAGCGCGAGCAACGTGTCGAAGCGAGTCACCGCGAGGAGCACGAGGAGCAAGAGCTCCCGCTCGACGTCACCGAGACCGTCCGCGACGCTTCGTTCGAGCACCGCTCGCGCGTGATGGATGCACTCCAGCTGATCCTCGCCGGCGAGAAGGTCAACGTCCCGCTGTTCTATCTGCCGCAGCGCGAGCAGCTCGCACTCGAAGCACTGCAGGCCGCGGTCACCGGCGCGGACTCGATGGGCGAGTTCGTGTTCGCGGAGGACCGCCGCGGACTGCTCGAGCAGGCACTCGCCGTGTTGCAGCAGAACCTCGTGTACGGCGAGCCATCGCAGATCGCCGAGCTGCAGAGCAAGTTCGATTCGATGTCGGAGCAAGTCGGCGAGCTGCGCGGTCACCTCTCGAGCCTCGAAGACTCGCAGGAAGAGCGCGACGAGTTCCACATCGCCGCGCGCCACGGGTACGGACCGCCGCCGGCGGCGACCGGCGAGACCGACGAGAAGCCCGTCGACGAAGGACTCGGTGCGTTCGTCTCGACGCTGATGGACGGGCCCGAGGTCGTGCACGAGGAGAAGAAGTCGTCGGTCTACGACGAGGATGATCTTCCCGTCCTCGCGCCGACCGCCTCGCACGATCCGTCGCCGCAGCGCCGCGTCGTGAAGGAGCTGCCCGTCGAGGAGAAGAAGGGCAAGCCGTGAGCGACCTCGCGCCGCTCGTCACGCTGGTGCGGCGGTACGCGGAGGCAGCGCTCCTGCGCAGGCTCAACGCGGGCTCGGGCTTCGCGGATCCGCGCGTTCCGTCGCAGATCTACCTGCGTGACGAGTCCGCGCTCGCACGAATCGCCGGCGGAACGCTGCGCCCGCAGCGCTCGCACGAGAAGGCCGCCGAAGACCTCGCGCGGGAGATCCGAGACCACAAGACGGCGACGCACGGTGGCAACCGGTTCACGACGATGGTGGCGCGGCTCGACCTCGACGCGTCGCACACGGGGCTCGTCCTCGTGGCCGTCGCATATGCGCTCGATCTCGACACCCGCGAGCTGTGTCACGCACTCGCGCCGCGCCGGCGTGCCGCGCTCTACGTGGAGACGATCGCGGACGTCCTGCAGAGCGACCCGGCGGTGCTGCTGCGCGCGACGGCACCGGGCTCGCCGCTGCGGCGCGGGCGTGCGGTCGCGGTCGCGGCCGACGGTGACGGGCTCGCCGCGACGATCGACATCCCGAACGCGACGCTGTCGTGGCTGCTCGGCGAGGATGCGATCCAGCCGCCGCTCGCGAGCGCATGCACGCTGCTCGCACCCGACGCCGAGCTCGGCGTCGTGCTGCCCCCCGCCGCACTCGCCGCGCTCGATGCGCTCGTGCCGCGGCTACAAGATAAGGGTGCGCCCGCCTGTGCCGCGATCGTCGTGCGCGGCCCACGCGGGTCCGGTCGTCGTGCCGCCGCGCATCGCCTTGCCCGTACGCTCGGGCGACCGCTGTTCGTGATCGACACGCCTGCCCTCGTCGCGCTCGAGTCGCGCGCGCGGGTCGCGCTGTTCGCGAGCGCGCTCGCGGCGGCGCGCATTCGCGATGCGGTGCCGTTCCTCGCGGACGCCGAGGCGCTCTACGACGAGCGCGGCGATATGGTCGCGGAACATCAAGACGCGCTGGCCGCGATGCCGGGCGTCGTGCTCGCGTCGACGGCGAAGAGCGGCCACCTCGAGCTCCAGCGGCCCGCGTTGCAGATGCAGCTGCCGCGCACCGAGCTCGACGATCGCGACAAGGCGTGGAGCGCGGCGCTCCAGCCGTACGAGCTCCAGCAGATCGCGGCGGAGCTCGCCGGTCGCTACGTGATCGGCCCGGGCGCGATCGCGGATGTCGTCTCCGAGGCCGCACGTTACGCGAAGGCGGCGGCGCGATCGCTCGATCCCGAAGCGCTCGAGGCCAGCGTCGGGCGGCGGCTGTCGCTGCGGCTCGGCACGTTCGGCACCGTCGTGCAGCGCAAGGCGCGGTTCGCCGAGATGGTGCTGCCCGACGAGGTGGTCGACACGCTGCACGACATGCTCGCGATGGTCCGCGAGCGCTCCCAGATCCTCGAGCGCTGGGGCTATCAGCGCCACCTCGGCATCTCGCGCGGCGTGTCGGGGCTGTTCTCCGGCGAGCCGGGCACGGGCAAGACGATGGCGGCGAGCGTGATGGCCTCGGAGCTCGGCCTCGAGCTCGTGCGCATCGATCTCTCGACGGTCGTGTCGAAGTACGTCGGCGAGACCGAGAAGAACCTCGGCAAGATCTTCGACGAGGCGCAGGACGCGCACGCGATGCTGCTGTTCGACGAGGCCGACAGCTTGTTCGGCAAGCGCACCGAGCTGAAGACCGCACAGGACCGGTTCGCGAACCTCGAGGTCAACTACATCCTGCAGCGCATGGAGACGTTCGACGGCGTCAGCGTACTGACGACAAACGCGGAGTCGTCGATCGATCCCGCACTTCAGCGCCGCCTCAACTTCCGCATCCGCTTTCCCGAGCCCGAGGTCGAGGAGCGCGAGAAGCTGTGGAAGCAGCTCTTGCCGCCCCAAGCGGGCCTCCACGACGGCATCGACTTCGCGACGCTCGCCGAGCGCTTCGACATGACGGGCGGCTACATCAAGAACGCCGTCGTGCGCGCGGCGGTGATCGCGGCGCGTGCAGGCCGCGCGATGGTCGCCGAAGATCTGTGGACCGGCGCGCACCACGAATACGTCGAGATGGGTAAGGTCATGCCCCAGTTGCCACGCAAATGAGCGAGAAGCCCTCCGACAACCGTGTGATCGCGATCATCGTCTGCCTCGCAGCAGCGGCTGCGCTCGCGTACGCATGCATCGCGACGAGCTGGCTCTACAACCCGCGCAACAAGCAGCACTTCGAGGTGGGGTTCGGCCTCACGCGCATGTTCGAGTGCGAGGTCGCCGACGGTGGCGAGTGCAAGTCGAGCTCGAACGCGGCGTTCGAGTCCGAGTGGAAGGCGCTGCTCGCCGATATTCGCGAACGCGCGAAGAAGGACCCGGCCGATACGCAGGCGCAGGAGTTCGCCGTGGGCGCCGCGAAGGAGCTACGCGTCTCGGGCGCGTGGACCACGCTCGGCTGGATCACGCTCGGGTGCGCCGCCCTCGCCGCGCTCTCGCTGCTCGCGTGTGTCGGGCTCGTGCTCGCGAAGAAACGCATCGCGTGGCCGATCCTGCCGACGACAACCGCGATCCTCGGCCTCGCGATCGGGCTCGTCACCGGCTGTGTGTTCGTCGCGCTCAAGCCCGGTCCGCCCGGCTACGTCGGCGTGCACCTCGGCTTCTTCGCATTCGGCGCGGGAGTCCTCACGGGGCTCCTCGGCGCGCTGATGATGAACAAGCTCCTGCGCCCGCACGATCCGGATCTGCTTGCAGACTCGATGGACCCCGAGCATTACTAGCGCTCGATGATCGACCCGAACGCCCCGGGCTACCGCCCGCGCGACCACCGCCTCCTCGGTATCGGCCTCTGCCTCGGCGCGGTCGTCCTGTTCGTCTACGCGTCGTTCTCACACCGCTGGCTCGAGAACGTGAACTTCGGTGACAGCCGGATCGGCTTCTCGTTGATCGCGTTCGAGGCTTGCGCGAGCACCAAGTGCCAGACCACGTCGACGTTCGCGCTCATCAAGGAGCTGAAGCAGCGGACCTCGCGCCGCGAGGAGCCGCCGTCCGGCGTGTTCGCGCCTGCGGGCGTCACGACGATGGCGCTCTCGCTGCTCTCCGTCCTCGCGCTCGGGTTCACGGCGTTTCTCGGGTGGAAGAAGAAGCGCCTCGGGCTCAAGGTCCTGCCGCATTCGATCGCGCTGCTCTCGATCATGGGCGCGCTGATCGCGGGCTGTCTGTTCATCGCGAAGAAGCCGGGTGGCTACGCTGCCGTCGGTGTCGGCCCGTCGTTTTGGGCCTTCGCGATCGCGTGCGTGATCGGGATCGCAGGCGCGCAGGTCCTGAGCAAGTACATCAGGCCGATCGACCCCGACCTCGGCCCGAGCGCCTCCGGCAACGCGCTCTGATCACGCCCGCATCGGGTTGCGATCCGTGAACGCCGCGAACGCTTGCGCGACCGGCGCAGCCGCCTGGATGTGGAGCAGGTGACCGACGTCGTCGATCTTCGTCGTGACGATGTTCGGCATCGATGACCGAAGCAGCGCGTCGACGTCGACCCACAACGGCTCGGTCTTGGTCCCGAGGATCGACAGCGTCGGCTGCTTGACGCGCGCGGCTTGCGCGGCGGTGAAGCTCCACTGCGTGAGCGCGGGAAGCTCGACGCCGAAGAACGTGTCGGCATCTTTCAGGGACTGCGCGAGCGAGCCCGGGACCCGGTCTTCGAGGAGGGCGCGGCACTCGTCCCACGGCAGGCCGCTGGCGGCGGTCATGAAGATCTCGAGCGCTTGTTCGCGGTTTCCGGCGGCGAACGCCTCGAAAGCAGGGCCGGCCTTGGCGAGGAATGCCTCGGCACTCGGCACCGTCAGGAGCGACAGCTCGAGCAGGATCAGCGAGTGCACCTTGCCCGGATAATCGAGCGCGAGCTGGACCGCCACGGCGGCGCCACTGGAGTGACCCGCAACGTGGGCACGCGCGATGCCGAGATGATCGAGGAGTGCGTTCGCATCGGCCGCGTGATCGGCGACCGAGACCGGTCCGGGTTGGCGCGTGCTGCCGACCCACCCGCGCTTGTGATAGGCGATGACCGTGTAGCGCTCCAGGAGGCGTTCGGCGACGAGCGGGACAAAGCCGTCGGCCAGCACCGGGCTGATCAAGAGCAGCGGCTCGCCGCTTCCCGTCACCTGGTACTCGAGCTCGATTCCATTCACTTTCGCGATCTTCATCATGATGCCGACAAGGCGTAACTTTCTTGGTTACGGCTGGAAGCAGACGCGTTACAGAGGACGGCGTGAGCCTGGTCGAGCGTGCGCAAGTAGCGGCAAGGGCGGGCGAATGGGCCGAGGGGTACGCGCTCCTCGAAGAAGCGCACGCGGCCAAGCAGCTCGACCGCGCCGGCCTCAGGCTCCTCGCAGAGGTCGCGTACGCGGCGGGACACCTCGACGTCACGATCGACACGTGGGAACGCATGCACGCCGACGCCGCGCGCGCGGGAGAGTCGGTCGCCGCAGCGGAAGCGGCCGTGCGCGTCGCGATGCATCTCTTGTTCGACACCGCGCTCATGGCGCCGGTGCGGGGCTGGCTCGCGCGCGCGGATCGCTTGCTCGAAGGCTGCGCGCTCTGCCCGGTGCACGCCTGGATCGACGTCGTACGCGCATACGAGCGACTGCTCTCGGGAGACGTCGCTGCAGCGCGCACGCACGGCGCGCGCGCGACCGAGCTCGGCGCACGCCATGACCCAGCCGCGGCTGCGATCGGCCGCGTGGTGAGCGCGCGCTGCGCGCTGCTCGACGGTGACGTCCGTCGCGGACTCGCACTCCTCGACGAGGCAGGTGTCGCCATGCTGTCAGGCGAGCTCGACCCATTATCGACGGGCATTGTCTACTGCGAGGTCGTCTGTGCGCTGCAGGCGATCGCGCACTACGACCTCGCCGAGCAGTGGACACAGGCGATGGAGCGCTGGGCGCAGACGAACGCGATCGGCAGCGTGCACGGACGTTGCCGCGTTCACCGCGCGGAGATTTTGAGACTGCGCGGTCACTACGAGGCAGCGGAACATGAAGCGAACGAGGCGTGCGAAGAGCTCCGCCCGTACTTGCGGCGCGAGCTCGGTTGGCCCTTGAGCGAGCTCGGCCGCATCCGCTTGCAGCGCGGTGACGTCGCGGGCGCGGAGCAAGTCTTGCTCGAAGCGCACGAGTGCGGATGGGACGCTCAACCGGGTCTCGCGCTCGTGCACCTCGCGAAGCACGAGCTCGAGCTCGCGAGCGACGCGATCCGCTACGCGCTCGAGCACCCGTCGAGCGTGCCGTCCAAGGAGCTGCCGCCGAACACGCAACTGCGTCGTGCGCCGCTCCTCGAGGCCGCCGTCACGATCTCGCTCGCGTCGAGCGACATCGAGGGCGCACGTGCAGCGAGCGAGGAGCTCGCGCGCATCGCGGAGCGGTTCGAGAGCAAGGCACTCGCCGCCGCAGCCGCGGTCGCGCATGGCAAGGTGTGCCTCGCCACGGGCGATCCGACCGGCGCGCGGCGCAGTCTCGACCAAGCGGTGCGCCTCTGGCTCGAAGTGGGCGCACCACACGAGGCCGCGCTCGCACGCATCACGCTCGCCGATGCCCATCGCGCCGAAGGCAACGAGCCGCTGGCCGAGCGCGAACGCGCGATGGCGAACAAGCTCCTCGCGAAGCTCGAGGCGCCGGCGAAACGCGAGGCAGCGGCGGACGCTCACGTGTTCCGTCGTGAAGGGGACACGTGGTGCCTCACGTTTGCCGGTCAGACAACACGGTTGCCCGATCTGAAGGGTCTGCATTACCTCGCGCTGGTCCTCGCGCAGCCGGGTCACCCGTTCGACGTGCTCGAGCTCGTTGCACGAGACAGTGACGAGCCCGGCCTCGCGATCGGCAACAGTGATGCTGGGGCGTTCCTCGACGAGCAAGCAAAGCAAACGTATCGCCGTCGCCTCGGCGAGATCGAGGAGGACATCGAGGAAGCCCGTGCGCGCAGCGATCTCGGACGGCTCGAACAAGCCGAGGCCGAGCGCGAGTTTCTGCTGCGCGAGCTGGCCCGCGCCGTCGGCCTGGGTGGTCGCGATCGCAAGCAGAGCTCGAACGCGGAACGCGCACGTGCGAGCGTGACCCGCGCGATCCGCAAGGCGATCGCACGCATCCGCGAGCACCACGCCGCGCTCGGTGCGCACTTGCATGGAACCGTGCGAACCGGCTCGTATTGCAGCTACGCGCCGATCGGTGAACCCGCGATCACCTGGGTGCTCTGATAGGATGCGCGCCATGTCCTTGCGCGGAAAGACGTTGTTCATCACGGGTGCGAGCCGAGGCATCGGTCTCGCGATCGGTCTACGCGCGGCGCGCGACGGCGCGAACGTCGCGATCGCCGCGAAGACGGCCGAACCGAACCCCAAGCTTGCAGGGACGGTCTTCACGGCCGCGAAGGAGATCGACGAAGCGGGCGGCAAAGGCCTCGCGCTCGTCTGCGACATCCGGTACGAGGACCAGATCGCTGCGGCGGTCGCGAAGACCGTCGAGACGTTCGGCGGCATCGACATCCTCGTCAACAACGCATCGGCGATCGCGCTCACGGGCACCGAGCACACGCCGATGAAGCGCTACGATCTGATGCATCAGATCAACACGCGCGGCACGTTCGCGACCTCGCAGGCCTGCATCCCGCACCTCAAGAAGGCTGCCAACCCGCACATCCTGAACATCTCGCCGCCGCTCAACATGGAGACGCGCTGGTTCGCGCCACACGTCGCGTACACGATGGCGAAGTTCGGCATGTCGATGTGCGTGCTCGGCATGTCGGGCGAGTTCAAGAAGGACGGCATCGCGGTCAACGCGCTGTGGCCACGCACCACGATCGCGACCGCCGCGATCCAGAACCTCCTCGGTGGTGATGCGGCGATGCGCGGCTCGCGCAAGCCGTCGATCATGGGCGACGCCGCGCACGCGATCTTCTCGAAGCCGTCGCGCGAAGTGACCGGCAAGTTCTTCATCGACGACGAAGTGCTCGCCGCGGAAGGCAAGACGGACCTGACCGAATACGCCGTCGACCCGACGGCGCAGCTGTTCCCCGACTACTTCATCTGAGGCTGCAATCGTCGCCGGTTCGTGATCCTGATCGGTCGCCTGTTGGCACGTCGGCGAAGATTGGGTCATTCAGCCGGCTCGGCCCGCGTTCACGTCGCTCGAACACCTGCGCGACGGGCTGTCGCCGCTGCCACACCGCCGTTCGGCTGGCTCGGCACGTAGCCGAACGGGATGGCCCCGTACACGATGAGCGGCTCGTAGGTACTGCGCCACCGCCACAGCAGCGGCTCACCCTCACGCTCCTGCCAGCCCGCAAATAGCGGCCCCGTCGAGAATGCGTCGACATTCCAGCGGCGCGTCACCAGCGACTGATCCTCGCGGTGCTTGCGCCAGTTGTTAAATCTAAGGCGAAAGCTTCTTCGCCGCGGCCTTTGGCGCGAGCACGTCGACGCCCTTCGCCGCGCCGGCCATGGGCGTGTGGCTGCGTGCCATGGGACCTCTGCCGCGCGCGCTCACGAAGCCGAAGATCGCGCCGGTCACGCCGCCGAGCAAGTGCGCCATCTGCGAGACCTGATCGTCCTGGAACGCTCGCACGATCTCGCCGCCGAGATAGATCAGCGCGATCGCGATGAACGTCAGCGGAATCTCGCCCGAGCGGATGTTCGCCGTCGAGGCGAGCAGGATCATCATGAACACGATGCCGCTCGCGCCGAGGAGCGCGTCGCTCGAGAACGTGACGTTGACGACGCCTGTCACCAGCGCGGTGATGAGGATCATGATGAGGAGCTGCAACGACCCGAAGCGCTCCTCGAGGATCGGGCCGATCAGGAGGATGAGCATGAAGTTGCCCATCAAGTGCTGCCAGCTCGCGTGGCCGAGGATGTGGCTGATGAGGCCGACGTAGCTGCGCGTGTCGCGGAACTCCGGCCAGGCCACGAACCACAGGCGTGCATTCGGCGCGACGTGCTCGTTCGTGATGATGAACACCGCGACCGCTAGGAGCGCGAACGTCAGGACGACGGGCGCGTTGTAGCTGATGCGAAATTTGGCCACGAAGCTAAGCTAGCACCGAGGCGGCAACGAATCCCGTCTTAGTACAGCGGCCACTCGGGCGGGCGCAGATTGACGCGCCGGTCTTCGTACGTGTAGCGGTGCGGCGGGATGTACGGATGGTCGTGATCCTCCGGCTCCGCGTCGACGACGGTCAGGAGCTCGACGTCCGCGTACTTCTTCGGCCGCGCGATCTCGACGCTGCAGCCGGCCTCGCGAACGATGCGCTCGCTGGTCGAGCCGACGAGGAAGCGCTCGACGCCGGTCAGTCCGTGGCTGCCCACGACGATGAGGTCCGCGCCCACTTCCTTCGCGAGCGCGAGGATCTCGACAGCGGCCTTGTCACCGATGCGGGCGTGCACGAAGAAGTGGACGCGGTTCTGCGTGTCGGCCAGCTCCAGCTCTTGCTGGATATGCACCGCGAGCACTTCCTGCACGCGCGCCGCGTACATGTAATCGACGCCGTCGTAGCTCGGGATCGACGGGATGGGCGAACGCGGGTCGATGACACAGACGACGTGGAGCACGTGCGATGGCGCGCGCGACGCGATCGTGACTGCGCGCTGCAGCGCTGCATGCGCCGAGTGGCTGAAGTCGTAGCCGACGATCACGTGAGTCAGTGCGCTCATATGCGGAGAGAGTCAGCAACGCATGTGCCATCGGCCGGTGTGCCGCCAGCGCGCAGTAGGAATTCGCAGCGGTCGCTTGCCTGCTCACCAAGTTGCGGCCATGTTTCGCAAATGGCGACAGTCGAGATCACCGGGGACAACTTCCAGCAAACCATCGAGAAGGGCGGCATCGTGCTGCTCGATTTTTGGGCGGAATGGTGTGGTCCGTGCCGGCAATTCGCTCCGGTGTTCGAGAAGGCATCGGAGACTCACCCCGACGTGGTGTTCGGCAAGATCGATACGGAAGCACAGCAGGAGCTGGCCGGCGCCGCACAGATCAAGGCGATCCCCACGCTCATGCTGTTTCGCGACGGCGTGTTGCTATTCCGTGAATCGGGCGCGTTGCCGCCCGCCGCGCTCGAAGAGATCGTGACCCAGGCAAAAGGTCTCGACATGGAAAAGGTCCGTGAAGAGATCAAGAACCACAAGCACGAGCACGAGCACGGGCCAGGCTGCGACCACGACCACTGAAGATCTGCGATGCTGACCGTCGGTGGCGCCCTATCGGACGGTCTCGCAGGACGAGCACGCTGAAGCTCCGCGTGACGCTGGCATCGTCGGCGACATCATCGCGCAGTTTGCGGATCCGCTCGCCTTCTACCGCGAGCTGATCCAGAACGCGATCGACGCGGACTCGCCGAGCATCGAGGTCGAGCTCGTCCACGACACCCGGGTGATGCTCGTCCGCGTGCGCGACCGCGGCTGCGGGATGACGCGCGACATCCTCGAGGATCAGCTGCTCGTGTTGTTTCGCTCGACGAAGGAGAAGGACAACACCAAGATCGGCAAGTTCGGCATCGGCTTCGCATCGGTGCTGTCACCGAATCCGAACGTCGTGGTCGTGAGCACCGCGTGCGACGGGCGGCGGCTCGTGCTGCACCTGTCGCGCGACCTCACGTACAAGATCTTCGACGGTGGTCCGGCGACGCAGACCGGGACGACGATCGAGCTCGAGCTCGCGATGACCGTCGACGAGGCGAAGCCGTTCGCGCTGCGCAGTCACGACGCGCTCGTGAAGTGGTGCCGCCACGCGACCGTGCCGATCGAGCTGCGCACGGACGTCCCCGGCATGCAGCCGCCGCTCGTGGCGCGGATCGATCGGCCGATCGGGCTGGACGAGGCGGTCGTCGAGGTCCGCGGCGTCTCGGAGGACGGACAGCTGACGATGATCGTCGGCATCGCGCGCGACGCGAAGCCGTACGCGGGCTTCTTCAACCATGGCCTGATGCTCTACGAGACGACCGAGCGCTTGATCGGCAAGCTCGCGTTCAAGATCCAGGATGCGCGGCTCGGTCACACGCTCAGCCGCGACAACGTGCGGCGCGACGAGAACTTCACGCGCGCGCTGCAGATGGTGCGCACGCTCGCTGAGAACGAATTGCCACGCGTCATCGAGACCGCACTGCGCGCCGCGGCGAACGAGGAGCCCGGCAAGTGGGAAGCGGTCGCCGACGCTGTGGTGGCGTCGGAGATCGGGTTGCCGCCATCCCGGTGGACGTTGCCGCTCGTCGACGAGACGCCGAAGGGGAAGACTATCGATGCGCCGTCCATCGGCCGCAAGATGTGGACGAGCGCGAAGTCATCGCGGCTGACGGTCGCGCTCGCACGCGTCGGGGTCCCGATCGTGCGAATCGCCGAGTTTGCGCGACCGACGTTCGAGAAGCTGCGCGAGCTGCTCGATGCCCAGGCCGTCGAAGTCGCGACGGAGTTTGCACTCGTCACGCCGGTGACGCCGTTGCCGATGGACCACGTGTTTTGCGACACGCTGCTCGCGATCTTCGAGGCGTGTCATCGCGCGCCGCCGCGCGTGGTGATCGCGAGGCTGCTCGGAGCGCACTCGGATCTGATCGCGATCGCCGGAGGGACCGAAGATGCGGTGTTTCCCCCGCGCGACGACTCGTACGTGCTGGCGAGAGATGTTGTCATCTCGACGCCGTTCACGCGCACGCGGCGCCGCGCCGTCGTGATCAATGCGAATCACGCGCTGGTTCGCGTCGCGCGCGACAGCAGCGATCCGCGCATGGCAGCCGCGCACATCGCACGCGCGGTGCTGCTGCAGCACCAGATCCTCGACGTCGAGAAGTCGCGCGCGATCCTCGACTACACGTTGACGCGCATCACGAGAGGTCCGGCATGACGGTGCGGCCGGCACCGGGCCAGCAGATCGCGTCGGGGCGCCTCCGCGTCGACGCGGCGAAGGCGATCGCGAAGCTACGCGAGTACCAGCTCGTCGATCGCACGGCGTGGATCCTCGAGGCGATTCGCGCGGCCGTCGCGGCGGGCGCGTCGCGCATCGATCTGCAGGGCGACTCGAACGACGTCTGGCTGTCGTGGACCGGCGAGCCGTGGCCCGCCGAGGATCTGCCGCGCCTGTTCGACGAGCTCGTGAGCCCGGAGCCCGGGGCCGCGCGCCACCACGTGCGGCTGCTCGCGGCGGCGGTCAACAGCGCGCTCGGTGCGAACCCGGCGTACGTCGACGTGTACTCGATCGGAGACGACGGCGCGGTGCGCGTGCGCTACACGCCCGACGTGCTCGAGGCACCGCAGGGTGAGCTCGAGGAGTCACCGCTGCGGCGCGTGCAGGCCGAGGTCGTGGGCGTTCCGAACGGCGCCTCCCGGGGCATGCACGTGCACTTCCGCCGGCGCGCGAGCCTCGAGGTCGTGTCGTACTGGCTGCGGCGCGCGGATCCGCCGGAGCTGGTGATGGCGCGCTCGGCGTGTGCGGACATCACGGTTCCGACGCGCGTCGGCGAGACGGTGTTCGACCGCGCGACGAACAAGCGCGACGTGCTGCGAGTCCCGCTCGGCGACGACCTCGACGGGTTCCTCGCGATCACCGACACGCTGCTCGTGCCGCCGCACGAGGACGAGGTCGAGCTCGCGATCGCCGAGCGCGGCGTGCTGCTCGAGACAACGACGATCGATCTTGGCCTCGACAAGCTCGCGGCGACGCCGCTGCGCGTGTTCGTCGACGCGCCACGCCTTCCGACGAACGCGTCGCGCTCCGAGGTCCGTCGCGATACGCACCCGGTCTCGACCGCGGAGCGCCGCGCGAAGGAGCTGGTGCCGCGGCTGATCGCGCAGCTCGTCGAGAGGTGCCGCGTCGCGCAGGCGGATCCGCGCGTTCGTCACGCAGCGCTTCACTTGCTCGGGTCCGTGATCGGAGGCGCAGACTGGGCGCATCGCACGCGCGAGCTCGTCGGGCCACTGCGCGCGCTGGCAGACCTGCCGCTCGTGCGTGATGCGGCTGGCGTGCCGCGACCGATCGTGTGGCCGTGGAGCGGGCTCGTGCACACGGGGAGCGAGCCGCTCGACGAGGACCTCGCGCCGTGGCTCTCGCACGTGCTCTGGGCGCCACCGGGCGATCCGACGGCGGCGTTTGTGGGGTGGCCCTGGGTCGATCGCAAGGCGCTCAAGGACCACATCAAGCGGGCGAAGCAGGAGCGCCGTGCGCGCGCGTCGTTCTACAAGCACGCGCCGCGAGAAGCGCGTGTCCTCGGCCGGCGCAAGCCTCGCGTTCGCGCGCGACTCGGTGCACCGCTCGCGGGCAGCTGCATTCCCGACGACGCCTTCGAGGGGCTCACGGGCGAGGTCTGCTTGTATCGCGAGCGCCGCGGTGGCGAGCTCACCGTGCTGCACGAGGGCCGCGAGGTCGAGACCATCGAGATGGACAGCGCGCTCGCGTTTGCGGTCGTGATCGACAGCCCACACGTGAAGCCGACGAATCGGTTCCGTGCGGTCGTGCGCGATGCCGAATACACGCGCGTCGAACGGGCGATGCGCGCGGGGCTCGTGCGCGCGATCGAGGCGATCGGGCTCGCGCAGACGAAGACGTTCGTCGACGGCTATCACGTCGCCGTCGAGGGCAGCCTCGCCGACGACGAACCGGTCATCCGCAATGGCCTGTTGCTCGCGCGCAACCTCGGCGCACCGCTGTCGCCTGCGTTCGAGCACGCGCAGCTGTGGCGCACGACCGATGGCTATCGCTCGATCGCCGAGCTCCGCGCGTGCGGCGTCCTCGGCGCGGTGCCGCGGCACGCCGCCGTGACAGCTCCCGAGGGGCGACTGATCGTCTACACCGACGAGGGCGAGCGCTCGCTGCTCGCCGATCTCGTGCAGGCGCGGATCGTGAGCTACGAGCCCGGCGCGCTCGCCGAGCGCATCACTGGGCCCGAGCTCGCGATCGAGATCATGGGCTCCACGCCGCACGCGATCACGGTCGCGGACGATCAGCTCGTGGCCGCGATGCTGCCGTCCGACAAGCCCGAGCTCCTGCTCTACCACCGCGGCAAGAAGCTCGCGGAATTCACATACACGCCGTCGCTCGCGCCGTGCCGGATCGCGATCGATTGCGACCAGATCATCCCCGACGAGAGCTGGTCGGGAATTGTCGACGACGCCGGCCTCGGCACGCGCGACTACGGGCCGTGGGAGCGCTTGCTCGCGCAAGAGATCGTCGGCGCGATCATCGGGGAGCGATCGCCGGCGCTGCTCGGCGGCGATCGCGTCGACCTCACCGGGACGCTCGGCCGCTGGCTGTGCTTCTCGCTGTACCTGCCGGACCCGAACGTCACGCTCGGCAGCGAGCTCTTCACGCGGTTCAAAATGTGCTCGATGTTCCGCGTGCTCGGCGAGGACCGCGCATTCTCGCTCGAAGAGCTCGCCGTGATGTTCCCCGAAACGATCCTGTTCGTCGATCGCGTCACCGAGCCAGTCGCAGGGATGCCAGTCGTCGTCGCCGACACGGTCGTCGCGCGCACGGTCGCGAAGCTCGCGAAGCGCAAGTACCGCTTCGCGATGGATGACCTCGTGAAGCGACGCACGGAGATCGCACGCGACCTCCGGCTCGGCATGCATCGCGCGTTGCCCACGCAGCCGCTCGAGGTCGCGGGCACGCATGTGAAGATCGCGAGCTCGTTCGGTCGCGGCGTCGTCGGCGTCGGCCGCGATGCGTTCGAGCTCCAGATCCTCGTCGAGAGCCGGCCGTTCCAGACCATCACGCGTCACGAGCTGCCGCTGTCCGCGGTCTTCGAGCTCACCGACCTTGGCCGCATCGATGACAAGTTCGAGCAGCTGAAGCTCGAGGCCGTCGAGCAGGTCCTCGCGGCCGTGCGCGGAAAGTGTCCGGACCTGCTGCGTGACATCGCGCGCGAATTTCCCGAGGCCTTCGCAGATGCAGGTCCGCGACGCGCCCTGCTCGCGGCGTTTGTCGCGAAACACGCCTTGCCGCTCGACATCCGCGACACGCTCGCGAGGACGATCAAGTTCCCGACGGTGCAAGGCCTGCGCGCGACGATCATCGAGGCTCGCCGTGGTCCCGCGATCCAGACCTGCACGTGGACGGGCGAGTGGCTCGTCGCGGAGGTCGGCGAGGATCCGCTCGATCAGCCCATCCTGCTCGCCGCCGGCTCGCCCGAGCTCGTCGCGGTCCTCGCCGCGATCGGCAACATCGTCGATGTCACGCGCCACGTCGAGCGACTGCAGACGCAGCGGCGCATCGCGCGCGGCCTGCTGCCGACGCCGCGCGTGACCGGTGCGGATCCCGAGCTGACAAAGCGCCTCTCCGACCTCGGCACGACGTACCGGCACCTCGGGCCCGGCGAGATCGCGCTCGTCGGTGGCGAGTCCGAGGTGCTGCTGCACGTCAACGGCGAGCTACGCGAGCGCGTCGCGATCGACTGCATGCCGGCGGTCCAGCTCGCGATCGAAGCAGCCGACCTCGTCGGTGATGCCCACCAGGTCGAGCGCCGCATCGGCCCCGAAGCCCGCCAGCTCGCGCTCCTTCTCGTGCGCCGCGTGCTGCTCGCGCGTCCCGCGGACACGCTGCCCGTCGACATCCGTAGCAGCTTGCGTCGCGCGATCATCGCGGGCGTCCTCGAGCTACGCGATGCACAGGTGTTCGAGACGCTCGCGGGCACGTGGATCGATCTCGCGGCGGTGCAGGCGCAGCGCGAGCTGTTCGGAAATCTCTGGTGCGTCTCCACACCGCCGCCCGAAACCACGCCGCTCGACGAGCGTCGCATCGTGCTCGTGCTTTCGAGCCAACAACAGGCGCTCGCGACCCTGCACGGCATCCCGATGATCGAGGCGACGATCGAGCTCGCCCTCGATGCGAAGAGCCGGCGCAACAAGCTCCGGCCGCCCGTGCCGACGCTCGGCGTCGATGTCGACGGTGTGATCGCGAAGGTCGACCTCGACGGCGACGGCATCTCCGCGCCGCGCGGCGTGGTCTGCGTGCTCGCACCAAACGCCGCGATCCATCGCCGCCTCCAGCTCTCGCGCGCGCTCCACCCGTTCGACGACGCCCCGGATCCGTGCCGGTGGCCGACGATCGCGACGATCGATGACGCGCGCTTCACCCCAGATCGCTGCTGGGAGAATCCCGAGCGCGACGACATCTACAAGGCCGCGATCGAGCTCCTTCACCGCGCGAGCAACGAGGCGCTACGTTCCGTCGTGCAGCCACCCGCGAACGCGCTCGCCTCGATCCGCGTCGCACCGTGGACGTACGACTCGGTGACGCTCTTGCGCGCCGGTCTCATCCAGCTGCGCGGTGCGGTCTGGATCGAGGGTCCGCCGATCCCCGAGCTCTCGCCGCAGATCCGCGTCATCGAGGCGAGCGGCGAGCGCACGTTCACGCCGCTGCGCGGCCTCGGCCTCGCGGGGACGATCTACGCCCACGCACCGAAAGGCTGGGACCGCGAGGCGATCCTCGAGACACTCGCGAAGGCGCTGCACGCGAAGCTCGTCAAGGAGATGGTCCTCGCCCGCCGCAAGGACGCAGATCTCGTCACGGCGCACGCCGCATGGGCGCTCGCGCTCGAGCGCATCACGCCCGAGGACGCGAAGTCGATCAAGTTCGAGTGCTTCCGCCCGGTCCCGATCGATGCGGCCGCCCTCCACACGATCTTGATGTCGCGCGACCCGGTCACCGTCGTGATCCCCGAGAGCAAGTATCCCGGCTACGCACTCGTCGACGACGGCTCGCACACCGCACGCGTGATCAAGTCATGGCTTGGCAACCGCATGCGCGCACCCTCGCAGCGCCAGCGCCCCGACACCGTCGAGCCGCCTCCTCCACCTCCCGTCGTCTCGCATCCGCTGCAGCCGTTCGTCGACCGGCTGCACGCGCGCATCATCGAGCTCGGCGTGAAGGTCTCGGCGTGGCGTTTCGTCGACGGTCGCGAGGAGCCGCTCGCAAGCTACGAGCACGACGTGCTCGCGCTCGCCGCGAACAACCGCCACATCATCCAGACCGCCGCCGACCTCTCGGCCAACACCGCATGGTCCGCGGATGCGCTCGACGCGATCGCCGCACACTGCATCACCGTGCTGAACGTCGCGCTCGCCGCGATCACCGACGCGACCGAAGCACGCGCGCTCGGCAAGCTGCTGTCGTGAGTCTACGGTTTCCACGCCATCGTCGGCGTGGGCGAGATCTCTGCGTACGGCGCGCCTGGCTCCGAGAACGCCGACCAGCGATCGGGCTCGAGGTACGCGGACGCGAACACGACGGTGCCGTGCGTGCCGTTCGTCCGCGAGAGATCGATCCGCGAACGCACCGCGGGAAACGACCACGCCATGGCGTCGAGCGCGTGCATGCCGGCCCAGATCTGTCGGCCCGCGCGCGCCGCGACGAAGCCGTCGACGAGCTTTGACCAGTCCGTGCAGGCGCCGGGCTCGATCGGCCAGTAGACCATCGGCGCGAGCGCGTCCATCGTGCCGGCGGCGACCCACGCGAGCGAGTCCTGGTAATAGTTCGCGTAGCCCTGGCTCGTCGAGCAGCCGGAGATCGGCTTGTAGATGCCCCACACCGCGGCGGAGAGCTTCGCCTTCGGGCGGACCTCGACGAGCGCGGCGTGGATCTCGGCGACTTGTTGCGAGACCTGCGCGCGCATGAAGTCGGGCCACGTCAACGCCGGGGCGGCGGCCTTCGCCGTGTTGTAGGCGGCGACGGTGATGCTGTCGCGCGAGTAGTCGGGACCGGCGACGCGAATGCGATCGAGGTGGAGGCCGTCGACCGCGTATTTGGTCAGGAGGTCACGCGCGACGGCAGCGTTGTGTGCGCGGACAGCCGGGATGCCGGGCGAGAGCCACCGGTATTCGCTGTCGCCGTTCATGCCGTCGGACTCGACGGCGAGCCAGTCGGGGTGCGTGTAGAGCGCGTGCTGCTTCGTTCCCTCTGCGACGGTGACCGGGTTCGCGACGGCGGCCGCCGAGAGGACGTTGAAGTAGGCGTGCAGCTCCATGCCGTGCATGTGCGCGCGATCGATCGCGACCTGAAGTGGATCCCAGCCCGGGTCGCGGCCGAGTGTGCCGGTGAGCCGCTTTGCCCACGGCTCGATCGACGAGTTGTAGTAAGCGTCGCCCTCGGCGCGGATCTGCACGAAGACCGCGTTGAAGCGCGCGGCGGCGGCACGATCGATCACGGCCTCGAGCTGCGCGCGCGTCGAGAATGCGAAGCGCGTGATCCACACGCCGCGCATCTCGCCGGTCACCGGCTCGGTCGCATCGGATGAGCCATCGGGAGCCGGCTCGAACGCATCCGGCGCCGAGCTACTCGACGAGAAGTTGCACGCTGCCATCAGCGCGAGCGATACGACGGCTCTCACGCCCGCGAGGAGTGCATGAATTCGGCCGCGCTGGCAACACGCGATTCTCGTGTGTTGTCGCGACGGAGAGTGCTCCTTGCATCATCGAGGTTGCAGCCGCCCGTGCGCGCCGCGAACAAGGACGAGCAGGTCTGTCGTTACACCGTGGGCAAATGCGGTGTTACCGTGACACGTGCGCTGCGCGCTGATCGGCTTGGCGATCGTCACGGCGACGACGCACGCGCGAGCGGATGACCCGCGCGACCTGTTCGGCCTCGGCAAGGACAAGAAGCCCGCGGAGAGAGAGAGTTGCGACGACGCGAAGACGCTCGGCTGCACGACCGCGCGCGACGACTTCGATCCCGTCTCGCCGTATGCCGTCCGCACGTGGCTTCCGTCGAGCTACCTCCTGAAGCTGCCGGTCGGTGACACGCGCATCGACTCGATCGCGCACTACGCCGCAGGCACGAGCCGCGACGAAGCCGGGCCCGTGTTCGGCGGCGCCTCGGGACTCGAGAACCGCTGGACGATCGAGGGCGCACCCGCGGACAACCTGCGCACCGGCAACGTCGACACGCGCGTTCCGCTCACGTTCACCGAAGGCATGCTCGTACAGGCCGGCGGCTTCGCGGCGCGCGATCGCACGAGCACCGGCGGCACGATCGACATCCAGCTCCGCCGCGGCACCGCGAAGCACGAGCTCGAGGCGCATGTCTGGGGTGGGCTCGCCGGCAATGGGACGCGCCGGCCCGTCGCGGACTCGAGCTTTCAGCTCCGGCGCGTGTTCGCGAACGCGGGGCCGAACACGAGCGCATCCGTCGTTGCGACCGGTCCCCTGCCCGGCTTTCAGGGCGGCAAGGCGTGGTACGCGGCCGGCATCGCGCCGTCGCTCGCGTTCACCGAGTTCGATTGGACCGCGAAGCGCCTCGTCGATCTCGACGACGACGGCAATCCCGACGGCTTCCCCGGCCCGATCGCGCTCGAGTCGATCGAGGACACGTCGGAGCGCACGCTCGACTATCTCGTGCCGCTCATGGCGCGCGCTGGTTGGGAGCGCGGGCCGCACGCCGTCGACGTCACGCTGATCGGGCACGCGAACCGCGACACCTCGATGCTCGCGAACGCGACGGAGCAAGCGGCCGGCATCGATCGCGAAGGCTACGTCGGCGACGCGATCGCGACGTGGCGTGGCTCGTGGAAACGCACGCACGCACGCGCGCAGCTCGCCTGGCATCGCAGTGTTCGCAACGAGAACGCACACGACAGCGCGGCACAGGGCGAGCCGCAGTTCCTCAGCGCGTACGTCCCGCGAACGCTCGACGAAGATCCTGTGCTCGCGGCCGCCTGCTACGACCGCAATCCGATGGATCCGATGCCGGGCGAGCCCGAGGATCGGTACGTCAACATTCCAAACTGTCCCATCCCGTTCGGCTTCTTCGCGAGCCGCGGCGCGGGGCTCATCACCGACACGACCGGCGATCGCCCGTCGATGACCGCCGACATCACGCATGCACGTGGCAAGCACATGTTGCGCGCGGGCGCGACGCTCGAGGACACGCGGCTCGTCTTGCGCTCGCGCTTCACCGGCGGCTTCAGCGACCGCAGCCTGTTCGACGGTCACATCGATCGCCAGCGCTTCTACGCGGGCGAGTGCAGCTCGTTCACGATTCTCGAGAACGAGACGTTCTGCAACTACCAGCCGGAGCAGACGCTGCGCTATCGCACGCGCTACACGGCCGCGTACGTCGAGGACACGTACGAGATCACGCCCCGGATTCGCGCGAACGCGGGCGTGCGCTGGGAGCTGATGTGGGTCGGCACCGATCTGCATTTCTCGCGCGAGTGGGCGCCGCGCCTCGGCCTCGCATGGGAGCTCCTCGACGGCACGCACCCGAAGTGCCCCGACTGCACGGCGCGGTGGTGGGCGAGCATGGGCCGCAGCTTCGTCATGCTGCCGGCCGGGCTCGGCCCGACGGTGATCCGCCGCAACGCGACCGCGCGCGACGTCGAGTTCGGGCTGGGCCCGTCACGCGCCGTCAATCCCGGCAACGTGTTCACCATCGCCGACGGCATCGCGCCGGCCGCGCAAGACGAAGTCACGACCGGCATCGAGCTCGGAGTGCCCAAGATTCTTCGCTTCGCGGGCTGGGTCCAGGGCCGCACGCTGCGCCGCGGCTACGAGACGGTGACGTACCCGAGCGGTGCCTCGGCGTTCGACAACCCAGGCCGCCAGGGCGACGAGCCCGCGACGCGCGACTCGGTCGTTCTGGCGCTCGAGGCGATGATCGCACCCACTCCGAAGATGACGTTCCGTGCGAGTTACCTCTACGGTCGCACTGTCGGGAGCTGGGCTGGGCCGTTCGATCCGCGACAGGGCGCCAATCTCTACAATGGAGAGGATTGGGACTCGGTGACCGGCAACATCGTCGGGCGGCTGCCGACCGACGCCGGGCACCGCGCACTGTTCGAGCTCGAGCGGCGCGGGCGTGTGGGCAAGCTCGAGCTCGCCGCCGCGGCCCGCCTCACGACCCAAAGTGGCCGGCCGCGCAGCGTTCTTGCCGACGGTGACACCGGCATCATCTACCTCCTCCAGCGCGGCACCGAAGGCCGCGGTGAGCTACTCTCGCAGGCGAACGTCCGGCTCGCGGCGCGCTGGCAACGCACCGACATCACGCTCGACATCTTCAACCTGTTCGACCACCGCACGCCGACCACGCGGGACGAGGTCTACACGGCAGGCGACATCCGACCGATCAGCGGCGGGACCCAGGAGGATCTCGTGTGGGCAAGGACCGAGACCGGGTCGCCGATTCGCCGCCGCACGGGGTACGGTTTGCCACTGACATATCAGTCTCCGATCGCGGTGACGCTCGGGCTTCACCAGGCGTTTTGATCAGGTTTTTCCCGGATCCAAATCGTCGAAAGTGTTGCGGTTCTGGGCGAGGGCTTCTGATAGCATTCCTCTCCGTTCGCGTTGGGGAATGCGACCGATCCGAGGGAGCGCCATGGCTGATCTGTCTGAGTTCAAGGAAGCTGCTGCTGCCGTAAAACACTCGCCGCACGCCGTGAGCGCGTGGGAGGAAGTGGAGTCGCTCGCGGCGTCACTCGACAAGCCTGACGATATCGTCGCGCTCTACACCGAAGCGCTCGCGGGCAAGGTCGAGCCACAGGTCGCCGAGATGATCGGCGAGCGCGCCGGCAGCTTCTGCGACGAGTGGTTCGGTGACGACCCGGCCGTGCTCGAGAAGATCCTCGTGCGCGTCATGAAGCTCTCGCCCGGATCGGAGAGCGCACTGCAACGGCTCTCGGTGATCTACACCGTCGGTGAGCGGTGGAGCGATGCGCTCGGTCTCTACGACGCCGCAGTCGTCGCGACGAAGGACAAGTCGAGCCGCGTGAAGCTCCTGCGCGAAGCGGCGCAGCTCGCGAAGGACGTCGCGAACCAGCCCGACAAGGCGATTCGTTACTACCAGGCGCTGTTGCCGCTCACGCCCGACGACGGTCAGGTGAGCCAGAGCCTCGAGCGCTTGCTCGAGCGCAACGAGCGCTGGCCCGATCTCATCGACCTCTGGGAAGGTCGCCTCGATTCGATGCCGAAGCGCGACCGCGAGAAGAGCCGCGCGCGCATCGCCTCGGTCTGGCTCGACAACCTCAGCGATCCGGGCAAGGCCCTCGCCGCTGCGAAGCCACTGCTCTCGGAAGCCGAGGACGATCGCGAGAGCACGTCGTTGCTCGAGCGCGTGCTCGAATCGAAGAACGCGAGCCGCAGCGTGCGCGAAGCCGCGCTCGATCTCCTGCGCTCGCACTACGATCAAGCGAGCAAGCCGCGCGAAGTGATCCGCGTCCTCGAGCGCGTGATCGCGCTCGACCCCGAAAGCTCGGCTGCGCTGCGCGAAGAAGCCGGCGGTCGCCTCGCGGATCTCGACGATCTGCCGGCCGCGATGGACCACTACGCCGCGCTGCTCGCGATGCAGCCGGAGTCCCAGTCGACGGAAGAGAAGCTGCGCAACCTCGCCGAGCGCGGCGGTCATCACGAGCGCCACGCCGACGGATGTGCCGCGGCCGCGCGCGCGTCGAGCGAGCCCACCCGCAAGGTCGAGCTCCTCGGCGAAGCCGCACGCACGCGCCTCGAGCGGCTCACGGATACCGAGGGATCGATCAAGCTCCTCGTCGAAGCGTCGGAAGTCTCCGGCGCCGCCGAGCACAAACAGCTCGGCATCGCACGCCGCCTCGCCGCGCTCTACGCGCAAGCGAATCGTCCGCGCGAGCGCCTCGGCGTGCTCGAGCGCCAGGCGCACCTCGAGCCGAACGAAGGCGCGCGGAGCGCGATCCTCGCCGAAGCGGCGAAGCTCGCCGAGACGCTCGGCGACACCGAGCGCGCACTCACGCTGTGGGAGCGCCGCATCGATTCCGATCCGAACGATCTCTCGGGTCTCGATGCACGCATCGGCATCCTCGAGGCGCAGGAGCGCTGGGATGATCTCGTCGCGTCGCTCGAAGCGCGCGCGAACAAGATCACGTCGCCGATGCAGCGCCGCGCCGACCTCGTGCGCGTCGCGCTCGTGCATCAGCAGAAGCGCAGCGACCTCGGTGCCGCGATCAATGCGTGGCAGCGTGTCGTCACCGATCACAAAGATGACGAAGAGGGCATCTCGGCCCTCGCGGACTTGCTCGCCGAGACGAATCGGTGGAGCGAGATGGCGGATCTGCTCGAGAGCTCCTCGGGCCGCGCCACGTCGCGCACCGTCGGGCGCCTCAACCGCCTCGGCGATGCGCTCCGCCAGCACCTCGGCGAGCCCATGCGTGCACTCAACGCGTTCCGCAACGCGATCGCGATCGATCCGGCGAGCAAGGAAGCGCGCACGGGTCTCACGGGTCTCCTCGAAGATGCGACGACCCGACTCGGCGCGGCCGACGCGCTCGCGCAGGCGTTCCGCATCAACGGTGATCACGGCAGCGTGCTCGACCTCCTGGCCGCGCGCCTCGCCGAAGCGAAGGACGATCGCACGCGCCTCGCGCTGCTTCGTGAAGCGGCGCAGCTGCGCCTCGAGCACAAGCGCGACAGCGCCGGTGCACTCGCGGACCTCGCGAAGGCGTTCCCGCTCGCACCACGCGACCAGCTGATCGAGAGCCAGCTCGTCTCGCTCTCGAAGGCGACGAACGATTACCTGACCACGGCGTTCGCCATGAAAGAGGCGATCGACGCGCTCGGCAACGACGCACGCGAAGCCGCACGGCTCCGCCTCGTCTACGCGACGATGCTCGCGGATCACCTGAACGACGCCGCCGGCGCGGTCGACGCGTATGCGCAGGTCGTCGCCGTCGAGCCCGCGAACCGTCGCGCCGTCCACGCGCTCGCTTCGGTCTGTTGCGCACGCTCGCTCGGCCGGTGGGACGACGCCGCCGGTGCCGTCGTGCGTCACTGCGCGGTCCGCGAAGCGTTCGACGACGAGCTGCTCGGCATTCTCGAGGTCGGGGCGGCCAAGGACAACGCGTACGACGCGTTAGCGGTCGCGCTGACCGCCGCGCTCGAGAAGCACAAGCTCCCCACCGCCGTGGGTGCGCTGTTCCATCAGCGCCTCGCGGTCGTGCATCGCGATCACCTGAAGGATCGCTCCGCGGCGATCACGTCGCTGCGCCGCGCCCTCGAGCTCGGCGGCGAGCGCACCGCGTGGCTGACCGATCTCGTCGCGCTCGAGCGTGAGCAAGGTCAGACCACCGCGCTGCTCGAAGCACTGCGCCGCCTCGCGGATGCAGACGGACGCGATCTCGATTCGCTCGTCGGTGCCGCCGACGTCGCGTCGAAGCTCGGCGATCGCGAGCAGGCGCTCGGCATCCTGTCGGCCGTCCTCGGTCGCGCGACCGCGGCATGGCGTGGCGCCGCGTCGATTCGCTCGGCACGCTCGGTCGATGCCGTCGCCAAGTGGGCGATCGATTCGCTGGTCGATCTCTATCGCACCGGTGGTCGCGCACGCGCCGCCGTCGACACGTTGATCGAAGCGGCGCGCTTGCCGTTCGATCAGAACACGCGCCGCGACATGCGCATGCGCGCCGCGCAGCTCGCGACCGTCGAGCTCGGCGACAACGCGGCGGCGATCGACATGTACCGCTCCGTCCTCGCCGCGTCGTCGAACGACCTCGAGGTCATCGAGCGCCTCGCGCACCTGCTCGGTCTCGAGGACCGCGTGCCCGAGCTGCTCACGCTCCGCCAGATCCAGCTCGGTCTCGAGACATCTCCAGACTCCGGCTCAAAGAAGCTGACGCTGCGGCTCGAGCTCGCGAGGCTCGTCGGCATCGTCGAGGAGCGCGGTGGTCGGCTCGATGCGCTGAAGGCAAACCTCGAGGAGTGCCCCGGTCACGAGGCGTCGATCGATGCGGTCGCGGAGTTGCTCTCGAGCAAGGGCCAGCACCGCTCGCTCGCCGACCTGCTCGAATCGCAGGCACAGCGCCTCGAGACGGCAAACGACACGCCACGCGCCGCGAAGTTGTGGTCGCGCTACGCGGGCGTCGCCGAGCACGACACGAAGGAGATCGAGCGCGCGATCAGCGGTCACCGTCGCGTCGTCGCGCTCGCACCGACGAGCGATTCGCTGCGTGCCCTCGCGCGGCTCAACCTCGAGCGCAGCCAGCCGGGTCAGGCCGTGCCGTGGCTCGAGAGCTTGCTCGGCACCGTGAACGTGAACGAGCGCCTCATGGTCGTGAGCCAGCTCGCGAAGGCGCACCTCTCGGCAAACCAGCCGGACCGCGCGATCGCCGCGATCGAGGTCAACCTCGACGACAAGGAGGTCGCGCTCGAGCTGCGGACCTTGCTCGCCGAGCTCTACCGCAAGGCCGAGCTGTGGGAGCCGCTCGCGCGGCACCTGACGCGCAGCCTGCCGCTGCTCAAGGGTGACGAGAAGCTCGCCCGCGAGCTCGCCCGCGAAGCGTCGTCGATCTACCTCACGAAGCTCGGCTCGCCCGCAAAGGCGATCCCCGCGCTCGAGACCGCGCTGTCGCTCGATCCGACCGACAAGGATCTGCGCACCGCGCTCGCGATCGGACAGCGCGTCGCCGGCAAGCTGCCGGAGGCTCGCACCGCGCTGATCGAATTGATCGGTGACTTCGGTCGCCGTCGCTCGCCGGAGCGCGCTGCGCTGCACGTCGAGCTCGCGCGCGTCTCGCAGGCTGAAGGCAAGCTCGACGAGGCGATGGCCGAGCTCGAGAACGCGTCGAAGATGGACGGCTCGAACGCCGCGATCCAGAAGGAGCTCGCCGAGATGGCGCGCACCGCGGGTCAGCTCGAGAAGTCCGAGCGCACGTACCGCGCGCTGCTCCTCGTCGTGCGCCGTCAGCCGCCGGGCGACGACGAGAACGCCGTCGGTGTCAGCGAGGTGCTGTTCGAGCTGCACAAGCTCGCCGCGTCTCGCAACGATCCGGAGGCGAATGCTCAGGCGAAGGAGCTCTTGGAGTCGGCGATGGAAGCGGCGATCGAATCCGACGCCGAGGTCCGCCGCCTGCGCCGCTCGCTGCTCGCACACGGCGAGACCGAGCGCCTGCTCGAAGTTCTCGAGAAGCGCCTCGCGACGAACCCCGAGCCACACAGCCAGGCGCGCCTGCTCTCGGACATGGCCGAGGCACTCGGCACGGCCGGTCGCAACAACGAAGCACTCGACGCACTGATTCGCGCGATCGGCGTGATGCCGTCGCGGCTCGATCTGCACGAGCGGTCGCGCGAGCTGTCGCGCACCACGAACCAGACCAAGCGCTTCGTCGAAGCGGTCGAGTCGGTCGTCGACCGGCTTCGCCGCAAGGACGATCCGCCGCTGATCGCGAACCTTTTGATGCGCGCCGGTGAGGCGCTCGAGCAGGATGCGAACGATCTGAAGGGCGCCGCGAATCTGTATCGCCGCGTCGAGATCCTCGGCGAACGACTCGCCGAAGCGTTCTACGCACAGGCGCGCGTCGCGGCATCGCTCGGCGACACCGCCGAGCAAGCACGCACGCTCGACAAGATGTTCGAGCTCGCCGGCACCGATGCCGAGCCGACGCCGGCGCAGGTCGACGCGCTGTATCGCCTGTCCGAGATCTTCCTCGGCAGCGAGACGCGTCGCAAGCAAGGCTTCGAGCTGCTCGAGCGCGCGTTCCAGGCAGAGCCTCGCTGGGGCCACGCCGGTCGCTTGCTCAAGCTCGCCGCGACGAACGAGCCGAGCGACGAGAAGATCATGGCGATGTACGAGCGCGTCGCGCGCAACGGCGGCGACAACGAGCTGCTGCTCGACTTCCTCGAGCGGCGCGGCGCACTGCCGACCGCGACGCCGGCACAGATCAAGGAAGCCGTCGACATCGCGATCGATCAGGGTCAGGAACAGCGCGCCGAGGCACTCCTCGTTCGCGCCGTCGCGGCCGCGCGGTCGTTCTCGGGTCCCGACGTCGAGGGTCTCGCGTCCGCACCGTGGGCCGTGGTCGCACTCGCCGAGCGCCGGCTCTCGGCGGGCGATCTCGACCAGGCGAAGGAGCTCGCGTACGAGATCGCGCCACTCGTCGAGAACGAAGTGGTCGATGGGCTCGCGATGCGGATCGCGACGCGCGCACTCGCGCATCGTCGCGTCGATCTCGCCGCGGACGTCTACGAGTTCCTGCGCGAGCGCAGTCCGTCGGATCGCGCCGTGTGGCAGCCGCTCCTGACGATCTATCGCGAGCTCGGTGATGGCGATCGCCTCGGTAGCGTCGTGACGTCGACTCTCCCCGCGCTCGTCACCGCTGGCGAGCGCAATGCCCTCCGCCTCGAGCATGCGAAGTTCTTGCTCGAGAACCTCAAGCGCCATCACGACGCACTCGACGTGCTGCGCGATGCGCTGTCTGACGATCCGGACAACCTCGAAGCCGCCGAGCTCTACGAGTCCACGTTGCGCACCCTCGGTGACGACGACGGCATCGCGGAGTTCTTGTGGTCGCGCTTCGAGGACGCACAGCGCCGCGGCCATCGCGACTCGACCGTCGACGTCGCGCTGCGCCTCGGTGACCTGCTCGAGAAGACCGGCTCGCCCGACGCGGTTCGCGTCTACCGCGCCGCGCTGATCGTCGCGTCGGATGATCGCGAGATCCTCCGCCGCGTCGTCGCGTTGCTCGGCGAGAGCGACAATCCGCGTGAAGGCGCCGTGCTCATGGAGCGCCTGCTCGCCGTCGAGACGCCCGATCGCGCGCCTGCCCTCGCGGGTCGGCTCGCGACGATGTGGGAGGCGGCCGGCGACATGAAGGGCGTGCAGCGCACGCTCGAGCTCGCGCACGGCTCCGCGCCCGAGGACAAGGAGATCCACGATCGCCTCGAGCAGTGGTATCGCAATCACGAGCTGTGGTCCGAGCTCGCCGAGCTCATGACCAAGGACGCCGAGCGCATGGACGACAGCCAGGCGGTCGAGCGACTGCGTGAAGCCGCGAGCGTGTACTCGGGCTTCCTCGGGCAGCCGCTCAAGGCAGCCGAGGTCCTGCGTCGCGCACGCCAGCGCGCGCCGCACGTCCCCGAGCTCGTCACCGATCACGCGGCTGCACTCGCCTCTGCAGGCGAGCTCGATGCAGCGCAGCGTGCGATCGGCGAGGCGCTCGCGACGGTGCAAGGCGCCGGTCGCACGTCGCTGCTGATGCTGCGCGCGAGCTTCCGCCAGCAGCTCGGCGATGATCAATCGGCCGTCAACGACCTCACCGAGGCGCACGAGCTGCAGAGCACGTCCGGCGAGAAGGAGCGCGTCACCGAGACGCTCGTCAACGGACTCGAGCGCCTGCGCGTTCGCGCCGAGCGCGACGGCGACATGCCGACCGAGCGCACGGCGACGCTTCGCCTCGCGCAGCTGTTGATCGCGAACGGCGAGATCGAGCGTGGTCGCGGCTTCCTCGTCGCATGGATCGAACGCGATCCGCGCGATGCCGAGCCGCTCTACCAGTTGTGCGATCTCGACGAGTCGATCCAGCACTGGGACGGCGTCGCCGCTGTTGCAACACGCCTCGCGTACGTCACCGAGGGTGATGCGCAGGTGCAGGCCGCACTGCGCGCCGGCTCCGCATCGCAACAAGCCGGTCGCCCCGGTGACGCGGTGCCCGTGCTCGAGCTCGTGCATCAGCAGCAGCCGCAGGTGGAGGTCCTCCGCGACAAGCTGCGCGAGATGTACGAAGCGGCCGGCGAGTTCCGTCTCCTCGCCGGCGTGCTGATCGCCGACGCGGATCACGGCAGCGACCCCGCGATGCGCTACACGAACTATCGCCGCGCCGCCGAGCTCCTCCTCTATCACCTCGAGGACGCCGCGTCCGCGCAGGTGCCGGCGGGCAAGGCGCTCGAGCTGCAGCCCGACGATCACCACGCGTTGATGCTGAACGTCGACATCCTGATCGCCTCCGGTCAGCTCGAAGACGCCGGCCGCACGCTCGAGGCCGCGATCGGCGCGCAGAAGAAGCGCACGCCGGAGCTCGCGGTGCTGCAGCAACGGATGGGCACGGTCTCCGCTCGCATGGGCGACAAGGACGGGCAGCTCAACTGGCTCAAGAAGGCGTTCGATGTCGATCGCAAGAACGCCGAGGTCGCAGCCGAGCTCGCGCAGCTCGCCACCGAGATCGGTGACTACGAGCTCGCGCTCAAGCCGCTGCGCGCGATCACGCTGATGGACAACCCGTCGCCGGTCACGCGCCCGATGGCGCTGCTCTGGGAAGCGAAGATCGAGCACGCGCGTGGCAACCGCGCGAAGGCCGAGCTGTGGGCGAAGAAGGCACTTCGCGAGGATCCTGCGTTCGCGGACGCACAGCAGTTCCTCGACGAGCTCGGTAACTAGCCCGAGCGCAAACGAACGCCCCGCACCACACCGGTGCGGGGCTTTTTCGTTTCGGGTTAGAGCAGCGTCACACCGAAGCGCGAGGCGCCCTGGCCCTGCGCACGAACGTCGGCGTTACCTGCCATCACGGTGATCGCCGTGATCTGCTGCGTTCCCTTGCCGGTCAGATCGAAGTCGATCGTCTCGCCGCGATAGAGCACCTTGTTGACCTCGAACGACTGGTGCAGCCCCGTCGGGAACGTCACGTAGACGCGACCGATGAACGAGCCGGCGCCCATGCCCTCGAGGCGAACCTTGTGGAAGTTGCCCTTCTCGGAGCCGACCGGCAGGTGGACGTAGCCCGCGGTACCCGCGAACGTCAGGTCCTTGCCGATGCTGAGGCCGTACGCCGGCAGCGTGTTGATCGGCGGCATCGGTGGCGGCGTCGGCAGCGGCTCCATGATCGGCGGGCGCTCGAAGCGGCGCACCTTCTGTCCCATCACCCGGAACGTCGAGCGCATGCTCGTCCACGTGTTGATGACGATGCGATCGAGCTCGTGGTTCTGCGCGAGGTCGAACGTCAGCATCGGGTCGCCTGAATAGAGCCACTTGCCGACGTCGATGTTCTCGCGATGGCCGTCTTCGTAGCGCAGCGTGATCGAGTAGACGTACGTCGCGCCCGTGCCGTTGTGGAGGCGGATCGCGCGGAGCTCGTCGTTATGTTCGTCGACGCGGATGACCGTGCGCCGGCTCGCGGTGACCATCTGCGAGATGGGCATCCACTGCGGGCGGCGGCGCCACTCACCGTCGCGATGATCGCGAACCGAGATGTCACCGTCGAACTTGCCTTTGAAAGAGTAGTCGTCCGCGAGCGCAACAGAAGAAGTGCTCACGAGGAGCGACGCGATAAGGGCTTTGAACTTCATTTTAGTCTCCAATCGGAGCCAACCAGCTCCACCGCTTCCCTGGTGCAGCGGCAATGCCATCGCGAACGTCGCGAAACATCGCGCGCGTGTTGCAGTGGACCTGCCGCATTCGCAGAGGCACTGCTGGTTCCGCAGCCCCGCATCAGCAATATGCTCGCGGTCATGTCTGCAGCCGTCCGCTACGAACGCACCGGATCGATCGGCGTCATCACGCTCGACCGTCCCGACAATCGCAACAGCATGACGCCCGAGCTCCTCGACGCGTTCTCCGTTGCGAGCGCAGCGGCGCGCGCCGACGGTGAATCCCGGGTCGTCGTCGTGACCGGCGCGGGCACGATGTTCTCCTCCGGTGCTGACTTCAAGTCGACACTGCAGCGCGACGGCGATCTGCGCGCGCCGAACGAGCGCAGCTTCGCGATGTACGAACCGTTCCTCTCGCTACTCGAGCTGCCCGTGCCGGTCGTCGGCGCGCTCAACGGTCATGCCGTCGGTGGCGGCTTCGGGCTCGCGCTCGTCTGCGACATGCGGATCGGCGCGCTCGAGGCGAAGTACGGCGCGAACTTCGTGCGGCTCGGCCTCGCGCCCGGGATGGCGATCAGCTACTTGCTGCCGCGCATCATCGGGTTGCCGCGCGCGAACGAGCTGCTCTTGACGGGCCGGCTCGTCGACGGCGCGGAGGCCGAGCGCCTCGGCATCTTGAACCGCGCCGTGCCCGCCGCCGACGTCCTCGCATCCGCGATGGAGCTCGCGCGACAGATCGCCGAAGCAGCGCCGCTCGCCGTTCGCGCGACGAAAGCAGCAATTCGCCGCGGACTCGATCTCCACGTTCGCGAGGCGGCGCATCTCGAGGCCTACGCGCAGGCCGAGACGGTCGCGACCGAGGACTCTCGCGAGGGCATCGCTGCACTCCTCGCGAAACGTCCGCCGCAGTTCACCGGCCGTTAGCGCCGCTTCTTCTTCTGAGCCGCGAGTGCAGCGAGCGTCGCGAGGCGCTGGCGCTTCGCGACGATCGAGGTCTCGTCGTCGACCGCGAGCTCGTCACCGAGCGCATCGTTGAGCGTCGGGCCGTCGTCGGGGAAACCGTCGCGCTGCGCGGCCATCACGAGGCTGTCATTCGCGAACCGCGGCGAGGCCTCCTCGTCGTGGCCGATCTGTTCCTTCTGGATCGCCGACGTCACGCGAAACACACCGCTGTGATCGACGAGCTGTTCGTCGATCGTGTCGTCGAACGACGGCGGCGCGGCTGCGAGGTTCTGCAGCTTCTTGGGCGAGGTTTTCGGCGGGGGCTTGGAAGGCTTCTTCGTGGCCATCGCGCTGATCGTACTAAGGCGCTGGCGCGGGAGGTTGTGGATTCAGCGCCGACGCCGGAACAGATCCCGCAGGCGCACAACCGACGAGGTCTGTCCTCGTCGGCCCTTGCGCCGCGAACGGAATCGGTCCCCAGGGCGAATCGATCGTTAGCGTCCACCAGCCGGCGCCAACATCGTCGAGCATGACGTCCTGATCGCCCACGATGTATCCGACCGCGTCGCCCTTGACCTGCGTGTAGAGACACGTCCCGCTCGGCACCTTG
Source organism: Myxococcota bacterium (assembly GCA_030857175.1). Taxonomy (GTDB): domain Bacteria; phylum Myxococcota_A; class Polyangia; order Haliangiales; family Haliangiaceae; genus JABFXX01. Next base: position 52,248 of record JALZOJ010000016.1, on the reverse strand, counting down.
CCGTTCGCCGTGATCTTCTGTGGCGCGACCTCGGGGTCTTTGGGCTTGTGCACGCGGCCCGGTGGATCGCGCCGTGACACGTAGCCCTGCACGCTGACGTCGGCGTCGTCGTACGCGATCACCGCCCACGCTTGATCGATCTCGCGGATCGTATCGAGCGTGTACGTCATCGCGACGACCGCGAGCTGGTCAGCCGTCCATCGCGGCTCGCGACGGATCACGGCGCCGGGAAACACGTGCTGCGGACGCAGGCGGCCGGGCCGCGGAAACCGCGACGGGCGATCGCGCGGCGGCCCTTCGTCGACGAGCATGTCGTCGGGAATCCAGCCCTCGACCTCGACCGCACCGACGTACCGCACCTGCGTTCGCTTGTTCTCGTGCTTGAGCCGGCGCACGACCGCGCCGGCGTGCAGGACGGCGCGCGTCTCGTCGTTCGGCCGATAGATCGTCTGCATGTTGAAGTCGCTCTTGACCACGCTGAGGAGGCGCCCGCGATCCGTCCACAGCGAGAACCGCGCGTGCTCGAGCCGCACCGCCGCGCGCACCTGATTTCCCTGTCGCCCGATCAGCGAGACCTGGATCGGCTTGTTACCGCCGGGCCCTTCGATCGCGGTCGCGCCGAGATCGATCTGCACGCGACCCGGCACGAGATACGAGACGCGATCCGCAGGCGCGAGTGCCGCGATCGGATCGATCGGCGCTGCATCGTCGACGTGCTTCGTCGGTGTGGACGTCGGCGTCGGTGCCACCGTCGCTGGTGCCGCCGCCCCGCCTCCGCCACAAGCACTCGGCAAAGTCATGACACCGACGAGCAACCACACGCGCATTCGTCGACGATAACCGGCTCAGCCGCTTCCCACTCGCCGCGTAGCCCGTTACGCAGCGAAGCCCTGCGGTGTCGGAACTGTCACGTGATCTTGACAACTTACGACGCGGCGCGTCTCGCCTGACTCTTGCACTAACGAAAACCCAATGGAAATCGGCGTTATCACCAACCCGAACAGCCGCAAAAACCGTAACCGTCCCGACCGGGCGGAGCGGCTTCAGCGCATCGTCGGGGACATCGGCGAGGTCCACAAGACCGAGTCGATCGAGGCGATCAAGCCGGTGCTGCGCGACTTCCTCCGCAAGCAAGCGCGCTACTGGGTCGCCGACGGCGGCGACGGCGCGCTTCACTGGATGCTGCGCATGGGCATGGAGGTCCTCCAGGAGGACGAGTTCACCGGCAAGCCCTTCCGCCTGCCGATGGCGCTCCCCACCAAGGGCGGCACGATCGACTTCGTCGCGAACAACGTCGGCATCACGGGTGACGCCGAGGGCATCCTCGCCGCGCTCCGCAAGGCCGTCGAGCACGGCGGCATCATCGAGGACACGGAAGTCGACTCGATGGTCATCGACGGCATCCAGGTCGTCGACGGCAAGGACACGCCGTTCCGCACGTACGGCTTCGCGTCGGCCGCCGGTGGCGTTGGCCAGCGCTTCTACTCGAAGTACTACGCGGACAAAGATCCGAACCCGCGCACGATCGTCAAGGTCGTCGCGAGCACCGTCGCATCGACGCCGATCGCGTTCTCGCCACTCTCACGCCTGCCGCTCGGGCGCTGGTCGTCGTACGCGAAGGAAGTGTTCGAGCCCACGCCGTGCAAGGTCACGCTCGACGGCATGCGCCTCCCGGGCGAGAGCTTCACCGGCGTGCACGTCGCGTCGATGTCGATCAACCTCGGCAACGTGCTCCGGTTCTTCGGCAAGGCCGATCAACCGGGCCTGATGAACGCGATCGTCGGCACGCCGAGCCCGTGGTCGATCATCCGCAACATCCCGCGCATGGCGCGCGGCGAGGACATGCGCGGTCGCAACATCCTCGACCGTCCGTGCCGCGAGATGATCATCGAGTCGGTCAACGAGGAGCTGCTCGCGCCGATCATCGACGGCGAGTTCTATCGCAACGTCAAGAAGATCACGTTCCGCATCGGGCCGCGCGTCCGCATCCCAAAGGTCGTCGCGCCCAAGGCAGCCTGAGCGCGGCGCTCACCGTCGACGAAGCCACCCTCGGGTGGCTTTTTCATTTCGCGCAGCTGACGGTCGCGGGGCCCGCGCCGGTCGACTTGCACTTCGCGCCGGCCTTGCACCCGCTGGCCTTGCACGCGGCGTTCTCCGTCTTGAAGCACTTCCGACCCGCGACGAAGAAGCAGTCCTTGCGGTCGCCCGTGTAGCGCCACTTGCCCCACTTCGCGTCGCCGTCGTCGAGCTCGCCGGCTTGCTTGGCGTCGGCGTACTGCTTCTCTTTCGCGGTCTGCGGCTCGCCAGGCTCGACGCTCTTGCGGTCAGAGGCGCCACAACCGAGGAGGGCCAGCAATAGAACCACCGTGCGCGACATGCTCCCAGATCATGCCATAGTCAGGACCGTGTCCGAAGACGACCGCGCCTTGATGGAGCGGCTCGCAGCGCTCGAAGCGGAGGTCAAGTCCGATGCCGACGCCCAGCGAGCCCGCAAAGAGCTCGCGCTCCAGAAGGTGCGGGAGCATCAGGCGGAGGCGCAGGCGGAGCGACAGGCGCTCTCCGCGCGCCAGGCGGAGCTGGTCACGCGCAAGAAGCGGCCGACCGCGGAGCCCGTAGTCGAGGAGGACGAGGAGCGCGGCAGCGACCTCGGCGGCGCGCTCGCCCTCGCGAGGAAGGCGAACGACGTCAAGAACGAGCTGGCGAAGAAGGGCGAGAAGTCCTGGATCAAGTCGGGCATCGCCTCGATGTTGCTCGGCCCGCTCGGCTGGCTCTACGCAGGCTCGTTCCGCGAGGCGATTCCCGCGTCGGTGGTGTACCTCGCGTTCGCGGCACTTCTCTCGAAGCTGCCGTTCATCATGTGGCCGGTGATGATGGTCGCGCTGCCGCTCTCCGGAATCGCGGGCGTCGTGTACGCGATGCAGTTCAACAAGACCGGCGCGCGCCAGCGGCTGTGGGGCGGCGATAAGAAGAAAGAGCTTCCGCCCGGCAAGTAGGCGGCGGGTTGCGCACATCCGCGCACGATGCTCGTCGGAAACAAGCTGTGAGCCTCACCATACGTTCACGTGAGGCAGTAGCTGGGATGACTGGATCGGCGGAGGTGCTGCGTTAGAATCGACGCAATGGCGCGTTGGGTAGCGTTTGTAGCGGGATGCTTCTTGCTCGCAGCGTCGAGCGGTCACGCATTCGCAGAGACGCCGCGCATTCGAGTCGCGATCGTGCCCGGCGTCGCGGTGAACATCGACGCCGCGCGCGTCGATGCACTCAGCCAGGATCTCGCCAATGCACTCGCGGCCGAGCTCGAGGTCGAAGCGATCGGCGGGCTCGAGGTGCGGCGTCGCTTGCCGCCCGATGGGCTACCGCCTGACTGCGTCGCGACGCCTGCGTGCGCGAGCGATGTCGCGCGCCGCCTCGATGTGCAGCAACTGCTGTTCGTCGTGATGGTCGATGCCGGCGGCACGGTGCAGATCGACAGCACGTGGGTCGAGCCTGCGACGAACAAGACCGTGGCTCGCCCCGCGATCGACATCGCGGTGATCACGGAAGCGAAGTCGCGGTTCGCGTCCGCAGCGACGCAGCTCCTCCCCGATGCACCGGTCCGGCCGAAGCCGAAGACCACTGGGCTCGACGGCGAGACGTTCAAGACCATCCCGCGTCACTTCACCGTCACCTCGTACGCCACCGCCGGCTTCGCCGTCGTCGGGCTCGGTGTCGGCATCGGGTTCGGCCTCCGCACGAGGAGCCTCTACAACGACTGCGACGCGCAGATGCAGCCGTGCACGGATTCGCAGAAGGACAAGATCCGCAACAGTGCACTGATCGCGGATCTCGGCTACCTCGCGGCGATCGGCGGTGCAGTCGCGACCGCGATCTTCTACGCGACCTCGGGCTCCGAGTCGCGCCTGATCGTGAACCCCAACGCCGAAGGCGGCGGCGGCGTCACGTATGTCGGGAGGTTTTGATGACCGCTGAAGAAGCGCCCGACAAGAGCGACAAGCTGATCGGCCAGACGCTCGCGAATCGCTACCTGATCGAGGCGTGGCTCGGTGAAGGTGCGATGGGCGCGGTCTATCGCGCGAAGCACGTGAAGGTCGGTCGAGCGTTCGCGGTCAAGGTCCTCCACGCGCAGCTCCTCGAGGACAAGAAGGTCGCGTTGCGCTTCGAGCGCGAAGCCGAGCTCGCGGGTCGCCTGCGGCACCCGAACGTCATCGGCGTCGTCGACGTCGGCGAGACGCCCGACGGCCTGCGCTACATGGTCATGGACTTCGCCCAGGGCGCCGACCTCGCGACCTTGCTGGGCGAAGCACCGATGAAGCCCGAGCGCGTCGTGCACCTGACGCGGCAGATGCTCGAGGGCCTGTACCACGCGCACGAAGCCGGTCTCATCCATCGCGACTTCAAGCCCGAGAACGTGATCATCGAGACCGACGATCACGGCACGGAGATTCCGCGCATCGTCGACTTCGGGATCGCGATCCTGCGCGAGGGCGGAGACTCGGCGAGCTCGTCAGGTCGTTTGACCACCAACGGTCTCGTCCTCGGCACGCCGCACTACATGGCACCGGAGCAGGCCGTCGCCGATCCCATCGATCACCGGATCGACCTGTTCGCGCTCGGCATCGTGGTCTACGAGATGCTGTCGGGCAAGTTGCCGTTCGACGGCACCGGTGCCGAGGTTGCACGCGCAAATCTGCTCCTGGATCCGCCGCTGATCTCGCAGCGCGTTCCGTACCTCGAGGTCGATCCGCTGCTCGAGGCGTTCGCGCGCCGCATGATGGCGAAGAAGCGCGACGCGCGGCCCGCGACGGCGAAGGCCGCGCGCGAGCTCCTCGACCTCATCGAGCGCGATCGCGACGCGGCCGCCGTCGCACTCGGCGTTCCGATCGCCTCTCGCGCGCCGCAGATCACGGAAGACGTCGTCCCGCACCAGCGCGCGAACGAAGACTCCGGCAACTACATGGTGCCGTCGACGACGGCGCAGGCCTCGCCGGTCACGATGCACCTCGAAGCGCCGCCGATCGCACCGCGCACCGATGCGCAGATCGCGACGGCGCCAACCGAGCCGATGCCGTGGGACGCGCGCACGGACGAGGCTGCCGCACCGCCCTCGCGCCGTGGATGGATCATCGCCGGCGTCGCCGCAGCTCTCGCTGCAGCGGCGATCATCATCGTCGCGTCGCGTGGCGGCGATGCGACGAAGAAGGCCATCGAGCCCGACAAGGTCGTGATCCATGCGACCGAGCCCGCGCCGCCTCCGACACCCGCGCGCGTTGACCCACCGGTCGAGACCAAGCCCGTCGATCCGCCGCCCGTCGTCGTCGAGAGCAGCAAGACCAAGCCAGCCGAGACCAAGCCGATCAAGAAGCCCGTCGTGAAGACGGTGACGAAGCCGGCGGAGACCAAGCCGCCGGAGATCGCCCAGCCCGTCGAGCCGGCCAAGCTGCCCGAGGTGACCAAGCCCGAGGTGACCAAGCCCGCCGAGACGGCGAAGCCGCCCGACGGTTTCGACATCACGTACGCAGCGGTCGCCCGCGACCTCAGGGCGCTCGGTGACAAGGCGGCCGACCTGTGGCCGAAGTTCCGCTTGATTCGCTACAACGACGCGGTCTCTTCGCCTGAGAAGCTCGCCGAGGCGAAGGCGATCCTCGCCGATCTGCGGAAGACCATCGCGACCCGCCGCCGGTAGCGGCTACGGGATAAACGCGACATCGACGCAGTTCTTCGCTTCGTCGTCCGCGAAGCTCCCGCCGGGCACGAGCACGCAGACGGTGTTGATCCCGATGCGCAGCACCGCCTCGTAAGACGAGGGGTCGCCGATCAGCGTCGTGGTGTCGGTGGTCGACGTGTTATCGGCGTAGCGCGTGATGATCGTGATCTCGACACCGTTCTCGCCGGTGATCATCAGGGTCGCGTTCTTGTCCTCGAAGATCGGGTTCGGGGGCCGCACGATCATCGGGCCGCGTCGCGGCGCAGGTGCGGGCGCCGTCCGTGCGACCGCGGCGGCATCGAAGCGCCAGCGTCCGACACCGCCCGCGCCACCCGGGCTGATGTTGAGCGCACCGCCGGCCCCACCGGCCCCGCCGCCGATGTCGAGCATCGCGGGGTGCGAGAGCTGTCCGCCCGCACGCAATACGACGGTGCCGCCGGCGCCGCCGCCGGCGCCCCGCGTCACCGATGCCGTGCCATTCGTACCGCCCTTCGCCTGGATGTTCTCGACGGTGATCGCGCCTCCCGCGGTGAGCTCGATCACCCCGCCACCACCACCGCCCTCGACGCCATCACCACCGGCGCCGCCTCCGCCGCGGTTCATCGCCATGCCCGCGCCGTCGTAGATCGTGATCAGCGGATCACCGCTCACCGCACCCGCGGTGTTCGCGTTGCCCGCGATACCCGGCGCGCCGAAACCGCCACCACCACCCGCCGCCTTGCCGCCGCCGAAACACTGTCCCGGTTGGCCTGCAGCCCCGCCGTTGCAGCCGCCGGCGCCGGCCGTGTTGCCGTTCGCATTCGCGGTGACGCGGCCCGAGATCTTGATGTCGCCGACCGCCTGCACGATCGCCTTGTTCGTTCCGGTGAAGTCGACGTTGGTCACGTCGACGTGCGAGAACATCGTCCCCGCCGCCGGTGCGGGCTGAACGCCGGGCGCGAGCTCGTCGAGCGGCTTGTAGTCCCACTCGATCATCTGCGGCGATGCGCCGTCTTGCGTGACGATCACGTCGAGCTTCAGCACGCCCGATGCGTTCGGGCCGGTCTGGTCGACGCCCTCCATGTACGCTGCCTTCACGAGCGCACCGATCGAGTTGCCGTCCGCCGCGATCGAGACGTTCGAGACTTCGATCGCGACCTGCGACATGGGGTTCGTTCGAGGCACGATCGTGACGACCGCGCTCGGCGTGATGTGCTCGCCGAACACGACGAGGATCGCCGGCGCGCTGCCGCCTTGTCCCGCGCCCTCGAGGAGCGGCGGCGACTTCACCTCCTTCAGCTTGATCAGCGCTGGATTCGCATCCGCGATCGCCGCATCGGGCGGCATCTGGTTCTTGTCGATGTTGCTCGGGTTGTAGATGAGCGAACATCCCGACAGCGCCGATGCCCAGAGAAGCGTTACCAGGTGCTGCCTCATCAACCCCCATTATATCCAGGCACTACCCGGTGCTCGGGTACTCACGAAGCATTCACGGGTGACTAACGTCAACGTGCTCCGCGCCCTTTGTCGGTGACCGTGCGATGGGCGTGATCACGGGCGGAACCTGGTAGCGCGCGACTTGCATACAACCCTGAAACCGGGTGACATTTCCTAGGCATGGTGTCCTGTCTGCTCTGTTCTTCACCCCGTTCGATCGGCGTGTTGTGTACGTCTCACGGCGTCGCGATCGCGTCGCCGGGGATCACGAGCGAGCAGATTTTCTCGCGCACACAGAACCCGACCGCGGCGTTGATCGATGCGTGGGGCGTCGCTCACGCAATCGCGGATGGCAGCAAGATCGGTCGCGATCCACGCGTCGACATGGCCGTGTTGCACGCTTCGGTCTCGAGCGAGCACGCCGTGATGAAGACCGAGGGAACCAAGTGGCAGATCCTCGATAACTCGAGCCGCAACGGCACCGAGGTCGAGGGCAATCGCATCACCGAGCAGAAAGAGCTCGCGGGCGGCGCGACCATCCGGCTCGGCGACGTGAAGTTCTATTTCTGGCCCGAGCCGCTGGCGAAGATGGATCCACCGCGCGGCTCCGGTCGCACGGCTCCCACACGCCGCGACGAGCTCGTGTTCAGCGCGAAGGTCACCACGCCGCGCGGTCACCTCCTCGATCTGCGCCAGCGCGTCGACGGTGGCGTGCTGCGCATCGGCGAGTCGTCGATCGAGCTCGCCGCGATGGAGTTCGGTCTCTTGCAGCTGCTCGTCGAGCGGCGCCGCACCGTGACGGATGCCGAGCTCGCGTACGTCGCGTGGCACGAGATCGCGGACGCGCTGTCGTTCCGCTCGGTGCAGGCCGACAGCGAGAACGTGAGAGAGCTCGTGCACCGCGTGCGGCGCAAGCTTGCCAGCGTTGCCGCGGACGATTTGATCGAGAGCAAGCGCGGCGTGGGTTATCGCCTCGCTGGCGAACCCGGCTAAGCTTCGCCGCGATGGCGAATGTAACGGCGCGTCGTCGACGACAGGTCCGGTGGGCACAGCGGCTGCGGCGGCTCGGGCTCATGTGGCAGAACGGGCTCGAGATCGCGCGCGCAGGTCGGCTGACCGCGCCGTATGGTGCGCCGTTCGAGGTGATGCACGAGGAGCGCGTGTATCGGCTGCGCCGCTACGAGCAGACGACCACGCCGCGCGTGAAGGCGCCGCTGCTGCTCGTGCCGCCGCTGATGGTCGCGTCCGAGGTCTACGACATCTCGCCCGATGTCTCGGCCGTCGCGTTCTTGCAGAAGCAAGGCATCGACGTCTGGCTCGTCGACTTCGGCGCGCCGGAGCGTGAAGCCGGCGGCATGGACCGAACGCTCGACGATCACGTGCGCGCCGTCGCCGAAGCGATCAAGCGCGTGCGCGACGCGACGGGGCAGAACGTTCACCTCGCGGGTTACTCGCAGGGCGGCATGTTCTGCTACCAGGCCGCTGCGTTCATCAAGAGCGAGCACCTCGCGTCGGTGATCACGATGGGCAGCCCCGTCGACCTGCATCGCACGGTGAAGCTCGGCGAGGAGACGACGGAGCGCCTCGTCTCGGGTCTACGCGCCGCGCTCGCGTGGCCGCTCGCTCGCATCGAAGGCTTGCCCAGCATGTTCACGTCGACGGGCTTCAAGCTGCTGTCCGCGCGCAAGGAAGTCTCGCAGCTCATCGACTTCGTGAAGAACCTGCACGATCGCGGTGCGCTCGAGAAGCGCGAGGCGAAGCGGCTGTTCCTCGGCGGGCAAGGCTTCGTCGCGTGGCCCGGTCCCGCATTTCGCAAGTTCGTCGACGAGCTGATCGTCTCGAACCGCATGCAGTCGGGCGGCTTCGTGATCGACTCGCAGACCGTCACGCTCGCCGACATCACGTGCCCGATCCTCTACTTCGTCGGCTCGCGCGACGAGATGGGCCGCCCCGCTGCGGTCCGGGGGATCCGGCGCGCCTCGCCACGTGTCGAGACGATGTACGAGATTCCACTCAAGGCGGGTCACTTCGGCCTGGTCGTCGGCTCGACGGCGCTCACGATCACGTGGCCGTCGATCATCGACTGGATGGGTTGGCTCGAGGGCAACGGCTCGGCGCCGCAGCACGGCTTCGACGTGCGCCGCACCGATGCACCGGATCCATTCGCGCGTCAGCCCGAGCCCGACGAGGAAGACGACGAGGACGATCACCTGCACGAGTCGACGTTCGACATCGCGAAGGAGGTCGTCGAGAAGACCGCACACGCGGTGTTCGAGCAGGTCGCGAACTGGGCGGACGATCTCGGCGACTACGTCGACAACGCACGCTGGCAGCTGCCACGCATCGCGCGCCTGCGCAATCTGCAAGACGACTCGCTGGTCTCGCTCGGCAAGCAGCTCGCCGAGCAAGCGCACACGATCGGCGAGCGCACGTTCTTTCTCTGGCGCGGTCGCGCATTCACGTACGCGGAAGCGAACCGCCGCGTCGACGCGGTCGTGCGCGGCCTGATCGCCGCGGGTCTGCGCAGCGGCCAGAAGGTCGCCGTGATGATGAAGTCGCGGCCGAGTCACCTGACGGTCGTCACGGCGATCAACCGGCTCGGCGCCGTCTCGGTCCTGCTCTCTCCCGACACCGGCGACGACCAGCTCGCGCGCGCACTCGAGCTCGGCGAGGCGGACGTGCTGATCACCGATCCGGACAGCGCGGCTCGTGCGCGCGCGCAGATCGCGACGAAGATCCTGGTGCTCGGCGGCGTCGGCGAGTCGCAGTGGGGCCGCTACGGCGAAGGCGGCACCGCGGGCCCCGGCGCCCCGGGAGGCAAGACGCGTCGTGAATTGCCGGCCGGCGTCGTCGATCTCGAGTCGATCGATCCGGAGACCGTCACGCTGCCCGCCTGGTACAAGCCGGATCCGGGCCGCGCACGCGATCTCGCGATGGTGTTCGTCTCCGTCGGCAAGCACGAGCCCGCACGCGCGATGCGCATCACGAACCGGCGCTGGGCGTTCTCCGCGCTCGGTGCCGCGGCCGCCGCGACGCTAACAACGCGCGACACCGTCTACTGCTGTCTGCCGCTGCACCATCCGTCGGGCACGCTCGTCGCCGCGGGCAGCGCGCTCGTCGGTGGCTCGCGCCTCGCACTCGCATCGAAGTTCGAGCCGCAGACGTTCTGGGACGAAGTTCGTCGCTACGGCGTCAGCGTCGTCTACTACGCGGGCGAGATGTGCCGGCGCCTCGTGGACGCACCACCCGTGCTCGGCGAGAAGAACAACCCGGTGCGCCTGTTCGCGGGCTCTGGCCTGCGCAAGGACGTGTGGCGTCAGCTCGTCGACAGGTTCGGTCCAGTCGGCGTGCTCGAGCTCTACGCGTCGACGGAAGCGAACACGGTCCTCGCGAACGCGCGCGGCAAGAAGATCGGCTCGGTCGGTCGGCCGCTGCCCGGCTCGCCCGATGTCGCGGTCGCTGCGTGGTCGTTCGAGAACGACGACTTCCTGCGCGACGGTAGCGGCCACCTCCTGCGCGCGCGCCTCGACGAGCCCGGCATGCTCGTCGCACGCCTCTCCGCACGCGCGGGCGCGCCCATGGCCGGCAGCCGAGCCGATCTCGCGCACATCGATCCGAAGCGCCTCTTGCGCGACGCATTCGAGACCGGCGATCTGTGGTTCGTCACCGGCGATCTCATGCAGGTCGATGTCGAGGGCGACTACTGGTTCGTCGATCGCCACGGCCAGACGATCGCGACGCGCAACGGGCCCGTTCCATCGACGAAGATCGAGGACGCGCTCTACGAAGCATCGTGCGTCGCGCTGTGCATCGCGTACGCGGACACCGCGGACAACGCGCAGGTCCCCGTCGCCGCGATCCAGCTCGGCGCGCCGCTCGACCTCGCCGCGATCAATCGCGCCGTCGCCACCCTCCCCGAATACGCACGGCCGCGCACGTTGCGCGTCGTCGAGGCAATCCCGCTGACCGACGGCTTCCGGCCGATCAAGCGCGGCGTTCGCGACCTGCCCGCCTCCGAGACGTTTGCGTGGGATTCGCGCACCCAGCGCTACGAGCCCAGCACGTCGGTCTCGCACGTGCGCGCTTCGTCCTAGGGACACGCCGGTCCCGCCTCCGCCGCGGTTGGGACAAACGTGTCCCGATCGCGCCGGTGGATGCCAACGATCCTCGGAACCTGCGCGGGCACCCACCGTGCAGTCCTTTGCCGCGTGGGTATCCCGAAGCTCGTGACCGAACCGACCGATGAGCTCGCCGTGCATGCACCCGAGGAGCTCCGGCATGTCCTGCGGATGCTGTGCGAGCGCATGGTGCGGGTCTGCGATGGCCGCGTACCACCGCTCGGCTGGTCGGGCATCGCGCCCGCGATCCCGGCGCACGCGGTGGCGCCGATGCAGCCGGTCACGTTCGAGCTCGCGCAGCGCATGGCGCTGACGAAGACCGAACAATGGATGCTCGCCGCGGCACTGTCGCAAGATCTCGACGGTCGGTTCGTCGGCGTGTGGCAGCTCCTCGGTGGCCGCGTCGACATCGTCCGTCCTCGCGTCTCCGAGCTCTATCAGCTCGCGTCTCCCGCGGAGCAAGCAGAGGTGCTGTCGATCCTCGATCCGCAGAGCTGGCTCCGCGCGACCGGGCTCGTCCAGCTCGCGACGTCCGAGCACCTTCTCGCGCAGCCCGTCGTCGGGAGCATCGCCGCGCTCGGCGCCGAGCTCGAGGCCGCCACGCTCGGCGTCGTCGTCGAGCCGCTGTGCGCGACGTCGGTACCGACGGTGTCGCGCACCGCACGCGACATCCCGCTCGAAGGGCACGGCATTCCGCGCCGTCGCCAGCACGAACCGCACGCGCTGCTCGTGATCGAAGGGCCTGCGGGCTCGGGTCGGCGGTTCCACGCACGCGCGTGCGCCCGCGACATCGGCCTCGGTACGGCGACGGTCACCGTCGCGGATGCGCAGGCGCACGTCCAGGTGCGCGCGCTGCTTCGCGTCGCGATCTGCGAGCGCGTCGTGCCGGTTCTCGAGCTCGCCGGCAACATCGATCCCGCGCCACTGCTCGCGCTGTTTCGCGATTACGCGGGTCCGCTCGTGTTGATCGCCGAGACCACGCCGGCGCTGCCCGATGTGTGGCTCACGCAGCGGATCGTCCTGCATCGCCCCGACGTCGCGCTGCGCCGCACGCTGTGGACACGCGCGCTCGGCGTCGCCGACGGCAGTGACGAGATCGCGGACCTCGCACGCCGCTTCCCGCTCGGTTGTTCTGCGATCTCTCGCGCCGCTGACAAGGCGCGCCACCGCACCGGCGATCCGCCGACGCTACTCGCACTCGCGGATGCCGCGCGCGAGGAGCTCGAGACGACCTCGACCCTCGTCGAGCGCGTGCGCAGCGAACGCAGGCTCGACGATCTGATCGCGAGCCCGACGACGATCGCCCTCATCAAGGAGGTCATCGCGTTCGCGCGCTACCGCCACGTCGTCTTCGACGACTGGGGCTTCGGCCAGCGTGCGAGCGGCGGGCTCAAGGTCCTGTTCTCCGGCCCGCCGGGTACGGGTAAGACGATGTCCGCCGAGATCATCGCGGCCGAGCTCGACCTCGATCTGTTCCGGATCGATCTGTCGAACGTCGTCTCGAAGTGGGTCGGCGAGACCGAGAAGAACCTCAAGGCCGTCTTCGATCAGGCCGATGCGAACGGTGGTGTGCTGCTGTTCGACGAGGCCGATGCACTGTTCGGCAAGCGAACGTCCAACGTGTCGTCGTCGAACGATCGCCACGCGAACATGGAGATCAACTATCTCCTGCAGCGCATGGAAGCGTTTGACGGCGTCTGCCTCCTCACAACGAACATCGAGAGCGGGATCGACGAGGCGTTCAAGCGTCGCCTCAACTTCCGCGTGCGGTTCGAGGCACCCGACGCGAACGAACGCGCGCGGCTGTGGCGCTTGATGATTCCGCCGCAGGCACCACGCGGCACGCTCGACTTCGCCGAGGTCGCCGAAGAGTTCGAGCTCACCGGCGGCAACATCCGCAACGCGGCGATCCGCGCGGCCGTGCTCGCGGCACACGACGGCGTGCCGCTCGGCACCCATCACCTCCTCGAGGCGGCGACGCGCGAATACGGCGAGCTCGGCAGGATCAGCCGATGAAGACGATCCTCGACGAGGCAACCACCGCCGCCGGTGCCTACGCGCGCCACCAGACACCGGCGGAAGCCGACACGCTCGCGCACGCGATGGACGCGCATCGCACGAAACCGATCTATCTCGGCGAGGTCGTCGACCAGCTGCGGATCAAGAACGCGGGCGCGCAGTTCCAGCGCCAGGTGACGACGTCGACAGCGCTCTGCGTTCGGATGGAGCAGCTGATGGCATCGGCGCGTCCCGCCGCCGACTCCACGCACGCCGCCGTCGCAGCCGCGAAGGGTCCCCTCGATCTGCCGCGCGCGGCGGAGCGTGGCGCGCGCGACGAGGTCTACGGCGAGCGTTACGTCGTCGAGGTCTACCGCGCGAAGAACCTCACCGTCGACAAGGTGCACAACCAGCTCCCTCCCGGATCGACGAACCGGCGCCTCGTCGGTCGATTGCTCGGTGCGGCCGAACGCGATGGCCTGATCCCCGGCAAGGCGATCGTCGCGCTCGAGCACGCGAACGCCCCGCTCGGCGGCCAACACGGCACGGATTCGCTCGTGAGCGAGGCGGAGGCCGTGGTCGTGGCCTCGATCGACGCGAAGCGTGTCGAGCTCGCGAGCGCCGAGGAAGCAGTCCGCAAGCTCGATCAGCAGCTCGGCGTCCAGCTGCAGGAGCTCGGCGCCGTCGTCGGAACCAACGCGGCGGACGTGAAAGCGTTCGTCGACGCGTTCCGTGCGAACCACGGCTATACGCAGGCAATGCAACGCGTGAAAAGCGCGCGCCTCGCGCTCGGCGCCGATCTCGCCATGCACGACGAAAATCTCGCCGCACACGACGGTGATCCGAAACTGCCGGGGGGTCGTCCTGCGCGCGACGAAGTGCTCGCGAGCTACATGGCGATCGCCGCCTCGGACCAACCGTACCTCGCGCTGCAGTGGACGAGCGCGCATCGTGGCGATCCGCGGTTCAAGAGCGTCCTCCCCCGTCTCGACGCCATCGACGAGCTCGCGTGCGTCACCGTGTCGTCGCTGACGATCGAGCGCGTGCGCGAGCTCTACAAGGGTAACGAGAAGGCACCCGATCGCGGGCTCGCCGAGGTCCACGCGTACCTGAAAGAAGTCTCCGCGCAGTACGGCAAGTTCAAGGACCTCCAGGCGCTGACGACGCTCCCCGAGCAGATCTCGAAGATCAAGCTCGCGTTCACCGCGATCACGGAAGGTACGAAGAGCCCCGCCGCGCTCGCCGCCGCGCTCGAATTCATCAAGCTCGGCCACAAGCAGCCCGGCGTCGTCAGCAAGATCTGCAACGCGCTCGGCGGCATGTTCACGAGCGTGCTGAAGGTCGACGAGATCGACGACCCGATCAAAGCAGCGCAAGCGGCGAAGAAGTTCTACGACTCGCTCCGCGAGTTCAGCGAGATCGCGCCGCGCCTGCCGGCCGGCAAGCCGAGCGACATCGAGGCCGCGCGCAAGGCACTCGACAAGATCAAGTTCGACTTCTCGGTCTTGAAGACCACGTTCGGCGTGCTCTCGATCATCCAGAGTGGCGGCGCGCTCGTCGGTGACATCGAGAAGCTCGGCACGCACGACACGCCCGCGATGTGGGCGAAGACGATCGCCGATGGTGCGTCGCTGTTCGCCGGCGTGCTCTCGTTCACGCCACTCGCGCCGCTCGGCGCCGCGATCGGCATCGTCGCCGGCGTCGTCTCGATCGTCGCCGATCTCATCATCGCGGAGGAAGAGAAGAACATCCGCCGCTCGGACGAGCTGCAGACGCTGCGCGACAGCGAGCTCCTCGGAGCTGACTGCGATGCCGACACGGCCGCCGGATATCTCGTCACCGACGCGGGCATCGAGGCCGCGAATCGCGCGCGCGATCTCGGTCTAAGCGCGCCGCAGATCCGCACGCTGGCACTGGAGCAGCGCTTCCTGTTCGAATTCGGCGGCAACGTCCAGAGCGTGTGGACGCTGTGGCAGTACTTCACCGGACACATGCCGTTTCCGGTGCCGGCACCGGGTCAGCATTTTACCGTGTGGGAGCTGAAGCCCGGTGTCGCGAAGACGTTCTGGGATTTTCTTCAGCTCTACGACGCCGCGAAGTTCGCGGCGATCTTCAAGACGACCGGTATCGGTGCATCACCCGCACTCGGCACCGCGTACAAGCCCGCGTTCCCGGCGTCCGCGTTCGAGCAACGGAGATACTAGTCGGGTTATCGTGGGCCATGGCGAGACTGAAGTTTGCGGCGGTACCCCCGAAGGAAGTCATCAAGCAGACGCTCGAGCAGCGGCTGCCCCAGTACAAGTACAGCTTCCGCGGCGGCCTGATCGTGTGCGCGAAGACCTCGTTCACGGGCGCGATCGTCGTCCCGAAGAAGGACGGCGTCGTCGTCAACGGCAACTTCCCGTCGATGGGCGCGACGTTTCTCTTCGTGCTGTTCATGATCGGAACGGGCATCCTGATCGGTCTCTTGATCTGGCTGGTCGCGTTCAAGGGTGGACAGGACAAGGTGCGCGTCGACGTCGAGGGCGTGCTGCAGCAGGCGTTCGCGCAGCAGCAAGCCGCCTGATCGAGGCGGGCGCCGGCGACACCGCGCGTCACCAACTCTCGACGGCCCGATGCCTGATGCCTCAATAGAGCGTCATGGAGACGCGCGTGAGCCCGGTCGCGGTCGCGCGACTGACGATGCGATTGACCACGGCTGGCGGCGCCTTGCGCGCGCGCTTGATCGCGATCTCGGTGTGCGGGCTGCTCGCGAACGCATCGACGAGCAGCTTGTCGAGCGAGGCCTCGTCGACGATCTGATTGCCGTGCATCACCTGCCCGGCCGCGTCGACGTGAAAGACCAGCGGCTCGCGCGCGACTACCGCTTGCTGCGGCGTCACGGTGTCGGGCTTCGCACCCGCGCGCCCGAGTCGCGCATCGATAGCGCGCATCATGACGTCGCGTGCGCTCGGGCTGAACGACTTCGCGCGGTGTGAATAGCCTGCGCTCGTGATCATGTTCTCCTCGGCATCGTGCTCGGCGCCGAGGTTGTGCGCGAGCTCGTGCAGGAACACGACGGCGGTCTTGTGCTCGCGACGCTGCTCGAGCGCGAGCTCGCGCTCGTCCGCCGTGAGATCGCGAAACGCATCCGCGTATTGCTTGCGCTCCTCGAGGTCCGCGTACCCGCGCACGATCATGTGGCGACCGCCGATCTGCGCCATCCCGAGATCTTCGAACGTGGCGGAGACGAGTGGCAGCGACGACGTCAAGCCGACCACCGCGAACACGTCGTCTCCCGGATCGCGCTCGGCGAGCACGAGGAGATCATTCGCGAGCGTGTTGCCGGGCACGTGATGTTCCCACACGCGATATTCGGGAACGACGCGCAGACCAAACACCGGCGCGAGCACGAGGTTTGCGATCTCGAGCGTGCTGTCGAACGTCTGCTGCCACCTGACGTTCTGCCCGCGGTACTGGTTGTCGGCCCAGACGCGAATCTTGCGGACCATGATCTCGCCGCGCCAGCTCGCATCGGCCGCGAGCCGCGCTGGCGTGACGTCATTCATCGTCTCGCGCTGCGCCTGCTTCGCGGACTTGCCCTCGCCGAACTGCATCACGGGCGTCATGCACCCCGTGATGTAGAGCATCGCCACGAACGATCTGACCAGCCGCATCAGGCGCGCATTCTACAGCGTCCTACGACAGCAGCGGCTTCCTGGGAGCCGGCGGCGGGCCGATCACGGGCTCGGCGTCGGAGAAGCTCTGCGAGATCGCCGCGGTCTCGAAGTGAACCGCGGTGCGCCGCGCCTTGACGCGTTCGAGGAGATCGAACAGCTCGACCTTCTCGGTTGGAAGCTCGGCATCGCGGTGCTCGAGTGGCGCCGGAATCCGCTTGTCGTAGTCGAGCCAGATCCGATCGTCCTTGCGGCAGTCATAGCCGCGGCACACGCGTGGCCGGAACTGGTGCACGGTGCACGCTTGCGTGTCCGGGTCGTTATGCACGCAGTACCGGTCGCTCGCGCGTTGGCGAATCAGGTACGGCTGACCGTAGTCCCATCGGATCACGCCCTCGTCGAGATCCTCGGTCGACAGCGCGAAGCCCAGCGTGCAGCAGCGCGCGTGGCAGATCGACATCAGCTCCGAGCACGGCGGCGAGGCTCCCTCGACCTCGTACTTGGAGACTCCGCTGGTGTCCAACGAGACTCGTTGCGTGGCGAGCGAGTCGCGAGCGCGGATCTGATCGAGCGTGTGGGGGAGGTAGGCTGCGACCGTCTCCTCGACGGTATGGCCCGACGCGGTCGCAGGCGTGCCGGGTGGCGCGGGCTGCGGTTCCACGTTGTCGAGGCGGCGCGTCAGCTCGTCGGTCAGCGAGACGACGTGCGCGGCGAGCTTGAGCAAGGCATCGCGGATGTCGATGTCGCTCGCGTTGAGGGCGCGAATCGCACGCTCGAAGTCGCGGCGCCCAACCGGCGAATCATCGGCCGTGCCATAGACCCGGCGCTGCTCGTCACTGTCACTCATTCGCCGAGTATGTAACGTCAGCCGTTAGAGCGCGAGGTACGCGCCGGAGGCCCAGCCCTCGATGCCGAGGTAACGCACGAGGTACCAGCCGTTCGACGGACCCTGCAAGACGTCGACGACGGCGCCCGACGGCATGGTGCGCAGGATCGAATACGACGTCGCCGGACCGCTGCGCAGGTTGAGGCCACTCGCGATCACGGTCGCGGTGGACGCGCTCGGGCCCGGTGACGTGGTCTGCGCGAACCACGGCGTCGTCCCCGCGCCGCCGGCTGGCGACAGCTCGACGTGGATATGATCCGTGTGCGGGTCGGGGCCGCTGTACGCGCGCAGCTTCGGTGCGCCGCGGCTCGCGCCCCAGTCGTTGCGGTCCCAGATGATGAACTGGATGCCCATCGCCTGCGCGTTCTTCACGAGGTAGTTCGCGATCAGATCGCCGCGCGCGTTGTTCGCATCGCCGGAGACGCGCGGGATCATGATGTCCATCGCGCGGCCACTGCCGTGCACCGAGAGCTGCGCCGTATTCGCCGTGTTCGGCCGGCAGGCGTAGCCGCCATACCCGGTGACGCCTGCGAACGTCGACTTGAGGAAGTCGCCGACCTTGCGCGTGCCGCTCTTGAGGCCGCCGCTACAGTTGCGCCCGGCGGACCATGCACCCGCGGCGGTGTACGCGACGTACTGGCCATCACCCGCGGCGCGAACATCCGCCGGCGGCAACCAGCCACGCGGGTTCGGTGCGGCGCGCAGCCCGTTCGTGTCCTCGTCATAGATCGGATCGTCGTCGTGAAGGACGTCGAGGTCCTGCTCGTCGCCCTCGGCAGCGAGCTCGGATTCCTCACCCACCGTGCACGCACCGATCAGAGCGATTGAAAACAAGGTGACTGCGTACTTCATGGGTCCGCTAATCAGCAACGCCGGGGCCACCTACGTTCCCTATGATCTCGCGAAGCTCCGACGCCACGCGAGTGGGCAGCGTGGTGTGCGTACTCCAGCGGAAGCCCCTGGCCACGGCACTAGCCACCACGCGTCGTGCACGACGCACGTCAGGATGCGCCACGTGCCGCGCGATGTACGCCATCAACGAGCGTGAGAAAACGAAGCCTGCGCCTCACGGCAGGCCGAGCGAGAGGAAGCGCAGGTGGCTGAAGGAGCGATCGTGGAGCATCAGATCTTCGAAGCCGTTGCCGTCGGGCTGCCACGGTGCGAAGCACGCTCGTCACGGCAGAACGCGATCGTTGTCACGACGATCATCGATGCGCATTCTGATAGCGTCGCGACGTGGTCGTGCGCGATGCACTGCTGATTCTCGCGATCGTGCCGCTCCTCGCATGCGCCTCGAACCCACCGCGCGAGCTTCTTCGCTGCGGCGTTGTCGATTCGGACGCCGAAGACTCCGCGCCCGTGCAACCGCTCTCCGCATGGCCCGCACCGGGGAGCGAGCTGTCCAGCTGGACACGCCCCACGCGCTGGACGGCGCTCGAGCTCGTTCGCGGCACCGTCGGCCGACCGGCCGATCACGAAGGCGACGACTACATCAACGCGAACACCGACGTCGTCACGGTCGCCGTGGTCGCGGCGGCGGCGGGCACGGTCGTGTACGCGCGTCGAGGTTGCCCGCAGTCGACGGTGTTCGCGCCGAACAAGCTGCTGCGCGAGTGCAGTGCTGGGTGGGGAAATCACGTCATCGTCCGGCACCGCAACAACGTCTACACGCGCTACGCGCACCTCGCGACGATCATCGTCACGTCGGGTGACGAGGTCGTGCGCGGACAACCACTCGGTACGATGGGCAACAGCGGACGCAGCGATGTCCGGCACCTTCACTTCGAGCTCGGCACGCGCTCGGTCGGTATCGATGCGTGCGGTCCCGCGCAGAGCTTCGATGCGATCTACGAGGCGAGCAAGCTCGTGTTCGCGCCGTGAGCTCTAGTGGAGCGTCACAGCCGCATCGTCGTCTTCTTGCCGCCACCCGCGTGTGATGGCACGTCGCCGGTCACCGTGGCGGTCGCCACATTCTTCGCACTCGGCAGCCCTGCGAGCGCGGCATCGATCGCGTGGACGCGCTCCTCGGAGGCACCGAGCTCGCGCATGTCACGAAGGTACGTGTCGAGATCGACTTTGCCATCGGCGATCGCGAGCGCGCCGAGCAACACGTCGATGATCGACTTCGGATCGCCGACGCGAATGATGTGCTCCTTCGGGAGCACGGTCGCCCACTGCGCGAGGATGACATCGTCCGCGTAGCCCGCGTACTGATCAACACCCGGCTTCGTCGAAACGAGCTGCGCGTTCGGGTCGTAGTCGAATTCTGCGACCACCATGTCGCTGGCATCGCCGGTCTGACCGTTCGGCGAGATCACGCCCTCATGGTGCGTGATCTTACCGCCGACCTCGAGCTCGACCTTCCAGGCCGTGGGCTCGCGCTTGCTCTCGTGGAACGCGAAGTTGCGCACCCACACCTTGTAGCGCCCTGCGAGCGCCGCTCCTTTTCCCCACCGCACGTTCTCGACGGGTTTCGTCGTTTGCGCACCACCCGCGTTCATGTCGACGTCGAGCCAGCCGCCGCAGCTCGCCTGCTTGGCGCCATAGAAGATGTGCTCGCCGCGCGGCGTGGTCACGTGCAGGTCGAGATCGTTGCCGTTGTTCCAGAGCAGTGATGCGCGCACATCGACGCCATCGTACTGACCGCCAGCCTTGCGCACGCGGTCGCGGATCTCGGCATCGATGTTCGCCCTGCGCTCGTCCATGGTCTTCTGCGGATAGATGAAGAACGCGTGGAACTTCTCCTGAAGCCGCCGGAAGGCCTCGGCAGCCGGCACATCGTCGCTGACCTCGTCGCCGATCACACGGCGGATCGTCGCCTTGTCGATGCTCGAATAGAAGCCCTCGTCACCGACGAAGAAGCAGTAGCCCTTCTTGCCGACTCCCTGCGCGAGGCGCACGCAGTTCGTGCGGCTGTAGAAGTATGCCGCGAGCTCGTAGCTCTCCTGCCCGGTGCCACCACCGCCTTCCTCGATCCAGAACCGACCGAGCGCCTCGTCGAGGCGGTTGTCGCCTTCGAACTGGGAGACTTGGAGTGGTGCGCGATCGGTTGTTGCGTCGCCAATCGCGCAGAAGCTGATGCCGGGGTTGTCTATGTATCCCTTCAGCTCGATCTGACCCATCAGCTGCGGAAGCTTCTCGTACATCAGCTTGGTGTCATCGCCGCGCGAACGCGTGACGTCGAGCGCTACGATGATCGGCGTGACGTTGTTGACCTCCCGCGTCTTGCCGAACGGGTTGAGGGCCGCGTGAACCTCGCGCGCCGCCGGAGCGGCGCTCGATTGAAACGCGGAGTTATCGTTCGCGCGCGTCCGTTGCGCGATGTCCAGGCTGTAGCGTCCTCCACCCATGAGTCAGTTCCTTTCGCTGTGTGAGTGCGAGAGATCCAATGGCACGAACTGGTGCGGGCCCCAGATCTGTTCGCGAATCTTGTCGAGCTGCATGTACAGCTCCCACGCGTCCTGCCCGCGACCACCCTGCGATTCGAGACAGAGATAGCGGATGAAGCGTGCGAGCTTCGCATCGACGGCGTCCGGCATCGTCTTGTCGGAAGGATCACCGCCGAGGACGTGGATCGCGCACTTGCCGAGCGCGTAGATATCGGACGCTGGCGACGGCTTGCCGCGCGCGGCGACCTCGGGCGGGCTAAACACCTCGTTCAGCGCCTTGAAGGTCTGGCCGGTCTGCGCCGGCTTGACGACCGCCCAGCACCAATCGACGAGCCACACCATGTGATCTTGCCCGCGCACGAGCACGTGCGACGGATCTACGTTGCCGTGCAGGATGCCCTGCGAGTGAGCCCAACCGAGTGCCGCGAGGGCACGGCGCAGAATCCACACGACGTGCCGCGGGGGGAGGCCGGACTCGCCGCGGTCGCGAAAGCTGTCGCGAAGCGCGGTGAGATCGAGGCCGTCGAGCCGTGGAAACACGGTGCCCATGCGGCCGTCGCCGGTCCGGAACTGATCGCGCGGCGGCGTGAAATGGAGCGAGGTCTTGTCGGGCTTCGCGAGGAGCAGGCCGAGGACGCGCGCCTCGTGCTGCAGGAGATCGTTGTCGGCCGCCTGATCGGCGATCTTGAGCACGACGTCGGTGTGATCGGAGGTGCGGCCGCCGTAGACCGTCGCGATGTCGCCGTGTGCGATCGTCTCGTGCGCTCGGTACGCCGCGAGCTCCGTGGTGATCGTGAAGTCCGCGCGTGGCAGCACGCGTGGGCGCGCCGACGGCGGCGCGGGCTCGGGGATGACCGCGACCTCGAGCTCGCGCCAATCGGCGTCAGCGCCGAGCATCCCGCCGCTTCCCTGGACACCGAACGTCGAGCGCGAGTTGTCGATCACGCGCGCACTCGACTGGTCGATGTTGACAATGCTCACCTGCGGTCCATCACCGCCGACGCGGAGGTAGACCTTCGCGAGTTGGTACCGCGCGCCGGCGACGAGCTCGCCTGCGAATGCGTGGTACCCGGCCATCGTCGGCGAGACGGAGATCGAGAGCACGATCGCAGCACCAGCCGCGAGCTCCGCCGACGTCTCGGCGAGCGGGAGCGCGTCGTCGGAGAGCGTCGTGCGCAGAGAGATCGGGCCGGGGATCGACTGCGCCCCGAGGTTCTCGACGCGTAGACGCAAGAGACCGCGCGACCCGACGGCGAGGTGGGCGAGTGTGGAGGCGTCGAGAGCGAGCGCGAGCGACGGCGACGCGGTACGCTGCGCCGTTCCGCACGCGCTGCAGAACAGCGAGCTGTCTCGCAGACCCTGACCGCACTCCGAGCACCGAGCTTCCTGCACGTGTATAATATACACGATGTCCGAACCCGCAGAGTCGTTTCACGCATCGGACTGAAATAGAGAGGGAGCGAGAACATGGCGAACGAAACCTGCGTGCGGTGTGGCGCTGCGAACGATGAAGGCTCGAGGTTTTGCTCGGGTTGCGGCGCGAGCACGGCCGCGCAAGTGCACTGCCCGACGTGCAACGCGATGACGCCACTCGGGCAGAAGTTCTGCACGCGGTGCGGCGGCTCGCTCGAGCACGCGGGCTGGGGCGAGGCTGCGCCGCCGGGCGCGGTGATCGATGGCGTGTGGGAGCGCGGCGGCGACGAGCTGATCCGGCGCGTCGATCCAGAGGAGGCACGCCGGTTTCTCGGAACGCGGACCGTGCGCGTCCCCGCAGGAACGGTCGGCGTCGTGCTGGTCGACGGCGTGGTCGATCGCGTGCTGCCCCCGGGAGAACGCACGAGCGTGTCGTTGTTCGAGCGTGTCGCGAGCTTCTTCACGGGGCGCGAGCGGACGGCGTTCTACCTCGTCGATCAGCGGCCGTTTCCGGTCCCGTATGTCGTGCGCACGCGGCCGAGCGCCACCGGCGAGATCGTCAAGTCGCAGGTGCTCGTCACCTTCATGCTGCCGAAGGGCGACCGCGCTGCACTCGCCAAGTTCATCGCGAACGTCGTTGGTGACCGGACCGTCGTGTCGACCGGCGACCTCTATAATTTGTTGAGGCCCGACGTCGTTCGGGTCGCGCAGCACGTGCTCGAGCGCGAGGCCGCGAGCGGCGACATCTCATATCCCGATGCGGAAGCCGAGATGCGGCGGCAGCTCGAGGTCGCGATCGCGGCGCGCTACGGGCTCACCGTCGACGTCACGCTCGCGCCGCTGACGACGGTCGCATCGCTGGATCTGCACCTCGGCACCGGACTCGCGCCGAAGACGCGCCCGTGCGCGAGCTGCCGTGCGGAGCTGCCGGCGTCGATGCGCTTCTGTGATCGCTGCGGACATCAGCAGCCGCCGGCGTCGACCGGCAGCGCGACGACGATCGACGCCACGACCCCGTTGTTCACCGCGGATGGTCAACAGGTCGAGCTCGATCTCGTCGTGCGCGCGCAGGGCCAGCACGATGACTTCACGCCCGCGCGGATCGCGCCTGCCGTCGTGTCGGCCGTAGCGATGCAGCTGCGCGAGCTCGCGTTCGCGCAGCTGTCGACGGCCCCCGGCATGCGCGCGCTCGAGGCTGCGATCGCGCCTACGATCACGGAGGCGCTGACCGGCCTCGGGATGACGCTCGTGGCGATCGCGGTGATCGATGCGCGCAGCAAGACCGGGCAATGGGTGCTCGCCGCGCGCGCGGATCTCGAGCGCGCTGCGGAAGACGTGCGACTGGGTCTCAGCTGGCTCGAACAGCGCGACACCGAGCTCGATCTAGAGCAGTTGACCATCGCGCGGGTACTGCGCGCCGAGCAGCAGCGCAGCGATCAGCGGTACGCCGAGCAACAGGCCGCGCTCGCCGACCGCGAGCGGCACGAGGCACTCGCCGCGCGTGGTGCGGCGATCGATGTCGCAGCGATCCAGCGCACGTCGTCCGTCACCGCGGCCAGCGACACGGCCGCACTCGCGCGGCAGCGGACGCTTCTCGAGGGCGAGCTCGCGACGTCACGCGCACGTCACGACGCGGACTTCGCAGAGATCGAACGGCGAAAACGGCTCGAGCTCGAGCTTGCCGCGCTCGCGGAGCAGCAACAGGTCGCGAAGCTCCGCGCGATGGCGGAGATCGATCGCGAGACGTCCGCGCAGGATCAGGCACACGTGCTCGAGCGGCGCGCCGCCCTCGCCGGCCTGTCGGCCGATCAGATGCTCGCGATCCAGGCGGCCGAGCTCGCGAAGGCGGAAGGTGGAGGCGCAGCCTGGGCGGCGGCGCTGGCAGCGACGACCGGAGACCGCGTCGCGCAGGAGCGGCGGCACGCCGATGAACAGCGCGCGGTGTACGCGCAGGCGATGGGAGCGATGGCGCAGGTCGCGGCATCCCGTGCCGAGCCGGCGCCGGTCGTCGCCGCGCCGGTGGTGCACGTCGAAGGAGCGGGATCACCGATGCAGCGCTGCGCGGCTTGCGGCGCGAGCATGAAGGTGGACGCGAAGTTCTGCGGGTCGTGCGGCGCGGCACCTGCGCCCGGGTAAACCATGCCGCGGATCAAGCTCGAAGTTGTCCTCGGGCTCGGCTTTGGCGATGAGGGCAAGGGAACGCTCGTCGACTGGCTCGGTCGCCGCGCCGTCGGCGAAGGCGCACGCGCGCTACTCGTCATCCGGTGGAACGGCGGTCCGCAAGCGCAGCACCACGTCGTCACCGACGACGATCGCGTGCATTGCTTCGCGCAGCTCGGATCGGCGTCGTTCGTGCCGGGCGCGCGCACGCACCTCGCGGGTGACATGGCCGTCGATCTCTACGCGCTCCACGCCGAGATCGACGCGCTGTCGGCGACCACCGGGATCGCGGCTGCTGCCTATCGCGATCTCGTCACCGTCGATCCCCGCTGCCCGCTCGTCACGCCGTGGCACGCGACGGTCAACCTCGTGCGCGAGACGCTGCGCGGAGCCGGCCGTCACGGCTCGACGGGTCGCGGCATCGGCGAGGCCAAGCTCGGTCCGGTGCGCATGGCGACGGGCGAGCTCTCTGGCAACTACGACTTCCTCGCGAGGTTGCGCGAGGTTCGTGCGGCGTTGCTCGCGCGTGCCCGGACCGCGATCGAGCGCGCCGAGCACGCCGCGAGAGACGACATCGCGCACGCGCACGAGCTGATCGCACGCGCCACGACGGATGCCGTGCTCGATGCGTACCTCGCCGCCGCGCGCGAGCCAATCACGCTCTCCGAGCATCTGCCCCACGCCGACCACGTCATCTTCGAGAGCGCACAGGGCGCACTGCTCGACCGCGATCACGGCTTCTTTCCACATGTCACCCCGAGCCGGATCACGCGGCGCGCGGTGCGAGATGTCGCGCGCAGCCTCGACATCGCAGGCCCGCTCGACGTCTGGGGCGTCCTGCGCGCCTACCAAACGCGGCACGGCGAAGGCCCACTTCCCACACAGGACGACACGCTCGCGAGGCGGCTGCCGGAGCTCCACAACCGCGAGGATGGCGCGGCAGGCCGATTTCGGGTCGGCTGGTTCGACGCGGTGCTCGCGCGCCACGCGATCGCATTCGCCGGCCCCATCGATCACCTGGCAGTCACCTGCCTCGATCGCGTCGCGACGCTCGCCGATCGCTCGATCGTCTCCCGCTATCACGCTCCGCTCGCGGACCTCGAACGCGACATCGCCGCCGCCGTGCCCATCGCGACGCGCGTCGATGACGTCGGCGACGCGATCTCGGCTGCGCTGGACAGGCAGATCGACGTCCGCTCGTACGGCCCGCGAAGCCGAGACAAAATCGCTCTGCGCTGAAGGTTCGTGGACCAGTTCAGAACATGTGCCCGAAGTTGACGTACACGCCCGTGCCCTCGATGCTTCGTGCGTACTCGAAGGTGCCGAGCGTCGCCAGGTTCCAGCTGACGCGCAGCGCGCCACCGGCACCGGGGCGGAAGCCTTGGAAGCCGAGGTCCGACAACCCGTCGAAGGCGCGGCCGACGTCGAAGAACGGCACCGCGATGAACGCGAGCTTTTGCCGCCAGATCGTCGTTCGTGCAAACGTCCAGCGGACCTCGCCCGACGCCGCGGTCATCACGTGATCGACGAACCGGCTCTGGCGGTATCCGCGGATCGAGCGGTGCCCGCCGAGCCCCATCCGCACGTCTTCGACAAACGGCAACACGTCCATCGTGAACACCGGCGTGCCCGCGGACTGGGCGTGTAGGAACACGCGGCCGGCCAGCACGAGGTCCGCGTGCTCGGGGAACGGGCTGTAGAAGCCGCGCACGGTGACGAGGCCGCGCACGTAGTCGTACTCGGAGCCGAGCGCGGCGGTCGCGACGTCGATCGCGAGGTCGGCGAACACGCCGCAGTTCGGATCGGGCTCGAAGTCACGCGTGTCGTAGGTGACCGCCACGCGCAACAAATTATCGCGACCACCGCCGCAGCCGACCAGCACGCCGCGATCGCAGTCCTCGCGCAGGCGCGTGGTCGCCGACGGCGCCGATGTCGAGTCGCCGCTCTCGTTCACCGCGTCCACCTGCTTGCCCGTGTAGTCCTCGACGCGGGCCCAGCTGGCGGTCACACCGAGCAGCAGCCGCATGCGGCCGTCGAGCAGCGAGCGCTCCAGGCTCGCGAGCGCGGCCGGCCGCAACAGGTCATAGCGGTCGTAGCGATCGTAGGCCACGCCGTCGACGATCCGCCGCTGCGCCTCGCGGTAGTCGGCGTACGATCCGAAATCTTTATCGACGCCGGGGAACCGCAGCGTGCGGCGGCTCGCCTCGGTGAATCCGAAGTAGCTCGCGTCGATGTTGCGCAGGTACACCAACTGCGAGCGGATGCGGTAGGGCGAGTCGAACACCGCCGGCGCGTCGATGTCGAGCGTGTAGTAGCGGAGGCCGCTGGTGGTCGCGAACACGCTGACGAAGCTCCGCAGCAAGTACGGAGTCCGAGCGAACCGCGGGTCGTCGCGCGTGCCGTTCCAGTAGTAGTACGCGCGTCCGCCGGCGCCGTAGCCGAAGTCGACGCTGTACGCGAAGAGCGGCAGCCCGGTGACGTGACTGCGCTCCGACTTGCGCGACGCATCCGCGGGCGACATCGAGTCGGCAACCGCCACGCGCGCGAGCGCGGCGAGCACGCACAACCACCGGACCATGGAGGCCACAGTATGCCAGCCGCATCCGCGACCGAAACTCGATATGCTGCGCGCGACGTGGCTGGACTCCGCCGCTCGCACGCGAGCCTTGCCTTGCTGGTGTTCCTGGCGCGGCGGAGCTTGTGGTCGAGCCGCATCACGCTCGTGCTGCTGGTGGTCTCGGTGGCGGCGGGCGCCGGGTTTCAGATCGGCAACACGGCCAACCTCGACGGCTTCGAGAACGCACTGCTCGAGGAGAACCTCACCCACGGAGCCGGCGATATTCGCGTCGAGCCGACGGACGGTCCGCGATTCCGCGAGGGGATCGCGATGGCGGCCCGGCTCGCAGCCGTGGATGGCGTCCGTGCCGCCCAACCGGTGTTGATCTATGCCGGCGCGATCGGCCGGCGTGGCCGGTTTCACGCGACGCCATTGGTCGGCGTCGATCCGTCGGCGCTGCCACCGTTCCAGATCGTCGAGGGCGCGTGGACGCCAAACGACCCCGACGCGCTCCTGATCGGGACGCATTACGCCTCGCGTCTCGAGCTCGCCGTCGGCGATCGCGTCGAGGTGCGCGCGATCTTCGGCGCCGCGGGAATGGCGGTCGATGACGACAACGTCGGACGCTACACGATGACCGTTCGTGCGCTGGTCGGCGGGACGTTGGCATATCGTGCGGTGTTCGTGTCGCGCGCGTGGCTCGCGGCCGAATCAGGCGAGCCGAACGCGGCCTCGGCGATTCACGTCCACCTGTTCGATCACGAGCGGGCACGCTCGCTCGCGGCCGAGCTCGCACAGGCGTTCCCCGAAATCACGGCGATCGGTTGGCGCGAGGATGCTTCGTACGTGTCGAGCTACATCTCCGCGACGCGCACGATCGTGTCGGTCTCGTATGCGATGGTGGTCGCGGCGGTCGCCGTGCCGATGTGGGCCCTGCTCTACATCCACGTGCTCAAGCGCCGGCGCGAGCTCGCGATGCTGCTCGCGATCGGGTTCGCGGAGCGCGACGTGTTCGCGCTCTCGCTGCTCCAGGCGATCTTCGTCTCGGTCATCGGGTGCGTGCTCGGTGCCGGCGTCGGGCTCGGCTTGATCGCCTACTTCCAGGCGAACCCGATCTACGAGTGGGGCACGATGGCGGTTCGCCCCATGATCGCGACGGCGGTGTTCGTCGGGCCGGCGATCGTGATGGTTCTGACCGCGCTCGTCGCCGGCAGCTACCCGGCGTGGCGCGCCGCGCGGACCGACCCGGCGCGCGTCCTGAGAGGCGCGGAGTGAGGCTCGTCGTCGAGGATCTGCGCCGGCGGTTCGCGGATCGCGACGTCCTCCACGGCGTGGGCTTCGAGATCGCCGCCGGCGAGACCGTGGCGCTCATGGGTCCGAGCGGATGCGGGAAGACAACGCTGCTCCAGATCATCGGCCTCATCGATCGGCCCGACGGTGGTCGCGTCGTGCTCGGCGACCACGAGCCGTGGTCGGCGCCGTCGGCGATCCGAGCGGAGCTGCGGCTGACCTGGCTCGGCTTCGTGTTCCAGCGCGGCAACCTGATCGATCACCTGAGCGCACGCGAGAACGTGGCGCTTCCCGCCTGGCGCGCCGGGCAATCGCGCAAGGCGGCGCTCGCGCGCGCGGACGAGCTGCTCGCACCGCTCGGCATGGCGAGTCGAGGCGATGCGCCATCGCACGTGCTCTCGATCGGCGAGACCCAGCGGGTCGCCGTCGCGCGCGCACTGGTCAACCGGCCGCAGCTGATCCTGGCCGACGAGCCGACGGGGAGCCTCGACGGCGAGTCCGCGCGGTCGGTGCTCGCGGCGCTGCTCGCGCCCGGGGAGGCGGCGGTGCTCCTGGTCACCCATGATCCCGACGTGGCCGCGCGAACCAGTCGCACGCTGCACCTGCGCGACGGTAAGCTCCGCGAGAGGGCGTGATGACCGGCGAGCAGTTCGCACGTGTGGTTCCGTACGTGCTGTCGGCACTGATGGCGATCGAGTACGTCGTCAACCTCGCTCGCGCGCGCGGCGACCAGAGCCCGCGCGACGCCGCGACCAGCGTCATGATCACCGTCCCGCACTCGCTGATCCTCGGTGTGCTCGGCTCGGCGTGGATCGCGCTCTACGGGGTGATCGCCGATGCGCTGCCGTGGCAGCTGCCGATGGCCTGGTGGATCTGGCCGCTCGCGATCCTCGCGGTCGACCTCGCGAGCTACGCGATGCACCGCTATCACCACCTGCTCAACCTCACGTGGGGCGTGCACTCGGTGCACCACTCGAGCGAGGAGTTCACGATCACGACGGGTGCGAGAAGCTCGATCGCCGAGCCGCTCGTCAACGTGATCTCCGGGGCCTACCTGATCCTCGCAGTACCGGCCCTGCTCGGCATCCCACTCGAGGCCGCCGTCGTCGCCTGGTTCATCAAGGTCGGCTGGGGCGTCGCCGTACACACGCGCTGCATCGACAAGCTCGGGCCGCTCGAGTGGGTGCTCGCGACGCCGTCGAACCATCGCGTTCACCACGCGATCAATCCGATCTATCGCGACAAGAACTTCGGCTTCGTCACGATCCTCTGGGACAAGTTGTTCGGGACCTTCCAGCGCGAGCTCGCGTCGGAGCCGCCGGTGTTCGGAACCTCCAACCCACCGCGCTCGTATCATCCGCTCGTCGTCGCATTTCACGAGCTGGCGACGGTCTGGCGTGCGGCTGTGGCGACGCGCCGGTGGCGCGACAAGCTGCGGATCTGGTTCATGCCCGCAGGCTGGCGCCCATTAGATGTCGTGGGTGATCGTGCACCGCGGACGGCGTTCTCCCCGCCTCCCGCGGGCCTTCACCTGATCGGCGGGCTTCAGCTCACGCTCTTCGTCGTCGGCAGCACGCAGCTCACGGCGTCGGTGCTCGATCACGGCCATGCCGCGAACCTCCTGTACCTCGGCTTTTTGTTCGCATCGTCGGTGATCACGGGCGCCTACTTCGAGCACTCGCCGCGCTACCCGTGGCTGGAGACGGCGCGCGCCGTGGTGTGCGCCACGATCGTGCTGTCGACCGGCGCCTGGTTTGGCCGCTCGATCTCCGGCATGTCGCTGATCATGCTGGGGCTCGTCGCCGCGAACCTCGTCGCCTCGTGGATGTTCGTTGCCGTCCGTGTCGCTCGCGCGCGCCCCGGGTGGAGTGGCAAGCTGCCCTCGCATGACCGACGTGCTGCTTAGGTCCACGACCTCGCTGTGTGCGACGTGCAAGCGCGCCACGCCGGCGGAGATCTGGCGCACGGGCGACCGCGTGGTGATGCGGAAGGTCTGCGACGCGCACGGGCCGAGTGAGGTCGTCGTCTCGCCGAACGCGGACTGGTACGAGCACGTCGTCGGGTTCGCGCCCCTGCTCGCGCCACCCGAAGCAAAGAAGCCGGTCGCGCAAGGCTGCCCGTTCGACTGCGGCCCGTGCACGAGCCACGAGCAGCAGGCCCAGCTGCCGATCGTGCCGATCACGAGCGCGTGCAACCTCGACTGCCCGATCTGCTACACGCACAACAAGAACGAGGGCGCGTTCCACATGACCGACGCGCAGCTCACGGCGATCCTCGGTCACCTGCGCGCGGCGGATCCCGAGCGCCGGATCATCAACATCACCGGCGGCGAGCCGACGCAGCACCCGCAGTTCGAGCGGCTGATCGAGCGCTGTGTCGAGGAGGGCATCCACCGCATCACGGTGTCGACGCACGGGCTGCGCTTCCTCAAGGACGAGCGCCTGCTCGAGCGGCTCGCGCGGCTCGGCGCGCGCATCGTGCTGTCGTTCGATTCGTTCAAGCCCGAGATCAACCAGCACATGCTCGGCGGCAATTTCCTCGACGCGAAGCTGCGCGTCCTCGACCTGCTCGAGAAGTACGACGTCGAGACGACGTTGTTGCCGGTGCTCGCGCGCGGGGTCAACGACGACGAGGTCGGTGCGTTCGTGAAGCTCGCGCTGGAGAAGGACTTCATTCGCTCGCTCGAGCTGCACACGATGACGTTCACCGGGCACAACGGTCAGTCGTTCGACCGCGCCGGGCGTTACACGACGTTCGAGGTGCTGTCCGACATCGAAGCGCAGACCGCCGGCGTGTTGCGCGTGTCGGACTTCGTGCCGTCGCCGGCCGCGCACCCGCTCTGTTACCTCGTGACGTACATGCTCCGGCTCGACGACGGGCGCTGGCTGCCGTTCCCGCGCTTCATGCCCGGGACGGATCTCCGCGAGCTCCTCGGCGGCATGCTGTACCTCGAGCCCACGGTGCAGATGGAGAACAAGCTCGGCGACGTGATCAATCGGCTGTGGGCCGGCGAGATCGCGTGCGATGACACCGAGCCGGTGCTCGCGCGGCTGCGCGCGCTGACCGAGTCCGTGTTCGAGCGCGAGCTCGGCGCCGCCGAGCGCCTGCGCCGCGCCGAAGCGAGCGCGAAGGCGATCTACATCCACGCGCACATGGACGAGGAGACGTTCGACACCGATCGGATCCGGCAGTGCTGCGTCGGGATCCGCGAGCCCGACGGCACGAACATTCCGTCCTGCGCGTACAACACGCTGTATCGCGATCGCGATGCGCGGTTCGCCGCCAAGCCGGCCGCGCCGCTGATCACGCTGGGCCGTGGACGCGCCTGAGACGAAGCCCAAGCACTCTTGGACGTGGGTCCTCGTGCTGGTGGCTCTCGGCGCGATCGGCATCTATCTCGGCGCGCCCGACACGGACGCGCTGCGCGGCGCGTGGGCGCGGCTGCAGGGTTATCCAGTCGCGACACTCGCGATCGTCATCGGCGGTGCGATCGGGCTCGTCGCGACCGAGGCGCTGCGCATCGCGGTGATCGCGCGGTTCGCGGGCGCGCGGATCACGGCGCGCGACGCCTGGGATGCCGCGGTCGCGAACCACGTGATGACGGCCGTGACGCCGCAGGTCGGGCTCGGCGAGCCCACGGTCGCATACACGCTGAACCGGCGCGGCGTGCCGTGGGATGCCGCGGTCGCGGTCCCGTTCGTCAAGTTCACGACGAGCC
This sequence comes from Myxococcota bacterium, assembly GCA_030857175.1. Lineage (GTDB taxonomy): Bacteria > Myxococcota_A > Polyangia > Haliangiales > Haliangiaceae > JABFXX01. The sequence continues at coordinate 19,943 of JALZOJ010000016.1, read as the reverse complement.
TCGCGCTGGTGTTCGTCATCGGCGTGCTGCTCGTCGCGCTCGGTTACGGGCCGCCCGTCGCCACCTGGATGACGAGGACCGCGATCGTCTGGTTCGGCGGCATCGCGCTGATCACCTCCGCCGTGATCGGCGTGTGCTCGAGCGAGCGCCTCGCCGCGCGGTGGATCCGCGGGTTCGAGCGGTGGGCTGCGCGCCGGCGGTGGTTCGCGAGCGCGAAGTGGCAAACCCGCATCACCCGCGGGGCGGACGTCGCGGCCAGCACGGTCGCGCGGCTCGCGGTCATGCGCGCGCGACGCGGGCGCTTGCTCGTCGCGCTCGTGGTCGTGCACCTCGTCTACTACGCGTCGTATATCGCGCCGCTCGTCGGGCTCGCGCTCGTGCTCGGCGATCCGCCGCTCGTGCCGCTCGCCCTGCGTGCGCTCGTGTTCCTGTGCTTCGTGTTCGCGTCGCCGACGCCGGGCGGCGTGGGCACGAGCGAGGCGGCCGCCGGGTTGTTCTTTGCCGATCTCGTCGCTCCCGCGGACGCCATCATCGTCGTGGTCGTGTTCCGCGGTGCCACGTATTACCTCCAGCTGGCGATCGGTGCGCTTTACCTGCCAATCCGGTCTCTGGCACTCTCAAGGCGATGACCGACATGCACGTGGTGCTGTGGATCGCCGTAGGCGTCATGTTCGCGTTGTTCACGATCGAAGCCGTCTACAGCTTGTTCATCAAGCGCGACGGGCACTACACGATCTGGGACACCGTCATGAACCTCGCGATCGCGTTCGGCTACATGATCGCGAGCCTCACGATCGGCGCGCTCATCACGGTCTTTCTGTTGCCGTTCTACGAGCTGACGCCGCTGCGCTGGTCGATGAACGAGTGGTGGCACTGGGCGGTGATGTTCGTCGTCAACGACTTCTTCTTCTACTGGTCGCATCGCGCGAGCCACAAGCTCAACTTCATGTGGGCCTCGCACGCGGTGCACCACAACTCCGACAAGCTCAACCTCGGGACGGGCATGCGCAACTCGTGGGTCGGGCTCGCGATCGATTGGGTGTTCTTCATCCCGATCGTGATGCTCGGCTTCCACCCGGTCTTGTTGTTCGCGCTGATCCCGCTCGCGAGTGGCTGGGACTACCTGTGTCACACGCCGTACATCGGCAAGCTGCCGGTGCTCGACTGGATCTTCAACACTCCGTCGAATCACCGCATGCATCACGAGAAGGCGTCGGGCTACCACTACGCGAACCTCGGCGGCGCGCTCATCATCTGGGACCGCCTGTTCGGGACCTACGCGAAAGAGGAGAAGATGCCGGCCTACGGCGTCGACCCGATGCCCGCGCGGCCCCGCAATCCGTTCTATCTCGAGTTCTATCTCTGGGGCGCGTTGATCCGCGACTCCGGGCGCTGGCTGCGCGCGGCCTTCCGCGGCGAGAAGCGCGAGCTACCGAGCGCGTAGACGCCGAGGCAGATCACCGTCGTCGCGGTGAGGATCACGAGGTACTTCAGCGGCCCGAACAGCGGCACGTTGTAGAGCAAGATCTGGAACAACACCGCGACGGGGACGTGCAGGATGTAGCACCAGTACGACGCGCGCGACGCGAGCTGGAGCAGCGGCCGCGGCCGCGCGTCGAGGTAGCGCATGCACGCACCGAGGAGAAACACCATGCACGCGACCGAGAACAGCGCGCTCGCCGCGATCGCGTATGCGGGCGGTGACTCGACGACCGAAAGACCGCGGTAGAGCGTCGCGATCACGATGGCGAGGAACACCGGTGCGAGCGCGAGCGCGTGCCAGGCATAGCGGGTGTAGCGCGCGAGCTCTGCGGGGCGCGCCTGCACGAGCCAGCCCCAGCCGAAGAACGCACCCATGTAGATGAGGATCGGGACGTCGGGGATGAAGCCAAGCGGCGTGTCGGTGTGCATCGCGCCGAGCCACAGCAGCACGGCCGTGGTGATGATGAAGGGCAAGACGATCGCGGGCACGCGCGTCCGCACGTGCCGAGCGAGGACATGGATCGCGACGGCCGCGAGCGAGAGCCACAGCAAGTAGTAGAGGAACCACAGGTGACCGAGGAGGATCTCGAATTCCGAGCCCTTCAGCTTCGGCATGTTGTCGGCGACGGCGGCGCGCGTCCCGACCTCGCGGCCCCAGTCCCACAGATAGCTGAGCGCATACGAGACCGGCACGAGCATCACGGCGAGCGGCGCGAGGATTCGCGTCACGCGGTTTTTCATGAACGCGCGGAAGCCGGCGCCGTCGAGGAGCGCACGCCCGAAGTAGCCCGCGAGCCAGAAGAACGTCGGCATCGCGAACGCGCGCACGACCCATGCGTAGAGATCGACGCCGAGGAACTGGGCGCGATCCTGGATCGCCCAGCCGACCGGCGTCACCGTGAACGACACCATCGCGTGACCACTGAGGACGAACATCATCGCGAGCGCGCGCGCGGCATCGAGACCGTGATGACGCGCCGGTGTCGTCATGCACGCCCGACGGCGGCGCACACGATCCCGCCGAGCATGTGCAGCTCGAGATACTCGCGCGCGAGGTCGAGCGCGCCCGGCAGCGGGGCGACGGCGTCGTCGACGCGAACCAGCCCGTCGCTGCGGAACGCGAGCGTCTGGCCGCGACGCAGCCGGCCGGCTCTGAGATCTGCGAGCAGCGGCAGGTCCGGGACTCCGAACAGCACGAGATCGCGCGCGACGAGCTCGGGGAGCCAGCGCTCGGTGAGCGCCTCGAGCGAGAGCTCCCAGGTGCCCTCGGCCAGGAGCTGCGCGATGCGGCCGGCGGTCGGCCCGTCGTCGAGGCGCGCGAGGCGTGCACGCACGAGGAACATGCCGCGGCCGAGCGCGCCCATCCCGATCGAGCGATCGAACACGACGCGGCCTTCGCGCGGATGATCACGCGTCGTCATCAGCGCGCTCGACAACCGGCGTGCGAGCGGCACCCGCGCCACGGCGCGAGCGAGCCGTGCGGGGTCGACGAGCACCTCGCGACGGCCCCTCGAGATGGCGACGATCGTGAACGGCTCGTAGCTCGCGGTCGTGCGGTCGGCGAGTGGCGCGGGCTCGTGGGTGTGGAGATCGATCGACCACGCATCGCCGGTCTTGAACACCTCGAGGTGGATCGTGAACGACGTGCCCTGCGCCTCGGCGAGCCACACGAGGTCCGCGATCACGGTCTTCTCGGCCGGTGTTTGATCGTCTTCTATCGTGATCGTCGCGCCGTCGATCGTCACCTGCGTCGATGGAGCGTCGATGACGAGCCGGTTGCTCTCGTCGGCGGGGCGGTCGCCGATGCCGGCGAGCGGGCAGCGCACGCGGCCGCGCAGGAACGCGATGTGTGGGCCGCGAAACGCGCGCGCGTGTGCGGCGGCGACCATCAGATGCCTCCGTTGACGGCGATCACCTTGCCCTGGATGAAGCTGTTCTCGAGCGCGAGCCAGGTGATGACCTTCGCCGCCTCGTCGGGGGTACCGGGGCGGCGCAGCGCGCTGAACGTCTCGTAGTCCTTTCGCCGGCGCGCGGAGAGGCCGCGCGAGATGCCGCCCTCGAGCGGACCGAGGGCGACGACGTTGACGCGGATGTCGTGCGGGCCGACCTCGTGCGCGACCGCCATCGCGAGCGCCGACAGGGCGCCCTGCGAGGCCGCGAAGTGGGGCGGCAACGGCAGCGATTGCGCGCGATCGAGGCCGCCGACGAGGACGACGTCGCAGCGGCGCGCGCGGGCGGCGACCCAGCGACACGCGAGGAACGCGGACTGGACGTTGACGGCCATCGCGTGTTGCCAGGTCGCGACGTCGATCTCGGGGAGCGCGAGCCCGGCGCTAACACCGGCGGCGTGGATCACGACGTCGGTGACCGGCTGCGCGTCGAGCAGCGCGGTGGTCGCGGCGGCGTCGGCGAGATCGACGTGCACCGCCGTGTGGCCGAGCTCGGTGGCGAGCATCTTCGCCTTATCCTCGGAGCGGTGGTACGTGAACGTCGCGTGCACCGAGCGGCGCGCGAGCTCGCGCAGGATCGCGCTGCCGACGGTACCGGTGCCACCGAAGACGAACGCGCGCTTCACGTCAGGTTGCACAGGTACTCCAGTTCCTCGTCGATCGCGGTGACGAACGAGTCGAGGGTCGACTCCTCGATGGTGAAGCGCGGCAACACGCGCAGGATGCGCCAGTCGTGGCCGCACGCGAAGCAGTAGAAGCCGCGCTTGTAGAGGCGGTGGCAGGTGAGGACCCCGATCGTCGGCTGGTCGTGGAGCGCGTCGATGCCGAAGTGCTCGAACGAGAGCCACGGGTGATCGGATGGCACGAGCTCGATCCCGACGAGGAGCCCCGCGCCCTTCACGCGCGCGAACAGCTCGTGGCGCGCGAGCGTGGACGCGAGCTTGGCGCGGAACGCCTCGCCGATCCGGCCGACGCGCGCGATGACGTCGTCGGTGAGGAGGTCGAGCGCCGCGAGCGCGGCGACGCAGCACAGCGCGCTGCCGCCGAACGTCGTGTTGTGCGCTTCGGCGGACGCGTAGTGCTCGCCGTAGGCGCGGTCGAACAGCTCGCTCCGCGTCAGCATGCCGCTGATCGGCACCAAGCCGCCGCCGAGGTGCTTGCCGAGGATGAGCGCGTCGGGGCGGCGCGGCCACGTCTCGCTCGCGAGGAACCGCCCGGTGCGGCCGAGGCCGGTCTGGATCTCGTCGGCAACCAGCAGCGCGCCGTGCTTCTGGGTGAGCTCGCACGCCGCCGCGAGAAACGCCGGCGAGACCGTGCGCACGCCGCCCTCGAGCTGGATCGGCTCGAGCACGACCGCGGCGACGCCGCCATCGCGAAACGCCGCAGCGAGCGCGTCGACGTCATCGAACGGGATCGGGCCGGCCTCGGGGACGTGCGGGCCGAACGGGTCCTTGAACATGCCGGGCTTCATCAGCGCGCAGCTGCCCATCGTCGTCCCGTGATACGCGCCGTCGAGCGAGATGATGCGTGGCTTCTTGGTCGCGGCGCGCGCGAGCTTCATCGCCGCCTCCACGGCACCGGAACCGGAGTTCGCGAAGAACACGTTGTCGTACGCGCCCGAGCGCTCGCAGAGCCGCTTCGCGAGCAGGCCCGCGTACGGGTTCACGCGGCACGGGAACCAGTTCGGCGAGTCGCTCGCGAGGAACTCGGTGACGGCGGCGGTGATCGCGGGGTGGCGATGACCGAACGTCTGCGTGCCGTGAAAGTCCTCGACGTGTCCGCGCGCCTCGACGAGCCGGCCGTCCTGCACGCCAGTGATCCGCGTCGGCTCGCCGAGGAGCTCGGCGCGCAGCGTGACCAGTGGATTTACGTAGCGGCGATAGCTCTCGTAGCCCTCGCGCAGCATCTCTACGGTGTTCACAAGCCTCCGTCGGCCACGATCTTCGCGGCGGCCATGAACGAGTTATCGTCGGAGACCAGGAAGGTCGCGAGCGCGGCGACCTCGGCGGCGGTGCCGAGCCGACCGAGCGATGCCTGCGCGACGTACTCCTGGGTCCGGTGCTTGGGCAGCATGCGCGCGAGCCCGCAATCGAGCAGGCCCGGCGAGAGGAGGTTGACCTTGATGTTGTATCGGCCGACCTCGCGCGCGAGCGCCTCGGTCATCCCGCGCAGCGCCGACTTCGCGGCGGCGTAGTGGACCGGGGCCTCGATCACGCGCTCCGACGCGAACGATCCGATGTTGAGGATGTGTCCGGACTTCGCACGGATCATCGAGCGCAGCACCGCGCGCGACCACAGATACGGGCCCTTCACGTTGGTCGCGATCACCGCATCGAAGTCGGCTTCCTCGAGCAGCGCGATCGGCAAGATCTGCGTGATGCCGGCGTTGTTGACGAGCACGTCGATGCCGCCCCACGCCTTGGTGATCGCAGCAACGGCCTCTTTGACGTGCGCGCTGTTCGCGACATCGCCCTGGAACACGAGCGGCTCGCAGCCGCGCGCGATCAGCGCGGCGCGGGTCTCCTCGGCGTCCTGCGTGTCGGTGCGGTACGTGAACGCGATGCGCGCACCTGCGGCGGCGAACGCCTCGCACATCGCACGACCGAGGCCACGCGATCCGCCGGTGACGATGCAGCGCTTGTTCGCGAGCCTCATCGCAGCACCGGCAAAGTGAACACGCGCTGCCCGCCGCTGCGAGTGCCCCAGCGCGCGGGCTCCACGTTGAACTTCGCTTCCTTCTCCCGATACAGCACGTTGTAGTTGCAGACCGGGATCGTCGAGCCGTCGGCGTAACAGTTCGAGTCGCAGCAGTCGATCGTGCGCTCGACGTCGAACGTCTCCTCGTCCATGTGCGAGTGCACGTAGACCGCCTTGATCGCGCGCTCGCCCGCGCGGATCGCCTCGGCGTGCGGCAGCGACATCGTGTCGACGAGCGCACGCAAGAGCCGCAGCGCGCGCTGGGCCTCCGCGTCGTCGTCGTCGGCCTCGGCCCACAGGCGATCGATCGCAGCGCGTAGGGACTCCTCGAGCCGCGGCGACGGCTCGATATACAGCCGATCGGAGAGCGCGTCGTAGAGCTCGCTCGCGGGCATGAAGCGCGTGAACGGGATCGGCGGCCCGCCCGCGGGATCGATCAGGAGATACGCGATCTGGTAGCAGAGCGGATGCGCGCACGGCGACGTCACGAAGTCGCCCGGGCGGAGCAGGCCGGCCGTGTGCGTCTCGATCTCCTCGAGCACCTCGAACATCGAGATCCGGCCCGAGCGCTGGAACGTCACGCCGCTCTGCCCGGTGAACGTCATCGTGTGGACCTCGACGTGGCGGACGGCGGTGCTCGCCATCGCGAACTCGATGATCTTGCCGATCTCGTGCTCGTTCACGCCGCGCGTCATCACGGGGATCAAGGTCACGTCGACCCCGTGCTTCTCGCACAGCCGCATCGCCTCGAGCTTGAGCGACAACATCTGCGCGCCTTGCATCAGCTGGTCGGTGTGCGGGTCGAAGGTGTCGAAGGACAGCGCGATGCGCGCGCCGTGTTTGCCGAGCCGCTCGACGAACGCCTCGTCCTTCGCGAGCTTGATGCCGTTGCTGCAGACGGTGACGCGGTGAATGCCGGCGGCGTTCGCCATCTCGAGCATCTCGAACAGCCGCGGGTGCAGCGTCGGTTCGCCACCGGTGAGGTTGATGACGTCGAGCTCGCCGCCGTGGTCCGTGCGCAGGTGCTCGAGGATCTGTGCGAAGTCCTCGAGGGGCATGTGATACGCGTCGTCGTTCTTGTTGTGCACGTAGCAGATCGGGCAGTCGAGGTTGCACGCGCTGGTGATCGTCACGACGGGCAGCCGCACCTTCTGCGTGTGCGCGGTGCACGGCCCGCAGTCGAACGGGCAGCCGTCCTCGATCTCCTTCTTGAACACGGCAGGCGGCGTGAACTGCTGCTTGACGGCGCGCGTCTGCTCGTACCAGTCGACGTTGGTCGACAGGCGGACCTCCTGCGCGCCGTGCTCGCTGCACGACTTTCGCATCCACACCTCGGTGCCGGCCGCGACCACGCTGGCCGGCACGGCTTCCTTGCAGCTGCGGCACAGGCTCGTCGTCGTATGGATCAGGCGATCGGTCACACCGTCCGCCCGTCGCGCTTGCCGATCACCATGTTCGCGAACGTGCGCACGCTGAACAGCGTGAGGATCGTCGATGGCCGCAGGCCCGGCTTGATGCGCTCGGCCGCCTCGGGCATCAGCTCGCGCAGGCGCGCGAGGCCGGCCTCGGAGATCACGCCCGAAGGCGCGAACTCCTCGGGCGACATGTCGCCGCGCGATGCGCGCTCCATCTCGCCGCGCGTGATCTCGATCGAGAAGTCGCGCTCGAGGCGGAACACGATGTCGAGGAAGTCGAGCGATTCGGCGCCCAGCTCGTCCATGAGCACCGAGTCGATCTGAACGTCGTCGAGCTTCTTGCCGAGCGACTCCGCGACGATCACGCGGACCGCATCTTCGATCTCCGCGTTGGAGAGCTGGTGCATCTGTTTTGCGATGGCTGCTTCGGTCATACGGTCTCCTCTTCGATCCACGTGACGACTCGGTCGAGCGGTTTGCGTCCGCGCACGGGCGCGCTGCCTTCGGGGTGGCCGAGCGCGATCGCGCCGACCATCCGCCACGGATCCTCGATGCCGAGCAGCGCATGAAGCTCGCGCCGCGCGACCATCGGGCCCGCCATCATGCACGCGCCGAGTCCTTCGGCGTGCGCTTGCAACAGCAGCGTCATGATCGCGGTGCTCGTCGAGACGAGCTCGCTCTGCATCGCGGACGCCGTCGAGAACTGGGCCGGATCGCCGCCGCCGGAGGCGATCAGGTTCGCGATCAGATCCGGGTACTCGCGGTACTGCGGCACGACGATCACCTGCGCCGACGCGAGGGGCTCGTGAAAGAAGTCGCCGTAGTTGCCGAAGTCCTCGGCGTGGTGGCTCTTCGCGATGATCGCCTTCATCTCGCCGGTCTTCGCGGCCACCGCGTCGACGATCTTCCTGCGCATCGCCGGCGCGCGTACGACTGCGAAGCGCCACGGCTGACGGTTCGTGCTCGATGGCGCGGTGATCGCTCCTTCGAGCACGCGCTCCAGCACGTCGCGCGCGACTGGTTCGGCGGTGAACATCCGTACGCTGCGCCGCGAGCGCAGCCACTCGAGGTAATCGGGTCCGGTCATTCGAGCTTGAATCCTCCGTCGACGTTCCACACCTGGCCGGTCACGTAGCTGGCGTCATCCGACGCCAGGAACGCGACGACCTTGGCCACTTCTTCGGGCCTGCCGAGCCGCTTCATCACGATGCGCTTCGCGAGCTCGTCGGGCGCGATCGCCTGGAGCTCGGCCGTCATCGCGGTATCGATGATGCCCGGTGCGACCGCGTTGACGCGGATCTGGCGCGGCGCGAGCTCGACGGCCAGCGATCGGGTGAACGCCTCGATCGCGCCCTTGCTCGCCGCGTAGTTGCTCTGTCCGCGCCCCGGACGCTGCGCGGCGACCGACGACAACGTCACGATCGACCCCGCGCGCCGGCTCATCATGCGACGCACGGCCTCGCGGCAGCACGCGACGACACCGCCGAGGTTCGTCGCCATCACGTCGGTGAAGTCCGCCGGCGTGCTCGCGCCGAGCAGCGTGTCGCGCGTGATGCCCGCGTTCGCGACGAGCACGCCGAGCGGGCCGAGCGTATCAACCTCCGCGAACAGCGCCGTCACGGCAGCACTGTCGGCGACGTCGGCTCGCAGCGCTCGTGCAACACCGCCAGCAGCCGTGATCGCCGCGACGGTCTCTCCGGCCGCGCGCTCGTCGGACTTGTAGTTCACACCGACGGTGAAGCCGCGGCGCGCGAGCTCGATCGCGATCGCACGCCCGATACCGCGCGAGGCGCCGGTGACGAGCGCGACGGTCATGCTGGCACCTCGATACGAATGGCCGCGGCGAGCTCGGGTGCGCCGGCGGAGAGTCCGAGCGCCGCGCGGGTGCGGATGCTCGTCGCGGTCGCGCCGGCGTGACCGGCGATCGGGGATGCGGTGCCGGCGCGCAGCATCTCGGCGAGCGCGATCGCTTGCACGAGCGAGGTCGCCGCGCCGAGGTGACCCATCGTCGCCGTGATCGCGGTGAGCACCACGGGCTGCTCGATCACCTCCCTGAGCCCGTCGAGCATGGCTCGTTCCGCCCGATCGCGATCGGGAGATCCGTGAGCGGCGCCGTCGACGAGCCCGATGTCGCCGGTCGCGAGCGCCGCGCAGCGTGCGAGCGCGTCGGGCCCGGCCGCATCGCGGACGGCGATCGTCGGCGCGCCGGCCCGCTCGCGGACGAGCACGAGCGCCGCGGCCGCCTCACCGGGGACAAAGCCGTTCGCGCCAGGCGTATACGGCGCGACGAGCGCATCGACACCGGCAAGCGTGGCACCACCGCGTGCGGCGAGCTCGACCAAGGTCTCCGGCTCGAGCAGCGAGTCGTACGCGACGACCACCGCCGCATCGATCGCGCTGTCGTGCAGCGCGCGGATCGCAGACGCGAGCGCCTGCGCGCCGCCGTTCGCGCCGCCGAACGTCGCGCCCTCGCCGCGCAGATCGAGCTCCGCGCTCGCAAGCGCGTGCACGTTGTTCGAGAGGTGGCGGAGCATCCAGTACGGGTGGACGTTGCAGAGGCCGCGCTCCCACATGCGCTCGCCATCGTCGCGCTGGCCCACGAAGGCCGCGATCATGTCGTCCCAGTGAACGCGCAGGCCGCCGACGCCGGAGAACAGTCCGACGCGCGCACCACCGCCGACGCCCGATGTCCCGAGCGCCTCGATCGCGACCTCGAGCCCGAACAGGCCCATCCGGCGCAGGAAACGGCTATTGCGCGATCGCGCGGGCTCGTCGCGGATCGGCGCGATCGTCGTGCACGCATACCCGCCACGCGGGTCGGTCATCGCCGCACGCTCGCCCGCATAGAGCCGCGCCATCGCGGTCTCGATGGTGCTGCCGAGCGGCGTACGCCACGCGCATCCGGCGATCGCAGCGCCCCTCACGCCGGCCTCCCGAGCACGATGCTCGCGTTTTGCCCGCCGAAGCCGAACGAGCTCGACAGCACCGCGTCGACGCGCGCGGTCCGAGGCGCCTCGCCGATCACGTCGACGTTGCACTCCGGGTCACGCTCGTGATGATTCGCGGTGCCGGGCAGAATATTGCGCTCGAACGCGAGCAAGCTCGCGGCGATCTCGATCGCGCCGGATGCCGCCATCAGATGGCCGACCGCGCCCTTGATCGAGCTCACGGCGACACGGTCTGCGTGTGCACCGAACGCGCCGCGGATCGCCTTGCACTCCGCGGGGTCGTTGAGTGGCGTCCCCGTGCCGTGGGCATTGATGTAGCCGATCGCGTCCACGGGCCGTCCCGTCTTCGCGATCGCCTTCTCCATCGCGCGCTGGGCCGCGGCACCGTCGGGGCGTGGCGCCGTCGCGCGGTAACCGTCCTGCGTGCTGCCCCAGCCCCAGATCTCGGCGAGCACGCGCGAACCACGCGCCCGCGCGCGGTCCGCTCGCTCGACGACGAACACCGCTGCGCCCTCGCCAATCACGAGGCCATCGCGCCGTCGATCGAACGGCCGGCAGGCATCGAGCTCGTCGCGTGGCGACGGTGCCCCGAGCCGGCACATGCCGCCGAGGCCGAGCGGGTTGACCATCGAGTCCGCGGCGCCGCACACGACGACGTCCTCGGTGCCGCGCTCGATCAGCGATGCGGCATGCGCGATCGCGAGCGCACCGGCCGCGCACGCCGAAGCGTTGACGGTGACGGGTCCGCGCAGGTCGAGGAGCTCGTGGACGGCGCGCGCCGCGAGATCGACAGGCGATCGGAAGCGAACGCCATCGCGCGAGACCTCGCGCTCCCACGCGATCCGGCCGCCGCTGTAGATCGGTGCGAAGTCCTCGAGGAACGCTTGCTCGAGACCGAGCGCGAGCACGAGCGCGGCATCGTGCACGTCGCCCGCTTGCGTCGCCGCCTCGCGCGCGGCGAGCAGAGCCCACGCGATCTTGCGATCGCGCAGCGCACCCGATGCGCCGAGCGCGGCCGCGAGCTCGCCGTGACCGAGCACATCGCCGAGCCACGCGGCGTCGACCCGCGGCACCGGCACCTCGCCGGCGACGTGCGTCGGAAACGTCGACGCGTCGAAGTTGCGAATGCGCGAGATCCCGCTCGCGCCCGCGGCGAGGCCGTCGAACAGCGCGCGCGTACCGATGCCGAACGCGCTGACCACACCGACGCCCGTGATCACCGCGGTCACGCGACACCTCGCGACAGCACGACGACGCCGGGATCCGCGTCGACGCCGAGCGTGAGCACGAGCGTGCGGCCCGGAGCTCCGCCCAGTGCGTCGATGCCTGCGACGACCGCGAACGCGGCAGAGGCCGCGAGCGTCTCGCCGCGTGCGGACGTATCGATCGCGCGGACGTTCGGGAACCGCGTCGCCGCGTAGGAGGCGAGCGCATCGGCGGCGGCCGGTCCCCACGGTGCGAGGACGACCTTGTTCGGTGTGCCGGACGCACGACTACGCGCCAGCGCATCGTCGATCGCGTCGGCGATCGGTCTGCCGCGACCACTCGCATGCGCACACCCTTCAATGATCACGTCGTTCCCCGCCGTCGACGGACCGAGCGCGATGAGCGCCGCGCCGTCGGCGGGAACCATGCCGCGCGCGAGGTGTCCGTCGCGCGCGAGCTCGGCGAGCGTCACCGGGTGCGTGGCGACGTCCGCGCCGCCGGTGATCGCGCAGGAGGCATCGCCCGAGCGAACCGCGTGCACGGCTTCGGCGAGCGCCGCGATGGTGCCCACGCCACGCGAGAAGATCGCGCCGTTCGGTCCGCCGAGTCCCTCGAGGATCGCGCCGTGGCACATCGTGAAGTTGTTCATCAGCTGGAACGCCAGCAGCGGATTGCATGCCGCGAGGCCGCGATCGCCGAACGCGGGCAGCGAGAACACCTCACCGGCGATCGATGCATCGAGCAGTCGCGTGACATCGTCGAGCGAGCCGGCGGAGCCGCCGACGCCGAGGTAGTACGCGATCGCCGAGCGCTCACCGTCAATGGACGGCAGCAGATCGGCGAGGCACCGCGCTGCGAGATAGGCGGAACGCGACATCATCTTGCGCGCGCGCGGCGTGGCGAGCGGATCCTCGACGGGACTCGCGCCCGCGAGATACGGCCCGAGCGTCGCGGATGCGACGACCCTGACGCTCGTCACGCGTCCCTCCTGAGCACCAGGCACGAGTTCGCGCCACCAAATGCGAACGAATTCGCGAGCGCCGCCGTGACCTCGGTGCGATGCGCGCGCCCGATCACGTGCGGCACGTTGCACGCCGGGTCCGGGTTCGTCAGCCCCGCCGTCGGCAGCACCTCGCCGGCGGACACCGCGTGGTACGCGTAGAGCGCGCCGAGCGCGCCGGCACCCGCGACCCAGTGGCCGAGCGCGCCCTTGCTCGACGACACGTACGCGCGATCGGAGGCGTCGCCGAGCACGCGGCGAATCGCGGCGACCTCGATGCGGTCGTTGAGCGGCGTCGATGTCCCGTGCGCCTGCACGTAGCCGATGGCGTCGGGCGCGAGCCCCGCATCGCACAGCGCCGCGGACATCGCGCGGCTCGCGCCATCGCCCTCGGGATCCGGCGCTGTCAGGTGATGCGCGTCGAGCGAGCGCCCGATGCCGGCGAGCTCGACGACGACGCCGCTCGGCGACGGTCCGCGCTCCGCCGACAGCACGAGCATCGCCGCGCCTTCGCCGACGACGAAGCCATCGCGGTGCGCGTCGAACGGGCACGACACGCCACGCGGGCTCAGGATGCCGAGCAGCCCGAAGCCGGCGAGCATGAGGGGATCGACGTCGGCGCCGACGCCGCCGCACAGCGCGACGTCGATCTCGCCGAGGCGCACGGCGCGCGCGGCCTCGACGATCGCGGCGCTGCCCGACGCGCACGCGAGAGAGATGGTCTCGACGGGCCCGTGCGCGCCGAGCTCCCTGGCGAGCGCGACGGCGACCGCCGACGGCGAGATCACCGACGCGTCGATGCGATCCACGAACGCCGGCGCCAAGCGGCCGAAGCGAGCGTGATCGAAGGTGCCGGAGTCGCCGCGCGCCGCTCCTGCGAGACCGAGCACGGTCTGCCATCGCCCGCGGCCCGACTCGGCGCCGATGAACACGCCGAGCCGCGGCGGCGCGACCGGCGCGAGCGCGGCGCTGGTCCAGGCCTCGCGAGCCGCGGTGCGCGCGTACGGCAGACGGCGATCCTCCTCGGGAAACACCTCACCGATCGCCGCGGCGTGCGTGCACGGAAACCCGGTCGCATCGAACGCGGTGATCGGCCTGATCGCGCACGCACCAGCGGCGAGCTGCGCCGCCGTCGCCGGCCACGTCGGCGCGAGCGGCGTGAACGCCCCGACGCCTCGCACGAAGACCTTTCTCCCGGTCACGGCTCCTCTGCCGAACCGGTGAGCCAGATGTTCAAGTACTCGCGGCGCTTCGCGAGCACGGCGGGGTTCGTGACCTGCGCGAACGCGAACGACAGCTGCGCCTCGGAGACGACCTTGCCCTCGTTGCGCGCCCAGGCTTGCGCTTGGCCGCCATCCTCGGTGACGCGCTCGACACGCGCCTCGAGCTCGAGGCGATCGCCGGGACGGACGACGTGGCGAAACTTCACGCGGTCCGCCATCGTCAGCAGCGCGTGGAGATCGTGACGGCCACGCAACCGCATCGTTGCCTCGAGGAGCACGCCCGCGAGCTGTGCGAGCGATTCGAGGATCAGCGCGCCGGGCAGCACGGGGAACCCGGGGAAGTGATCCGCGAAAATATCGTCCGACAGCGACACGCACTTGATCCCGTGCGCCACCTCGGGTGGCGACAGCTGGGTGATGCGGTCGAGCAGGATGTAACGCACGGGCAGAGCCTACCCGAAGCGTGTCGGCAGTTGCAGGCATGCAGAGGCAGCTTGGCCCTCGCGCACCATGGGAGTGGTATCAACGCGCGATGGATTGCACGACCTGCAACTCGACGCCGACGCGTCCCGATCGTCCGCACACGTTCTTCGCGCACGAGCAGGCCGCTTGCCCGTCGTGTGCCGCGGCGCTCGAGGCGCGTGTCGTGCTGCGCGACGGCCACGTCGTCCAGCTGATCCGCTGCACGACGTGCGGCCCGCAGGAGCGCGTCGTCTCGCACGACGCGGATGCGTGGGTGCGGTCGTTCCTCGATCGCGGTGTCGTGCCCGAAGGTCTCGTCGGCGATCACCTGTTCAAGCACACGACATCGACGTGCCCGCGCTGCCTCGCGCTGGTCGCGGCGCAGGTGGTGATCCGCAAGGACCGCGTGTTCTTCCTCAAGGACTGCGCGCGTTGCGGCCCGTCGGAGGCGCTCGTCTCCGAGGACGCCAGCTACTACGTGAAGGCGTACTCGTTCGCGCGCGCCGGCACCGAGCCGCTGATCTTCCGCAATACGGCGGAGCACGGCTGCCCGACCGACTGCGGCACCTGCGATGACCACGAGCAGCACACCTGCCTGCCGATCGTCGAGGTCACCGACCACTGCAACCTCGAGTGTCCGATCTGTATCGTCGACAACCAGTACTCGAAGCACATGGAGCCTCAGACGTTCGCGAAGATCGTCGACGGGCTCGTCGAGGCCGAGGGCTCGTGCGAGTCGCTCGCGATCTCGGGCGGCGAACCGACGAGCCACCCAGAGATCGTCGAGCTCCTGAAGATCGCGAATCGTCCGGAGATCGGACGTGTCGTCCTGATCACGAACGGGATCCGGCTCGGCAAGGACCGCGAGCTCGCGCAGACGATCAAGGACATGGGCGTCTACGTCGGCCTCCAGCTCGACGGCTTCACCGCCGATGTCCACACCAAGATCCGCGGCAAGGATCTGGTCAAGGAGAAGAACGCCGCGCTCGCGATGCTCGCAGAGCTCGATATCCCGACCCAGCTGATCTTCGTCGCCACGAAGGGCGTCAACGATCACCAGATCGGCCAGGTCGTCGAGCTGTTCCTCTCGGGTTCGCACTTCCTGTCGCTGAACTTCCAGCCGGTCGCCTACACGGGCCACGGCGGCGGCACGTTCGATCACGATCCGAACGATCGGCTGACGATCCCGGGCGTCATCAAGCGAATCGACGAGCAGACCGGCGGCAAGGTCAACTACACCGACTTCTTCCCGCTGCCGTGCTCGCATCCGCAGTGCGTTTCGCTCACATATCTATTGAGGCTCGACGACGGCACGTCGATCCCGTTCGCGCGGTTTGTCGACTTCGAGAAGCACGCGACGCTCCTCCGATCATCGGCGACGCTGCCCGCGACACCGGAGGTCGAGGACGCGCTCGCCGATGTCATCCACGACGTGTTCGCGCGTCAGGACGAGATCGAGCGTGGCCCGGAGATCCTCGCCGCGCTCCGGCGCTCGCTCGACGAGATGTTCCCGAAGCGGCCGCTGTCGTCGCGGGATGCGTTCCGGGTGAGCGAACGCCAGAGCAAGTCGATCTTCCTGCATCACTACATGGATCGTCACGACTTCGATCTCGAGCGGCTCCGCAAGTGCTGTCACCACTACCCGCAGATCGACGGGCGCATCATGCCGGCGTGCGGCTTCAACATGTTCCACCGCGGCGCCGCGAAGGGACCCGACACGCCACGCGCGAAGTTCGGACGCGCGCCGTTCTCGCTGCCGGTGATCACCTAACGTGCTGTGCGAGGGACGCGTCGCGCTGGTCACCGGAGGCTCGCGTGGCCTCGGTCGCGCGATCTGCATGATGCTCGCCCGCGAGGGCGCCTTCGTCGCGTTCAACTACCTCAAGTCCGACGCTGACGCCGACGCGACGCTCGCGGCGATCACGGCCGCCGGTGGCCGCGGTTCGGGGCACAGAGTCTCGGTGCTCGACAAGCCCGGTCTCACCGCGCTCGCGAAGTCCCTCGACACCGCGCACGGCAAGATCGACATCCTCGTCAACAACGCCGGCTTCGGCCAGGTCGTCCCGCTCGCGCTCATGGAAGAGTCCGACTGGGACGACATGCTCGATACGCACGTCAAGGGCGCGTTCCTCACCACGCAGGCCGTGCTCCGCATCATGGTGCGCCAGCGCTATGGCCGGATCGTCAACGTCGGCTCGCTCGCCGGCGTCAAGATGATGCAGGCGCCCGTCCACTACGCGACGGCGAAGGCGGCGCTCAAGGGCTTCACCGAATCCCTCGCCAAGGAGATCGGCCGCTACGGCATCACGGTCAACTGCGTCGCACCCGGAATCCTCGACGAGGGCGTGAGCGATCACCTGCCGCCCGCGCGTAAGGAGGAGTATCTGCGCCACTGCGCGCTTCGCCGCATCGGTCGTCTCGAGGAGGCGGCCACCATGATCGCGTTCATCGCCTCCGAACGCGCGAGCTACACGAACGGCTCGACGCTGGTCGTCGATGGTGGCGTCTAGCCTCGCCGTCCCCGCGGGCTGCAGCTTCCGCGAGGAGGCGCTCGCGCCAGGCGACGACGCACACGCCGCCGGGCGCCGGCTCGCCGCGCGCGTGCTCGCCGAGCACGGTGACACGCTCGCCTACGACGGCACACGGCCGATCGCTTCGCGCGTCTCCGTCTCCATCGCGCACTCGAAGACGCGGGTCGTCGTGGTCGCCGGGCCGGTCGCGCGCCTTGGGATCGACATCGTCGACGAGGCCGACCGCGCCCGGCTCGCGCGCCTAGCGCCGCGGTTCCTCGATGCCGCCGATCACGCGGCGGAGAGGTTCGCCGCGATGGAGGCCGCACTGAAGGCGCTCGGGCGCGGCCTCCTCGACGGCGGCGTGTTCGATCGCGCGTGCCCGGTGACCATCTCCCTGGATCCGCCGCGGGTCACGATCGCAGACGACGAGCTGGCGCTCGTGCTCGGCCGGCTCGGCGACAGCATCGTCGCGATCGCCTACGCGCCGTGATGTGGACTCTCTACCGCGCAGCTCGGCGCGATGTGTACGCGCGTCGAACTGTGACCGTTGCGAAACGGGACCATCGCGCCGAGATCGATCGAACTGATGTCCGCCCCGGGCTCCTCCGTCTCAGGTGCCGATGCACCTCGCGCGATCGTCTGCGAACCACTCGTGCCGTGGGGAGGCGCTGCGCTCGGCTATGGTAAACACGTGCGAGTGAGAGCCGGCGCTGGTCTACTGTTCGCCGCCCTGAACCTCGCTTCGTGCAAAGGTCAGCCCCCGGCGGACAATGCCGCGCACGCAAAGCCCTCACCCAAGAGCGCGGTACCGGCGAGGGTCATCACGACAGCGGACTTCACTCTTCTCCTGCCTGACGGTTATGACGACGTAACTGCCGACATTCAGAAAAACGCCCCCCAATATGCTGCCGCGTTTGCTGTGAGCAAGTCGAGCGGTGGTTACAAGGCGACGATCGTCGTGCAAAAGGTGCCGATACCGGGAGGGTCTTTCGCTGACCCAGCAAGCTGCGCCCAGACGGGGAATGGGCTGATGACCGGTGGCACCGAATCACCCGGCATCAACGGCACACTCAAGAGCGCAACGATTATCGACGGACCTGTCGGCAAGGCGTGCCAGATCCATCTTCTCGCCCCGGAAGGGATTTCGCTCATCACCGAGCTGCACAAACCGGGAAACACCTTGCTGACGCCGAAGGATGTCTGGTTGATGACCTGCAATCACGCTGATGGTGACCAGAGCTCCGAATCGACATGCCGGTCGACTCTCGCGGCGTTCCGATTTACGCATTGAGTCGGCCGGCGGCAAGTCCAGGGTGGGCAGGACGTGCCGTCGATTGTGCAGTCGATTGTGCAGTCGATTGTGCAGTCGATTGTGCAGCCGATTGTGCAGCGATCGCAGGGGAACCGCCGTTCGACCGTGCTTGCAGCCGAACGTCATGCGGGGTCGCCGTCGGGTCGCGGCCGGCGTTGCTGCGCGGGCGCGATCGTCGCAACGCCGCGTCGCGAAGGAGCTCACGGTTCCGACGACGCCACGGCGAGCGAAGGATGAGTGGATGTTTGGTCATGTGGGCGTCGGTCATGCCGATCGCGGAGTGCGGCCGGGCACGCCGCTTGAAGGGTAGATCCCGCGAATGTGCATTGGCATCGTGTTGACGGGCCTGGCCCTCGCGGTCGCGGCTGCAGCTGCTGGCTGCGGGGGTAATGCGCCGGTGGCCGGCGACGATGTGGACGGTGGACCAACGCGCGACGCGTTCGTCGACCCCAGCGCGCCGTTGTTCGACGACAGCGTCCTACACGAGGTGCGGCTGACGATCGATCCCTCCGATCTCGAAACGCTCCGCGGCGACATCGGTAGCAACACCTGGTACCCAGCAACGTTCGAGTGGAAGGACCAGCACCTCGATCAGATCGGGGTGCGGTCGCGCGGGCTCGGTTCGCGCAACCCGACCAAGCCCGGCTTCCAGGTCAAGTTCGATCGGTTCGTCGCCGGGCAAAAGCTGCTCGGCCTCAAGACACTCGTGCTCGACAACGCGTCGCAAGATGGCTCGCTCATGAAGGAGCGTCTAGTCCTCGCGGTGTTTCGCAGCCGCGGCCTGCCGGCGCCGCGAATCGTGCACGCGCGCCTCACGATCAACGGCGTGTATAGCGGGGTCTACACGATCGTCGAGGCGGTGACCAAGCCCTTCCTGCGGCGCACGCTGGGCGACGACGACGGCAACCTCTACGACTACGATTGGGTGGACAACTTCTACTTCGAGCCGCGACCGAGCTACGTGCCGGTTCCATTTCAGCCCAAAACGAACGAGCTCAATCACGACGCGTCGGGACTCGCAGCGCTGATCGCAGAGATCAACGATGCGCCGGATGCCGATCTCGTCGAGCGCCTGCGCACGCGGATCGATCTCGAAGCGCTCACCACGTACCTCGCGATCGAAGCAGTGGTCTCCGAGCGCGATGGCCTGGCCGGCGACTGGGGCGTCAACAACTTCTATCTCTACCAGCGCGCGGACACGCAGCGGTTCGTGGTGATCCCGTGGGACAAGGACTACACCTTCATGGGCGCCGGCCAGAGTATCTGGGCAGGGATGGAAGCGAATGTGCTGCTGCGCCGGCTGTACATCGCGCCCGGCCCGCTGCGTGAGAGCTTCAAGATCGAGGCCGAAGCGATCGTGACGAGCTTCGTGAACGCACGGGATCTGATCCCGCGCATCGACGCGATCCACGCACAGATCGCGGACGCAGTTCCCGCCGATCCGCTGGTCGACGCCGAGTCGTTCGCACTGGCCGTGGCGAGCCTGCGCGAATTCGCGTTCGCGCGCGAGGCCTCGGTGCTCGAGCAGGTTCGCTAGGCTAGGCGTCGCGGCGAGCCGCGAGCTCGATCCAAAGCAAGTTGGGAAGCGACGTGAATTACGCCGCTTGAGTAGTGAGGGCAGAAGGACTCGAACCTTCAGCCTGCGGATTAAGAGTCCGATGCTCTACCATTGAGCTATGCCCCCGGCTGGTGCGTACGTCTTCAGTTGTCAGTTTCTCGGGTGAGTCCGGGGCGAC
>JALZOJ010000077.1 GCA_030857175.1 Myxococcota bacterium | reverse complement strand
CTCTGTGACCAATCACCGGCACGGATGTGCGGCGTGCGTCGCACCTGCTGACGCCGAGAAGCGGCCGTGTCGCATGATCACGTCATGACTGCAGCGCCTGGGATGCCTCAAGTCGCCGTTGGCGCGATCGTCTTCGATAGCGCAGGGCGCGTTCTTGTCGTCCAGCGCGGCCGACCTCCCGGCGAAGGTCTCTGGACCGTCCCCGGCGGACGCGTCGAGCGCGGCGAGACCTTGGCCCAGGCCGTGAGCCGCGAGGTGCGCGAAGAGACCGGCCTCCAGGTCGAGGTCGGCGCACTCGCATGCGTCGTCGAGCGCATGGGCGACGACTATCACTTCGTGATCCTCGACTACGTCGCGCGCGTGGTCGGCGGATCGCTGAGGGCCGGCGACGATGCGCGCGACGCGCGATTCGTCGACGAGGCGGAGCTCGGCGCGCTGCCGTGTACGGAGGGGCTCGTCGCCGTGATCGAGCGCGCTCGTGCTACACACGCGACGTGGTTCGGCTTCCCGTAGTCTCTGCGTCGCAGCTGGCGACGAGCCCGTCGGTCCGGCGCGCGGACGTTCCTGACGCGCAGTGGAATGACTGGCGGTGGCAGCTCGGGCACATGCTGACGAGCGCGGTGGAGCTCGCGCAGGTCGTCGAGCTCGGCGCCGAGGAGCGCGCGGGCCTCGAGGCGAGTGCGAAGCTGTTCCGGATCGGCATCACGCCGTACTACGCGAGCCTCATGGATGCGCGGCACGCGAGCTGCCCGATCCGCATGCAGGCGATTCCGCGCGCGGCAGAGGCGAACATTCGCGACGAGGAGCTGCGCGATCCGCTCGGCGAGGACACGCACAGTCCCGTGCGGTCGGTGTTCCACAAGTATCCCGACCGGTGCTTGTTCCTCGTCGTCGATCGCTGCGGCATCTATTGCCGGCACTGCAATCGGCGGCGGCTGGTTGGCGGTGACGAGCCACCGACGACGAGCGAGCTCGAAGCAGGCCTCGAGTACATCGCGCGGACGAAGCGGATCCGCGACGTGCTGATGTCGGGCGGTGATCCGCTG
Source organism: Myxococcota bacterium (assembly GCA_030857175.1). GTDB lineage: Bacteria > Myxococcota_A > Polyangia > Haliangiales > Haliangiaceae > JABFXX01. The sequence goes on along the minus strand of JALZOJ010000077.1, from coordinate 30,626 downwards.
TTGCTCTCGACGCGGCGGCTCGACTACTTGCTCGGCAGGCTGCGCGCGATTCCGCATGTCGAGACGATCCGGATCGGGACGCGGCTGCCGGTCGTGTGCCCGATGCGCATCGACGACGAGCTGTGCGCGGCGCTCGCGAAGCACCACCCGCTGTTCATCAACACGCACTTCAATCACGCGGCGGAGCTGACGGCGGAGGCGCGCGCGGGGTGCCAGCGGCTCGTCGACGCGGGCATTCCCGTCGGCAATCAGACGGTGCTGCTGCGTGGGATCAACTCGAGCGTGCGATCGCTGCGTGCGCTGATGCGCGCGCTGCTGCGCGTGCGCGTGAAGCCGTACTACTTGTTTCAAGGCGACACCGTGCTCGGTACCGATCACCTACGCACGCCCGTCGAGGATGCGATGCGGCTCTACGAAGGCCTACGCGGCTGGATGAACGGCATGGCGGTGCCGATGCTCGTCGCCGATGCGCCCGGCGGCGGCGGAAAGGTGCCACTCGTGCCGAGCTACATCGACTCGCTCGACGAGGAGACGGTCGTGCTCCGCACGTATCGCGGCGATCGCATCGCGTACCCGCAGCCGCGCGAGCGCGATTGCACCGTCGCGTACGACGCCGTGTACTTCGCGAACGAAGAGCCCGACGACGACCGCGAAGGATCGCGCGATTGATCGACGACCTCGCACGCGAGCTCGGTTTCGCGCGCGTCGCTGTCGTTCCGATCGAAGCACCGCGCCGGCACGAGCTGTACACGAGCTGGCTCGCGGCCGGGCACGGCGGCGAGATGGCGTACCTGTCGGCGCCCGATCACGTCGCATCACGCGCGGACCTGCGTGTGCTACTGGAGAACGCGCGATCGCTCGTCGTCGTCGCGCTCGCATACGATCGTCACGATCCGATTCCGACCGACGCGCTGCTGCGTGGACGGATCGCGCGATACGCGCGCGGCGAGGACTATCACCTCGTGATGCGCGACAAGCTCGTCGCGCTCGCCGGCAAGCTCGCCGAGCGGCTCGGGCGCACGGTCGCGAGCCGGCCGTGTGTCGACAGCGCGCCCGTGCTCGAGCGCGAGTGGGCGGAGCGCGGCGGCCTTGGCTTCGTCGCGAAGAACACGATGCTGATCGCGCCGGGCCTTGGAAGTTATGTCGTGCTCGGCGAGCTGCTCGTCGATGTCGAGCTGCCGATCACCGCGCCCGAGACGCCACCGAAGCAACGCTGCGGGACGTGTCGCTCGTGTCTCGATGCGTGCCCGACGAACGCGTTTGTCGACGCGTACGTGCTCGATGCCCGCCGCTGCATCTCGTACTTGACGATCGAGCATCACGGCGTGATCCCACTCGAGCTGCGCGACGCGATCGGCACGTGGGTGTTCGGCTGCGATGTTTGCCAGGAAGTCTGCCCGTTCAATGCGGGCAAGGCCGACGTGCCAATCGATCCGCTGCTGACTCCACGCACGCACGAGCACGCGCTGCCCGATCTGATCACGCTCGCGCAGAAAGGCGCGAACCAGCTCCGCCAGCTCGTGAAGCGCACCGCACTGCGTCGCGTCCCGCGTGACGTGCTGCAGCGAAACGTTGCGGTCGCGCTCGGCAACACCGGCTCACCAGATGCGATTCCCGCGCTTCGCATCCTCGCCGCGCATCGCGCTCCGCTCGTGCGCGCGCACGCGGTCTGGGCTCTCAGAAAGCTTGGGGCGGACATCGGTCTTCCCGACGAAACAGACCCACTCGTCCTCGACGAGATCCGCCGCGTCTACTAAGCAGGCATTGCCATGCAATATCAGGCCGTCTCGCGGACTTGCCTGCTATCAACGGCCCGATGCGGAACTGGACGCTAGCCATCGTCGTCGCGCTGTTCGCATGCGGAGGGTCATCGTCGAAGGACATTCCCGATGCGGCACCTCCCGACGCGGCGCCGGATGCACCCGAATTGCCCCTCGGCGACATCCTCGACGAGCTCAGGGCGATTCCCGGCATGACCGTCGAAGAGCGCACCACGATGATCGAGGGCTATCGCTTCTTCGTGATGGACTACGTGCAGCCCGTCGATCATCAGAATGGTTCGGGCGCCACGTTCAAGCAGCGCTTGACGCTGCTGCATCGTGACTACGCAGCGCCGGTCGTCGTGCAGAACAGCGGCTACTACGTCTCGACGCGCGGCACGCGCTCGCAGATCGCGCAGCTCACGAGCGCGAACCAGCTCTCGATGGAGCATCGCTACTTCTTGCCGTCGCGCCCCGATCCGGCGGACTGGTCGAAGCTGACGATCGCGCAAGCCGCGGCCGATCAGCACCGCATCATCGTGGACTTGAAGAAGCGCATCTATAAGCCGAACAAGTTCCTCACCACCGGCGCGAGCAAGGGCGGCATGACGTCGCTGTTCCATCGCCGGTTCTATCCCGACGACGTCGACGCGACCGTCGCGTACGTCGCCCCGATCGACTACGCGTCCGACGCGGTGCAGTCGCCGACGAATCGCTACTTCATCTTCCTCGAGAACGTCGGCACCGATGCCACGTGCCGCCAGAAGCTCAAGGACTTTCAGAATCTCGCGCTCTCGCGCCGCGCCGCGATGAAGACGCGCATGCAAGCCCAAGCGTCGTTCACGCAGATCCTCGGCGAAGATCGCGCGCTCGAGTTCGCCGTCGAGGAGCTGCCGTTCATCTTCTGGCAGTACGGCAACCAGTCACGCTGCGCGAACATCCCCGCGAACAACGCGACCGACGACGCCGTGTTCACGTTCCTCGACGACACCGTCAGCGTGGCGGCGTACGGCGACCAAGACGTCCTCGCGTTCCTGCCCTACTATCACCAGAGCGCGACGCAGCTCAGCTATCCGATCAGCGACGAGAGCTACCTGGTCGGGCTCATGTATCCCGGCCAGGACACGGCGCAGGCGTACGTCCCCGCCGGCATCCCGTTGCCCGCGTACGACGGCGGCACGTCGATGCAGGACATCCAGTCGTGGATCGCGTCGAGCGGCACGCGCATCATGCTCATCTACGGCCAGAACGATCCGTGGACCGCCGGCGCGGCCACCCTCGGCGCCGCGACGGACTCGTACAAGTACACCGCGCCGAACGGCAACCACGGCTCGTCGCTGATCAACATGACGCAAGCCGACTCGATGGCGGCGGCGGCGACGATCCGTCGCTGGGCCGGCGTCACGGCGGCGGCCGCGCCGATGGTGAAGTTGCAGCTCGATCCGAACGAACGCACGACCGAGCAAGAAGAGTTCGAGCGCCGCTTCCGTCGCTAGAGCGGCTCGTCGCTGCGCGAGATCACGAGCGGTAACTCCGTGCCCGAGCGCAGCGTCGCGCGTTGCGGTGCCTCGCGGTACTCGCGTGCCACACCCGTCGCGTCGGCGCTCGTCGTCTTGTAGCCGACGATCTGCACCGCCGCGCCGACTGGCAACACGCGCTCGATCGCCTCGATGCTGTCCTTGCCCGCGGCGAGCTGCTTCACCTTCGACGAGAGCTCGGCGCCGGCGAACCGCGATGACGGATACTCGACGAGCTCCTTGTGCGGCGTCATCCACCGCGCGCCGCCGGCTTCGATCCGGATCCGCGCGCCCCGCGCGTCGACCAGCGTGAAGTCGACCGCCGCCTCGTGAACCCACGTTCCGCGCGCACGAAAGATCATGCGGCGATACACGCCCTCGGCGTCGATCAGCACGCCGCGCAACGCCTCGTCGGCTTCGACGGTGCCGCGCACGACGACGAGCTCGCCCTCCTCGCGTTGATCGAGCTCCGCGAGTGCGAGCTCCCCGCGCGTCATCTTCGCGAGCTGCGCACGCAGTGACGCGCGCGCCGCACGATCCGCGATCGCGATCGCGCCGGCGCCGCCGAGCACGAAGCCTTTCCACAAGATCGGCGCGGCGATCGGCGCGAGCGCGATCGAGCCGACAGCCCCCGCACCGACGGCGGCCCACGTCGCGCCGCGAATCAGCCGGCTCGTGCGCCGCGCATGACTCGGGACCCACGCGAGATCCGCGCGCAAGCGGTGTGTCCGTTCCATCGCGAGCACGTGCGCAGTGTACGCTGGCGGCCGATGGACCAGAACCTGGTGAAGCAGTCGACCTCGCTCGCACCGTTTCACCGCCCGCAGCGTCTCTCCGTGCGCCAGCGCAAGAACTGGATGGAGATCATCACGTCGTTCGATGCGCGCAACAAGTACGTGGTCTACGACGAGGGCGGGAATCCGGTCTTCAACGTCGAGGAACAGGGCAGCGGCTTCGGCAGCATCGTCAAGCGCCTGTTCCTCCGCAACATGCGGCCGTTCACGTCGCACGTCGAAGACCTCGCGGGTCAGGGCCAGCTCCTCGTCCTCACGAAACCGTTCCGCTTCATCTTCCATCGCCTCGAGATCCGCGATCCGAGCGGCACCTTGCTCGGCGCGATCCAGCGGCGGTGGACGTGGTTTCGGCGCAAGTACATCGTCGAGGGCCCCGACGGTCAGGAGGTCGCGACGCTGTTCGGCCCGATCTTTCGCCCGTGGACATTCCAGATCCAGCTCCCCGGCAGCGACGCCGAGGTCGGCCTGATCCAGAAGAAGTGGAGCGGCCTGCTCAAGGAAGCATTCTCCGATGCCGACAACTTCTGGGTCGACTTCGCACAGATTCAAGATCCGCAGCTGCGCGCGGTGCTGTTCGCGGCCACCGTGCTGATCGACATCGTGCACTTCGAGAATCGCGGCTAACGCGCGAGGAACTTCGGACTCGCGACGTATTCGGCGATCGCCTTGATCTGCTCGTCGGTGAACGCGCCCGCGAACGACGGCATCAGCTTGTTCTGCGAGCCGGCGCGGATCTGATAGTCGATCAGCGCAGGCGTGATGCGCGCCCGCAGCTCGGGCGAGGTGAGGTCGCGCACGCCGAGCCGCGCGATCATCGTGGCGTCCGGCTTGCCCGCCACGCCGTGGCAGGGCGCGCAGAACTTCGCGTACAAGTCCGCGCCATCGACCGATGAACCCGCCCCCGTGCTCGTGTTGCACGCAGCGACGAGAACCAGCGGAAGGACGCGGCGCACGAGGCGTTCGTGCCACCGCGGGCAGGTCCTGGCAAGCCCGTGCTAATGTTCACCGCATGCGGTGGATTGTCCCTGCGCTCGTCGCCGTGCTCTGCGCGTGCGGCGGCGTCAAAGTCCCGAAGCACTCCGGCTACAAGAGCGAAAAGGCGAAGCCCTGGAAGAAGCCGAAGGTCCTCACATGGGACGAGAAGCTCGAGGCGAAGGCCGAGGGCGAGCTCGAGTACAAGGACTACCGCCGCGCGCGGTGGTTCGCCATCGATCTCCCCGCACAAGGCGAGGTGACGCTGCGCCTCGAGATCACGCCGCCCGGCGAGCAAACGAACGAGGACTTCGACCTCGGTCTCGAGGTGCTCGATCCCGGCTTCCGCGTGATCAGCAAGAGCGACCTCGAAGACGACGAAGCCGGTGAGCTGACGAAGACGAAGGCGCTCCTCGATCTCAACCCCGGCCGCTACTACATCCATCTCTATCTGCAGGGCCGCCTCGATACGGCCGACTACATCATGCGGCTCTCGTACAAGCGCACCGCGCCCGCCGAGGTGAAGAGCAACTTCCCCGCGGAGGTCGCGTTCGTGCCCGCGCTCGCGATGGTCCCGCTGCAGGACGACACGCCCAAGGGCTACAAGCCCGAAGCGGCGCCAAAAGTCGTGAAGATCATCAAGGGCCCGAAACCGCCAAAGCCGCCGAAAGAAGAGCCCAAGGCCACGGCGATCCAGGGCCGCATCATCGGTGTCTCGATCGTCTCCGGAGGCACCCAGATCACCGTCGGCAAGGGCACCGCCACGGGCGCCGCGGTCGGAATGAAGGGCAAGATCAACGGTCTCGCGACGGGCAACTTCACGCTCGCGTCGTGTAACGAGCGGGCGTGCCTCGCAGTTGTTCCCGTGACACCCGATCAGATCAAGGGCGCCGGCGGCACTGTTAGCTTGTCTCCTTGAGCACTTGAATCGCGGGCTCGGGTACGTAACACTTCACCAATGCTCGGGAAATTGGTGGGGCCCAGGCAGGTTACCTGCGGGCTCCTGGTTTTGTTTGGTCTGTCGTGCGCGCACAACGTTCCGCAGGACAAGAAGACCGGCAATGACGGCAAGACCAAAGGCGCCAAAGAGCTCCGGCTCGAAAATGGCGAAGCAAAGGCGAGTGGAATCGTCACGTATCCAGGCGGCGATCGTGTCGACTGGAAAGTGATCGAGATTCCCGACAAGCAAAGGGGCACGCTCGACATCAAGCTGCAGTGGACGCCACCGCGTCCTGGCCTGCAGCTCGCGTTCGACGTGTTCGACGAGTGGAACACGCCGCTCACGCAATCGAAGAAGACCGGCAGGAAGAAGAAGTCCGGACGCAACCGCACCGCGCAGCTCGAGGTGAAGGGCAAGGGCATGTCCGCGGGCGAGGGCAAGTACTTCATCCGCGTCTACGCGCCCAACCGCGGCGACGCCGGCAAGTACAAGCTCGTCGTCGAGTTCAAGCCGGAGATCATCGGCCCCGCGTTCGATCCGCTGAAGCTCGAGATTCCCGAGCCGCCGAAGCTCGCCGCCGTGCCCGACGTCGAGATCGGTTGCGACGAGGAGAAGTTCGACAAGAACATCCCCGCCTGCAAGAGCGTGTGCCCCGCGTTCGGCGCACCGCCGGGCTGGCCCGCGTGCAAGGGCAAGTGCCCCGACCCGCCCGACAAGGAGAACCCCGCGTGCTGGGCGACGATGGAGTGCCCGAAGCCGCCCGACCGCCGCATTCGCAAGTGCAAGGCGTCGGTGTTCCCGAAGTGTGCCGACATCGCGAACCCCGATCCGGACAACCCGAACTGCGATAACGCGAAGGCCGATCCGGTCAAGGCGCGCGTGATCGGCAACAGCGTGCAGGGATCCGATACGGTGATCGTGATCAGCGCCGGCAAGAAGCAGGGCGTGAAGGTCGACTGGAAAGGCTCCGTGCTGCGCGGCGACTCCGACTCGCCGATGGTCGGCGGCGAAGTGACCATCACCAGCGTCGGCGAGACCCGCACGACCGCCCGGACCAAGCTCACCACCGATCAGGTCGGCGCGAACCCCTACGTGAAGCTGTCCCCTCCGTGAATCAACAAGACCCCTTCGTCGGCAAGGTCATCGACGGCCGCTACGAGATCCAACAGCGTGTTGGTGAGGGCGGGATGGGAGTCGTGTATCGCGCGCGGCAGATTTCGATCGACCGCATCATCGCTCTGAAGATGCTGAACTCGCAGATGGCGCAGGATCCGACGTGGGTCCAGCGCTTCTACAACGAGGCCAAGGCGTGCTCGCGCCTGCAGCACCCGAACACGATCCGCATGTTCGACTTCGGTCAGACGAGCGACGGTCGCCTGTTCATGACGATGGAGTTCCTCGACGGGCAATCGCTCCGCGAGGCACTCCAGAAGGGTCCACTCGCTCCGCAGCGCGTGGTGAAGATCCTGATCCAGTGCTGCGCGTCGCTCGCGGAAGCGCACTCGATCGGCATCATTCACCGCGACATCAAGCCCGACAACGTGTTCCTCCTGAACATGGCGGGCTCGCCCGACTTCGTGAAGCTGCTCGACTTCAGCGTCGCGAAGCTGCTCGAGGGCGATCGCATGAAGACGCAAGCGGGCGTCGTGTTCGGAACGCCGCAGTACATGTCGCCGGAGCAAGGCCGCGGCCTTCCGCTCGACGCGCGCTCGGACTTGTACGCGCTCGGCATCCTCGCGTTCGAGATGCTGAACGGCAACGTCCCGTTCCACGACGACAACCCGATGACGGTGATCCAGATGCACCTGCACGCGGGCGTGCCGCCGATGCCCGACACCGTGCCGTATTCGGTGCAGCAGATCGTGCGGCGCGCGCTCGAGAAGGATGCAGGCCGGCGCTATCAGTCGTCGGGCGAGATGATGGCGCACTGCCAGCAGGTGTTCGCCGAGGTCTCGCAGGGCGGGATGTCGATCGGCGCGGGAGGAATGCCGAGGACGATGATCGCCGGCATGCCGGGCATGCCGCAGCAACAGCAGATGATGCCGATGGGTGGGCCGCAGCAAGGCGGCATGCCGATGGGCGGGCCGCCGCAACAGCAAGGCGGGATGCCGCAGGGCAACTACCAGCAGGCGTCGCACGCGCAAAAGACGATGGTCGCGCAGCCGAGCCCGTTCGCGCAGGGCGGCATGCCGCAACAAGGAGGCATGCCACAGGGCATGCAGCCCGGCATGCAGCAGAGTGGCCTCGCACCGCAAGGCTCGGGCGGCTACCAGCAAGCGAACCCGATGCAGAAGACGATCGTCGCGGGCATGGCGCCGCCGATCGTTGGTGGCCAGATGATGCAGCCGGGGCAAGGCGGAATGCCGGGGATGCAGCAACCGGGCATGCAGGGCGGAATGCCGGGCATGCAGCAGGGCGGCTACGGCCAGCAACCCGGCATGGGTCAGCCGATGGGAATGCCCGGCATGCAGGGCGGCGGCGCGCCGAACAAGACCGTGATGCTGCAGCCGAGCGAAGGCGTCGTCTCGGTCGCGCGCACTGGACAAGCCGTGCAGCCGGTCGGCACGGGCATGATGCAGCAAGGTGCATCGACAGCGTTTTGGATCGTGTCGTTGTTCATCGGGCTCGCCGTCGGCGTGCTCGCTTACGTGATCGTGCTGCAGCTTTGAGACATGGCGACTGACGACGAAACCGACGAGAAGACCGTCAAGGAGCTGATCGACGCGGCCACCCGCGCCGAGCTCGAGCGATGGTTTGGCCTGCCGTCATTCACGCAGGTGGCCGAGGAGAAAGCGGCCGCGCCCGAGGAGGATCCGGACGTCATCGCCGTGCGCGAGCGCCGGCAAAAGGCCATCGACGCGGTCGACCCCGCGATGGTCGAGGCGCATCGCAAGCGCATCGAGCCGCCCGAGTGGCTCCTCAAGGAACGCGAGACGATCCAGCTCAAGGTCAATCCCGACGTCACGATGCTCGATCATTCGATGATCGATCGTGGCTCGTCGATCGCCGACCCACGCGAGGTCGAGATCTCCGAGGCGCTGCGCGACGACCTCCACGACTGCACGCCCCAGGCGCTGCTGCGCGACCTTCACCGCCCCGTGCTCGATTTCGACAAGACGTTCGAGGTCGTCGACTTCGCGGCCGAGAACCACATCGACGCCGTCGGGATCGTGAAGGAGGTCATGCGCACCGCCTACAAGGTCACCACGGTCCAGACGACGAGCATTTTCTTCGAAGGCCGCGAGATCTTGCGCGAGTTGCGCACGCTGCGACTCGCACCGTGGAGCGTAGAGCGGCTCGCCGCCCTTCCCAACCGGCGGGTAACCGGATGACCATCGAGTCGGGGAAGGGAATGCCACACCGGGCCGTAGATCAGACGATGTTCGTACGCCTTTCGAGGGGGCTGCGGTGACGGAGCCACGTACGGTCCCCGTCGAGCGGTTCCTGTTGCGCGCAGTCGGCCGGACCGACGTCGGCGCGCAGCGCACGCAGAACGAAGACGCGATGTACTACGACGACTTCCTCGGCGTGTACATCGTGTGCGACGGCATGGGCGGTCACGCGAGCGGCCAGGTCGCCTCCGACATCGCGATCCGCACGGTCGTCCACTCGCTCAAGACCGGCGATCCGCCTCCCGCCCCGGGCCAGGACCCGCTCGTCGCCGCGATGCGCGCGGCGAACGCCGCCGTGTACCAGCGCGCGCAGATGGATCCGGCGTGTCACGGCATGGGCACCACGGCGGTCGGCGTGCGGTTCGAAGAGAACCTCGTGCACATCTGCCACTGCGGCGACTCGCGCGCCTACCTGCTCCGCCACGGTCAGCTGCAGCAACTCACGCGCGATCACTCGCTGCGCAATCTCTATCAAGACCGTCCCGATCTGATCGGCACGCTCGGCCCCGCGACGTCCAACGTCATCATCCGCGCGATCGGCCTCGATGCATCTGTCGAGATCGAGCACAACGCGATGACGCCCGAGCATAACGACGTCTATTTGCTCTGCTGCGACGGTCTCAACGATCTCGTCGACGATTGGATGATCCGCGAGATCATGACGTCCGGCGATTCACTCGAGGTCGTCGCCGAGAACTTGATCCGCGCGGCGAACAACAACGGCGGTACGGACAACATCACCGTCGTGCTCGCGCAGACGTTCATCGATCCGCTCTGGGTGCCCGCGCACCAGTACCCGCAGCAAGTGCAGCGCTACTAGCGCTACTTGACCGCGGCCGCGCGCTTCAGCTGAGTCGCCATGTCCTTGTAGCGGCCGAGGCGCGCATACACGCGAGCGAGGCCCGATGCGACACGCGCCTCGAAGCCCGGCGTCTGCGCCGCATTCTGGAACGCTTCTTCGGCGCCGAAGAAATCGCCCGAGAGCGTGAGCACGTCGCCGAGCGTCGCGTGCATCGCAGCGGCGGAGATGCGCGACGATGCGCGGCCGAGGCCGTGCCGGATGATCTGCGCGGCACGCGGGCCATCACCCGCCTTCGCGACGGCGACCGCATACGCGACGCGTGCGTTGCCGAAGTTCGGCGCGAGATCGAGCGCTGCGCGCAGCGACTCCTGCGCGGTCTCGAGGTCGCCCGTGTCGAGCGCTTGACGTCCGCGGTCGTAGTAGCGACGCGCGACCGACGACATCAGTCGAGCTCCAGGAGGCCGAAGCGCGTCGACGCATCGTCGCCGCTGCCTTCCGGCTTTTCCTTCGGTGCGGCCTGCTCGGGCTGCGCTTGCGCGGGCGGTGCGGCGGGCGTCTGTGCGGCCGGTTGTGCCGGTGCTCCACCGCTCGCGCCGCTCGTCGGTGCACCGCGCATCGAGAGCCCACGTACGGGTGGCGGCGCCTGCCCTTCCTGGCGCTGCGGCGGCTGCGCGGGCGGCGGCGGCTGCGCGGGAGGTTGCTGCGGCGCCGGCGGACGTTGCGCGAGCGTGGTCTCGACGACACGCACGCCTGCCGCGCGCAGTTGATCGACAGCAGGCTGCGCGCTTGCGGGCGGCGTGCGGCTCGGCAGGAGTGGCTGCACGACGCCGCCGATGCGAACGCCGACGGTCTCGCCGTCGACGACGAACATCGCGAGCTCGGGGTGATCGAAGCGCGTCTGGAGCGCGGCGATCAGCTGCGCGAACGACGTGCCCTTGAGATCCGAGAGCGTCTCGGCCTGATGGATGAGCATCGGCGGCGGGCCTTCGACGACGTACTCCTTCAGCACGAACGTGAGGACATCGAGGAGCGTCTCTTTGTCGGCGTCGGCGAACGCATCGCGCACGTTCGTGGAGATCTCGCGGATGTCGGGTCGGGACGGCATGATGGTTCCTTTAGCCGAAAACTAAAAAGTCGCTCCGTCGAGGTCCATGCCCGTGGTCTCGCAACCGACGAGCCGCACACCGGTAAGGTCGGCGGAACACAGATTTACGCCGCGCAGGTCGCAGCGCACGAACGCGGCATTGCGCAGCACGGCGCCATACATGTTCGCGCGGTTGAAGTTGACGTCGAACAGCGCGGCACCGGTCCAGTCGGTGCGCGAGAGCGAGACGGTCGCGTGGGAGTAACCCTCGAACGACGTCTTCAAGATCACGACCGAGGAGAAGTCCGCGCTGTAGAGCTCGGAGTCGACGAACTTGCAGTCTTGAATGCGTGCGCGATGGAGCCGGATGCGCGCCATGCGAACGGGACCGAATTCGCAGCGGAGCAGCTGCGCATCCGTCAGGTCGAGCTCGGTGAGGTCGCAGTCCTTCGCGCGCACGCGATGCCAGAGCGCGCCTCTCCACTGCGACGTCCGGAGATCGGTCATCTTCAGCTCGGCGCGTTCGAGCCGCGCTTCATCGCCATCGGCGCCGCGGAGGTCGAGGCGATCGAGCGTGACGTTGTCGAGGTCGATGCCGCGCAGGCCAACCGACGGCGCGGCGAAGCCCGCGATCGTGCGACCCGCGAGCTCGTCGTCGGCGACCAGCCGTTCGAGCTGGACGCGGGATTGGACGACGCCGGCGTCGGCGCTGCTCTCGCTCATCCCGTCGAAGATACCCCGAAACGGCTACGCGCGGCGCGAACTGCCGTTGCGCGAGAACTGGCTGCGCGCGGCATCAGCGGCGATCTGCAGCACGCGCTCTTTGATCTTCTCGATCGCATCGCGGCGGTCGTCGGCGGCCTGCATCCCGGCCTTCGAGACGTCGGCAAATTGCTTGGCCGTGAGGCTCTGCCCCGCCTGCAATTCCTCGTTCTCGACGTCTTCGGCGGCCGCTTCGTCCTCGTGCGTGAACTCCATCGCGCCGTCGAACGTGCCCTTGCGATGGAGGCCCTTCGACTGCTGCGCGACGTGCGTGAGCTCGTGGGCGAGCAGCGCCCGACCGGACGCCGACCCCATCGACTTGTCGGGCGATCCACCCATGAGGATCATGCCCGTCGAGCCGATCGTCACGGCGTACGCGTCGCGCTTGCGGTTGAACTCTTCGGCGAACTCGCCGGTGTAGATGCGGACGTGACCGAGGTCGACGCCGAACTTCTTCTCGTACTTCGCGCGGACGCTGTGATCGAGCGACTCGCCCTTGCCGGCACGACGCGAGATCATGCGCAGCAGCTTCTCGGGGCTGTACTTGCGCGCGAGCTCGTCGCTCAGCTCTTCGGCCCGCTGCTCTGTCTCGGTGGCCGGATCCGCCGGCGTTTGGGTCTCGTCAGACACGTAATCCTTTTACGAGGTTACTCGTCTTTGCCTTCCCCGGTCCAAACAGAGCCGTAGCCCTCGGCTTGCTCGTAATATTCGCTGGTTTTCTGCTGATCTACGACCGCGGCGGCCCCGCCGAGGGCCTGCTCCAAGAACTTCGTCTCGTCCAAACACGAGCCGCCCTTGACGCCTTTGACCTGAAACGTCACCTCGCCCTTGGCGTTGATGACGATCTCGATTTCCTTCTTAACGCTCATTCTGCACCCCACTTGCGAACGACCAAGCGGATCGATCCGTCCTCTTCGTTGACCTCTTCCTCGACGGCGTACCCCTTCTCTTCGCAGGCCTGTTTCACGTTGTGATACTGGTACCGCTGCGAGAGCTGGTGCTTGAACTCGTCTTCCGAGACGCCCTTCGTGGTCTCCACGCCCCACCAGTCCGCCGTGATGTCGAACGTGCCGTCCTGGTTGTCGACGACACCGACGTCATAGCGACCCATGTCGACGGAGATCGCGGCCTGTAGCTTGTCTCCGCGATAGCCGCGGACGTTGACCGATTGCCCTTGTTCGGCCTCGGTGAACTGCAGCTGCATGTCCTCCAGCGCCTTCTTGATCGCCTGGAGGTTGGTCATCTTGAGTGCGCACTTGGTGAAATGCGACATGTTCAGTCAGTGTACCGCACCTTCGGGAGCTAGCTTCCCCGCATGGCCGACGAAGACCCCGTCATCGTGTTCGAAGGAACCCAAGCTCAGGCAGAAGCGCTTCACGCGATGCTGAACGCGCGCGGGGTCACGTCATCGGTGACGCGCGACCGCGAGGTCGAGGGCGGCACGGCCCTGGTCGAGGCCTACATCATGGTCCCGCCCGATCAGGCAGAGGAAGCGCGTGACCTGATCGCCGACGTGCAATCAGGCGCCGCCGCCAGGCCCGGCTGAGTGCCTGCGGAACAGTGACAGGAGCGTGGCCGCGGCGCGCGCGACCCGCTCGCTCGGATCGTTCACCATGTGCATGATCGATGGCACACCTTCCTCGACGGCGAGGAAGCACGCGCGCGCGATCGCCGGATCCGCACAGGCGTGAAAGCAGCGCGGATCGAGACCCTCGTAGTCGGTCGCGGGGTCGACGAACGTCCCGCCGAGATTGCCGGCCTGCGGCACCGCGAGCAGCGCGAGCAGCGCGAGTAGCGCCTCGCGTTGCCACGGTTGGCCCGGCCGTTCGCGCAGGATCGCGAACAGCCGCGGGATCACGTGCACCGTCGCCGGCGAGAGCCCGCCTTGATGCTCGAGGCAGGACTCGAGCTCGAACAGCGCCTCGCTCCGAACCCGTCGGCTGCCACGCAGCTGACCGACCCGGCGCACCAGCTTCGGCACGCCGCGCGCGTCCTTCGCCCCGTAGACCCAGAAGTGATCCCACGGCACGTGATCGCGAGGCGGCACCTCGCGATGCTAGACGTCCGACCAGTCGTTGTCGCGGTCGAGCGGCCTGCCTCCGGATCTGTGGATTGCTGTGACTTGCTGTGAACTAACTGTGGATAAACGATCTACAGCTCGATCTTGCGCTCGCCGTCGTCGGCGGGCGGACCCTTGTCGCCGAGGTTCGACGACGGCGCTCCGTAGCGCGCCATCCAGCCTTCTTTCTTCGCCGGCTTCGCGCCACGCGCGGAGGCCATGCGTGCACGCGTGCGCGCCCAGTCGCGCATCGAGTCGATGTTCTCGCGCATCGTGATCGCGAGTGGCACGAGCTCGCCGAACGTCTTGAGGAGTGACTCGGTCGTGAGATCACCGCCGGTGTCGAACGCGTCGTAGAGCGCCGCGATCACCGCTTGCTCGAGCTCGGCGCCCGAGTAGTCGGTGGTGGCGTCGACGAGCTTGTCCATCTCGAACTGACCCGGGTCACGCTTCTTCTTGCGCAGGTGGATGTCGATGATGCTGCGGCGGTCTTCGCGATCCGGGAGATCGCAGAAGAAGATCTCGTCGAAGCGGCCCTTGCGCAGGAGCTCGGGTGGCAGCTGGTGGACGTTGTTCGCCGTCGCGATCACGAACACCGGCGTGGACTTTTCCTGGAGCCACGTGAGGAACGTGCTGAACACGCGCGACGTGGTGCCGCCGTCGGTCTGCCCCGACGAGCCGGTGCCCGAGAAGCCTTTCTCGAGCTCGTCGATCCAGAGGATCGCGGGCGCGATCGCCTCGGCCGTCTTGATGACGTTGCGGACGTTCTCTTCGGAGCTACCGACGAGACCGGCGAAGATCTTGCCGACGTCGAGGCGCAGGAGCGGCATCTGCCAGAGGGCACCGACCGCCTTCGCGGTGAGTGACTTACCGGTGCCGGGAACGCCGATGAGCAAGATGCCCTTCGGCAGCGGCAGGCCGAAGTCACGCGCGCGCGAGCTGAACGCGTTGCGGCGCTTGACGAGCCAGTCCTTGAGGATCTCCATGCCGCCGACGTCGGAGAACTCCTCGCGATGCTCGTAGTACTCGAGCAGGCCGCTCTTGCGGATGATCTGCTTCTTCTCCTCGAGGATCGTCTCGAGATCGAACGTGTGCGTGCGCACGGCGCTCTTCGCGAACACGTTCTCGGCTTCGTGCAGCGTCAGGCCGAGCGCGCCTTCGACGACGCGCTCCATGAACTGCGGATCGCTCTCGATGACCTGCTGGGTCGCGGCCGGGAGCGAGGGCAGGACCTTGCGTGCGGCCTGCTCGATCTCCATGCGGTTCGGCAGCTCCCAGTCGAGGACGGCCGAGATGCTCTTCTCGAGCTCGGGCGCGATCTTCGTGATCGGCGAGAGGATGATGAGCGACTTCTTCGTCTTCTTGAGATCGTGCGCGGCGTCGCGCAGGCGGCGCACCACGGCGGGTTCCTTCAGGAACGGATGGAAGTCGCGCAGCACGAACAGGCCGCGGCCTTCCGCGCGCAGCACGTGATCGATCGCCTTCATCGGATCTTTCACGTCGCGCGTGCCCTGCCCGTTCGCGATCGTCTTGAAGCCTTCGGTGATCGACCACACCTCGAGGCGCATCTCGCGCTCGACGCACAGCTTGCGCAGCGATTCTTCGACGCGCGTTTCTTCCGGGGACGTGATCCAGATCAGCGAGTAGCGCGCCTTGATCAGGTCTTCGATTTCGCTCTTGCTGCTTCGCTTGTGCTCGATTGTCATTTCACCTCTGCAAGCTCGCGCAGGCCACGCAGCGCGCCCTTCGCGGTCTCGGCATTGTCGACGAGTGCATCGACGGCATCGCTGACCGCCTGCATCGTCTGGGATTCGGCCTTCAAGTTTGGCAACTCGCTCTGGACGAGCACCACGTTGTTGCGCATCTCCGACAAGATGTCGTTGATCGCCTCGTAGACTTCCTTCGCGGCCGTCGCGATCGCGCCGCCGTTCACCGTCGAGCCCGCGGCTTCGACGATCGACTCGGCCTGCGCGTCCGCCGCGGCGCGTGCTCGCGCTGCTTCCGCGCGCGCCTTCTGCGCGTCGGTCTTCGCGGCATCGATCTCGGCCTGCAGCGCCTTCATCGCGCGCTCGGCGGCTGCGGCCTTCTCCGTCGCATCCTTGAGCTTGCGCTCGGCAGATTCGCGCTCGTGCTGCAGCTCCTTCGGATCGACCGCGGGTGCCGACGCGCCCGCTTGCTTGTCGAGCTCGGCGACGCGCTTGCGCAGGCGGTCGAGCTCGCGCAGCGCATCGTTGCTTCCCGTCGACGCGACGTCGCGCGCCTTCGAGGCCGTGAGCGCTTCCTCGGCCGACCTGTGCCGCGCGACCTCTGCCTTCGCGAGCGCGTCTTGCGCGACGTTGCGTGCGCTCTCGGCGGCGAACCGCCCGTGCTGCGCTTCCTGGAGCTCGACCTCGATCTGCGCGAGTCGGCCCTCGAGCTTCTCGCGATCGAGATCCGCGCGCTCGTACTGCTCGTTGAGCCGATCGCGGTCCGCTTCGATCTTCTTGTACTCGATGCGCATGTCCTTCAGCTCGTTCGACACGCGCATCAGGTGATCGGGGTTGCCGCTGCCGCCACGCGCGCCATCGGTCTGCGCCTCGACGAGCAAGCGGCCCATGCGCTTGTTCTCTTCCTCGAGTGCGACGATCTGCGCGGCTTGCCGCGACGAGGTGGTCGCCGCTTCATCGCGCTCGGCCTTGAGCTTCCCGAGGACCTTGAGGTTCTTCTCTTTGTCGGAGCGCAGCTCCTTGATGACCTCTTCTTGCGAGATCAAACCGACGCGCCGCTCTTCGAGCATGCGCTCCTGTTCGTTGATCACTTCGCGCAGGTGCTCGATCTCGGTGAGCTGCTCGTTGAGCTTCTTCCAGCCTTCATCCTTGGTCCGCGACAGCTCCATGAGCTGCTTGTTCAGATCCTCCATGTCCTCGCGGATCTTCGCGGTGTCCTCGACGGCACGAGCGGCCTGGCGCTCGCGCGCCGCCATGTTCTCCGCCATCTCGCCCATCTCGTTGCGCTGGCGTGCGAGCTCGTCGCGCGTCTGCTGCAATTCATCGCGCAGCTCGTCGGCGACGCGATCGTGCGCGGCGACTTGCTCCTCGCGATCCTTGACCTGCGCGCGCAGCTCTTCGATGCGATCGCGCAGCGTCGCGGACTCCGCACGCACGCGCTTGCCGTCGGCGACCTCGCGCTCGTGCGCGCCCGCCGCCTTCTCGAGGTCCGCGCGCAGCTTCTTGATCTCGCCGTCGGCCTTCGTCGGATCGAACTCGAGACCGAGATCGACCATGACCTTGTTCTCGGCGACCTCCGCCGCGTTGCGCGGCGCTGCGGGCTGCGCGTTCATGTTCGGCCCGCCGCGATTGAACATGCTCGGGTCGTTGGTCGGCGGGCGCCCCGCTCCGCCACCACCCGGAATCTCAGGCGGTCCACCGAATGGCGTGTTGCCGCCCGGCATCGCCGGTGGTCCGCCGAACGGCGCATTCGCGGCGGCGCCACCACCGGGCATGCCCGGCGGTCCGCCGTACGGAAGGTTCGCGGCCGGTGCAGCACCCGCCGTCGCACCACCACCCGGCATCGGCGGTGGGCCGCCATACGGCGCGCCTGGGATCGGCGCGCCACCGGCACCGGCGTTCGCCGCCGAGCCGCCGAAGCCACCGCGACTACCGCCGCCGAACATGCTGTTGGGTGGCACCGACGGTGGGCCTTTGCCCGGGCCGCCACCACCGGGCATGCCCGGCGGTCCGCCGTACGGAAGATTTCCTGCGGGTGCGGGCGGCGCAGCACCGAAGCCGCTCTGTCCCGGCGCGCCGCCGAAGCCCGGCGCTTGTGCGCCGCCGCCGGGCATCCCCGGCGGTGCGCCGTATCCGCCTGCATTCGGCGGTGGGAATCCAGCGACGCCCGTCGATGCGTGACCGAGCCCCCCACCCGCGACGGCGGTCGATGCGTGACCGAGCGCGCCACCGGGCGGACCACCGAAACCTCCGCCTTGCGGCGCTCCACCAAAACCGCCGGCGGGCGGCGCTCCGAAACCACCGGCGGGTGGCGCTCCACCAAAACCGCCGGGCGGCGGACCTGGCAGCGGCGGCGCATCGTTGCGGTCGAGCACCATCGTGCCGCCCTTCTTCGCGGGTGGCGCGGCCATTGGCTGCCCCATCCCTTGCGGCACGACACCAACGGCGCCCTCGTCGATGAATCGGATCGTCAGCGAGCCACACTGGATCGTGTCGCTGTGCCCGAGCGCCTGCTTCTGCACGCGGATGTTGTTGAGGTGCGTCCCGTTCGCGCTGCCGAGATCCTCGACGACGAACCGCCCACCTTCCATCCGAATTTGTGAATGTCGGCGCGACACCATGCCGTCGTCGGTGCGAATCGCGCACTCGAGGCCGCGGCCCACGTAGACGGTCTCGGTCGGAGACAGCTCGACCGTTCCCTCCCGGCCCTGGCTGTCACGAAATAGCAAACGTGCCATCGAGTTACGCAATCGTACCGGGGCGGCACACCCAACGCCAGAGGGCGTAAGCTTGGTGAATGGGTGTTGTTCCTAGCCGTCTGCGGAGGCTGTAACTGGGTCTACGGCCTCGATGATACGTCGACTTTCTCGACTGACTACTCGCGCTTGAAGATCGCTTCGGTGTTGCCGACGCGGATGATGTCGCCGGGCTCGAGGGTCTTCTTCGGCACCTTGTGGCCGTTGACATAGATGCCGTTCGTCGAGCCGAGGTCCGCGAGCTCGTACGTGTTGCCGTCGAGCTTGCGAATGCCCGCATGCTTGCGCGAGACCGCCGGGTCCGCGAGCACGACCGTGTTGCCCGCGACCGAGCCGATCGTGGTGACCTCGTCGGCGAGGTTGAGCGTCTGGTTCGCCATCGGACCGAGGATGAACTCGAGCCGCGCGGCCGGCGCCCACCCGCAGAACAGACACTTCGTCCAGACGGGCAGCATCACGCGACGGCAGCCGCCACAGACCTTCTGCACCTTCGGCGCCCCGCCCTTCTTCGCCATCATGAAGATGATGAAGAGCAACACCACGGCGCCGCCCACGATCAGGCCGACGAGCGCATCGGTGTCCATGGCGGCACTCTAGCGCAGCGCGCTTTAGTTGATCGACTTGAAGCGGAAGTTCGTCTTGCCCAGCGTGATGATGTCGTTGTCGACGAGATCATGCTTGGCGACCTTGCGGTCGTTGACGTAGCACCCGTTTGTCGCGCCGTTATCGATCAGCGTGAAGCCCTGCGGCGAGCAGTTGATCTGCGCGTGCTCCGTGCTCATGAAGCCGTCGTTCACGACGACGTCCGCCGGCGGTGCCGTGCCGATCTTGGTGCCGCCCGAGCGCAGGCGAAACGTCTGGTAGGCGTGCTGGCCGTTGATCGGCACCAGCCACCCGACGATCGGGAACCCGCCCTCGTCGCCACCGGCGTTGAGCATGACGGTCTTCATCGGACCCGCCGGCTTCGGCGCTTCCATCGGCATCATGGCGACGACCGGCATCGGCGCGACCTCCTCGACCTGCTTCTTGCGACCGAAGATGAGCTTGCCGATCAGGATCACGAACAGGAGGCTGAAGATGACGATGATGATCGTGAGCCACGGGAAGCTCGTCGTCGTCTTGATCGCCCACAACGGCTCGAGTCTCAGCGGGAACGGCTCGAGCTCCTTCTGGTCGATCTTGATGACGAGGTCGTGATCCTTGCCGTCGAACGGCAGGCCCTTCTTGAGCTTCTTGTCGTAGCCCGGGAAGACCAGGTAGTAGCGGTTCTTCATGCGCTCGATGATCGAGGTCATCTCCGAGGCGATGCCTTCGATCGAGTTCACCGTCTTCGCCGTCGGAATCATCGTCGTGATGACGTTGCCCTCACACGTCGAGACCTGCGACTTGTAGATGACCGCGAACAGGTCGACGTTCTGCTTCAGCGCCTGCTTCTTGAGATCGGCGAGCTGACTCTTCGCGGCATCGTTGTTCGTATCGCAACCATCTCCGACGACGATCAGCGCCTTGCGCACGGTCGATGCCTTCGACAGCTCCGCGATGCCGAACGTGATGCCCTGCACCATGTCCGTGCCGATCTTGCCGCGATAGTCCTTCTGACTGCCGAGCGCGCCGCCGGTGAGCTCCTTGAGCGGGCTCATCGGCACTTTGATTTCCGCGCCCGTCGAGTACGAGATGATGAGGCCCTTCGACCCGATCGGGCCGGCTTCGCCGAGCTTCAAGCGATCGATCGCGCTCGCGAGGTTTTCGAGCACGCCCGTATACTGCGCGGCTGGATCCGGCTCGACCTTGTCGTTGCCGATCCAGATCTCCTGGCCGTTGATCACGAGCGCGATCGCGATCGTGTCCGTGCCCTCCGTGTACTCGCGCTTGCTGATCGCCTTGAGCGCGACAGGAACGCGCGCGCCGGACTCGAACAGCGTGAACTTGTCGAGCGGCACGTTCGGTCCGTCGATGACCGTGGCTTCGATCATCGGTGCGTCGTTCTTGGTCTTGCTCGCCGGGTCTTGCTGCTTGACCGAGAGGTGAACTTTCAATTCGTCGGCTGATGCGACGCGCTGCATCGACACGCCGAGCACCATCGCGGCGAGCGCGACCAACCAGACGAAGCGGCAACAGGTTGGTGGTCTCATAGGCTCTTGAACTTCAGCATGGCGCTACCGAACTTGATGAAGTCGTTGTCGACGAGCTCGTGCCGGTCGACGCGCCTGTTGTTGACGTAGGTGCCGTTGGTAGAGCCAGAGTCACGGAGCACCCACACTCCGTTCTCGGCGGCGATCTCGGCGTGCTTGCTCGACATGAACTTGTCGTTGAGCATGACGTTGCACTTCGGATCGGTACCGATCGTCGTCTTCGGCGAGAGCGTGAACAGCTCGCCGCGCTGCGGACCTTGCAGCGGAATGATCCACCCGCAGAGCTGATGGCTGCCGGGCCCGCCGGTCGCGTCCATGACGAACGCCTGCGTCTTCATCGCCTGGCGCTTCGCCTCGGGGATCGCGGCCTGCTGTGCGATCTGCGCGCAGTACGGACACGCGTCCCAGCTCTTGTCGAGTTGCTGCTCGCATTGCGTGCAGAACTTCTTCTTCCAGAACCAGAACCCGGTCGTTCGAATCCCTGGATTTGGTGCCGGCATTCCGGGTTGCGGTTGACCACCTGGCATTCCGGGCGCGCCCATCGGTGCGCCGGGCATTCCGGGCGCGGGCATTCCTGGCTGCTGCATCTGAGCCCCCTGTTGATACTGCTGCTGCTGGTACTGCGGCTGTCCCTGTTGGTACTGCGGCTGTCCCTGTTGATACTGCTGCGCGGGTTGTCCCGGCTGACCTTGCTGCGGCTGCTGACCCGCGGCCTGCTGCATCTGCTGGTTCACGCCGCCGACCTCACCAGCGAAGCGCTTGCCGCGATTGGCGAGCGCCTTCGATCGATTGATATCGACCTTGATGTTGCCCTTGATGTTCCTGATGCCGATGATCTTGTTATTGATCGCGCGGAACGGGGCGAAGATGAAATCGAGATGTCTTAGGAACACGAGCTCATCCCCCTAGGTCGCGCCCCGGCGACAGCGTCAGATTCTAACACGGCGACGGCGAGGAACTATTCTGGTGTTCTTTGCGTAACGCGCCAGCAAAACTTCGCAGCGCTACGGATCTACGCCGAACGCTTAGACCTTCGGCTGGTAGACCCAGATGTGGAACATGTTGATGTCGCGGCCGGCGGTGATCGACTGCTGGCGGACGATCAGCGTTCCGTCGGTGACGCTCTCGGACGGGATCATCGCCGGCCAGTTGCGCCAGCGGTGTACGCGATCGGTGCCAACGCACGACACGACCGAGACCTTCTTGCCGTTGACGCTCATCTCGAGCTCGTAGTCGCCGTAGACGTAGTCCATGCGGCGCAAGACGACGATCGGCCGTCCCGCCGTCACGTTCATCAGCTTGAACTCGGAGTAGCCGTCGACGTGCGCGCGGCCCGTGTCCTCGACGGTGGTGCCGTCGGGATACTTGAGCTTCTGGCGAGACCGGTACGAGTCCTTCGCCTCTTTGATCGTGAAGATGTGCTTGTCCTCGGACTCTTTGTTGAGGATCTCGATCTCGTCGATCAGCACCCACGTCGTGCCCTCGAGCTCCATCTGCGGCTTGGGCTGCGGCATGACCTTGACGCCTTCCCAGTCCTTGATGTCGATGACGCGCGGGCCTTCCTTCTTCTCCTCGGGCGCGACGATCGCGGCCTTCTCGCCGGCGACGGCCGACAGCGCGATCTCGGCGCACTTCGCCTGGTACGCGAGCAAGTTCATGTACGCGTCCATGTTGTTCTTGCCCTCGGCGAGCAGGCCGCGAAGGATCTCGACCTGACGGCGGTACTCCGAGAACTCTTTCTTCTGCGCGATCGTCGGGTGGTGCACGTCGACATCGAGCGCGAGCTCGCCCTGGCAGTCGATAAGGAGCCGCCAGACATCGAAGATGTTCTTGATGTCGAGGAGGTTCGCGTAAAGCATCATCAGCGCCGTGTTGCACGCCTGCAC
Source organism: Myxococcota bacterium (assembly GCA_030857175.1). Taxonomy (GTDB): domain Bacteria; phylum Myxococcota_A; class Polyangia; order Haliangiales; family Haliangiaceae; genus JABFXX01. The sequence continues at coordinate 8,064 of JALZOJ010000077.1, read as the reverse complement.
GACATCGTGCGCGGCGATCACGCCACGTCGCGTGTACTCGAGCGCGCCGCGGCGCACCTGCCAGATCAGCATCTCCATGCGGAGGCGCAGCGCGGGCGGTAGCGTCGAGCCCGACATGCCACCGCGCGGCGTGTAGCGCATGTCGATCTCGTTCGCCTTCGGCTCGGCGGGATCGCGCGCATCGCGGATGCGATTGACGCCCTTCTCGAGGTAGATGCGCGCGAGCTCGACTTCACGCGAGATGTCGGGCTCGGTCTGCGAGATCTCGACGCGGCAGGACTCGAGGACGCGGCGGTGGCCCTTGTACTCGAGGTTCTCCTTGTACGCGATGAAGTCGGTGAGCTCCTCGAAGTAGCGCAGCACGATGTAGATCGTCTGCGGCAGCCGGAACTCCTCGAGGTTGATGTTCCGGATCATCGCGTCGTGGACCATCAGGTCGTTGCCTTGACCGTCGATCGCGTAGCCCGGCTGCACCTCGACGGACAGGTCGCCCCTCGCGCGCGCCGTGACTTTGAGGTCCATCGCGTAGCCGTAGACGATGCCCGCCGAGTGCAGCAGCTTGTTGTGAAGCTTGCGCTTCTCGATGTGATAGCGCTCCGCGTCGTTCCAATCCTTCTCGGTGGTGAGGAACCCCTTGAAGAAGTTGATGCGCTTGAATCCCTGGATCGCGCTCTCGGTCATGGCTTGTCCTTAGGTGCTGACGCTTGGGCTGGCGGTTCTTCTTCGACGGCATCCACGATCTCGGCACCGATGCCGATACCGGAGCGCAGGCCGATCGCGAAGAACTCGCGCAGCTCGACGTCGCTCTTCTCTTCAGTGAACCGCAGGTAGTAGTGCGTGTGCGCCGGCTTCTCCATCTGGATGATCTGATGGATGCGGATCACCGTATCGGGCGTGACCTCGTCGAACTTGATCGGGACCGTGACGACGAAGCAGTGCGCGAGGTCGACCGGCGGCATCACGACGGAGTCGAGGCCGACGCGCGCGCCGGTCTCCGAGCCTTCGGACTCGACGCGGAATCCTTTGAACGGCCACGTGTTCTCGTCGATGTCGGGCTCGTGCCCCGTGAACAGCTTGAGGAACAGCGACAGGCCGCGCTTCGTGCCGCGGATGCGATAGAGATCGACGGCGCGCTTGATGAGCGCGCGCTTCTCGGTGTCGGGCCAGTCGAGATCGAGCGTGAAGGCCGTCCAGCGCGCGAGCCAGTCGAGGAAATCTTGCGGCGCGACGTGCGGATCGTAGAACCGCCACCCGTCGGTCAGGTTCCGCTCGACGGAGTCGAACATGTGCTCGAACACGAAGCACATCTCGCGAACGAGGTTGCGGCCGACGGCATCGCTGCGGCGATAGATCGCCGGCAGGTTCTCGAGGAGCCCGCGACGCGCGACCCAGATCGTAACTTCCGTTCCCTCGTAGACCATCTGTCCGCGCGCCGGACGTTGCTCGAGGACGGTGTCGCGATCCTCGTAGCTCTCGCGATAGAGCGTCACGACCTTCGAGAGACCGGCGTCTTCGAGGACGATCTGCGCCTTGCTGAGCGGTCGCCCGACAACGTCGGGGACGCGCACCACGCGGCGGTTGAGTAGATCGGGTGCCGCCATCTACTTGATGTCGTCGCGGACCTTCTCCGCGACGTGAACGTGTACGAGGAACGGCAGCTCGTCGTCTTCGAGGCGAAGGTGCTCGACCATGACGTTTCGATACTCGTCGCGAATCTCGAGTACATCGACGCCCTCGACACCGGGCACACCCTCGACGAGGTGGATCAGCTCGGCCTTGAGCACGGGACGACCGAACTCCCAGCCCTTGCCGTCCTTGCCACCGACGAGCGCGTGCAGCGTGCGGCGCATCTTGAGCTCGATGTCCTTGCGGAGACGGTCGGAGGTGCCGACGGAGCGGCGGATCAGCACCACGCGAACCGACAGGTCCTTGTAGCGCGGGCGCACGACGTTCAGCACGGTGCCGACGAGCTTACGCTCCTCGAGGTATCGCTTCACGAAGCGCAGGACTTCGTTCGACGGCACGAGCCGGCGCGTCAGCTCCTCGCCACGCGTCTCGCCTTTCGGGACGAGCGCGAGCGTGACGTGACCGCGGTTGGAGCGATCAGGAACGCAGCGCGCACGCGAGAGCGTCGTCGAGGCACGCAGCGCCAGCATCTCGTAGTCCTCGGCGGTGACCGCGCGATCACGCGACTTGATCGTGTACGGCGCGCGCGTCTTCGCTTCCTCGATCGTCTCGCGATCGGCGCCGCCCGTCGCAGGCAGCGGATTCGTGACGCTGTCGACGTATGCGAGCGCGCGGCCGAGCGACGTCAGCGTGTTCACGTTGACGTTACCGAGCCCGCCGCCGCCGATGCGGTAGTGCACGGCGACGATGTTGTTCTTGCCCTCGGTCGGCACCATGCCGCGGCGACCGTCGCCGAAGCCGATCACGCCGGTGACGTAGTCGAGCGTGTAGTGGCGGCTGCGCGGTCCCGATGCGAAGAAGCTCTCGACGCGCTTCCACTTCACCCAGACTTCGTTGTTCTGCGGATTGTCGGGCTCGACGGGGCGCCACGGATCCGGACCGAGGTCGACGACCTCCTCGGGGGGCGGCTTCTGACGGTCCTTGACCTCGACGAGCTCTTCGTCGAGGAGCGGCGAGCGCATGAACTTGAACGTCTGCATCGGCGAGGCATCCGAGCCACCGAGCGTCTCGCCGCGGATCGTCTCCTGGTTGTACGCGTCGATCGCGTTCGTGATGATCCCGCGGATGCGCGGCGGCTTGACGTAGCCACCTTGCTCGAGGCGTGCGCGGAGCCAGAACCGCTCCTCGGTGAACTTGCTCGACATCACCCAGTCGTCGGGCGCGACGAAGAACGCGAAGCCCGAGCTCGTGAAGCCGCGGGTCTCGTCGTCGATCGAGAGCGGCTCCCATTCGCGGCCGTCCCAGTACTCCCAGACGATGCGCTGGCCGGTCTCCCACGAGAGCCGCCGCATCGCCTCGTACTTCTCGAGCTCGCCGGTCGCGATCTCCGCCTCGTCGGTCGGCACGGCGCCGAGGCCGAGCTCTTCGTCGAGGTGAAAGTAGAGGCCGAGCGCGTCGGTCGGCGGCTTCACCGGGAAGCCGAAGTACAGCGCCGGCGATTCCTCGGGCTTGGCCTGGAACGGCTGGAAGATCGTGAACTCGGTGCGCGCGACCTCGGTGACGTCCGTGTACTGGAAGTCGTTGAACGCGAGCGCGTGGCGCACGTCGCGATAGTCCTCGCGATAACGGAAGGTCAGCGAACGCAGCGCGGGCGGCCGCAGCGGGCGCTCGTCCTTGAAGATCCACTTCTCGGCTTCGAGCGTGTAGCTGCCCTGCTCGCCGAAGTCGCCCTTCTCGATGCGGATGCGGATCCAGCGCTTCGCGACGCCGTTGATCTCGAGCTCCGCCATGTCCTTGGGCCGGCGGAAGCTGATCACACCCGACTGCGAGAGCCCTTTCGTGTCGTCGTGAAAGCCGAGCTCGTCGCCGGCGCCCGGCAGTGCACCGCGTGGCGAGGAGCGGCCGAGGTGACGCCAGCGCTTACCGTCCCAGTACTCGAACGCGAGCACGAGCTGTTCGCTCGGGTTCGGGCGCGGAATCACGCTCGAGTCGGCGAGCAGCATCTCGATCGAGATGTATGCGTCGGCCGTCTGCAGCAGCTCGTCGCACGAGAGGTAGAGGATGTTGTCGACCTTCGGCTCCTTGCCGAACGGGTAGATGTTCTTGCCGAGGTCGAGCGCGAGGAACGCGTTGTTGTCGAGGTTCGCGTAAGCGGCGTTCGGCAGCAGGCCCTCGCCGACCACCTCGACGCGCGCGCGGATCGTATCGATCTCGGTGTCATCTGCCGACTCGGGCACCTCGGCGAGCCGGCCGCGCAGCCACAGGCCTTCGATGTGGTTCACGCTCGTGGGCTCGAAGCGCAGCGGGCCGAGGAACGCGACCTCGCCGCGATCGACCTCGATCGTCGCCGCCTCGAGCTCTTTCCAGCGCGTGCCCTCCCAGTACTCCCACTCGAGCAGGCGCGCGAGATCGCGGCCGCCACGCTCGGGGGTGCCGAGGTAGATCTTGAGCAGCGCGGCCTCTCCGCAGTTCAGGAACCGCGGGTCCGCGAGATACAGGTACCGCTCGATGCGCTGCGCGCCGGCGAACACCTCGAACGCGCCCTCGCTCGAGCCGGGCTTCGGATCGATGTAGCGGCTGTTCTCGCTATACGCCTCGTCGTAGTACGAGAAGCAGCGGTCCGGAATCGCCTTGCTGATGACGCAGTCGCGCGCGGTCTCGAACGTGACGGTGTGCTCTTCGGTCGCCGCTGGCGTCGACACAGACGTGCCGCGCGGAACGCGCTGCTTCTGCGCGGCGTCGACGAGCGTGAACCGCGTGAGTGCCTTCGCCGCGCGCGGTGGGCGCAGCTTGATGCCGAGCAGATTGAGGAACGCGACGTAGTTCTTGTCCGGAACCTGGTTGAGCCGATAGATCAGGAGGTCCGTCATCCACGCAGCGAGCTCGATCAGCGTGATCCCCGGATCGGACGGATTGTGATTCGTCCATTCCGGCGAGTAGCGCGGGATCATCGAGATGGCTTCCTCGACGATGTCGTGGAACGAGCGGTCGTCGAGCTTCGGCGGTGGAATCATCGGGTGTTGTTACCTGTCACCGAACGGCTAAGCGCCGTTCGCTCCATTCGAGGGCGGTGCCTCGTCGTCTTCGTTGCGTAGGTAAAACGGGAACACCAGGTTCCGTTTGTCGTTCTTGCCCGCGATCACGTACTCGATGCGGACGTCCAGCCGGTTCGGCTGATCGGCGTGCGGCAGCGCGCGGCAGACGAGCTTCTCGATCCGAGGCTCGTACTTGTAGATCGCCTCCTCGCAGTACACCTCGGCGCGCGCCGCGGTGATGTCGTTGTTCGGCGCGAACATCAGGTCGTGAATGCGGCAACCGAAGTCAGGTCGGTTGATGCGCTCGCCCGGCGCCGTGCCGAGGATGATGAAGATCGACTGCCGCACGTTCTCTTCGAGCTGGCTCGTCGATACGCCGCCATTCAGGTTGATGGAGACGGGGAAGCGAAGGCCCTTACCGAGAAAATCGCGATCGTTCGACATGGGAGATTCGCCGCTACGGCGTGAACCGACCCTGGATGAACTTCTTGCACTTGCCGCACGAGATCCGAGTCGAGAACTCGACCTCCTCGATCGTCAGCGGTCGGTGATTGCAATATGGGCAGCCGGCCTCACTCGGACGCCCTGCAGCGACCGCATCAAGCACGTCTTGCCACGCCATCAATGCTTCCTCATCCACCCGAAGAAAATCCTTTCGTTACAACCCACTGGCGACGAACGGACATGAATCGTAGAAACACGCGACGCTGCGGTCAACGCACGGCGCTCCAATTCGCCAACAACCCGCCTCCTACGTCCTCGCAGGAGCGCGAGCGTCAAAGACGCTTTCTGACTACTTCTTGTCGCCGGGCTTGTCGGTCGATGTCGACGCCGACGCACTTCCGTCGCTCGACACGCTCACGTTACCCGTCGCCTTCGCGGTCGCTGCCCGCTGCTGTTCCGCGACCTTGGCATCTGCGCCCGCCTGCACCGCACTCTCGGGATCCCGCGCGACATCACCGACTTCGCCCGCATCTCGCCGTGCGTCGCCCGTCTTCTGGTCGATGCGAAGTGACGCCTCCCCCGTGGCCGCCGCCTTCGGATCCGCCGCCACGCGCTGTGCCTCGTCGACCTTCTCCGTCGATGCCTGCGCCTTGCCCGCCACCCCATCACGCTGGTTGTGCTCGAGCTGCTCGACCCGTCCCGCTTCGCTGACGGGGTCGGAGTATCCGCTCGTATCGACCGCGCCCTGCTGCGCGCCTTCGATGCCCGCGCGCGCTTCGAACTTCTGACCGCGCTGGAAGCCGCGTGCCTCGCCTTCCTTCTCGCTGATCTCGGATTCGCCGGTGAAGCCCTGCGCACCGCCGGCGACATTGCCCGTGCCCTGCGTTCCGGCCGCGCCCATCACGCGACCTTCGTCGACGCGCGCTCCGCCGATACCACTCTGCACATCGCGCGGTGCGCTCGAGACATCGCCGCCTGCGCGCGACGACACGTCGACGCCACTGCTGCTCGTCACGCCGCCCGTACCTGCGCCCGCGCTCCCACCGACGGTCGCGCCGCCGGTCACGCCGCTCGCCGCGCCACCACCGCTCGCGACGTCGCTGCCGCCGGTGATGTTCGTCGAAGCTGCGCCGCCACTGATGTTCGATCCAGCGCCGCTGCCGCCGGTGATATTCCCGCTCGCGCCACCGACGGTGCCGCCGCTGAGGTTGCCGCCTGCCGCGCCGCCGCCCGCGCCGCCGATCGCGCCACCGCTGCTGACGTCACCGCCGCCGGTCGCGCTGCCGATGTTTCCGCCCGCTGCGCCGCCGGCTGCTCCGCCGATACCGCCACTCGTCGCGCCGCCGCTTACGCCACCCGTCGCGCCGCCGATGTCTCCGCCTGCTGCGCCGCCGGCTGCTCCGCCGATGCCGCCGCCGCTCGCGCCACCGGATGCGCCACCGATGCTTCCGCCTGCTGCGCCGTCGACTGCTCCGCCGATGCCGCCCGCGCCGCCAACACCACCGGCTCCACCGCCGCTTGCGCCCGCCGCGCCACCGCCGATGTCTCCACCGATGCCGCCGCCGCTCGTCGCGCCGCCAGCACCGCCAATGCTTCCGCCTGCTGCGCCGCCCGTCGCGCCGCCGACGCCGCCAGCTGCGCCGCTACTTGCGACACCCGCTGCGCCGCCTGCTGCGCCACCGCCGCCAGTTGCGCCGCCGCCTGCTGCGCCGCCCGTCGCGGCTCCCGATGCTGCGCCGATGTTGCCGCCCGGGACTCCGCCCGCTGCACCACCAGCTGCGCCGCCTGCTGCGCCGCCCGGTGCGCCGCCACCACCTGCTGCGCCGCCAATATTTCCGCCTGCAGCTCCACCAGCTGCACCACCACCCGTCGCGCCGCCGATACTTCCGCCTGCAGCTCCGCCAGCTGCGCCGCTACCTGCTGCACCGCCAGCCGCGCCGCCAATAGCTCCGCCGGCTGCGCCGCCGCCGGCTGCGCCAGTCGCGCCGCCGATATTTCCGCCGGCAGCTCCGCCGGCTGCGCCGCCGCCTGCTGCGCCAGTCGCGCCGCCGATATTTCCGCCGGCAGCTCCGCCGGCTGCGCCTGCTGCGCCAGTCGCGCCGCCGATACCTCCGCCTGCAGCTCCGCCGGCTGCGCCGCCAATATTTTCGCCAGCTCCGCCAGCTGCGCCGCCACCGCCAACCGCGCCGCCAATATTTCCGCCTGCAGCTCCGCCCGCGGCGCCAGTCGTTGCGCCACCCGGTGCTCCACCGACGTTACCGCCTGCAGCTCCGCCGGCTGCTCCGCCCGTGGCTCCGCCGGCTGCTCCGCCCGCGGCTCCGCCGGCTGCTCCGCCCGCTGCTCCGCCGGCTGCTCCGCCAGTCGCACCGCCAATACTTCCGCCTGCGGCTCCGCCGGCGGCGCCAGTCGTCGCGCCACCCGTTGCTCCACCGATGTTACCGCCGGCTGCTCCGCCGGCTGCTGCGCCCGCGGCTCCGCCGGCTGCACCACCAACTGCGCCGCTACCTGCTGCGCCGCCTGCTGCGCCCGAAGCGCCGCCCGATCCTGCCGCCGCACCATCCGTGACGGACGTGCCGCCCGGCGCGCTACTCGATGCTCCACCTGCTGCGCCCGCCGATGCACCACCAGCCGCGCCTGCCGACGGAACACTGCCGCCGGTACCTGCGCTGCCGCCGGTCGTACCCGAAACATTTCCGCCGGTACCCGCGCTGCCGCCGGTCGTACCCGAAACATTTCCGCCGGTGCCTGCGGTGCCGCCGCTCGTGCCCGACACATTGCCGGCCGTGCCCGCGCTGCCGCTCGTGCCCGAAGCATTGCCGGCTGTACCTGCGCTGCCCGCGGTGCCTGCACCTACGCCACCAGTCGGCCACGGCTCGGGCGTGCTCGCCTGAGGTGCCGGCTCGGCGGGACTCGCCGTTTGTGCTGCAGCTGCTCCGCCCGTTGTCGCGGCGCCCGCGCC
>JALZOJ010000158.1 GCA_030857175.1 Myxococcota bacterium | reverse complement strand
CCTTCGCCGAGCGTCGCGAACCGCGGATCACCGTCGACGCGCGCCGGCCGGCCCTTCTGGATGATCACGCGGCGCTGCAGCGAGACGTAGCAGCACTGGTCGTTGCGCGTGGAGTTATACGGCCGCAGCTCGCCTTGAATCTGTACGGCCTGCGGACAGGCCGCGTTGTTCGCATCCGGCTGCGTCGTGCCCTTCGGTGGCCGTGGGATGCACTGCTCGTTGCGCATCTGATACGCCGGCGTCGGCGACGGCACCGGCTTCGCGGCACCGAGCACGAGCGGCGTGCACCGCGAGTAGCAGCAGCCCGGCTTGCCCTCGAGCTTCTCGTTCAAGCTCTGCAGGCGCGTGACGTACGCTTCCGATGCGCGATCGTCGAGGATGAAGCCCTTCGCGGCGGCGCGCGCGTCGTCGAACGGCGTGACGTAGAGACCCTCGACCATGTTCGCGAGATCGACCGTCGCCGCGGTCGCGCCGCAGTACTCGCCGCTGCCGCGACCGCAGAGCGACTCGACGATCGTGTCGACCTCGCACGACTTCACATCGAACATCGCGATCTCGGGCTCCGCGCGTTTCGGCGCGACGTAGGCCGCGGGCTCGACGTGGCGCTTCGGCGGCGCGGAGGGCGGCGTCTGTGTCCAACACGCGGGCAAGCCCATCGCGATCAGCATCTGGTGACGCAGTTGTGCGAGCCGCATATGACCAGTCTAGATGGTATGTAGCCGCCATGCCCATGCCGCTCGAGATCATCGGACTCGGTAAGTCAGAGGTCCGCTTCGTGTGGGACGACGGCACCGAGGATCTCTACAAGGTCCGCGACATTCGCATCCGCTGCACGTGCGCCAACTGCCAGTCCGAGGCGACGGGTGAGCGCCTGCTGGACCCGACCACCGTCGCGCAGGATCTGACGATCGCGGACATGCACCTCGTCGGGAACTACGGCGTCGGCATCCACTTCAGCGACGGCCACACCACGGGCATCTTTCGGTTTCGCGAGCTGAAGAGGGCGAAGTGACCGAGCTCGCCGATGCGCTCGAGCGCATGTGGACCACTCGCCGCAGCATCCGCGCGTTCAGACCCGAGCCGCTGCCCAGAGCCACGCTCGACGGGATCTTCGCCGCCGCGCAGTCCGCGCCGAGCTGGTGCAACGTGCAGCCGTGGCGCGTCGCTGTCACCGAGCCGCCGCTGACGGCCGCGCTCGCCGACGAGCTGCAGGCCGCCGCGAAGTCAGGCCTCCCTCGGGCAGAGATCCCGTTTCCGCTCGACTACCCGTCGCCGTACAAGGAGCTCCGCCAGGGGTGCGGCGTCGCGCTCTACCAGGCGATGGGCATCGGCCGCGAGGACAAGGCGAAGCGCTACGACGCCTGGCTGCGGAACTACGCGCTGTTCGACGCGCCGCACGTCGCCGTCGTCGCGTGTGATCGGCGTCTCGGCCCGTACGCCTACGTCGACGTCGGTGTGTGGCTTGGTTATGTGCTGACCGCCGCGGCCGCCCGCGGAGTCGACACGTGCCCGATGGCGTCGGTCGCCGCGTATCCCGAGGTCTTGCGCGCGCGGCTCCCGATCGCTGACACGGATGTCATCCTGTTCGGGATCGTCCTCGGTCACGCGCGCGAGGAAGCACCTGCGAATCAGTGCCGTACGACGCGCGAGCCCGCCAGCGCCAACGTGAGGGTCGTTGGTAGGAGCGGGTCCTAGCGTGTTAATGTCCCGGGGTTACGCCGGGGGAGAGCCTAATGAAGTCACTTATGTTGGTGGTTGGGTTGATCATCGCGATCGGCTCGGCACATGCGCAGCCAGCCGATGCGCTGAAGAAAGCGCAGAGCGCGTTCGATCAAGCACAGCTCGATTATCTGCAAGGGAAGTACGACGAAGCAGCGAAGGGGTTCGAAGACGCCTTCACTGCGCGCCAGTTCCCGCAGTTCCTCTACAACATCGGCGCCGCTCATCACATGAAGGGCAAGAAGGCGTCGGATCCGGACTCGTACACGAAGGCGGTCGACTACTACCGCAAGTACCTCGCGGCTGATCCGCAGGCCGGCGACAAGGCCAAGGTCGAGAAGGCGATCGGCGTGCTCGAGGCCGAGATCGCGCGCATCAAGGCCGCCGCGACGCCCGCGCCTCCACCGGGCACGGGTAGCGGCAGCGCGCCGCCGCCGCCGCCCGTCGTCGCGCCATCGCCGGAAGTGCAGAACCTCGGCGACGTGAAGGTCCGTGGCCTGGTCGTGATCGAGAGCGAGCCGCAGAACGCGACGATCTATCTCGACGACAAGAAGAAGGGGCCGTTCGGTCAGACGCCGTGGTCGGGCTCCCTCGACGGCGAGCACAAGGTCATCATCGAGAAGCGCGGCTTCATGGTCTCGGAGTCGAGCGTCTCCGCGGATCCGAGCAAGCTGTTCGTGCTGCGCGCCGTGCTCGGCAAGGAAGACTTCCTCGGCTGGGTCGAGATCACGTCGAACGTGCCGGGCGCGGATGTCTACATCGACGACAAGTCCGTCGGTGCGGTCGCGAAGACGCCGCACTCGCAGAACATCAAGCCCGGCAAGCACACCGTGTGGGTCACGGCCGAGGGCTACGACGAGTACAAGATCGAGCTCGAGGTCGTGCCCGGCGGCACGCACGAGGTGAAGGCGCCGCTCAAGGGCGCGCCGGTCGGCCGCATCAACGTGATCGGCCTCGGCATCGAGGACTCGACGATCAAGATCGACGGAGTCGTCGCGTGCGAGCGCGGTCCGTGCCTCAAGTCGGTGCCGCAAGGCGAGCACACGATCACGGTCACGCGCCCCGGCATGAAGTCGTACTCGCGCCGCATCAACGTGCAGCCGAAGACCGAGACATCGATCAAGGTGTCGCTCGCGCCGACGCCGAGCCGCACCGACGCGATCGTCGCGTACGTGCTCGCGGGCGGCTTCACGGCCGGCGGCATCGTGCTCGGTCTCAAGGCGAACAGCTACGAGGACGGCCTGCGCAAGGACATCGACGCCGGCGAGCCACCACCCGATACCAACGACCCGCGCTACACGAAGGGCAAGATCTTCGCGATCGCCGCGGACGTGACGTTCGTGCTCGCGGGCATCAC
>JALZOJ010000157.1 GCA_030857175.1 Myxococcota bacterium | reverse complement strand
CAGCGAGTCGAGGACCTTCTCGTCGCCGAAGATCAGATCGGCGCGCTTGTACGTCGCCGCGCGGCGCGCGAACCCGACGAGCAGCTTGTCCGCGGCGAGCGTCACGTTCGTGCGGCGCGCGACCTCGTCGATCAGCTCCGACTTCATCGCCTGGTGCGAGTCCCACAGCTCGGCGTCCTGCCGCTCGCGCGGCTTGTCGGGCACGAGCGCGGCGCGCACGCGGGCGTCCTGCCACGTCGGTGCGTGCACGCCGTTCGTGATCGCGATGATCGGCGCGGCGCCCTGGACGTCCTTCCACATCGCGCGCGCGGTCTCGCCATGCAGCTCGGCGACGCCGTTCGCGACCCGCGCGAGCCGCAGCCCGGCGACCGTCATCGAGAATGGATCGCCGCCGATGATCGCGAGGTCGGCATCGGAGAAGCCGAGGTCCGCATCCATCTTCTTCAGCAGCGGGAGGTCGTGCACCTCGTTGCCGGCGGGCACCGGCGTGTGTGTGGTGAATACGACGTGCGGGCGCAGCTGCGCGACGCGATCGACGAGTGTCGCGCCGCCGTACTTCGTCATGCGCAACAGCTCGAGGCCCGCGAACACCGCGTGACCTTCGTTGAAGTGATAGACGTCGATCGGCACGCCGAGCTTCTCGAGCAGCCGCACGCCGCCGACGCCGAGCAGGATCTCCTGCGCGATGCGATCCTCGGCGCCGCCGCCGTAGAGCCGCTGCGTGATCCAGCGGTCCTCGTCGCGCTCGGGCTCGAGCAAGTAGAGCGACGAGGTCAGGAACCGTTCGACCTTCCAGGCTCGGAGCGGAACCTTCTTACCGCGGACTGTGACTTCGACACGGGCATCGACGCGGCGCACCGCGTCGCGCGCCGTCTTTGGATACTGATCCTCGATGACCTGACCGGCGCCGAGCACCTGCCGGGTGTACCCCTCGTCCCAGAACAGGCCGATGCCCGTGACTGGAACCCTCAGATCCCCAACGGATTTCATGTGGTCGCCGGCCAGAATCCCGAGACCACCGGCATAGATCGGGAAGCTCGTGTCGAGCCCGTACTCCATACAAAAGTACGCGACGCGCGGACATGACGACATCTGCCACGACGATCGATCATTGAGTCGGGCCTTCGCAAGCCACGCAGGCCTAAAGCTGCGCGCCCGTTGCGAAATACAACGCGAGGCGGATCACCTACACCACGACGTGATCAGAATTCTGGATGCGAGGACCACGTACGAGTACAGAATGAGGAGTGCGGAATAAGCGACCCTTGGTCTCCTCAGAGGACCAAGCGCTGTTCCTGGCGGCAATCGAGGGGACGCAGCCGCTGGCCGCGCGCGATCGCATTCCGGTTCCGCCGCCGCCGCCTTCGATCGTGCGCGTCGCCGAATTGCCCGCTTCCATCTCGCTCACCGTCGAAGGTGACGGTCAGCGTTACGCGGCGCGCGCACCGGGCGTCAATCGCGCACAGCTCCACGATCTGCGCGCGGGCAAGGTCCACGTCGAAGAGACGCTCGATCTTCACGGTGACACCATCGAGCGCGGCCTCGAGCGACTGCGCACATTCCTCGCGACGGCGACGCGCATGCGCCGCTGCGTCCTCGTGATCCACGGCAAGGGCACACATAGCGAGCACGGTGCGCCGCTGCGCGAAGCCGTGCTCTCCGAGCTCCTCGCCGCGTGCTCCGGCTACGTGCACGCGTTCGCGAGCGCCGCACCGCAAGACGGCGGCGAAGGCGCGACCTACATCCTGCTGCGAGGCCAACGATGAAGACGCTCGTTGCAGCAGCCTTGCTCGTCGCACTCGTGCTGCCGGCGTATGCGAAGCCGCAGCCGCGCAAGCGCAGCGCGACGGGTGCGAAGCGCACGCCGGTCAACCCGCTCAAGATCGGCGCACACGCGCGCGTCACGTTCCAGCGCGCGGGCGACATGCGGCCGACGCGCGAGGCGGTGCCGCGCCGACCCGAGCCGCTGACCGCCGAGGAAGAAGCCGCCGCATCGATCCAGAAGCTCCTGCGTGGGCCGATCCTGCGCCGCGGTGTGACCGGCCTGTTCGTCGCCGATGCGAGGACCGGCGAGCCGCTGTTCGCCGTCAACGCGAGCGACTTGATGAATCCGGCCTCGAACGTGAAGCTCATCTCGACGGCGACCGCGCTCGAATTGCTCGGCCCCGACTTCCGCTATCCGACGCGCGTGCTCGGCGCCGCGCCCGCCGGCGGCATCGTCCGCGGCGATATCTACTTGCTCGGTAGCTACGACCCGACGCTGTCCTCGTCGGACCTGCACGAGATCGCCGCGTCGATGGCCCGCAGCGGCATCACGACGATCAACGGCAGCATCGCGGTCGGCGCGGACCCGACGCGTGACGGCATCTATCGCTCGCTGATCCCGATCGAGATCACGGCCGGCGAGCCCGGGCAGCCGCCGACGGCGATCGCGCCGGTCGACTACAAGCTCGTCGAGCTCGAGGTCACCGCGAAGACCGCGAAGCGCGCGATGAAGCGCGCGAAGCTCACGTACAAGACCGAGATCACCAAGACCGAGGCCGGTTACCCGCGCATCAAGCTCACGATCGGCGGCACGATCGGCAAGGGCAGCGCGACGATGTACCCGCTCTGGACCAGGCAGCGCACGGCGAATGCAGCGTACTCGCTGATCGCGGCGCTCCAGGCGCACGGCGTCACGGTCAAGGGCGAGATGCGTGTCATCGAGCTCGGCGACTTCGTCGGTGACACCGTCCTCGGCGGTGGCCTCCCGATCGAGCTCGGCCGTCACGAATCGCAGCCGCTCGCCGACATCGTCCGGCGCGTCAACAAGTGGAGCGTCAACTGGCTCTCCGATCGCGTCGTGATGACGGCGGCCGCGCTCGCGAAGCACGAGCAACCGTCGATGGAGCTCGCGATCGAAGCGATGTACGGCTGGCTCTCGCGTCACCCGCACATCGCGAAGGACGCGCTGAAGATCGACACCGGCTCGGGCCTCTCCTACCGCACGCAGATCACGCCGACGGACCTCGTCTCGATCGTGCGCTCCGCCGGCGGCTTCTCCGGCGGCAGCGAGTCGCGGATCTCGCAGGCGTGGCT
>JALZOJ010000076.1 GCA_030857175.1 Myxococcota bacterium | reverse complement strand
ATCGAGCGCTCCGGTCAGCGTACGCATCGATGTACGCGACGTGCTTTATGAACTACGCGCTGTCGGCGCCATTCTGCGAGCGGGTGTTTCAGCTCGCTCGCGCGCGTGGGTACACAGGTCAGATCACTGCCAACTCGTTCATGAAGCGAGGCTTCGGCAGCAAGCTCATCGAAGAATTTCTGCCGACGGTAAACCTCACCAGAATCGTCAACACGTCTGGTGCCTACATTCCGGGGCATGGCACGCCAACGGTTCTTCTATTCGGTTCCAATGAAGAGCCCCAAGGGCAGAGTGTCCCCGCGGTGCTGGCCAAACGTGGTGAGCCGTCGACGCCGAACGAGCCGAGTCGCGGGTTGGTGTGGCGTAGCATCGTCGATCACGGCGACAAGGTCGGGTTCGACAACGACTACATCACGGTCGGCCAAGTCGACCGTGATGCTCTGCAGAAGCATCCGTGGAGCCTCGGTGGTGGTGGTGCAAGCGAGCTCAAAGAGCTTCTCGAAGAGCGCGCCGCATCTCGCCTCGACTGCGTGATCGATGACGTCGGTTTCTCGGTCATCGTCGGCGAGGACGAGCTGTTCATGCGCCCCCAGGATCGCGCTCAGTGGGCTCATCTGCCTCGAATCCCGATCGTGATAGGTGAGGAAGTTCGAGACTGGTCGCTCGCTCCAGCGGAGGATCTGCTCAGTCCCTTCGAGACAAACAGCTTCGAGCTCGACACGAACTCTCCGCTACAACGCGAGCTGTGGCCTTGGCGAACGATTCTCAAGAACCGAGTCGTATCCGGTTCCACGACGATGGAGCAGGCACGCAAAGCTTGGTTCGATGTGCGTCGACTCTCCCGGGAAAAGCACAAAGCGCCGCTGAGCATTACGTTCGCGTTTGTCGCGACGCACAACCATTTCGTGCTCGACCGCGGAGGCAAGGTCTTCAATCGCTCCGCGCCGATCATCAAGTTGCCCGAGAGCGCGACCGAGGACGATCACCTCGCGTTGCTTGCTTACCTCAATAGTTCGACCGCGTGCTTTTGGATGAAGCAGATCTTCCATGACAAAGGGAGCGGAACTGACCAAGGAAAGTGGCAATCCGAGAAGGCGAAAGTTGCCTACGAGTTCACTGGGACAGGACTCGAATCATTACCGGTGCCACGCCTCGACGGGGTTCGCGGGCTGTTCGTTGCCTTCGCGCGTCGTTTGCTCGAGCTTGGCGCGGAACGTGACGCGCTCGTCGAGAGGGCGACCCGAGCGCTACTCGAAGGCGAGTCCATCGACACGGTACAGGCCGAGGATGTGCGAGTTCTCGAAACCATGATCACCATCCAAGAGGAGATCGACTGGAGCGTGTATGACCTATTCGGCATCGAAGCGAGTGCGGGTCAACATCTGGACGTATTCACATCAGCGAGAACTCCATTAGGAACGCGTCCTTTCGAAATCGTGTTGGGTACGAGCGGCGAGGTGGTAGGCATCGATGGACACGCACTCGCAATCGATTCCAGCAGGATCAAAGACCCCCACCTCCCCGCGATCGTGAAACATAGGACGGAGCGCATTCGAGAGAATGGTGAGCTAGCCACGATCGAGGTCGCGCACTACAAGCGACGATGGGCGATCACTCCTAAGGATCTCGCAGGACGTGTCATTCGTTTCGAGGACAAAGTTCGGCACGCGCTTGTACACGCGCTTCACGATCGGCTCGAAGCGCGCGCGCGCGACAACTCGGAATGCTGGACCTGGAAGCAAGTTGCCGACGAAACGGACGCTGTTCTGCCTGCCCTGGCGTGGCTGCTCGGGCGAGCTGCATCCGTCATTGATCTGAAGCAGATGATCGAAGCTCAGTCGGTGCCATTCGTCGCAGCAGCGCGTTATCGGGAGTCGGGACTCGTTCGGTTTAGCGAATGGGAATTGCTGTGGACCGCCCAGCGAGCGGAGGACGACGGATATCCAGCCCCCACCACGATGCCGGCAAAGTATCGCGACGAGGACTTCGCGAGCGACACCATCGCCGAGCTTCGCGGCAAGCTCGATGTGCCCAAGGAGCGCTTCATCTCCTATCCGGGCTGCGAGTCGGATCAAGACGGCGAGCCCGTCTACGGGTGGGCTGGTTGGGATCATATCCAGCGGGCACAAGCACTCGCGTCGCTCTACCTGAAGCGGAAAGACGGTGAGGGATGGGCCGCCCCACGGCTGACTCCGATGCTCGCCGGTCTGCTCGAGCTAATCCCGTGGGTGAAGCAGTGGCACAACGAGCCGTCCGCGGAGTTCGGTGGGCTCAAGATGGGCGACTACTACGAGCAGTTCCTCGACGGCGAGTGTCGCCAGCACAAGCTGACGCACGACGATCTGCGGGCATGGCGTCCCGAGAAGAAGACGCGCGCGAAGGCGAAGGCCGCGAAGCCGGCGACGGGCAACGGAGAGCCAAACGCTGAGGCGAAGCCGAAGAAGCCGCGCGCGCCCAAGAAGAAGGCGACCGTGGATGCCCCCCCAACTCCAAGGGATGCAGAGTAGGCGCGATGGGTGACCTAGTTAGGATGCTCGACCGGATCCCGCGGATGCGAATCGTTGAAAAGGAGGAGCGGCTGCTCGAAATGAAGACCACCCGCGGTCGCGCCCTCTGGAACCGCCAACGCTCCGTGGCGGATCGGCTGGGTTCGGATCGGGGGGGGTTGGGCTCGGATCGGGGGCAGTTGGGTTCGGATCGGGGGGGGTTGAGGTCGGATCGGGGGGAGTTCCCTGATCCAGTTCTTAGTGAGTGCCTCACAGCAGGGTCGGATCAGGCGTCGGACACGACTCACCGGTACGAACAGGCGTACCGCGCGACGAACACCGAGTTGCCGATCTCGGATGATGGTGACGTGCCCGCCGTTGAGGGAGAACCGTAGATGGCCGAGCCGACCACGATCCGCGAGCTGTTCGACATCCCCGAGCAGATCCGCAAGGGCGACTTCGTCCACAAGCTCACCGAGGGCATCGCGAACCCGGCCGAGACCGCGCGGACGTACGTCGTCACGCCGGGACTCGCGCAGGCATTCGATCAGGCGCTCGGGCTGATCGGCAGCGCATTGCGCGACGGGCGCAGTCAGGCCGCGTATCTGCACGGCAGCTTCGGGTCTGGCAAGTCGCATTTCATGGCGATGCTGTCTTTGCTGGTCGCGGGCAACGAGGAGGCGTGGCGGTTGCCCGAGCTTCATGCGCTGCGCGCGAAGCACGCGTTTGTCGGCACGAAGAATCTGCTCGAGCTGCAGTTCCACATGATCGGGCAGAGCTCGCTCGAGGGCGCGATCTTCAGCGGCTACCTCGCGCACTGCAAGAAGCACCATCCCGACGCGGTGATGCCGGGGTTGTTCGCGGACGAGCAGCTGTTCGAGAACGCGGCGACGATGCGGCGGTCGCTCGGCGACGAGACGTTCTTCGCGCCGTTGAATCAAGGCAAAGCGGCCGACGCAGGCTGGGGCGACGTCGGCGATCGCTGGGGCGCTGAGCGGTTCGACGCCGCGATGCGCTCGACGGATCCGGAGGTCCGCGCGGCCCTGTTCACGGCGCTCGTGAAGAGTCACTTCAAGGGCTGGGAGCAGGCGTCGCGGCAGTTCGTCGACCTGGACGAGGGGCTCGCGACGATGGCGCGGCATGCCAAGAAGCTTGGCTACGACGGGATCATCCTGTTCCTCGACGAGCTGATCCTGTGGCTCTCCGGGCGCGCATCGGATCCAGCTTGGCTGCACCGCGAAGTCGAGAAGATGATCAAGCTCGTCGAGGCGTCGAACATGCACCGCGAGGTTCCGCTGGTGTCGTTCATCGCGCGGCAGCGAAACCTCGCGCAGATGGTGGGTGAGGACTACGCGGGCATCGAAAACCAGCGCCTGTTCGATTCACTCAAGCATTGGGAAGGTCGCTACGGCGAGGTGAAGCTCGAGGACAACAACCTGCCGGCGATCGTCGAGCGGCGGATCTTGAAGCCGAAGAGCGACGCGGCGAAGGCGACGCTCAAAAGTGCGTTCGAGACGATGCGGCGGACGGCGGGGAGCGCGTGGAACACACTACTCGCGCGCGAGGATCAGGCCGCGTTCGAGAAGCTGTATCCATTCTCGCCGGCGCTGGTCGATTGTCTCGTCGCGCTCTCGAACTCGCTGCAACGGCAGCGCACGGCGATCAAGCTGCTCATGGAGCTGCTCGTCGAGCACACGAACGATCTCGTCGTCGGCGAGGTGATGCGCGTGGGCGATCTGTTCGACGTGCTCGCGTCGGGGCAGGACTCGGCCGATGGGATCATGAAGAGCCGGTTCGAGGCGGCGAAGCAGATCTACAAGATCCAGCTCTTGCCGCTCATCCAGCGGACGAACGGGACGACGACGTTGGAGCGTTGTCAGCGCCTGCGGCCCGAGCATCCGATCCGGATCGGCTGTTCGAACTGTCCGGAACGCGCGTGTCGTGCGGACAACCGGATGGCGAAGACGCTGATCATCGCGGCGCTCGTGCCCGAGGTCGATGTCGTCAAGGATCTGACCGCGACCCGGCTCGTCCAGCTCAACCACGGCTCGCTCAAGGTTCCACTGCCTGGCACCGAGGGCACGCTCCTCGCGCAGAAGCTGCGGACGTGGGCGGCGGAGATCGGCCAGCTCCAGGTCGGACCCGAGAACGATCCGAGCGTGCGACTCCGGCTCGAGGGCGTGGATCTCGCACCGATCCTCGAGCGCGCGCGCAGCGCGGACTCGGCGGGGGCGCGCCAGCGCGTGCTGCGCGACTTCGTGTACGAGGCGCTCGGCCTCGAGAAGCTCCTCGACAAGGACAAGCCGCATCCGGTTGAATGGCGCGGCACCACGCGCGTCGGCCGGGTCGTGTTCGGCAACGTCCGCACGATGAGCGCGGACAACTTGCGATGTGGCGATGACGAGGACTGGCGGCTCGTCGTCGACTATCCGTTCGACGAGGCGCAGTACTCGCCCAATGACGATGTCGCCGCGCTCGATCGCTTCAAGGAGAGTGGCGGCGGCAGCTGGACGCTCGTGTGGCTCCCGAGCTTTCTGTCGGCCGCGATGGAGAAGCTCCTCGGCGAGCTCGTGATCCTCGAGCACATCTGCGAGACGCGCGAGACCATGCGCGGCTACGTCGCCGATTACAGCGTCGAGAATCAGACGCGCGCGATGACGGATCTCGAGAACCTGCGCTCGAGTAAGCAGGCGCGGTTGATGACGGTGTTGCAGGAGGCGTACGGCCTCGCGACGCCGAAGGAAGGCAACCTCGACACCGCGCGCAGTATCGATGCGCACGTGATGCTGCTGAAGCCCGGCGCGAAGCTCGCCGCGCGCGTGCCGCCGAGCTTCTCGGAAGCCGTTGGCGTCTACGTCCACGATCTCCTCACCACGCGCTGGCCGCGGCACCCGAAGCTCGGCGACAAGCTGACGAAGAAGCGCGTCGAGCACCTCGTCGACGTATTCGGTCAGCTCGTCGACGCAGACGACAAGCGGATCGCCTCCGATCGCGCGCTGCTCGAGGAGACCCGCGACACGCTCGGCGAGCTCGGTCTCGTGCGCGTGACCGAGGGAACAATCCACCTCGTCGAAGATCGGCTGCTGCAGGACCTCGAGAAGCGTCGTGCGCAGAAGGCCGTCGATCAGCCCACCGTCGGACAGTTGCGCGAGTGGATCGACGAGACCGGCAAGCTGGGTCTTCAGACCGAAGCGAAGGATCTGCTGATCCGCTGCTACGCCCGCGCGACGGCGCGCTCGTTCGCGGCGTGGGGCAAGCCGTATCTCGTCGAGCCGGGGAGGGCGATACCCGACGACGTGGTGCTCGAGAAGCCCGAGCTGCCGTCGGCGGCTGTGTGGGGCAAAGCGCTCGACATGGCTGGGCGCGTCTTCGGCATCACGCTCGCCGGCAAGGCGCTGCACGCGGACAACCTCAAGCGCTTCGAGGCGCAGGTCGGCGTGAAGATCGGCGACCTCGCACGATCGGTCGAGCAACTGCCCGCGGAGCTCGAGCGGTGGGCCAATTCGCTCGGCGTCGCGCACGATGCAGATCGCTTGAAGACGGCGCGGTCGGCGGCGGGGCTGATGACCGCGGTCGCACACGCGCCGGTCGCGGCGTTGAACGCGTTCGTCCCGGAGACGTCAGCGGCCGCGGTGGCGAAGAGCCTTGCAACGACGAAGGCCTCGCTCGCGGTGCTCGGCGAGCGACTCGTGCTCGGGCAACTCGAGAGTGTGCGTGCGCGGCTCGACGTCGAGGGTGCGCAAGAGCTGCTCGATCGCGCGGCCTCCGCGCTGCGACAGGACGAAGCGATCGAACCGCTCGCCGATCGGCTGCGCAAGCTCGCCGAAGAAGCGCAGCGGTTGCTCGCGCCGAAACCCACGCAGGGTCGCGCTCTGGTCCGGCGCGCGGTATCTGCGAAGGGTGCAGCGGCGGTTCGCGCGGAGCTCGCGAAGCTCACCGCCGAGCTCGAGCGCGCGCTTGCGGGCGCAGGCGACGACGTGGAGCTCGCCGGCGAGCTCGTTCTCAGCGTGAAAGAGAAGGCGTGAGCGCGCCGGAGCTCGAGACGCGCGACCTCGAGATGCCGGTGCGGCAGCTCATCGCTGCGACCCGCAAGACATTCCTCTTGGCGTTCTACGGACGCGGCAAAGGTGTCGACGACTTCCTCGACATCGACGGACGACGCGTGCTTGTCGTGTCGGTGCGCTCGGAGCTCGATCTGCGCCGCCGCTTGCTCGACGTCTCGGGCGACGAATACACGGCATTCTTGATCCCCTGGCGTGCGACGAGCCTACCGATCGATCTGCAAGGGCGCTTCGCGAGCCACGGCAAGTTGCATCCGGTCGGGCCCGAGGAGCGCCTGTACAAGCGCTTCAACGTCTCCGAGATCGATCCGGACGTCGCAACCTCTCCACTCGCCGAGCACATCCTCGCAGACCACTGCACGGAATCGTTCACGGTCCCCGGCGGGCGGCTGACGCTCGACGCGCTGTGGACCGCATATCTCGCACGCGTGTGGAAGCTCGACGCGGGCGGCGAGCTCGCCCTCGATGCGCTCCTCGGGTGGGCCGCGGTCGACGCCCGCGGGCCGCAGTTCGCGACGATGATCCGCGAGCGCAAGCTCGACAAGCTGCGCGACGCGCTCCTCTCGCACCTCGACAAGAAGCTCGGCACCGCGGCGTCCTTGATCTGGAAGAGCTGGGAAGCCGGGCAGGGCGCCGCCACGCTGGAGCTCGGCCTCGTGCTCGGCGCGCTCGCGGGCTCGACCGATCGCGGCGTCGAGGTCTGGACGTCGATGACGGCGAAGCAGGTCCTCGGTGCCGAAGTCGACAAGGTGACGTTGGTGCGACTCGGCGAGATCTCGGATGCCGCGCTTCGCTTCCTCACCCGAGCGGCGCGCGGCGACACTGCCGCGACGGCTGCGATCGTGCGCCCGTTCGTCCTCGCTGCAGATCAGCGCGCTTCGGATCCTGCGATCGTCGAGCACGTCGCCAGCTCGACGCGTCTCCCATCGGCGTGGCGCGCGCGGCTTGAGAGTCTCGGGCGCGCACTCTCGGAGGTCGCGGCGGCGCCGTCGGTTGCGACGGTGCAAGTGGCGATCGGCCTCTTGCGGGGGTTGTGGCACCACGAGATGGCGCTCCATCGCGATCAGAGCAGCGTGATCCGTCGCGCCGAGATGGCCGTCCGATTGGCGTCGTGGTTGGTCATGCGCCCCGATCGAGAGCTGGTGTCCACGAACGCGGAGTATGGCGACGTCGAGACGCTCGCGGGTTGGTACGCGAGTGAAGGCGGCCACCTCGATCGCGCGCGCCGATTCGCGCGGGGAAGCGACGCTGGGCTGTTCGGGCGTGGCGTTCAGGCGATCGTTGGCAGTGTCGACGCGGTTCGGCGCGAGCTCGACCTCCGCTTCGCGCGAGCGCTGCCCGCGTGGCACCGCGCTGGGCGGCGCGCGACGCAGGTCGTGCCGATCGATCAAGCGGTGAAGCGGATCGCGACCGACTTCCTCGACGAGAATACCGAGCGCCGCCTGCTCGTCATCTTAATGGATGGCATGGCGTGGTCGCAGGCCGTGGAGCTGCTCGAGTCGATGGGCGAGCGGGCGTCGGTGTGGGGACCGCTCGCGTGGCACGGGATGGCGAAGCATCGCGTCGGCGAGAGTGCCTATCCGGCGGTGCTGACGAACTTTCCGACGATCACCGAGGTGAGTCGCAGCGCGTTCTTCGGCGGCAAGGCGATTCCGGCGGGGGCCGCCACGGATGCGAGTAACGACACGGTGAAGTGGCGCGAGAACCGTGACGTGAAGAAGCACGTCTCGGCCAACGCGGTCCCGCAACTGCGCCTCCGCGGCGAAGGGCAATCGAAGGATGGGTCCGCATCGCCGGATGCGCTCGAGCTCGTGCTCGATCCGAGCCAGCGGATCGTCGCGGTCGTGATCAACGCGATCGACATGTCGTTGAAGGCAGACCGCACGCACGAGGTCGAGTGGAAGCTCGAGAACGTGAAGGCGCTCCGCGAGCTCCTCGACAAGGCCCACGAGGCGCGTCGAGCGGTGCTGCTCTGCAGCGACCACGGGCACGTGCCCGCCGACCTGATGGTCAATACGGGGACGTCGATGACCAGCGGCGCGCGCTGGCGCGTGTGGCAGAAGTCGACCGACCCGGTCGCTGACTACGAGGTCGCGCTGGCGAAGTCCGACGGTGTCTGGGCACCGAAGGGCGCCGACGGCATCGTCATGATCGCCGACGAGACGCACCGCTACGGCGGCGGGACCGGGTCCGGGGAGCACGGCGGCGCGAGCCTCGCGGAGGTCGTCGCGCCGTGCATGTTGATCGGATGTGCGGACAGCGGCGCGAACGACGATGGGCAGGTCGTGCGTCCGGCGATCGCGCCGAGCTGGTGGTTCCTGACGATGCGCGAGGACGATGGCGCCGAGGTCCTCGACGATTCGTCCGGGAAGAAGCCTCGCCGGCCGAAGAAGCTGACGCCCGCGAACCAGGTCGTGATGCCGGGCTTCACGCCCGCGGCGGAGCCGCCGCCGCTGGTGATCCCGCGGACGAAGACGAAGGAAAGAACGTCGCCGCTTGCCGGCTCCGAGCTGTTTCAGGTTCGGACCCCCGACGCGAAGGTGCGGCAGCACGCCCTGCGAGCGGTGGAGTTTTTGCGCGGACGAAAGGGCATTACGGACGCTGCGGCGTTCGCGGCCGAGCTCGGCGAGTTCCCGACCCGCGTCGGTGGCGTGGTCGCCAAGCTGCAAGAGGTCTTGAACGTCGACGGGTACCAGGTACTTCGCTTCGATCGCCAGGCGCAGCAAGTCCACCTCGATCTAGAGAAGCTCGCGCAGCAATTCGATGTGAAACTCTAGGGAATGTCGGTCAACACTCCACCAGCGCCGAGTCCGCTCAAGCGGCGGGAGATCATCGAGGCGCTGCGGGTCGGTGCCGTTCCCAAGCGAGGGCTCGAGCTGTTCGCGACGGGTCTCGAGCGCTTCGAAGAAGCCATCGACGAAGAGCTCGAAGCCGTCGCGGCGGGGCGCGGCCGCTTCAAGGCGGTGCGCGGCGACTACGGTGCCGGCAAGACGTTCTTCTCGCGGTGGCTCGAGCACCGAGCGCGCGAGCGCGGGTTCGCGACGACGCTGGTCCAGATCTCCGAGACCGAGACGCCGTTGTACAAGCTGCAGACGGTCTATCGCCGCGCGATCGAGGGACTGCAGACGCAGGAGTGGGGTGACGGTGCGTTCGGGAGTCTGATCGATCGCTGGCTGTTCTCGCTCGAGGAAGAAGTGATCGAGACGGGCGCCGCGAAGCCCGATGATCCGGACGCGTTCGGCAAGGCGGTCGGCGAGCTGATGGAGCGCCGGCTCTCCGATTTGCAGCGGCAATACGCGGCGGTGCTTCGCGCGTGTTACGCGGCGCGCCTGCGCGGTGACCATGCGACGGAGCAGGGCCTGATCTCCTGGCTCATGGGCCAGCCCAACGTCGCGGCATCGATCAAGCGCGAAGCCGACATCACGGGCGATCTCGACTCCGACGGTGCGGCGGGCTTCTTGCGCGGGCTCCTCGAGGTGTTGCGACAGACGGGCCGCAAAGGGCTGGTCCTGGTCCTCGACGAGGTCGAGACGATCCAGCGGGTCCGCGCGGACAGTCGCGAGAAGAGCCTCAACGCGCTTCGGCAGTTGATCGACGACATCCACGGCGGCCGCTATCCCGGGCTCTACATCGTCATCACCGGCACACCGGCGTTCTTCGACGGACCGCAGGGGATCCGGCGCTCGAAGCCGCTCGCGGATCGTTTGCAGACCGACTTCTCCGGCGATCCGCGGTTTCACAACCCGCGCGCGCCGCAGATCTGGCTCACTGCCTTCGATCAGGCGCGGCTTGTCACGGTGGGGCGCCGTGTTCGCGATCTCTACGTCAGCAAGGTGCCCGATCGGATCAAGCTGCGCGCCGACGATGCGATGGTCGCGACGATCGCAAAGGCGATCACCGGCCAGCTCGGCGACAAGGTCGGCATCGCGCCGCGGCTGTTCTTGCGCCGCTTGATCGACGTGCTCGATCGCATCGAGGCGCACGCGGACTTCGATCCCGCGAAGGACTACGACCTCGTGCTCAAGGCGAGCGAGCTGTCCGCCGAGGAAGCGTCCGCGGCCGGCGTGGCGAGGAGCGTCGACGACATCGAGCTCGATCTCGCCAAGACGGACGATCCGCCGTGACGGACGCCTTCGGGCGCCTGTCTCCGGCGATGCAGTATCAGATCGTCAACACACTCGGCTTCTCGGGCCTGCGCCCGGTGCAGGAGCAGACGATCGACGCGGTCCTCGCGGACAAGAACTGCGTCGTGCTGGCCCCGACCGCAGGCGGCAAGACCGAGTCGGCATTCTTCCCGCTGCTCTCGCGCATGGACACCGAAGACTGGAAGCCGGTCTCGGTGATCTACGTCGCGCCAATTCGCGCGCTGCTCAACAACCAAGAGCACCGCTTGGACGCCTACGCGAAGATGATCGGACGTCGCGCGTTCAAGTGGCACGGCGACGTGACCGCGTCGGCGAAGCGCGGGTTCGTCAGCGAGCCCGCGGACATCCTGCTCACGACGCCCGAGAGCCTCGAGGTCATGTTGATGAGCCGCAAGGTTCCTGCGGAGCGCCTGTTCCGCGGACTGCGCGCAGTCGTCATCGACGAGATTCACGCGTTCGTCGGCGATGACCGCGGCGGGCACCTCTCCGCGGTGCTCGAGCGGCTCTCGCGGTTTTGCGGGCGCGACGTGCAACGCATCGGCCTGTCCGCCACCGTCGGAAATCCAGCAGACATCCTGCGGTGGGTGGCCGGTAGCTCGGAGCGTGTAGGTGTGGTCGTCGATCCGGGCGGCTCGCGAAAGACGCCCGAGATCAGCATCGATTGGGTCGCGAACGCCGACAACGCAGCGAAGATGATCGCGGCGCTTCATCCGGGTAAGAAGCGGCTCGTCTTCGTCGACAGCCGGCGTGGCGTGGAGGGACTCGGAGAGAAGCTGCGCGGCGTGGGCGTGGATGCGTTCGTGACGCACTCGAGCCTCTCGCTCGAGGAGCGCCAAGCGGCAGAGACCGCGTTCCAGGACGGACAGAACTGCGCGATCGTGGCGACCAGCGTGCTCGAGCTCGGCATCGATGTCGGCGACCTCGACCACGTCCTCCAGATCGATGCGCCGAGCAGCGTCGCGGCGTTCTTGCAGCGCATGGGTCGCACCGGGCGCCGCGAGGGCAAGAACCCGAACTGCACGTTCCTCGCGACGGAGGACGAGGGGCTCCTCCAAGCAGCCGCGATCGTTCGCCTCTTCCGTCGAGGATTCATCGAGCCGATTCCGATCGTGCAGCGCGCGGCTCACTTGTTAGCGCATCAGATCCTCGCGATGACCGTGCAGGTCGAGGGAGGCATTCCCGTCGCGGATTGGTGGGCGTGGATCTCGCACGCAACGCCATTTCAGAAGCTCGACGACACCGACCGCAAAGAGCTCGTCGAGCACATGCTCGCGGAGAACATCATCGTCGAGAGCGGCGGGCGGTACAGCCTCGGCGAGCGCGGCGAGAAGCTCTACGGGTGGAAGAACTTCGCGGAGCTCTATGCGGTGTTCACCGCTCCGCAGATCCTCAAGGTGTTGTGGGGCGTCACCGAGATCGGATCGATCGACGTCACGTTCGCTCAGCAAGAGAAGATCGAGAACCTGAGCTTTGTCCTCGGCGCGCGACCATGGCGCGCGATCGGCATCGACTTCGCCCGAGGTATCGTTCGCGTCGAGCCGATCGCGTCAAGCAAGCTCGCGCGGTGGCAGGGCCGCAGTGGCCTCCTCGGTCGCGAGCTGTGCCAGGCGATGCTCGGCATCATCACGGAGGACGACACACCACCCGAGTGGTCCAAGCGCGCAAAGGATCGGCTCGCCGAGATCCGCGCGGAGTATCGCGACGCGGGCGCGGGCTCGACGGCGATCGTCTCCGACGACTACGGACTTCGCCTGTGGACCTTCGGGGGCGGCAAGGCGAACAACCTGCTGGCGCAATGCCTCGAAGAGAAGCTGGGCGAGAAGGTCGTTGTCGATAACCTCTACATCGCGTTTCGCGGCCAGGCGGCCGCGTCGGAGGTCGCGATTCGCGAGGCGCTCGCCGAGTTGCGCGCGACGGGCCGACCGAACGATGCGGACGCGCTGCGACTCGCGGAGAACTGCGCACGAGGACGGCTGTCGAAGTTCCAGAAGTGCCTACCGCCTCGCCTCGAATCCGCGTTCCTCGCCGAGATCCTCACGGATCCGATCGGTGCCCGTGCCGTGCTCGAGCCGCTGCGAACAACCTAGACCACGATTTCGATCGGGACACCGATTTGCTGAGCGACCGGCGTCCAGATATCGGCATCCACCCCCGGTGTCTCGATCGAGACGAGCAATGCGTAGCGGACGCCGTCGCCGCTTCGATCACGCTTCTTCTGTTCCTTCCACCAACCAGTGACCGGGTGAATCCCGATCGCGCCACGTTCGGCGAGCGCTGCTGCAGTACCGGTCCAGACATCCGAGTGAATCGAGCCGTGCTCGCGAGCGCGGGCACCGAAGAACCAGTCATCGTCAACCACGCTCTCGGGACGTGCTTCCCCCTCTTCGAGCGCGAGTTGGTTGATCCGCTTTCGAAAGGCGTCGATGTCCTCGAGAGGGCGTTTGACCTCGAAACGCAGCGCATGCGACTGATAACGATGGCGAGCCTGCCAACCGCGCCGAGCGGGGTTTGGCTCGATGAAGTAAGACAACGTGACGCGCATCATGACTTCGGTCGCTCCGAGACCTTCGAGCACGTCGGCGGGCCACGGGAGCTTGTACACGTGCATGTCCCGAAACGAGCCCTCCTGGAAGGGATGGATCGTCGTCTGCGCGATCAGCGTCAGCGCATCGCTCGCGCTCCGCAGCGCACCTGCCTCGTCGGGCACTCCGTATCCGTAGCGACGAAGCAATCGACTGCGCTCGGTCTTGTTATCTCCACCTTCATCGCGGTGGGCGTTCATTGCTTCCGTCCACCGCGAAGAATGGACAACGAGCCCGCGAACGGCCTCGGGCCACAGGGTCGGGTACTCCGCCATTACCCGAGCGCAAAGCCTCGCTGCGATCGAGCACGCCGCGCTGGTTCCCCACGTCGTGACGAGCGCCTTGTCCTGCGGCTTGTAGTAGGTCGTGAGCTGCAACAGATCGTCTAGCTCATCGTGGACCTGATCCGAAGCGTTGATGCCAACGTTCCCTCCCTCCATCACGACATCGGGTTTGACCGGCCATGGCGCTGCGAAGTCAACCGAAGTGGTGCTATGTGGCGAGAGCTCTCCGGGCGCAGCAAGCGGCGTCCAGTCCTCGAACGCGTCATCCTCGATCACGGCGCGATCGGTGAAAGCGCCAACGGTGAGCGCGTTCCATGCTTGTGCGGGATCCTCGACCGGTTCGAGGTCGCTTCGCTCGAGATGGGCGCGCTCGAGTACGGAAGTGCTTCCGGCGCTGATCACGAACAACCGACTCTGCGTGATACCCGTGAACACGATGCCTTCCGGAGAAGCGTCGAAGGAACGCCCCATCGCCAACGCGTCGATGGCGGCGGACCAAGCTGTCGGTTGACCTCGGTCGCGACGATCGGAGGCGGTGATGGCCATCGAGAATACGCGTGGTCGATGGGGCGCCTGAATCTCGGGGTAGCTGACGCCGATCGCGGTGACGGCGCCGTAGTTCTCGGGGTCGTTCACGCCAAGTCGCGTCGGTGGGAGAATCTTTACCGACTCGAGGCGATGCTTCAGCTCGACGGGATCAGTTCCTGCGAGTAGCGGCGTCAGGTCTCCGTACAAAGCGAGGCCTGACATCGCCGTGCCGTGACCTATTCGTATGCCGCCGTCATCGTGACCGCCCCAGCTCGGATCCACGGCGTGAACATCCTGGGTGGCCAATGCCACTTCGAGTAGTGGATGGCCCCGATTGACGCCGGAGTCGAGGACGGTCACGGACACGGCATCACGCCCTGGAGGAGCGATGCGGGGTAGCAAGTCGCGAATCCACGCCGCTTGGTCCTCGGGACTCTCGTTGACGAAGAATGTCGCGAGCTCCTTGGCTTTCCGAAATTCTGCGACGTCGTCGAGGATATCGATAGAAACCGCGAGCTCCATGGCCGTGGCATGTGCGAGCAGGACGATGCGATCATCGAACACCAAGCGGCGTGAACCAAGCCCGACGTTCGCGATGCCGGCGAAGCTGGAAAAGCGTCGAAGCTCGTCGCCGTCTGTCCGCCTGAGCCACACTTCCCACCAGATCTTGTCGCGATCGCCAGGGTAGACCGCGGCATCATCCGTCCAGAGCGCGCGTACGGTCGCGAGCCGCAACGAGTTGATGCGATCTGTTGATGGCGGCCTAGGAAGTCATCACTTGCCGCGGCGACGAGCACCGGTCGATGTTGCGTGGCGAGCCGCCTTCGGCGTTGATGGCGCGGGCTCGGTCGTCACCGTCGGCTGAGGGCGAGCGCCGCCGACTTCCTTCTTGTGCTCCCAATCTCGATAGCTTGGTCCGTTGATGACGATGACGTGGCTGTGATGGAGGAGCCGGTCGACGAGGGCGGTTGCGCCGAGGTGGTCGCCGAGGTATTCGCCCCAGGCTTCCCAGGGGATGTTGCTGGTAACCACCGTCGAGCGCTCCTTGTTGTACCGAGGGAGCAGCACCTTCTGCATGAGTCCCGAGCGCCGAGCGGCGTCACGCTCGACCTGTTCGAGGCCGACCTCGTCGATGACGAGGAGCTCGGCGCGCGTGTATGGCTGGAGCGCGCGGGAGAGCGTGTCGTCGGCGAGGCTCATGTTCAGGCGCGCCAGCATGTCGGCGCTCGTCGTGTAGAGCACGCGCCGATTGGCGGCACACGCGAGCAGCGCGAGCGCCTGCGCGATGTGACTCTTGCCGGTGCCCGACATTCCGGCGAGGAGGACATTCTTGCCCTGCTCGACGAAGCGGAGCGTCGCGAGCTCCAGGACGAGGTCCTTGTCGAGCTTGGGCTGGAAGGGAAAGTTGAAAGCCTCGAAGGTCTTGCGGACCGGTAGGCGCGACTCGCGAATTCTTCGCTCGGCGCGCGACTCGACGCGCCGACGAAGTTGCGGCTCGACGAGGCGCCACAGCCAGGCGAGGCGACTGTCATCCTTGGTCGACTCGGCGAGATTGTCGTCGAGCGCGCGGCGCAGCTCGCCGAGGCCGAGGGTGCCGAGCGCGTCGTGGAGTCGTTTCAGTAGGTCATCCGGGCTCAGCTTCGTCGATGGTTTTGTCACGGAGTTCTTCCTCTTCGCGTTGTTCGCGGAGGAAGTCGTCGCCGACGCGCAAGGTCTCGTAGCTCGAGAGTGCACGTTGCTCGACGGGGTGCTCCCTCATCGCTTCGCGAATTTGGCTGCGCGTGGCGTCCGCGATTTGCTCGGCGAGGCGACGCGGCTTGTGGCGGGCTTCGAGGATGCGCTCGACCGCGCGCGCCTCGAAAGCGCCGTACTTCGTCGCGTGCTCGATCGCCGCGACGAGGTCATCGACGGACCACGTGACCTGTAGCTTGAGGATGTGGTCGAGCTCGGGCCCGGGGGCTCGCTTGCGGAGTCGTAGCTTGGTCGCGAAGTCCTCCGCCAGCGGTCCCCACGCCGCGAAGCGCTCCTGGAGCAGCGTCACGTCGTAGCGGCCGCGTCGCTTGCGGTCACTCGCAGCCGTCTTGCCGGTACCGTCGGGGATCCGCTCGAGTTCGGCAGCCGCGTGGACGCCGCGGTCGAAGACCTCGAGCCGGTCGGGCCCGACGCACACGTACACGAGCTGGCCGATGTACTTCTCGGGGACCGGGTACGAGTTCGTCTCGTAGAGGATGTGCGCCGTCGAGTCGACGTGGCGTTGCACGACGTCGCGCGTGTCGTAGGGCACGCGCGGCAGCGGCTGCAAGTACGGTCGTTCCTCGTCGAGCATCTCCGCGAGCGTTCGCCCGGTCACCGGGTGTGGTCGCTGCATCGCGTGCGTGTCACGCCACCACGCGAGACCCTCGCGAAACGCCTCGCGACTCGAAAAGGTTCGGCCGTTGCAGAAATTCTCGTCGATGTACCGAAACGGTCGTTCGACTTTCCCCTTGTACGGCGGGTAGCGGCGCGGCGAGACGTGGACCGCGAAGCGGTAGTAGGCGGCGAAGTCGACGAAGCGAATGTTCAAGATCGGCTGGTTGCATTCCCAGCCGTCGACGACACCCGACATCGTGTCCGTCACGCTCTCCCGTGGCACACCCTGGAGCTGGGCAAAGCTCTCGTGGAGTCGCCGCAGGATCGTCGTCTGTCGCTGATTGTCGTCGGCGGCGAACGACCGACCGCGTGACCACGACAGCGTGTAGCTCCACACGTTCTCGATCTCGCCGCTCTCGAGCGCGAAGGGCGACCAGTCGAATTGCCCTTGCAGTCCCGGCGCGGTCTCGACGCGCTCGAAGGCACGCTTGGGTGTTCGGTCGGCACGCAGCACCTTCATGTGCTCGCGGACGATCGTATACGCGCCGGTGAATCCTTCGCCGCAGAGCTTCTCGTGGAGCCGCGTCGCCGTCAGGTCCGGGTACCGCTCGAGCCACGCGGCGATCTGTTCGTCGTACGCATCGAGCTTGGAGCTGCGCGGCGTGCGTTTCGCCGGCAGCTCGCGGTCGAGCGCGGACTCGCCGTCGGTGCGGCGCGCCGTCTGTTCGCGTACGATCCGCGTCACGGTGCGCGGCGCGATCTTCAGCGCGCGGGCGATGCCGCGCTTCGATTCGCCGCGCGCCACGCGGCGCACGACCTCGTAGGCCAGGAGCCGGCGGGCCTCGTTCACGAGGCCTCGCGTTCGTTGACCAGGCGCTCGAGCAGGAGCGTCGCCTCGCGGCTTCCGCGCAACGCACGAGCGACGAGCGGGCCGAGGATCCGGACTTCGTCGTCGGCGAGACCCGCCGGCGCGTGGCGCTCGGCGGTGCGCACGAGTCGTTCCGTTGCGCCGTGGACATGCAGGAGCCGCCGACGCAGCTCGTTCCCGGGCGCTCCCAGGCGAGGATCCTCGTCGGCTCCCGGACTCGTCGGTCCCGCGTTGCCGAGGTATCGAAGTGGGTCGGCGAGCACCTCGTCGCGCGCCGCCGGGTCCGATGTGCCGAGCACCGCCGACACGATCCGATGCGTCTGCTTACCCGTCAGGTCGTGCCGGCGAATCGCCGTCGCGACCCGGACCTGGTTGCCGCGCGGCAACCGCGCGAGCTCGCGGCCGACCGTCGACGACAGGAGGCCGAGGCGGATGTCCTCCTGCAACGCCGCCTCGAGACGCTCCACGAGCATCAGCCGACGGCACACCCAGGATTTGTCGCGCCGCAGCGCCTTGCCGACTTCCACCTGCGTGAGCTTGTGGTCGCGGCACAGCGACCGAACGATCCACGCCTCCTCGACGTCGCACAGTCCCTGGTGTGGCGCGTTCGCGGCGATCATCGCCACCTTCGCGCTCGGCGCGTCGAGCCCGACGCGCGTCGCCCAGACCACGAGGTCACCGCGATCCAACGCGATCCGCACGCGCTTGAAACCGTCGACCAAGACGAGCCGCTCGCCGTCGACCGCTGTCGCGACGAGCACCGGGCTCAAGATCCCCATCCGATCGATCGACGTCCGGACGCGTCCGAGATCCTGCGGTGACGCCAGGCGTAGCGCCGCGTACCGCTGGTCCAGTGCGTCGATCGCGATCTCGTCTCGGTGCGCGTCGGTGGTCATGGTTTCTCGATGACGACACCCTCCCGTTGGCAACACGCACACCGGTTCGCTGCGGTTGCATCCTCGCGTGGTCTCGTCGTCGCCACTCTCGGGCCGTTCCCGAAAACGGGAGCCAACTGATGCGTCACTTTCTTGCGCGCCCGATACCGCAGCTGCCGCAGCGCATGGCACCGCCGTCCCCAACGAGACCGCTGGTAAACACGACCGGCATCGCGTTGGCGAGCTCGTCGTGCTCGTCGTGCACACGCCTTCCCGCAGTACCGAGCACGCGGCACGTTGCACATCGTGCACAGCGCCACCGCGCGCCGGCACGCCGGGTCCCGGCAGATGACGATGGTGAGCGTGACCACGGTGTCGATGCCAATCGGCTCGACATCCGCGTGAACGTGTGCGACCCAAGAACGAGTCGCTTCGCGACTTCACGGTCACGCGGAGCGATAGAGGGGCGCGGAGGTATCAGCTCCGTGTCCCTCGCCTATGTGCGTCACACCAACGGTAACACGCAGACGATGACGTTCACCGCGATCGCGGTTCCGTGGGCGCCGCGGCGACCGGTGCTCTTCACCGCCACAGGTGGTGACGTCCTACGCCGCGTTCAACAGCGATCGACGAAGTCGTGGCCCCTCTGCTCTTTGGGTCTTGGTGGTGTTGGCTGTGCGTAGGTCTCGAAGCGTTGGATGAAGCTCGCGATCTTTCCGTCGGGTACGAAGACGGTGGCGCGTTGCACGGTGGTTTCAGGTGTCGTTGGCGTGGCGGCTACCACGTCGGTTCTCACAGCGACGACCTCGACTCGCTCGTGAGGATCGCGAACGCGCAGATTTTCGAAGCTCTTGATCGCGAGCTCCCAGTCTGGAATCGCTTCGAACTCGACGTAGATCCCCGCGTGTGCGCCGAGAACTTGAATCGGTGCGGCAGCTCGACGCTGCTGCGCGACATTCGCGGCGTCCTTGATCGCATCGCGCAATGCCGCGCCATGTGCGGGTCGACCACGTCCCGGAGCCGGTGGAGGACCCGAGCCCCCACCACCTGGCCGCCGGCCGTAAGGTTCGACATCCGGCGGCTTCGCAATAAACAGATGTCTACGGTTTCTTGGAGCCGCCACGCCAACGCCCTCCTATAAAAACTAACGGTCGCTGATTCGTCGATCGGCGATCGCTTCGGTGAGATCGCTGCTGGCGATCTGCGTTCGATGATCGAGCAGTGCGTTCTTCGCTGCATGCTCGCACGCGCGCACGAGCTCGCCGTGACTCAGTCCGTGGGCGCTCGCGACGACCTGCGACCAATCGACGACCGAGGTATCCAGCAGAGCGAGCCGTCCGCGTAGCAATCTTTCGACGATCGCCGGCGTAGGCAGCTCGTAGAGGATCGCACCGTCGAACCGCCGGAACAACGCGCGATCGAGCAATGCCGGATGATTGGTCGCGCCGAGGATCAGACTGTCCGAGTCATCTTGCTCGAGGAACTGGAGGAACGAATTCAACACGCGTCGGATCTCGCCAACATCATTTTGAGACGCACGCTCACCACCGAGCGCGTCGAACTCGTCGAACAGATAGACGGCACGGGTCTCTGCGATGGCGTCGAAGACCAAACGCAGCTTTGCTGCCGTCTCGCCCATGTACTTGGTGATGATCCCGTGAAGCTGAACCGTGAACAGTGGGAGTCCGAGCTCGCCCGCGAGCACGCTGGCCGTCATGGTTTTGCCGGTACCTGGCGGACCGAGCAGAAGCAGTTTGCGAATCGGAGAAAATCCATGCTCTCGAAGACGGTCACGATCGTGTTGCTCGCGAAGCACGCGCTCGACTCGCTGATGGAGCTCCTCTCCGAGCGCCATGTCCGCCAGGCGAGCCTTCGGATAGTTGGCGATCAGAAGCCCAGCCAGCTCGCCTCGTGGCTGTACGAGCGGAACGGGCTTAGCGCGGCTGTTCAAGGTCTTACCGCCGGCGCGCCGAACCTCGTCGACGATCTCTCGCAACTCTTGCGCGAACTTCGAATGGCCACTTCGCGCGGCTTGCGCGGCAACCTGGAGAGCGATGGAATAGAACCTCAGGTCGTCGCCGTCTGCGTGGCTCTTGATCAGAGCCTTGATGTGGTCAGCGTTCGCCATGACGTCGTAATCCTTTGTACCCCGTCGGTCTGATCCGAACATCCGCCAATCGATCGCGGTCGATCTAAGCGTGCATATGTCTTTCCTCGAGGACCAGTTTTCGACTGGTTGGATCGCGCCACCAAGACTTGCCCCCTACCGACCTCCGCTGCGGGCAATGCTAGGGTCGGGCATGACCGGTGCGCGTGTACGCCACAACGGAAAGGCCGTCCCCGAAGAGCTTCGCGAGCTCCCAGCGGGAATCTACGTCGTCGAGGCAGTCGACAATGCTCCGATGTTGACCAGCGACGAGGACCAGGGGATCGCAGACGCGCTTGCGTCGTTGCGAGTGGGTAAAGGCAGGACTGCCGATCAAGTCCGCCAAACGATCGCTTCGATCCTTCCTCGGTGACGGCAGCGAAACCGCGCTCAGCTCGATCGCGTTACGCAAGCCAGGCGAGCTCACCGGTCGCGGTGAACAGCAAGCCTGCGCGGGTCGCGCGCGTCACCTCGGCGTAAGCGCGCAGCTGGCGCGCGTACTCGGGATACGACTCGAGTGCGTCGGCGACAGCTTGATCCGTTTTGAAGTCGATCACGACGATGTTCGCCTCGAACGCCGAGAGGAAGTCGATGTACCCGACGACGAGCTGACCGTCGCGAGCGACCGCGATCGGATACTCGAGCCTCGTCGTGCAACCGCCGCCGACGAGGTTCGATTCGACAAGCGATGCCACCGCTCGCTCCACATCTTTCACCGCGTCTTCTCGATGCTCCGTCAGGTCCAACGCGTTGGCGGTCGCTTCCACCGCTCGGGTTGCGGGCCACTGCTTCGTGAGGACCAGCCCGATCGCCTGGTGAACCACGTCGCCGAAGACCGGGCCGAAGCGGCTCGCACGCTTCGGTCGGTGTTCCTTCGTTGGAAGCTCGGCGTCGCCGACCCGAAGCATCGGTGTCGCCTTCGCGATGCCCGTGACGGAACGCGGTGCATGGCGCGAGCGCTGCGATTCATCACGCGCAGCTGACCATCGTGCGGCGAGCTCGATGTCGAGCGTGTCCGTGATCGGGGCGAACGGCTGTGGAGGTGCCGCCCAGCTCGCGCCGATTCCTTCGATGAACGGCTCGGCGCTGTGAACCCACGCTGGGTTCGGGTCCGCGAGCAGAGCGGCGTGGATGTAGGAGTCGGAAGGCTGATCCCAGGTGGGCTTCGGAATGATCAGCAGGTCGCGCGCACGTGTCGCCGCGACGTACACGAGACGGCGGCGTTCCGCATCGCCGTAGAGGCGGTCCTGCTCGATGCGGTTGCCACCGACCGGTTCCTCCCACGCAACGTCGTTCGTCTTCATCGACCAGCCCGTGCCGTCGCGATCGACGCGCCACGGCGTAGGCGATTCGTGGGACCGCCATTGTCCCATTCCATCCCAGAGGACGACGACGGGGAACTCGAGTCCCTTTGCTTGATGAACGGTGAGAACTTGGATCGCTTCGGCGCCGACGGGGCGTGGCGGATCGAGGTTGATCGGATGCTCGATCCAATCTCGCAGTCGCGCGGTGATGCCGTCGTAATCGAGTCCGGACCCAGCCGAGTCGAGCTCGAGCTGCAGGCACACCTCGCGCAAATGTCGTAGACGCTGCTCGCCGTTGGGGCCAAGCGCGGCGGCTCGACCGATCCCGGTCTCGTCGAGGAGCGCACGTGCCGTCTGTCCCGGCGTGCGCGAGAAGCGCTTCGAGCGAGTCTCGCGGAGCCACGCCCTCGCTGCGGCGCCGCGCTTCGCGTGGGCGTCGCCGGCTTGGCATTTGTCTCGAACGAGATCGAGCAGGTCGACCGCGAAGAATGGCGGGCGGAGCAAGGCCGCCTCGGCGACGCCATCGTTTCGATCGGCGATCGCGCGAAGTCCCAGCACGAACTGCCGGTGCAGGGGATCGGTCGTGAACAGAACGCCACCCGCCATCGCGTGAGGGATGTTGCTCCGATCGAGCGCCTCGGACAGGTACCGAACATTGGTGGTGACGAGGGCGAGGACCGCGATGTCGCTCCAACGGATCGGACGGAGACCGTCACCGTCCGGATCGCGAATCAAGATGCCGCTTCGCTCGGTCAGCCATGAGAGGTATGCGGCCACCGCGGTGCCCTCGAGCGCACGTGCTTCAGGCGCATTGCGCGCTTCACCGTCGGCGAACCCGATGTTCAGTTGATGCACGGGTGGATCGCCACTGGCAGGGAGACCCGAGGTTTGAGGCTGGTGAAAGACTTGGCCCGTGTCGGGATCGAACTGGCGATTGGCGTCGATTCCCAAGATTTGGGTGAAGCGCGCGTTTGACCAGGCGATCAGCGACGGGACGCTGCGAAAATTCGCGGACAGCGTGACGTTCGCGTGATCGCCGCGCGCGACCTGTGCGCGCATCCGGTCGTACATCCCGACATCGGCGCGACGGAATCGATAGATCGACTGCTTCGGATCTCCGACGAGCGTGAGCCGTCCAGCTCCCACGACGACGTCCTGCCAGCGCGCAGCGACAGGCGTGGCCTCTGACAGGAACAACACGATTTCTGCCTGTAGCGGGTCTGTATCTTGGAGCTCGTCGACGAGGACGTGGTCGAACAGCCGCTGGTAGAAGCCGCGCGCGTCGAGATCGTCGCGCAGTAGGTTTCTGAGCGAGAGCAGCAGATCGATGGAATCCAGACACTCGCGTCGCTGTTTCACCTGCTCGTAGAGCGTCACGACGGCGTGCCTCGTTCGCGCGAGATTGCGGGCCATCGCGGCAACGAGTGGATCCATCAGCCGACGACCGAAGCCTTCGTCGCCCGCGAACGTGTTCCACGCGGCGAGCGCTGCGCTCTTTTTGACGAAGTCTTTCGTCTTCTTGATCTCCTTGAGCCCTCGCTTGATGCGATCGACGAGCTCGTAGAGCGCGAGATCGTCTGGTTCCTCGAGGAGCTCGGACACGCGCGTCGCGAGCGTGAGCAACCATCGCGTTCCGCGCATCTCGTCGACGATGCCGCTGACGGAAGCGACAAACGATCGCGCGCTCGCGTCGAATGCGACTCGATCGAAGGCCTGCGTATCGGTCCACGTCAGCTCGCGATCCCGCTGTTCGATGAATCCTCGCACCAAGAGATCGAGCCCGACCTTCGGCGGCGCCGGCGCACGCTCGAACGAGCGAACGAGAACACCCGCGCGCAACGCTTCCTGAAACGTACGCTCGACCTCGAGCACGTACCCCGACTCGACGCCCTCGAGCTCGGCAGCCAACGTGCCGCTTTGCACTGCGTGGAGTAGGACATCGAACGTCTCCTCGACGAGCACGTCGATGTCTTCCGCGATCTCGTAGGCAGGACTCAGCCGAGCCTTCATCGGCTGGAGTCTCAGCAGCCGATCTGCGAAGCCATGAATCGTTCCGATGAACGAAGAGTCGATCGATCCGAGTGATTCGAGGAGGTGCTCGGTCCTCAGCTTCGAGTTACCTGCGTTCGCAAGCTCGGTGAGGATACCTGCACGAACTCGCAGTCGCAGCTCGCCTGCAGCGCGGCGCGTGAACGTCATCGCAGCGAGTCGAGAGAGTGGAACCCGCTCTGCCGTGTCATCGAGCGGCGCGATCAACGTGAGAATGCGTGCGACGAGGAGTGTGGTCTTGCCCGCTCCTGCACCGGCGTCGATGAGAACGGTCCGGCCGGGCGCGGCGAGGGCCTTGTCTCGCTCGGCTTGATCCGGCGCGTCACTCATCGTCGTCGCTCTCGAGCTTCAACGCGGCAAAGCGCGCGAGCGCTTCGGTCGGGGTGGCGAGGAGCTCCTTCGCGCGCTCGTTGGCAGCGGCGCCGCACACGGGCTTGAACGAACAAAACGTGCAGTCCTCGGGATCAGGTGTCCGCGGAAATTGGCGGGCCTCGAGGAGAGCAACACCTGTTCCGACCCACGACCTCGTCAGAGTGAGGAGGTCGTCGAAGTCCTCGGTGAAGCTTCGTTCGTCACCAGACGAGTCGGCTGGGTAAACGTATGCGCCTTCGATCTTCGACGGTAATCCCCACTCGTCGGCTTTGACCTGCGCGACCATGCCGTACAAACCGAGTTGGATGTCATACGCGGGTCGGACATCCGCGGCCGACTTCCGCCGTTTCGCACGGCCCGTCTTGAGATCTCGGACGAGGGTCGTCGCGCCGATCGTATCGAGTCGATCGATGAACCCATGGACGTGAACGATCTTGCCATCGACATCGAGCTCCACCGGCCCGAACGCGCGCTCGACATCGACGAAGGTCTTCGCCGTCGCCCAGTCCGACGCGAGCAGAGCCCGTAGATCGCGTTGCAGGCGTCGACGAGCGGCATTGCGAAGCTCGAGTCCCGCGAGCGGATAGGTTTCGATGAAGGCGGCGAACATGTCCTCCGCGATCGCGTCTGCGATCCGGGTCCAGGCATCGAGGCTTTGCGACTTCGCGCAGAACGCAGCGCCGTGTGCGCGATAGAACGCCTCGGCAGTGTCGTGAAACAGGGAACCGTACGAGAGGGCGTCGATGTTGCCTTCGTCGGCGAGCTTCGGTGGCGCGTTCCAGCCGAGCACGCGCTCGAAGAGAAAGCGATGTGGACACTCGAGCAGCCTCGCGAGCGCCGACGCAGAAACGGGACGTTCCTTGTCCAGCCCGGGCAATGCGGCGAAAGGACCGTCCGGAAACCAGCC
The DNA here is from genome assembly GCA_030857175.1 of Myxococcota bacterium. GTDB lineage: Bacteria > Myxococcota_A > Polyangia > Haliangiales > Haliangiaceae > JABFXX01. Next base: position 7,293 of record JALZOJ010000076.1, on the reverse strand, counting down.
GTCCATGGCGCCCGCTTGCGGTGGAATCGGCGCGAGCAGACGGTCCATCGACGACAATGGATCCGATCGCCAGTTCCGCGGAACCTGCCGACGGCGCACTGCACGATCGAGTCGCCCCGTCGGATCGACGGGCCAGCGCGCGCGAATCGATCGCAGCTCGGCACGTGCAGGCTCGAATGCTTGCTGACGCATGATTCGGCCATCGGGGATCGACACGCCGTCGCTGCCGAGTGGAGGGCGCCCCACAGCGGCAGCCGCTTCGAGGAGTGCGCCCGATGGCTCGCGATACCGACGATCCGGATCCATGCGGGCCACCGACAACACGAGCCGATCCGTTGCGCCGAGGACCACGCGATGGAGCGAGTGCAACTGCGCGATGGTTCGATCTGTCGCGAGGGGCATCTCGACGCCGAGCTCACGACGAACCGAGTCCGGCAGCACCGGATCCTCGCGCACGTTCGCAGGGACGGTTCCTTCGGAGAGACCCAGAACGCGAACCGAGCGAAAGGTCAGTCCCGTCACGTCCGCGAGCGCGCCGATGGTGACGCGTGGTTCGCCGAAGCGGCCGACGGGAAGCCGAACAGCGTCGAGTGCTGTTGCGATGGCACCGAGCGCCGGTTCGCCGCGCAGGATCGCAGCTCCCATCAATGGCTGAAGTGCCGTTTCGAGCATCGCGACGATCCGCGCGCCCTCGAAACCCAGACGGAGGTGTTCGAGGAGAGCGCCCTCGAGCGATGCCCACACCTCGGCGAGCGAGCCGTTTGCTAGCAGGACCCGCGCGACGCGGTCGATTGCCTCCAACGGACGCGTGATGGCTCGAAGGTGCTCGAGCGCGCGAGACATCGCCTTGATCTCGCGTTCGGCATCCTCATCTTTGCGCGCTTGTTCGATCGCAGCGGCGAGCGCCGCTTGTCGACGCGCGTTACGTTCGACCCAGTCGAGTGCAGCTTGCGGGTTCGCGGCGCTGCCGCCCACGGTGCCGAGTTGGTAGAGCGCCGCGATCGCGTCGCCGCGAGATAGATGAACGTCGTCAGATGCGAGCTCCAAGATGGGAAGCAGCTCTGCGAGCACGTCGATGTGGAGGTGCCCCAGCAGCGCGCGAAGAATTGTCGCGGTGCGCGCGCCGGCCGAGGTGCCGACAGCGGGCACACCACCGAGAACGCAGACGCTGTCAGGCATCAAGACGTCGAGTCGCGCCGACAGCAGGGCGGCGTACGGGTCGATGCGAGGAACGACGATGCAGAGTTGTTCGAGGGGCGTGCCGCAGTCACCGACCTCGCCGATGACCCAGCTCACCGCAGCTTCCAGCTCCTCCTCCAGCCCCGCGTGCTCCTCGAACTGCACGGTCCCGTCATTCCCGAGGCTCCGTGGTCGGTCCGCCGCGTTGAGCACATCCGGCGCACTGAACAAGTAGGTCGCCAGCAAACCGAGCTCGCTGGTCGTGACGGTCTCGATCTGTTGCAGCGCGAGCTCGCCGTATCGAGCACGCACGCGCTCCACGTAGGCAGATCGGCGAGGTTGCGTGGCGACGGCAACGATCCGGCCGCGAGGGATCGCTCGAAGCCAATTTGCCATCGCGACAGGCTCGTGACCCGTCACCGCGATCAGGCAATGACCACCGTAGGGCCACAGCGAAGCGTCCGCAGCCACCAGTTGCGTGGCTTCACGAAGCAGGCGCGAAGAGGTCCAAGACACCCCGGCGTGGTCGTTCACTCGCTCGAAGAGCATCGCGAGATCTCGACAGCGTGGATCGCTGCTCGCGGCAAGCCGCTCTGAGGTGAGGGCCGCTCCCTCGAGCTCCCCGAGCGTGGCGGCGAGCGCATCGCCCCAACCACGACTCTCGCGCAGGACCGAGAGATCGAAAGCTTCGAATCGAAGCTCGGTCTCGAAAAGCGCGACGATGCGCGCGGCGCGTACGGCCTCTTCGCCCAGCGAGAATTGGACACCGGCGAGCTCGAGGAGATCTGATGCGGCACCGAGCGGCGTGATGAACCGCGTGCCGATCAACAAGTCCGGACGCGAGTCGATGACCTCTCGTCGCCACGCGTGAGCCGTTGCCTCGTTCGCAACGATCACCGTGCGTTCGGGCAGAAGCACGTCGACGGGAAGCTCGGACAGCCATCGTGCGCGGGCCTCCGCTACGAGACCAATGGGTCTCCCGTCAACCATCCGCACGACAGTACGACGCGGCCGCAGCCTCTGTGACACCGTCGGCGTGGTTCGAGCAGTCAACCCTCTCTTGCAGTTGCCGCAGCGCCGTCCCGCTGCGCCGGTTCGCTGCGGGGCTTAGCTGACCATTGACGTCAGGCATGGATCCGTCGACGGCGAACGGACGCGAGCCGTGGTCGCCGTTGCATCGGTCGCCGTCGCATCGGTCGCTCGGTCGGATCGGGGATTCTTGCGGCAATTCGTGCTTCGCGCGTGCCTCCGAAGTGCTTCTGATTCGCAGCGTAGAGTCCCGGCGTCATCTTGGTGATTCCGCGCGCCGCACGTTCACGGAGCACCTCGACGATCCTCTCTCGCGTCCATTTCGCGCGACCGTGGCGACGCCGTTGAAGCTGGCCGACGAGACCCGCGTCGCGGATCGCTGCTTCGAGAGTTCCGAACTCGCGGTGCACGGCCTTTAGATCGAGCACGCGCGCGAGGCTCTTCGCGCGGAGATCATTGCCGTCGCGCGCCGCGCGTTGCAGCCGATCGATGATGACCTCCTTCGTATACTTCTTGGCGCGGACGGTCTCCGCGTCGATGTCGAGTGCTGCGAGCGCTCCAGCCCAGCTCCCCAGGTGCGAGCGTGCGGCGGTGTAGAGGTCTTGAGGGACGTGCGTCGCCGCGAGTGATTGTCCAGCACGATGGCGCGCGCGAATCGCATCCAGCACCGACTGCTTGCTCCACGTGTTCTTGCCGGCGCGCTTGCGCGTGACGGTGGAGACTCCGGCCGCGCGACGTGCGCGTGCGAGCCCACCCGCGTAGAGCTGCGCGGCATGGATGAGATTCGAGTGGCCGTGTGCCGTCAGATCGCGCCAACCGGTCGACTGGCCCTCGCGATGAAGCCGTCGAAGCTCGTCGATCACGCGCTTGCGCGACCATGCGCGCTTCCGGACGTATGTCGGTTTGCCGCCGGGCTTCGGACCTGTCTTACGTCCCGATTTGCGATGCGGCGGTCCTTCCACGCCTGCAACGTGACGTGCAGCGACGAGGCCCGCGAAGTAGAGCGGGATGCACCGGAGTACGAGCTTGTCTTGCGCATCCAGTGACTCGAACGACGCGAAGCCATGCTTCGCCGCGTGAGCGCGGAGCCGAGCAATCACCTGCGAACGCGTGAGCCGGATCTGCTTCTCCATCCGCGGTCGGAGCCTAACGCGTCCGATCGGCGAATGCAGCATTCGCCCGTGAGGCAGAAAGAAAGCTACATGTCCAGCGTTGCGCTCCGACGGGGCTTGGCGCTTCCATTTTCTACGACGGAGAACGATGATTCGCGAATGCGGCTGCGCGGCAGCCGTCGGGCGACGTGGTCGCTTTCCGATGATCGGTACGCAAGTCGGACCTTACAAGCTCGTGCGGCTACTCGGAGCGGGTGGCATGGGGCAGGTCTATCTGGGCGAGCACGTCGTGCTGGGGCAGCCGTGCGCGATCAAGATCCTCGACGCGCGCCTCATGCAGCACCCGCAGATCGTCACGAGATTCGTCAACGAGGCGAAGGCTGCAGCGAAGCTCACGCATCCAAACCTGATCCGCGTCCACGACATCAGCCAGGTCCCGAACGGGCCTTGGTACATGGCGCTCGAGTATCTCGAAGGTGAAACGCTCGGTCGGTTTATCGCGTCACGAGGCGCACCTGTTGCCCCGCACTTGATCGTTCACATCCTCGCGCCGGTCGCGAGCTGCATGCTGCACGCGCACACGCGCGGCGCCGTCCACCGCGATCTCAAGCCCGAGAACATCTTCCTCGTTCAGCGTGGTCGGAATCCCCACTTTCCGGTCGTGCTGGATCTCGGCGTGGCGCAACTCAGCGAGGAGCTCGCCGTTGGGCCGGGAACGAAGACCGGCACGGTGATCGGAACGCCGATCTACATGGCGCCCGAGCAGCTGCGCGGCGAACGGGTGACGCCGGCCGCCGACGTTTACGCGCTCGCGGTGATCGCGTACGAGATGGCGACGGGCGGATGGTTTCCTTACCAGCAGCACGAATCACGCGCTCAGTACATCGAGCTCGCGCCGCCGGAGCTCTACTTCCGGCAGCGCACGACGCCGCCACTCGATCCTCGATCCCGGTTCGCGGGCATGTCGGAGGCATTCGCGAACGTGATCCTGGGCGCGCTCGATCCCGATCCGACCGAGCGACCCGCGACGATCGGCGCCTTCGTGCAGATGCTTGCCGAGGCGACGCCGACGAATGGCGTCGATCCCGACGGACTCGCGATCGTGCGCGAGGTCGCCGAGGATCTTCTCCACCGCGACAACATGCTCGAAACGATTCGGTCGCCTCGAGCGCCCGCCGAAATCGCGAGCACGTCGGGCGCTCACTCGCGCTATCGTGTCGTCGAGAAGCTCGGTGCCGGCGGAATGGCGGAGGTTTTTCTCGCCGTCAACGTAGGTGAGGAAGGCTTCGAGCGAACTGTCGCGATCAAGCGCGTGCTCGCGGGGATGTCGAGTGTTCCCGAGTTCGCGAACATGTTCATTGCCGAGGCTCGCCTCGCATCGAAGCTGAGCCACCCGAACATCGTCCCGGTCTTGGACTTCAGCAAGGACGCCGAAGGTCGGTTGTTCCTCGCGATGGAGTACGTCCACGGCCGCGACCTCGCTGCCTTGCTCGACGCGGGTCCACTCGCGCCATCGCTCATCATCTACATCGTCACGGAAATGCTGCGCGGGCTCGGCTACGCGCACGACGTCTCGGATCCGAACAGCACGGCGCGCGGGCTCATCCATCGCGACGTGTCACCGCAGAACGTCCTGCTCGGATACGAAGGAGCGGTCAAGGTTTCGGACTTCGGGCTTGCGAAGGCCCTGAGCGCGAGCGGCAATGCGCGCACGGATACGCCACGCGGAAAGGCCTCGTACATGTCCCCGGAGCAGGCCAACGGGGACCCGCTCGATCCGCGATCGGATCTGTGGGCGGTGGGCGTGATGCTTTGGGAGATGCTCGCGAACCGGTCGCTGTTCGACGGCACACCGCGTGAGTGCATCGCGCAGGTCCTCTTCAAGGAGATTCCGCGGCCGAGCGCGATCCGTAGCCGAGTTCCTGCGGATCTGGAGGCGATCACGATGCGGCTGCTGACGCGCGAGCTCGATCAGCGCTATCCGACGGCCGAGGCGGTGATCGATGCCCTCCTGAATTGTGAGGACGCGCCACGCGACGGCCGAGGAGAGCTCGTACGGTTACTCGGCGAGCGATTCCCGGATGCGCGCATACGTTCGCGGTCGAGCGGGGCAGGCGCGAGCGGCAGTCCGCGTGGGCTCGTAGCGCAGCAGATCGCGGTACCAGCGCCGCTCAGCACGCTCGGCGGCGCCGCTTCGCAATCGTTGCCTCGCGTTGGCTCGAAACGGCGCACCGGCATGCTGGCAATCATTGCTGCTCTCATTCTGGCCGCCGCTGCCGTTGTCTTCTATACGGGGACACCTTCGAGCAAAGGCGGGGAGCAGGTTGCCAGCACTCCGTCGGTCGTACCGACGGACTCGACTATCGTGCTCGTCGACACGCAACCGCTGCCGGATGTGGCCGAACAGGCGCACATGATGGACGCGGTACCTCAAGAAGCACCGCTGGATGCGGGGCCGCGTTCACGACCCACGACCCATCGACCTACGCCACCGGAACCCGTGCAGAAGGGGACTGGCGAGCTCGCGATCCTCGTCAAGCCATGGGCAGAAATTTGGATCGACGGCAAGGAAGTCGGACAAACGCCGTTCCGCGACAAGGTTCCGGCAGGCCGACATCGGGTCCGGCTCAAGAACGAGGATGCAGGTAAGGACGAGACGATCGTGATCACGGTGACGCCCGATCAGACCACGACGGTCCAACGCACCTGGTGACGGGTCGCACGTGAGCCGCATGAACATTCGCGACGCCTTGCAGCCTGTACTAGGATGGCGCCGGTCATGGTCGGCGTCGCAGGCGCGCGCGCGGCATCTTCGACGAGGTACACGATGAGATCGATCTCGCTCGGGCGCATCTGCTCCGTATTCGTACTGCTCGCGATCCTTCGAGTGCTCGCGCCGTCTGACGTGCGTGCCGAGTCCGGCATCGTCGTGGTTGGAGGGAACGCTGACGAGCGTGTGCGCACGACCGCGACGACGGCGATCGAGAAGGTAGTGCAGGACGCAGGTTGGTCACTCGCAGCGAAGAAGCTCAGCCCGAAGGAAAAGGACGCGCTTCTGTCGTGCAAGCAGCCCACCCCGAGCGCTTGTGTTCCGCCGACGCTCGAAACGGCAGGCATCCATCAACTCGTCGTGGTCACGGTCGACACGGCGACGTCGGATGATGGCTCGCCGATGTTCGTCCTCGTGGGGCGCGTCATTATCACCAACCCGCAGGCGACCCAGTTCAACAAGCGCCACTGTGAACGCTGCGCGGACGATCGCTTGCAGTCCGAAGCGACCACGCTCGTCGCGGAGATGCTGCGCCAGCTCGCGTCGCAGAGTGGACGCACCGTCGTCGACATCAAGTCGGACCCGGCAGGTGCGCAGATCGTACTGGACGGCCAACGGATCGGTGTCACGAACTCGACCTTCAACACGTTCCCCGGCAAGCACGTCGTGGTTCTCGAGAAGTCTGGTTACCTCCGAGAGACCCACGAGTTTGTGATCGAGGAGGGCAAGACCGCCGACGTATCGCTCACGCTTCGAGCGTCAGACGTTCAGACGCCAGAGACGCCGGTTACGCATCGTTCACGTCTGGTTCCGGGCGTCGTGGTCGGCGTTGGCGCCGCCGCCGTCATGGGGGGCGCCATCTTGTACATCGTCGACGAAGATCAAAGCCCCACTGGCGGGAAGAAGTACTTCGACAGCGCGCCCGCCGGGGTTGCGATCGGCATTGCCGGTCTCGTCACGGTTGGTGCAGGTGCCTACTTGTGGCGCCGCGCGTCGCGGTCGAGCTCCACACCGAGCGCGGGCGTTGTTCGGGGTGGCGCGATTATCGGCTGGAGCGGAGCGTTCTGATGTCCACGGAGGAGAGTGTGATGAGAGCTCGAGACTGGCTCGGCTTGATCCTTTGCGTCGTCGCGATCACTAGCTGCAACAAGGACAACGGTTTGTACTGCGAAGGGCATCCAGCCGATCCGTCATGCGCAACGC
>JALZOJ010000114.1 GCA_030857175.1 Myxococcota bacterium | reverse complement strand
CCGAGCGGCACAGCTGCCTCGCCGCGTTGCCTGACGGAGCGCTCGATCTCGGAAGCTGCGGGCCCGCGCTGCTCGTGCAGGCGTGCCGCGGTCAGATCGGCGTCGTGATCGATCAAGCGGCGATCGCGACCACGCTCGCGGCGGTCGACGCGCGCCTCGCGGGCTCGTTCGCGACCGATGCGACGGCGCTCGTCGGTGATCGCGCGGCGGCGCTGCGGACAAACCTCCGCACGCAGATCGCATCGCGCGCGGAGAGCTCGCTCGGCCTGTGGCTGCTGTCGAACGCGGCGAAGTCCAAGGTCCTAGACACCGAGCTCGCGTTCGATCACGCGTATGCGAATCCACTCGCGCTCGTGCCGGCCGCGCCGCTCGCGCCGGGCAATGTCGCGAAGACGCGCCAGGTCGTGGCAGACGCGCTGCTCGCGTATCTGCAGACCACCGACTACGAGCACTCGGAATTCGGCCGCTCGTACCTCGAGCTGACGCGCGTGTTCCGCACGCAGCACGTCGCGAGCCTGCGCGCGTTCCGCGAGACGGTCACGCCGGAGACGATCGGCGGCACCGTGTACTACATCGATCGCTGGATCGGCACGCACACCGAGATCACGGTCGATGCGTCGGGCGCCGCGACGAACGTGCTCGTCGAGATCGACTAGAGCATCCGGTTCTGTTTGAACCAGGCGATCGCATCCGCGATCGCGGGCTCGAGCGGGCTCACGGTGTAGCCGAGCTCGCGCGTGGCCTTGTCGCTCTTGAACCGAAACCGGTCGGTGAACGCGTAGCGGATCTGCGTCGAGTTCACGAGCGGTTCTTTGCCGCGCCGCTCGACGAAGTCGCCCCACTTGCCGACGAGCTTCGCGACGCCGAGCGGGATCTTGAAGCGCGGCGGCTTCACGCCGGCGACGCGCGCGATCGTCCCCATGAGATCGCCATACGTCATGTCGTGGCCCGCGAGGATGTACCGCTCGCCACGGCGGCCCTTCTGCCACGCGCCGATCATCCCGCGTGCGACGTCGCGCACGTCGACAAAGTTGTTGTAGCCGGGCGTCCAGCCGGGCACGCGCCGCTTCACCACGTCCACGATCAGCTTGCCGCTGCTCGGTCGCGCATCGCGCGGACCGAACATGTACGTGGGATTGACGATGACGGCGTCGACGCGATCGCGCGCGGCGTTCACGACGTCTTCGGCCTGACGCTTCGTGATCGCGTACGCGTCGACGAGCCCCTCGCTCTCGAAGTTCCAGGTCGCGGTCTCGTCGCACGGCTTGCCGTCCGTCGAGAGCCCGACCGCGACGACCGACGAGGTGTGCACGAGCCGCTTCACGTTCGCGGTCACGCATGCGTCGATCACGTTCTGCGTGCCGGTCACGTTCGCGGCCGTCATGTCCGGTGTCACTTCGCGCTTCACCGTGACAGCCGCAGCGCAGTGAAACACCGCATCGGCGCCGGCGAACGCGCTCGCGAGCGCGGCCGGTGACGTCAGATCGGCATCGAGCCAGCGCAGCTTCAAGTCGTCGAGGTGCGCGACCTTCGTGCCCGCACGGCGCGTCGCCCCGACCTCGTGACCCGCGTCGCGCAGCGCCGCTGCGAGGTTGCCGCCGAGGAGCCCGCTTGCACCGGTCACGACAACGTAGGCCACAGCGCGACTCTAGCTCGCGGCGCCGCGCCATCCGCGTTCGCGCGCGGCCGTTCGTGACGATCTCGCCGCACGCATGTCCGACCAATTGTCGGCTCTGTCCGGCTAGTTAAGCCGCCACCGGACATGGCGACGCGATCCGCCGGACACTCGCGTCCGCGTCCTAACCCACCGACATCACAGCGGCCTGACGCGGCGTGGCGATTGCTCGATGGAGCGCCATGAGCCGCTTCGCGACCGTCATTGGCATCCTGACAACACTCGTTTGCACCGTGCCAGCATGCACGACCGAGGAAGAGGTCGAGGACGGCGCCGACGATGCGTTCCCGAACGGCAAGGCCGATGGCGGGATCGACGAAGGGTCGCCCGAGGCGCTCGGCGTGCTCGCGCTCGTGAATGACAAGGCGCTGTCCGCGACGAAGCTGAAGAGCGCGGCGCGCGTGACGACTCGCGTGGCAAACAACATCACCAAGCACCGAGATGGTGCGGATGGCGCGCCGAGTACGGCCGATGACGATCCGTTCGATACGCTCGCAGAGCTCGATGCCATTCCCTACGTCGGTCCCGCGACGCTCAACGCACTCCTCGAAGCCGCGCGCGATCGCGGCCTCGTCTCGATGGGCGCCAAGATCGATGTCGTGTTCTCACCGCAGCCGGCAGCGAGCTCGCACAACGCGCGCATCGCCCAGATGATCCGGGACGCGAAGTTCACGGTCGATGTCGCGATGTACAGCTACTCGGACGCGGGCATCAACACCGCGATCGCGGCTGCGGTCGGCCGCGGCGTCAAGGTGCGCTTCCTCTTCGAAACCGCGCGCGAGGATAAGAGCATCACGGATCCCGCGATGCGCGCGGCGTCGAAGTCCGGTCGTCTCGAGGCGGCCGGCGTCGACGTCCGCTACGTCAACAAGATCCTCCATCACAAGTTCGCGATCGTCGATGGCCCGCGTGACGAGGAAGCGCGCGCGGCGACGGCAAAGCTCGTCACCGGCAGCGCGAACTGGTCGAACAGCGCAGCCACCGTGTTCGACGAGAACACGTTCTTCATCCAGGACAGCGCGGAGCTCGCCGCGACGTTTCAGAACGAGTTCGACATCCTCTGGAAGGGTTCGCGCGAATTCTTGGGCGCCGCGACGCCACAGGCCGGCTCGACCGCCAACATCACGCCGGCGCAGGTCCCCGACGAAGCGGGCCTCGGTGTCCTCCTCACGCGCTTCAACATGACGCCGAGTGGCGCGGACGGGACGACCTGGACCGCCAACAAGGACAGCCTCAAGGTCTCCGACCAGTTCGTCGCCGCGATCCAGCGTGCGACGACGTCGATCCACCTCGGCACCGGCCACCTCCGCTTGCGCCCGGTGGCCGAGGCACTCGTCGCGAAGAAGGCCGCGATGCCGGCGCTCGACATCAAGGTCTACCTCGATCAGCAGGAGTTCATCTCCGCCTCCGGCGATGCGGCGCAAAAGGCCGAGGTCGAGACGTGCCTCGCGACGGCCACGACGCCCGCGCAACAGCGCGACTGCAAGTACAACGACTTCCTGTTCAGCAAGATGCTCGTCGACGCGAACATCGACGTGCGGTTCAAGTCCTACGCGTACCGCTGGGATCACTCCTACGCACCGCAGATGCACTCGAAGTACCTGATCATCGACGGCAAGGAGCTGATCTCCGGCTCCTACAACCTCTCGATGAATGCAGAGCACGCGACGTTCGAGAACGCGCTCCACCTCTCCGGTCCGCAGTTCAAGCCGCTGATCGCGAAGTTCGAGCAGAACTTCGCGACGATGTGGGAAACGAACCGTAGCGGCGGCAAGCTCGAGGCGCTGCGCAACGAGATCTCGACCTCCGCGTCCATCCCACTCGTCTTCACCCCGATCTCGATGACGTGGACCGAGTTCGATGCGATGCGCGTCCTGATTCGTGCGAACTGCGCCGTCGTCGATTCGACCGAATATCGGTCGAACCCGGCGGCGCACAAGGTCTGCCCCCGCTAACACGCACGCGTCGCCGATCCCCATTCTGCACGACGCCCAAAACGCGAATCGACCTGCGTGAGCGTCGGCGTCGGCTTCGCCTATTTCGCTTACTCGGCGGTCGTCGACATCTTCGCGACGCGGCGCTGAAGGCGGCGTGTCTGCCGGATCAGTCGACGCGCTGCGCGCAGCACGCGACGTGCGCGGCGGCGCGCTCGACGAACGGTGCGTTTCTCTTCGTGTGTGGTCTGCATGTGGTCTCTACTTTCTGTTCGTTGAACGTGTTGGTGAACCGCATCGCGAACATCGCGACGCGGGGAATCAAGATTTCGTACGACTTCGGTGCGGGGCGCTGCGGGATTAGCGGCGCAGCCGATACACGACTTCGTGCTCGACGTCGCGATCGAACGTCATGCCGAGCTTCTCCATCACGCGGCGCGAGCGAACGTGCTCGGCAGCCGTTGACGCCCAGATCTCGATAAGGTCGTGCTCGGCGAACGCCCACTCGATCGCGGCAGTCGCTGCTTCGACCGCGATGTCACCGCCCCAGTGCGCACGCGCGATCGCATACCCGAGCATCGCGCTGCGACTCGCCGGATCGATGTTGAAGTTCACGGTGCCGATCACTCGATCATCGAGGACGACCGCGAACGTCGGCAGCGTTTCCCATGGCTCGGTCATGTTCAGCGCAACGAACGCCTCGGCGTCCGCGCGCGTGAACGGTCGAGGGATGTGAGGCAAGAACCGCGCGAAGTCCGGGTCGTCGCGATACGCGAGCGCATCTTCGACGTCGGTCGCTCGAAACGAGCGCAGCACCAGTCTTGCGGTCCGGATCTCGGTCTCGCGTCCCACGGCAGCGATCCTACGCGTTCGCCGCACGCGCCGTGAAGCGCGTCATCGTTCGCCGATGCTGCAAGCATCCGACGTCGGTCGCCCGGAACGAGCGCAGCACCAGGCGTGCGGGCGGGATCTCGATCTCGCGTCCCCACGGCAACGGTCGTATGCGCTTCGCGGCACGCGACTTGAAGCGCTCCGTCGCTCGGCGCGCGTCGTGGATCGCTCGCTTCAGCTCGCCTTGACTCCAGCGGCCGGGATGCCGAGGAGGGCGCGCACTTCGTGGAGCGGCGTCGCCCAGTGGTCTTCCCACGGGAAGATGGGGAGCGGCGCTGCTCGCAGGCCGAGGCGCAGTGACGCGACGACACTCCGCGCGACGCCGGGCCGCTGGCGCAGCGCTCGCAATGTTCCGAGCGTGGCGAGGATCGCGGAGCTCGGCGCGCGCACCTGCGCGAACGTGAACGCTTGGAGTGCGACTTCGCTCGCCGGGTCGGTGTCGTAACCCGTCACGACGTGCCAGAGGTCGTGCGTCTGGCGAAGGCGCTGCACGACATACTGGATCCGCGGATCGTTGACCTCGGATGGCGGGGCATCGAACACGGCGGGCGTGAGGCCGCGCGAGCGCAGGAAGGTCGCGTACGCATGACCGAGCGTGTTCGCGGGAAGGGTCAGGAGCGCGTCGAGATCGATCGTGCGCGAATCGATCATGCGGTGCTCGTCGTAGAGGCGACGACCTTCCTCGGTGGAGAAGAAGCGCTCGATGCGTGTCGGCATCGAGCCCGCGTTCGCGTAGATGCTGAACACGAGGACCTGGTCCGTCTTCTCGGGATTGGCCATCACCTTCGCGAGCGCGGTCAGCGCGCGCCGCCAGCGCACGTGGGCGGGCAGCTTCGTGGCGTCAGTCGCGAGCTGATCGATCGGCGAAGTCGCGAGCTGATCGATCGGCGAGGTGAGATCGTCGAGCTTCCGCGGCACCTGGTCCATCGTAGCGGTGTCTTCAGGGGAAAGGGCGTGGGCTGTTGCGCGGGTCATCATGTGGTCTCCGTTATTGTCACGGTGATAATAAGGCGCGTGTCGATATTGTCAACGTGAAAATAACGTGGCAAAGTACAAGCAAGATGGCGCAGATACGAGGTCGGGGTGTGAAGCGGCAAGTCGTTCGAGCCGAGCGGCGTGAGGCGCGAGCGGAGCGAGTCGAGAAGCGAGTCGAGAAGCGTGTCGAGAACGGCGTGAAGAAACGCGTGGAGAAACGCGTGAAGAAACGCGTGAAGAAACGCGTGGAGCGACAGCTCGTGCCGCGCGACGGGCGTGAAGGGCGCAAGGACATGCGCCGGCGGCGTGCGCCCGAGGAGGCGCGGGTGGAGATCCTCGACGCGGCCGAGCGCGTGTTTGTCGAGTTTCAGCCGGACCAGGTCGGGTTGAAGGATGTCGCGCGCGAAGCGGGCGTCAGCCACGCGCTCATCACGCACTACTTCGGGACGTACGCGAACATGTGCGAGGCGGTGCTCGAGCGGCGCGTGCGGGCGTTGCGGAGTGGCATCCTGGAGCGGCTCAAGGATTCAGCTTCGCTATCGCGTCCGGCTGAGCTACTCGCGATCTTGTTCTCCGCGCTCGAAGATCCGGTGCACGTGCGACTGACGCGGTGGCTCCTCGCGAGCGAGCGCCCGTCGGCGGCGCACGCCTTTGCGCTGCGTGATCAGGGCCTGGTGTTGATCGCGTATCACGTCGCCCATGCGCTCGATCCGCAGCCGAGTCGGCAGCTCGTGGAGCGGGTCGAGCTCGCGCTGATGACCGCGGTGGCGGCGGCGTACGGGTATGCGATCGGGAAGTACGCGCTCGTCGGGGCGCTCGGTCGCGAGGCGTGCGTGGAGCTCGACCAGCAGGTGCAGAAGACGCTCGGGGAGATGCTCCAGGCGTACTTGCGCACGGCGTAGCGCGGGTCGCGGAGGCCGCTCAGCGCGCTTTGTGCCTCGCGAGAGAGGGCATCGAGCGGCGTCGGCAAGAAAACGCAGCCGGTTGTCGATTTCCGCGAAGGGTTGTCCGGGCACGGGCACTGGGTGGGAAAAGCGCGGAGGAAATCGATGACAAAGCGAGCGAGACGGCGAGCGTGGTTGCTGGCCATTTGGGGAGCCGCCTTCGGCTTCGGATGCAGTGAGAGCGGGTCCTCGAGTCAGGTCCTGACCGGGCGAATCGATACGACGGGTGTCGTGGCGATTCGCGCTGTGTCCGGCGACGATGTGGTGACCGCGGCGAGGATCGAGAGCGATGGACGCTTTCGCATCGCACTGCCGGCGGGAGCGAAGTACCGGCTCGAGGTGCTGACGTCGCATGGCGTGAAGCAGTTGCTCGCGCATGACGACGGGAGCTGGAAGGGTCTGGAGGTGAAAGTCTGCGCGCCGACCGCCCCGTTCGATCTCGGCGGCATCGGCGACTCGGGCGCGATGTGCGATCCGAGCGATCCGAACTGCAAGCCGGGCTGTGGCGACGATCCTCCGCCGCCATGCGATGTGATGGATCCGACGGATCCGAACTGCAAGCCGCCGGAGCCACCGCCACCGTCGTGCGGCGGACCAAACGAGCCGCCGTGCCCGACGTGCATGGACCCGACAGATCCGAACTGCAAGCCACCGCCGGAGCCGTGCGGTGGAATGGGTGAGCCGCCGTGTCCGGAGGACCCGTGCACGAACCCGATGGACCCGAACTGCAAGCCACCGCCGTGCATGGATCCGACGGATCCCAACTGCATGGGTTGCAACGCCAACGACCCGGGCTGTGGCGGGACAACGGATCCGATTTGCGAAGATCCGATGGACCCACAGACGTGCAAGGATCCGTGCGTGATCGATCCGATGCAGTGCGGCTGCACCACCATGGACCCGAACTGCTGGCCGCCGCCCGAGCCGCCGAAGTGCACCGGCGACACGATGTGCGATCCGGGTGATGGCATGACGCCGACGAACGTGCCGACCGACTTCGGTTGCGTCATGGGGGTCGGCGGAAAGTGACGAGACCATCCGCATGAGAGCGTCCGCGGCGCTGGTCTCCACAGCTCTCGTGCTGTCCGGTTTGCGGACAGTCGGGGCGGAGCCGTGTCCGCCGCGGGCGACCCTCGATGGTGACGGCGCAGCAGTTGCGCGTGTTGCCGACGAGCTGCGGAGGCTGGGTGTGACGGTCTCCCGAGACGTCGTGGAGGATGGCTGCTCGACGGTCCGCGCGCAGGTCGCGCTCGATACGACGGGCGGCATCGCGGTCGCGGTTCGCGGTGCGAGTCGTGGCAGTGAAGGACGCGTCGTGAGCGACGCTGCACTCGCAGCAGCATGGATCGATTCGTGGACACGCCAAGACGTCGACCTCTGGGCAGCACCGCCGCCACAACGTGTGGCGAGCATCCAGCCCCTCGTGCCGCCGAGCGATGTCGAGCCCTCGCGCATCGACGGCGTGGCGGCAACGTCCGCGGGATGGAACCGCTTCGCAGTGTCTGCAAGCTACGCGCAGACGTGGTCCGACGACGAGGCCACCTGGCAAGGTCTCGACGTCGCAGCGTGCGTGCGCGTCGTCGGTGGATTCTGCGTCGGTGGCAGCGTGCGCGCCGCCTTCGACAAAGAGCGGCTCTTCAACGGGACCGGCGTCGCTCGCAACGAGCTCTCGGTGCTCGCGCTCGCACGTTATCCGGTCGCTATTGGCAGGATGTCAATTGCACCGGAGCTCGGCGTTGGCGTCGGACGGCTCGCGACGCGTCGCGCGGAGAGCGAGTGCAAGATGCTCATGCCGCCGAACTGCAGTCCAATGGACCCGATGTGCATGCCCCAGGCAGGCATGTGCGACCCGACGGATCCGGGCACGGCGACAGCGCCGAAGTATTACGTCGGCGACGGCTTCTCGATCGCGACCTACGCGCCGCGGATCGCGCTCGCGCTGCGCATCGCCGTGCCGCTCTTCGAGCATGTCTGGCTCGATGGCTCGGCCGGCTACACGTACGCGCCGTTCGCGCACGGCTCGTCGTTCGAGTCACCGAACGACGCTGGCATCGCGCCCGAGCTCGTCGCGCTGCCGGGCGAACCAAGCGGCGGCTACGCGATCGGCGTCGGTCTGCGCGTGGGGGCGAAGTGAAGCTCCTCAAGGTCGCTCGCACCGGTGGCTCGCCCGCGCCCGCCGACGACGGAGGCGGCCAGGTCGTGCCGCTCCGCCGTCTCGACGAGCGCCTCGCCAATCTCGCCGAAATCTCCGACGAGGCGCTCCTCGCCGCGTGCGGCGTCGGTGACTCGGCCGCGCTCGGCGCGCTCTTCGATCGCTATCACGAGGCAGTCTTTCGTCTGGTGTCGCGACTCATTCGCAGCGAGCCGCACGAGATCGACGATCTCGTCCAGACCACGTTCCTCGAGGCATGGCGCTCGGCGAAGCGGTTCGCCGCACGTGGCTCGGTCAAGAGCTTCCTCTTCGGCATCGCCGCGAACACGGTCCGGCACCACGTGCGCTCGGCCAAGCGTCGTCGCGATGCATACGCGGAGTGGCCGTCGCCGCCCCCACACCGCACACCACAGGAAGACGCGCAGCGCGCACAAGACCTCGCGCGCCTCGCCGCGGCGCTCGAGGATCTGCCACACGATCTACGGGTCGCATACGTGCTCTGCGATCTCGAAGAGCTGCCGGGCGTCGAAGCGGCTCGTGTCCTCGGTCTGCGTGCCGGCACGTTGTGGCGCCGTCTGCACGATGCCCGACGCGCCTTGCGAGAGGCGATCGATGACGGGTCACGACCAGGAGGTGCGCGATGAGCGACGAAGACGACGCCACCGCGGCTCGAAGCTTGCGCGCGCTCGGCAAGCAGCTCCCGTTCGACAAGCCGGATCCCGACCGCCGCGAAGCCCTGCGCTCGTCGCTCCTCGTCGCCGCCACGCAAGGCACGTCGTCCACGGCCGTCGCCGCCGCCGCTCGCAAGCGCTGGCTCCTCGTCGGTGGTGGCTTCGCTGCAGGTGCACTCGCCGCCGCCGCGCTCGCGATCGTTGTCATCTCGCCACGCGAGTCCGAAGCCCCATCACGTGAAGCGCACGCGCGCATCGAAGCGCCGGCGAGCGCGAAGCTCGAGCACACGGTCACCGCGACGGCGTCAGGCACCGACGAGGTCATCCGGATCCGCGCCGGCACCGTGAAGGTCGCGGTCGCCGGCGGCGCTCGGAAGGGCGACCGGGTACGCATGCAGACCGCGGACGCGGAGGTCGAGGCGACGGGGGCCTATGAGGTTGCCGTCGTCGACGATCGGCTCGAGCGCGTCACCGTCAAGGAAGGCACGGCGCACGTGACGACGCGTGTCGGCGGCAAGCAGCAGCAAGTGTTCCTCGCGGCCGGGCAGACCTGGCGGCCGAAGATCGTGACCGCTGACATCGATCTGCCGGCGGCGCCAACGCCGCCCGCGAGCATGGAAGGTTGGAACGGGAAGGTTGTCGCTGGCGTCGGGCGCTCGAAGGTCGGTGCGCCGACGTCGAAGGTCGAGGCGTCGAAGGTCGACACATCGCAGCCGAACACGAGTACGGCTGACACGAAGATCGATGGGACCGTCGAGCCGCCGAAGGCTGACGTCGCAACCTCCTCGAAGTCGCGCACCGAGCAGCACTTCCAGGCCGGCTGGAACCTGCTGCGGCAAGGCAAGGCACGCGAAGCCGCCGTCGAGCTCGGTGCAGCGGCGGATGCCGACGCCAGCGGCAGCGATCCGCT
>JALZOJ010000113.1 GCA_030857175.1 Myxococcota bacterium | reverse complement strand
ACAAGCTCGCGCTCGCGGGCGTCGGCGACGGGCAATTAATGACGATGATCGGCAAAGGTGGGACGGCGCAGGGCCCGCTGTTCGAGGTCGCACTACAACCGCAAGGGCTCTCGATCGAAGCGTGGTCGGAGCTGCTCGGGCTCCTCGAGATCGACAATGCCAAGCGCATCGCCGAGCGCTTGCAAAGATGGCGCGACGCGCGTGTCAATTTGACGATCGACGGCACGCGCCTCGTGTTCTCTGCCAACGGCACTCGCCGATGAGTGATGGTAAGGTCCGAGCTGTGGCTGCGTCTCCTGTTGTTCGGCTACGTGACATCAACAAGAGCTACGGTTCCGGCGCCGCGAAAACGCACGTGCTCCGCAACGTCAGCTTCGACGTCGAAGCCGGCGAGTTCCTCGCGCTGGTCGGCCAGTCGGGCTCCGGCAAGTCGACGCTGCTCAACATCATCGGTGGCCTCGACCAGCCCGACACGGGTGAGGTCGAGGTGCTCGGCATCGACACGATCAAGGCCGGCGATGGCGCGCGCGCGAAGCTGCGCAACCAAAACATCGGCTTCGTGTTTCAGGCGTTCAACCTGATGGACCACCTCACGTGTCTGCAGAACGTCACGATCCCGGCGTCGTTCGCGCACGACGCGAAGGACGTCGTCGGCCGCGGCCGCGAGTCGCTTCGCCGCGTGGGTCTCTCTGACTTCGCGAAGCGGTTTCCGAGCGAGCTCTCGGGCGGTCAGAAGCAGCGCGTCGCGATCGCACGCGCGCTATTCGGCGCGCCTACGCTCCTGCTCTGCGACGAGCCGACCGGCAACCTCGACTCCGAGACCGGTAAGGAAGTGATCGACTTCTTCCGCGAGCTCAACGCGAAGGACGGCGTCACGCTGCTGATCGTCACGCACGAGCGCCGCGTGTCGAGTGTCGCGAAGCGCGTGATCGCGATGCGCGATGGATTGATCGTCGAGACCAGCGACGAAGCGCTGCACGCAGTCGGAGGCGGCCCCGCATGATGCCCGTCAACAACCTCGCGAAGATGGTGATCGCGAACACGCTTCGCAGTCCTCGCCACTTCATTCTCTCGGCCTTCGGCATCGTGATCGGAATCGGCGCGTTCGTGCTGTTCCTCGCGCTCACGCAGAAGGCCGGCACGGTCCTCGAGAAGGTGTTTCCCGTCGAGGAAGTGAAGGTCGTCGCCCCGCAGGTAGCGCTGATCGGCAAGGACGCGAGCAAGAAGCTCGACGACACCACCGTCGCGACGATCAGCGCGCGCCCCGAGGTCGAGCTCGCGATCCCGCGGCTCGCGCTCGCGTTCCCCGCCGCGGGTCGTGGTGAGTTTCAGGGCAACGACCTGCGGTTTCAGGTCAGCGGCTTCGCCGATGGCGTCGACCCGACCTTCGTCCGCGACGACGAACGCATCCGCGAGTACTTCAGGGATTGGGACGCCGACACGAACGATCCAAACCGCATCGCCTGTGTCCCGCCGCCTTCGGATCCGTACGACGACGTCATCCACTCACCATCGTCGCCACCGAAAGGCGGGAAGAGCAGCGGGAACCTCTGGGGTGGTTCGGCGCCCGCGCCAACCCCACCACCGACGCCACCCGCGGGTAGTGGTTCGGATACAGGCAGTGGCTCGGATACAGGCAGTGGCTCGGATGCAGGCAGTGGCTCGGATGCAGGCAGCGCCGCCGGTGCGCCACCGCCCGCGCCGCCCGCGCCGACGAAGTACTACAACCCGTGCCCGAACCCGGAGCGCTACTACTGCGACGACACCGAGCGCATGTGCAAGCACCGCGTGCCGGTCGTGCTGTCGGCGACGCTCGTCGAGCTCTATAACAACCAGTTCGCGAAGTCGCACGGCATGCCGATCGCGGACAAGGACCTCGTCAACTTCCTGATCCAGACCAAGGGCCTGTCGGCGATGCGGTTCTCGATCGGCCTCGGCAACACCACGATCGGCGGCGGCGCGAGGATGACGAACAAGCGGCCGCGCCGCATCGAGGCCGTGATCGTCGGTGTGTCGTCGCACGCGATGCCGATCGGCGTGACGATGCCGATCCAGTACCTCAAGCGCTGGAACTCCGAGTACATGGGGCCGGCCGCAGCGTCGACCTACTCGTCGATCATCGTGCGGCTCGAGGACCGCAACGACCTCGCGCCGTTTTCGCAGTGGCTCGTCGACGAGCAAGGCCTGCGGCTCGACGACAACCTCGGCGAGCGGTTCGCGACCGTCATCTTCGTCATCCGACTCCTGTTCCTCATCATCTCCGTCGCGATCCTCGTGATCGCGGTGATCAACATCGGCCACAACTTCTTCATCCAGGTCTCGGAGCGAAGACGCGAGATCGGAATCATGCGTGCGGTCGGGGCGACCGAGGGTGACGTCCAGCTCATCGTGCTGGGAGAAGCGGCCGTGATCGGCGTCGTGGGTGGCCTTTTGGGCATCGGCTTGGCGCTCGGGATCGGAACGGCCTGGAACTACTATGCCGACGCCAACATCCCGCGGTTCCCGTTCAAACCCGCGTCATGGTTCGAGTTCAAGACCTGGATCTGGGGCAGCGCCCTCGGATTCTCGACCCTGTTTTGCATCCTCGGCGGATATCTGCCGGCCCGACGTGCGGCGAAGATGGAACCTGCGCAGGCTCTCGCGCAGAATTAACCCCAACGCATGGGTCGAGTGTTGTACGAAATGGGCCGCAGAAGCCTATCGAGGGAGGGCAAAACTGCATGTGGCCCAAGGAGTCAGTTTCAGATAGGGTCCAACCAGATGGCGCGGGGTTACCCGTCGCTGGGGAACGACGCCGGAATCAAATGAAGAAGCCGACGCCTTTCGGCAAATATTACTTACTCGAACGGATCAACGTCGGCGGGATGGCCGAAGTGTTCCGGGCGAAGGCCTTCGGCGTCGAAGGCTTCGAGCGGCTCGTTGCCGTCAAGCGCATCCTGCCAAACATCGCGGAGGACAAAGAGTTCATCCGCATGTTCATCGAGGAAGCGAAGCTTTCGGTTCAGCTGAACCACGCGAACATCGCGCAGATCTTCGACCTCGGTGTCGTCGACGGCGCGTACTACATCGCGCTCGAGCACGTGCATGGTCGCGACCTCCGGGGCATCTTCGATCGCTGCCGCCAGCTCGGCGAGGCGATGCCGGTCTCGCAGGCATGCTTCATGGTCATGAAGGTCTGCGAAGGCCTCGACTACGCGCACAACAAGCGTGACCAGGCGGGGCGCGAGCTCTCGCTCGTGCACCGCGATGTCTCGCCGCAGAACGTTTTGATCTCCTTCGAAGGCGAAGTGAAGATCATCGACTTCGGGATCGCGAAGGCGGCCGGCAAAGGCTCGAAGACGCAGGCCGGCATCCTCAAGGGCAAGTTCGGCTACATGTCTCCCGAGCAGGTGCGTGGCCTGCCGGTCGATCGCCGCAGCGACGTGTTCTCGTGCGGCATCGTGCTCTACGAGTTGCTCACCGGCGAGCGCCTGTTCGTCGGCGAGAGTGACTTCTCGACGCTCGAGAAGGTGCGCAACGTCGAAATCCTTCCGCCGTCGACGTACAACCGCAAGATCCCCGACGAGCTCGAGCGCATCGTGCTCAAGGCGCTCGCGAAGGACGTCGAAGATCGCTACCAGAACGCGATCGATCTGCACGACGAGCTGCAGGCGTTCGTCTACACCGCGGGCGAGTTCTACTCGCGCAAGGATCTCGCGGGCTGGATGAAGAAGACCTTCGGTCGCGAGATCGAAGAAGAGACGGCGAAGCTCGAGACCTACCGCCAGCTCAAGCCGCCGCCAACTGAAGCGCCGCCGGCTGTCGCGCGCACGTCGACGGGCAGCAAGCCGCCGATGCACACGCCGCCGCCGCGTCGTTCGACGCAGGCGATGAACGCGGTTGGTGGCACCAAGCCGCCGCCGCCACCGACGCGTGTCTCGCAGCAGCTGCCGGTCGTGCCGCCGGGCGCCAGTCAGCCACCCGCACAGATGTCGTCTCGCAAGGACGACTCGGGCGGGCTCGCGTGGGACGACGACGAGCTCGAGACGCAGATCTACGACAACCCCGAGGACGATCCGAAGAACCAGAAGCCCGCGATGGTCGGTGGGCGTCCGAGCAAGATGCTGCCGCTGCAGCCGGGCCTCATGACGCCGCATCCATCGCAGCCGCTGGCGGCTGCGCCGTCGGACGAGCTCCCCGAGCGCACGGCCACGTTGCCGGGTGGTTCGGCGGTGCCTTCGCTCGCGAGTGCGGCGTCGGTGTCGTCGGGGCCGGACCTGTCGTCGCTCGTCTCGTCGACGTCGAAGGGTTGGGAGTCGGGCGCGAGCGGTTCCTCGCCCGCCGCCACGATAAACGGCATCGGGCTCAATGGCGCGTCGCAGCGGAAGCTCGCGACGGGCTCGAACCAGACGGTCGCCCCGGAGGCATCTTCGCGTGCGAGCGCGATGGAAGCGCCCGCGTTCAACTTCGACAGTCCGCGCATCGACACGGGTGCGCGCGACCTCTTCGATCCGATGGCGTCTTTTGGCTCGCGCGTCACGAAGCAGCGCTCGGGCAAGAAGGGCATCTTGTTGCTCGCGATCGGCGGTGCGGTGGCCGCGGCAATCGCGGTCGTCGTCGTCATCGCGATGAGCGACAAGGGTGGCGAGCAGGCAGCATCGACAACTCCGCCGATCGAGGACAAGCAGCCCGCAGCGGCGCCGATCGCCGCCGGCGATCAGAACACCGGCTTCGATCTCTACGTCTCGCCCTCGGGCGTCACGCAGTGGAAGCTCGACGGCGAGACGCGCACGGATCGGTTGCCGTCGCGCATTCGCGGTATCACGCCGGGTCCACACACGGTCACGATCGAAGCGCCCGCCGGCTTCATGAGCGAGACGCAGACGGTCAACGTCGAGATGAGCAAGTCGGGCCGCGTGGACATCACGCTGCAGGCGATCCAGGGCATCACGGGCGTGTTCGAGAGCACGCCGCCCGGTGCGAACGTCTCGCTGATCATCGACGGCAAGCGCGAGGTCCTCGGACCGGCGCCGGTGAAGTCAGCGCTCGATCCGCGCAAGACGTATCAGGTGCTGTTCGAGAAGGCGGGCTACGTGTCGGTCAATCGGCCGATCTCGTTCACGGGCGCGCTCGAGGAGAAGACGGTCGTCAACCTCGAGAAGGCTGGCTCGGTCGCAGAGGTCAAGCAGCCCGCCGTGGTCAAGCAGCCCGAGATCGCGAAGCTGCCTGAAGTGAAGCAGCCGAAGGATCCAAAGGTCAAGCAGCCCGAGGTGAAGCAGCCCGAGGTGAAGCAGCCCGAAGTGAAGGGCGATGGGCCAAAGATCGATGACACGCAGGTCGGCGTGAAGGACCCGACGCTACCGAAGGAACCGAAGACGGCGCCGAAGGCAGGCGGGCAGGGCACGCTGACGCTCGGCTCGAAGCCGCCGTGCGAGATCTATGTCGACGGCACGGCGACCGGTCTGCACACGCCGCAGAAGGACATGAAGCTGTCGGCCGGCAAGCATCGCATCACGCTCATCAACAACGAGTTCGGGATCAAGGAATCGTTCGCGATCGAAGTGAAGGCCGACGAGCCGACAAAGATGATCAAGGACTACTCCGATCGTCTTCCGAAGTAGCCCGATTCGTCATTCGAGCGGCTCGAGGCGTTCGATGGGCTCCGAGCCGCGAAGGTCGCGGCCGCCGGTCGCGAGGTCCACCATGTCGAACGACCTCGGCAGACGTCTTCCGAGGAGGATGTACATCGACTGGCGAATCGCGGGGCGCTCCGCCTTCCACGTTGCCTCGAAGCGCTTGCGTGCGATCACGAGCTCTGCGGCAATCTCGTCCTGACTGTCCTCGCTGAGCGCGCTGAGCTTGTCGAGGATCTCCTTGCGCGCTGCTTCATTGCTGGTGATGAGCATGAGCTCGCGCAGGTTCTCGATCGCGCGCTCGCGTTGCCCGAACTTCGACTGCAGAAAGGCCGCCGTCATTCCGGCACCTGCCGGTGCACCCGGCTTCCTCGACGCACTCTCGAGGAGCAGCGCGCCGGCGAGGTCCCATTCGCGACGCTGCTTCGGGTCGTCCGTCTGGAGGTCAACGAGATAGATCTGGCCCGCGACGTTGGGAAACTTCCAGTACTCCGGGAACTGCCTCTCGCCTGCGGCGAGAAGCTTGATGGCGCGGTGATGGCTCGCGTTGGTGACGCCCCGTGGCGCGGCGGTGATCGCGATCGCACCGACCTCGTAGATCCGGCGCATCGTGGGGTCGAGAGCCACGATGGTCTCGGCGAGGTCACCCATCGCTTGCGACGTCGCCTTGCCGTCACCGAAGTAGCCGCGAAACTGCGCGACCATGAGATCTGCGAGCAGTTCGCGATATCCGAGAGAGACGAACGGTGCAGCGGCGACAGAGGGTGTGCGCGGTGGCTCGGTCTCGTCGATGGCGCGGTCACTCGAGGCCCCGCGGCGCGCCAGGTACGCGGTCCCGAAGCCGAGCGCGGCGATCAACAGGCAGGCCGAGGTTCGCAACGCGGAGATGATACGACTGCACGCGCAAAAAAAAACGGCGCCGTGTGGCGCCGTTTGCGAGAGGCTTCGAGAAAGACTAGTCCGAGTTCGGAGCCGGCTCGGTCAGCGCGACAGCCGGGTTACCACTGACGGCCGTGCCGTTCATCGTGTACGTGATCTCGGTGTTGTCGCAGTCGAGGTCGCCGACCGCGGTCGCCGCGAACGTGGTCGCCGTGCCGAGGTACGAGTAGACGAACAAGCTCGGCTCGTCGATCTGGAAGTCGAGCTGCGCCCAACCGGACGTGTCCGAGGCGAACGACGCGGGCACGGGCACGCACTTGTTGTTCGGACCACCACAGCAACCACCACCACCGGGCTTGGCGGGGAGGGGCGACGTCGGGTTCGTGCCGGTCGCGTAGGTCTGGCGCTCGATGTACATCGTCTTGGCGTTCTTGCCGATCTTGTTCAGCTGCAACGCGGCTTCCGTCTTCTTGGACTTCTTCATGTAGTCCATGAACGCGGGAATCGCGACGGCCGCGAGGATGCCGATGATCGCCACGACGATCATGAGCTCGATGAGAGTGAAACCACGCTGCTTGAGATTGCGAATCATGAGATGAGCCCCTCCTGAGGTGCTGGAAACCCATTCAGCAAGCGATGTGCCACGTGGGTTGCCGCCAGGATTGGTCTCCACGCTCGTATTGCGCCTGCCTACCCTGGGTGCGGTGACGATCTTCGTCACTTCGAGGTGCCAATTCGCGCGAGAGCGCCGTTATTTGTCGTCTTCGATAACGTCGTCGCCGCGGTCGATGCCGAGCTTCTCGAGGCGATAACGTAGGGAACGGAAGCTGATGCCGAGTAAGGTCGCCGCTCGCTTCCGAATTCCACCTGTCTGCTCGAGTGCGCGCACGACCCACCCTCGTTCGAAGTCGCTGACGAGGCGGTCGAGGTCGACGCCCTCGCTCGGAAACTCGACGGTCACTTCGACGGCGCGCGGCGTCGTCTTCACGTTCGGCAGATCATCGACGCCGATGATCGGTCCCGACGACAGGGCGACGGCGCGCTCGAGCATGTTCTCGAGCTCGCGAACGTTGCCCGGAAAGTCGTAGCTCTCGAGCTTGCGGATGGCCTCGCTCGACAGCTCGAGGGGGCGATTGTGCTCGGCGGCGAACCGCCGCAAGAAGTGCTCGGCTAGAAGAGGGATGTCCTCGCGGCGGTGGCGAAGCGGCGGGAGCCAGACCTCGATGACGTTGAGCCGATAATAGAGATCCGCACGGAATGCCCCGCGCGCGACCTCGGCCTCGAGATCGCGGTTGGTCGCCGCGATCACGCGAACGTCGACATCGAGCTCCTCGTTTCCGCCGACGGGCTTGACCTTGCGCTCCTGCAAGACGCGCAGGAGCTTGACCTGGAGGTTCATCGAGAGCTCGCCGATCTCGTCGAGGAACAGCGTGCCGCCGTCGGCCTCGTGGACGATGCCCAGCTTGTCCGCGACGGCACCGGTGAAGGCGCCCCTCTTGTGGCCGAATAGCTCCGACTCCATGAGCTCCTCGGGAATCGCGCCGCAGTTCACCGCGACGAACGACTGCTTGGAGCGCGCGCCCTCGGTGTGGAGCGCGCGTGCGACGAGCTCCTTGCCGGTCCCGGACTCGCCGGTGATGAGAACGCTGGTCTTGGTCGAGTGGATCTTGCCGATCATCTCGAACACCTTCTGCATCGCGCGGCTCTTACCGAGCAGGCTCGCGAGGCGGAAGCGGCCTGCAACGCGATCGCGCAGTGCGAGGTTCTCTTCGACGAGAGCGCGCTTCTCGAGCGCGCGAGAGATCACGGCGTTGATCTCTTCCACCTGGAACGGCTTCGTCAGGTAGTCGTACGCGCCATGCTTCATCGCGGTGAGTGCCGTCGCGGCGGTCGCGTACGCGGTGACGAGGATGACCTCGGGGTCCGTGACCCACGTCGAGCCGGGGGTGGCGGTGTACTTGACCGAGCCGCTCTTGATCGCTTGTAGTAAAGCGAGCCCGTCGAGCTTTCCCGGCATTCGCAGATCGGTGATGACGATGTCGAAGAGCTGCTGCGTGAGGCAGGCGACCGCTTCCTCGCCGTTCGTCTTCGTGGTCACGTGGTGACCGCTGCGACGCAAGCAGATCGCTAGGAATTCTCTCATCGACTGTTCGTCGTCGACGACGAGGATCTGTGCCACGCGCTGGTTATCGCATGCGTGAGGGTATGATGGAGCCCGAACCCATCATGTTCCACGGGTCGCAGTAACATGGCGTCTCTGCGCCAACGTCTCGTTGATTTCGTGCTCGATCGCGGTGGGCTCCTCGGTGTCCTGACGCTCGTCATCTACATCTGGGTCGCGCCGGCGCACATCGTCGACGGCGACAACGCGGAATTCGCGACGCTCGGCGCTCTTGGCGGTACCGCGCACCCGACGGGCTACCCCCTCTGCGTGTTGTGGCTGCGGCTGTGGTCGTGGCTCCCGGCGCAATCGCCCGCGCACGCCGGTGCGATCGCGACGGCGATCCTCGGCGCCGCGCAGATCGTGGTCCTGCACGCTGCCTGTCGCGCGTGGGGCGCGCGGCCGCGTGCCGCCGATGTCGCCGTCAGCATGTTCGCCGCAACACCCGTCGTGTTCGCGATGCACACCGAAGCCGAAGTGTTCGCGATGAACGGCCTCGTCGTCGCACTCGTGTTGTGGCTCTCGGCAGCGTCGGGCCCGCTGCGTGGCCTGCGCCGCTGCGGCGCGCTCGCGTTGGTGGCGGGTCTCGGACTCTCCGATCACGTGACCTGCGCGCTCGTCGGTGGCATCGGCCTGCTCGGCTTCGTGCGTGGAGTGCGGGAGACCGATCGCAAGGGTCGCGCGATCGCGCTCGGCGTGATCGCGTTCGCGATCGGCCTCACGCCGTATCTCTATCTTCTCGTCGCGCCCGATCATCAAGGTACGTGGGGCAAGCCGAGCTCGCTCGCGGATGTCCTCCACATGTTCCTGCGCCAGGACTACGGCGGACCGACCACGTTCGCGGCGAGGTACATCGAGCAGTATCCCGTCGCGAACATACTGTTCCTCGCGAAGACGATCGCACGCGCGTATCTGTGGGTGCCCGCGCTGCTCGGCCTCGTGGCACTTGGCTACCGGATCGCGCGGCCGACCCAGGAGACGCGCTGGGGATGGGCGCTGCTCGCGATCACGTTCCTGATCGCGGGCCCCCTGCTCGCGACGCGTTTCAATCTCGCGCCCGACCTCGGCGTGAGCTCGTACGTGATCGAGCGCTTCCATCTGTTGCCGCTCGTCTTGCTCGTCGTTCCCGTCGCGTGCGGCCTCGATCTCGTCGGTGGCTGGATCATCCCGCGCATACCCGGCCAGCTGATCCGCTCACGTGCGGTCGCGAGGGTGCTGGTGCTCTGCGGCTTTGTCGCGGTCGTCGGTCTCTCTCTGCCACACATCCTTCGTTCGCACGCGCCTGCCGTCGAGGAGCTCGTCATCAACACGCTGCGTTCGCTCCCCGAGCGCGCCGTCGTGATCGGGACCGCCGACGATCTCAACAACGGTTCGGCGTACGTGCAGCTCGTGCTCGGCATTCGCCGCGATGTCGACTACATCAACTGGCCACTGATGAGCTTGGGTTGGTATCGCGAGCGCAAGGCCAACAAGGGCGTCAAGTTCGAACCCGGTGAAGGGCATGCCAGCGTGCGCACGGCCGAGCACGTGTTC
>JALZOJ010000015.1 GCA_030857175.1 Myxococcota bacterium | reverse complement strand
CTCGATGACATTCGCCCGTTGCAAGCACGCTTCGTGCGGGCGACTGATTCAGTCGAGACGCACGGCGATAGGATCTCGACCGCTGGGTTCGCTCGAGCACGAACGCCCCGAAAATTGATCTCTTTTTGTGGCCTCCGTGGCCTCTGTGCGTTTTGTGTAACTCGGGAACACGAGCGGAACACCAGCGAACGAAGACGATCCTTTGCGCCGCGCGGCAGCTCAGCGGGACTAGCTCACCGCCTTGCCGGCAGAATTCGTGGTCGAGCCCGTCGATGCCTGACAGCGCGGCGACCGATGCGAGCATCTCCCACGATTCGAGTCGGCACGTCCGGATCGTGAGCTCGGCGCACGGTGTCATGAGCACGCAACTTGCTCCGCGATCGTTCATGCGCGTACATCACCTCAACTGCATCTCGTCTTGTCCTCTCGGCGGGCGCCTCATGGACGGGCGGTCCACCGGTTTGCGCGGTCAGCTCGCGTGCCGCTGCGTTCTCGTCGAGACATCGGCGGGTCTCGTGCTCGTCGACACCGGCTACGGTCTGCGCGACGTCGCCGCACCACTCGAGCGCCTGAGTCGCTTCTTCCTACGCCTCCTGGATCCGAACTTCAAAGAGGAGCTCACCGCTGTTCGCCAGATCGAGGCTCTCGGGTTCTCGCCACGCGATGTGCGGCACATCGTGCTCACGCATCTGGATTTCGATCATGCCGGCGGGCTCGATGATTTCCCCGAGGCTACGGTGCACATGATGCTGAGCGAGGCCGAAGATGCGGCTTCGCAGCGCTCGTGGCTCGATCGGCAGCGCTTCCGCCCGCGGCAATGGGTCGGCTCGGTGGATCGCTGGGTTGGCTACGATGGCGGCGGTGAGCCGTGGTACGGCTTCAACTGTGTGCGGGACTTGCGCGGCGTTCCGCCGGAGATTCTGATGGTTCCGCTCGTCGGGCACACGCTGGGACATGCGGGCATCGCGATCGAGCAGGAGCAGGGCTGGCTGTTCGTCGCGGGTGACGCGTACTTTTGCCACAGCGAGCTCGACGAGAACCCGCGCTGTACGCCGGGCTTGCGGTTCTACCAGTGGTTGATGGAGAAGGATCGCCAGTCGCGACTCGCGAATCAGCAGCGCTTGCGTGCGCTCGTCCGCGACCACGGCGGCGAGGTCCGCGTGATCTGCTCGCACGATCCGCGCGAGCTCGAGCTCGACATGGGACACCCGCTCGACGTGCTGCCACCGCCGGAACATCGGCCCACACTCGGCGTCGTGTAGTATGCGAATGCGTGCGCGACGTCCCTCCTGATAGCTCTGGCGCGATGCTCCGCGCCCGGCTCGCGTCGCTGACCGATCCGGGTGCGCTGCTCGACGAGATCTTCGCGAGCGCGCCGATGGGGCTGCAGATCTTCGCGCGCGACGGACGCTGCGTCCTCGTCAATGCTGCGCACACGGCGCTGTTCGGCGGGGTGCCACCGCCCGAGTACTGCATCTTCACGGACAATCTCTTGGTCGAGCGCGGCGTCGTCGACATCGTCAAGCGCGCGTTCGCGGGCGAGCGCATCTCGACGCCTGCGATCTGGTACGACATCCGCGAGCTACGCAATCTGCCGCCGGGGATGGACGTCTCGGGCGGCAAGCGGATCGCGATCGCCTCCGAGATGGTGCCGATTCTGGAGGACGGGCAAGTCGCATACGTGCTGATCGTATTCAACGATCAGACCGCGATGCATCTCGCACGCGAGCAAGCGGAGGCCGCGGCGGCGGCGGCGGAGCAGCGCGCAGCTCAGTCTGCATTCCTCGCCGACGCGGGCCGCATGCTGTCATCATCGCTCGATCTCGAGACCACGCTCGCGCAGATCGCCGAGCTCGCGACGCCGGCGCTCGCGGATTTTTGCATCGTGGATCTCGTCGACGAAGACGGCTCCATCCGTCGCCTCGCGGCCGTGCACGCAGACCCGTCTCAGCAGGGCGTTCTCGACGAGCTGCGCGCGCAGTTCCCGCCCACGCCCGATTCGCCGCAGCCGGCTGCGCGCGTGATCCGCAGTCACGAGCCGGAGCTGCTGGCGTTCGTCGACACGGCGGCGCTGACCGCGCGCACGATGAATCCGAAGCACTCGGCACTGATGACGCGCCTCGGAATTCGCTCGCACCTCGCGGTCCCGATCCACCTGGGCGCGCGGATGCTCGGTGCGATCAGCCTCGGGTACGTCGGTGACCGGCGATACTCGGAAGCGGACGTCCCGTTCGTCGAGGCGCTCGCGAGCCGCGCGGCGGTCGCGATCGATCACGCGCGCCTGTATCGCACCGCCGAAGCCGCGCGTGCCGATGCCGAGGCCGCGAGTCGGGCGAAGGACGAGTTCCTCGCGATGCTCGGGCACGAGCTCCGTAACCCGCTCGCGCCGATCGTCACCGCGCTCGAGCTGTCGACGACAAGGTCGAAGGAGCACGCCATCATCGAGCGCCAGGTCGGTCACCTGCGACGGCTCGTCGACGATCTGCTGGATGTCTCGCGCATCACGCGCGGCACGCTCGAGCTCGAGGTCGAGCAACTCGATCTCGCTGACGCGATCGCCGACGGCATCGAGGCGGCGCGCCCGCTGATCGACCAGCGCCACCAGCAGTTCGATGCCTCGGTCTCGTCCGGCATGTTCATGCACGGCGATCGCGCACGGCTCGCGCAGGTGATCACGAATCTGCTCACCAACGCCGCGCGCTACACCCCCGCGGGCGGTCGCATCACGCTCACAGCCTCGAAGCGCGGCGAGGAGCTCGTCGTCCACGTGCGCGACAACGGCGTCGGGATGCCGGCGGATCTCGTGCCCCGCGTGTTCGAGATCTTCACGCGTGGCATGCGCTCGATCGATCGCGCCTCGGGTGGTCTCGGGCTCGGGCTCGCGATCGTGAAGTCTCTGACCGAGAAGCACGGTGGTCGCGTTGCCGCACGCAGTGAAGGCGCGGACCGCGGCAGCGAATTCGAGATCGTACTGCCCGCGCTCGTCGAGACAGCCGCGCCGGTCACCAAAGCACAGCCAGCGTCGAGCGCCCGCACGCGCCGCGGTCTCGTGCTTGTCGTCGACGACAACGTCGATGCCGCGACCATGCTCGCCGTCGGACTCGAGCAGCGCGGACTCACGACGCTCGTCGCCCACGATGGCGCCGATGCGCTCGAGCTCGCGCGCGCGCAGGCGCCGAAGGTCGCGGTGATCGACATCGGGATGCCCGGCATGAACGGCTACGATCTCGCTGTGGCGCTGCACGCGACGCCCGGTCTCGCGAAGCTGCCGATCATCGCGCTCACCGGCTTCGGCCAGCCGGCGGACCGACTGCGCAGCGAGCGAGCAGGCTTTGCGTCGCACTTCGTCAAGCCGGTCTCGCTCGAGACAATCCTGATCGCGCTCGACCTGTTTCTGTAGCGCACTGGTACGCTTCTCGCGTGACGCTCGTCGCAGGACAGCAGATCGGGCAGTACCGCATCGAGCGCCCGCTCGGCTCCGGCGGCATGGGTGTTGTCTACATCGCGATGGATATGCGGCTGGGACGGCGCGCAGCGATCAAGCAGCTGTTGCCCGCGCTGTCGAGCGACCACGACATCGTCGAGCGGTTCTTCAACGAAGCGAAGGCAGCCGCGAGCATCAACCATCCGAGCATCGTCGAGATCTACGACGTCGGCTGGCACAGCGACGGCTCCGCGTTCTTCGCGATGAAGCTCCTCGAAGGCGAGAGCATCGCGCGCCGCATGCGAACCGTGCGGCAGTTTCCGCTCGAGATCGCATCGACGATCGCACGTCAGGTCGCGACCGCGCTCGGTGCCGCGCACGCACGCGGCATCGTGCATCGCGATCTCAAGCCCGACAACGTGATGCTCGTGCGTGACGACGAGGTCGTGATCGGCGAGCGCGCGATCGTGCTCGATTTCGGCATCGCGAAGCTGTTTGGCGAGAACCCGGCCGTCTCGAAGACGCGCACCGGCGTGTTCATGGGAACGCCGGCGTACATGTCTCCCGAGCAGTGTCGCGGCGCCGCAGACGTCGATCAACGAACCGATGTTTACGCACTCGGCTGCATCGTGTTCGAGATGCTCGCGGGCCGGCCGCCGTTCATCGCGCAGGGCGGTGGCGAGATCGTGGGCATGCACCAGTTCGTCGCGCCGCCCGACGTTCGCTCGCTGCGCAGCGACGTGCCGGAGCCTCTCGCGGCGCTGATCGCGCGCTCGCTCGCGAAGAACCCCGCGGAGCGTGTCGCCTCGATGCACGACTTCGCGATCGCGCTCGGGCCGTTCGCGGTGCAAGGCGTGCACACGATGCCGGCGGGGCAGGGCGTCACGCAGCTGACCGCGCCGCCCTCGATCGCCGCGAGCACGTACACGCGCGGTCAGGTCTCGGCGCCGCCGACGAAGAGCCGCGCGCTCGCGTTCGTGTTCGGCGTGATCGCGATGCTCGCAGTGACCGCGCTCGCGATCGTCGTCACGTGTCGCCCGAGCTCGGACGTCGTGAACGCACCGGCGGATGCCGCCGTGCCCTACGAGGCGGGCGATCGCGTCGCGGTGCTGCGTGCGGCCGTGAAGAAGGCGATCGCGCGCAAGGACTGGGTCGACGCGCAGATCGCCGTGCAGAAGTGGATCGACACCGCGAACGACTCCGAGGCACAGGAGTACCAGCGCAAGG
This sequence comes from Myxococcota bacterium, assembly GCA_030857175.1. Taxonomy (GTDB): domain Bacteria; phylum Myxococcota_A; class Polyangia; order Haliangiales; family Haliangiaceae; genus JABFXX01. Next base: position 167,135 of record JALZOJ010000015.1, on the reverse strand, counting down.
TCATGGAAGAGACCGCGGCGGAGCGCGCGTTCCAGGAGCTCACGTCGGCGGCCAACGAGAAGCGTCACCTCGACGGGCGCGATGCCTTCGAGCGGATCGCCGTGACCTCGTCCTATCGCGATCGCGCGATCGAGATCATGGCGAGGCTCCGCCTCGACTACATCAGCAAGAAGACCAAGGAGGCGCGGGAGCTTGCCGCCGCACACAAGTGCAAGGAGCTCGGCGCGTTGCAACAGGAGGCGTCGCGCATGGGTCCCGACGCGTACAACGCGGTCACGAGCGGCATCCAGTGCGTCGACGCGCCGGCGCCATAGCCGTCGCGCTATCCGACGTCTCTAGCGGCGCATCCCGAGCCGCGCGGCGAGCTGCACGGCGGCGGGCAACTTGGGATCGACGGTGAGCGCGCCGTGCAGATGCCAGCGCGCGGAGTCCGCATCGCCACCGGCGGCGCAGATCAGCGACAGCGCGACGAGCGCGCGGGGCCATGGCTTGCAGCCCCAGAGCATCGCTTCGATCGTCTTGCGCTCGGCGGCGGCGCACTCGGCGCGATCACGACCCGACGCGACCTGGACGCGATAGCGCGCCCACGAGAGATGCGCCTCGTATTCGGGATGGCCGGGAAAGTGACGGCACGCGGTCGCGAATTCGCCCATCGCCTTGTGCACGTCGCCTTCGCCGAGCGAGCGCTGGCCGCGCAGGTAATAGTCGGCGCCGGTCTGGATCGCGGACGGCTCGATCGCCCAGATGGTCCGGAGACCGGACATCTTCTTCTGGAGCCAATCGTGATAGCGCCCGCGCTGCGAGTGATCGACGAGCACGGACCGTGCTTTCTCGATGAGGCTCCAGATCGGCTGCGCGAGCGGTTTGAGGTCCGCGAGATCGAAGACATCGAGCGCGTCGGGCGCGTAGCGAAACGCGACGAGCTGACACGCCGCCTCGATCTCCTCGTATTCGGCGAGTGGCGTGATCTCGAGGACGTCGTAGTACGTGCTCTTCTCGAGGCGCGCGGTGCGAGCCCGCAAGTGCGCGCGCACCTCGGCGAGCATGCGGCGCGCCGGCGTGGCGACGTCGCGAATCTCGGGCGTGAATTCGACCGCGCCCGTCGAGCCGAGCGCCCACAGAAACCGCGCGGTCTGCGTCGGATCGAGCGGGCCGACCTTCACGATCGATTGCACGGTGAGCGTGCCGTCGATCTGCGCGGCGACCTCGAGCTCGGGCACGCTCAGCATGCGCTCCTCGCGCATCACGTCGATGCGCGCCGTTGGCGTGACGTAGTGATGCACGTGCCACCGCAGCGCGCTGCGCGCGATCTCGATGTCGACGTTGCGCGCCGCGAGGATCGAGGTCGGCCACGCACTCTCGTCCTCGCGCGCCGGCGGTAACCCGCAAGCGGCGCGCAGCACGGACCACCGCATGCCCGAGGCAAGGCGTAGCTTCTCGGCCTCGCGGATCGCCGTGACGAGCGTCGAGAGCTTGGCCGTCGGTGCGACGAGCGTGACGCGCGCGGCCGGCGCTTGCTCGCGCGCGACCGCGGAGCTGCCGATCGCGAGCACACCCGGCACCGACGGATAATCGCGCCACGCTTCGGCGACCTGCGCGAGGCGCTTGCCGAGGTGATCTGCGTCGAGCAAGACGACCGTCGGCATCGCGCCGCCCGTGGGACCGTTGGCCTGCGCTTGATCCCACTTCGCGTCGAGGCCCGCTTGCACGAGGTGCTCCTCGAGCTGAACGCCCGGGCCCACGTCAGCAAGTGCGATCAAGACAACAGTCACGCAAAAAGCATATCAGCGCGCGACCAGCAGCTCACGGATGTCGCCGCAAACCTCGTCGATCGCGGTGCGCGCCGCACGCACTGCACCCGCCAAGCTGACGAAGCCATGAATGAGGGCTGGGTAGCGGCGATGCCTCACCGGCACACCGGCGGTGCGCAAGGCGGCGGCGTATGCGTCACCTTCGTCGACGAGCGGGTCGTACCCGGCGGTGACGACGATCGCGCGCGAGGCCGCCGTCAGGTCTTTCCAGTACGTCGGCGAGCTCGCGCGCCGATCGTCGGTGTCGTTCAGGTAGTGGTTGCTGAACCAGTGGATCATCGACTTCGTCAGCAAGTAGCCGTCGGCGTGGCGCTCGATCGATGGCGACACGTGCGTCTGGTCGACGATGGGATAGATCAGGACCTGGAGGTCCGGCTTGCGCGTGGCTGCGCGATCGACGTGCGCGCACAGATAACCACCGAAGCTGTCACCGGCGACGGCGATGCGCGCGCCGTCGGGCAGGCGCTCGACCATCGCGTTGTAGGCAGAGACCGCGTCGTCGATCGCCGACGGATGGCGATCCTCGGGGCCGAGGCGATAGCCGACCGATGCGACGGTGCAGCTCGTCTGTTCTGCGATCAGCCGCGTGACCGGCTCGGAGCTGCCGATCGATCCGATCACGCCGCCGCCGCCGTGAAAGTAGACGATCATGTGCGGCGTCGCGTCGAACGGCACGTAGAGCCGGACCGGCACCGGGCCCGCGCGGCCGCTGATCGTCATGTCGACGATCTTGTCCATCGGCGCCGGCTTCACGTCGAGCGGCGACAGCCCGTCCTCGGCGAACGTGCGCGCGGCCGCGGGCTCCATCGAGTCGAGTGCGGGCAGGCGCAAGAGACGCTGCAGCTCGAGCACGGCCGCGACCTGCCGGTCGAGACCGACGTCGGTGTCGCGCTGGCGTCGCCTCGCGACGAGGCGAACCAGCGGTTCCGCGAGTGCCGCGCGAGCGACACCGCGAAGCAGGCGATCTTTCACATCGCCAAGTTAACACGCACGGCTAGTGACGACGGCGGCGCAGCGCGAACAGCGCGAGGCCGAGGCCGATCAGCGCGAAGCTGCCGGGCGTCCCGTTCGTCGAGCAGCCGCCACCTTCACCGCCGGGGCTCGGCCAGCACACGCCGGCACCGCCGCCGGTCTCGACGCAGTCGAAGCCGCCCGGGCACGTGAGGCCCGGATCGCACTGCGCGGTGCACTTCATCGTCGTGCCGTCGCCGATGCAGGAGCCGGTCGCGCATTCTTCCGGCGTCGTGCAGTCCGCACCGAGGCCGCCCTGGATGTCGCTGTTCGGATAGCAGACGCCGCCGAGGCACTTCGTTCCGTCGGTGCACGACGCGCCGTTCGCGCACGAGCCCATCACGTTGACCTCGACCGTCGCCATCGCGGGGCGTTCGGCGAAATCCGTCGCGCTGACCGTCAACGTCTGCTTGCCGATGGGCAGGCCCGTCACCGGGGTCGCAACCTTGTACGGCGCCTTCGTCGCGGTCCCCGCCGCCATCATGCCGACCTTGATGTCGGCCTTGATCAGATCGACCGGGCCCGTAGAATTTACCTCGACCTCGAAGCCCGGCTTCACGAACGCATTCGCCTTCGGCGACACGATCTCGATGCCCGCCGGCGCGAGCGCCGGGTTCAAGCCGAACGTGTTCGTCATGTACTTGAAGCTGTTCTGCTTCGTTCCGCCGCAGCGGCAGTTGCGCGGGTTGTCCTCGCCGCAGTTCGCGTCGCTGTTTTGAAACCGCTTGAGCGAACCGAGCTGCAGGTACGTCATCGGATCTTTCGCGTCGAGCTCGTGGTCGAGCCCCCACACGTGCGTGGCCTCTTGCACGACGGCGCCGCACAGATACTCGAGGTCCGCGGTCGTCCGCGGGAACACGAACGACAGGCCGTTGCTGCGCTGCGCGCCACACGACACGTACGGCGCGACGCCGCCAGCCGAGAGGCCCGGGCGCAGGTCCGTGTCCTGACCGCCGACCATCACCTCGAAGTGCGGCACGGTGTTGCCGGGGTCCGTCGTGACGACCTCGATCGTGAACGGCTCGAACGTCTTCTTGACGCAGTCGATGAGACTGTCCCAGTGCGCTTGCCCGTGGTGATACGCCGGCAGTACGACCGCGCTCTGGGCAATGCTCGACGTATTGTTCAGCGAGCTATCGCTGCCCGGCGACACGTTGCAGCCGTTCGGCTTGCAGTCGTTGATGTAGAGCTTGCGCGAGACGTTCGAGAGGGCGACCGGTCCCTCGATCTGATGATCGTAGGGAATGACTCGGTTCTGCCAGACGATGGGCTGCTTGATCGTCTCTGCGTGTGCAGAGGTAGCGCCCAGACCCAAAACAACCGAGAGGATAGCTACGCGCATGGGCCGGAACCGTAGGCGGGAAGCGCGCCGGCCGCGAGAACAACCTGCCTGCGTCTGCTGGCAGGTACGCGCCAGTTGCTGAGACCTCGCATCATCGGTCTCGGGTGTTGATTCCACTGGGGTTTCGCGCGATCACCCCGCCCATGCTCGCTATCGATCTGACCGGGAAGCACGCCCTCGTCGCTGGGGTGGCCGACGACGGCGGCTTCGGCTTCGCGATTGCCAAGGCGCTCGTCAAAGCAGGTGCGAAGGTTTCTGTGGCCACGTGGCCGCCCGCCCTCGTCATCTTCAAGACCATGCTCGAGCGCGGCAAGATGGACGCCTCGCTCACGCTCGACGACGGGTCGAAGATGGCCTTCGCGAAGATCTACCCGCTCGACGCCGAGTTCGATCGCCTCGAGGACGCGCCCGCCGAGCTCCGCGAATCGCGGCGCTACCGCGACTGCGGTGACTTCACGATCAGCGGGCTCGCGAACGCGGTCGCCGCCGACGGTGGTGTCGACATCGTGGTGCACAGCCTCGCGAACGGCTCCGAGGTGAAGAAGCCGCTCCTCGAGACCTCGCGCAAGGGCTACCTCTCCGCCGTCTCGGCCTCGGCCTACTCGATGGTCTCGATGGTCCAGCACTTCGCGCCGGTCGTTCGCAAGGGCGGCGCATTCCTCTCGCTCTCGTACATGGCATCGCAGCGAGTCGTGCCCGGCTACGGCGGTGGCATGTCCTCGGCGAAGGCCGCGCTCGAGAACGACACGCGCGTCCTCGCGTTCGAGGTCGGCCGCGCGCACGGTCACCGCGTCAACGTGATCAGCGCCGGCCCCTTCGCGTCGCGCGCCGCGAGCGCGATCGGCTTCATCGGCCAGATGCTCGACTACTCGCGACGCAACTCGCCGCTCATGGAAGATCTCACCGCCGAAGAAGTCGGCGCGACGGCCGCCTTCCTGTGCAGCCCGCTCGCGAGCGGCATCACGGGCACGACGGTCTACGTCGACAAGGGCTTCCATGCGATGGGCCTCGCCGTCGACAAAGAGGGCGCGCTCGCGCCGGCGCCGCCGCCGGCAGGCACCAAGTGAAGGTCATCGGCGCGAAGGGCTGCGGCTCCGTTCTCGCCGAGGCCGCGCTCATCCTGGCGGGCGTCTCGTACACGCGCGAGGAGGTCGACTACGAGCACCCGACGCCCGCGTTCCTCGCGCTCAACCCACTCGGTCAGGTCCCGACGATCGTCATGGACGACGGCTCGATCATGACCGAGACCGCCGCGTTCGCGCTCTGGCTCGACGGCGAGCATCCGCGCGCGCAGCTGTTGCCGCCCGTCGGCGATCCGCTGCGCGCGCAGGCGCTGCGCTGGCTCGTCTATCTGGTCGCCGCGATCTACCCGACGTTCACATACGGCGATCAGCCGGCGAAGTGGGTCGGCGATGCGGCCGAAGCGCTCCGCGTGTCGACGAACGCGCATCGCGAGCGCTGCTGGATGCAGGTCGAGGGCGCGGCCGTCGGGCCATGGTTCCTCGGCGATCGGCTCTCGATGCTCGACGTCTACATCACGGCGATGACGCACTGGCGGCCGCGTCGCGCGTGGTTCCAGACGAACGCCCCGAAGCTGTTCGCGATCGCGACCGCGCTCGACGCGGATCCGCGCCTACGCCCACTCTGGGCCGCGAGCTTCTAGTCCTCGACTGCCCGGCGCTCGGGTCCGCTTTGCACGGCGAGCCGGCTAGTCGAGTTGCCGTGGCGCGTGGGTGTCCGGCAAGTGTCCGGCATCGTGCGGGTCGGACATCGCCGGACGTGGCCTTGGCTTTGCTGCCCATGTGTTCGATGCGCGCTCGCTGGCTGATCACGTTGTCGCTGCTTGCGACCACCGCGTGCGCGGAGCAGCCGACCGACGATCTCGATGACGAGGAGTGGCTGGATGGCAAGGGTGACGGCGCGAGCGCATCGAACATCGCGGAGACGCACCTCGACGTGGACCTCGGCGCGAAGGCCGCGGTCGCGACGATCGAGCTCGAGCGGAATGGCAATGTCAGCCTCGAGGTCGGTGGTCTCGAGATTCTCGACGTGACCGACAATCGCGGGCGCCGCCGATACAACGTGCGCGAAGGCAAGCTGCTCGTGTCGCGCGTGTATGGGCCGCTCGTGATCTCGTACAAGTTTGCCGAGCACTCGATGGCCGATGGCCTGTTGCCGGGCGGCTCGACGGTGATCTGGCCGTACTTCTGCGGCAACTTGTTTCCGTGTCACTCGCAGCCTGCCGACGGCACGAAGTTCACGCTCGCGCTCGAGGGTGTTCCGGCGGGAAAGACTGCGGTGTATCCGGAAGCGATCGAGAGCGACGCACCGCCGTACATGATCGCGTGGGCGGTCGGTTCGTACACGCGCGCGGAGCTCGGTACGACGCCGGCGGGCACGAAGCTCACGGTCGACTGGTTGCCGGGCGGCGAGACCGCGGCACGCGCGGGCACCAAGAATCTGGTCAAGGTCTTCGACTGGTTCGAGAAGACGCTCGGACCGTACGCGTTCGGGAAACATGCGGGCGCCGTCTCGGTGATCTGGGGCGAAGGGCTCTATGGCGGCATGGAGCACCATCCGCTGTGGCACGTCGCGAAGGACGCGATGGGCGACGAGGTCACGCAGGCACACGAAGCGGCGCACGGCTGGTTCGGCGATGGCGTGCGGATTCGCTGCTGGGAAGACTTCGTGCTCTCCGAAGGCACGGTCAGCTACCTGTCGGCACGTGCGCTCGCGGTCGTCGCGCCGGCGATGGAAGCGCGCATCTGGGCCGACTATCAGGAAGAGCTCGATGCGGCGATCGCCGAGGGCGGCTCGCCCGCGTGGCCGCGCGGCTGCAACCAGATCGACATCATCGCGGACAAGCTGTTCACGAACCTGCCGTACATGCAGGGCGCGTTCTTCTACAAGGACGTTGCCGCGCGGGTCGGTGCCGACGTCCTCGACGGTGTGATCGGCCGGTTCTACCGGAAGCACAAGAACAAGGCGGTTGGCATGCAGGACATGCTGAACGCGATCAAGACCGACACCGGCTTCGACGCGACGTCGATTGCCGAGGCGCGCCTGCGCAAGCGGTTCTGATCGCGATCTGCTACCACCGACGCGTGCGTCTCGCATGGCTTGTCGGTGTGTTGCTCGCGTGCTCGTCGCCGCGGCCTTCCTCGACTCGCACGAAACCGGCAGAGGCTCCCGCGCCCGCGATGGCGCTCGTGCCCGACAGTGACGACACACCGCTCGCCGTCTTGCACTCGTTCCCCGGCATCGACCTGCTCGAGAGCTCGGCCAGCGCGATGCACGTGCACGGCGGCGATGCGGCGAAGATCTTGAGCCTGCACCTCGCGTTCGAGGTGCACGATCGCCGCACCCACGAGATCGAGACGAAGCGCGTCGAGCTCTTGCGCCGGCACTGCATGGAGAAGGAGTGGCATTCGCGCGAGGTCGTCCAGCTCGGCGGGCACTTCACGCGCCGCGACGATCACGAGGCGGGCGGCTTGCCCGGCACGGCGCGCCTGCTGATCCCGGCGGGCGAACCGCAGCGCTACGCCGTGCTCATCCGGTTCGCGGCGATCGAGGTCTACCAGGCCTGCGACCATTTCGGCTTCGCGATCGATCTTGTCGTCGATCGCGTGCGTCACGTCTTCGAGATCCCGTTCGACGTCACGCGCGAAGATCCAATCGACGAACCTCTCTAGGAGTCCGTCGTGCATTGCCGATCGAGCCCGAGCCCGATCTTCGGATCCTCGATCTTCGAACCACGATCTTCGGATCTTCAGATCATCAGATCTTCGGATCTTCAATTTTTCCCGTCTCCGATTTTTCGTCTTCAAACTCGGGCTCGGGCTCGGGCTCGGGCTCGACGAAAAAGCGCTCTAGGGTTTCTTGCGGACGAGCGAGCCGGCCGGGATGAAGTCCTTCTTCGGCGACATCGCGACGGGATCGAGGTCCGTCGTCCCGCAGTACATGCAGGCGCCATTGAGGATGACGTCGTGCTCGCAGTGGCCGCAGCGACTGCAAACCCCCTCGACCCGCTGCGCGTGCGGACACGTCGGATCGCCAAAGCCGGCAGGCGGTCGCGTGGTCACGACGACAGCGTAGCGTGCAGCCCGATGGTTGTCGGTGCGCGCGGCCGCGTTCAGCGACCCGCGAGTGTCGCGCGCAGGCGCACGGCGAGGCCCGAGTGGCGGAGTGCGCGGCGCTTGGCGCCTGCCGCGAGGATGGACTTCGCGCCGCAGATCGCGACGCCCGTCCGCGCACGTGTGATGCCCGTGTAGAGGAGCTCGCGCGTGACGAGCGGGAGGTCATCGTGCGGCAGGAGGAGCGCGACGGCATCGAGCTCGCTGCCCTGGGACTTGTGCACCGTGAGCGCCCACGCGAGCTCGAGGCGATCGCGGAGGGCCTCGATCGCGAACGGGCGCAGCTCACCTGCGACGCGGAAGATGGCGCGGTAGTGGTGACGGCCGAGGCCTTCGTCGGCGCGCACGATGATGCCCTGGTCGCCGTTGAAGAGGCCCCGCTGGTAGTCGTTCGCCGTGATCATGACGGGCTCGCCCGGCACGAAGTCGGGGCGGCCGGTGACCGAGAGCCGATCGAGCGCGAGCTCGTGGACGTGATCGTTGATCGCGATCGAGCCGGTGGGGAGCGCACGCGTGACGGTGAGGATGCGCGCGCGGTTGAGCAGGAACCAGAGCTGCTCGAGCTCGGCGTACTGCGCTTGGTCGACCCGGCCGTCAACGAACTGGAACACGTGCTCCGCGAAGCGCAGCGCGCGCGGGCCCTCGAAGTGGTGCCACAGGGAGGTGGCGGCCGCGAGCGTGACGTCCTGCGCGCGCGGCGACGTGGAGGTCTCGACCCACTCGACACCCTGGAACTGCAGCGTGCCCGGCGTTCGCGGCGTTGCGAGCGGATTCGACTTGTCGGTGAGGCGGTGTGCCGTGCCCTCGTGGATCGCCTGCGCGGCCTCGTACACGGCACGGCCGTTCACGTCGCTCGTGTCCATGCGAAAGCTTTTCGCGAGCACCGCGACCCGCGAGGTGATGGGGTCCTCGCCGCCGCCCCGCACGACGGTTGCTGCTTCGTCCGCTGCTCGGACAGCCGCGGCCTGGAAGAGGTCGGGCTGCCGTTGCGTGCGCACTTCGATCGCTTCTGCGCCGGCCAGGTCGGCGAGCAGCTGACCCGCATCGATCGCGGGGAGCTGGTGCGCATCGCCGATCAAGACGAGCGGAGCGGAGGCGGGCAGGGCGTCGAGCAGCGCATCGACGAGCTCGAGATCGATCATCGAGGCCTCGTCGACGATGACCGCACCGACCGGCAGCGGCGACTGCGCGTGGTGCGAGAACCGACCGCCGCGATAGCCGAGGAGCCGGTGCAGCGTCTGCGCAGACGGCGGCGACACCGCGAGCCGCGCATCCGCGGGCGCAGGCTCGGTGGTCGACTTGGTCAGCGCCGCCAGCTGCTCGCCGATCACCTGCGTCAGCCGGTTCGCCGCCTTGCCCGTCTGCGCCGCGAGCGCGACGTGCTCGATGCCCATGCGCGCGAACCCGCGCACGATCGCGGCCGCGACGACCGTCTTGCCGGTGCCGGGTCCGCCGGTGACGACGGTGAGCTTGCCCGAGAGCGCGAGCTTCACGGCAGCGGCTTGTTCGTCGCTGAGCGCGCGCTGTGCCGGGCGGCGCACGAGATCTTCGACGATCTTCGACGCGTCCGCGCGCGGGGTTGCGATCCGCTCGGCGAGGCGGAGCGCGACGCGCTGCTCGAGCCAGCGCGTGCGCTCGGTGTAGAGCGCATCGTCGTCGACGACGAGCGGGAGGCGCGCGTCGCGGTGGCCGATCACGTGCATGAAGCGGCCGGTCTTGGTGAGCTCGGTGATGGTCTTGATGACGCGCGCGGTGTCGAGGTCGAGCTTCGCGACGCGGTTGATGTCACCGACGAGCGTGCGCAGCGGACCCTTCGCGCTCGGGTCCAGCGGCAAGCGCGTCGAGCCCTGGCGCTGCGCGATCATCAGCGCGAGCACGAGGATGGCGAGCGCTTGGGCGTCCTGCTCGCCGAGCCAGCGGTCGGCGGCGACGAGCTCTTCCGCGAGGTAGAGCCCTTCGTCGCCGAGGTCGCACGTGCGCGCGCCGGCGCCGATGCGGCGAAAGATGTCCGCGTACGGCGACGGGACGAAGCGCGAGCGCAACGTGCCGCGCGGCTGGAGGGGCGTGCTCACAGTCTGACCTCCGGCCGAGACGGCGGCGCGTGCTGATCCGCGAACGGCCGGCGCGCGATGCGGGCGAGCCAGTCGCGCCAGGCATCCAGCGTGCCGTCCTCGATGCGCCACGGCACCACGAGGTCGTGGCGCATGAACGTGAACAGCATGCCCGCGAGGCGGCGGCGCCCGCGCAGCCGATCGGCCGCGATCGCGTAGAGGCGGGCCTGCACGGCGTAGTGCTCCTCGACGCGGTGCCGCGCCGCGGCCGCGAGGTCGGCGCCCGCGAGGACATCGCTCTTGTAGTCGAGGACCCAGAGCTCGTCGTCCCACGCGACCAGCGCGTCGATGAAGCCGCGCACGAAGCCGCGGTTCCGCATCGACGCCGCGCTCGACGCTGCATCGATCATGTCGAGTGGATAGGAGAACTCCACCTCGCGCGCGAACGCCGGCGCTGCGATGAGCGGCGGCAGCGTGTTGCCATCCGTCAGCGCGAGCGGCTGCGTGAGCGTGCGGTGCAAGAGCTGCCGGGCGTGCGGCAGGAAGCGCGCGTCGATGCCGCGACCACGCGCGGCGTCGGCGAGCTGGCGCTCGACCTCCGGGTCCGCGGCCCACTGCGCGACGTCCGCCGCGCGCCGCGCGACCGCGAGGTCCGCGACCTCGAGCACGTCGTGGAGCAGCAGGCCGGAGTCCGCGCCGGGCGGTAGATCGTCGGGGCCGACCAGCGGCGCGGCATCGGCGGTGCCCGATGCATCGTCGACGTCGAACTCGGCCGGATCGATCGCGAGCGCATCGCCCGGCTTCGCCGTGGTCATCGGCAGCTCGAGATCGTGCGCGAGCCGCGTATACGAGAGCATCACGAGCCCGGCGCGCTCGGGTGGCAGCGGCGCGACCTCGGATAGCGACGGAAGAGATGGTGCGACGAACTTCGCGAGTGCGTCCGCGGGTGGCTCGGCCAGCTCCGGCGTGTCGAGCGGGATCTCGATGGTCTCGAACAACACGCGCGTGCTCGCCGGCCGCCCGATCAGCGGTGCGACGCAGCGCTGGATCGGCTGATACGTCGCGTCCCTCTTCAGATCCGCGTAGAGCGGCAGGTAGAGCCGAACCTGCGCGCGCGTGAGCGCCACGTAGGCGAGCCGCTGGTTCTCGCCGTCGATCTCCGCCTCGATCTGCGCGCGTGTGGTGTCGTCGTGATCGCCGACGATGATCAGCCGGCCGACGGCATCGCGCAGCGATCGCACCGTGCCCTTCGGTCCGCCCGCGAGGCCGCCGTAGAGGAAGACGTACGGCGCCTCGAGGCCCTTGGCCTTGTGGATCGTGAGGATGCGAACCGCGTCGGCGTCGGTCTCGGCGCGCTGAACGTCGCGCTCGTCGGGGTGGCTCGACTCGTCGAGCATCCAGCGCCGCAGCCGGCCGACGAGCTCGTGCAGATCGCTGCGAGCACGCGCGAGCTCGGCGAGCAAGAGCTCGATCAAGTGCCACGTGTTCGTGACCGCGCGCTCGCCACCGCCGAGCACGAGCGCACGTTCCGCAAACCGGCTGTCCTCGACGACGCGGCGGAACAGCGTCTCGTACGCGCGCTTCGACGCGAGCTGCGCCCAGTCGAAGATGCGCGCGATCAGCGGGTGGTGATCGGGTGCGTCGACGACCTGCATCAGATCTGCCCACGGCACGTCGAAGAACCGCGTGCGCAGCGCGCGCAAGCGTGCGGACCGGTCGCGCGGCTCGGCGATGGCGGCGAGCACGGCCGCGAGCTCGGCGGCCTCGCGCGTGGCGAACAGCTTCTCGGCCTCGACGAGGGCGCACGGCAGTCCGCGCGCCCGCAGCGCCGCCGCGATCTCCGTCGAGTCGCGGTTCGTGCGCGTCAGCACCATGACCTGACCGAGCGCGAATGGCTTGATCGCGCCGCGGGAGCTCCAGGACGGCGGCCGCTCGCGCAGCGCCTCGATCGCATCGCCGATGCCGCGTGCGAGCGCGATGCGGTTGCCGTCGGCGTTCGCCTTGCTGCCGGCCTTGATCGCGAGGACGGCGATGGGAGGCCGCGTGTCGCTGCAGAGCACGTCCCCGCTCGCCTTCACGGGCTCGTCGTACGTGATGTCGCCGGCGAGCAGCGGCATCATGATGTTGCCGACGAGGATCTGATTGACCGCGGCGACGAGCGACTCCGTCGAGCGCCGATTGACATCGAGCGGCACGCGCGTGGCACCGCCGCGCAGCATCTCGTCGCGCGCTTCGAGGTACGTCTTCACGTCGGCGCCGCGAAAGCTGTAGATCGCCTGCTTCGGATCGCCGACGATCGTGAGGCCACGCGCGTCGTCGTGCATCCACACGGTGCGGAAGATGTTCCACTGCACCGGATCGGTGTCCTGGAACTCGTCGATCATCGCCCACGGCGTACGCTCGCGCAGGCGCGCCGCGAGCTCCTTGCCGCGCGAGCCGGTCAGCGCGCGCCAGACGAGGTGGAGCATGTCGTCGTAGTCGAAGTGACCGTGCTCCTGCTTGTCGCTCTGCACGCGCGCGAGGATCGAAGGCAGCATCGTCGACGCGATCGCTTCGTCGAGGGACATCGTCGAGAGCAAGCCCTTCGCGGCGGCGACGATGCCCGACGTCAGCTTGTTCGCGCGCCCGGCGATCAGCTCCACCGCTTCGCGACAACGGTCGAGCATCGCGAGGAGCTGCGCGGCTGGCGCGTCGGCGGGCGTCTCGTCGAGCGCGGTCGCGATCTGCTCGAGGCGGCCGGTGAGCCATTTGCGCTCGCTCAGCAGCGCCGCGACGATGATGTTGCGGCGCGACTCGGTGCCGAAGTGCTCGCGGAAGTCATCTGCGGCGATGCGCACGGCCTCGGGATCGAAGCGGCGGCGCATGCGCGCGTCGATGCCGATGCGCGCGCACGACAGCAGGAGGTTGCGGAGGCGATCGACGCTGCGGCCGCTCGCGAGGAACGCCTCGAGCAGCTCGCGATCGGGCAGGGCGCGCGCGAACTGCTCGCGCAAGAGCGCGCCGAACGCGGCGTCGAACGCGACCTCGTCGGCGACCTGTGTCTGCTGGAACAGGCGCTGCGATGCGAACGCGTCCTCGACGAGGATGCGGTGGCAGAAGCCGTGGATCGTGAAGATCGGCGCGTGATCGAACGCGGTGACGGCGGCGCGGAGGCGTGCGCGCGCCGCGTCGTCGACGACCCAGTGGCTCTCGCCCGCGTCATCACCCGTGTGACGCGCGAGGCGGTCGAGCACGTCGCGGATGCGCATGCGCAGCTCGGCAACCGCCTTCTCGGTGAACGTGACGAGCAGGATCTGCCCGAGCTCAGCGCCGCCGAGGATCAAGTCGACGACGCGATGCTCGAGGAAGTACGTCTTGCCGGTACCCGCCGACGCCTCGACGACGACGAGCCGATCGGTCGCGGCCGGAAGCGAGACAGGGCGTGGAACGCGGATCACTTGGGACCTCGCTCGAAGCCGTGGTCGCCCTGCATGCGCTCGACGATCGGGCCGAGCCGGCGCAGCGCGATCGCATTTGCGTCCGGTGGCGCGACGAGCCCATCGCGACGCTCGATCGGGCCCCAGCCGAGCCCGCTCGTCGGATCGCCGTGCGTGCGCGACTGCTTGCCGCCGGCGAGCGCCTTCACGAGGCCGTCGAACGGCAACAGATAGCCGTGCGGCTGATCGAGCAACTCGGCGAGCAATGCCGCGAGATATGCGCGCGCGTCGGCCTCGGTCCACGGCGTGTGCTCGACGACGAGCAGCTTGCCTTCGTGATCGACGAGCTTGTGCGTGTGGCCGACGTTCGAGATGCCCGCCGCGGCGAGAATCAGATGGTCCAGCGCGCCACGTAGGTGGTACGGCGACTTCTTGTCGAGCTTCGACAGCGACGTGATGATCGACGTGCGTCGATCCCCACGCAGGAGTAGCTCCGTCTGCCCGACGATCCGCACCGACCTCCGCGCATCGAGCTCGATCGTGAGCGCGGGCAGAAGCTCCGTGTTCGCGGACTGCGCGCGGCCAAACCCGTAGCGCATCGCGCCGCCGACGGAGATCAGGCCGAGCGCGTCGCGCCAGGTCGCGAGCAGCGCGAGGTCACGCGTGCGCGAGGCCGCCGCGAACACGCCGACCGGAAACTGCCCGCGCAGCTGGAGGTCGCGCACGATGCCGTCGTAGATCGCGTCGAAGCCGCGCGATGGATCGCGCAGCTGCTCGGCGAGGATGTCGCGCAGCACGCCTGCGCGGATCGGCGCCTCGAGGTGGAACGGCTCGTCGCTGTGCTCGATCACCTCGCCGTCGGGCAGCTCGTAGAGGCCAAGCACGGACTGCGCCCACGCCTGGATCGGGTGCTCGAGGAACTTGCGCAGATTGGCGATCGAGATCGGCCGCGCGACGGCGTCGTTCGCGCGGGGTGCAGCCGGCGCATCCTCGATCCCCAGCGCGACGCGCAGCGCACGCTGAGATGGATGCGCGAGCAGCGCGAGCTGGCCGTCTTCGTCGGGAATTGCGTGGCCGCCCGCGCGCAGGTGCTTGCGCAGCTCGTCGCGCACGGTGCACGCCCAGCGTTCACGCGCGACCGCCGGCGAGCTCGCAGCCGACTCGCCAAACCGATGCAGCGGATGCCGCGTGGTGATCGCGGCGAGCGCCTCGCGGCTCGACGGCGCGCCGACGTACGGTGCGAGCGCGTCGGCGAGCTCGAGCACGACCGACGACGGACCGAGCGGCTGCCCGCTCTTTGCCTCGACGGCGACGTACGACAGGAACAGCGCCTCGCGCGTGCACAGCAGCACGTCGAGGAAGGCCGCGCGATCGCGATCTCGCGGAGACACGTCGCCCGCGCGGGGCTCGCGCCGCAGATCGAGTGGGCTCGGCTGATCGCCCGCCGGAAACGCGCCTTCGTCGAGACCTGCGATGAACGCGACCCTGAACGGCACGCCGCGCATCGCTGCGAGCGGCGCGATCATCACGCCACTCGCGAGCGGCTCGCCGCGATTCGCCCGCGCGGTGCCGAGCCTGCGCGCCGCATGCACGCGCGCCTCGCGAAAGCCGATGCGCCGGCCGTCGATGTCGAGGTCCGCGATCGCCGACATCATCGTTCGCACGCGCTCGATGTCGCGCTTTGCCTCTTCGTCGCGCGGCGCGAGATAGATGTCGACGAGCCGCGCGAAGATGTCCGCCCACTCGGCGAGTGGCGCCTCGTGCTGCGCGAGCCACGCCGCATCCGCGCACAGCGACCGCACGATCAACGCGTACGTCGCCGCGCT
Organism: Myxococcota bacterium; assembly: GCA_030857175.1. Lineage (GTDB taxonomy): Bacteria > Myxococcota_A > Polyangia > Haliangiales > Haliangiaceae > JABFXX01. The sequence goes on along the minus strand of JALZOJ010000015.1, from coordinate 151,545 downwards.
CGCCTGCTGATCGGGCCGGACTTCCTCGGGCGCGAACGGCGAGTTGCCGAGCGTGACCGGGCCGCGCCCCGCGCGCTCGCCGACCATGAACGCCCCAAGCGCGAGGCGACGCACGCCCTGGTCCCAGTGGAAGTGGGCCGGATACTCCTCGAGGTACGTCCCCTGGTGCGCGCTCGCGTCCGCGCCGTGGACGATGCCCAGCCGCTCGGTCCAGCGCACCCAGTCGACCGCATCCACGTGTGAGTGCGCGGCGAGCACGGCGGGATGTGTCATCACGCGCAGCAGCTCGCGACGCGTCATGGTCCCCGTTGGCAGCTCGAGCAACGCGAGCACGGCCTCGCCGATGCGGCCGCGGTCGTCGATCGGCGCGTCGATCAAGTGACACGGCACGCCGACGGCCTCGAACGCCGACGTCGCCTGCGCCAGGTACTGCTCGGCATCACCCGCGATCCACACCGCGATCTCGTGCGCGCACAGCGACGGATCCATGTCGAGCCGCCGCCGCGCCTCGCTCGCGATCACTTCGATCTCGCGCCGCGCGTTCGGACACGCGAGCACGGCGACGCCTGCATCGCGCGAGATGGCGCCGCTCGGCACGCGGCGCGCGCGCACGTCGGACAGCAGCCGCTCGCGCGCGGTGCGCGGGTCGACGTTGATCTCGCCGTCGAACGAATCGAGCGCACCGTCGAGCTCGTCGACGAAGCGGCCCTCGATATCACCACCCGTGCGCTCGACGAGCGCCGCGACCGTGTCACGCACCGGCCGGCCCCACAGGATCAGCGGGAGAGGATCGAGCGACGCGGTGATCGACGTTCGCGCGGCGCGACCTGCCACGTCGTCCCACAGCTCCTCGCACGGATCGAGGATGTAGATCGTCACGTCGGTGGTCGCCGACAGATCCGTGAGCGCCTCGAGCTGTCCCCGCGCGAGGAACGAGAGCCCGAACGCGGCGACCGGTGCATCGAGCTTCGGCGGCGGCAGGTTCGCGCGCCTGCGCAACCACGGCAGCATCGGCAGCGGCGCCCACCGACACGGCGTGCCCGCGTGTGCGCGCTCGAGCCGCGACATCGCCGCGCCGAGCAACGCCGCTTGCCAGCGCGCGGTCGGGTCGCTCTCGAGATCCGCGGGCGCGCGGCCCGCGAGCAGCGCGGGCATCCAGTCCGGACGCGTGAGCGCATAGCTCCACGTCAGATCCGCGAGGTGCTCGGCGAGCTGCACGCGGCGCGGGCCGGCGCGATCGCCTGGTGCCGGTGCGGCCGCGAGGTACGCAGCGACGGCGGGTAGCGTGCGGACGAACGGCTCGTCGGCGAGGACCGACGCGAGCGCCGCGCCGAGGCGGTGGCGATCGAGCGGCGACAGTCCGGCGGCGCGTGCCTCGGTGCCTCCGGCCCACGTGCGCGCGACGAAGTCGTCGAACGTGACGAGATGGAGGCCGGCCGCGATGCCACGCGAGACCGCGAGCTCGCGGGTGAGCCAGCGCGCGACGAGCTTGCTACCGACGATGATCGTCGATGTGGCGAACGGGTCTGCCGGAGGCAGAGCTTCGTCGAGCGCCGAGAACAGCTCCTCGACGCGGTTTGAGTGGACCGCGCGCAACATGGGTCAATTGAGGCCGGGGACGACCATCCATAATGAAGCGGGGACGATTTCGAACTTCGCGGGGAGGCGACCGAGCGCCTCGCCATCGACATCGAGCTCGACGACGGCGCCCGGGTCGACGCCCTCGGCCTCGACGACCTTCGCGCGACGCGCCGAGACCTTCTCCATCGAGAGGTGGGTGCCCTTGTAGATCCGGCGGCCACTGGCGACGAGGTCACCGAAGCCGAGGTCGCCCATGGCGATGACGTCGAACAAGCCGTCGTCGGCCTCGGCGTCGGGCGCGACCATCATGGCGCCTCCGAAGAAGCGACCGTTCGCGACGGCGACCGTGTTGATCGTGGCATCGACGCGGTCCTTGCCGTCGAACACGAGCTGCACGCGCTGGTTCTTGTACGTGAGCGTGGCGCGCGCAGTGGCCCACAAGAACGAGAGGCGGCCGAGCTTCTTGCCCGACTCGTTGACGAGACGATCGACGACGCCAGACACGCCGAACGACGCGATGTTCGCGAACATCCGCGTGGCGGTCTCTCCCGACGGCGTCTTGAACGTGAGGCGGCCGACGTCGATCTTCTTCTTGTGATCCGCGGCGACGACCTTCGCGGCGTCCGCGATGTCCGTCGGCAGGTGGAACGTGCGCCGAAAATCACCGCCGGTGCCGAACGGGATCAGCGCGAACGAGGCATTCGGTGCGATCGGCGCGCCGGCCTCCTCGAAGAAGCCATTGACCGTCTCGTTGACCGTGCCGTCACCGCCGATCGCGACGATGCGCTCGGCGCCGGCGCGCAGCGCCTCGCGCGTCAGCAGCGTGGCATCGCCCGGGCCCTTGGTGATCGCCTCGTCGAACGGGAACACCCGACCGATCGTGTCGGCGATCTCGGTCCAGCGCTTCCCGAGCTTGCCGCCCTGCGACTTGGGGTTGACGATGATCGTTGTCCGCGGTGCCACCATGGCCGCCAGACTATAACGACCACCTCTGTCACTCCGACGGAGATGGCCGAGATCACTACTCTGTCAGCGCGACGTAGCGATAGACCGCGCCGTCGTACTCGTCGGCGGTGCGCTGCGGGCGCGTGCGGACCGCGTTCGTGATCGTCGCGGCCATCGTCGACGCCTTACCGATGTAATTGTCGGAGAGGTCGAGCCGGCGCAGGTGCGCGAGCGACGCCTTGCCTTCGACGAGCTTCTTGACGCCGTCGTCGGTCATCGTGCCCTTCGACAGATCGAGCGACTCGATCTGCTTCATGATCGGGGACCCTGGAACGGCGGCGGCGAGCTCGTCGATGAAGTCGCAGTTGCGCAGCCCGAGGTGCTTCAGCTTCGGGAACGCCTTGCCCGCGAGGATCGGCGCGACGTCCTTCACCTTGCAGTTGCCGCCGTAGTTGTCGGTACCGAACCAGAGCTCGAGGCGCTCGAGCTTCGGCCACTTCGCGGCGGCGATCGCGGCGACGTTCTTCTTGTCGAGACCGCCGGTGATGATCGTCAGCGAGCGCAGATCCGGTAGGTCGATCTTGCCGAGCTTGAGGTCATTGCTGCCGCGGATCGTCAGGTGGCGCAGGTGCTTCAGCTGCGGATACAGCTTCGAGACATCGCCGATGTTGACCCACGAGCACTCGGCCTCTTCCTGGGTGACGTCTCCGATGTAGAGCGTACGCAGCCGCGTGAGCGCCTCGTGCTTCGCGATCTTCTTCAGCACGGTTTCGTAATCGGCCTCGCCGTCCTCGGGATTGTTCGGTAGCCCGAGGCGGAGCGACGACAGGAACCGTGACGCCGGGTTCGACAGCACGTTGGTGATGAGGTCCTCCATCTCGATCTCTTCGGCGCCGCCGCCACCACCCTCGTCATCATCACCGCCGCCGCCGAAGCCATCGAAGCCGGGATGCCCGACGAAGATCTGCTGGAAGTAGCCACTACGCCACAGGGCGCGCACCGTCGGAGTGCCCTCCATCGATTGCCGGAAGTCCGGCTCGAGATCGGGCTTCGTCAGGACGCCCGGGATGTGTCCCTTCTTCTTCATGTACGGCGCGAGGTTTCCGACGATCGCCTCCGCGTGATCCTTCAGCAGCTTCTTCTCCGCCGACAGCAACGCCTTGTCCTTCGGCGACGCGCGCAGCCGCTCTTGCACCACGCCGAGCTCGCCGCGCGGATCGCCTTGGCCTTGCAGCCAGTCCGCGTAGACGGCCCACGCGCCTTCGTCGTCGGGGTTCGCGTCGATTTGCTTCGCGAGCTGCGGATTGAACGCATTGCTCGCGGTCGCCGCCGCCGTCACCTTTCCCTTCGCCGCCTTCGCCGGCTTCTCGGCCTTCGCCGCGGCCTTCTTCGGCGCGGCGCTCGCGACGGGCGCGTAGCCCTTCTTCACCTTCTGCGCGACGAGCTTGTCGTGCTCCTTCTTCGCGGTCGCGGCGTCGGGCCACTCCTTGATGGATGTGGTGCCCGGCGTGCCGATCTTGCCGAACGTCGTCGTGAACGACGTGCCCGACAGCTCGATCTGCCAAAACTTGTTCGACGACCCTTCTGAATACTCGTAACGCGCAGTGCCCATCAGGCGAGCTTATCGCTCAGCCCGGGCCTTCATTCATCGCGCGGTCGATTTTTGTTTTGATCTCGACGTAACGACGCAGGAAGTCGTAGTGCCGCTCCCGGAACGCCTGCGTGTAGCGGCGCTCGCGCGCCTTGATGCGCCAGGCTTCGGCGAGCTCGTCGAGCCGGTCGACGAGCTGCTTCGCCTCGATGAACGGCGACACGAGCACGCGGGAGCCGGCTTGCTCGACGAGCTCGACCTTGCCGTTCTGCGACGGGCCGAGAAACGTCAGCACGACCGTGTCGGGATGCTGATTGCGGATCGTGCGCGCGATGGTCTTCGCGGGCAGGTCGGTCACGTCTTCCGCGACCATCGCGTAGTGGAACGCGCCCGACGAGATGCGATCGAGACCTTCGCCGCCGCTCGTCGCGTGCACGAACGAGTAGCTGTTCTTCGGCGCGGATTCGCTCATCGAGCTGAAGAAGTCGTCGACCTCGTCGATCACGAGCACGCGCAGCTCGTCGATCAGCACCATCTTCGAGGAGTCGCGACCGGCTGCCTTGTCTGCGAGATCGATCGCGCGGCGTTCGGCATCCATGAAGCGTTGCAAGAACTCGTCGTGCACGCGGCGCACGTCGACGAGCACGCTGTCGACCTCGCGCTTGCCGACGGATCGTCCCGCAGCGTCGAGGACGCGGTCCTTGAGATAAGCGACCGACTCCGGCGCCTTCAGGATCAGGTCGATCGCACCGGCACGCACCGCATCGACGGCGTCCTCGTAGGAGCGGCGCGGCGTCATCCCGACGATCATCGTCGTCGGCGACTTCATCTTGATCGCGCGAATCGTGTTGATACCGCCGCGCGGATCCGGCGTGTCGATGTCGACGAGCGCGACCGAGAAGAACTGCCGATCGACGCGCTCGATCGCGTCGTGCGCGTTGCTCACGCACGTGACGTGCAGCTGTGCCTCCGACAGCAAGCGCTCGATGCCCGCGTGGACCGACTGATCGGCGTCGACGACGAGCACCTCCACGCCGACGAGCAACGCGCCCGACATCTGCGATCGGTACGACATCGATTCGTTCATGGTCATGGAAATGGCGATGGGGGCGGAGGTGGAATGTCGGGCGGGAACGGATCGTTTGGACTCGGCTCCTCGTCGTACGGATCGAGCGGCTGCGTCGTCGTCTTGCGCGTCTTCTTCTTGTTCCGGCTCTGCGTGGACTTCTTCGGCGGCTTCGCGGAGCCCGCGCCGGCATCCCTCGTGCTCGCGACCTCTCCACTGCCGCTGCCCGCGTTCGAGCTGTCCGCGTTCGAGATCGACGTCACCGTCGCCGCGCTGCCCGCCGCGCTCGAGCCGGCGGTCGATGTCGTCGCAACGTTCGCGGCGCTCGAGCCGGAGCCCGCGCTGCTCGACGATGACGAGCCCGCACTGCTCGACGATGACGAGCCCGCGCTGTTCGCGGACGAGCCCGAGCCCGCGTTGCTCGGCTTCGCGGCGGAGCCCGAGCCCGCGCTGTTTGTCGTGGTAGACGAGCCGCTGCCGCTGGACGCGGACGGGCTCGGTGCGGATGACAAGCCTTCCGCGAGCAAGTACGCACCCGCGCCTGCGAGCGCGAGATCGACGAGCACCACCGTGATGATGAGACCGATGCGGCGCTTCGGTGGCGCGGCCATCGAATCGTCGGTCGACTTGGGCCGCTGTTGCGACGTCGGGTTCATGCTCTGCGCGGACACGGGCGCGACGCCGTTCTTGGACTGCGCGGGTGTAGGCATCGCCTGCGCGGTCTGCGGTTTACTCGGACCTCGCTGCACGCTCGGCGTCAGCGGATACGACGCAGGTGGTGCAGCACGCTCTTGGCTCGGCGTGCGCTGCGCCACCTGGTGCGCAGGCGTTTGCACTGGCTGCGCCCCGGTATCGATCTTCTGTGTGGGTGGAAGTGCAGGCGCGAGCCGCGCGCCACAACCACCGCAGAACCGGGAGTCCGGCTCGTTATCGGTGCCGCAGCTCGAACAACGCATCCCGCCGTAAGGGTAACCCAGGAAGCCGAGCTCGCGCGATTTGCTGCGTGGTTCTGACGACTCGGGGTCGCACTGCGGGGCGGAAACCCCCGCCGGATCCGCCGCGCAGCGTGTGATACCGTTGTTCAACTGGATGAGTCAGGTCCTCGATCGTGTTCTGACTGCGGCCCGCCAGCTCGGGGCATCCGACGTCCACCTGAAGGCGGGGTTACCCCCGATCTTCCGAATCAAAGGTGACCTCCGGACGGTTCGCGATGTCCCCGCGCTGACGCGCGAGGCGATCGCGCAGTTCGCGGTTCACATGATGAACGAGAGGCAACGCGCGGACTTCGAGCAGCATCTCGACATCGACCTCGCGTACGGAACGCCCGACGGCGTGCGTTATCGCGTGAACTTGTTCCAGCAGCGTGGATCGGTCGGGATGGTCCTGCGTTTGATCCCGCCCGAGGTTCCGTCATTCGACCGTCTCAACCTAGTGCAGGCCGTGCTCGACCTGGCGAACAACGCGCGTGGCGTGGTGCTCGTGACCGGTGCGACCGGCTCGGGCAAGTCGACGACGCTCGCGGCGATGATCGACTACATCAACACGCAGCACGCCTATCACATCGTGACGGTCGAGGACCCGATCGAGTACACGTTCCGCGACAAGCGCTCGGTGCTGAACCAGCGCGAGATCGGGTTCGACACGATGTCGTTCTCGCGCGCGCTGCGTGCGGCGCTGCGGCAGGACCCCGACGTGATCCTGGTCGGCGAGATGCGTGACTTTGAGACCTGCGAGATCGCGATGACGGCCGCGGAGACCGGCCACCTCGTGCTCTCGACGCTGCACACCGTCGACGCGACGGAGACCATCAATCGCATCGTCTCGATGTTCCCGACGCACCAGCAGCAGCAAGCGCGTTTGACGCTCGCGAGCGTGTTGCGCGGCGTGATCTCGCAGCGCTTGCTGCCGCGCGCGGATGGCAAGGGCATGGTGCCCGCGCTCGAGATCATGGTGAACACCGAGCGCGTGCGCGAGATGATCGAGGACCCCGTACGCACGCGCGAGATCAAGAACGCGATCGCCGAGGGCTTGCACCCGTACGGGATGATCTCGTTCGATCAGAGCCTGGCTGCACTCGTGAAGCAGAGACTCGTTACGTACGAAGAGGCTGTGAAGCACTCGAGCAGTCCGTCCGACTTTGCACTGCTATTTCGCGGCGTCTCGGGAGGCGGCCAAAAAGGCGCCTGGTCCGGCGGCGCCGATTCCAAACCCGGAGCTGGCAATGACGAGTTCGAAATTGAATAGCTGGATCACACGGGCGATCGTCGTTCTGTTCGCGGTGTTGGTCGGCACGGGTGTCGCGAACGCGGATCGCAAGCGCTTGGTCGTGCTCGAGTTCGAGGGTGACGAGGCCGAAGCGATCCAGAAATCGTTCGTGAAGTTCCTGAAGAAGTCGCACACGGTCGTGAGCGTCGACAAATGGAGCTCGGCGGCCGACGAGCTCGGCGCGACGAAGGTCAACGAGAAGAACATCAAGAAGGTCGCGAAGAAGCTCAAGGTCGACGGCGTCATCACGGCGAACGTCGAGAAGCGCCGCGAGGAATACATCATTCGCATCAAGATGCGCGCGGGCTCGAGCGGCGCGCTCGTCGGTAGTCAGGTCAACGCGAAGACCGATGGGCCGAAGCTGAGCAAGCAAGCGAAGACCGACATCGAGGACGAGTTGTTCGGTCAGATCGACGGGCTCGAGTCGGTGCGTGGTGGCGGTGATGAGGCCGAGGAAGAAGAGAAGCCGGCCAAAGAGGAAGAAGAAGAGAAGCCGTCGAAGTTCGGCGGCAAGCAGATGAAGGAAGAGGAAGAAGAAAAGCCGGCGAAGCTCTCGAAGAAGGAGCTCGAGGCGAAGAAGAAGGAAGAAGAGCTAGCCAAGAAGGAAGAAGAGAAGCGCAAGAAGGACGAGGCGCAGAAGGCCAAGGACGACGAGAAGCGGGCGAAAGAGGACGAGAAGAAGCGCAAGGACGAAGAGAAGGCCGCGCTCGCCACGAAGAAGGACAAGGAAGAGAAGGAAGAAGAATCGGAAGAAGAGGAGAGCCCGCTTCCGAAGTCGAAGAAGAACGAGAAGAAGAAGACGGCGAAGCGCGACACCGAGGAAGAGGAAGGCATCGAGGAAGAGGTCGAGCCGACCGGCGGCATGAACCGCAAGACGGCGCTGTCGCCCGGTAATCGCGCGGTCGACGCGGTCGTCGGCGTCTCGATGAACATGCGCCGCATGTCGTTCTCGTACGACCCGACGATCGGTCAGCGTCCGGCTGGCTACAAAGGCAAGATGGTGCCGGGCGGCTTCTTCGACATGTCCGTCTATCCGCTCGCGCTCGGCCACAAGCGGAAGGACATCCTCAAGAACATCGGCTTCACGTTCATGTACGACCAGGTCCTGCTCGTGAAGTCGCAGGACGCGGCCGGCAACGAGCTCAAGAGCGCGCAGGTTCGCTACGCGTTTGGCGCGCAGTTCCGCTATCCGTTCGGTTCGGGTGCGTCGGCGCCGGTGATCGGCGCGCGCATTCGCTACGGCTCGCAGTCGTTCAAGATCTCGCAGCCGGCGCCGCTGCCGAGCGTCACGTACACGATGCTCGAGCCCGGCCTGTTCTTCCGCATGCCGCTCCTCTCCAACAAGCTGACGATCGACGCGAACGTCGCGTTCCTCGCGGTCACGAACACGGGCCAGATCCAGGATCAGATGAAGTATGGCGGCGCGACGGTGACCGGCTTCGAGGTCAACCTCGGCGCCGACTATCACCTCAGCGATGCGCTGTTCATGCGCGGCATCATCAACTACGAGACGATCAGCTATTCGTTCAAGAAGAACGGCATGCTGCCGACGGCGACGGATAACTTGAAGGTCACCGGCGCGAAGGATAACTACTACGGGTTGGTCATCAGCGCGGGTTATCTGTTCTGAGGTGCTAAGTTCCCGGCGGTATGACCGCCGCCGAAGTCCGTAGAGCGTTCCTCGAGTTTTTCCGAGAGCGAAACCACGAGATCGTGGCTTCGAGCTCGCTCGTGCCGGCCAACGATCCGACGTTGCTGTTCACGAACGCGGGCATGAATCAGTTCAAGGACGTGTTCACGGGCCTCGAGCAGCGTCCGTACAAGCGCGCGACGTCCTCGCAGAAGTGTGTGCGTGCCGGCGGCAAGCACAACGACCTCGACGAGGTCGGCAAGACGCCGCGGCATCACACGTTCTTCGAGATGCTCGGCAACTTCTCGTTCGGCGACTACTTCAAGGAAGACGCGATCACGTGGGCGTGGGAGCTCCTGACGAAGGTCTATCAGATCGATGCGTCGCGCATGTGCGTGACCATCTTCGGCGGCGATCCGTCGCTCGATGGCGTGTCGCCCGACGACGAAGCACGCGCGATCTGGAAGCGCGTGACGGGATTCTCCGACGACCGCGTGATCGGCCTCGGCGCGAAGGACAACTTCTGGCAGATGGGTGACACGGGTCCGATGGGTCCGTGCACCGAGATCCACTACTTCATGGACGGGAAGCCGAGCGCGTGGCCGACGCAGGATCCCGCGAGCTGGAAGGGCTGGCTCGAGATCTGGAACAACGTGTTCATGCAGTTCGAGCGGCGCGTCGCGGGCGGTCCGCTGTTCCCGCTGCCGGCGCCGTCGGTCGACACCGGCGCGGGACTCGAGCGCGTGACCAGCGTCGTGCAGGGCGTGAAGTCGAACTACGACACGGACCTGTTCACCGGAATTCTGAAGCTGGCGGCCGAGCTCTCGGGCAAGCAGTACGGCGCGGACGTCGACGCGGATACGTCGATGCGCGTGATCGCGGACCACGCGCGGTGCAGCGCGTTCTTGATCGCCGACGGCGTGTTCCCCGACAAGACCGGGCGCGAATACGTGCTGCGGCGAATCTTCCGGCGCGCGGTGCGCCACGGCGGCAAGCTGCTCGGCATCAAGCAGCCGTTCATGCACGAGGTCTGCGCGCGCGTCGTCGACGAGATGGGGTCGCAGTATCCCGAGCTCCTCGAGCGGCGGCAGATGATCAAGGACGTCGCGCTCGAGGAAGAGAAGCGCTTCCGCGACACGCTCGACCGCGGCGAGAAGCTGCTCGACGACGAGCTCGCGCGCATGAAGAAGGCGGGCGACAAGCAGGTCGCCGGCAAGGTCGTGTTCACGCTGTACGACACGTTCGGGTTTCCCGATGACCTGACCGAGATCATCGCGAACGAGCACGGCGTTGGCGTCGACAAGCAGGGCTTCACCGAGGAGCTCGACAAGGCGCGCGAGAAGTCGAAGTTCTCGGGCTCGGATCAGGAAGCGGTCGCCGGCGACATCAAGGCCGTCGCGAACGAGATCGGTGCGACGAAGTTCCTCGGCTACGAAGGCCGCGGGACGTCGGGCAAAGGGCAGGTCAAGGCGTTGCTCGTCGGTGGCAAGCGCGTCAACGACGCGGCGCAGGGCACGAAGGTGCAGCTCGTGTTCGACCAGACGCCGTTCTACGGCGAGAGCGGTGGGCAGACCGGTGACACCGGCGAGGTTCGGGTCGGCGGCTCGAAGGTTCGCATCGACGACACGAAGAAGCCGGCCGGCGACGTGCACGTGCTGATCGGCGAGGTCGTCGAGGGCAAGATCGCCGTCGGCGATACCGCCGAGCTCATCGTCGACGACGATCGCCGCGAGCGCATTCGCGCGAACCACTCCGCGACGCACCTCTTGCACCACGCGCTCAAGCACGTGCTCGGCAATCACGTCGCGCAGAAGGGCTCGCTCGTCGCGCCCGATCGCCTGCGCTTCGACTTCACGCACTTCTCGCCGATGACCGAGGAGCAGAAGCGTCAGGTCGAGGACATCGTGAACAGCGAGATCCGCAAGAACCTCGACACGGTCGTCGACGTGTTGCCGATCGAAGAGGCGAAGCAAAGGGGCGCCGTCGCGATGTTCGGCGAGAAGTACGGCGACAAGGTGCGCGTCGTGTCGATCGGCGGCGAGTCGATCGAGTTCTGCGGCGGCACACACGTGCGGCGCGCGGGCGACATCGGGATGTGCAAGATCCTCAGCGAGGCGGGCGTCGCGCAGGGTGTGCGGCGCATCGAGGCGGTGACGGGTGCGGGTGCGATCGACTATTTGCGCCGCCTCGAGGACGAGCTGAACAAGGTCTCGCGCGCGACGAAGGCACAATCGATCTTCGATGCCGCGACGAAGGCTCAGGCGATGGCGCTTGGCATGACCACGCTCGAGAAAGAGATCGACAAGCTCAAGCAGCGCATCGCATCGGGCGGCGGTGGTCGCGACCTGCTCGCCGAGGCCGTGACGATCAAGGGCATCAAGGTCCTCGCCGCGGCCGTCGAGGTCGACGATGCGAAGGTGCTACGCGATACCGGCGATCAGCTGCGCGACAAGCTCGGCTCGGGCGTCGTCGTGCTGATGGGCACGGGGGGCGCGGAGGTGAAGCTCGTCGCGATGGTCACGAAGGATCTCGTCGGCAAGGTGCAGGCCGGCAAGCTCCTCGGTGAGGTCGCGGCGCAGCTCGGCGGTCGCGCCGGTGGGAAGCCCGAAATGGCGCAAGGCGGCGGCAAGGATGCCGCCGCCGTTCCGCAGGCGCTCGTGTTCGCCCGCGAGTGGGTCGAGAAGCACGCTTAGGGCGTGAGCTCGTGCGTCGCCATGTCGGCGAGGTCCGTCGCGCGTGGGTTGCCGGTCGGCATCTCCGTGTTCGAGAGGACGAACGGGATGGACGGCGCGCCGGTGACCTTCGCGAGCACCGTGTAGGTTCCGGGCATGTTGCCGGCGACGGCGAACGTGCTGGCGCGGCCTTCGTCGTCGGTGATCGCGGCGCTGTTCATCATGTGGGTCGTCGCGCCGCTGGCCGGGGCGACGAACTCGACGGGCGCGCCCTCGACGACGTTGCCGTAGTTGTCACGGACTTCGACGGTGAGCGGCAGCTCGAACGCCTGGCCGATCGTGCGGAGCTGGTTCGTGCCGAGGATCGGGACGAGCATCGCGGGCGACGCGGCGCCATTCGTGAGGACGAAGGGCATCGGTTCGGCGCCGTCGGCGCTCGCCCACACCGTGTAGGTCCCGGCCCACTGGTTCGCGTAGGGGCGCAGCTCGGCGTGGCCTTCGCTGTCGGTTTTGGCGTGGCCGCCGAAGCGGAACGTCGAGGACGGGCCCGACGCGGGCGCCGTGAACGTGATCTGCGTGTTGGCCAGCGGGTTGCCGTACGTGTCGTACAGCGAGACGACGAGCGGGTCGAACGTCGACATGACTTCCCGGTTCTGACCGGTGCCGCTGTCGGGCAGAAGAATCTTCTGGCCGACGACGTGATGCTCGGTCGACGCGAGGTCGGCATCGACCGCGCACGCGCCGGTGACGAGGGAGAACGCGATGAGCAGCTGGGCCTTGATGGTCGTCATGTTCGTACTTCTCGAACCGACCGAGATCCTCGGAGCTGAGCCCCGATCCGGGTTAGCGCACGGGTAGCTCCCGACGAGCGGACATGTGCGAGAGGATGGGCGCGCTCGATGCCGTGTTCCTCGCGAAGCGCTTATGACGCCTTCGCGAGCGCGGCCGTCGGCAGCGTCACGATCGCTTCTGCGCCGCGCGCGACCTTGCGATTGCGGAGCACGAGGCTGCCGCCGTGCGCTTCGGCGATCTGGCGCGCGAGCACGAGGCCGATGCCCGAGCCCTGCGGCTTCGTCGTGAAGAACGGAACAAACAGGTTCGACGTATCGGCGACGCCGGGCCCTTCATCCTCGACGACGAGCATCACGGCGCCCGCCGCCGACGACCACGAGAGGCGGACCGCTCTTCCGCTGGTCTCGGTGTTCGCCTCGACCGCGTTGCGCACGAGGTTGATCAGCAGCTGATCGAGCTGATCGGCATCGCCCGGGATCGAGAGCGATGGGCCACCCTCGACGACCACGGTGCCCGCCGTCGCCGATGCGAGATCCGCGGTGCGCTTCGCCCAGACCGCGACGTCGACGCGCCCGGGCCGCGGTGGCGGCAAGCGCACGAGGCGCGCGTACGACTGCATGAAGCGCGCGAGCGCGGCCGCGCGCCGCTCGATGATCTCGAGACCACGCGAGAGATCCTCCTCGAGATCGTCGCGGCGCTGTTCCGCCGGCTTCGAGATCCCGGCGCGCAGCGTCTCGGCGATCGACGAGATCGGCCCGAGCGAGTTGTTGATCTCGTGGCCGAGGACACGCACGAGCCGCTGCCACGCCTGCCGCTCCTCGGCGCGCAGCGCGTGCTGCACGTCGGTCATCACGACGAGCTTGTGCGGCATGCCCGAGAGCCGCACGTCACTCGGCCGCACTTCCCACGTGCCGCGTCCGCCGGGCAGCGCGAGATCGACGGTGCGCGGCACCTCGAAGGCAAATAGATGCGCGAGCCCGTGGTCGGCGATGTTCGTGCCTTCGAGCGGCTTGCCGACGAGGCGATCCGCCGTGCGGTTCGAGATCCGGATCGTCCCGCCCGCGTCGACGGCGAGCACCGCCGCATCGAGCCGCTCGACGACCTTGGCGAGTCCTGCCGATGCTTCCTCGTCGCGCCAGCGCTCGGCGCGCAGCTGCTCGGCGAGCTCGGCGAGCTCGGCCATCGCGAGGCCGAGTGCGTCGTCCTTGCGTGGATGGCGGCCGCGCACCGAGTAGTCCTTCTCGCGGAGGGCCGCGACGATGTTCGCGAGGGTCTGCAGGGGGCGCTGGACGCGGCCGCGGGCGGCGAGGGCGAAGCCGCCGCCGCCGAGGAGGATGGCGAGGGTGGCCGTGATGCGCGACTTGAGGTCGAAGTCACCGGTCCAGAGGATGGGGAGTGCGATCATGGCGGGGACGGCCATCGCTAGTAAGGCGAATACGAAGACGGCGTCCTCGTGCCGTATGGGGGCGGGTCCCTTCATCGTTCGCGGGTGGATGGGTCACAGAGCCACAGAGCCACAGAGCAGAGATCTATTTATAGGCGCGATTTGTGCCGCTGCGGACTGACCACGAGTGGATCCCCAAAAAAGATCCTCTGTGGCTCTGTGGCTCTGTGACCGTCCGATCAGGAGCTACCGCGGAGCGACGCGAGCCGGCGATAGAGCGCCGAGCGCGAGAGACCTAGCACTCGCGCCGCCTCGGACACGTTCCCGCCCTGCGCCGCGAGGGCACGCTCGATCAAGTAGCGCTCCACCTCCTCGAGCGTCATCTCCTCGAGCCGGGGCGGCGCATCCGTCCGCGTCCGCAGCATCAGATCGCTCGGCCCGATCTCCTCACCTTGAGCGAGCAAGTTCGCCCGCTCGATCACGTGCTCGAGCTCGCGAATATTGCCCGGCCACGTGTGACCGAGCAGCGCCTCCATCGCGGCCGACGTCAGCCGGCGCGACGGGCGCGAGCGGCCGAGGAACTGCGCGGCGAGGTCAGGAATGTCCTCGCGGCGATCGCGAAGAGAGGGCAGCCGGATCTCGACGGTGTTGAGGCGATAGAGCAGGTCTTCACGAAACCGGCCATCCGCGGCTTCGCGCACGACGTCGGCGTTGGTGGCGGCGAGGACCCTGACATCGACCTTGCGCTGGCGCGACGAGCCGACCGGCGTGAGCTCGCCGGTCTGGAGGACGCGCAACAGTCGCGACTGCTGTGCGAGCGGCATGTTCGCGATCTCGTCCAGGAACAGCGTGCCGCCGTCGGCAAGCTCGAAGCAGCCGGTGCGATCAGTGCGTGCGTCGGTGAACGCGCCCTTGACGTGACCGAACAGCTCGCTGTCGAGGACGCCATCGGCGAGGCCGCCCGCGTTGACCGCGATGAAGGCCTTGGTCGAGCGCGCGGACTTCGCGTGCAGGGCGCGCGCGATGACTTCCTTGCCCGTCCCGTGCTCGCCGGTGATGAGGACAGACGCGTTGGAGGCGGCGATGCGATCGACGATCGAGACCACCGCCTGCATCGCGCGCGACTTCGTGATGAGGGAGACGTGCTCCTTCTCGCGCGAGCGTGCGGCTTCCGCATCGAGGCGGTTCGCCGTGCGCAGCGCCTGGCGAAGCTCGAGCTGCCCGTTGAGCGTGGCGAGCAGCCGCGCGTTGTCCCACGGCTTCTGGATGTAATCGCGCGCGCCGCGGCGCATCGCCTCGACGGCGCCTTCGATCGTGGCCCACGCGGTCATCACGACGAGCGGCAAGGTCGGGTCGACCTCGCGCAGCTTCGCGATCAGCGTCATGCCCTCGGTGCCCGAGGTCGTGTCGCGCGCGTAGTTGAGATCGAGGAGACAGACGTCGATCTCTTCCGCCTCGCAGATCGCGAGCACGGCGGCGGGGCTCGTCGCCGTGCGCACGTCGAAGCCGTTCGCGCGCGCGAGCATCTTCACAGCCTCGAGCACGTCGGGCTGATCGTCTGCTACCAGGAGCCTCGGCGCCGCGATCATGGCTTGGCTGCCTGCCATGGGGGTCAGACTACGATCCGGGGCGATCCTCGACGACGCGACCGTCGAACAGGTGGACGACTCGAGTGGCCTTTTGAGCATAGTCAGGGTTGTGCGTGACCATGCAAATGGTCGCGCCCTTCGCGTGCAGTTGGCATAGCAGCTCCATGACGGCGTCGCCGTTCTTGGAATCGAGGTTTCCCGTGGGCTCGTCGGCGAGCAGGATCAGAGGATCGCCGGCGACGGCGCGCGCCACGGCGACACGCTGTTGCTGACCACCGGAGAGCTGTGCGGGCAAGTGCCGCGCGCGGTGACTCATGCGCACCGACTCGAGCGCCTCGGCGACGCGCTTCTTGCGCTCCGCCTTGTCCATGCCGCGGTACGTGAGCGGCAGCTCGACGTTCTCCTCGACGGTGAGATCGCCGATCAGGTTGAACGCCTGGAAGATGAAGCCGATCGACCTGTTGCGGAGCGCGGCGCGCTTCACCGAGTCGAGCTTCACGCTGTCCTGGCCGTCGATGCGGTATTCACCGATCGTCGGAACGTCGAGGAGCCCGAGGATCGCGAGGAGCGTCGACTTGCCGGAGCCCGATGGACCCGAGATCGAGACGAACTCGCCTTTCGCGATCGAGAGCTCGACGTTCGACAGCGCGCGGGTCTCAACGTCGTCGGTGTGGAACGTCTTGCCGATACCCGTCAGCTCCAGCAGCGCTTTCTCGGCGGCGGTCGCCTTGACGAGCTTCGGCGCGACGGGTTCAGGAGTCGGAGTGGCGGTTGCGGTTTCCATGGTGGCGTCCTTTTTCACAACGATTCACTTCACCGTGAGCCGGTTGACACCGTCCCACTTGGCCATATCAGAAAGAACGATCTGGTCGCCTTCGCGCAGGCCCGAGACGACCTCGATATCCTTGAGTGCGGCGCGGCCGAACTTGATCGAGACGCGTTGCGCGTCATCGCCGCGCAGCACGAACACGTTTGCTGCCGAGTGGGCCTCGCCGATCGCGGGGCGGGGCACGTGGAGCACGTCTTTCGTCGTGCCGAGCTCGATGACGCCGTCGACGTTTTGATCGGCGCGCGCGCTCTTCGGCAATTCGCCGACGAGCTTGACGTCGACGATCACGCTGCCGTTGACTGCCGCGGGGTCGATGCGCACGACCTCGCCCTTGACGACGCCGTTGCGGGTGTCGACGGTCGCGCTGAGGCCGAGCGTGACGTCGGTCGTCGAGGTCTCGGGGATGCGCAGGCGCGCCTGCAGCTTCGTCGGATCGATCACCTTCGCGAGCGGCGCACCGGCCGCGACCGACTGGCCTGCCTCGACGGCGACTTGCTGCACGACGCCGGCTTGGCCCGCGCGGACGCGAAGTGCGTCGAGTTGCTTGCGACGGAACTCGGCGAGCGCACGCAGCCGCTCGACCTGCGCGCGCTGCGCGTCGAGCTGTGCGGAGTTGCCGCGCTTGAGCGCGAGGAGGCGGCGTTGCTCGAACTCGCGACGGGTCGCGAGCTGCGTGGCCTTCGCCTGAGACTCGGCGCTCTCGAGATCCGAGATGACGCCCTTCTCGGCCATCTTCGTGTCGATCTCCTTGCGGCGCGTCGCCATGACCTCTTCGCCTTGCAGGCCCGCGACGGCGGATTCCTGCGCGAGGCGCGTGCCGTCGAGTTGCGCGATCAACTGTGCGAGCTGCGCTTCCGCCTGCGCGACATCGCGATCGGCCTCGAGCGCCGCGAGCTCGGCATCGGGGTTCGACAGCTCGATGAGGATCGCGTCGGCGGTGACGATGGCGCCCGGCTGCACGAGCACCTTGTCGACCCGCGCCGCGATCGGCGACGACGCCCAGCGGAAGTCCGTCGGCACGAGCGTGCCCTGACCGCGAACGTCGAACGTGAGCGGGCCGCGCTTGACGACGCCGATCCACAATTCGCCGCGCGAGACCGTCGGTGCCCGGTTCGTGTACCAACGAATCCCGAGCGTGATCGCCGCGAGCACGAGCACGCCCGCCGCGACGATGACGGCGCGACGAAGTCGGGGTTTAGCTCCGGTGCGTGGGACGTCCATGCCCATCATTCACTCCTGAGCGCGACGGTGGGTTGCACGCGGGTCGCGCGGCGCACGGGGATCCAGGTCGCGAGAATCGCGGCGAGCGTGACGCCGACGGCGACGGTGACGAGCAGCACCGGCTCGGCGAGGCTCTGCCCGTAGAACAGCACGTGCAGCGGCTTGCCGAGCGCGACCTCGAGCGCGATCGAGACGCCGATTCCGATCGCGACACCGACGACGACGAGCATGCCGGCTTGCTTCAGCACCATCAGCGCGACTTGCTTCGGCTGCGCACCGAGCGCGACGCGCAGGCCGATCTCGTGCGTGCGCTGCGCGACGGTGTGCGCCATCACGCCGTAGATGCCGACGGCCGCGAGCAGCAGCGCGAGCGCCGCGAACGCGGACAGGATCACGGCGAGGAACCGCGGGCGCGCGATCGCTTCCCACATCACGTCGTCCATCGTCCGGACCTGGAACATCGGTAGCGTCGGATCGATCTCGGCGAGCTTTGCTTGCACGCCCGGCAGCACGGCGCGCGGGTCGCCGATCGTGCGAACGGCGAAGAACATGATGCCGTTCGAGCGCGGCTTGTCGGGGGTGCGCCACGAGAGCTTCGGATACTGATAGAGCGGGATGAAGACCTCGGTGCCGGGCGCCACATCGATGCCCTTGGTCTTGATGTCGGCGACGACACCGACGATCTCTTGCTCGGGTGCAGGGTTGTCCTTGTCGGGGCCGTAGCCGTTGATGCGCACGCGCTTGCCGATCGGATCTTCGTTCGGGAAGAACGCCTTCGCGAACGATTCGTTGACGACCATGACCGCCGGTGCCTCGTACGTGTCGGACGGCAGGATCGTGCGTCCCTTGAGCAGCTTCGCGCCGAGCAGCTCGAGGCCGCCGGGCGTGATGATCTGCCAGTGGTCCGTGTTGAGCGGACGCTCGCCGTCCTTGACCATGCGGCCCGGGATCGAGAACGAGTTCGCGATCAGCTGGCGCTCCGGCCACAGACCGTCGACGAGCGCGACGCCCTTCACGCCGCCGACCTGCTGGACGCCTTCGTGCGCCCGCGTCCAGAACACGTCGGGCGTCATTCCGGGATACGTCTTCTCCGGAAGCTCGATGCCGAACGTCAGGAGGTTCTCGGGGTTGTAGCCGACGTCGACTCGCTGCAGCTTCAGGAAGCTGCGCACCATGACGACGCAGCCGACGACGAGCACGACGGCGAGCACGATCTCGGCGATCACGAGCGCGCGCCGCACGCGCAGCCGCGCACGCGAGCCGGTCATGCGATTCGAGCCGTCCTTGAGAGAGCTGTGTACGTCGGTCTTGCGTGCGTGCAGGATCGGCGCGATGCCGAACAGCAGCGCAGCACCGACAGCGCATGCGCCGGCGAACAGCACCGCGGTCATGTCGAGCTCGATCTCGTTCACGCGCGGGGCGCTGCGCGGGATCAGCGATGCGATCGCGTCGACAGCCCACACGCTGACGAGGACACCGAGCGCACCGCCGACCAGCCCGAGCAGCACACTCTCGGTCACGAACTGGCGCATCAGGCGGCGGCGATTCGCGCCGAGTGCGTGCCGGATCGCGACCTCGCGGTTGCGGGTCTCCGACCGCGCGAGGAGCAGGTTTGCGATGTTGACGATCGAGATCAAGAGCACGAGCAGCACGGCGCCCTGTAGCAGCCACAGCGACTTCGCGATGCCGCCGGTCAGGTCACTCTGGAAGCCCGCGACGAGCAGCGTGTGCTCCTTCGGTTGGAACATGTGCTTCTGTGGGCCCGCGAGCTTGCCTTGCTCCGCGACGAGCGCGTCGAGCTCGGCCTGGAGGACCGAGACCGATGCATCGGGTTTGAGGCGAATGATCGAGCTGAGGCCGTGGCTGCCGCGGCGGTCCTGATCGACCTTCATGCGCAGCGGGAGCCACGCCTCCTGGCGGCCGAGGAAATCGAAGCCCGGCGGCATGACGCCGATGACGGTGACCGGCAGCGCATCGCTCGTGATCTTCATGCCGATGATCGAGGGGTCGCCGGCGAACGCGCGCTGCCAGACGTCATAGCCGAGCACGATCACGGTCGGATCCGGCAGCGGGCCGTCCTCGGACTCGTCGAACCAGCGACCCATCATCGGCTTCACGCCGAGGACGGTCGCGAGCGACGCGGTCGTGTACGCGGCGTCGACGCGCACCGGGCGGTCACCGCCGGCGATCACCGCGGATCCGCTCGCCCACGCGGCGATGCTCTCGCAGCTGCGGCACTGCCGGCGGACGTCGTCAAACTCGGGGGCGGAGATCCAGAATTTCGGCAAGCCGTGCGGACCGAGGAACTCGGTGTACATGCGCACGAGCTTGTCGGGAGCCTTGTACGGCAGCGGCTTGAGGAGGACCGAGTTGACGACGGAGAAGATGGTCGTACTCGCACCGATACCAAGGGCCAGGGTCACGACGAGGATGGTCGTGAGACCGGGCGAGCGCCACATCATCCGCAGTGCGTAGCGGACATCGAGCCAGAGGTTGCTCATCACTCGCTCCTCAGTGCGACGGTCGGTTGCACGCGCGTGGCGCGGCGAACGGGGATCCAGGTGGCGAGCAGCGCGGCGATCGTGACCGCGACTGCGACGGCGACGAGCAAGATCGGTTGCGACACGTGCTCGCCGTAGAACAGCTTCGCGAGCGCGTTTCCGACCGCGATCTCGAGGACGATCGCGGCGCCGAGGCCCGCCGCCACGCCGGTGCCGACGAGGAAGGCGGCTTGCCGTAGCACCATCGCGCGCACCTGCTTCGGTTGCGCACCGAGCGCGACGCGCAAGCCGATCTCGTGCGTGCGCTGCGCGACGGTGTGCGCCATCACGCCGTAGATGCCGACGGCGGCGAGCAAGAGCGCGAGCCCGGCGAAGCACGAGAGCAAGAACGTGAGGAAGCGCGGGCGCGCGACGGCTTCCCACATCACGTCGTCCATCGTGCGCACCTGGAACAGCGGGATCGTCGGATCGATCTCCTTCATGATCCGCTGCACCGACGGCAGTAGCGCGCGCGGATCACCCTCGGTGCGGAGCAGAATGTTCATGCCGACGATCGACTTCTTGTCGAGGTCCATCGTCTGCCACTGGTAGATCGGGATGAAGATCTCCGTGCCGGTAGGCTTCTCGACGCCACCGTGCTTGTAGTCCGCGACGACGCCGACGACGGTCTGCTCGTGACGCTCGTCGTAGATCTGCACGCGCTGACCGATCGGGTTCTCTCCCGGGAAGAACTTCTTCGCGAACGACTCGTTGATCATGATCACGAGCGGTGCGTCGGGCGTGTCCCGCTCGTCGATCGCACGGCCCGCCACGAGGCGCATGCCCATGGTCTCGATCGTCTTGGTGCTGACGAACTGCCAGTAGTCGACGTTCCACGGTGCGCCGGGCGTCGGCATCCGGCCCGGGAAGGCGATGTCGTTCGCGTTGTTGCTGCGCATCGGCGGCAGGCCCGACAGCATGGTGACGTTCTTGACGCCCGGCAGCGCGCGCAGGCGGTCCTCGAGGCGGTGCCACGTCACGTCGCCGGTCGAGCCCGGATATGTCTTCTCCGGCAGCTCGATGCCGAACGTCAGGACGTTCTCGGGATCGAACCCGATGTTCGTGTCCTGCAGCTTGATGAAGCTGCGCACCATCACGACGCAGCCGACGACGAGCACGACCGCGAGTGCGATCTCGGCGATCACGAGCGCGCGCCGCGCCCGCAAGCTGCGCCGCGATCCGGTCATCCGGTTCGAGCCGTCCTTCAGCGCGCCGTGCAGGTCGGTCTTCTTCGCGTGCACGATCGGCGCGATGCCGAACAGCAGCGCCGCGAACACCGAGCAGCCGACCGCGAACAACACGGCCGTCATGTCGAGCGAGATCTCGGCGGCGCGCGGCGCGGACTTCGGAATCAGCGCGGTGACACCGTCGACGGCCCACACCGCAACCAAGATGCCGAGCCCACCGCCGAGGAGACCGAGCAACAGGCTCTCGGTGACGAACTGGCGCACGAGTCGGCCCCGGCTCGCACCGAGTGCGTGCCGCACGGCGACCTCGCGATTGCGCGTCTCCGCGCGTGCGAGCAAGAGGTTTGCGATGTTGACGATCGCGATCAGCAGCACGAACAGCACGGCTGCTTGCAGCAGCCAGAGCGTCTTCGAGAGCGAGCCGACGAGGTTCTCCTGGAACGGCAGTGCGATCATCGGGTGCCGCGCGTTGAGCACGTGCGGGCGGTTGACGCCGGGTGGCTCCGGCCCGTCGAAGATCTCGTCGGTACCGCCGGCTTGTTTGGCCCACACCGGACGTAGCGCGACGAGCTCGTCGCGGAGGGCTTCGATCGACGTGCCCTTGTTCAGGCGCACGAGGATTTGATAGTTGTGGCTCGCGCGGCGCGGCGACTTGTAGTCGAGGTTCAGCGGGAGCCACGCTTCGCTGCGATCGAAGAACTCGAAGCCCTTCGGCATGACGCCGATGACGGTGACGGGCATCGCGTCGGACTTGATCTTCTTGCCGACGATGTCGGGATCGCCGCCGAACGCGCGCTTCCAGACGTTGTAGCCGAGGATGATGACCGTCTGATCACCGGGCCGGTCCTCGGTCTGATCGAAGTACCGGCCGAGCATCGGCTTCACGCCGAGCAGGGGCAGGAGCTGGTGCGTCGCGAACGTCGCATCGACACGAACCGGACGGTCGCCGCCGGCGAGCGCTGCGGTGCCGCGAGACCACGCGCCGACACTCTCGCACGTGCGGCACTCGCGCATGAGGTCGCCGACCTCGGGGCCCGACACGCTGAACTCGCGCAGATCGAGGTTCGCGTAGAACTCGGTGTACACGCGCACGAGCCGGTCGGGCTCCTGATAAGGGAGCGGCTGGAGCACGACCGAGTTGACGACCGAGAAGATGGTCGTGCTGGCGCCGATGCCGAGGGCGAGCGTGATGGCGAGGACCGCCGTCAGTCCCGGCGCCTTCACCATCATTCGCAGCGCATAGCGGACATCCAGCCAGAGCGAGCCCATGGGAGGGCCAACAGCACCTTCGGTGCCACCTTAACCGTG
The DNA here is from genome assembly GCA_030857175.1 of Myxococcota bacterium. GTDB lineage: Bacteria > Myxococcota_A > Polyangia > Haliangiales > Haliangiaceae > JABFXX01. The sequence continues at coordinate 128,945 of JALZOJ010000015.1, read as the reverse complement.
CGAGATCATGGGCCCGGCGGGCCGGCGAGCGTGCGAGTTTGGGATGCGCGATCCCAGATCCGGACACTCCGAACGTTGCCGAGAGCGCCATCGTCGTTTCGCATGTTTGACGCTGATGCAGAGGAAACAGGATAATTGTCGACGGGCTCGCGCGTAGCCCTCGCCATGGCGCCCGACGATCCAAGCGGGGTGCGACCCGGTCCGGTCGTGCTGCGCATCAAGCTCCGCTACGACGATGTCGAGGCGATGATCCACCGCTTCGCGCCGAACGTTGGCAAGACGGGCTTGTTCCTCCCGACCAAGTCGCTGCAGCCGCTCGGTGCCGAGATCAAGTTCGAGCTCCGGCTCTCGACAGAGCAGCCGGTGCTGGTCGGGCTCGGCCGCGTGAAAGCGGTGTGCGAGCCCGACCCGAACAATCCGAAGGCGACGTTCGGCATGGCGATCGAGCTGATGCGAGTCACGCGCGAGTCGCGCGACTTGATCTTGAAGATGCTCGAGCGCCGGAAGCAGATGGGCATGCCCGAGACCGGCATCCCGATGCCGGCGGACATCGACGCCGCTCGCCGTTCCGACTTCGTCGACACCGGCGTGCGCGACTACACGAGCGGCGCGATCCCGCAGCTCGTGTCGGTGGTGGATTCCTCGCCGACGACATCGGAGCTGATGACGTCGCCACGCCGCCAGAGCGGACCGATGGCGGTCGCGAAGATCGCGCAGGTCGAGCCGTTGCCGCCGGAGCCGGCGCGTAGACGACGCGTGCCGGTCGCGGAGCTCATCGCGAGCGCGTCGGGACCGATCGTCGCGAGCTTCACGACAGATGCGCTGGATGAAGATGTCGACGTCGCCGCCGTGCTCGCCCGTGCGCGCGTCCTCGCGGGCAGCGATCTCGACGGCGAGCTCGAGGCGCTGCGCGACTCTGCCGCCGCGCCCGTGGCGATCGATATCGAGGCTGCATCCGCGGAGCTCGCGCGCCAGCTCGGCGGCGCGGCGGTGCGGCGCGATCGTAGTGCACGCTGGGCACCGCCGCCGACGACGACCTCGAACGAAGGCAGCAACGGTCATAGCATCGTCGCGCCGGAGCCGGCCGCGACCGAGACCTCCGCCAAGGCCGACGACATCGTCGCGCCCGAGCCCGCCGCGACGCAGATCGATGACGACGCGCCGCTCGATGCCAAGGGTGCGTTCGGCCGCGATGTCGATTCTGTCGACGAGCCCCAAGACGACAACGCGCGCGATACCCGCGATGACGATGAAGCAACGCCGGTCGTGCCCGTCGAGCCGGTCTTCGCTCGCGAGCGCGCGCAATCGGACGGGCTCATCCACGACGACGCGGATGCATCGCAGTTCGAAGAGCCGCACGAGGTCGAGCCCGGGCAGATTCACGACGAGATTCACCGCCTCGAGGAGAGCGACTTCGAGGAAGTCGAGCACACGCAGATCGGCGCGCCGATCGATCCGGAGGAGCTCGGTTCGCACGGGAACGCCGCGATCGCGGATCGACTCGATGCGCAGCTCGACGAGGCAGAGCGCGAAGACCTCGGATTCTCGGAGACGGTCGACGCGGGCATGGCGGGTCTCAGGAGCCCGACGCTCGATCCGGAATCGTCGTCGGGCGGGTTCTCGCTCGAGGAACCGCCGGCCGGCGACTACGTGATCCCGATGCACGACCCGTACGGGCGACACGATCCGTCGTTCGAGGCCGCGCTCGTCGCGGCGGCTGACGAGGAGGAGGAGATCGAAGAGATCGACGACTTCGAGATCCTCGCCGAAGCGGATGCGGAAGATGCCGACCTCCTCGCAGCAGCGGCGGAGCAGGAAATCTCCGGCCACCACGGCGGGCATACACCCGAGGCGCCGCGGTTCGAGCTACCACACGCACGGCCGAGCTTCCTCTCGCGCCTCGAGCTCGACGAGGACAGCGGCTACAACATCCCACCGGCGGCGGAGCCCGAGTACGGACGCTTCGACGAATTCTCGCACGAGCCGGGCGAGATCGACCCGCGCATCCTCAGCGCGGGACACGCACTGCGCGCATTCGAGGACCCCTCGGAGGAGCACAGCGACTTCAGCGGACCGGGCACGTTCACGCCGATGCCGAACGATCCGTACGCGGCGCCCGTCGGCGAGCAGAGCTACACGTTCGCCGCCCCGCTTCCCGCGGAAGATTTCGATGCACCGCATGGCAACTACGGCGGCGGAAACAGCAACTCGTTCGTCGCGCCGGATGCATTCGATCAGAGCGACGTGATCGCGATCGAGCCGTCGTCACCGGCAGACGACCTGGAGAGCGCGCTCGAAGCACTCGATGTCGATCTCGACGATCTCGGCGGCGCACCACCGGGAGGCCGGCGGCGCATCAACGCGGGCGCGCGCGCCGTTCGCGGGCGACCGTCTGCGCGATCGGCGAGCAACCCCGATGACATCCCGACCGCGCGTGGTGTCAGCGATGCGAACATCGGCTCGTCTCCGACGGAGCACGCGGCCGTGCGGCAGACCGGCGGTGGACGCGTCGTCACGCCGGCGCCCGTGCCGAAATCGGGTCGCGTGCACAACCGCGCGACGACCGAGGACGGGATCCTGATCGACTTCGACGACGAAGAGTCGTAGTTAGCTTCCGGCGAGGCCGGGATGCGCGAGCGCGCGAACCAGCGACGGGCGATCGCCGCCGTGGCGCTGCCAGGCCGCGACCATCTGGTCCGCTTGCGTGATCCCGCTCGTCGCGATCTGCTCGACGGGATCGAGCAACGAGAGTGACGTCGGTGCGACGCGACCGAGGCCGTCCTTCGCGATCGCGACGAGCTCGCGCGCCAGCTCGCCGACCGTGTGCTTGCCCGCGCGAGCAGCGAGCCCCTGCGCCGGAATCTCGTCGGCGAGGCGCTGGCGCTCGGAGAACGACAGTGCGGCGGTGAGCTGCGTGGCGGCGGTGCGTGCGGTGGCGTCGTAGAGCAGCGCGCGTGCGAACGGTGCGAGCGCGCAGATCATCTCGAGCGAGCCGCAGTCGCAGCCGCGCACCTCGATGAACTTCTTCAGCCGCCCCTCGGGGAACAGCGTCGAGAGATGCATCGCCCAGTCGGCGAGTGTGGCGTGCTCGCCGCCGTAGCCGTCCTTCATGTACTGGCGGAACGTGAGGCCGCCGGGGACGGGCCGGTAACCGTTGCGATAGAGGAAGTAGAGCGGCACGTCGAGCGCCCACTCCGTGTACGAGCGAAAGATGTCGTCGCGCGCTTCGAAGACGAACGGCAAGAGGCCGGCGCGCTGGTTGTCGGTGTCGCGCCAGATCCACGCGCGATAGCTCTGCATGCCGGTCGGCTTGTCCTCGGCGATCGGCGAGTTCGCCCACAGCGCGGTGAGGATCGACGAGATCGAGTACAGGCAGCGGAGCTTCGCGGCGGCGTCGGCCTCGTCGGAGAAGTCGAGGTTCGCTTGGACCGTGGCCGTGCGGAGCATCATGTCGAGACCGCGCGTGCCGACCGTCGGCATGTACGCGCGCATCACGGCATAGCGCTCCTTCGGCATCCACGGAACGTCATCGCGCTTGGCGAAGGGACGCAGTCCCGTCGAGAGCCACGTGAACCCGAGCTCGCGCGACGCTTCACCGAGCTCGGCGACGTGCTTGCGCAGATCCTCGACGAAGACGCGGTCGTTATCGAGGGGACGCGCGGCGAGCTCGAACTGTCCGCCGGGCTCGATCGTGAGCTGCTCTTCGTCGCGCTGGAGCGCGATCATGGAATCGCCCTCGAGCACGGGCTTGCCGCCGCGCGCCGCGAACCATCCGAGCAACGCGCCGATGCCGCGCGGACCCTCGTACGTGGGCGGTGTACCGGCGGCAGAAGGTGGCGAAGATAGGACCCCGACAAGCTCGTGCTCGGTGCCCACACGCCACTGTGTCGATGGCTTCTCGGCACTCGTGAAATACGCGATCAGCTCGTCGTGCGAGCGGATCGGTACGGCATCCTTTTCGTCGACGAGATGCACGAAGCTGGGGGCACTCTAGGGGGTGATCCCACGGGCGTCAATGCAACGCGTCAGCACGACGCTCGTGGTAGCGTTCGAACGATGTCGCCGAAACGGGTACGGCTGCTCGAGCTGCTCCGAGAGCGCGCATTTGCGGAGCGCGAGGTCACGTTGTCGTCGGGGCTGAAGTCGAACTTCTACATCGACTGCAAGCAAGTCAGCCTTCACGCCGAGGGAGCCTCCCTGATCGGGGAGCTATTTCACGAGGTCATCGAGCAAGTCGCCCCCGATGCAGTCGCCGTCGGAGGCCTGACGCTCGGCGCCGATCCGCTCGCGACCGCCACCTCGATCTTCTCGTTCCATGCAGGCCGTCCACGCTCGGCGTTCATCGTACGCAAGGAACCGAAGGGCCACGGTACGAGCCAGTGGATCGAGTCCGCGGGCCTGAAGCCGGGCTCGAAGGTCGTCATCCTCGAAGACGTCGTCACGACCGGCAAGGCCACGCTGCAAGCGATCGAGCGCGCGCGCCTCGCGGAGCTCGTTGTCGTACACGCCGTCGCGATCGTCGATCGCCTCGAAGGCGGCCGCGAGGCCGTCACGAAGGAATCACCACTGACGGCGCTGTTCACGCGTCGCGACTTCCTCCCCGATCCAACATGAAGCTCCTCGCAAGTCTGATCATCGTCGCGCTCGCTAGCTGCTTCGCCGCTTGCGGTGGGCCGAGCCAGTACGAGCGCACCACCAACACATGGACGCGCAAGGGCGAGATGCGGGAGCGCTATCAAGAAGCGCTGACCGTCTCCGTCACGTTCAAGTCGCTCCAGTGGCGCGAGGCGTTCGCGCGCAAGACCGGCGCCGACCGCGGCCTCGAGGGTCCGGCACTCGATCAGCACGTCGCAAAGGCGAAAGCCGACGACGCGGGTCCACTCGAGTTCCACATGGTCGTCGTCACGTGGGATCGCCGCGAGAACGATCTCGACCGCGGCAAGAAGAGCGTTTGGCGCATCACACTCCTCGACGATCAAGGCATGGAGGTCGAGCCGCTCGAGATCCTCAAGGACAAGCGGCCCGACTACATCATCCGCGCGGAGTTCCCCTCGATGAGGAACTTCGCCGAGGCGTACATCGTTCGCTTCCCGCGCGACAAGGTCACGAACCTCGCGAATCTGCGCATGCACATGAGCTCACCACGCGGCGGTCTCCGCCTCGTGTGGTCGGGCGCCTGATCACTTCTTCTTCTTGCGACCGAGCAAGCGATCCCAGAACCCGACGGGCTCGTAGCCCTCGTCGAGGTCGTCGAACGAATCGGATGCGCTCGGCAGTCGCGCGGGCTTGGCATGCTGGTGCTCCTCGGTGCCCTGCCGGAAGAACTCTTCCTCGATCTGCGTGAACGCGTCGGTCGCGTCGCGTCGAACCTGCGCGACCTCCGCACTCGCGACCGCCGTCGCCGTTCCCGGCGTCCCCGCCGCGGCCGCCGCGTTCGGCATCGTCGAGGCTTGCGTCGCTTGCGTCACGGCCACCGCACTCACCGCGGAGTGCGCGGCCTGGAGATCCGCGACGAGGATCGACGGCTCCGACGTGCGCGTCGGCGGCGGCGGCTCCTTCCGCTCTCGAATCTCGCCCGTCGTCTCCGGCGGTCGGTCGTCGACGGGAATCTCCCCCGGCGGCGGTCGCCGATACGTCGCCGCAGGCGCGGGTGGCGTCTCCGCGGTGTCGTGCCGCATGCGAATCACGCCGTCCGACGGCTCGTCGTCGATGCCTTGGGGCTCCGCGCCCGGGCGAACAAACGGCCGCGTCACCGCGTCGTCGCTCGCGGGGCGCGCCGGTGCCGTCGCCGGCACGACCTGCTTCGCGAGGAACGGAACCTCCGAGATCGTGGCCTCCGGCGTGGCGACGAGCCGCGCGGTCTGCTCCGTCGTGATCACGGAGACGCGATCGTGGACGGCGACCGTCACGTTCGGCGTCTCCGTCACGATCGTCGACGCTGTCTCGAGCTCGCGCGCGTCGCCGGTGCGCTCGTCCTTCAGCAGCGCTCTGACGAGGTCGGTCGACGAGGTCGGTCGCTTCGAACGAATCTCGCCCGACGCGACGTTCGAGCCGTTCGTCTCGCCACTCGATCGCGCCTCGCGCGCGGCCGTCTCGGCGCGTGCGCGTGCATCGACATCGGACGCCACGCGCGCGGCGTCCGCCTCGGCCTGCGCCTCGGCATGCACCGCGTCTTCTTCGCGCCGTTTCTCGCCGGCGCGCGCGACCGCGTCGCTGTCGTTGCTCTCCTGGCGGTGTTGCGCGACGAGAGCGCGGACGCGCTGCTGCGCGTCGTCGCGCACGCGATCGGAATCGGAGGGCCCGAGATCGACGACGACGTTCGGCTCGCGCGAGGAAGAGGTCGACGCCGCGGCGCGCTCCGCGGCGGCCTTCTCGGCGGCGGCCTGATCGGCAGCCGCCTTGTCGGCAGCCGCCTTGTCGGCAGCGGTCTTGTCGGCAGCAGCCTTTGCATCGGCGAGTGCCTTGTCGGCAGCGGCTCGATCGGCAGCAGCCTTCGCGTCGGCGAGTGCCTTGTCAGCCGCGGCCTTCACATCGGCAGCGGCTCGATCGGCAGCGACCTTGTCGGCGGCGGCTCGATCGGCAGCGGCCTTGTCGGCGGCGGCTCGATCGGCAGCGGCCTTGTCGGCGGCGGCCTTCGTCGCCTGCGCGAGCGCGAGTGCGGCCGCCGCGCGCTCCGCCTCGGCCTTCGCGCGCGCGTCCGCATCAGCCTTCGCCTTTTCGGCCTGGGCGGCCTTCTTCGACTTCTTCTTCGCGTCGACCGGCGCGGTCGCGGCGTCGTGCACCGATGCGGGCGGGCTGTCGTCGAGCACCACCGACGGCTCGAGCCCGATGTCCGTCGGGAAGATCCGCTCGCGCTTGCCCGTGTCCATCAGCGACTCGAGCTTCTCGCGCGGCTCGTCGCGGCTCGGCATGTTCGGCAGCACGATCTCTCCCGAGCGCTGGGCGGCCGGGACGACACCTGCGAGCGGGCCGACCTCCGCACCGACGGTGCGTGGGACGAGCGAGCCCCAATCGATATCGGAGCTCCTGATCGCCGGCGGTGCGGACGCGACGGGGACGGGCGTGTTCGCGCGACGCTTCTTGCGCTGGCGGCGCGAGGCCGAGGGCTTCTTCGTCTTGCCGGTGTTCTCACCGGACTTCGCGACCGGGATGGTGTTGTCCACGGCGCCACGCGCGACGACGTCTTCCTTGGTCTCGGCGCCGACGAGCCACTCCTCGATCGCGAGGACGGCGCGCCAGGTCGCCTTCCGGCGCGGGGTCGAGCCGATCTTCAAGAGACCGACGTCGAGCGCGCGCTGCGCGACGCGCAGGGTCTCGAACACGCGATACGGCGAGTCCTCGAGGACATCGGCGAGGACGCGGTGGCCATCGAACATGCGGAGGACACCGTGCACCTCGGTCGGAATCTGTTTGTTGAGGAGCTGGATGCGGACGACGTCCTGCTCGAGGACCATCGCCGGCGAGAGCGAGCCGCTCGAGTCGCGGATGCCCCCGAGGAAGCGCTCGGCGTCGGCGAACAGCTCCTCGCGGTCGAGCGGGATCTGCTGGCGGCGGACGATGTCCTCGTGGTGGTAGTCGAAGCGGGCGTCGGTCCACAGGAGGAGCTGATGGAGGGCGGCCTGACCATGGATCAAGCCGACCTGCGCGGAGGTGACTTCACCCTCGTAGAAGCGGATCTCGCCGCGGCGGAGACCCCGGATCAGGGTGAGCACGGCGCTGCGGCCGAGGGACGACAGCGCGCGGACGAGGGTGAGGACGCCGGTGATCTCCCCGAGGTTACCGACGAGGTGCGTGCGGTGATTTGCCGGCGTCCCGACGAGGAGGCGACCGATCGTGACTACGTCACGCAAGTAGGCAGGTTGTGCGAGGACTTCGTCGGCGCCGGCGGCGTGAAGGTCGTTGCGGCTGGCGCCCCGGCCGGCATAGACGATCGGCGCATCGGCATGGCTGGCCTCGAGGACCTCCCGCGTGCGACGGACGAGCTCGACCGCGCGGGCGTCCGAGCCCCCGACCACGACCAGACCGGCGTCCTGCGTGGGCAAGTCGAGGCGCAGGTCGGGCGGAACTGTGGCGATCACCGCAGCCACCCCCTCGCGCTGGAACCCCAGCTGAATCTGCCGCCCGGCGCGCACGTCCGGATCCAGCACGATGACTTTCGAGGGCACCGGCATGCGAAGGGAAAGAGTGTGCAGTATAACCGCGCCACCGGGCTGGGGTTGAGCCACGTTTCTGTGCCAAAGCCGTGATCGTTCTAGAAATTCTCCAAGGTACCGCGACGCAGTCTCTGCATCGCATCCTCTCGACAGGAGGCACGGCCACGATCGGTCGCTCGCCCGCGAGCACGATCGTGCTCGGCGACTTCCACCTCTCGGGAGACCACGCGCAGATCACGCAGATCGGCGAGCACTTCGTGTTCCGCGATCTGCGATCGACGAACGGTAGCGCGGTCGAGCGCGAGGGCCGGCGGATCCCGGTCGACGCCGCGGCGCGCTGGGAGGTCGCACTTCAAGATGGCGACGTTCTGCTGCTCGGCAATCCGAACGACCCGGTTCGCATCGCCGTCGGCATCGGCGACGAAGGCGCGGATGATCTCGGCGAGCGGCTGATCGCATCGCGCTCGATCATGGATCTGCCGGCGGTCGCCGATCAGATCGAAGGCGGGGATCCGGCAGACGCGCTGCGCATCTACAAGGCGCTGCAGCCACTCGGCTCGCGCCTCGAGCCCGGTGAAGCGATCGAAGCGACGGTGAAGGCGACGTTCGAGCTGCTGTCACGCGCGACGCACGTGGCCGTGCTGCTCCGTAGCGAGAGCGACAAGGATCGCTTCGCACTCGCCGTGTCTCGGCAGCGGCCGGGCGCGACCGTCGACACCCCGACCGCGGATCCCGTGCGCGCATCACGCGCGGTCTTGCGCCGCGTCCTCACGGATCGCGCGGCCGTCCTCGCCGCGAACGCGCAGGAAGTGCTCTCGAGCGAGAGCGTGCTCGGTGGGCACTTGCTCTCGATCCTCGCCGTGCCGCTGTGGCGCGGCGACGACATCATCGGAATCATCCAGGCCGACAACCGCGCCGCCTCGGGCATGTTCAGCGAGGGCGATCTCGAGCGCGCGCTGCTCCTCGCCGGTCAGGCCTCGCTCGCGATCGACAACGCGACGCTGGTCCAGCGCCTGCGTCTCGCCGAAGAGCGAGCACGCGGCGAGAACGTCTACCTCAAGCGCAAAGAGCAGAAGATCAAGTTCGACAACATCATCGGCGAATCGCCGGCGATGAAGGCGCTCCTCTCGCAGCTCGAGCGCGTGATCGATACACGCGCGACCGTGTGCGTCGAGGGCGAGACCGGCACCGGCAAGGAGCTGATCGCAGCCGCGATCCACCACCAGTCGGGCCGCGCCGACAAGATGTTCGTCGCGCAGAACTGCGCCGCGCTCCCCGAGAACCTCCTCGAGAGCGAGCTGTTCGGTCACAAGCGCGGCGCGTTCACGAGCGCCGACAGCGACAAGAAGGGCCTGTTCGAGATCGCCGACGGCGGCACGCTGTTCCTCGACGAGATGGGCGAGATGCCGATGACGCTGCAAGCGAAGCTCTTGCGCGTCTTGCAGGAAGGCACGATCCGCGCCGTCGGTGCGACGAGCGAGAAGCAGGTCGACGTTCGCATCATCTGCGCGACCAACCGCGACCTCTCGGCCGAGGTCGAGAAGGGCCGCTTCCGGCAGGACCTCTACTACCGGCTGATGGTGTTTCCGATCAAGCTGCCGCCACTGCGCGAGCGCCGCGAAGACATTCCGCTCCTCTGCGCGCACTTCCTCAAGCGCTACGCCGACGAGTACCGCCTCGAGACGCCCGGCTTCACGCAGGACGCGCTCGACGCGATGTCGTCGTACAACTGGCCGGGCAACATCCGCGAGCTCGAGAACGAGATCCAGCGCCTCGTGATCCAGGCCGAGTCCACGCACTGGATCGAGATCACGGATCTGTCGCCGCGCCTCCGCAAGATCGAAGGCACGATCACGCGCATCGCGCCGAAGCAGGGAACGCTGAAGGAAATGATGGAGCAGGTCGAGCGCTGGCTCATCACCGAGGCGTTGCGCGAGCACGGCAACAACAAGACGAAGACGGCCGTCACCCTCGGCATCACGCGCGAGGGTCTGCACAAGAAGCTCGCCAAGTTCGGAGTGTGATGCTGACCCTTCACGTTGGAAGCAAGCGCTACTCGTCGTGGTCGCTCCGTCCGTACCTCGCGCTCGCTCATGCCGGCGCGACGTTCGAGACCAAGACGATCCTCCTCGATCAACCGGCGACGAAGGCCGAGATCGCGAGAGTGAATCCAGCCGGCCGTGTGCCCGTACTGCACGACGGCGACCTCGTGATCTGGGACTCGCTCGCGATCTGCGAGTACGCGCACGAGCTGCACGGCAACCTGTGGCCCGCGGATCGCACCGCGCGTGCGCGCGCTCGCGCGATCAGCGCCGAGATGCACGCGGGCTTCGCGGTGCTGCGCCAGAACATGCCGATGGACCTGTGCGCGGATAAGGCGGGGCAGGGGCACACGCCGGAGGCGCTCGCCGATGCGCGGCGCGTGCAAGCAATCTGGCGCGAGGCGATCGAGCGCTCCGGTGGGCCGTTCCTGTTCGGCACGTTCACGATCGCCGACGCGATGTTCGCGCCGGTGACGACGCGCTTTCGCACGTACGGCGTCGAGGTCGATGCGACGTGCCGTGCGTACATCGACGCGATCGCCGCGCATCCGGCGATGCAAGCGTGGCAACGCGACGCGGACGCCGAGCCCAAGACCCGCGACTAGGGCTCGGGCGGGTCGTCGGTAGACTTCGCTGTCGTCGACGTGCTCGGCGCCAGGAAGTCCGTGTTGTTCACGTCGGTGTCGAGCGTCGCGCCGCCACCGTTCGCGGGCTTGCGCTGCGCGCTCCTGCTGTCGTTGCCAAAGTTCGTGATCGCCGTGCCTTCGCGACCGTTCGCGTCCTGCGATCCCCAGCCGACCTTGTCGAGCACCATGACCTGCGGCGATGTGCTGAGGCTGAGATAGACGGCTCCGTTCGTCGTCATCTCGACGATCGACGCGTCGTACGTCTGATCGCGCTTGTCCCAGAACAGCTCCGCCGTCGAGGCGCCTGACTGCGTCGACACCAGGAGCATGTAGCTGCGTGACGCGATCGTGCGCTGACCCGCGACGACGTTCAGCGCGAGCGTCGAATCGGTCGTGCCGTTGCGGACGTGCACTTGCACGCCGAGGTTCGAGACGTTGATCGCGTTGCTCGTCGGGTTGTAGAGCTCGATGAACTCGCGTGTGCCGTTGCCGCCGCCGTTCTTGCCGGCCATCACCTCGCTCACGAGCAGGCCCGCGTGCACGACGACCTTTGCCGTGCTCACGCCCGTTCCGACCGCGTTCGTCACGCGAACGCTCCAGCCCGTCGTGCCGTTCGTGCGAATGCCGGCGGGGAACGTCGCGGTGATCTGCGTTCCACTGTCGACGGTGCAGGCCGTGGCCGGTGTGTTGATCTGCACGTTGAACCCGTTGCGGTCGTCGAGCGTCACGCCGGAGCACAGCACGCCGGTGAATTCGGCGCCGGTGATCACGAGCGTCGCCGTGCCCGTGTTGAAGAACTTCGTCCCGTTGTCGGGAACGGTGGTCTGCACCGTGACAGCCGAGATCACCGGCGTGACCTGCGCCAGGCCGGTGAACGTGCGCATGTTCACGAGCAGCGGCTCGGCGTCGCCGGCGCGCGTCACGTTCGCGACCGAGAGCGTGTACATCACGGCCGATTGCACCGACGTGTTGAGCGTCACCGTGTTCGCGTTGAGCTGCGGTGTTCCCGAGAGCGTCAGGCCGGGCACGCTGTAGTTCGCGAGCGTTTGCGCCTGCACGGGATTCGGTGGCGCATCGAACGTCACGGTCAGCGTGCCGCTGTTCGGTGCCGCGGCGGTGCTGACGTTGAACGCCGCGCGACCGACGAACGTCGCGCTCTTGTTCGTGAGGATCGAACCATCGCTCGCGCGCGTCACGTTGTTCGCGGTGACCGTGTACACCGTGCCGCCGGTCTGACTCGACGTCGTGAGCGTGACGGTGCTGCCGCTCAATACCGGCGTTCCGCTCACCGTGAGTCCGCCGTTGATCGTGTAGTTCGTGGCGGTCGTTGCGGTGCCCGCCGCCGGCGGCGCGTCGAACGTCAGCGTGATCGTGCGATTCGTCAGGGCCGCCGCGCTCGCGACGTTGAAGCTGACGTACGAGAAGCTCGCCGCGTTGACGACGAGCGGCGATGCATCCGAGTTGCGGGTGACGTTGCTGACCGTGACGGTGAACGAGCCTGCCGTCTGGGCCGACGTCGTCAGCGTCACGACGTTTCCGGTCAGCGTCGGCGAGCTCAGCGTGAGTCCGGGCACGCTGTAGTTCGCGGCGGTGAGCGCCTGCGCGGCGTTTGGCGGCGCATCGAACGTGACGCTCATCGTCGTCGTGTTGAGCGACGCAGCGCTGATCACGTTGAAGCCCGCGCGGCCCTGGAACGACGCGGCGTTCACGAACAGCGGCTCCGCATCCGTCATGCGCGTCACGTTCGAGACCGTGACGTTGTAGGTCTGCCCGCCGACCTGGCTCGTCGTCGTGAGCGTCACGGTGTTGCCGTTCAGCACCGGCGTGCCCGAGAGCCCGAGGTTGGGGATGCTGTAGTTCGCGAGGTTCGTTGCTTGTGCGGCGTTCGGCGGCGCATCGAACGTGACGGTCATCGACACGTTGCTCGCCGACGCGGCAGCCATGACGTTGAAGCGTGGGCGACCCATGAACGAAGCGGTGCGGAGCGTGAGCGGCTCGCTGTCGTTCGCGCGCGTCACGTTGTCCACCGTCAGCGTGTAGCTCTGCGCGAGCTGCGGTGCGGTCGTGATCGTCACGCTGTTGCCGGCGAGCGCCGGCGTGCCGCCCAGCGTGAGACCGGGCACGGCGTAATTCGTCGACGTCGTGGCCTGCGCCGGGTTTGGCGGATGGCTGAACGTGATCATGATCGACGTGCTCGTCGGCGTGGTCACGCTCATCACGTCGAACGGCGCGCGACCCGTGAAGTTCGCCGTCGCGTTCGTCAACGCCTCGCCATCGATACCGCGCGTGACGTTCGCGACTGCGACGGTGTACGTCGTCGCGGTCTGCGGCGCGGTCGTCAGTGTCACGGAGCTTCCGGCGACGCTGACGCCGAGCACCATGAGGTTCGCGATCGTGTAGTTCGCGGCCACGGCAGCCTGACCCGCGTTCGGTGCCTCGCTGAACGTCATCGACACCGTCGTGTTCGAGGTCGATGTCGCGTTCGTGACGTTGAACGGCGAGCGTCCGGTGAACGCCGCCATCCTGCCGGTCATCTGCTCCGCGTCGCTGTCGCGCGTCACGTTGGAGACCGTGAGCGCGTAGCTCGCCGCTGTCTGTGGCGCGGTCGTGAGCGTCACGAGGTTGCCAGACACCATTGGCGTGCCCGTCAGCGTCAGGCCCGGCACGCTGTAGTTCGAGAGCATGGCCGCCTGGGCGGCGTTCGGCGGCGCATCGAACGTCACGGTGATCGATGTGCTCGTCACCGAGACGGCGTCGGCGACGTTGAACGGAGTGCGCCCGGTGAAGTCTTTCGAAGTCACGGTCAGCGACTCGGCGTCGCTCGCGCGGGTCACGTTCGCGACGTTGACCGTGTACGTGATGCCTGCCATCGGCTCGGAAGTCAGCGTGACGGTGTCACCCGACAGCGCCGGGGTGCCCCTCAGCGTGAGGCCGGTGATCGAGTAATTCGCGAGCGTCGTCGCCTGCGCCACGCTCGGGTTCGCGTCGAACTTGACCTCGATCGACGTGCTCGACTTCGTCGTCACCGATGCGAGGTTGAAGTCGTTGCGGCCGGTGAACACCGCGAGTCCCGTCGCGAGCGCCTCGGCATCGGTCGCGCGTCTGACGTTTGCGACGGTGACCGTGTACTGCGTCTGCGTCTGCGGCTGCGTCGTCAACGTGACCGTGTTGCCCGCGACCACGGGCGTGCCACTGACGCCGAGGCCGCCGATCGAGTAGTTGGCGAGGTTCGCAGCGGACGCCGCCTCCGGCGCCTCGCTGAAGGTGATCTGCACGGTGATCGCGCTCGTCGACGTCGCGCTCGCGATGCGGAACACATTGCGACCGGTGAACGCACCGGTTGCGATGATCAGCGGGGCCTTGTCGAAGTCGCGAGTCACGCCTGCGACCGCCACGCTGTAGCTCGTCATCGTCTGCGGCGAGGTCGCGAGTGTGACCGTGCTTCCCGAGACGACCGGCGTGCCGCTGACCGTCAGTCCGTCGATGGCGTAGTTGCCGACCACGGCGGCCGACGTCGCATCGGGCGGCGAATCGAACGTGATCGCGATCGACGTGTTGCTCGTCGAGGTCACCGCTGTCACGTTGAACGAGGCCTGACAGAAGCCCTCGGCGCACGCGTAGCCGGGCTCGCAGTCGCCCTCGCCACTGCACGTATCGACGACGCAGACGCCGCCGCTGCACCCGAAGTCGTGCGAGGTACCGCATGCGAGATCATTCGTGCATGCCTTCTGCGTGCACGTGTTCTGGATGCACGCCTGATCGGGCCGAGGGCAATCCTCGTCGCCGGTGCACAGGCGATCCCCGAAGTCGCGCTCGTTGAAGCTGCACGCACACACGAGCGCGAGCAGGAGTGCGTAGATGCGCATCACCATCGGATCACCACGTTGACCGAGGACGGGGAGACCGCGATCGTCGCGCGCTCCTTCGGTCGCTCGATGTTACCCGGGTCGATGATGTAGACGAGCAGCGACGCGAGCACGATGCCACCGCCCGTACCGACGAGGATGTTCGCGAGGCGCGCGTGCTGCGCGCCCGTGTCCCTGTCGTCACGGCACGCATCGAGCGTTGCTTCCGGCAGCGACTGCGAGGGCTCGCCACATCCGGCGTCGTCGAACGCCGACTGATGCTTGCGCGCGCTGAGCCCGAAGTACGCGCCCGCGCCGGCAACCGCGAGGCCGGCGACGCCTGTCGCGATCATCCAGTTGCGCGCGGGGTGCTGGTTGTACGTCTTGTCGAGCTCGCGCTCGCGCTCGGCATCGAGCTTTGCCTGCAGCTGCTTGCGGCGCTCGACCTCTGCGTTCGCGATCGCTTCCTTCGCCTTCTGTGCGGCCTCGGCGGCGAGACGCCCCTCTTCCGCCTTCTTCTTCTCGGTGTCGAGCTTCGCTTGCTCGGAGTCGCGCACGGCCTTCTCCGCCGACGCGATCTGATTCTGCGACTCGGCGATCAGCGACTCGACGAGCGCCTTGTTGTCGGCGCTCGGAACACCGACGAGATACGCCTGGTACATCTGGATCGCCTCTCGGTGCTGACCGAGCTTGCGGTGACACTGCGCGATGTTGAACTGGAACGCCGGCAGCGGCTTCACGCGGTAAGCCTTGCGGTACGTCTCGAGCGCCTGCGGATATTCGGCCAGCTCGTAGTGACGATTGCCGATCGCGAACAGGGCCTTCGCGCGATCAGTCGGCGCCCCGTCGAGGAACTTCTTCAGCTGAGGGCCGAGCTCCTTGGCGAGCTTGCGCTCCGCGATCGTGACGTCGCGCTTCGAGATCAGCTCCTTGTCGACCACGTCGACGAGCACAAATCTGATGCCGCCGCCGATGACCGTGACCGCGAGCGCACGCCGGGCACCGGCCTCCGCGCCCGACCTCGCGAGGCACTCGGTGCTCGCTGCACACGCGACGTCGAGCGCTTTCGGAGACGGAGTCCCGACGCCGTTCTTCGCCAGCGCGTCGGCGACGAGCTTCGAAGTCTGCGCATCTCCGGCGGAGGTCGGGCCGAACACCACGAGATCCACCGCCTGCGCGTTCGCGTCGGACGCGAGCGCGAGCAAGCTGAGCATCGCGATGACGATACGGGTGGCAGACATGATTACCTCGGAGGCTAGTTTTTCGTCGCGAAGGGATCCATCACACCCTCGCGTTGGAGCGGCTTCTTGCCCGTCTTGGCGGGCTTGTCGCGCGTGCGCGGTTTGTCGAGCGCGACTGGTGTCGGTGCAAGCTTGTCGAGGGTGACGGAGATGTTCTCCGATTTCGCGAGAGAGGCATCGACCTCCATCGGCTCGTACCCGTCGAGCTCGAAGTGCACTGCCGCGGTGCGGCTCGCGCGGACGAGCGTGGTCTCGAACGGCGTGACACCGAGCGCGACGCTTTCTCCCTTGCGAAAGACCTTGGCGCCGCTCGGCGTCGACACGAACTTGAGCGTGACCGTCTCGGGCTGCGCGGGTGCCGGCGCGGGCTCGTCGGGTTTCGGCATCGGTGCGGGAACCGGCGCAGGCGCTTCGACCGGCGCGGCAACGGCTTCACGTGGTTCCTTTGCGAGCAGCTCGGGAACGATCAACGCGGCGCCGATGCCCGCGCCCGCGAGCGCGCCCAGCGCGATCACGAGACCGGTGCGCCTCTTCCGCGGCGTGACGTCGATCGCGCGCAACGCGATCGCGACTGCGGCGGCGCTCGGATAGCGATCCTTGGGGCGCTTCTCGAGGCAGCGCAGGATCACGGCATCGAGCTCGCGCGGAATCTGTTCCTCGAGGAGCACCTTCGATGGCCGCGGCGGCGTGTCGTCCGCATGGCGCAGCACGTACTCGTTGTCGTTCGTCGACGGGAACGGATGGATCCCCGTGACCATCTCGAACAGCAGCACGCCGAGCGAGTAGACGTCGGCGCGACCGTCGACGCGCTCGCCGGCTGCTTGTTCCGGTGCCATGTACGCGGCCGTGCCGAACGGCATGCCGCTCGCGTCGTCGTTACCCATCTGCGCGACGCCGAAGTCGATCAGCTTCACGTAGTCGCTGCGGCCGCCTCGGTCGATCAGGATCAAGTTATCGGGCTTGAGATCGCGGTGCACGATGTCGAGCGCGTGCACCGCGTGGAGCGCATCGGCGATCTGCGCGCCCACGCGAATCGCGGAGTCCGGCGGCAGGCGGCCGTCGAGCAGCCGGCGCTTGAGCGACGGACCGTGCAACAGCTCGAGCACGCAGTACGCGCCGTCGGCGACGTCCTCGACGAGATCGATCGACTCGACGATGTTCGGATGTTTGATGCGATTGACGGTGCGGGCTTCTTCGAAGAACCGCGCGATCGCATCGTGGCGGTTCTGCAGCTCGGGCTTGAGGAGCTTGATCGCGGCAAAGCGATTGAGCCGCGTGTGCGCGCCGACGTAGATGTTGCCCATGCCGCCTTCGCCGAGCAGGCACACGAGGCGATAGCTCCCGATCACGCGGCCGACGCCGGGCGGGGGCTCCTCACCCGTCGGCGGATCGAGCTGCGCCTGATCGAGCGGACACGCTTCGAGCGCGTCCACGAACTGGCGATGGCAGCTCGAACAGGTCCTCATTTCTTGAAGGGATCCATCGTGTCATCACGATTCTGCGACGACGATGACGAACCTGTCTTCTTTGTTCGAGGCTTTTGCGTCGACGCCTTCGTCGGGGGCTTGGTAGGTGTGATGGCGACAGCGGGCTTCCTCTGGACGAACATGACCTCGGGCAGCGATCGATCCGGCACCACGGTCTGCGTGACCTCGCTGCCATCAGGGAACTTCGCAACAAGCGTGACGAGCTCGCTCGACATCACGAGCGTCGTCGAGACCGGCGTCACACCGACGGCCTTGCGCTCCTCCCCGACGAAGATCTCCGCGCCGGTGGGCTTCGACGCGAGCTGCAGCGTCACCGCCGCGGGTGGCAACGGCTCCGGTACATCGGGCTTCGCGGGCGGACTGATCGGCGGCTCGGCGCTCATCTTCACGATCGCCGCTTTCTCCGGCGCAGTCGCGGCGATCGCCCCCTCGCGCGGCCACAGCTGGATTCCAAGCGCGGCGGCCGCCATCGCAAACGCCGGCAACATCAGCACGACGCGGCTCTTCGGCCGCACGGGCTCGTAGTGCGCGGGGCGAACGATCGCGATCTGCCCCGAGAGCGCCACGGGCTTCTGCGAGCGGAGCGCTTCGCACAGGTCGTCGGCGGTCGCAAAGCGGTGCGCACGATCCTTCTCGAGGCACTTCATCACCGCCGCTTCGAGCACGGCGGGGAGCGGTTCGCCGCGCCGCTTCGACGGCGGCTCGACGGCCTCGAAGCAGTGCGCGCGCAGGATCTGTGCGGTGGCAGCGCCTTGAAATGCGGGCGCGCCGGTCAGCGCCTCGTAGAGCACCATGCCGAGCGCGTAGATATCGGAGCCGCTGCCGACGTCCTTCTCGCGGCCGGTGATGATCTGCTCCGGTGCCATGTACGCAGGTGTACCCATCGTCATGCCGGCGCGCGTGACACCTTGCTGGTCGTTGCCGAACTTCGCGACGCCGAAGTCGAGGAGCTTGGCGACCTCGCGGCCGTCCTGCCGGATCAGAAACACGTTGTCGGGCTTGAGATCGCGGTGGGTGATGCCGACGCGGTGCACGGCACCGAGCGCGCTCGCGACTTGCTCGCCGATCGACGACACCCGGTCGGGTGCAAGCCGCTTCTCGTTGCTGATCGCGGTGCGCAGGTCCTCGCCGACGAGCATCTCCATCAGCATGTAGTGCTCGCCCGACGGCGTCGTGACGAAGTCCTCGACCTCGATGATGTTGGGGTGACGGATCTCGTTGACCGCGCGCGCTTCGTTGAAGAACCGCGTGACCATCTCCTTGCTCACGACATCGGAGTGCAGCAGCTTGATCGCCATCTTGCGACCGAGGCGCGTGTGCTCGGCTTCGTAGACGGTGCCGACGCCGCCTTCACCGATGATGCGAAGCAGGCGGTAGTTGCCGACGACCTGACCGATGCGCGACGCGCCGGGCGCGCTGCCCTGGAGGACGAGGTTCGTGCCGTCCTGCGGGCAGGTGACCTCATCCGCGCGATAGACCCGCGAACAGGCGACGCAATATCGGGCTCCGTTCGGCACGAGCGTCATGCCTGTCGCAAGATCCAAACCGTCAGTGGACGGCTGGTTCTCGTGGGTTGCGTTGCAGTGCGTTGGGTGAAAATCCCCATTGGGGAATTTCACGCACCACGCTTCGCGAGCCGGTACCGGAGCTGATCGCGGCTTACACCGAGCATGCGGGCGGCGCGAGATACGTTCCCATCGCACATCGCGAGCGTGCGATCGATGAGCGCGTCCTCGACGCTCTGCAGCGCCATGCCTTCGGCGGGCATGTCGATCTCGATGTCTTTATCTGCGCTGCCGCCCGGGCTGACGGCGACGTGCGGCTTCGAGACGCGCCGCGGCTGCATACGCCCGCGCAGGTGAAAGTGCCGCGCGGCGATCACCGGGTCGTCCTCGAGCAAGAGGATCTGTTCGAGCGAGTTGCGAAGCTCGCGCACGTTGCCCGGCCACTGATAGCGCTCGACGAGATCCGCGACGTCATCGGCGAACGGTCGGCTTGGCAGGCCGTACTCGCGACTGATCTCGTCGCGCAGGTGCGCCGCGAGCCGCATCCGATCGGGACCGCGCTCGCGGAGCGGCGGCATGTTCAACACGATGATCTCGAGGCGATGCAAGAGGTCCTCGCGAAACGCGCCACGCTCGACCGCCGCGTGCAAGTCCATGTTCGTCGCGACGACCATCTGAATATCGGCGTGTCGCTCGACGCTCGAGCCGACGCGACGAAACGTCCGCGACTCGAGCACGGTCAACAGCTTCGCTTGCAACGGCAGCGACAAGCAGCCGATCTCGTCGAGGAATAACGTGCCGCCGTCCGCGGTCTCGACGTAGCCGACGTGGGATGCGACCGCGCCCGTGTACGCGCCACGCTCGGCGCCGAACACTTCGGCCTCCATGAGGTTCTCTGGGATCGAGGCGCAGTTGACCTCGACAAACGGTCCGTCACGGCGCTGGCTGTTGTAGTGAAGCGCGCGCGCCATCACGCCCTTGCCGGTGCCGGTCTCGCCGACGAACAGCACCGTCGGTCCCGCGCGTCGCGTGGTCTTCTGACCGAGACGGATCACGGTGTCGAACACGCTGCGCATCTGCACGCACTCGCCGACGAGGCCCGAGATGTCTGCGCCGCGCGCTTGCCGTGCCTTCAAGTAGCCGAGCTGCGTGGCGAGCCGGCGACTCGATAGCGCGCGCGAGATGCGGAGCTCGAGGTCGGCGACATCGAGCGGCTTGCGCACGAAGTCCGATGCGCCCTGCTTCATCGCCTCGACGGCTTCCTCGATCGTGCCGCGCGCGCTCGTCAGCACGACCATCGTCGTCGGATCTTCGATCCGCACCTGCGCGAGCACGTCCTGGCCACTGCCATCGGGAAGGTCGGTATTGACGAGCACGACCTCCGCGCGATCACGGCGGTACTGCTTGAGTCCATCGGCCATGGTGCGTGCCCAACGCACCTCGTGACCGCACGCTGCTAGTGCTTTCACGAGCTCGCCGCCGTACGCGTCATCGTCGATGAGCAGCAAGTGCGCCATGCGCTGGTTCCATTATACCATCGGCGCAGTGCCCGACCCGGTCGACCCTCCTCGCAAGAAGAAACGTGCGGAGAGGCCCGAACCGGACTACGTGATCGACCCGAACAAGCCGAACGCGACCATCGAGCTCGAGACCGCGGACCTGGTCTCGCTCGCGACCGGCGGGCTCGTGGAGGCAAAGGCGAACAAGACCCGCGAGCTGCAGCTCTCCGACATCGTGGAGCACGGCGAGGGCACGCCAGTCCAGGACCCGAAGATCATCGTCGATCTCGGTCCCGACCCGGACGCCCCGCCGAAGGAGCAGAACGTGTTCGTCGATCTCGGCGCCGACGTACCGGACGAGATCGCGACGGTACAGAACCAGCCGATGCCCAGACCGCCGCGCGCATCGACGCCGGTGAACCTCGTCGCGCCCGAACCGGTCGCGCCGCCGCCGCGCAAATCGGCACCGATACCCGCGCAGCTGCCGCAAGAGCACCGCATCTCGGCATCGATCCCCGTCACGCCACCGCGTCCGGTCGCCGCGCCCGTCGAGCCGAAGCCCGTGACACCGGTCAACGTCCAGCGCGTGACGCCGACGATGCCGAAGGTCGAGGTCGCGGTCCCGCGCGCGATGACGTCCCAGATCCGCGCACCGAAGCGCGGGATGAGTCTGGTCGTGATCGTGTATCTGGTCTCGGCCGCGGCGCTCGCGACGTCGATCTACTTCCGCTGGTTCGCCTGAAGCGCGCGGCCGATCGCGGCCTGCACGCTCACTTCTTCGTCGCGATTCGCGAACACGAACTCGACGGCGAAGCCCGGCTCGTGGATGTCGCGCGTGTACAGCACGCGCGCCGTGATCTCGAGTCGCGCGCCGTTTGCGGGCAGCCGCAGCGTGACCGCGCCTTCGGGGGCGGGATGTTTCGTGGTGATGAAGGCGCCGAGCTCGGAGAGCTCCGTGATGATGCCGTGCAACGAGCCTGGGCCGAGCTCGATCGGCAACCACACGGGCCGTCGCGCGACGCGGCGATGCAGGTACGGGACGCTCTGGCCCTCGGCGTGGCAGACGACGAGGTGCGCGTTGCGACCGTCGACGAACTCGAGCGTCACGATCTCCGGCGGGCCCTCGTCGTGATCGATCACGCGGGCGACGCCACGAAACGAGCGCTCGCTGTCGACGAACTGATGCTCGACGAGCAGCTGTTCCCCGATCGCGGTGCGGCGCAGCACGCGAGACGAGTGCGGCACCGCGACCGTGTAGCGACCGGCCGCGCGATCATAGGCGGCGAGAAACTCCGAGCCCTGTGCCCAGGTGATGCGCAGCTGCTCTGGCGCGTCCACGCCGGCATCTTAGCGTTGGCCCGCGAGCGGCGAACAGGCCTTTCACCCTTCGTCGTCGGGAGGGCTCGCCGGCGGCGTGAACGGAATCTCGGAGAGCTGGGCCATCGCGGTCGCGAGGTTATGCACCTCGACGGATGGCGGCGCGTTGCGCTTCAGCATGAACGCGCAGGTCGCACACGAGGTCACGACCATGCCACCCCCGGTCGCCTGCACTTCGGCGAGCCGGCGCTTCGACATCTGATCGGCGACGAGCGGCATCGTCTTCGGCAACAGCCCGCCGCCGCCGCAGCACTCGGTGTCGGTCTTGTTCCAGCCAAACTCGCGGACCTCGACGAGCTGCGAGAGCGCCTTGCGCGGCTGCTCGACCACGTTGTTGTAGCGCGCGTGATAGCAGGGGTCGTGGTAGTAGACCGAGCGCCGTGTGAGCGAGCACGCGAGGCTCGACGCAGCGGGCGCGAGCAGCTCGGCGAACGAGACGACCTCGGTGCGCAGGCTCACGCCCTCGGCCGGATATTGCGCGCGCATCGCGTAGAGACACGCGGAGCAGTTGATCGCGATCTTGCGAAAGCCGCGCACCGATGTCGCGACGCGGCCCGCGTGCCAGCGGAACAGATCGCGATGACCCGCCGCGAGCAGCGGATAACCCGCGCACGCCTGCGGCGCTTCGACGAGCTTGGCCTGGATGCCAACGCGCTCGAGGATCGCGAGCGATGCGGCGATGTCGGCCGGGTTCTTGTCGATCGCGTCGCAGCCGGGCCACAGCCCGACGGTGTCGTTGTCGCCCTCGGTCGCGAGGTTGTCGGGGAACATCGCGCGCAGTTGCGCGGCGAGGCGATCCTCGCGCGCGCGAAACCGTTCGCTGTAGTTCGTCAGCGCGGGATGCGGAACGCCACGCTGCACGGCGGCGGCGCGTCCCGTGAACAGCACGAGGCCAGGCTCGTTCGCGTGATCGCAATACATCGTGCAGTGCCGGCAACCCGTGCACGCCCAGAGTGGATCGGTCGACTCGGTGGTCCACGTCGTGTGCGAGAGACGCAGCTGGTTGAGCCGGTCCATCTTGACCTGCGGGATGTACGTCTCGCGGCCGCTCGCCGTCGAGACGGGACACGCGTGCCGGCACATCTTCGGGCAGAACGTGCAGTAGTCGAGCTGTCGCGCAACAGATCCTGGCGAGAACGGCTCCGACATGAGGCCGCACTATAGAGCCAAGTGGCGCCGCGATCTCCCGCTCGTCACGTCCCTTTGCTGCGACTCAAAGTCGAATCGCTCCGTGCGGCGTGCCTTCGGTATAGCCCGCAGGCGTCTGCACACCAACCTCGACCCGCTCGTGGAATTCCGCGATCGTGCGAGCGCCGACGTACGTGAACGCGGACTGCACGCCGGTGATCATCTCGACGAGCAACGCGCCGACGCTCTCTTGCCCGTCGCGGATGTAGATGCGCGAGCTCGAGATGCCCTCGCGAAAGAAGCCCTTCTTGGCCTGCTCGAACGCATCCTGGTCGGCGTTGCGCTCGCTCACCGCGCGGCCGCTCGCCATCCCGTAGTTCTCCTTGTAGAGAAGCCCGGCCTTGTCCTCTTTCACATCCCCCGGGCTCTCGTACGTGCCGGCGAGTGCCGTACCGACCATCACGCGCGCGGCGCCGGCCGCGAGGTAGAGCGCGATGTCGCGCGGATGCTTGACGCCGCCGTCGGCCCAGACGTGTTTGCCTCGTGCGTGCGCCTCGCGCGCGCAGGTCAGCACCGCGGTGAAGGTTGGCCGCCCGACGCCGGTCTGCATCCGCGTCGTGCACATCGCGCCTGGCCCGACGTTCACCTTCACGACATCGGCACCTGCATCCAGGAGCGCTCTAGTACCGGGCGCGGTGCATACATTGCCGGCGACGAGCGGGATGCGTCCACCTACGACGGCCTTGACCGCCGCGATCGTGTCGAGCATGCGTCGTTGATGACCATGGGCTGTATCGAGGACGATCGCGGAGACTCCGATCTCGAGGAGCTTCCCCGCGATCTCGGGCGCCTGGGAGGAGATGCCCACCGCCGCGGCCACCATCAGCTCGCCATTTGCACCGAGGGCGGGACGCAGCAGCTCGAGGCGCACGGCGTCGTTGCGTGTGATCACGCCTGCGAGCCGCCCGTCCTCGTGGAGGACCGGTGCCGCCTTGACGCGCGCCTCGTCCATCTGAAGAAAGGCATCGCGGTTGGCGACGCCGACGGTGAACGAGATCAGGCGCGGTGTCATGAGCCGCGACGCCTGGGTGAACTGGTCGCGGTCGCGAAGGTCGGAGTGCGTGACGATCCCGAGCGGCCGGCGTTCCTCATCGACGACCACGACGAGATCATGCGCGCGCTTGCGGATGATCCCCTGAACGTCGCGCAGTGTCGCGCGCGGCGAGACCTCGAGCGGCGTGTCGTAGCGCGCGTCGGCTGCATGGATGTGCTTGACGATCCGCGCCACGGTGTCGAGGTCCATGTCCTGCGGCAAGACCCCCAGGCCGCCGAACCGCGCCATCGTTTCCGCCATTCGCTTGCCGGTGACGGCATTCATGTTCGCCGAGACGATGGGATGCGAGCCTCCGGGAAAATCCGGCGGCGAGAGATCGGCCTCGAGGCGCGATTCGCCCGCGAAGTAACCGGGATTGATGAAGACGTCGTCGGTCGAGAGCTCGAGCTCTTCGTCGTGGACGGGATGCAGATAGCGCACGTCGGTGACCCTTCGAAAGATGTGGCGTTCTAGTTGAGACCGTCGACGCGCTCGCGCAGCTGCGAGAGGTCACGCGTGATTCGCGGATTGTTCGGCTCGAGCACCGCGAGACGTTCCAGGACGTCGAGCGAGCGCACGAGATCGCCCTGGCGCCCGTAGATCCCGGCGAGGTTGACGAGCATCCGCGCCAGGATCTGACGCTTGCTCGCCGCGGCGATCACGCTCGGATCGAGCACCGCATCGGGCGACGTCGTCTTCTTGAGCAGCGCTTCGAGGTCGCCGGGCGTCAGTGCGCGACCGCCCGCGAAGGGATCGAGGAACAGCCACGCATCTTCGATCGCCACGCGCACGAGGAAGTGGCCGGGGAAGTTCACGCCCTGCGCGAGCACGCCAACGCGGCGCGCGACCTCGAGGTAGAGGACGGAGAGCGAGATCGGAATGCCGGTACGGCGGTCGAGCACGTCGGCGAGGAAGCTGTTGCGCGGGTCGTAGTAGTCGTCGGTGTTGCCGCAGAAGCCGAGGCGCTCGAACAGGCAGTCGCTGATCGCACGTGCGCGACCGATGCCGCCCGATGCTTTCGTGACCTCGGGGGCGGCGAAGCTCGCGATCGAATCGAGCTGCTCGCGATACGTGTCGACGTCGCGCTCGGGGAAGTCCCACGCTCCGATGAGCAACGCGGCATAGTCGAGCGCAAAGTCCTCGCGCGCGACCACCTCGCTGAACCGGATGAGCCCAGGGCTCGGATCCATTGCCAGCCAAATCTAGCATTCCGCTGGAAAGACTTCGTCAATGATCTCGTCGGAGAAAGCCCGATTTCGCCCCTGGTATGAGATGCTGTCATCCGTCCATGGCTGAGGGGCCACGTCCAGGTCTGATCGTCGGTGGGCGGTACGAGCTCATCGAAATTGCCGGGCGGGGTGGCATGGCCGACGTCTGGCGCGGACGCGTGCGTGGTGACTCGGGGTTTGTCCGCGAGGTCGCCATCAAGCAGATGCACCCGAACCTCGCGACCCAGCCGAACTACGTCGCGATGTTCGTGGAAGAGGCCCGGCTCGGGTCGTCCCTGCAGTCGCCGAACGTCTCCGAAGTCCACGACTTCGTACACGACCGCGGCAACTACTACATGGTCCTCGAGTGGATCGACGGCCTCGATCTCGGAAGCTGGATCAAGTACCACACGGCGCGCGGCGAGCAGACGCGGTGGGAGCTCGTCGCCGCGATCGGCGTCGGCGTCTTGCGCGGGCTCGCCGCCGCGCACGAGCGCATGGGAGATGAGGGCCGCGTCGTGCCCGCCGTGCATCGCGATGTCTCGCCGCACAACGTGCTCCTGACCACCCGCGGGATGGTGAAGCTCATCGACTTCGGCCTCTCGCTCGCGCAAGACCGCGGCGCCGAGACGACGGAGCCGGGCATCGTCAAAGGCAAGATGTCGTATCTCGCGCCCGAGATCGTGGCGGGCGGCCGGCCGATTCCGGCGTCGGATCAGTTCGCGTGCGGCTCCGTGCTGTGGGAGGCGCTCGTCGGTCGCAAGCTGTTCGAGGGCGCGACTGACTACGAGACGTACTGCCGGCTGCGCGACTGCATGGTCCAGCCGCTCCGCCCGCTGCGCCCAGACGTGCCCGCGCCGTTCACGCAGATCATCAATCGCGCACTCTCGGCGGGCGTCGACACTCGGTTTCCGTCGGCGCGCGAGATGGCGCGGCAGATCGGCACCACGCTCAAGAAGGTGCAGCTGCGAAAGGATCTCCACACGATCCTCGCACGTACCGTCGTCGAGGCGCGCCAGCACCTCGGGATGGACGCGGTGGTCAACGAGCGCTCCGATGCGACGCCGATCGCCGAGATCACCGGCGACCTCACTCCGCGCATCGAGATGGTGGCCGAGGACAAGAGCTCGTCGGTCGGCGAGAAGCTGCGCGGCCTCAAGCATTACCTTCCGTTCTTCGGTAGAAAACGTGGGTGAGGACTCGCGCGCTCGCACTGATCGTCGCTCCGGTCGTCGCCGCGTGCGGTGACAACGCCGCCGCGCCGGTGCCGGGGACGCTGACCGCGGGCCCGGTGACGATCACGACGGCGACGATGTCACTCGCGGTCGGCGAGCTGGCGATCGATGACTTCCTGCAGATCGGCGTCACCGACGAGATCGAGGAGACGCACTACTACGATCCGCGCGGGGATGCGCTCGTCGAGCTCGCGCCGATCGCGAAGGCGAAGTCCGTCGACGGCGATTGGATCGTGCTCGACAGCGACGTGCGGCTGCGACTCTCGAAGTGCAAAGGCGTCGAGGATTGCGCGGTGCTCGAGGTCGACGCGTCGAAGACCGAGGGCGCCGTGCAGCTCCGCATCGCGTTGCCGCACGTCGCGAACGAGCCCGCGTATGGCACCGGTGACGCGGCTGCAGGCGCGAACGTCGCGGGCGCCGTGCGCGAGATGCAGCTGCGCGTGGATCCAATGTCGGAGTCGTCGCTCAACGAGACGCACGTGCCGGTCCCGGTGCTGCTGTGGCCGCGCCGCAACATCGGCTGGTTCATCGCCGACGATCGCCCCGCCGCGTTCGACGTCGCGAAGTCGAGCGCGAACGCGACCGCGACATTCACGCTGCCCGTGCGCGGCACGTACAAGAGCTACATCTATCGAACCACGTCACCGCTCGATCTGGTCCGCGCGTACACGACGCTAACCTCGAAGCCCGCGGTGCCGCCGCGCTGGGCGTTCGCGCCGCAGCAGTGGCGGAACGTGTGGAACAGCTCGACCGAGGTGCGGGACGACGCGAACGAGATGCGCACGCGCCGGATCCCCGGGTCGCTGATGTGGATCGATAACCCGTGGCAGACCGCGTACAACACGTTCGTCGTCGACGAAGCTCGCCTCGCGGCGCCCCGGCAGCTGATCGCCGACCTGGGCGCGCAGGGCTACCACGTGCTGTTCTGGTCGACGCCGTACGTCGGCACGACGCCTGCGACCGCGACCGATCGCATGGAAGGCAACGCGCAGAAGTTCTTCATCACCGACGACGCCGGCAAGGCGATCGATTATCCGTGGCAAGACGGACCGGGCACGCTCGTCGACTTCACGCGGCCCGGCGCGATCGCGTGGTGGCGCCAGCGCATCGAGCGCGTCGTCGACCTCGGCGCGCGCGGCTTCAAGCTCGACTTCGGTGAAGAGGTCGTGCCCGACATCGGCGGCACGATCCTGCCGATGCTGCTCGCGGGCGGGGACAACAGCTCGCACCACGCGCGGTATGCCGAGGGCTATCACGACGCGTACCTCGGCTCGTTGCCGGCGAATGACGGTTTCTTGATCACCCGCGCCGGTGCGTGGGGCGAGCAGCGCGTGAACACGTGCATCTGGCCCGGCGATCTCGACAGCGACTTCACCGAGTTCGGGGTCGATAACGGCGAAGGCCAGGCGAACGTCGGCGGCATGCCGAGCGCGATCTCGCGCGGGCTCTCGCTCTCGATGTCGGGCTATCCGTTCTACGGCTCCGACATCGGCGGGTTCCGCGGTTTCCCGACGACGGAGACCCTGCTGCGCTGGGCCGCTTACGCCGCGTACGGCACGATCATGCAGCTCGGCGGCGGAGGCAAGAGTCACAACCCGTGGGACACGACGCTGTTCGATGCGGGCAGCGACCTCGTTTACAAGAAGTTCGCCGACCTCCACATGCAGCTCAATCCACTGCTGTGGACGCTCGCGAAGCAGGCAGGCGCCGACGGCACGCCGATCACGCGGCCCGCGAGGTTCATGTACAACTGCGCGTGCGACGACGCGATGTTCTTCCTCGGTGACGACATCCTCGTCGCACCCGTGGTGACCGAAGGCGCGACGACGCGTGCGGTCGTGTTGCCGCCGGGTGCGTGGATGGATCGCGCGACCGGAACGATCGTGACCGGCAACGGCACGACGGCGATCACCGTACCCGCACCGCGCGATGTCGTGCCGGTCTGGCACCGCGTCGGATCGCTCGTGCCGATGTTCGCGCGTTACGCCGACACGATGTTGCCGGCGACCGCCGCCGGCGTGACGTCGTATACCGATCCCACGCTCGGCCGCGAGCTGCGCCTCGTCTACACGCCGGGCGGCAGCCTCGAGGATCCGGTGCTCGCGACGCTGCACGACGGCGCGAGCGCGAATGCGAACGGCGCGTTCGTCAGCGTCACCGGCGGCACCGAATACTCGGTGTTCACCATCGACGTCGACGCGCGCGGGTTGCCGGCGCCGTGGTCGTCGCCCGCAAGCGTGTCCGTCGGCGGCGTCGCGCTGCCGACCGCCGCCGACGTGACGACGTGCGCCACGCCGGGTTGCTGGCGGTTCGACGCGACGGCGAAGCGGCTCGAGATACGCATCTTTGCGCAGGGCGTGACGCGCGACCTTGCCGTGCAATAGCGCCCTCGCGTGTGGTGCTTGCTGCCACCACACGGTGGCTCCGCTGACGGGATGTACACGTTCGATCCCGACGCGTCTGGACCCGCGGGAGACCTCACCGGCTATTGCGACATGACGACCGACGGCGGTGGCTGGACGCTCGTCGCGAGCTATGTCCACAAGGCCGGCACGAACTCGGCGCTGCTCGTGCGCACGACCAACTTGCCGAAGCGCGGTGCGGACACGCTCGGCACGGATGAAGGCGGCACCGAATCGTGGGGCCACGCGGCACCATCGCTACTCGCGAAGCTGCCGTCCAACGAGCTGCGCTTCACCTGCCGGTCGAGCACGCGTCGTCGACTTCCGCACCGTCTCGGCCAGCTGCTTCGCCTACGCGCGCGCGAGCGCGGTACAGGGCGAGTGGGCGTGTGACGAGCGGGCGCAAGGCACCGGCAGCGACACGATCCATCGCGTGTGGATCCGATAACAGTCATTGCGTCGGAGGATTTCGGTCTTAGTGTTTCGGCATGTCAAAGCTGCTGGTGGTCGTGGCCGTGCTCGGTCTTGGCGCCGTGGTTTACGCGAAGGTCATCCGCGCGTCGCCGCAAGAACAGGCGTGCGAGCGCCTCGATACCCTGTGCGGCAAGAAGGTCGACGTCGGTGAGTGCCGCGAGGCGCTCGACGAGGCGAGCGACATCGTCGGGGAAAAGGTGATGGACAAGGCGACGGACTGCATGAGCAGCGCCGACTCCTGCATGGAAGCCGTCGGCTGCCTGGCCGGCGCGAGCACGCACGCGCTCGACGACTTCTCGCGCGGCTTCGATCGCGCCGCGAAGTAGCTAGATCCCGAGGCGCGCGGCGTCGGCGGGTGACGGCTCGTAGTACGCGCTCTTCACGAGCTGGAACGTCGCCTTCGGGAGCTTCGGCAAGAGCTCCGCGAGCGCGTCGATCGAGGCGTGCGGCGTCCAGCCGCGCTGCGTGATCTCGCACGCGCCGCCCGGGCCGTACGCGACTTCCCAGCCCTTCGCGATCGCGGGGTCCGTGAATTCGCGGACGACAGCGAGCCACGGTACGCCGAGCTCGCGCTGACGAGCGTGCCACTTCGCGACGTCATCGTCGACGACCGTGAGCCGGTCGAGCTGCTTCCACCACACCGCCTTTGGCAGCTGTGCGACCGCGAGATCGAGGTCGCGTGCGTGGATCGTCAGGGCGCGCAGCTTCGGTAGCGTCGTCGCCTTGCACAGCTTCGTGACGTCGGCGTCGTCGAGCTCGATCTCGAGCGACTCGATCGCCCAAGGCAGCGGCGACTCCACGAGCGCAGCGATCCAGCGCTCGTCGATCGGCCCGAGCTCGCGCAGCGCGAGCATCGCGGAGTCGAGCACGCACTCCGAGCTGCGATGGACGTGGAGCTGCTCGATCGTCGCCCAGCCGGCGGAGCCGCGCACCTTCGCGACATCGCCCTCGCCGGCGAGCACCTCGGCAGCGACGGGGAAGCCGCGCTGCCAGCGCACCGAGCACATCGGCACGGCGTCCGCGATCGAGGGCAGCCAGCGCCGCTCGTGCTCGGCGAGCAGCTCGTCGCGTCGCTTCACGATCTCTGCGCTCGGCGATTTCTCGAGCGAGAGCGCGATGTACTCGCCGCGCGGATTCTCGCGCTCGAGCAAGTAGTCCGCGAGCACGCGGCGCGGACCGTCGTCGGCGGGCGACGCGGCGACGAGCTCGAGGAGCTCCCGCGCACGCGCGTCGTCCCACGTCGCGTCGTCCTCGCCTTCGTACTGCGATTCGTTCTCGGGACGCTGCAAGCGCCCGACGATCTCGACCTCGATGCCGTCGCCGGTCTTGCGCGCGATCCCGTACGGCAGGTAGTTGTGCGCCGACGACTCTTCCTGACTGCCCGCTTCGTGGCAGTACGCCTCGAACGCGCCGATCGCCGCACCGTTGTCGTCCCACATGCCGAGATAGCCGATGCCTTCGCCGCAGTTCATGCACGCTTCGCCGGGCACGTTCTCGTAACCGCCGTCGTCCCAGACGGTCTGGTCGCAGCGATGCGGCCACAGCGGCATCGTGCGCTCCGACGCGCAGACGTCGTAGTGAACCGCGTCGTCGGCTTCGTCGGCCCAGTACTGAGCGACGCCGAACATCACGCTCCGGTACTGCGGATGACTCGCGAACAACGTCGCCGCCATCCTTTGCAAGGCCTGCATCGCTGTCTTGCGCGCCGCGGCCCTGTCCACGCTGTCCATCTCGAGGTCATCGAAGTCGTCGTCATCGCTCATCGGAGTAGCTCCATTTGGTGTTGTCGCTGTTCGTCGTCGAGCTTGTGCATGTAGCACTCGAGGATCACGTCATCGCCGTTCGCCACGCGCTCGCGGATCCAGTCGAGACCGAACGTCTCGCGCGTGAGCGGCCGGTGCGTATCGGCGCGGCCTTGGTTCGCGGAGACGTGCACCTCCGCGATGCGATCGTAGTCGGCGAGTCGCCGCCACG
The DNA here is from genome assembly GCA_030857175.1 of Myxococcota bacterium. Classification (GTDB taxonomy): domain Bacteria; phylum Myxococcota_A; class Polyangia; order Haliangiales; family Haliangiaceae; genus JABFXX01. Next base: position 97,656 of record JALZOJ010000015.1, on the reverse strand, counting down.
TCGCGTCGGTCATGACACCGGCCATGCGCTGCAAGTACACGTGCGAGACGTCGACGGCGAGCGTGATGCCGTCTGTCATGGCGGCCTCGACCTCGTCGCCCGTGCCGAGCTCGTAGCCGGGATACATGACCTCGACGATCGGCGGCGCAGGCGCTCGCTCGAGCCATGGCCGCCACGCCGCGCCCGCGAGCGGCGGATGCACCGATTCGCTGTCGACCGCGCACGCACCGTCGATCCACGTCTCGGTCTTGCGCGCGTCGAACGTGAACCCGTGATGCCGGCGCGTCGTCACCCGGCTCGCGACCACGTGCTCTCGGAACGCGCGCGTCGGGATGTTACCCGGCGTGAGCTGGATGCCGGCGCCGAGCCGCGCCAGCTCGTCGAATGCGGCCTGCATCGGTCGGCCTTGCAGGCAGCTGAGGGCGACGAAGAGCACTAGAAGTCGTCCGGAATCGTTCCTTCGAGATCTTTTTCGTCGTCCTTCGGCGCGGGACGGATGTAGATGTCGTCGACGCGCCACTCGTCGTCTTCCTTGCGAAGCACGATGCGGTAGCGGATGCCGTTCTCGTCCCAGCGCAGCTCGGCGCGGTCGCCGAACTCTTCCATCTTGTCGTTGATGCGCTTGCCGATGCCGGCGACGAAACCTTCGACTTGCTTCGTCAGTCCGTCGCGACGGCGCTGCGTGAGCACGCGCAGCAGCGCACCGACGTCACGCGACGACAGCGCATCCGCGAACACGCGGATCGCATCGCGCGGCCGCTTCGCGCGCGAGCGACTGACGAGCTCGGACTCGAGCAGCCAGCGCTGGCCGTCGCGCTCGAGCGGAACGATCTTGCCGTCCGAGAAGCTGACGCGCGCGCGCTCGCCGACGTCGGGGTTGCCCTTGAGGCTCTCCTCGAGAACCTTGATCTGCCACGCGCGCTCTTTTTCGCTCTGCTTCCACTGCAGCGCGAACTCGTCGTAGCTGACCTTCTTCCGCGCCGACGACGACAACAGATCGTACGCCGCGCGCGGACTCGAGCTCTTCAACGCGCTGACATACGCGCGCACACCGTTCGCTGCGGGTGACGACGGACCCGAAGGTCCACCACACGCCGCCACCACGCACAGGATCAACAAGGCGCGCATTGCCTAGACACTGGCACTGCGAGCCGAAAAAAACAAAGCCACCGAGACACCATGCCTCGGTGGCCCCCCGCGCTACGTGGCCGTCCGTCAAGATCCGGTAGCGAGGAGTATGGAGACGAGTATTGCGACCGCGATGCCATCGGCGGTTTCTCGGGAATACGTCCGCAAGTGGGCACAGCCCCGTGCCAAGGGCGCGTTCGTGTGAACCCCCGTTGATACTGTGTAGTGTGAATCGCGCCGCCGAAGCTGTGGAAAAACCTAAGGAAGGTTTGAAGTGCCCAGTCCGTGCGCCGTCAGATTCAGCTCGATCTGGATCCCGTCGCACGCGGTGAACGGCAACCGCTGCATGACCTCGGCGTAGTAGGCGGTGATCAGCGTGCGGTCGCCTTTCACGGCGACCTCGAACACGCCGCGCTCATCGGTGATGACGACGTCTTCTCCCGTTCCAACGGCACCCGAGAGGATGATCGTGGCGCCAATCAACGCTTCCTTGGTCACGCGATCACGGACCGTCCCGCGGGCCTTCGCGCACTGCACCGCCGTCTTGGCGGACGCGCGATTCTGGATCGGCTCGGGTGCGCGCGGCGCGCCGCACGCGACGAGCGCGATCACGAGCCACCTAGCCACGCGGGCCGTTGGTCAGCTGCAGCTCGGAGTGGCGCGCTTCGGCGAGCTTGTCCGGGTAATCGAGCGTGAAGTGGAGGCCGCGCGATTCCTTGCGACGGCGCGCGCTCTCGATCACGAGATGCGCGACGAGCGCGAGGTTGCGGAGCTCGATGAGGTCGCTCGTGATCTTGAAGTCGAGGTAGTACTCGCGAATCTCGTCGCGAAGGATCTCGATGCGGCGGCCGGCGCGCTCGATGCGCTTGTTGCTGCGAACGATGCCGACGTACGACCACATGAACCGGCGGATCTCATCCCAGTTTAGGGCCACGACGATCGCGTCGTTCGAATCGGTGGCGTCACCCGATGACCAGGTCGCGACCTGTGAGGGCCGCGCACGCGGGATGGCGCGAACGGCCTCGGCGGCGCGCGTCGAATACACCATACCCTCGAGCAGCGAGTTCGAGGCGAGTCGATTCGCACCGTGCAGGCCGGTGAACGCGCACTCGCCGATCGCGAAGAGGCCGGCGATCGTCGTCGCGCCCGTCGTGTCGGTCTTCACACCTCCACAAGTATAGTGCGCTGCGGGGACGACCGGGATGGGCTGCTTCGTGATGTCGATGCCGAGGCCGAGACAGCGCTCCGCGATGTTGGGGAAGCGATTGCGCACGAACGCGGGGTCGAGGTGCGTCATGTCGAGGAAGACCGAGTCCGCACCGCTCTTCTTGAGCTCGTTGTCGATCGCGCGGGCGACGATGTCGCGCGAGGCGAGCGACTTCATCGGGTGGTAGTTCTCCATGAAGGTCTCGCCGCTCGCGAGCCGCAGTACGCCACCTTCGCCGCGCATCGCTTCGGAGAGCAGGAAGTTTCGCGCCATCGGGTGGAACAGCACCGTCGGGTGGAACTGCACGAACTCGAGATCGCCGACGGCCGCGCCGAGGCGATACGCCATCGCGATGCCGTCGCCGGTCGCGACGTCGGGGTTCGACGTATAGACGTAGACCTTGCCGCTGCCGCCGGAGGCGAGCACCGTCGCGCGCGCGCAGATCGTCTTCACCTCGCCGCTGCGGCGATCGAGCACGTACGCGCCGAAGCACGCGGGGTCGCCGCCGTACTTCGCCATCGAGAGCAAGTCGACCGCGATGTGCTCGTCGAGAACGGTGATGTTCGGATTTGCGGCGACGGCCGCGATCAGCGCGCGCTGGATCTCGCGGCCTGTGACGTCTTCCCAGTGCACGACGCGGTGGCGCGAGTGCGCGCCTTCGCGGCCGAGGTCGAGCTCGCCATCCGGCCCGCGATCGAGCCGCACGCCGAGGTCGAGCAAGCGCTTCACCTGCGCCGGCCCATCAGCCACGCAGAGCTCGACGACAGCGCGGTCGCACAGACCATCGCCGGCCGTGAGCGTGTCCTCGATGTGGCGCTCGAACGTGTCATCCTTTGCGAGGACCGCCGCGACGCCACCCTGGGCCCAGTTCGTGTTCGTGTCGTCAGCACGTTTCTTGGTGATGACGACGACGCGGCCATGCTCCGCTGCGAGCAGCGCGAAGTTGAGGCCCGCGATCCCAGATCCGATGACCAGGTAATCGGTCTCGAGTGGCTCGGACATTTGAGGCGCGACCATACAAGCTTTCCGGGTAAGATCTAGATATGCGTGCGGCCATCGCTGTGATGCTCGCGCTGGGCCTCGCGGGTGCAGGCCTCGCGTATGCCGACGTCTATTCGTGGACGGATACCGACGGCGTCATTCACTTCACGAACAAGAAGCCGAGCGGTGGCGGGTGGAAGAAGGTGCTCATCTCCGAGCCGGAGAAGGGCAGCAAGGCGAGCGCGCCGCGCGGCAGCTGCGAGCGCTGCGACAAGGTCGGGGCGACCGACAACTCGCCCGAGCGGTTTCATCGCTACGACAGCTACATCTACGAGGCGTCGGAGCTCTATCGGATCCCGGTGCCGCTGATCCGCGCGGTCATCAAGGTCGAGAGCGACTACGACACCCGTGTGGTCTCGGCGATGGACTGCAAGGGCCTCATGCAGGTGCATCCCGCGGTCGAGAAGGACATGGGCGTGCAAGGCGACGTGTTCGACGCGCGCACGAACATCATGGCCGGCACGCGGCTCCTGCGCTGGCTCGCGAACCGGCTCGACGGCGACCTCGTGCTCACGATCGCCGGCTATCACGCGGGCCTCGGCTCGCTCGCGAAGTTTGGCTACACGGTGCCGCCGTACAAGTACACGCGGCAGTACTTGAAGATGGTCCTCGAGCGCTACTACCAGTACAGGGACGAGGAAGCGAAGGCTCGTTCCAAGTAGTGCTGCGGATCGTCGTCAACGAAGAAGGCCAGCCCGCGCTGCCGGGTGTCGATCTCGACGCACCGGTGATCGTGATCGGCAGCGGCGCACGCGCGAACATCCGGCTACCGGCCGTTGCCGCACGCGACGAGCACGTGCGCATCGAAGGCTTGCGATGGAGCGAAGGCACCACACACGGCTCGATCGGCGATGGTCACGTGTTCGCGATCGGCAACTATCGCGTGCGTGTCGAGCCCGCACCCGCCGGTGCGCCGCCATCGCCGCCGCAGCGGACCGAGTCGCTCGCGCGCGAGTTGATGCGCGGTCTGCTAGGCACGAGCGCGGAGCCGGTCCTGACGATCGAACGCGGTCCGGGCGCTGGCAATCGCCGCACGCTGAAACCGCCGGACTCGACGCTCGTGATCGGCCGCGGCGACGACGCCGACTGGGTGATCCTCGACGAGGATCTCTCGCGCAAGCACGCACGCATTCGCCGCGGTTGGGACGGCACACTGCTCTCCGATCTCGATTCGCAAAACGGCACACGCGTCGATGGTGTGCTCGTCGAACGCGAGGCCGTGCTTCGCGATGGCGCGCGAATCGAGCTCGGTGCGCTCGTGCTCGTCTACTCGGATCCGGCGGAGCGCCAGCTCTCGACGCCCGCGAGGCCGCTGCCGCACGTCACCGCGCCTGCGCCGGTGCGGCGGACGATGTTGCCGTTCGCGATCGCGACGACGATCGCGGTCCTCGCGCTCGCCGCGCTCGTCTGGATTCTTTCGTCGTAGCGCGAGTCGATCAGTTGAACGTGACCGGCTCGCGCGCCGGCGAGAGCTGCACGAGGCGCTCTCGGATCTCGGCGAGGAACTTACGCACGATGACCTCGGGGTGATACTCCGGCCCGAGGGTCGCGAGAGCGACATCACTCGCGAGCGCGATCTCGATAGCACGACGATATTCGTCGGCCATCTCGTGCGCGATCTCGAGGACGCGTTCGATGTTGTCGAAGACGTTTTGTTCGTAGCGCACGTACTCCATAAGCGTGCGAACGATGACGGCGGTGCGTTCAGGGAGCATCACAGGCGTTCGGTCATTCTATCGAAGCGCCCGGAGCTAACGCATCAATCTAATTCAACTCACGTATGCGAATTTCTCGGGTTTGACCGCTTCCGTGCGATCTGTCCGTCGTAATGCCGTCGGAGTAGATCGTAGAGAACCAGCTCGTGCAGCCGAGCGGACGACCGGATCAGACGATTGACGTGCATGTGGATGTAGCTCTGAAGGAGGTGTTGTGGTGCGTGTGTGAGCCGGCCTGCGGCAGCGAGTGCGGCGAGCTTTCGACCGAGGGGACGCAGGGCAAGCGAGCGACGCCCGAACGCAGCGAGTGCGGGCGCGAAGACGTGATCGGGATCCTCGTTCGTTGCGAGCAGCGCGGCGAGCTCCTTGCTGTGACGCCGGAACTTGTCGCCGAGTTGCTTCTGGAACGCGGTGTTGATTCCGATCTCTGCGCCGAACGCATCGCGCGCGAGCGTCATCGCGGCGTGCTTCTCGGCGAGTGACATCCCGAGGTCGTCCATCAGGCGATCGATGCCGTAGATCGCGAGGCGCCAGGCGGCGTCGCTGCCGGCGTCGCCTTCGCAGCTCGAGATGATCGCGAGGGCGGCGTCGCTGTCGGCGTGGAACAGCTCCTCGGCGATCTCGATGCCGGAGGGCCCGCCGTAGCGCTCGACCTCGCGCTCGTACGTGTCGACGACGAGCTTCCAGAGCAGGCCGCGTTCGCTCGCCGGCGCGAGCGCCTCGTGCAGCAGCGGCAGCAGCTCGCCGTAGAGCCGGCGCGGATCACCGCGGAAGCGCAGGCGCAGGTGCCAGTCGGGATCGCCGTAGCGCAGGAAGAACCAGCTCGAGCAGATGCCACTCGCGATCGCTTGCTCGATCACGGGCGCGAGGTACGCGCGAAGCAGCGTATCGGCGGTCGCGGTGCCCGTGTAGAGCTTCACGTAGAGCCACTCGTCGCCGGGCAGGAAGCGGCGGGTCGGCGATGCCGGCGTCTGCACGCTCGCGAGGTTCGCCGACGAACCGCGGGCGAGCTGCGGCGCTTCCTTCGCCAGCAGGACGAGTAGCTCGTGTGCAAACACACCTTCGGGACCGCGCGCGCAGAGCTGGTCGTGTGCGGGCAAGAGCTCGAACAGCGTCGCGGCACCGCGGCCCTTGAGGAGGTGCGCGAAGCTGTCGACCATGAGCTCGTTGTCGAGATCGATCGGCAGCTCGTTGTCGCCGTCGCCGAGCACGACCCAGCGCGGTAGCGCGAGGCGCTGGCGCAGCTCCGCGATCACCTTCGCGACGCGCGCGCGGATCGCGCGGACCTGTTCGACCGTCTTCGCCGCGTTGCTGCCTTCGAACGCAGCGGTGAGCGGCGACAGGTCCTTCGCGCTCAGCTTCCACTGCGCGCGCTCGAGGATGAACTTGCCGTGGCGAACACGCGGCAGGAACGGGAACTCGACCATCGCGCCCCAGCTCCAGTACGCGACGCCGGCGTGCTGGCTCGCGTGCGAGCACAGGAAGCGATACGCGGCGAGCGCGCGCGAGCTGTAGTTGTGCGCGGTCGTCATGCGCGGAATCACCTCGCAGCCGAGGCGCTTCGACTTCACGACGACGCGATCGTCGACGACGGAGATCGTGAGGTCAGTGACGTCGATCTGCTTGTCCTCGGGCGCGCCACTCGTGCCGAGGTATGGAATCTCGTACTCGCGCAGCACGGGACGGAGCAGCACGTTGCCGACGCGGCCCTCGGGCAAGTGCACGACCTCTGCGAACACGGCGTCGGGGTTGTGCGCTTCCTCCGCGCGCAGCGCTTCGGCGGTCAGCGCGGCAACCTCTTCGGAGCCGTGACAGAACCGGCCGAGGATGTTCGCGCCGGCGCCGACGTAAGACAGCCGGATGTCGTAGTCGCCGCTCGGATCGCCGATCAGCACGGCACCGACGGTGACCGTGTTCGCGAGCGTGACCGGCTGGCGATACGTCAGCTCCGGCAGGTCTGCATCGGTGAGCTCGATCTCGTTCGCGCCGCTCTTCAGCGCGCGCGCGACGAGGCCCATCAGGTGCAGATCGCGCGAGCCCATCGACACGCGGCGCATCTCGAGGCGACCCGGGAAGCCGAGGTCGGCGAGCAACGGCGCGTTGCCGGCGTTCGGGTTCTCGTCGCCGAAGCCGATGCCGACTTCTTCGTCGAGGACCTCGAGCAGCGGCACTTCGCGCGTCTCGTAGCGCGCGGTGAAGCGCTGGCGAAAACGCTCCCACGCGGGGTCGCCGCCGGACGGCGTGAGCGACCGCAGCAGCTCGGCGCCCTTCTGTAGCTCGGCGATGACGGTCTCGCCGATCTGCGCCGTGCTCGGCTTGAACAGATCGACCTGGAACAAGCGGCTCGGCTCGACCTTCGTCGGCAAGCTCGCTGCGAGCAGCTTCTCGATCGCGCGATACGCATCCGCGTGCACGCCGGGCTGCGAGGCATCGATCCGATGGATCTGCGCGTGCGCCTGGCGGAGCGGATCGGCAAAGTGACCGAGCTGCTGCGCGTCGAGCACGTCGATGATGTGAAGGGTCGGCTCGCGGCCGGTGACCGCCGGCGCGAGATCGGCGACGAGTAGCTGCGCGCCGATCACTTCGTCGACGAAGCCGCCGGCTTCCTCGCGCGTGATCTCCGGATCCTTGCACAGCACGTCGACGAGCTCGGCGTACGTCGCGCCCTTCGCCGCGCACGCGAGCAGCTGGTCGAGGTACTCGGAGCGATCGACGGCGACGAGGTGATACGCGCGCACCGGCCCGTGCAGGCGTGCTTCCGCGTAGCGCATGCGGCCGGCGGCCGTGTAGAGGCTCGTGTTCGGCTTGTAGCGCAGCGAGTCGCGCGACGTCTTCACGACGTCGGCGCACAGCGCGAACAAGAAGTCGTTGTCGAGACGCGTGTGTCGCTCGGCGTTCGCGCGTGGTGCCACCGCGAAGTCCGTCGCCGCGCCGAGCTTGCCGACCGATACGGATGCGAACAGGCCGAACGGCGTCGAGCGCGAGGCCATGCGCGAGATGTAGCGAACGAGCGCGCGCTCGACGGTAACGTTCAGCTCGGGCTCGCGAAGCCACGCGGCGATCTGACCGTCGAGCTCGGGCGATGCGACGTAGAGCGCCTCGCGAATCGCCGGATTCTCGACGAGCGCACGCAACACCTCGCGGCTACCGTCCCAGGTCGCGAGCACGTCGAACGGAAGGACGGGCGTGCGCAGGACGAAGCGCGAGAGCGGACGGTAGGTCGACATGATCAGGCTCCCTTGGCAATCACGGGGACGTCGCACAGCAGCATGCGATCCCAGCTCGGTTCGGTTTCGGAGATCGCAGAGATGAGCGCGAGGCCAACGCCGATCGCGCCGTCGATCAGGCTCGATGCGGGTTGCCAACCATGTTCGGCCCGCCACTGCGAGAAACCGCCGATGCCGTCATTCGCCGGCCCGCGCGCCTTCAGCGTGCGCGCGTACCAGTCGCGCGCGGCGTCGCGAAACGTCGTGTCGCCCGACGCTTGATAGAACCGATTGCAGAGGTGCGCGATGCCCGTCGTGCCGTGGCACAGCGCGCTGTCACGAATGCCGCACGTCTCGGGCGCGCGGGTCGCGCAATCGTGTGCGGTCTCGAGCGCCAATGAAGTCGAAGTCCCGAGCCGCGAGGCAACGCCCCACAGCGCGACCGCGACGCCGGGATCGCCGTAACACCACGCCGCACGCGCGCGCTCGGGCGCGACGCCACTCGCGATGATCGCGGGGAACCGTCCCGCGGGATCGCGCTCCTGACGTTGCGCCGCGATCCAGCGCAGCGCCGCATCACAGAGCTTGCGCGGCGCGGCCGGCTTGTCGTCGAGCGACGCCGCGCGGCCGAGGAACGCGATCACACCCGCTGTTCCGTGCGCGAGCCCGCAGTCGTAGAACCCGTCGGGAAACGCTTCGCGATACACCGACGCGCCATGCGATGGAGACGTCAGCCACGTGATGCCGTCCTCGGTCACGGTCGCGCAGCGCGCGAGGCCGTCGATGACGACCTCCAGTCCTTCGCGCGCTGCATCGCCGCCGCCCGTCACCAGGCGCTCGAGAAAGTACACGCCGATGCCCGTCAATCCCTGCGCGAGATCGAAGCCGCCGGTCGCGCGCTCCTTCTTCACGATCTCGACGAGCGCTTCGTCGAGCACGACGAGCGAGTCCTCGCCGTCGAGGATATGCGTCAGCGTCCAGCCGAGCCCGGCGAGCCCGCTGTCGTAGAGCGACGTGTGCCGCGCGCCGGTCTGCAGCTGCGCGACGAGGTCATCGAGCGCGACGTCGTACGCGGTGTTCGCGTACGGGGCCTCGATGACGGGTGCCGCGTACGCCCAGAACACCGTGCGATCGGCCGCGTCGGCGGTCGGGTCGACCGCGATCGCCGCAGCGATGTCACGAACCGCCTGCAGTGCGTCGGCGGCTTGGGTTCCTTCGAGGAGCGGCTTCCAGGACGTGGGCATGTTGCCACTCGCTGCAACGCACATACCCTCTCGTCACCCCTGCGAGGTCGCGGACTTGCTGCACTTCGCGTGCATCCCGCAGGAGACAACTAGAACAACGAGAGCTGCTTCGTCGGCTTCGGCGGCCGGCGGAACGTGGTCGCGTCCTCGTCGTCGCTGCCAACGCCGTCACGATCCTTCTTGCACGCGCGCAAATTGAGCCCGAGGCGCGCGACCGTCGAGTCGAACATCGTCGCGAGCATCTGCGCGTACGGACCCTCGCCGCGCCCGCGCGTGTGAAACGACGAGTCGTAGAGCTTCTCGCCGCCCCGCGTGCTGCGAATCCGGTGCAGGATCTTGTCGGCCGCGAGCGGTAGCGCCTGCCGCGTACGCTCCTCGAACACCTGCTTGACGGCACCCGGCAGCCGCAGCAGCACCCAGCCCGCCTCCGTCGCGCCGCACCCCGCCGCGCGCTCGAGCAGCTCGACCATCTGGCTGTCGTTCACGCCGGGAATGATCGGCGCGAGCATCACGCCGACGCGCACGCCCGCCTTCGCCATCGTCTCGATCACCTTGAACCGCCGATCCGGCGATGCGGCCCACGGCTCGATCGCGCGCGACATCGCGTTGTCGGTGAATGCGAGGCTGACGCTCAGGTGAAACCGCGCCTGCTCCTGCAGCGCGAGGAACAGATCGATGTCGCGCTCGACGAGCGCGCTCTTCGAGATGATGCTGACCGGATTGCGATACTCGAGGCAAACCTCGAGGCACTTGCGTGTCAGCTCGAGCTCCTTCTCGATCGGCTGATAGCAATCGGTGACGCCCGAGAACATGACGAGCTCGCCGGTCCAGCTCGGCTTCTCGAACTTCTCGCGCAAGAGCTCTGCCGCTTGCCGCTTGATCACGATCTTCGTGTCGAAGTCCGTGCCCGCGCCCATGTCGAGATACTCGTGTGTGGGCCGCGCGTAGCAGTAGATGCACGCGTGGACGCAACCTCTGTACGGGTTCGCGCTCCAGCGGAAGCCGACGTCGGGCGAGTCGTTCTCCGAGAGGATCGATCGCGAGTGATCCTCGATCAGCGTGATGGTCGCGGGAGGTGGGCTCTCGCCATCGTCGTACTCGACGACCTGGGTATGGAAACGGTTGTGCGGGTTTGCAGTGTCGCGAGACTTCACGGGATTAGAGTATACTGACAGAATGTTCAGGTGTCACGGTCCAGTCCAAATGGCAGCCTTGGGGATGGCGACGAAAGCATTAGACAAGCCGTGGCAGAAGCTTCCCGACGTCCGGCGAGCGGCGGTCTATCGCGGGTTCGGGCGTGCGATTCGCGAAGCGCGCGAGACGAAGGAGGTCGAGCTCGAGGCCGATATGCGCGTCGCATTCGGCGTGCTGCGCGCCCATTCGAAAGGCACGCGCGCCGCAGCGAAGAAGAAGAAGTAGCTGCGCGGGTCGGGGCTCGCGCGGGGGAGGCAATCGCGGCGAGCAAGTGAGTGATCGGTCGTCGTAGTTGCATTGTCGAGAACGCGTTCGCGATCGCATCGAGATCGCGAAGCTCGCGTTTTCCGTCGAGCCACGCGTTGGTATCGCGTTCGCAGTAGCTCCGTTCCGTATCATCCTACTCGGCGCGTGCGCGCGGAGGTCGGGGGGCTCACCGCGCGCACGCGTTTCTCTTTTACGGTTTCGGCTGTGCCAGCACTTCGTCGATGCGGTCGCGTAGCTGTTGCGAGAGCGGGGGCGCGCTCGCGGCCACGATCGCGTCGGCGAGGTGCTGGTGATCGTGCAGGCGCGGCAACGCGATCGCGCGATCGCAGACGTAGCGCAGCGCGAGCTCGGCGACGTTCGTGACCTCGATGTCCTCGCCGCGCTTGCCCGCGCGCTCGAGCGCGGCCTTCGCCGCTTCGCACGAGCGGGCAGCGGGGGACTCGCGCTTGACGAGCGGCGTGAGAGTCGCGATCGCGGCGGCGACGCGCTCGAGCGTGCGCTCGTCGATCGCGCGGCGGTCGTCGCGCGGCGTGAGGCGAACGCTTGGGCCGAGCATGCCGGCGAGGGCGCCGCCGGCGAGCGGGTGGCGCGCGAGGAGCGGGACCTTGCCGTCGAGCAGCGGGGCCGCGGCGCGGTTGCACGCGTTGTATTCGACGTTGAGCGCGACCAGCCACGGCTCGTTCACGAACTCTTCGGCGCCCTCGACCTCGTCGAGGAACGCGGCGTAGTGCATCACCTTGCCCTCGCGCGCGAGGCGGGCGCACATGCCGGCGAGCTCGGGCCATGCGGTCGAGGCACGCCACGCCGCGCGCACGGGGAGCTGGACGAGCGGGATGGCGTCGAGCTTCGTCGTGCGCAGCGTCGCCTCGATCCGCTCCTGGACGTAGCCGGCCGGGAGGCGCTCGGGCAGGACGTCGCGGTTCGGGCGGCCGGGGATCGGCGGGACGGTGTTCATCCGCGAGGCGAGGACGACGGTGTCGCGCAGGCGGAGCGTGCGGATCGCGTCGCCGCACAGCCGTTCGGCGTCGGCTTCTTCGGAGACCTCGACGAGCTTGATGCCGAAGCTGAGCGCTTCGTGCAGGGCGCGCGTGACGTCGCTGCGATCGCGGCCGCGCGCGGCGGCGGTTGCGAGCCGCACATCACCGCAGCCGACAACTGTCGCGAGTCCCTGGCCGATCTGTCGAGTTCTCACGACCGCGAGTGTAGTTGGCTCACGGATTCTTGCGAAGCCGTGGCCTCATTCGTTGAGGTCCTGACAGTCGATGCGGTCACTGACGCACGAACGCGACACTCGTCTGCGGACTTCGCAGAACGATCGACTCGCGAATGTCTCGCTGTCACGTGAACGTGAAGTCGCGATCGCTAGTCGCCCGAGAATGCATGCGCGTGCGTGATGGTCTGGTGCTTGCTGTCGACCGGGGGATGCATCCGTCCATTCAACGCGCGCTTCTCATTCTGCTCACCGCATGCGGTGGCTCGTCATCACGACCCGATGCAGGGTTGGAGGTCGATGCGCCGCCGTTGCCCGGCAGTGCCATCACCGTCGAGACCGATCTCGCGCCATCGTTGATCGCGTATCGCGATGGTGCGGGCGGCTGGAAGCCTGCCAAGGTGATCGATGCCGATACGTTCGAGCTCGATGTGCACGGCCCGTACATCGTGACCGTGGCGTGCGATGACGGCGACGGCAACATCACCACCTGGCAAGTGGCTCGCACGCCCGACGACGATCGCGAGCTGTTCCTGCCATGCTTTGCCGCGTTCGGTGCAACGTTCGATGTCACGGGCACGATGGTGCAAGCCGGTGCCGTGACGGCGGGCTTCTCCACCGATCGCTCGACGACGGCAAGCTGGAGCTTCGACGTGCGCGTCGACCCCGGAACCACCGACCTGTTCGCGTTCGATGCGAACAGCATCGTCAGCCGTCGCGATCTCGCCGTGACTGCGGATACCGCGATCACGCCGCCACTCGACGTCAGCCAGGGAACCGCCCTGGTCGCCACGCCTCTGGTCGCGACCAATGCCACGGCGGCGGAGACCGTGAGCGCTTCGATCAGCATCACGACCGGGAACGCGACCTTCGCCCCGCTGTTCCGTGGTGCTGCTGCGCAGACGAAGGTCGCCCCCACCGACTTCCTTCGCCTCACCGACCGCCAGAGCGCCACGGTCTCCGCGCGACAAGGCCTCGCGAGCCGCGCCGTGCGCCGCGCGCGGTTCCGTGCCGGAGATCCCACGGACTTCACGCTGCCGGGGCCGATCGGCCCGGTAGCCTACGCGCAAGCCGGCACGAACCTAGAGGTCACGTGGAGCACGCTGCCCGAGCACGACATCGTCGAGATCACGCTCGATGCGTTCACCGAAGACTTCACGACGTTCTTCTTTCACGACGTCGAGATCAGCCCCGCCTACATCGCGGCAACGGGCACGAAGACCATGACGATCGACACCGACATTCCGGGCTACAAGCCCACGTGGCGCATCGACTACGCGAAGGAGTACTTCCGATCGGCCATGGCGCGCGCCTTGCGTCCCAGTGAGATCGCGACGTCGTCGATCAACGAGCTCGTCAACGCTCCACCGGCGCTGACGCGATCGGCCTCCCGCCGGTCACCGGCGACCGAGCGTGCGCTGGCGCGACGCGATGCCGCACGCGAACGCTAGGTCGCGTCCGTCGACGAGCAGAGCGTGTTGCGCAAGCTCGTCCGCGGGGGTTAGATCGCTCGATGGATCGCCTAGAAGGGCCGGTTGGCGCGTCGGTACCGCGCGTCGACGGCATCGCGAAGGTCACGGGCCGCGCGCGCTACCTCGATGACCTCGACGCGCCCGGCGCCTGGCACGGTGTCACCGTCCGCTCGCCGATCGCGCATGGCATCCTCGAGGCGCTCGATCTCGATCCCGCGTTCGATTGGTCGCAGGTCACGGTCGCGACGGCGGCCGACATCTCGGGCAACAACTTCATCCGGTTGATCGAGGACGATCAGATCGCGCTCGTGCCGATCGGTGGCCGCGTGATGCACGCCGACGAAGCGCTCGCGCTGGTCGCGGCGCCGACCAAGGCGCTCGCATTTGCGGCCGCGAAGGCGGTCAAGCCGCGCATCAAGCCGCTGCCCGCGGTGCTCGACATCGACAGCTCGCTCGCGGTGAAGGAGAAGCTGTACGGCACCGACAACGTGTTCAAGCAGTTCTTGATCCGCAAAGGTCACGCGACAGATGCGGAGCTCGACGCCGCATTCGCAGGCGCGGCGAAGGTGATCGCAGGGACGTATTGGACGTCGCCGCAAGAGCAGATGTACATCGAGCCGCAAGCGATGATGGCCGAGTGGGACGGCGCGCGCTGTTACCTGGTGGGCTCGATGCAGTGCCCGTACTACGTGCACAAGGCGATGAAGGCGTTCCTCGACTGCGGTCCCGACGACGTCGTGGTCTCGCAGTCGGTGACGGGCGGTGGGTTCGGCGGCAAGGAGGAGTATCCGTCGATGCTCGCCGCGCACGTCGCGGTGCTCGCGAAGAAGGCGGGCAAGCGCGTGAAGATGGTGTACGAGCGCGACGAAGACATCGCGGCGACGACCAAGCGGCACCCCTGCCGCACGACGCACCGGCTCGCCGTCGATGCGAGCGGCGAGATCGTCGGCATCGACGTCGACGTGGTGATGGATGGCGGCGCATACCTGACGCTGTCGCCGGTCGTGCTGTCGCGCGGCGTGTTGCACGCAGCCGGGCCGTATCGTTGTCCGCTGGTGCGCGTGCGCGGCCGTGTCGTCGCGACGAACTATCCGCCGCACGGCGCGTTCCGCGGCTTCGGTGCGCCGCAGACCACGTTCGCGTACGAGCGCCAGATGCAGAAGCTCGCGATCGCGCTCGGCGAGGACGGCTTCGCGATCCGCAAGCGCCTCGCGCTGCGCAGCGGCGACACCACGGCGACGGGCCAGCAGCTCGGCTTCTCCGTCGGAACCGACGAGGTGCTCGCCGCGGTCGAGCAGGTCGCGGGTCCCGCGCCCGCGCGCGATGGCAAGGCGCCGAACGGCTCGCCGATCCGTCGCGGCCGCGGCTACGTCTTCTACTTCCACGGCGCCGGCTTCACGGGCTCCGGCGAGCAGCGGCTCGCGGGCAAGGCGACCGTCGCGGTGACGGCGGAGGGCCGCTTCGAGGTGCGCTCGTCGTCGACGGATATCGGGCAGGGCTCGATCACGATCTTCACGCAGATCGCGGCGGCCGCGCTCGGTGTCGATGCGTCGTACATCGCCGTCGTCGATCCGTCGACCGCGCAGGTGCCCGACTCCGGCCCGACGGTCGCGAGCCGCACGTGTATGGTCGTCGGCGGCCTTGTCGATCGCGCATCGCGCGCGGTGCGCGGCAAGCTCGAGCTGTGGGCCGCCTCGCACGGCGTCACTGGCTCACTGCTCGAGATGGCGAGCGCGTATGCGCGTAAAGAGGGCGAGCTCGCCGAGAGCGTCAAGTACGAGCCACCGCCCGGCATCGCGTGGGACGACACGACGTACACGGGCTCCGCGTATCCGGTCTACGGTTGGGCCGCGTGCCTGGTCGATGTCGCGGTCGATCTCGACACGTACGAGGTCGCGATCGAGCGCTGCGTGCAAGCCGTCGATGTCGGCAAGGCGATCAATCCATCGATCGTCAAAGGCCAGATCGAGGGCGGCACGTTGCAGGCGCTCGGCTGGGCGGTCCTCGAGAACGTCGTGTACAAGGACGGCAAGGTCGCGAATGCGAACATGACGAACTGCATCGTCCCCACGTTCGCGGACGCGCCCGAGCTCGAGACGATCATCGTCGAGTGTCCGTATCCGTTCGGGCCGAATGGCGCGAAGGGCGTCGGCGAGATTCCGATGGACGGCCCCGCGGCCGCGGTCGCGAACGCGGTCGAAGACGCCCTCGGCTGCGCGTTCGATTCGCTGCCGATCTCGCCCGAAGTTGTCGCGGCCTCGAAGCCAGGCTGGAGGCTGTCGTGAACATCACCGTCGAGATCAACGGTCAGATGCAGTCGGTCGAGGCGTCGCCGTGGAAGCGCCTCCTCGACGTGCTGCGCGAGGACCTTCGCCTCACGGGCACCAAGGAAGGTTGCGGCGAAGGCGAGTGCGGTGCGTGCACGGTGATCATGGACGGCGAGGCGGTGAACTCGTGCCTCGTCGCGATCGGCCAGTGTCACGGCCGTACGCTCACCACCGTCGAAGGCCTCGCGAGCGGCGACGTGCTCCACGCGGTGCAGCGCGCGCTCGTCGCGTGCGGCGGTGCGCAGTGCGGCATCTGCACGCCGGGCATCGCGGTCTGCGCGGCACACGTCGTCGACCGCGGTCTGCTCGAGGGCGCCGACGATCAGACCGCACGCGCGAAGGTCCGCGAGCTGCTCGCCGGCAACATCTGTCGCTGCACGGGCTACCAGCTCATCGTCGACGCGATCATCGTCGCGGCTCGAGAGGTGACGCGATGACCGAATACCTCCGGCCGCGCGATCTCGACGAGGCCACGACCGCGCGCGCTGCGCACCCGGAGTGGATGGTCCTCGCCGGTGGCACCGATCTGATGGTCAACGCGAACCATCGCCCGATCCCCGGCGGCATCCTCGATCTGTGGCGTCTGCCGGAGCTGTGCTTCGTGCACGTCGCCGACGACACGATCACGATCGGTGCGGGCACGACGTGGACCGAGGTGGAGCGGCACCCGGCGATTCGCGATCGGCTCGCGCCACTCGCACTCTCCGCGCGCGAGATCGGCGCGCTGCAGATCCAGGCGCGCGGCACGCTCGGCGGCAACATCGGTACATCGTCGCCGGTCGGTGACAGCTTGCCGGCGCTCCTCGCGCTCGACGCGCAGATCGAGGTCGCGTCGCCGCGTGGCCGGCGTCGCGTCGCGTACAGCGAGTGGTGCACCGGCTACCGCACGACGAAGCTCGCGCCCGACGAGCTGATCGTCGCCGCGCACCTCCCGATCCCCGACGCCAAGACGCGCACGACCTGGCGCAAGGTCGGCACGCGCCGCGCGCAGTCGATCTCGAAGGTGATGGGTGCCGCCGCGATCCTGCTCGACGGTGACACCATCATCTCGGCACGTGTCGCGCTCGGCGCGGTCGCGAACCGCCCACTGCGGATCACCGCCGTCGAGGATGCGGTCAAGGGGCAACGTCTCGGTGCGCCCGCGGCCGACGCGGCGCGCGCCGCAGTGCGCACCGCGATCCAGCCGATCGACGACGTGCGCTCGACGGCGAGCTACCGCCGCGAAGTCGCCGAGAACCTGGTCGCCCGCTTCTTCTCGCCATCCTGAAAGCCATGTCATGATTCGGCGTGTCTTCGGAACCCGAGAAGCCTGATCAGCCTGCGGCTGATCCTGCGGCTCCGACCGAAGTCGCCGAGAGCGGCGCCACGGCTCTGCCGCGCGTGACGGCGGCGATCGACGCGATCGACATGCCGGCCGCGACGAGCGCGACCGGGATGCCGGCCGCGAGCGAGTCGGGCTCGATCGATGTCGCGCTCAGCGGCCGCCACCCCGCGCCCGCGTCGATGCCGCCGGGCGCGAGCGGATCGATCGACGTGAATGTCTCGTCGGCGAAGCTGCCGCAAGTCGGCGCCGACGGGACGCCGGTCGCGGTGCACGAGGTCGACTCGATGCCCGTCGCGAGCGGCGCCGTCCACGCGGTGGCAGCACGCGAGCACACGGGTCTCTCAACACGATTGGCCGATGCGGCGAAAGACGCGGTGTCGGGCGGCGTATCGGCGATCGGCTCCGGGTTCTCGACGATCGGCGAGGGCGTCAGCAAGCTCGGCGAGAAATCGAAGAACGTGCCGCTCGTCGGCTCGGGCGTGTCGGCGCTCGGCGAGAGCATCACGTCGGTCGGCGAGTCGCTGACCGATCTGCCGCGCGTGGCCGGCACGCGGCGCGGGCGGTTGCTCGTGCGCAGCCTCGTCGTCGGCTTCCTGCTCGTGTTTGCGTGGATCGTCGTGATCGTGGCGCTGCAGCTCCGCGGCGGGACCGACGAGCAGATCGACTTTCGCCCGTTCGCGGAGAAGGTGTTGATCGAGCTGTCGAGCGGGCCGGAGGCGGCCGCGCAGGCGTGGGACAAGGCGTCGCCGCGATTTCAAGAGTTCGTCGACAAGGAGCGCTTCGTCGACGACATGACGGACCTGCACGCGACGGTCGGCAAGTTCAAGGAGATCTCCGCCGTGAACGAAACGCTCGTCACGCGCGGACCGACGGGTCGCGTCGGGCGCGTATCGTTGACGGTGTCGTACGAGCGCGGCAAGACCAAGGCGTCGGTCAGCCTCCACAATCACGAGGGCGTGTGGAAGTTGCTTGGCGTCGCCGTCGAGGTTCCCCCCAACGTCAAGATCACGCAGCGCGAGCGCGAAGCGCGCGTGCAGGCTTGCAAGGATCCGATGGACCCGAGGAAGTGCGACCTCTACGTCGCCGCGAACGCGATCCTGGAGCAGCTGCGCGATAACCAGGCCGCGCAGGTCTGGGACGCCGCATCTGCGATCTTTCAGAAACAGGAAGAGAAGACGCGGTGGGGCCAGATCCAGCGCGAGAACCAAGCGGCGCTCGGCGAGTTTCGCCGCATCATCGCCGTCACCGAGCAGCGCGTGTTTCGCAGCGGCAATGCGGTCTACGACGTCCTGATCGAGTACGCGCGGGCGCAGGGCGTGCGCGCGATCTTCGGCTTCACGCGCGCGTCGAAGAACGATCCGTGGAAGCTGCTCTCGATGAAGATCGTCGTGCCGATGCCGCGCGCCGACGAGGCCACTCCACCGAAGCCGCTCGGCGACTCACCGACGGGAAATCCGCCGCTCCCCGAGGAACCGCCGCCGGAGATCACGACCGGCAGCGCGAAGCCAAACGGCAGCGCGACGCCAAAGCCAAAGCCCAAGCCGCCCGCGCCGAAGCCGAAGCCGAATGGCAGTGGCAGCGCCGCTGTCGAGAGCGGCAGTGGCAGCGCCACGCCGCCTGCGCCTTAGCGCGTCCACGTACCGAACACGCGATCGAAGATCGAGAACGAGCCGGCGAAGTTCGCGGGCGGCAGATCCTCGCGGTGATGCCGGTGGTGGATCACCGGCGTCACGATCACGTGGTCGAGCGGCGTCGCGGGCCAGCGCACGTTCGCGTGCAGGAGTATGCCGTACGCGCGCCGCACGACGAGGAACCACGGCGCCGCGGTCATCGGCGCACCGACGAGCCACGTCGCGGATGCGGCGACGACGGCGAACAGCGCGATATCGATCGGATGGATCCACCACGACTGATGCCACGCGAGCGGGACATCGGCGTGATGCATGCGGTGGAAGCGCCACAGCAGCGGAATGCGATGCATCGCCCGGTGGAGCCAGTACGCGGACAGCTCCGTCACGAACCACGCGAGCACGATTCGCGCCGTCGATGCCGCGGTCGGCGATCCGAAGCTGATGCCGCGCACGACGAGGGTGTTGAACGCGAGCATGGCGCACGCGAGCGCGATCGCGCGCCAGCGGATCTTCATGCGTGCCCGAGGGACGATCGCCTCGACGACGATGAAGAACGGCACCGCCCACGCGACGAACGCGACGCTCTCGAACAGGCTGCGCACCTCAGCCGCCGCCGCAACCGGTGTCGCCCATGTCGTCGGTGATGACGGCGATGAGGAACACGCCGCTCACGGAGAGCACGGCGACGAGCAGAAGCGATCGAATGAAGCCGAAGGGGGGTGCGATGGATGGTTGTGCGTGCATCCCCGATCCACGCACCTGCGGCCGTCCATATTCGTGGAGATGCTGCGCAGCGATGTGGAGAAATCGTGGAGGGCTACTCGATGACGCGGGCGCGCGGCAACTGTGGCGTGGTCTTGCGCTCGTGGCGGCGCAGCCCGAACCACCCGAGCAGCGACAGCAGCGGCCACGCGAGCCACGAAACATGCGCCCACCACGGCCGCTCGAAGCGGAACGAGAGCACGTGTTTGCCGGGCGGCACTTCGATCGCCGGGAAGTCGGGCGTCACGCGCAGGACGTGCGTCTCCTTGCCATCGATGTACGCGTGCCAGCGCGGATGCCAGCTCTCACGCGCCATGAACACGCTCGTGCTCGAGACGTCGACCTCCGCGATGATGTCGGCGGCGTCGCCGGGCGAGTCCTGACGGAACGCGCGGAGGACGATCGCGACCGGTGCGGGGCTCGGGGCCGAGGGGCGTACGTCGTCGGGGAAATACTCCGGATATGCGAGGACCTTGTCGGCGTACGCGTCGTCGCTCTTCAGCCACTCGATCGCCTTCTTGCGAACCTCGGTGTCCGCGCGCGCTGGCCCGTACGGCAAGAGGCCGGTGATCTGCACGGGCGAGACGAGACCCGGCGCGGGGAGGCGGCGAACTTCGTGCGTCTCCGTCTTCGTGATCGTCTCGCCCGCCGGCATCTCGCTCGCCTTGTTGTTCGGGAACACGAGGTAGGGCGCGTCGTAGACCCACGCCGTCTTCTTGAAGTCGCGCACGCTCCACACGAAGTCGTAGTTCGGGCTCGCCTGCAGTCCACCGCCGCCCATCTGCAAGAGGGCAGGGACCCGCGCGTAGCAATACGAGAGCAGGTTCCACCAGTGGTTCTCGACGCCGGGGCCGACTTGCTTGCGGCCGTGCGGCTGTTTCCTGAGGACGTCGATGACGCCGTAGATCTGTTTCTTCTGCTGGCCTGGGTTCTCGCTCGGATAATCGTCGAGGACGTAGAGGCGCGCGTCGAGTGATTGCCAGCCCGGCTGCACGAGCATGACGGTCATCGCGGCGGCGACGGCGGCGAGGCCGGTCCGCACGCCGTATTGCGTGGCAAGCGCACGCCACGTGGGGACATAGGCGATCACGAACAGCACGACGAGGCCGATGCCGATCCAACGGACCGCCGACGGCTCGAACGCCGAGAACGTCACGCGCTGTGCGAGCTGCATGACCGCACTGTCGGGATCGCCGATCATGAACTGAAAGAGGATCGCCGCGTGGATGAAGATGATCGCCGCCGCGAGCACGACGCGCAGGACCCAGTAGAGCAGCGAGTCGCGTCGCGCGTTCCATAACGAACGGCCGATGACGAGCGCGCCCGCGCCGACGGCGAGCGCGAACAGCACCTGCATCGAGCCGAGGAAGCGGACGGCGGGGAACAGATCGTCGCCCGACGTCTTGCCAATGTGTGGACCGATCCCGAGAAGGAATGCGAACACGAACGCCGGTGCCCACAGCCAGCGCATGTAACGCGCACGCGCGAACACGAGGACGATCGGCAGTGCGTACGTGAGCAGCGGCGCGTAGTGGCCGTGATCGAGCAGCTTGCCGCTCGCGTGCCACTGGGCGAGCGCCTTGAAGCCAGGGCCGACCTCGTCGTTCACGCGGTGCGGAAAGCCGCCGAACCCGTCGTAGTCGACCAGCAGCGGCAAGTAGACGGGCATCCACGCGACGAGCAGCGCGACGCCGAGGATGAACGAGCGGACGAGCTCCGGGCCGATCCCGCGCGCGGGCGGATTTTCCCAGCGCGCGGCGTGGTGCGCGAGCGCGGCCTCCAGCATGCCGTCATTCGGATTCGGTGCGATCGCCCGGCCGAGCTGTCGCAGCACGTAGTCGACGCCGGGCATCACGAGCAGCGCCGCGAACGCGGCGATCAAGATGATGCCGAGCGAGATACCCGCGAACGGATGGCAGAGCCACACGAACGTGCCCCACGCGATCGCGGGCGCGAGGCCTCTTTGATCCATCACCCAGCGCACGGTGTGACCGAGCGCGAGCGGCAGCGCGGCGAGCGCCCACGACTGCGTGTAGAGCCCGACCTGGAACGTGCCCGCATTGCCGGCGCCCCAGCGCGACTCGCCGTTCATGAATGCGATCACGCCGGCCGCGACGAACGACTGCCATGGCGACGCCCCCATCAGGCGCATGCCGCGATACGCCGCCGCGGGCGCGAGGATGTGCGGCAACACGACGGAGAGCTGGAACCAGAACAGGTGGTGGCCGAACGCCGCGGTCGGGATCGCCGACGCGAGCTGCGGAATCGCCTGGTAGTAGTAGAGCGACGCGAAGCCTCCGTTCGCGCTCGGATTCCAGAAGTCCCAGTCGCCGACGCGAATGCAGTCCGCGAGGCGTGCGGACTCGGCCATGTGAAACGTCAGATCGTCGCCGACGGTCTCGCCGCGAAACGTGTCGCTGTAGAGGAACACCATGGCGAGCGTGAGCAGGCCGAGCGCGATCGGCGCGCCGTGCTTCGCGAGCCACTCGGCCCCGTGGTCCCACGCATCGGGCGGCTCGACTTCTTCGGTCACGCGAGCAGCTCCTCGATCTGTTCCTCGGAGAACAGCGGCGTCGCACCGCGTGCGCCGGCGACCGCCGCGGCCCACTTCGCCGCCGCACGTCCGCTGTGCTCGAGATCCCAGCCGCTCGTGAGGCCGAGCACGAGGATCGCGAGGTACGCGTCGCCGCACCCGACGTTGTCGCCGCCGCGCGGCGCTTCGAACGCGGGAATCTCGATCGTCTGCTCGCCGTACAGCGTCGAGCCTGCGGCGCCGTGCGTGACCGCGATCAGCTTCGAGCGTTCGCGCAGCTTCGCGATCGGATCGCGCCAGCCGTACCACTGGTGAAGCGCGGCGAGCTCGCGGTCGTTGATCTTGAGGATGTCCGCGGCCTCGATCGCCTCGGTGATCGCGATCGCGTACTGGTCCGTGGGCCGCAAGTTGAGATCGCAGACCTTCGTCGCGCGCGTGCTCGCGACGGCTTCGCGCCAGGCGAGTAGCCCGTCGGGCGTGCGCTGCGCGAGCGTCCCGAAGATCATGACGCCGGCCTCGTCGAGCGCCGCGCGCACGAGGTCCGTGCACGCGATGCGCTCCCACGCGCGATCTGCGTGGAGCGTGTAGCGAGGTTCGCCGTTCTCGAGGCGCACGGAGACCTCTCCCGTAGCGCGCTCGGGATCCACTTGCACGAGCGACGTGTCGACGACCTGCTCGAGCTTCTCGATGGCGCGGCGCCCGTCGGCGTCATCGCCCACACGGGTGACCAGCCGCGCCCAGCCACCGGCCTGCCCGAAATGCCACGCGACATTGGCCGGAGCCCCGCCGAGTTGATCGCCGTCGGGGAACCGGTCCCAAAGAACCTCACCCCAGATGAGCACCGCGTCGCTTGACATCCTCAGACTTAGTGTAAAAACTACACTCTAACAGTGAACCCCAGAAGCTCAGACGGACTCAGTGACCTGTACGGCGGCTCGCTGGCGCTGTTGACCGACTTGTACCAGCTGAGTATGGCCGCCGGCTACTGGAAGACTGGCGCCTCGGAGCGCGAGGCCGTCTTTCACCTGACCTACCGGCGGCCGCCGTTTGGCGGCGGGTATGCCATCGCCGCGGGGATCGCGCCGGCGCTCGCGTATCTGCGCCGGCTGCGGTTCACCGCCGACGACGTGGAGTACCTGGCGACCCTGCGCGATGGCCAGGACGCCCCGCTGTTCGAGCGCGGCTTCCTCGACTATCTCGCCGCACTGCGGTTCCAGTGCACCGTCGACTGCGTGCCCGAAGGCTCGCTCGTGTTCCCACACGAGCCGATCGTGCGCGTCACCGGACCGGTCCTGCAGGCACAGCTCGTCGAGACCGCGCTGCTCGCGATCGTGAACTACCAGACGCTGGTCGCGACCAAGGCCGCGCGCGTCTGCCAGTCCGCGCGGGGCGCCCCGGTCCTCGAGTTCGGCCTGCGCCGCGCACAGGGGATCGACGGCGGCATCTCGGGCTCGCGCGCCGCGTACATCGGCGGTGCGGCCGCGACGTCGAACGTGCTCGCGGGCAAGCTGCTCGGCATTCCGATTCGCGGCACGCACGCGCACAGCTGGGTGATGTTTCACGACGACGACCTCGCGTCGTTCCGCGCGTACGCCGAGGCGATGCCCGGCAACTGCACGTTCCTCGTCGACACCTACGACACGCTCGAGGGCGTCGAGCACGCGATCACCGTCGGGCACGAGCTGCGCGCGAAGGGCTACGAGCTCGCCGGCATTCGCCTCGACTCGGGCGACCTCGCACACCTATCGCAGGAAGCGCGCAAGCGGCTCGACGCGGCGGGCTTTCCGAAGGCGAAGGTCGTCGCGAGCAATGACCTCGACGAGCACCTGATCGCGTCGTTGCAGGAGCAGGGCGCGCAGATCGACGTGTTCGGCGTCGGCACCAAGCTCGTCACCGCGTTCGATCAGCCCGCGCTCGGCGGCGTCTACAAGCTCGGCGCGACGAAGAACGCCGACGGCACGTGGCACGACGTCATCAAGCTCAGCGAGCAGCCGATCAAGATCTCCAACCCGGGCATGCTGCAAGTGAAGCGCTTGCGCCGCGGCGGCGAGCTCGTCGGTGACGTGATCTACGACCAGAGCTACGGCTTTGCCGGTCCGACGCTGCACGACATCGAAGATCCGTCGCGCGCGGCGTGGACACCGACCTTCGATACCGCCGACGATCTCCTCGTGACCTACCTCGACCGCGGCGAGCCCGTGCGCGCCCCCGATGAACTCGAGACGGCTCGCGCGCGTGCGGCCGCCGAGCTCGGGCAGCTCTCGCCTCGCACGCGGCGGTTCGCGTATCCGCAGCCGTATCCGGTCGGGCTCGACGATCGTGTCCATGCCCGCAAGCAGCAGCTGATCGCAGAAGCACGGAGCCGCACGTGACCGAGCCCCTGGTGTTCTCGACGAGCGCGTACACGTACCTCGCAAAGGACATCTCCGACGGCACCGGCTGGGAGCTCGGGACGATCGCGCGCAAGACGTTTCCCGATGGCGAGCACTACCTCCGCATCGACACCGCGCCGTCCGACCGCGACATCATCATCGTCGGCGGCACGATCGACGATGCGAACACCCTCGAGCTCTACGACCTCGCGTGCGGCTGCGTCGGCGGCGGCGCGTATCGGCTGCGCCTCGTCATCCCGTACTACGGCTACTCGACGATGGAGCGCTCGGTGCGCGCCGGCGAGGTCGTGACGGCGAAGACGCGGGCACGCCTGTTGTCCTCGATCCCGATGGCGTCGCGCGGCACGCAGGTGTTCATGCTCGATCTCCACGTCGACTCGATCGCGCACTACTTCGAGGGCGGCGTCCGCACGATCCACGTCTACGGCAAACACCTCGTCATCGACGCCGCGCGCCGGCTCGCGGGCAACGACTTTGTCCTCGGCAGCACCGACGCGGGCCGCGCGAAGTGGGTCGAGTCTCTCGCGAAGGACCTCGGCGTGAACCCGGCGTTCGTCTACAAGCGCCGCACGAGCGGCGACACCACCGAGATCACCGGCGTCAGCGCGCAGGTGCAGGGCAAGCGCGTGGTGATCTACGACGATATGATCCGCACGGGCGGCTCGCTGCTCGATGCGGCGAAGGCGTATCGAGACGCGGGAGCCACGTCGATCGATGCGATCGCGACGCATGGCCTGTTTCCGGGCACGTCGCTCGACAAGCTCCGCAGCTCGGGGCTCCTCGGAAATATCGTGACGACCGACTCGCATCCACGCGCCGTCGCGCTCCAGGACGAATTTCTCCAGGTCGCGAGCACCGCGAAGCTGCTGATCGAGCATCTAAAAATCAACCGGTAGGTTCCGCATGAGACTCATCAAGGTGGCCGTCGCTTGCGTCAACCAGACGCCGTTCGCGTGGGATGAAAACTTCGCGCACCTGCGCATGGCCATCGATCACGCGCGCGCGGAAGGCGTCTCGATGCTGTGCCTGCCCGAGCTCGCGATCACCGGTTACGGCTGCGAGGACGCGTTCTTCATGGACGGCCTGCAAGACACCGCGTTCCTGCAGCTCGAGGCGCTCGCGCAGCTCTCGAAGGGCATGGTCATCGCGGTCGGCCTGCCCGTCTTTCACGAGAAGGCGCTCTACAACGCGGCGGCGATCCTCGCGGACGGCGCGATCGTCGGCTTCGCCGCGAAGCAGTTCCTCGCCGGCGACGGCATTCACTACGAGCCGCGCTGGTTCAAGCCGTGGCCCGCGGGCGAGCGCGATGTCCTCGAGCGCACATCACCGGATGGATCGATCCGCCGCTTTCCGATCGGCGACCTCGTGTTCGACGTCGGCGACATTCGCATCGGCTTCGAGATCTGCGAGGATGCGTGGGTCGCGAATCGGCCGGGAATGGACCTCGCGCTGCGCGGCGTCGACATCCTGTGCAATCCGAGCGCGTCACACTTCGCGTTCGGCAAGTTCGCCGTGCGGCAACGCTTCGTGATCGAAGGCTCGCGCGCGTTCGGCGTCGCGTACCTCTACGCGAACCTCCTCGGCAACGAAGCCGGCCGCGTAATCTACGACGGCGGCGGCCTCATCGCGTCGAACAACGAGCTCGTCGCGCGCGGTCGCCGGTTCACGTTTCACGACGTCGAGCTCGCGTCCGCGGTCGTCGACATCGACGCGAATCGCCGCGAGCAAGCGCGCCGCGGTTCGCACCGTCCGCGCCACGATGCGGAGGACAAGGTCGTCGAGCATCCGTTCGTGTGGCCGCAACGCAAGCCCGAGCTCGCGCGCAAGCAGCAGCTGTCATGGGAGGACCGCGCGACCTTGCGCGAAGAAGAGTTCACGCGCGCGGTCACGCTCGGCCTCTGGGACTACCTGCGCAAGTCGCGTTCGCAGGGCTACGTCGTCTCGCTCTCGGGCGGCGCGGACTCCGCCGCATGCGCGGTGCTCGTCGCGCTCTCGATGCAGCTCGCGTTCGCGGAGCTCGGCCCGGGCGGCGTGCGGCAGCACTTGCCGTGGATCCGCAAGCTGCACGAGGTGATCGAATCCGGCGGCGACGCGACGGCTGCGGTCGGCGCGATCCTCACGTGCGCGTATCAACCGACGGAGAACTCCGGCAAGGTCACGCGCAACGCGGCCGAACAAGTCGCGCGCGCGATCGGCGCCGAACATCACGTCATCGATGTCGACGCGCTGTTCAAGGGCTACGTCTCGACGGTCGAGGCGCAGATCGGCCGCAAGCTGTCGTGGGACACCGACGACGTCACGCTGCAGAACATCCAGGCCCGTGTGCGCTCGCCGACGATCTGGGCGATCGCGAACATCAAGAACGCCATCCTGCTCACCACGTCGAACCGCTCCGAGTGTGCGGTCGGCTACGCGACGATGGACGGCGATACGAGTGGTGGGCTCGCACCGCTCGGTGGCATCGACAAGACGTACCTCCGCCAGTGGCTGAAGTGGATGGAGACGAAGGGCCCGGTCGGCCTCGAGCCGCTGCAAGCGCTGCGCTTCATCAACTCGCAACAGCCAACCGCCGAGCTGCGCCCACCCGTCGCCGGCTCCAACGCGCAGACCGACGAGGCCGACCTCATGCCGTACGACTTCCTCGAGGCCGTCGAGGACTCCGCGATCCGCGACAAGCACACGCCGCTCGAAGTCCTCCAGGAGCTGCTGCCACGCTACGCCGAGCACAAGCCGTTGCAGCTCGCGCAGTGGATCGATCGCTTCTTCCGCCTCTGGTGCCGCAATCAGTGGAAGCGCGAGCGCTTCGCGCCGTCGTTCCACCTCGACGATCGCAACGTCGACCCGCGCTCGTGGTGTCGGTTTCCGATCCTCTCCGGCGGCTTCGAGCGAGAGCTCGCGGAGCTGCGCTCGTACGTTGCCTCGGGGCAAGCGGATCGCTGATGGCGTTCTCCTACGAATACCCGCGCCCCGCGCTCGCGGTCGACTGCGTCGTGTTCGGTCTCGACGAGACCGACCTCAAGGTCCTCTTGATCCAGCGCCGGCTCCAGCCATTCCAGCACGCCTGGGCGTTGCCCGGAGGCTTCGTGCGCATGGACGAGACGCTCGACGAAGCCGCGCGCCGCGAGCTCTCCGAGGAGGCCGGCGTTACCGACGTCTACCTCGAGCAGCTCTACACGTTCAGCACGCTCGATCGCGATCCGCGCGAGCGCGTCGTCTCCGTCGCGCACTACGCCCTCGCGAAGCTCAGCGATCACCGCATCCGGGCGGCCACCGATGCGATGGGCGTCGGCTGGTTCGCCCTCGACGATCTGCCGAAGCTCGCGTTCGATCACGACACGATCGTCGAGCGTGCGCACGAGCGCCTGCGCGGCAAGGTGCGCTACGCGCCGGTTGGCTTCGAGCTCTTGCCGCCGCGGTTCTCGCTCACGCAGCTGCAGCGCCTCTACGAGATCATCCTCGGCACCGATCTCGACAAGCGAAACTTCCGGAAGAAGATCCTGTCGATGGATCTGCTCGTCGAGACCGACGAGGTCGAGCAGGGTGTTCGCCACCGCGCAGCTCGGCTCTATCGCTTCGATCGCCGCAAGTACGACCGGCTCGCGAAGCAGGGCTTCGAGCTGTCGATCTGACGTCAGCGGGCCGTGACGCTGTCGCTGAGCACCACGCTCGCACCGGCCTCGCGCATCGCCTCGATCGCGCGGGCATCGTCGCCGGCTGCGAGATTCACCGCACGGCAGCCATCCTCGACGAGTACGACCTCGACGCCGAGCTCGCGCGCGTCGAGCACCGTGAACTTCACGCAGTAGTCGGTCGCGAGGCCCATGACGAACAGCTTCGTGATCTTGCGCTCGCGGATCCAGTCGCCGAGGCCAGTCGCCTTCTTGTGACCGTTATCGAAGAAGCCGCTGTAGCTATCGATCATCGGGTCGATGCCTTTGCGAAACACCGCGGTGATCCGCTTCTTGTCGATCATCTCGTGGATCTCGGCGCCGCGCGTACCCTGCACGCAGTGCGCGGGCCAGAGGATCTGTGGGAGGCCGTCGAGCTCGATCATCTCGCCGACTTGCTTGCCCGGATGGTTGGCGGCGAACGACGCGTGATCGCGCGGGTGCCAGTCCTGAGTCGCGATCACCGTGTCGAACTTCGGGATCAGCGTCTGCGCGATCGCCACGACCTCGTCACCTCGTGCCACCGCGAGTGATCCACCCGGCATGAAGTCGTACTGGAGATCGACGAGGACGAGCGCGCGCATACGCGTGAAGATTAGCGTATACCCGGCCTCGCATGCGTCCCGAACGCTCCACTCTCGTCGGCATCGCGCTGGTCTGCTTCGCAAACCTGTTGCTGTCGATCCTCGTGACGCGGCTGTTCTCCGCGACGATGTTCTATCACTTCACGTTCATGGCCGTCGGGCTCGCGATGTTCGGCATCGCGGCGAGCGGCGTGTACGTCTTCCTCAATAAAGAGAAGTTCGCGGAGGGTCTGCACGAGCACCTCGCTCGCAACGCGAAGTGGTTCGCGGTGACCACGCTGATCGCGCTCGTGAACACGATCGCCCATCCGATCTTCGGCGGGCAAGGTGTACCGGATTGGTCGCTGCGCGTGTTCTGGCAGCTCGTCGTTCTGATCGTCGTCACCGCGCTGCCGTTCTACTTCGCCGGTGTCGTCGTCTCGCTCGCGCTCACGTTCTATCGCGACCACGTCAGCCGCGTGTACTTCTACGATCTCGTGGGCGCCGCGCTCGCGGCCCTCACCGCAGGCATCATTCTCGGACTCCTCGGTGGCACGAGCGCCGTCCTGTTCGTCAGCGTACTCGCCCTCGTGGCCGCCGCGCTGTTCCAGCGCAGCGCCGGCATCGGCCGCTGGGTCGTCCCCGCGCTCGCCGCCGCGTTCGTCGTGTTCAACCTCTTCAAGCCGATCATCAAGCTCGGCCCGATGAAGTGGGAAGAGGTCATCAAGCTCGAGAAGTGGACGACGTTCTCGCGCATCACCGTCGGCCGCGGCCCCAACGGCTACCTCATCAACATCGACGCCGGCGCGACGACCGACATCGTCGATCTCCGCAAGGCGACGCCGAACATGCACAAGCCGGAGATCACCGCGCTCGCGCTGTCGACGTGGGATCGCCCGCCCGACGACGTGCTCGTGATCGGTCCGGGCGGCGGACGCGACGTGATGTTCGCGCTCGTCGCAGGCGCGAAGAAGGTCACCGGCGTCGAGATCAACCCGGTCATCGCGGATCGCATCATGCGCGACCGCTACCTCGAGCGAAGCGGCTACCTCTATACCGACCCGCGCGTCGAGATCGTCGTCGACGAGGGCCGCAGCTTCATCAGCCGCACCGACAAGAAGTTCGACATGATCCAGGCGTCGCTTGTCGATACCTGGGCCGCGACCGCCGCCGGCGCGTTCGCACTCACCGAAAACACGCTCTACACGATCGAGGCGTTCCAGGACTACTACGCGCACCTCACGGATCGCGGCGTCGTCACGATGACGCGGTTCTACGGCCAGATCGACGGCGCGGGTGTCAGCGAGAGCGAACGCCTCATCATCCTCGCGGCGGGCGCGCTCGAGCTCAACGGCATCAAGCCCGGCCAGACGCGCAAGCACATGTACTTCGCCGCGACGGAGACGCGGCTCGGCACGCTGATCGTCAAGAAGACGCCGTTCACGCCCGACGAGATCGCGCGGCTCGACGAGCTCGTGAAGGCAAACGGCTTCAGCACGATCTTCTCGCCGACCACAAACGGCCAGCACCTGCTCGAGCAGTACATCGACACCGGCGCGTGGAGCGACAAGGTCCGCTCGATGAAGGACGAGCTCACGCCGCCCACCGACGACCGCCCGTTCTTCTTCTTCTTCACGAAGTTCGGCGACCTGTTCCAGATCGAGGGCAAGAAGATGTACGACCCGAGCCTGTGGGTCCTGGTCTCGCTCGGGACCGTCCTCGCGCTCGGCATCCTGTTCATCGTCCTCCCGCTCGTGGTCGCGCTCATCCGTGGCCAAGGGTCCGCCCCCGGCGAGTCGCGCGGTTCACAAGCGTCCGTGCTCGGCTACTTCGGCATCGTCGGCTTCGCGTTCATGGCCGTCGAGATCGCGCTCCTCCAGCGCTTCACGCTCTTCCTCGGTCACCCGACGTATTCGCTGGTCGTGATCCTGTTCGTCGTCCTGCTCTCGACGGCGATCGGCGCGCGGCTCGCGGACCGCTTCGAGGTCAAGCGGCTCGGCAAGGTCATGCTGTACGCCGGTCTCGCGCTCGGCGTGCTGGCCGCGATCTACGGCGTCGTCCTCGGTGACCTGCTGCGCGCGATGATCGGCTTGCCGCGCGTCGCGCGCATCATCATCACAGGCATCCTCGCCGCGCCGTGCGGCCTCCTGATGGGCACGATGGTGCCGAGCGTCGTGCGCGTGCTCGCCGCGTCGAAGTCACCGCTCGTTCCGTGGGGCTGGGGCGTCAACGGCGCGACGTCCGTGATCGGCACGTCGATCGCCACGATCGTCGCGATGTACGTCGGCTTCACGGCGACGTTCTTCGTCGGCGCGCTCTGCTACATGCTCGCGGGCGCGGTCGGCTACCTGGTCGCGCGTTCGTACGCGAATCGCTGACCGTCACTGCTCTCGGTCACTTCGTCGGCGTCTCGTTAACCGGGTTCGCGGGACGCGATGCTCGCAAGTCGACTTGGACGAGTGCCATTAGCTCGCTCGAGTGGTCGATTGTACGAGCTAACAGTTTCGCGCGCCGGCCGTCTTTCCTGCATTGCAACCGGCTTACAGTCCGCGCGTGGACGAGCTCGCGACCATCGTCGTCGCCGCGCGCGACGGGGATCGTGGCGCGTTCGCCGAGCTCTATCGTCGGTTCAATCGGGCCGTGCATGGTGTCGTCCTCGCGCGCGTGCGCTATGCCGATGCTGCTGATGTCGTGCAGGACGTATTCGCCGCCGCACTCGAGCGCTTGCCGCAGCTCGGCGAGGCCGCTGCGTTTCCGGGCTGGATCATGTCGATCGCCCGCAATCGCGCGATCGATCACGTGCGCGGTGCGAAGCCCACCGACGAGCTCGGGGAGATGCCGGTCGAGGCGTCTCGCGCCGCGGAGGTGGCGCAGGTGCTCGCTGCGTTGCGCACGCTTCCCGAGGCGTATCAGGAGACGATGATCTTGCGTCTCGTCGAGGGCATGACCGGGCCGGAGATCGCGGAGCAAACGGGTCTGTCGGCGGGTTCGGTGCGTGTCAATCTGCATCGAGGCATGAAGCTGTTGCGCGAGAAGCTCGGCATCACGGGAAAGGAGTCCGATGAGCAAGTCGGATGACGATTACCTGTGGGACAAGAGCGGCGACGCCGATCCGGACGTCGCGCGGCTCGAGCAGTTGCTGTCGCCGCTCGCGCACTCCGCACCGCTCGACGAGCTGCGCATGCGTCGCAAGTCGAAGGTGCCGCTCTTGATCGCCTTCGGAATGGTCGCGGTCGCGGCGGCGATCGTGGTGGTGATCGTGTGGCCGCGTAGTGGGGCGACGCCACCCCCGGAGAATTACGCCTGCGGCGCGCAAGCGACTGGGTTCGCGTTTACCGCGCGGGGCGGAAGCGTCGCGTGTGGCGGCGCGACCGTGCCCGCGGGTGTGTTGCCGGTCGGCGGGACGCTCGA
This sequence comes from Myxococcota bacterium, assembly GCA_030857175.1. Lineage (GTDB taxonomy): Bacteria > Myxococcota_A > Polyangia > Haliangiales > Haliangiaceae > JABFXX01. Next base: position 65,360 of record JALZOJ010000015.1, on the reverse strand, counting down.
TACCGGCGCGAACGAGGCGGATCTCGCGATCGCCGACATCGGTAGCGCGCAGCTGTCGCCCAAGACCCGCGTGCGGCTCGACGCGACCAGCCCGGAGCGTCACCAGTTGTATCTCGAGCGCGGGCGGATGCATGCATTCGTGAGCGCGCCGCCGCGGTTGTTTGCGGTCGGCACGCCGAGCGGGCAGGTGACAGATCTCGGTTGCGCGTACACGCTCGAGATCGACGAGTCGGGAGCAGGATCGATCGAAGTGGAGAGCGGGATGGTCGAGCTGGAGGTCACGAACGGGCGCGTGATCGTCGTGCCAGCGGGCGCGAGCGCTCGGTTGCTCGCGGGCCGCCGTGCGAGTCTGCCGCTCGCGAAGGGGGCAAACGCGCAGCTGGTCGCCGCGGTCGGGGACTTTCACGCCGGCGTCGCAAATGCGCGCGATCGTGTGCTCGCGACCGCGCAGCCGAGCGATGCGATCACGGTCGCGAACCTTGCGCGCATCACGTCACCAGGTGAGCGGCGCAGCGTGCTCGATCGACTCGCAGAGCTCGCGAAACCGCCCCAGGACATGAGTGTGGACGACATCGAACAGCTTGATCTGCTGGACATGTGGTTCGACGAGATCGTGTTCGGATATATCGCAGCTCACTAAGCAAATCTGCGATGTGCGCCTACGCCACGCTTTGGCGGGTGGCACGCGGGGTGCTCCATGTCCTGACATGAGGCCACGCAACACTTCGCAAGACCCGAATCAGGGTGAGGGCGACAAAGCGTCCGCTCGTCACTACAACCGTGACGTCCGCGAGTTCGTCGCGGAGGGCAAAGTCGAAGAGGCCGCCGAAGAGGCGCGCCTCTACGTCGAACGCGATCCCGAGGACGCCGCTCGCGCGGAAGAACGCGCGAAGCGCGGACCAACTCGCAGCAAGGGCGTGTCGACAACGGTCGACCAGCTCATCGCGAAGGGGATGTCCGTGGTCGATCGAGTGCGCCCGTATGTCGAGCGTGCCTCGCAAAAGCTCCGTTCACGTTTTGGTCGGAAATAGTCACAACAACTAACGAGGAAGAAAAGTCATGTCGATCCTGCTCACGATTGTTATCGGTGCCATTGTCGGTGCGCTCGCCAAGTTCGTCATGCCGGGTAAAGACCCGGGCGGCATCATCATCACCATCTTGCTCGGTATCGCGGGCTCGTTCGTTGCCGGCATGCTCGGCCACGCGCTCGGTTGGTACGCGGCCGGCGACGGCCCGGGCATCATCGCCAGCGTGATCGGCGCGATCATCCTGCTGGCCATTTACCGCGCGGTCGCAGGCCGACGGACGCGGATCTAAGGCGGGTGGGTCGTGGCGACGCTCCACCCCATCATCCGACCGCCGGACGTCGGCCACGAGCCGCACAACCCTGTGCGGGACGACAGTAAGACCTCCGCGAACGAGGATCTCGATCGCGAACCTGATGGCGTCCCGCACTCGGTCGTCGGCATGACCGCGCTGTTCTCGGTCGTGCTCGCGTTGCTTGTCGCATTCATGTTCTTGGCAGGAGGCGCGGTGCGCATCGCTGCTGTCGTGCTCCTGCTGCTTGCTGTTCCGTTGATCGTTTCGACGCTCCGCAAGAAGGCGGACCGGGAACGAGACCACGTGCACCCATCGCGCTAGCTCATGCGCTCTAACATCCTCGCAATCGTCCTTTTACTTCTCGGTGCATCTGCATGCGGCGAGAAGAAACCGCCGCGCAAGCCCGGCGAGGACTACCTGAAGAAGATCGATGTTGAAGGAAATCAACAGATCACCGACAGGGAGCTCGTCTCGGGGCTCGCGCTGCAACGCATGCAGAGGCGCGGCCGTGACGCGGATCCGTATCTGATCCAGGTCGACGGCGATCGCATCCGCGGCGAATACCTACGGAAGGGGTTTCTCGGTGTTGACGTGCGCTCGCGCGTCGACCGCCAGGGACTCGCTTCCACGGTCGTCTATTCGGTCGACGAAGGCAAACGCGCGACGACGCGCGTGGTCATCAAGGGTCTCCCCGAGGATGCGGAGCTCACCTCGAAGGTTCGCGCGATGTTGCCGCTACGCGACGGCGAGCCGTTCGACTACGCGAAGTACGAAGCAGCGAAGCCGATGCTGATGGCTGTCGTCGAAGACGCCGGCTACGCACGCGCGAAGCTGAAGCCCACCGTGTGGGCCGATCGCGCGAGCTCGGAAGCGATCGTCGAGCTCGTTTACGACCTCGGGCCGAAGTGCAAGTTCGGCAAGATCGAGATCACCGGTGTCGACGGCAAGCTCGCCGAGGCGGTCCGCAATCGCGTGTACTTCAAGACCGGCGAGACCTACTCGACCCGGGCGATCGCGAAGACGCAGCGGCATCTCTATGGACTGCAGCGGTTCTCGACCGTGCAGGTCCAGCCCGACGACGACGTCGCGGATCCGGTCGTCGACGTCAAGATCGCGGTCTCCGAGGCGGCGCGTCGCGAGATCAAGCTCGGCGGCGGCTTCGGTATCGATCCGACCGCGTACGAAATTCGCGGCCGCTCGGGCTACTCGATCACCGGCTTCCCGACGCAGATGGACACGCTGACGCTCGACTTCCGTCCCGCGTACGGCTACCTCCGCAACGGCGCCGGCTGGGAGCCGCGCGTCCGCGCCCTCGCTCGCATCGAGCGCCAGGACATCCTCTGGTCGTACTCGAGGGGCGAGGTCGAAGCTGGCTACAACTACATCGCGGTCGAGGCGTTCACGAGCTACGGCCCAAGAGGCAAGCTCGGCTTCGCCACGCCCTTCTTTCTCGAGCGCCTGCAGCTCCGCCTCGCGTGGAGCATCGAGTCGCTGAAGTTCCGCAACATCTCGCCGCTGCTCGATGACTCGCTGCGGATGGACCTCCGGCTGGACGAGACCAACCGGATCGCCGCCTATCAGCAGTCGCTGTCGATCGATTATCGCGACAACCCGATCGACACGCACTCCGGCATCTACGCCGAGCTCCGCACCGTCGAGGGAACGAAGTACGCGGGCGGCAACTTCGACTACTTCGAGGTGATCCCCGAGGTGCGTGGCTTCGTGCCCGTGCCGGTCGGCGGTATCGTGCTCGCCTCGAAGGTGCGCCTCGGTGCGTTCTGGGGCGACGTGCCCGCGACCGAGCGGTTCATGTCGGGCGGCGCGTCGAATCATCGCGGCTTCGGCGAGCGCAACCTCTCGCCGTTCGTGCGCGGTGAGGTCATGGGCAGCGACACGACGGTGCCGTACGGCGGTAGCTCGATGGTCGAGACCAGCCTCGAGGCACGCATCCCGCTCACCACGTGGCGGAAGATGGGCGTCGGCACCGTGCTGTTCGTCGACGGTGGCGACGTCACGCAAGAGGTCGGCGACGTCGACCTCACGAATCTGCACTGGGCGGTCGGCGTTGGCCTGCGTCTCCTGACCGTCGTCGGCCCGATCCGCGCCGACCTCGGTTATCGCGTCAACCGCACCGGCGACATGGAGCCGTCGCCGGGCTCGCGCTTCGCGTTCCACTTGTCGATCGGTGAGGCATTCTGATGTCGAGCAAGCCATGGCGCTGGACGAAGCGCATCCTCCTCGGCCTCGTCGCATTTGTCGTGGTTGCCGTGGGTGTCGTGCTCGCGGTTCTTCACACCGACTGGGGCCGCGGCATCGCGCGCGACCAGATCGAAGCCCGCATGAACGACGTGTTCGTCGGCGGCGCGAAGATCGGTTCGCTCGAGGGCTCCGTCCTCGGCGACATGATCCTGCGTGACATCGTCATCAACGGTCCCGACAAGAAGCCGGCGATCACGATCAAGAAGCTCACGCTCGGCGTCGGCATCCTGCCGCTGTTCTCGCAGCAGGCGCGCGTGAAGGATCTGCACCTCGAGGACGTCGAGGTCGACCTCCGGCGCGATCCCGACGGCGTCCTGCAGATCCACCGCATGCTGAAGCCTTCGGACACGCAGTCGCCGTGGACCGTCATGATTCCCGAGCTTGTCGTCGCGCGCGCGCACGTGCGGATCGAGGGCGCTGCGGGCGCCGAAGACATGAACATCGACGACATCCACATCTCGGGTGACGTCCACATGCCGGCCGAGGAGCCGCTCGACGCGAACCTCTTGCTGATGGCCAGCTGGCGCGAGCGCGCGGCGCCGATCTGGCTCGACACCAATATCCATAACGACACCGATGTTCTGACCGTGTCGTCGCTGCTCGCGCGCGTCGGCGAGGTCCGCGTTTCAGGAGCGGGCATGCGGCTCGTCAAGCCGCAGCAAGAGAGCCTCGTGCGCGTGAAGGCGATGAAGCCTGTGTTCTCGGGGCTCGTCGCGATCGACGCGACGAAGCAGGCGATCACGCAGCTCGTCCCGACGGCGAACTTGCCCGTCGACGACATCCACATCGCGATCGCCGCGTCGCCGGTGCCGCTGCAGCCGTGGACGCACGTGACGTTGTCGGGAACCATCGATGGCGAGCAGGTCTATGCCGACATCGACGCGGATATCGATTCGCGCCGCGCGCGTGGCCTGGTCTCGACGGGCAAGCTGAACTTGACGAAGCTCTCGGGCGGGAAGCTCGAAGGCACGGGCTCGACGATGATCGCGTTCGACGGCCTGATGAGCAAGGACCCGAACGTGCTGCCCGTCGGCGGCGCGATGATCCATGTCTCCGGTGACGTCGCCGGGATGAACAACGCGACCGCGACGATCGCGATCACGAGCACCGGGGAGCGTGCCGCGACGACGATCACGGCCCAGGCCGCCGGTGCGAGCGCGCAGATCGGCGCGCAAGTTCGCAAGCACGGCGACAAGTTGACGCTCGAGTCGAGCCGCGTCATCGCGTACGTCAGCGATCCGAAGCGTGCTTCCCAGGGCAAGGCGCCGATCCACGGCGCGCTGTCGATCAATCTCGCGGCGACCGGTGCGCTGTCGCCAAAGCCGGACCTCGCGGTCTCGGGCCGCGTGCTCGGTAAGAACCTCCGCAACAAGGACTTCAAGGTTCGCTCCCTCGATCTCGCAATCGCGGCGTCGCACTTGCCCTCGAACCCGTCGGGCAAGGCGGAGCTGAAGGCTCGCGACATCCAGCGCGGAAACATCTTCCTGCGCGAGCTTGCCGTCAACGCGGGGACTCGCGAGGACGGCAAGATCGCGGTCACGATGCGCACCCGGCCGCGGACGTCGCCGTGGCTGGTCGAAGCGGACGCGCTCGTCACACCCGGCGAGACGATCGTGATCGACCTCGCTCGCCATCGCGTGCGCGCGAGCAACAATGCCGATTGGACGGGTACGACCGGTCAGATCGTGATCGGCTCGACGCGGATCGACGTCAAGGACCTCGTGAGCGCGAGCAAGAGCGGTCGAATCGAGGTCGCCGGGCACATGCACCGCACGAACGGCGATCTCACGGCCAAGGTCGACCTCCGGTCGTTCGGCCTCGAGAACATCTCGAAGCTCTATCGCGGTTCCGTCGAGGCGAGCATCGATATCGAGCGCAAGAAAGGCCGCTTTGCCGGCGTGATCGACGTCGATGCGACCGGCATCGGGCTCGACCCGCGCGTGATCGCATTCGACGCGGATGCGCGGATCGAAGTACGCGCCGACAAGCTCGTGGTCGACGCGAAGCTGACGAGCCCGCGACTCGGCACCGTCGACCTCGACGTCGATATCGACGCGCCGAAGGACATCACGAACGCGGTCGCGTGGAAGAAGCTGCATCGCGAGGACATCCGCTCGGCGCGCCTGCAGCTCGTCGGTCTCGACGTCGGGAGGCTCACGTCACTCGCGAAGGTGCAGGGCGAGTATTCCGGCCGCATCGACGGTGACATCGTCTTGTCGCCGACGACGACGGGAGGGACGATCCAGCTCAAAGAAATCTCGGGTCCGGTGCTCAAGAACCTCGGCCCGCTCACCGCGAACTTGAACATCTCGCAGACCGGACCCGACGAGCTGACGCCGACGCTGATCGCGACGATCGACGATCGCAACGCCGCGGGCAACCCCGTGCAGAAGCCGCTCGCGCGGATCGAGATGCAAGCGACGCTCGCGATGGCGGATCACCTGTTCGACCCGGCGGCGTGGCAAGCGCTCGGCAAGGGCGCGTTCAAGGGCGGCGCGCTCAAGGTTCAAGACGTCATGATCGAGCCGCCACTGCTCGATCGCCTCCAAGTCACCACGAACATGCGCGGCCGCGCGAGCTTCGTCGCGGAGCTCGCGGCGGGGATGGAGAGTGCCAAGGCCAAGCTCATGCTGCGGCAGCTGCGCGGCAATCCGATCGAGCGGCCGGTCTCCATCGACCTCATCACCGAGATCAACAACGCGGCCACGACCGCGACGCTCACGATGGTGAACCCGAGCCCGACGCCGCAGACGCTGCTCGAGGTCGAGGCCCGTATCCCGGTCACGCTGGACGAGCTGATCGCGAACCCGGCCGCCGTCAAGACGGCGAAGCTCGAGGCCACCGCGAAGCTGCCGGAGGTGCCTGCAGCGCGCATGCTCCAGACGTTCGGTCGCACGCAGATCATCGGCGGCACGCTGACCGGTACGATCGACGTCGCGGGCACCGTCGATAACCCCACGTTCCGCGCGCGCATCGCCGGCACGAACCTCCAGGTTCCGCCGGGCCCGCGCAGCACGCCGATCAAGACGGTGAAGCGCCTCGCGCTCGACGCGACCTGGGACGGCACGTCCGGCAAGCTCGCGCTCGACGCGACGCAGGAGAAAGGCATGATGCAGCTCCTCGCGAGCGGAGATCCGAAGCAGCTCGCTGACGCGTCAGTCACGCTCGTCGCGAAGCACTTCGATCTGACGCCGCTGCTCGCGTTCGCGCCCGGTCCCGCGGGAGGTTCCGGCGGCCGACTCGACGCGAACCTCACGGTGAAAGGTCTCGACGCGGCGAAGGCGAAGATCGCCGGCGAGCTCCACCTCGTCGACGCACGCGTGCCGCTCAACCCCAACATCGGTACGCTGCGCAACGCGAAGATCGACATCGTGATCGGCGAGCAGATGACGGTGAAGGTCGACGGGCAGCTCGGCGACGGGAAGGTCAAGGCGAACGCGGTCCTCGGCATGGCCGGTGCGATGCCGACCGGCGGCGACGCGACGATCTCGCTGCGTAAGGTCTCGCCGATCGGCGTCATCGAGCCCGAGGTGTCGGCCGACATTCGCGCGAAGCTGTCGCGGCGCGCGGACGCGTGGGTCGCGGACATCGTCGTCGAGAAGGGCCACATCAAGGTCCCCGACGGACGCGGCGAGCAGCTCGATCCGGTCGGCCGGCCCGACGACATGATCTATGTCGTGAAGGGAAAGAAGGAAAAGGAAGCGCCCGTGCCGGTGTTCGGCGAGGAGAACGAACCGATCGCTCCGAGCTTCATCGCGAACATCGTCATCAAGCCGCTGTACATCGAGTCCACCGAGGTCCGCGGCTATGTCCGCGGCAGGTTGCGCGTCGAGCGCGACCCGGGTGGCCAGGCGATCGGCATCGTCGGCAAGATCGAAGCGGATCGCGGAAACCTCGACCTGTTCGGCCGCCGATACCAGCTCGACCGCGCGATCGTGCGGTTCGATGGCTCGACGGATCCGCTGCTCGACATCGTCCTCACCCACGACTTCGCCGAGGTCACGACACACACCGCGGTGCGTGGCCGCCTCTCGAAGCCCGAGCTCACGATGTCGTCGGATCCGGGCACGTACTCGCAGGGCCAGTTGCTCGGCTTCTTGCTCGGCGGCGAGCCCACAGGTCAGCCGGCCGACGGCAATCCACGCGACAAGGCGGTCGGCGCCGGCGCGTCGTTCGTCGCGAACAAGATCGGCGGCTACGTGAAGGACGCGCTGCCGCTCGACATCGACGTGCTGCGCTACGAAGCGGCGACGTCGTCGAGCGGCGCGGCGATCACGGTCGGCACCTGGCTCTCGCGCTCGCTGTTCGTGGCGTACCGCCGCCGCATCGAGGCGCGTCCCGACGAGAACTCGGGTGAGGGCGAGGTCGAGTACTGGCTCACGCGACGCATCGTCGTGGAGGGCATCGTTGGTGACCGCGGCTACAACGGCGTCGACCTCCTCTGGCGAAAGCGGTACTGACATGCACACCCTCGGTCTCCCGTTCGAGACACGCCAGGCGGCCGAGGCGGCCCTGCAGACCGCCATGAGGATGCAGACCGACGGCCTGCTCAATGTCCACGAGTCGGCGCTAATCGCGTGGGATCTCCAGGGGCGAGCCCAGGTCCCGGCCCCCTTCATCGGTGCGGCCGGGCAGCTCAAGGAGCTGGCAAGACCAGGCCACACGGTCCTGGCCCTGCTGGTCAGCGAGGTGGCTGGAATGGCAGTCATCGAGGAGTTGCGACGATTTCACAGTACGGCCGTGGTCTACACAAAGGTCCTGAATCATCCCGAGCGGCTTGCGTCCATGACTAGGTGACGCGAGCATCTACGCGGGTGCCTTCCCGCTGGTTGCTCGTCGTGATGATCCTGGCGCTCGGCTGTGGCGGTTCGAGCGTGCAGGGACCACCGCGCGCGACGTGGATCAAAAAGATCAAGCTCGAAGGCAACTCCGCGATCGATGACGATGATGTGGTGCCGCACCTCGCCCTCGAGCGCACGCGCCGGGGTGGCCGTGCCGTCGACCACTACGAGATGTCGCTCGATACCGAGCGCGTACGGCAGGCGTACGTGCGGAAGGGCTTCTTCGACGCGAAGGTGTTCTCGAAGGTCATCGGCGAGACCGGACCGCAGACCGTGGTCTTCGCGGTCATCGAGGGGCCCCGCGGCAAGGCGCGGGTCTCGATCACGGGCCTGCCCCCGGAGGTCCCGCTCGACAAGGCGCGCGCGCTGGTGCCGCTCAGGGAGAACGGTCCGTTCGACTACGAGGTCTACGATCTCGCGAAGGAGCAGCTGACAAAGCTCATCGAGAGCGCCGGCTATCCATACGTCGAGCTCGATGCCGCGGTCACCGTCGACAAGGGCATCGCGATCGCGCGCTACTCGTTCGAGGTCGGCCCCCGGTGCACGTTCGGCGAGATCACGCTGATCGGCGTCGCGAAGGGCAGGCTGACGAAGGCGGTCAAGAATCGGTTCGAGTTCCGCACCGGCGACACGTTCTCGACGGCAGCGCTCGAAGCGACGCAGAAGAGCCTCTACGAAATGGGGCGGTTCTCGACGGTTCACATCGAGCCTGATCTCAGCGGCGACCAGCGCGTGATTCCCGTCAAGATCGTCGTGACGCACGGCGGGCGCGGCGAGCTGCGACTCGGCGGCGGTGGCGGCTACGACTCGATCGCGCCGGAGGTTCGGGTGCGCGGCGGCATCTCGCACATTCCCAAGGCCCTGCCGCACTGGACGTTCGGCGTCGATGCACGCGTCGCGCTCGCCTTTCGCGAGCTGATCGAGGAGGGTCAGACCAGCTACGAGTGGCGCGTGCGCGTGCTCGGGACCGGCCGCCGCATCGATCTGTTCCGGCCGAAGATCACCGGCGACGTCGGCGCGGGCTGGGACTATCTGTCGTTCGAGGCATACACGATGACCGGGCCGATCGCGCAGCTCGGCATCACGTTCCCGCTCGCGGGCACCTGGCTCCAGCTGCGTGTCGGTTGGTCGATGGCGTATCAGTTCTTCACGAGCACGAGCGCCGTGCTCGACGACCCCGCGATTGCGGCCGAGCTCAACATCGACAAGAACCGCCGCCTCGCCTCGTACCAGCAGGCCGTTGTCGCAGATCTACGCGATAGCCCGACAAACACGACCAAAGGGGCATATTTCTCGCTACGCGTGGCAGAGGGCACACCGTTCGCGGGTGGCGAATACAGCTTCCTCCAGCTATCACCTGATGTGCGGCTCTATTACCCGCTCGGCCCGTTCGTGTTCGCGGTGCACGGACGCGGCGGTGCCATTATCGGCGACGTGCCGATGACGGAGCGCTACTTCGCGGGTGGCGCGACGAGTCAGCGTGGCTTTCCGTTCCGCCAGCTCGCGCCGAGCGTGTCGCGCGTGATCGACGGCGAGACGCAATCCGTGCTGGTCGGCGGCACGTCCGCGCTCGAGACCAGCGCGGAGATCCGCGCGATCGTCGGCACGATCAAAGAGATTCCGATCGTCGCGTCGGTGTTCCTCGATGCAGCGGATGTGTTCGCCACCAACGGCGAGCTCGGTGACAAGCCGCTGCACTTCGCCGCGGGTATCGGGGCGGGCGTGATCGTCGGTGGTTTCAAGATCCGACTCGACATCGGGCACCGCCTGAATCGCAAGGGACCAAACGATCCGAACTACGAGCCGGGCGACTGGGTGCCGAACACCGAGTTTCACTTCGGTATCGGAGACGCGTTTTGAAGAAACGCGTGACGGGCGCGCGGCGTGCGCTGCGCTGGGTGAAGCGGATCGTGCTCGGCACGCTGTTGCTGGCCGTGGTGACGGTGACCACCGTGGTGATCGTGCTGCACACGGAATGGGGCCGTCGCAAGGCGCTCGCTCTCGTGATGCCGATGCTGCAGAAGAAGTTCCCGGGCGGCATCTCGGCGGAGCGGCTCGACGGCAGCGTGCTCGGCGACATCACGCTCGTCGGCGTGCGGATCAACGGCTTCGACAAGAAGCAGATGATCCATATCGCGAGGGCGCAGACGAATGTGAAGCTGTTGTCGCTGTTCTCGAGGACGGTCGAGCTCGAGTACGTGGAGGCGTGGGACGTCCAGGTCGACGATCCCAGTAACCCGGTCACGCCGTCCACCGACGATGATCTGTTGCCGGTCTCCGTCGAGCTTCCGGGCATCAAGGTTCACAACATCACCCTCCGGATCTCGGGCGCGCAGCCGATGACGTTCGAGAAGGGCGAGCTCGAGCTGAGCATGTCGGTGAGCTCGAGCGCCGAGATCGACGCGACGATCACGAAGTTCGACGCATACTGGAAAGAGCGCGCGATGCCGGTGCACGTCGAGGCGCAGGCGAAGGTCGGCGCGGAGGTCAAGATCCCGCGTCTCCTCGCGGTGCTCGACGGGACGCGTGTCGAGGGCACGGGCATCGTCGTCGATTCCGCGCAGCCGAGCGGGAAGCTCGTGATGCGGGTGACGCCAGAGGTCCTGGCGAGCATCGTGCCAGGAGTCACGCTGCCCGCGCCGGCCGACATCACGCTCAACATCGCGCCGGCCGGCAAGGAGCTGCGGATCGATCTCGAAGCGAAGATGGGTTCGTCGTCGGTAAGCGGTGCGCTGCTCGGCGTGATCGCCGACAGGAAGGTGCGCGGCATGATCACCGCGAGCGCGATCAATCTCGAGACGTTCGTGCCGCAGCTCACCGGCTACGGCGATGGCGTGCTCGCCTTCGTCGTCGATGGCACCGCCGCGACCGCTCACGTGCTCGCGCTCACGCGGGGGAAGGTGCTCGACTTCCCCGCAGGGCACGCGATGATCGACCTCACGGCGAACATGAAAGAAGCGCGCGCGATCGTCATCGCCGGCGGTGCCGGCGGTGTCGGCGCCGCGGTGATCGGCCGGCTCGTTCGCGACGGCGACAAGCTCGACCTCGTCGACGCGCGGGTCGCGGGGACCGCACACGATGCAGACGTGGCGACCGGTGGGCAGGCACCGTTCAAAGGAATCATCAAGATCGGCGGGACGGCCCATGGATCGATCTTGCCGAAGCTCGCGCTCGACCTCGACGGCTACGTGAATGCGCGGGCGCTTGTCGCGACGGATCCGAAGCTGCGCGGCGTTTCGATCGAGAGGCTCGATGGTCGCGGTGACGCCAAGATCACGGAGGACGGCACGTTCTCGCACCTGCACGCCACCGCGACGAACGTCCGCCGGGCCGGCGCGCCGCTCGGCACCTTCGAGGTCGACGCGCGCAATCGGCGCGACGGCAAGATCAGCGCGCACGTGACCGCGCGGCCGGCGGCGCTGCCCAGTGCGGTCGCCGAGTTCGACGTCTTGGTCTCGCTCGGCAAGCACCAGGCCGATCCGATCACCATCGCGCTTGGAAAGCACTCGCTGCGCGCGAATCGGATCGTGTGGGCCGGTAGCGGCGGCTCGATCAAGATCACGGACAAGAACGTCGAGATCCGTGACGTTCGATCCACGAGTGACAAGGCATCGCTCGTCCTCGACGCGACGGTCAACAAGCTGAGCGGCGCCCTCGAGATCAAGCTCGACGCGACGAACGTCCCGGCCTCGATGATCGATCCGAGATACCTCGGTACGTTCTCCGCGAGGGCCGACCTCGAGCGGCGCGGACTGCGATGGGACGGTAAGGCGAACGTCCAGATCGACGGCCTCGCGCTTGGTCCGAATCAGCCCGTGATCGAAGGCGCGGTCGGGCTCACGATCGCCGGTCGCCGCGTGATCGCAGATGTCACGGCGAAGACGTTCCAGGTCGGCGGCGTGCGGCTCGTGATCGATGTCGAAGGGCCGCGCGACATCACGGATGTGATCGGCTGGCGCCGCCTCGAGCGCAAGGCGATCAAGACCGCGATGCTCGGTGTCACGCGGATCGATCTCGCCGCTGCGAAGGTCAAGACCGGCGGAATCGTCGACGGCGAGCTCGTGATCAGCGGCATGGACACCAGCGGTACGTTCACGATCAAGGACGTGCAGACGCCGCTCGGCGTCGTCGAGGGCAACGTCAACTTCGCGCCGATGGGTGACGAGCTCGGCGTGTCGAGCACACTAAAAGTCGAGGACATCGGCGAGGTACAGGTCGCCGCGCAGATCGCGATTCCGCCGCACCCGTTCGAGCCCGACGAGTGGAAGCGGCTCGGACGTGGCGTCGTGCGCTTGCTGACCGCAACCGTCGACGACTTAGAGGTCGATCCCGCGAAGCTCGCGAAGCTCGGCATTAAACAGCCGTACTCCGGTCGCGTGAGCATGACGGTCGCGCTCGCCGCCGGCGCGGGTGAGGCGCGCGTGAAGCTCGACGTCCGCGACATCCGCGGCGGCATCCTCCAGAAGCCGGCCGAGCTGCACCTCGAGGCGACGATCGATCCGAAGAACACGAGCGCGATCTTCGTCGTGAGCGGTAACAACAAGCCGTTCGTGAACGCGACCGCGAAGCTGCCGGGCTTCGGCTTCGATCGGTGGGTCGACGAGGCGGACAAGGTCATCGACGCGCCGATCGAGGGCAAGCTCGAGCTACCGAACATCGAGGTCGTCGATCTGCTCGCGATGTTTGGTCGCGCCGAGATCACGTCGGGCAAGCTCGGTGGCGAGATCGTCGTCGCGGGGACGGCTGCGAAGCCCACCGCCGACGCCAACCTCATCGTCACGAACGTGAACGTCAAGCCGCGCCTCGCCGGTCGCAAGCTGCCGACGCTGACCGAGCTGAAGATCACCGGGAAGTGGGATGGCGCCACGGGCACCGTCGCCATCAACGGCACGGAGTCCGACGGCGCGACGCTCGATATCACCGCGAGCGGGCGACCCGACAAGCTCGAAGATCTGCAGGCCAAGGTCGACATCCGCAAGTTCGACATCGCGCCGATCGCAGTCTTCCTCCCCGGCCCGCTCGTCGCCGCGACCGGCAAGATCGGCGCGAAGATCGTCATCACAGGACTCTCGCCCGACAAGATCCGCGGCACGCTCGCGCTCGAGAAGGCGCAGGTCCCGATCCATCCCAAGATCGGCACGGTGCGCGACGCGAACGTCAGCATCAAGCTCACGGAGTTGGGGCTCGCCTACAACGTCGATGCAAAGCTCGGCGCGGGCACGCTCAAGCTGAAGGGCAGCGCGCCCAAAGATCTGTCGCGCATCGAGGTCGAGGGTTCCGTCGACAAGCTGTCCCTGATCGGAGAGATCCAGCCGATCGTCTCCGCGAAGATCGACGGCACGCTCTTCCGCGAAGAGAACCTGCTCCGCGGCGACATGACCCTCTCGAGGGCCAGCGTCATGCTCGACATGGAGCAGGGCGTGAGGCTGCTCGAGTCCGAGATGCCCGACGATCTGTTCCTCGGTCGCACGACCCCGCCGCCACCGGTGGCAAAGCAGCTGCGGATCCCGCGCAAGCCGTGGATCGTGATGAAGGTCAAGCTCCACTCGACGCCGATCAAGGTCAAGCACGAGTACTTCGAGGTCCGCGCACGCGCATCGTCACCGCGCGGCATCACCGTCTCGATCGGTCGCCAGCTCGGCATGGATGGCTCGATCGAGATCGAGCGCGGCGATGTCGACGTGCTCGGTCGCCACTACCGCGTCGATCCGGGCCCCGACAAGGTTCGCTTCGACGGCACCATCGATCCGCTCCTCGGCATACGGCTCGTTCACGAGTTCCCCGAGCTCACGCTGACCGCGGACCTCGTCGGCCGCGCCTCTAAAAAAGAGATCCGGATGAGCGGCACGCCCGCGCTCTATTCGCAGGACCAGCTGTTCGCCTTCTTCCTCGGCGGGGATCCGAGCGGCGATGCGAGTAGCGCCACGCGCGATGCCGCATCGAGCGTCGGCTCGGCGCTGGTGTCCGCGAAGCTCGCGCGCCAGGCGAAGAAGGTCCTGCCATTCCGCATCGACACGTTCAACTGCGATGCGGGCACCTCCGCATCGAGCTCGGGCTGCAAGCTCGGCCGCTGGCTCACCCAGAACTGGTTCGTGGCGTACAAGCAGCGCCTCGAGCCGCGGGCCGACGAAAATCCGCAGGAGGTCCAGCTGCAGTACTACTTCAAGAAGAACTGGGTCCTCGAGGGCGCTGGCTTCCTCGAGCGATTCGGCGGCGACGTTCTCTGGCGCAAGCGCTGGTGACTCGTCCGAACGCTCGTTCCGCTCGGCGCGTTCGTTCGCGTTCCGCTCGGCGCGTTCGTTCGTGTTCCGCTGGTGTTCCGCTGGTGTTCCGCTGGTGTTCCGCTGGTGTTCCCGAGTTAACACGGAGATCACAGAGGCCACGGAGGCCACAAAAAAGAGATCAATTTCGGGGCGTTCGTGCTCGAGCGAACCCAGCGGTCGAGATCCTGTCACCGTGCCTCTCGACTGCGTGTGTCGCCCGCACGAAGTGTGCTTGCGGCAACGTTGCAACGCCTGAACTATCGAGGCGCGGCGCCACAAGATCTCCACCCTGGGTCGGCTGCGTCGCAGGTGCGTGCCGAAAAAGATCTCTTCTCTGTGGCCTCTGTGGCCTCAGTGATCTTTGTGTTAACTCGGGAACCCCAGCGGAACACGAGCAGAACACGAGCGGAACACGAGCGGAACACGTGCACGCGACACGTTACGGAGCGCGAGCGAATCGAAGCGCAAGACAGTCCGCTCGAACGCTAGTTCACGGGCTCGAGCACGTCGTCGAGGGCGCGCACGAGGCTGACGAGGTCCGAGTGCAGGGCGGCCTGGTCGATGTCGATGTCCGTGTTGTCTGACGTCGCATCTCGCGCGATCGACATCCGGTCGCGGAACTGGGCGAAGTTCGGGTTCTCGCTGCTGGTCTGGAACCACATCGTTTCATGCGGTGCGTAAAGGGTTTCCTCGCGCCACACCCAGCCATTATCGAGAAGCCGTTGCTTCAACTGAGCCCAGCGAGGGTCCTGCATGGGCGGTTAACTTGCACGCCACATGCCCCGTGAGAGTGGGCGATCAAGATTCACTTTCCGCGTCGACGACCGAGGAGCCCGCGCACAGCGGACCGTGCGGTGAGGCGCGGTAGCTGCGTAAGACTGCGAGCCAAGGCGAGCGCGAGCTGGAGAGGGGTCGTTCCTTGGGCTTCGACCTGCGTGCGCTGCCCGCTCACCGTGTCTTCGAGGGCACCACGCGCGATCGTACGGCTGCCGTCACTTCGAATCTCGATGACGAGGCGCGCGACGACAGGAGGCTCCTCTTGCAGCGCGCCCGCGGGCGCCGCGACGAGCTCGGCCTGGTCGGGTTTGTCGTCGGGCTTCACTCGCGCAAGCTTAGCTCGATCGTCTCGGCGACGCCCCGACAGGGTGTGCAATGCCGCAGATGCTCGTCGAGGCGCAGCCACGAACCGCCCCCGATCGTGCCGCCGGCGCGCGCCGCGATCAGGAGCTCGAAGCGTGCGCAGGCGAGCTCGCGTTCGCGGTGCGCTTCGGCGCTCTGTCGTTCGGCGGCGAGGTCGACTGCGATCTTCGAGGAGATCTGCGTGATCGCGCGCTCGATCACGTTTACGGCCGCCACGGCGTCGCCGAGGCCCAGCTCGCGCGCGATGACGGCGAGCGGCATGCCTTGGACCCAGAGCTCGATGGCCGAGAGCGCGGGCTCGCGAAGCTGCGCGGCGGCGAGCCCGAGCAAGTGGTTCACGGTTGGCGGAACGGCGGCGCGGGTGTTGCGCGCATCATCGATCGCCGCACGCTTCGCCACGACACGGAGCCAGGTCTCGAGCGCGAGCTCGGGAAGTCGCCGACGGGCATCGAGGTAGAGCTTCAGGCGCTCGAACTGGTTTGCGCGCACGCGCGCGAGCACGTCGACGACGATCGCGCGCGACTGCGTCGTGGCGAGCGCCGGCTCGAGCTCCTTGCAGAGGGCGTCCCACGCCTCCTCGTCTCCGGAGGCTGCGCGCATGACGAGCTCGCTCATGTCTCGAGCGTACGCAACGGTTCGCGCGAAGCTCGAACGTTCACGCGATCTTCACGTAGAGTGCGGGCATGGGCGATTTGGCGACGTTGCGCGAACGCATCGAGGCGGTCGATCGCAAGATCATCGAGCTGATCGCCGAGCGGCTCGGCATCGTCGAGGGCGTCGTCGAGGCAAAGCTTGCATCGGCGAGCCCGTTTCGCGATCGCGAGCGCGAGGAGAGTTTGATCGGCAGATTGCGTGCGATCGCGGCAGAGGTCGGCGTCGATCCGCATCAGATCGAGCGGCTGTATCGCGTGGTCATGGACATGTCGGTCGCGCATCAAGAGCAGCGCGTCCGCGATCGCGAAGACGCACCACTGCGCGTGACGTATCAAGGCGTCGAGGGCAGCTACAGCCACCTCGCGGCGCAGCGGCGCTACGGCGGCCGCACGGGCGGGGCGCTGCTGACCGGGTTCGATTCGTTTCGCGGCGCCGCGCAGGCGGTGCTCTCGGGCGCGGCGGACCTCGCGCTGTTGCCGATCGAGAACACGACGGCGGGCAGCATCAACGAGACGTACGACCTGCTCGCGGCCGGCGGACTGCACATCACGGGCGAGGTCGTCGCCGCGATCGAGCACTGCTTGCTCGCGCTGCCGGGCGTCGCGCTCGACGAGGTTCGCGTCGTGATGTCACATCCGCAAGCGCTCGCGCAGTGCCAGGCGTTCATCGCACAGCACGGCTTGGTCGCGCGCGCCGAGGTCGACACCGCCGGGTCCGCGCGTCGCGTCGCGAGTGGCAACGATCGCACCGTCGCTGCGATCGCGAGCTCGGCCGCCGCGAAGACGTATGGGCTCGCGATCCTCGCGCAGGGCATCCAGACGTCGGCGGGCAACGCCACGCGCTTCGTCGAGATCTCGACGCGGCCGGCACCCGTCGGCGAGGGCGCGAGCGCGAAGACCTCGCTCGTGTTGTCGCTCGCAGATCGCCCGGGCGCGCTCGGCGAGGTGTTGATGCGGTTCGCCTCGTGCAACCTCTCGCTGACGAAGATCGAGTCGCGCCCGATTCCCGAGGCGCCGTTCACGTATCGGTTCTACGTCGACGTGATGGGCCACGCCGCGAGCGCGCCGTTCGTCGGCGCGCTCGATGACATTCGCCCGCTGACGACGGAGCTGCGCGTCCTCGGGACATATCCTTTGGCGAGCGTGTAGATTCCGCGGATGCGCGCGGTTCGTGTTCACGAGCTCACCGGTCCCCAAGCACTGCGCGTCGACGACGATGTGCCCGAGCCGACCGCCGGACCCGGGCAGGTGTTGATCGACGTGCACGCCGCGGGCGTCAACTTCCCGGATATCTTGCTGACGCACGGGAAGTATCAGTTCAAGCCGAGCCCGCCATTTTCGCCGGGCGGTGAAGCCGCGGGGGTCGTGAGCGCGATCGGCGCGGGCGTGACGAGCGTCGCCGTCGGCGATCGCGTCGCCGCGACGATGCTCTACGGCGCGTTTGCCGAGAAGGTCGTCGTGCCCGAGCTCGCGATCACGAAGCTGCCCGAGAGCGTCAGCTTCGAGACAGGTGCCGCGACGCTGCTGACGTACGCGACCACGTATCACGCGCTCGTCGATCGCGCGGCACTTGCTGCAGGCGAGACGCTGCTCGTTCTCGGCGCCGCGGGTGGCGTCGGCATCGCCGCCGTCGAGATCGGTGCGCTGCTCGGCGCGCGCGTGATCGCAGCGGCGTCGAGCGACGCGAAGCTCGCCTTCTGTCGCGAGCACGGCGCGAGCGAAGGCATCAACTACGCGACGAGCGATCTCAAGGAGCAGATCAAGGCGCTGACGAAGGGCAACGGCTGCGATGTCGTCTACGATCCCGTCGGCGGCGCGCTCGCGGAGCCCGCGCTGCGCGGGGTTGCGTGGCAGGGGCGATACCTCGTGATCGGCTTTGCATCCGGCGACATTCCAAAGATTCCGCTGAACCTCGTGCTCCTCAAGGGCTGTCAGATCGTCGGCGTGTTCTGGGGCTCGTTTGCGATGCGCGAGCCGGCGAAGAACCGCGAGCATGCGGCGCGTCTGTTCGCGTGGATCGCGGAAGGCAAGCTTTCGCCCCACGTCGACGCGGTGGTCCCGTTTTCCGAAGCAGCGTCGGCACTGCAGCGGTTAGAGCGGCGTGAGGTGATGGGGAAAGTTGTCCTCAGCACTCGGTAAGCACCCACACGCCACTTGCTTCGCCGCCGCGTGCATTCGTTTGGCATACTGCGCGACGCGATGCGGCCCTTGCTGTTCAGCATGCTCGCGGGGTGCACGTTCTCGACGCCGATCGATGTCGGCGGCGATGCGAGCGCGCTGCCGCTCGACGCGTGCGTGACCTTCTCCGGTCAGCTCGACACGTGCGCGCTCAGGCCGGGACCCGCCGTCGAGCTGTCCGGAACGCTCGAGCTCAGCACGCTCACCGGCATGCTCACGAACAAGCTGACGGGGCAGCCCGTCGCGGTGTTCGCCGAACAGCACGCCACGAAAGGCGACCCCGTCTTCGCGATCATCGCGGCGAACGTGACGATCGCGCCGAACACGTCGCTGCGCGCGATAGGTCCGAAGGGCTTCGCGATCATCTCGACGAACGCGATCACGCTCGGCGCGAACGCCGTGATCGACGTCAGCGATAACGGCGCCGGCGCTCGCACGGCGCTCTGCGACAGTGGACCGACGAAGGGCCAAGATGATGCCGGCGGCGCGGCAGGCGGCGGTGGCGCGGGCTTCGGCGGCGCGGGCGGTCGAGGCGGCGACGGAAACTCCGACGCATTCTTGGGCAACACGAGCGACGGTGGCAACCCCGGCGCCGTGCTCGGTGCACCACTCGGTCCGCGCGGCGGCTGTCCCGGCGCACCGGGCGGCAATGGCAACGAGACCGGCGGCACCGGCGGTCGCGGCGGCGGATCGGTGTGGCTCGCGGCCGGCAATCGCATCGAGCTCGCCGTCGGCGCGGGTATCAACGCCGGCGGCTCCGGTGGTGGTGGCGGCATTCGAACGAATTCGCAGGGCGACGCCGGTGGTGGCGGTGGCGGCAGCGGCGGCGTGATCTGGATCGAGTCGCCGCGCGTTCGAAGCATGGGCACGCTCGCCGCGAACGGCGGCGGTGGCGGCGAAGGCTCGGGCGGCGATGCATCGGGCGCGATGGGCGCGGTCGGCGTGCTCGGCACCAGTCGCGCGCTCGGCGGAACCGGCGCATCGAATTCGGGCGCGGCCGGCGGCGCTGGCGGTCACAAGCTCGACGCGGCAGGTCTCCAAGCCGCCAATCCGGATCCCGGTGGCGGCGGCGGTGGTGGTGGCGGCGTCGGATTCATCCGCGTCATCTCGCCGGACTCGTCGCTCTCCACGGTCTCGCCATAAAAAAAACCGGCCCGAAGGCCGGTCTTTCAGTCGCAGCGCGTGTGGCTCAGAGGCAGACCTTGAGACCGCCGCGATAGCCCTTCTTGAATGCCGCCGAACGCTGCGCGGCCGAGCCGTGCGTCCACGTTTCCGGCTGCACGCGACCCTGCGTCTTGCGCTGGATCGTGTCGTCGCCGATCTGCGCCGCGGCGTTGAGCGCTTCGTCGATGTCGCCGACCTCGAGGAGCTGGCGCTTCTCCGCGCTCTGCGCCCACGCACCGGCGAGGCAGTCGGCCTGCAGCTCGACTTCGATCTGGTGCACTTCACCCTTGCCGAGCAGACCGTTGATGTTCTGCACGTGGTGACCGACCTCGTGCGCGATCACGTACGCCTGTGCGAAGTCGCCGGGCGCGCCGAACCGATCGCGAAGCTGGTCGTAAAACGAGAGGTCGATGTAGACCTGATGGTCGACCGGGCAATAGAACGGGCCGACCGCGGCAGACGCCGAACCGCACGCCGAATTCACCTGGTTGCGGAACAGCACGAGCTTCGTCGTCTCGTAGCTCTTGAGCTGCTCGCTCATCATCTTCTGCGCGTCGTCGAACACGAAGCCGATGAAGTTCGCCGTCTCGTCATTGGCGGGCGAGGGCTTGTTCGTCTGCGGCGCGCTCGCGGGAGCACCGCCGCCGCCGCCGCCGAGGCACGAGGACATGCCGCCGCCGCCGCACACGCCGCTGTAGGTCATGACGCCGACCAGCACCACGCCGATCAGGATGCCTTTCCATCCAAAGCGCGACGCGATCGCGAGCAGGCTTCCGATGGGCAGTCCACCGCCACCTCCGCCGAAGCCTCGCGGCGACTGCGAGCGACGATCGTCAACGTTCGGGCTTCGATATCCTTTGTCCCAGCGCATGGCGCAGACAAATGCAATGTGGCTGCCACCACATCCGAGCGCGGGCGCTCTGCGTATTTGCGTGAGTGCGCGCGGGGTTAGTGGACATCCTCGCAGCGCCCGAAAAATTCGTGCGGCCCGAGCACGCGGTGACCGAGCGGATTTGCGCCAGGCGTGCGCGTATCGACGGCGGAGCGGAAGCTAGCGCGTCGAGACGAGCGGTGGCCGCGAACGCCGATCGAGCCACTCGAGGATCGACATCGCCTTGGTCGCGTCGAGCGCGGCGTCTTCCTTCGGATGGCCGGCGCCGTCGAGGAGATCCCACTCGTACTCCTGCTCGCATCGCTTCCAGTAATCGCGGAGACGGACCGCCGCGGGATGCGCGGGGTTCTCGTTCCCGACGAGGAAATACGCAGGCAGCTCGCGCGGGCAGTCGGACGTCGAGGGTGGCTGCCCGCCGCCATGGAACACGACCGCGGCGAAGCGGCTCTGCCAGGCCGGCGCCATCATGCCTATATAGCTGGCGCCGCCCGACCAGCCGGCGAGGTAGATGCGCGCCGCGTCGAGCTGCCGCTGCGCTCCGACGGCACGGATCTGATCGAACACCCACTCCGGCTCACCGGCCCACTTGTACCAGCGAGCCTGGTCGTCGCAGCCGAGCGCACGCGGGCACTGCAGCGAGAGCACCGCCCAGCCACGCGCCAGCGCCGCGCCGCGCCAGCGCTTTGCCGCATCTCCTGCGGACTCGCGATTGCCGTGCATCACGACGAGGAGCGGGACTGGATCGGTGCTCGGCGGAACATCGAGCGTGCATCCCTCACACGGCGCCTTGACCGGCGTGAGCACGCGGACTTGTTCGCCATCGCTCACCGCGTCACGACCGCACGCGGCGACGAGGAGGAGGAGTGCGGCAGCTCGTGTCATGACGTGATCTCGTTCAAGACGAATGCCGTCTCACCATATGTGCGCGTGCGACGCACTCGCGAGTTTTCTGGCCATTCTCGAGGAGCCAGGCATCCTGGAGGGATGCGGTGGTTGTTGTTCCTCATCGCGGTTGCGGCATGCGGGTCCTCGGGAAAAGGCAACGTCACGACGTCGTCGCCGACGCCCACGGCGAAATCCAGCGAGCAGCTGCAATTGCTACCGACCGAAACGCTCACGCAAGCAACCTGCCCGGGTGCTGCGATCAGGATCGAGAACGGCGTCGAGAAGGGCGTCGTGTGCCCGAGCGAGGCCAAGGCGCAGAAGCTCACGATCGTCGATCTCTCCGACGCGTGGACGCCGCGCTTGTTCGCACCGGGGCCTGACGGCACCGCGCCGGATTTTCGCGATGACTATCTGCGGCTCGCCGTCGAGAAGGACGAGAACGGCAAGCCGCTCGCCGGCACGGACGCGCTCAAGGAGCTCTACGGCGTCGTGCCATCGCTCGCGATTGTTCGCGAGCGCATGGACGACGAAGCGCGCCACGCATGTCACGCGAAGATCGATCCGAAACCGATCCTCGCGCTCGAGAAGCCGTACGCGCAGGACCACGGCCCGCTGATCAAGATGAACCAGAACGCGCGCGTGTTTCTCGAGAAGCAGCTCGAGGCCGAGCGCGTGCGCCGCAAGCTCCCCGATCTCGCCGCGCTCGCGACCGTGAAGGCGACCGCCGCGAACTACGCACGCTGGAGGAAGCTCGCGGACCTCGACGCCGGCCTGCGCGCCGCGCAGAACAAGCTCGTGTGCGAGGGCTTCCTCGACGAGAAGGACGTCGACGGTCAGGTGACGTGGCGCCACGCAAATGCGGCGGAGCTCTACCAGCGCCGCAACTTCCTGATGCCGAACGAGCGCCTCGATCCCGAGACGCGCGAAGCGATGCAGCTCGATTCGACCGAGCTCGACTATCGCCTCGCGCTTCGCATCCTGCGCGAACGCGTCGTCGATGCGACCGGCATCATCGAGGACGGCACCGCCGCCGATGGCCCGAAGCCGATCCTCGGCCGCATGCTTGACCCCGCCGCGATGCGCGCCGCACGCGGCCGCGAGACGCCGCTCCCGAACGCGTCGCCCGACCTCGTGTCGCCGACCGTCGAAGCCGCCGCAAAACATCTCGGCTGGACGTCGCACGAGAACGTCCGCGCGTTCCTCACGCATCACAAGCAAGGCACGCGCGTCGCGCTCGCGCTGCCGCCCCCGCCCGCATACCACTCGGCGCACATGGATCTCTCTGCCGAGCTCCATCGCGGCGACGTCTGGTACGACGAGCAACCGATCCCGCGGAACATTCGCCAGCGTCCCTCGATGGTGCTCTCGGTCAACGACAACGGGACGAAGCGCCCGCTCGTGCGGTGGCCGTCGACGATCGGCGGTTGGTCCGAAGTCCGGACAGAGGGCGGCTTCGTGCACAAGAAATGGAAAGAGTCCGACGTCGGTCCGCGCGTGTGGCGCGAGCTCTATGCCGCGCCGACGTGGCTGCCACCGAAGTCGACGCCCGACAAAGATCTTGTCGTCAACAACTACAACGGGACGTGGTCGCTGAAGAAGGCGATCATGGGACCGGGACCCCACGCCGCGTTCGGCATGGTCCTGCTCGTCCACGACAACGTCGTGAAGCAGAAAGACGGCACCGAGAAGTACTGGGACAACGGCATCGGCACACACGGCTCGGCGTCGGTCACCTCGATCGTCAACGGCACGTCGCATGGCTGCCACCGCCTCTACAACCAGCTCGCGGTGCGCCTCGCGGTCTTCCTTCTCCACCACCGTGACCACGAGACGAAGGGCACCGTCGCCGTCGGCTATCGCCGCGTCGTGAGCTTCAAGGGGACGCACATCGCGAAGGTCGACACCCGGGGCTTCCTCTACGAGATGACGCCGCCGGTGCCCGTCACGGTCCTCAAGGGCAACATTCGCTCGCAACGCAAGATCCCGCCGAAGAACTCCGCGCCCGCATCGCAGTAAGCTGCGGCGTGCGAAATCTCTGGGTCGGGTTGGTCCTGCTCGCGGCCGCGTGCAAGGCGAAGGAGCCGGACGTCACGGCGGTCCGGCCCGACGGCTGTCTCGCGCTGCCGAACGCGCCGCGCCACACGCTGCGCGCGGATCCAAACGGCGACGGTCTCTACTGGTTCGAGCGCGTGATGGCACGCGACTACGACGGCGCGGACATCTCCTACGATCGCCTCGTTCGTTACGACCACGGCACCAAGCGAACGACCGTGGTCCTCGGGCGTGCCCTCGGGCCGCTGCACTTCACGAAGACCGGCGATCCGCTCGCTATCGTCAAGCACGAGTACCGGACGCTCGTGCACATCCGCGACGATGGCTACCTCCAGTCGCTGACGCCGAGCTGGTTCGACGTCAGCGATGTCGAGCCGATCGATCGCACGAACCTCTCGATCCTCGCCGGCGCCGATAGCAAGACCTCGGTCTACCTCCTCGATCTCGATCGCCCGCGCCCCGCACATTTGATGGACGCGGACATGCTTCTGTCGGCGGTGCCGCGCAGCGTGTTCGCCCGCCACGCGGACAAGGGCTACGCGGTCGACATCGCGACCGGTAGGCGCGAGGAGCGCGATGTGCCCGCCACCGCGATGCCCGACAAGGACCTGATCTACTTCGTCGACGACCGCACCGTGATGATGCGGTCGCTCCGCACGAACGAGGTCACGAAGCTGCTCGACGAGCGCCGCGACTGGAAGCTGCTCCACCAGGCCGGCGCGGTCATCGCGCGCGCGTTCGCGAACAAGGAACACCACGCCTACTTGCTCTCGAATGGCACCGCGACGCGGCTGCCGCTCATGATCGGCGGCACGTCGATCGTCGGGACCAGCCAGCAAGGCGACACGCTCTGGGGCCTCGTCGGTCACAACACCGCGAACTACGACGGCGACTTCGTCGGGCTCGCCCACGAGAGCGACGTCTGCATGCTCGACGTCAAGGCGGGCCAGATGCAGATCCAGACGCGCACGCTCCCCGCGCGCTACGCGGCGAAGGAGACCGAGTTCTGGCGCGTCGTCGCAGAGAAGTATCCGACCGCGCGCTGGCAGATCCTCGACGGTCAAGGCTACGCGCCATCGCTCAGCGCGTTCTTCGCCGAGGATGGCGGCAACGACCTCGGCAAGCTTCGCGATCGCGCGCGCGAGGTCCACAAGTCGATCACGAGCATGTTCGGTGACCAGGAGCTCGTCACCGAGTTGCTGTTCGAGGACGGCCGCCACGCGTCGTATCGCTGGCGTCGCGAGCCACTGCGGGGCCGCGCACACGCGGGCATCGGCGATCTCAAGGTCCTCGATCCGGCGGACTTCGATCTCGACATCTCCGAGCTCGTCGTCGAGAAGATCGACAACTTCAAGCGCGTGAAGTGCGAAGGCAAGCTCACGAACCTGCGCACGGTCACGCTCGTCGACCTCCAGATTCGCTGCATCGCGGGCGACCTCGAACGCGTCATCTCGATCGAGAAGATCGAGCCCAAGCAAACGCTCGCGTTCAAGCAGACCTTCGAGGCAAAGGTCGCCGACTACCTCGTCGTCGAGGTGTTCCGCGGCCGCGAGGTGATGCAGGTGCGCGACAAGGCGCAGAACGACAAGGTCCAGGCGCGGCACGACTTCTTCGTCAAGCTCCACGCGGAGACGGGGCTCGCCGAGCGCGAGCTCAAGATCGAGGACCAGTTCTTCGTGCAGCTCCAGGCGCCGGCGAAGGCGAGGGTCGGTGACGTCGATCTCGACATGGTGAAGAAGGCGTACGAGCAGATCGACGCGGGGCGCGCCGTGTTCGACATCGACCCCGAGCTCGAGCTCGAGCTCGAGCTCGAGCTGCACATCGAGTGGAAGCGCTACGCCTGGGACGGCGAGAAGCTCACGCCGATCGACTGAGCTAGTAGCGCATCCAGCGGCCGTGCCAGAACTCGGTGTAGTAACCGCCAGCGCCCGCCGCATCGACGTCGTAGTCATCGCAGTCGAAGCAGCGTAGCCGCAGCGGCGCGACGGACTGACCGCCGTACGGCTGGCCGTTGAACGTCAACGACTCGCCCCACCCGACGCGTGCGTGCAGGTGCGGATCCCACGGACCGCCGGTGTCGCCGGCCCAGCCGATGATGTCCCAGTAGCCGTCGATCCACGCGCCCCACCTGACGCCCGCACGGATCGCCGTGAGGTGTGCGGTCAGCGAACGGTAGTTGCCGTTGCGCACGACGACGTAGCGACCCAGCGTCGCGAAGCCATCCGTGCCCCAGCCCGCCCACTCGACGTACCCCGAGAACGCAGCGTACGCGTTCGCCCAGTGCTGCGCCGGCCAATCGTTCGCGTAGTACTGATTCAAGCGGCCGGCGTAGCAAAGGCCGACGTGATAGTTCGTGCCCCACCAGCTGCCGTAGTTGCCGCTCTGCGCGGACCACCCCGGGCGCGAACGAAGGTTGTAGTAGGTGCCGGAATAGAACGTGTTCGTCTCGTCCCACTGGAGCTGCCAGTAGAGCGAGGCGGGCGCGGTGAAACCGCAGCCCGCGGCGTCGGCGGTCGTCGGCGGATCCGTGAATTCGACGCGGGTCCCGGCGCGGAGGGCCGCACCGGAGCCCGCCATCAGGCCGCGGCGCTCGATGGCGGCGGCGGACTGTTCCGCGAGCTCGGCAGGCGGCGTGCCGAAGATCGTCTCGTCGGCACGTGCGAGCTTGAGGTCGGCGATCGCGCGCGACGGTTTCTGGAAGCGCAGCGACGAGAGGAGGCTCATGGCGCGATCGTTCATGCCCTCGTGCTCGGACCACAGGCCGACCTCGTAGACACGGTCGCCGTCCGCGGTGAACACCGCCGTGTATGGATCGGTGCCCGGCAGGTTCGTCACGCCGATGGCGGTGCGGCCGTTCGTGAGCGTGAGCTCGATGCGCTCGGAGCCTGGATACTGCGCGAGCTTCTCGGCAACGAGCGCTTCGATGTCGGCCGGCTTCGCCTTGTACGCGAGCGCGATGCGCGCGACCGCATGCGAGTGCGGGCTCGCATCGTCGGTACGGACGAAGAAGCCGTGCGTGTCGAACAGCACCGGATCCTTGACGGCGGACCAGGTCATCGGTGCGACGAGCGAGACGCCGACTTCGTCGTCGACGAGTCGCTGCTGATCGGGACCGACCGGGTCTTCGAAGGTGGGAGCCGGTTCTTCACCGACGATGCAAGCAGGAAGAATGAATAGAGCGAGAAGGTTTGCCCTCATGTGCCGCGGCGTTCTGCAACGGATGGACCGCGATTTTCGCCGCGCAACGCGGCGGAATCTCGCCGTCTGCACACGACCGGCGTCACCTGTCGACGGGGACCCCCACAGTGAACGCTGCGGTCACTCTCGTCGACGAGCGCGGCGGCGCGTACGATGGGCTCGTGATCGCGCCGGATCCCATCGCCTTTGCGGGCACCGCGCGGTTCGAGATCCGCCGGCGCCTCGGCGCGGGTGCGATGGGCGTCGTCTACGAAGCGTATGACCGCGAGCGCGCGATGCCGGTCGCGCTCAAGGTGATGCGGAGCGCGACGCCGGCGTCGCTGTTGCGCTTCAAGCACGAGCTTCGTGCGCTCGCGGGCGTCGCACATCCGAACCTCGTCGCGCTGCACGAGCTGCACGCGGATGGCACGACGTGGTTCATCACGATGGAGCTGCTCGATGGCTGCGTGGATCTGTGCTCGTACGTCGGCGGCGACACGCACCGCTTGCGTGCATGTCTGGCGCAGCTCGCGCAAGGTGTCGCCGCGCTGCACGCGGCCGATCGCGTGCATCGCGACATCAAGCCGTCGAACGTGCTGGTCACACGCGAGCCGCGCGTCGTGCTCTCCGACTTCGGCCTGATCGCACGCGAAGGTGCCGACCGGCTCGGGACACCCGCGTATGCCGCGCCCGAGCAAGCGAGCGGCGAGGCCACGGCCGCGAGCGATTGGTACGCCGTCGGTGTCGTGCTCTACGAGCTCTTGACCGGCGTGTTGCCGTTTCAGGGGTCGAGCAAGGCGATCATGTTCGACAAGGGCCGATACGATCCGCAGCCGGTGCTCGTCCGCAAACCGGACGCTCCGCCGGATCTCGCCGCGCTCTGCGACGCGCTGCTGCGACGCGATCCGGCGGCACGACCGCCGGCATCGGAGGTGCTGCGCCGGCTCGACGTGGCACATCGGATCCCGCCACCGCATACGCGCGACGAGCCCATGTTCGTCGGTCGCGAGGATGCGCTCGCCGTACTGCGCGAAGCGCTCGCCGATGCGGAACGCGGCCACGGTGCCGTCGTGCACGTACGCGGGACAAGCGGCATCGGAAAGTCGACGCTGCTCGCATCCTTCCTGCGCGAGGTCGATGCGATCGTCTTGGCCGGCCGCTGCTACCCGCAGGAGTCGGTCCCTTACAAGGCGCTCGACAGTCTCGTCGACGCACTCGCGCGCCACCTCGGCGCGTTGCCTCCCGCCGACGTCGACATCGTGTTGCCGCGCGACATCCTGCTGCTCGCGCAGGTGTTCCCCGTGCTCGCAGGCATCGAAGGGGTCGCGCGTGCGAAGCGGCGGCGAGGCGTGCCGCCCGAACACCACGAGCTGCGGCGGCGTGCGTTCATCGCGCTGCGTGAATTGATCGCGCGGATCGCCGAGCAGCGGCCCGTGGTGATGGTGATCGACGACGTCCAGTGGGGCGATGTCGATAGCGCCCCGATCCTCGAAGGCCTCATGATGCCGCCCGATCCGCCGGCCGTCCTGCTCGTGCTCGCATACCGCGCCGAGGACGAGGATCGCGCGCCGCTGCTGCGTGCGTTGCGTCATCGGCGGCAACGCCTCGCCGCGACGCTCGCACCGATCGAAGTGACGCTCGAACCGCTCGCGCCCGACGACGCGCGCCGTCTCGCAACGACGCTCACCGGCGATCCGCAGCGCGGCGACGCGATCGCGGCGGAGTCCGGCGGTGTGCCGTTTCTGTTGCACGAGCTCGCGCTGACCCGGGTGTCGATGCCGTCGCTGGAGCGCACGGTCGCAGGCCGCCTCGACGATCTGTCGCGCAGCGAGCGCGTGACGCTCGAGCTCGTCGCGCATGCGGCGAAGCCGGTCGCACGCGAGGTCCTGCTCTCCGCGAGTCACTCGGCCAGCGATCAGCTCGAGCGCGATCTCTCGCGCCTCGTCGCAGATCACCTCGTACGCGTCACGCCCGACGCCGAGTTCGAGTGCTATCACGATCGCATTCGCGAGGCCGTGTGCGCCGCGCTGTCGGAGCCCCGGCGTCGAGAGCTGCACACGCGGCTCGCCGATGCGCTCGCCCGCCAGTCCGACATCGATCTCGAGGCGCTCGTCGTGCACTGCGAAGGCGCCGGTGATCTGCCGCGTGCCGGCGAACACGCCCTCGCCGCCGCGGATCAAGCAAGCCGTGCACTCGCGTTCGATCGCGCGGCGCATCTGTATCGCACCGCGCTGCGGCTCTGCGCTCTGGACGTCGCACAGACGCGCTCGATCCGCACGCTGCTCGGCGATGCGCTCGCGAACGCAGGGCAGGGCGGTGATGCGGCCGAGACCTATCTCGCGGCCGCGCAGGGTGCGCCCGCCGCGGAGGCAACGGAGCTTCGCCGCCGCGCCGCGAGTCAGTATCTGCGCACCGGGCAGATCGAGAGCGGCTTGCGAGTCCTCGACGAAGTGCTCGCGGACGTCGGCGGAAGTCGTCCGCAGTCGCCGCGCCGAGCGGTCGCCTCGCTCGTGTGGCATCGCACGAAATTGCGGCTGCGCGGCCTGCGCTTCGAGCCGCGCGATCCGACACGCGTCTCGCCGTACGAGCTCGCACGTCTCGACGTCTTGTGGACCGCCGCCACGAGCCTCGGGATGGTCGACCTCGTCGTCGGTGCGGACTTCGCGACCCGCCAGGCGCTGCTCGCGCTCGCGCTCGGCGAACGTACGCGCGTGGCTCGCGCACTGACCGCAGAGGTGATGTTCCTCGCGGCCCAAGGCGATCGCACGCGCGAGCGTACCGAAGCCGTGCTCGCGCGCGCGTCGGCACTGATCGGCGAGATCGATGATCCCGAGCTCCCGGCGTGGCTCGCTGCGGCGCGCGGGCTCGCCGAATATCAGCTCGGCCACTTCCGTCGCGCGGCGGAGCTCGCAGAAGAAGGCAGCCGCCGCCTGCGCGACGACTGCACGGCGCGGCTGTGGGAGTCGGGCAGTGTGGAGGCGCTCTCGATGTGGTCGCTGTTCTACCTCGGCGAATTGCGCGAGCTGTCGTCACGCGTGGACGCCGCCGTCGAGCAGGCGCGGCTACGCGGCAATCGCTTCGACGGCGCGAACTTCGGAACCGGCTTGCCTGCACTCGCGTGGGCGGTTGCGGACCGCACCCAGCAAGGGCGCGTCGAGGTCGATCACGCGATCGCGGAGTGGTCGCCCGGTGGCTTTCACTTGCAGCACTACTACGGCCTCCTCGCGCATGCGAGCTTCGAGCTCTACGACGGCGACGCGAGCGCCGCACATGCGCGCATCGAAGCGATCTGGCCGATGCTCGAACAGTCGCGCCTGTTGATCTGTCAGTCGGTCGCGATCGAGTCGCACCACCTTCGCGCGCGTGCTGCGCTCGCGACGGGCAAAGACGTCGCACCGCAGCTGCGCGCTCTCGCGAAGTACAGAAACCCGTGGGCGAGTGCATTCACCGCGCTGCTGCGAGCGGGTGCCGCGACCGATCGCGCCGAGGCTGCTCGTTTACTCGCCATCGCCGTCGAGGCGTCGTCGACGGCCGACATGTCTGCGTTCGCATCCGCGGCGCGCCGCCGTCGAGGCGAGCTGCTCGATGACGCGAACCTCGTCGAGCGCGCCGATCGCGAGCTGGCCGCACAAGCGGTCCGTGCACCCGAGAAGCTCGCGCGCTTGCTGGTGCCCCTGCGGAGTAGGCCATGACAAACGATCTATCCACGCCCACCACAGCACTCCCATCGAGCGCGCCGCCGACGATTCGCTCGGTGCGCGTCGAGGTCGTGACCGGCCCCGACGCGGGCGTGCAGCTGCGCGGTTCATCCGAACGACTCGTGATCGGCACGCACAGATCGGCAGACCTGGCTCTCACCGACAAGACCATCTCGCGCTTCCATCTCGAGCTCGTGATCGAAGGTGACGCCGTCCACCTGCGCGATCTCGGCAGCAAGAACAAGACGCTCCTCGACGGCGTCGAGCTCGAGTCCGCGCGCCTCCGCGGTCCGACAATCCTGTCCATCGGTCAGACCGAGCTGCGCATCGATCTACTCGGCGATGCCGTGCCTCTCGCGCTCGCGCCGCAAGAACAGTTCGGCGATCTCGTCGGTGCCTCGCCGCTGATGCGGATGACGTTCGAGCGCCTGCACCAGGCATCGCTTCGGGCGACACACGTCCTCGTGGAAGGCGAGCGTGGCACGGGCAAAGATCTCGCCGCCGCCGCACTGCAAGACTGCTCCGCCCGGCGCGACGCGCCACTCGACGTGATCGACTGCAACATGCCCGCGCTCGAGCTCGAGACGCTCCTGTTCGGTCGCGCCACCCACGCGGGCGCGCTCGAACGCTGCCACGGTGGCACGCTCGTCCTCGACGAAGTCGGCAACCTCGCGCGCAACACGCAACGCACGCTCGTCCGTGCCGTCGAAGATCGCGCCGTGCGGCGTCTCGACGCGCCACATCCCGCCGACGTTCGCATCATCGCGCTCTCCCGCCGCAACCTGCGCGTCGACGTCAACACGGATCGCTTCCTGCCGGATCTCTACGAGCTCCTCGCCGCGTCCCGCATCCGGATGCCGCCGCTCCGCGAGCACCCCGAGGACATCCCGCTGCTCGTCGCGCGGTTCGTCGGGGCGGACGTCTCGCGCGCGTCGGCGGAGCTGCAGTCCGCCGAATCACTCGAACAGCTGCGCGCCGCGCCGTGGCCCGGCAACGTTCGCGAGCTGCGCGCTTACGTCGAGCACGCACTCGCGGGTGACACGGCGACCGCGCCGACCGAGCCGCTCGTCGACACGAACCTCCCGTTGCGCGAAGCGCGGGAGCGCTGGGTCCGCTACTTCGAGCGCACGTACGTCGCGGATCTCCTCGAGCGCACCGGTGGAAACGTCAGTGCGTCAGCAGCTCTCGCAGGCGTCGATCGCGTGTACATGCATCGCATGGTGACGCGGACGGGTCTGCGGCCGCAGCTCTCGCGCGATCGTAAGTAGAATTCGCGCATGGGCGAATTCGCCCGCGATCGGGCCAGTACGCCCGCGTTCGGAAGACGTTCCTTCCTCTCAGTTGCGCTTGAATCCGGCACGACAGGTGCTTTAGAGAACTACGATGCTCGATGCCCTCGCGGCCGCGGCGGCCGTCACATGAAGCACCTCCGCCTGGCTGCGTTCATCGACCAAGAGCGCGTGGAGATCGTGAAGGAATGGGAGACCTTCGCCCGCTCCGTCTGTCCACCCGGTAAGCCGATGACCGGGCACGAGCTGCGCGACCATGCGAACGAGATCCTCACCGCCATCGTCGCGGATATGGGGTCCCACCAGAGCGCCAGCAGCCAGGCGGCCAAGTCGAAGGGGCACGGTGAGTCAGGACCGCTGGAAGAGATCGGCAAGATTCATGCGATCCTGCGCATCGACAACGGCTTCACACTCACCCACATGGTGGCCGAGTATCGGGCACTACGCGCGAGCGTGCTGCGCCTCTGGGAGAACCAGGGAATCGACCCCAAAGGCGTGACCCGTTTCAACGAGGCCATCGACGAGGCGCTCGCCGAGGCGGTGCGCTGCTTCACGGAGACGACCGAGGCGTTTCGCGACCAGGCATTGGGTGTCCTCGGACACGACCTGCGCACCCCGCTGTCCACGATCGTCATGGCGTCGTCGAGCATGCTCGAGGCGGACGAGCTCGATGATGGACAGCAACGCATGGTCACCCGGATCGCCACCAACGCGGCGCGAATGACCCGCATGGTCGCGGATCTCATCGATCTCACGAAGACCCGCTTCGGCGAGGCGATCACGATCAACCCGGTGGAGCTCGACCTGGAGCGTCTGGGTCGTGAGGTGGTCGCGAACGTCGATGCGCGGGAGGCGGACGGCGCTCCGGTGGCGACGTTCACCAGCTCCGGAGATCTGCGCGGTACGTGGGACCCCCAGCGTATCGACCAGGCGCTCGTCAACTTGATCAGCAACGCGATCAAACACCGTTCGGGAGGCAAGGTCGAGGTGGTCGCCAAGGACGACGGGCCGGAGGTGCTGGTCACGGTTCGTAACGGCGGCGAACCGATCCCACCCGCGGTGCTCGCCAAGATGTTCGAACCTCGGCTGCGTCGCGTCACCGACCCCAGCGATACGTGGGTCGGGTTGCGCATGTACATCAGCGCGCAGATCGCCATCGCCCACGGGGGCACGCTGACGGTGAGCTCTACCCCCGAGACCGGCACCATCTTCAGCCTTCGCCTGCCCCGTGTGGCGGCCCCGACCCCACGCGAGTCACGGTAGAGTTCTCGCGTGGTCGAAAAACTGCGGGTTCGCTCCGTCGAGAAAAAAAAGCGCAAGCCGCGGGGCATCAGGAAGGCACTCAGCGGCATCAGCGGACTCGACCAGATCACCGCGGGCGGGTTACCTCGTGGCCGTACGACGCTCGTCTGCGGAGGAGCGGGCTGCGGCAAGACGCTGCTGGCGATGGAGTTCCTCATCCACGGCGCGATTCAGTTCGGCGAGCCCGGCGTGGTGATCGCCTTCGAGGAGTCCGCCGGGGAGCTCGCCGAAAATGTCGCCTCGCTCGGCTACGATCTCGAGGATCTGATCGCGCGCAAGCTGCTCTCGGTCGATTCGATCATCCTCGATCGTGCCGAGCACCACCACGCCGGCGATTACGACCTCGATGGCCTGTTCGTGCGGCTCGGACACGCTATCGACTCGATCGGCGCGAAGCGCGTGGTGCTCGACACCCTAGAGGCGCTGTTCTCGAGCTTCGACAACGAGCTCCTTCTGCGGGCCGAGTTGCGCCGCCTGTTCCGGTGGCTCAAGGATCGGGGCGTCACCGCCGTCATCACGGGTGAGCGGGGAGACGGCGAGCTCACCCGCTACGGCCTCGAGGAGTACGTCTCGGACTGCGTCATCGCCCTCGACAACCGGGTTGTCGATCAGATCACCACGCGGCGGTTGCGCGTCGTCAAGTACCGCGGCTCGACTCACGGGACCAACGAGTACCCGTTCCTCATCGACCGGCACGGCCTCTCCGTGCTCCCCGTGACGAGTCTCGGGCTCGACTATGCGGTCTCCGACGAGCGAGTGCCCACCGGCGTCGCGGCGCTCGATGGCCTGCTCGCCGGTGGCGGCTACTACCGCGGTTCGAGCGTGCTCGTGTCCGGCACCGCGGGCACTGGCAAGAGCAGCCTCGCCGCGATGTTCGCGGACGCCTCGTGTCGACGTGGCGAGCGCGTTCTGTACTTCGCGCTCGAGGAGCCCGGGGCACAGATCGTCCGCAACATGGCCTCGATCGGACTCGACCTCGGAAAGTGGCAGGCCAAGAAGCGGCTGCTGATCCACGCGGGCCGTCCGACCGTGTATGGCCTCGAGATGCATCTCGTCCGGATGTACCAGGCGGTCGAGGCCTTCGAGCCGCGTGCGGTGATCCTCGATCCCGTTTCTAGCCTCGTGGCTGTGGGGCATCGCCACGAAGTGAAGTCGATGTTGGTGCGGCTGTTCGACTACCTCAAGGGCAAGCAGATCACCACCCTCGTGACCTCGCTCACCGGCGCCCACGGGCTCGAGGAGACGACCCTCGGCATTTCCTCGCTCATCGACTCGTGGTTCCAGGTGCGCGACATCGAGATCGCGGGAGAGCGCACGCGCGGTCTGTCCCTGGTGAAGTCTCGCGGCATGGGTCACTCCAACCAGATCCGCGAGTTCATCATCAGCTCCACCGGGATCGATCTCGTCCCGATCGCGATGGGCCCATCGGGCGTGCTCACGGGCTCGGCGCGACTCAACCTCGAAACCGAGCGAATCGCGAGCGCCGTCGCCATGGAGCTCGAGCTCGATCGGCACGAACGGCACCTCGAGCGTAAGCGCAAGGTGCTCGCTGCGCAGATCGAGGCACTGCATGCCGAACATGCCGCCGACGAAGAGGACACCCGCGCGGTGATCCGAGAGACGCACGAACGAGTGCGGCAACTCAGTGAAGCGGGCGCGCAGGCCTCCCTGCTTCGCAGCGCCCCACGCAAGAAGGCGGAGTGAATTAATGCCCGCGAAGAAGCGTCCTATCGTGAAGCCACGCGCCCGCCGGCGCGCTCGCAAACGCGTCGGTCCCAAGCCACCACCGTCGATGCTACTTCGCCTCTACATCGCGGGCACGTCGGTTCGCTCCACGCGTGCGATCCAGAACGCCCGCAAGCTGTGCGACGAGCACCTCGCCGGTCGCTACCAGCTCGAGGTCATCGACATCTTCCAGCAACCCGCACTGGCCAAGGACCACCAGATCCTCGCGGTGCCAACGCTGATCCGCGCGCTCCCTGTGCCGCTGCGTCGCTTCATCGGTGATCTGTCACAACAGGACGTGGTGCTGTTCGGCCTCGATCTCAAGCAAAAATAGTGGCGCGCAAACCTTCCAAACCCCGCGCTCGCTCCGCCAAGGGCGGCACGCCCGAAGCATTTGCTCGGCTCCGAGCCTCCAACGCCGAGCTCCGCGAACGCCTGCGCGATGCCGAGGCGACCATCTCTGCCATTCGCATGGGCCACGTGGATCTGGTCGTCGAGGGACAGCAGGGCCCTCAGGTCTTCACGTTGCCGGGGAGCGATCAGCGATACCGTCAGCTCGTCGAGACCATGAACGAGGGCGCGCTGCTCCTCGATGATCTCGGCATGATCGTTTACGCGAACGCGCGTTTCGCCGAGCTTGCAAAGGTCCCGCTCGGACGGTTGATCGGCTCGCAGGTTCAGCTCCTGGTTCCGGATAGCCGACGGGCCATGCTCGACGCGCTGCTGCAGTCCTCACAACGCAAACCAGAGAGCGCCGAGGTCGAGCTCCTGGCGGCGGATGGCAGGCGCGTTCCGGTCTATCTGTCGGCCTCGGCGAGCTGGGACGCCGACGTGCGGCTCACGTACGTCGTCGCCACCGATCTGTCCCAGCAAAAGCGCAGCCAGGCGATCGTCGCCGCCGAGGGGCTCACATCGCTCATCGTCGATCAGGCGACCGAGGGGCTCGTCGTCTGTGACCCAGTCGGGCGAGTGGTGCGCACCAGCCAGGCGGCGTGCCGGATCGCCGGCAAGAATCTCCTGCTCGGCCGCTTCGCCGACGTGGTCCAGCTTCGCACCGCCGATGGCGCGGACGTAGCTCACGCGATCGTCGCATCGGCGTTGAGCGGCAAGGTGACCAGCGGCATGGAGGTGACGCTGGGAGATCTCGCACTGCTCGTGTCGGCGGGACCCATCCTCGCGTCCGACAACACCGCACTTGGCTGTGTGCTCTCCTTCGTGGACGTCACGGAGAGCAAGCGCATCGCCCAGGAGCGGCTCGAGCTCCTCGAGGCCGCGCAGGCCGCGAATCGTGCCAAGGACGAGTTCCTCGCCATGCTCGGGCACGAGCTGCGCAACCCGCTCGCGCCGATCATGACCTCGCTCGAGCTGATGAGGCTCCAGTCGGAGGAGACCATGAAGCGCGAGCGGGAGATCATCGAGCGACAGGTCCACCACATGGTGCGGCTCATCGCCGATCTCTTCGACGTGTCACGCATCACGCAGGGAAAGGTCAAGCTCGATCGCAACGCGCTCGAGGTTGCCCACCTGGTGTCTCGCGCCGTCGAGCTGGCCACACCGCTCATCGAGGAGCGACGCCATCGCCTGTCCGTCGAGGTGTCATCGGGGCTGATCATCGACGCCGACGAGACCCGGATGTGCCAGGTCCTGACGAATCTCTTGACCAACGCTGCCAAGTTCACCGAGCCCGGCGGTCAGATCGCTCTGGTCGTGCGCAAGGAGAGCGAGGATCCCGACGCCCGCATCGTCATGACGGTGAAGGACAGTGGCGTCGGCATCTCCGCCGCGCTCCTGCCGCAAGTCTTCGACTCGTTCGTGCAGGGCCAGCGATCGAGCGCGCGGACCGAGGGTGGCCTCGGCCTCGGGCTCGCCATCGTGCGCAGCATGGTCGAGCTCCACGGCGGCTCCGTCGGTGTGCGCAGCGCCGGTGCTGGACAAGGCAGCGAGTTCGAGATCCGACTGCCTCCCGGTCGTCGCCGCAAACTGCGTCGCTCGCAGCCTCCAGGCACGTTGAAGCGTGTCGCCGCCGAGGTCCGACGCGTGCTGATCGTCGACGACAACAAGGATGCCGCGGACGTGCTCGGCGATGCGCTCGCCCGGGGTGGCCACGTCATACGCGTGGCCTACGACGGACCCACGGCGCTGGACCTGGCGAGGACGTTCAACCCCGAGGTCGCCTTGCTCGACATCGGACTGCCCGTCATGGACGGCTACGAGGTCGCTCGCCAGCTTCGCACCCTCGCGCTCGACAGTCGGATCCGGCTCATCGCGGTCACGGGCTACGGCCAAGACGACGACCGCAAGCGCGCCGTCGAGGCAGGCTTCGACGCCCACCTGGTCAAGCCCGCCACGTACCTGATGGTCATGGAAATGCTCAACCCACCCGCCACGTAGTAGTCCGAAGGTGACGCAGTAGTATCGTCGCGCGTGCTCTCTCGCCGGATGGCTTGGTCGGTCGCGCTTGCCGCGACGTTCACCATGACGGTGAGCTACATCGACCGCACGACGTTCTCCGTGCTCGCGCTCTCCGTCACGAAAGACCTGGGGATCTCGGAGACCGCGTATGGCTGGCTGACGTCGGCGTTCAACATCGCGTACCTCATCGCGACGCCGCTCGCTGGTTGGTGGATCGATCGCGTCGGCGCTCGGCGCGGGCTCGTGTGGTCCGTGCTCGTGTGGACCGCGGTCGCGGCGCTGCACGCCGTGGTCCCGGGCTTCGCCGTGCTGTTCGTGCTGCGGCTCGCGCTCGGAATCGCGGAAGGGCCGAGCTTTCCCGGCGCCGCGCAGACCGTGCAGCGCGTGCTGCCGGCGAGCGAGCGCGAGCGCGGCTTCGGTGTGCTGTTCACCGGCTCGTCGATCGGCGGCATGATCGCGCCGCTGCTCGCGAGTGCGCTGTTCGCACTCGCAGGATGGCGCCTCGCGTTCGTCGGCACCGCGCTCGCCGGGTTGGTGTGGGTGCCGATCTGGCTCTGGGTCACGCGTAGCCCCGAGGTTCGCGCGCAGCTGGATCAGGCGCCCGTCGCCGCCGACCGCGCACCACACGCGACCTTCCGCGAGCTCGTCGCGCATCCGGTGATGGTGCGCGCGCTGCTCGCGGTGTTCGCCGTCGCGCCGATCGCGGGCTTCTCGCTCGGCTGGGGCTCGAAGTTTCTCGGCACCACGTTCGGCGTCACGCAGGCGCAGGTCGGGCAGTACCTGTGGATCCCGCCGCTCATGTTCGACGCGGGCGCGATCCTGTTCGGTGATCTCGCATCGCGGCAGCAGCGGCCGCCGGGCACGCCGCCGCGGCTCTTGTTCTCGATCGCGGTACCGCTCGCCGCGTCGCTCGCGCTGTTGCCGTTCGCGACCACGCCATGGACGGCGATGGTCATCCTCGGCACGGCGATGGTCGGCGCGGGCGCGATCTACACGTTCGTCGCCGCCGATCTGCTGTCGCGCGTGCCGCCCGCGAGCGTGTCGTTCGCAGGCGGCATCATGGCCGGCGCACAGTCACTCGCGCTGATCGCGATGGGCCCGCTCGTCGGGTACTCGGTCGAGATCTACGCGGGCTACGAAGTCGCGACGACCGTCATCGGTGCGCTCGTCCTGCCCGGCTGCATCGCGTGGCTGCTCTGGCTACCACGCGCGTTTCGCTAGCGCTGCTCGCAGGTGCGGTACTCGAGGCACGTCGTCGATTTCGACGTGCACTCCGCCTGCGTTCTCAGCAGCGTGCGGATCTCGTCGGACATCTCCTGGTACATCTGCAGACCGTCGGGCAGGAGCTGCTTGGTCTCGCCCGTCATCACGGCGCGACACAGGCCGCGCCAGCGATCGAGCACGAGCTCCCACTCCTGCGGGTGCACGCCCTCTTGCTGTTCGCACTTCGCGTACATCGCCGTCGCCTTCGCGCACAGCTGATCGGCGTTCTTCACGCCGGCTGGCTTGCATGCGACCACGAAGAGCAGCGCGACTCGCCACATGGAGGAAGGCTTACACGCACCGGCGGAACGGGCAACGGTCAGGGCGCGAACGGTTGCTTCGACTGCCGCTGCGCGTCGAGCTTGCGCAGCTCCTCGGGCGTATACGTCACCGTCCCGCGGATGTGCGCCATCACGAACGCACGCGCTTCCTCGCCACCTGCGATCTCTTCGGGCGTGCCGGTCTCCGCGCATTCGTCCCACAAATCGAACAAGCCCTGCTTGCGCTTCGCAACGTCGCTCGTCATCGCGTGCAGGCGCGCGATGTGCTGCTGCATGTAGATGACGGACTTCTTCAGCTCTTGCTCGCGATAGCGCTTGCCGATCGCGACGCGCTGATCGCGCGTGCGATCGAGGTAGCGCAGCTTGTTCGCGGCGTACGAGTCAATGCCGTAGCTCTTCGCGATCCGATCCTGCAGGTCAGCCGGTTTATCCTCGATCTTCACGGAGCCGTCCGCGTTGACCTTCGCGCGGAACGTCTCCTTCTCGGTCTTGTACGTGCCGCCACCCGCGGGTTTGAGCTCCTCGTTCGCGAGCTCCTCGTTGAGCGCGACCAGCTCGGCGCGCAGCGCGGCCAGCTCGTCGGGGCTGTAGCGGCCGGCGCGCCTCAGCCGCGCACGCACGTCGGCGATCTGATTCTGCAGTCGCTCGCCGGGGATGTCGGGCGGCGGCGGCAGTGGCTTGCTGCGGTTCATGAAGTCCGCGAGGAAGTCGGCCGACGGGCCCTTCAT
This sequence comes from Myxococcota bacterium, assembly GCA_030857175.1. GTDB lineage: Bacteria > Myxococcota_A > Polyangia > Haliangiales > Haliangiaceae > JABFXX01. The sequence goes on along the minus strand of JALZOJ010000015.1, from coordinate 25,838 downwards.
GCCCTCGGAGCCCGGCTTGCGCATGGTCATGTACGGCGAGCGGCCGGGTCCGGGCGTAGCTCCTCCCGATGGCGTCTCCGTGCCCGGCGCCTGGGTCCCGCCGTGTCGCGTGATCCGGCCGCGCTTGACCGTCGTGGCCTGGGATGCGGCAGCGACCGGTTCGCCGCCGCTGCTGCGCGTGTCGTCGTCGAGAAACACGACCTCGAGCACCGGCGGCTCGGTCGGCCGGACGACAGGCGGAGGCGGCGAGGGCACGGCCGCGACCGTGGGCAGCTCGATGTCACGGGCGGCGTAGACGGCAAACGCCAGCGCGTGCACCAGCACCGACCCGACAACCGCCACGACGAGACCACGCACGACATTGTGACCCAGCTCCGACGGCGGCCGTTGCTTGGTGCGGCCACGGCGCACAGAGGTCGGAGGGCGTTGACCTCTGTGCTGCCGTGGATGGATCGACGGACGACCCACGGATCTGACCGTGACCCCTGGCCAAGCGTTGCCTGCGAGCTGTATAGACCGCCCGCGTCATGAAGCTCCCGTTCGCGAACTGGTTCAAGAAGCCGTCCCCCGCCGAGAGGCAATTGCTCGTGATGTGTCGCGATGATCGCGAGCAGATGGAGCGCTTGATCGGGCTCGAGCTGGCGCGCAATCCGGCGCGTACGCGAGAGCTCGCGTCGCAGGCCGCGATCGATCGCTGGGTCCGCCGCTAACCCGGCAGCTCGAACGGCAGCACGAGCTTCACACCGCGGTGCGCTTCGCCGAACTTCATGTTCGCGAGGCCGTCGTTCATGCACTTCGCGAACAGGCCATCGCCTGCGTCGACGCCGATGCGCGTGGGCCGGCCATCGTCGCCGATGCCGAGCTCGACCTTGAGCTTGCCCGACACGTGATGCAGCGTGCTGCACGTCATCACGGTCTCGCGCACCGCCGTGATCGCGGGCATCGCGCGCGTGTAGCGTAGCTCCGTGGTGGCGGGACCGGTCGACACGGCGATCACGCCCGTGTACGGCTCGGTGTCGGGAATCCGCATGCGCGAGACGCCCTCCTCGTCGGTGATGTCCGAGAACGTGGCGCCCGACGGCATGCGTAGTAGGAGCGTCGCCTGCGCCGCGACCGTCTTGCACGCGAACTTCTCGGTGCCGATGTTCGCGTGCGCGCGCGTCGTGTCGCCGTCGCCGTCCGCGAGCACGCTGAGGCCCGTCGCGACCGCGCTGATCGGAATCGTCAGCGGCGCGAGCGCGAGCGCGAACAGTCCGAGCCGCGCGTCTCTGTTGCCCCGATACCTCGCGTGCTTTTCCTTCGTTGTCTCGACGACACGATAGACGGTGCGAGAGCACGCGCGATCGGCGGTCGCGGTGACCTCGATTGTCGCGTCGCGCAGCTCGGCCTTGAGGTCGATGTTGTTGACGGCACCGTGCTCGGTCGGGCCGGTCTCGGTGCCGAGATCCCTCGTCGTGGTCTTCGTCTTCGGAAGCACAACGCAGCCGCTGGTGAGGGCGAGGAGGATCGCGATCGTCTTCATGTCTCCAAGGTGGCAAATCCCCGCGTGAAGCCGCCTGGGCCTGCGCGTGAAGCGAGCGTGATCCGCCGGATTACCCGAGATCACGCGGGCTTCACGTGGACGCGCTGTCGAGCTCACGCGCGGACCGAGCACTGTGGATTCATGAAGACCGTCGCGCTTGCCGTCCTCCTCGCCGCTTCACCCGCGTTTGCCGAGCCCACGATCGAGCTCGTTCCGACGTGCGTCGCGATCGACACCGAGCTCGACCAGCTGCCAGAAGCGGAGCGTCCGGCAGCGCGCCTGTTGCTCGTGCGCGCGCTCGAGCGGCTCGATCAATTGATCGTGGAGACCGGCTGCCAGGACACGATCACCGTCTCGCATCAGCGCGACGGCGAGTCGCTGCACGTCCGACTCGCGAATGCGCACGCGCGCCGCAAGCTGACGGTCTCCGTGCGCGACGAGATGCTCGAGATCTACGCCCGCATGGGCAAGACGCTGATCGAAGCCTCGGCGCCCGCGCCCGCGCCGCCCGCCGCCGCCCTGGATCCGATCGAGGATTACACCGCCGCTGCGCCTGCGATCGAGACGCCCGCGGTCACCGCGTTCGAGGCCGAGCCGCCCGCGCAGCTCAAGCCCGGGACGTGGTACGCGCAGTTCGGGCTCGGGGTTCACGACAGCGAGGGCGGCAAAGGTTTCGCGTTCGGCTATCGCTATGGTCACCGCTACAAGCTCGACCTCGGCATGTCGATCACCGGCAGCGACGCGTCGATGACGACCGCGCTCCGCGGACAAGTGCTCAAGCACAAGACGCCGGATGCCCGCACGTCCGTGTACTACGGCATGGGCTTGTCGTATGCGTCGACGGAGATGACGATGAGTGATTCGTCGGGCGCGCGGATCGAGAGCACCGTCGGTGTCGAGCTCGGGCGTTCGCGTAGCAGCCGGTTCTATCTCGAGAGCAACCTCTCGGTGCCGCTCTACGATGTCGCCGGCAACTATCCGGTCGCGTTCGTCGCGTCGTTCGGCGTGGGGCTCTGACCGAACACGATCGGTGGGCCATCGCCGAGCCGCGCGACGATGAACGCGTACAGACCGAGCGCATCGAACGTGCGGCGCACCGAGACGCGCCAGCCGATCTGCGAGAAGTGATCCGCTTCGATCTCGGCGAGCACTTCGCCCCAGTACTGCGACGACACCGGCACGATGCCGTCGTTCGTGCCGCTCACGTGTTTCAGGTACGCGTGCGCGGCGATCAGCGGCAGCGGGACGATCGAGTCCGCGCGATGCATGCCGCCGACGACACACGCGTAGCGCACGCCCGGCGCGTCGGGCACCTCGCGATTGAACCGCGCGAGCGCTTCCGTCGACAGCCAGTCCACCGCTTCGACCGGCAAGCCGATGAGACGAAGGAGCTTGTGCGCCCACCCGATCGGACCTTGCAGCACCATGTCTGCGATCGGCGAGCCGTGATGAGGCGTCCCGATCGTGACGAGCGAACGCACGTGCTTGTCCAGCCCGAGGTGCGCCAGCGCGTAGCGCGCGTCGAGGCCGCCCAAGCTGTGCGCGACGAGATCGACGCGCTCGTGCGGCAGCGCTTCGATCGCCTCCACGAGCTTCATCGCGCGCGCCGGCACCGATGCATACGGCGGCAACCGCACCGCGTGTGCGTGGCAGCCGAGCGCATCGAGGTGCTTCACGATGCCGCGGAAGTAATCGAAGCGCGCGCCGGGGATGCCGATGCGATCGAACCCGAACAAACCATGCACGAGCACGACCGGCAGCGGGGGCCCGCGCGGGACCTCGCCGGGCTTCGTCTCGACGCCTTCGAGCGGCGTGACGACCTCGACTGCCGGCTTCTGCCGGATCACCAGCAGCGCGACGGCAAACAGCGCCACGATCAGCGCGACGACGATGATCGTGAGCACTGCAGATCAGCGTGTCACACTCCCCGCACATGAGGGTCGCTCTCCTCGCGCTGCTGCTCGCCGCCGCGTGTTATCGCGGTGGTACGTCGTCGCGTTTGTTGTCGACCGGCGATCGCGACGGTGATGGTGTCGATGTCGACAAGTGCCCTGATGCTCCGGAGGACTTCGACGCGTTCCAGGACGAAGACGGCTGCCCCGAGCCCGACAATGATCGCGACGGCGTGCTCGACATGGATGATCGCTGCCCGAACGTCGTCGAGGATCGCGACGGCCACCGGGACGAAGACGGCTGCCCCGAGGGCGACACGCAAGATCGCGACGGCGACGGCCAGCTCGACGCGACCGACAAGTGCCCCGACGATCCCGAAGACTTCGATCAGTTTCAGGATCACGACGGCTGCCCCGATCCCGACAACGATGCCGACGGCATCCTCGACGTCGACGACCTCTGTCCGAACGACCCCGAAGATCGCGACGGCTTCGAAGACGACGACGGCTGCCCCGACCCCGACAACGATCGTGACCGCATCACCGATGCGACCGACAAATGTCCGTTCGAGCCCGAGACCTACAACGGCCGCGCTGATACCGACGGCTGTCCCGACCGATAGGGCAGGTTGCGACCCACCTCATTGGTGCTTACGTGCGCAGTCACCATGCGCCGCTGGCTCGTGACTCTTGCACTGGCCGTCGTCGCGCTCCCAACCGTGGGTGATGCCCAAGGTTTTCGGGTCGAGCTCGCGAACCGCCGCGTTACCTCCACCACCAAGCGCCTGCCGGCTCAGCAATGTCCCGGTCGCGTGACGAACCTCCCGGCCTCGGTCGAGGTCGACGCGGGCGCGCTGCTCATCTCCGCGCGCAACCAGATCTTCCGCCACTCGCTCGGCCGTCGCGATGGCCTCTCGTGGGTCGTCGGCGTCGGGAGCTCGCATGTCGTCGTCGGCTTCTCCGCCAAATCCGGCGCAGCGCCAGGCTTCGCCGACACGATCGCTGCATTCGATCACACGACCGGTCGCGTCGCGTGGCGGCGCTCGATGGACTCGAGCTTCGGCGCCGAGCTCGTCGATTCGATGATCGCCGTCGAGCGCGCCGGCAACCTCGACATCCTCGACGTGCGCACGGGCAAGACGCTCGGCACCACGGCCATCCGCGGCCGATCGATCCAGAACGTGTGCCGCCCGTCGAACGGCGACCTTCACCTCAAGACGAATGCGGATCTGATCGCGATCGATCGCACCACGGGTGCGGTGCGCTGGACGCAAGCGACGTCGTCGGTCGGCAATCCGACGGTGACGACGAAGGCCGTGATCGATGCGTGGGTCGATCGCACGAAGCACCGCTTCGGTATCGTCAGCTACGACGCGCAGACAGGTAAGCAGCTCGACAAGATCGACCTCGGCGCGACGGGCGGCTGGTACGACTTCGAGCACGTGTACATCGCGCCCGATGGCGCGAACGACGTGCTCGTGTCGGCGATGTTCGCCGTCGAGTAGTCCGAGGTTCGGACGCGTCCGACCGAAGTTCGGACGATTGCGTACGCACCGCCTGAGAATTCGCGTGCTTCGTTGTGGCACGGACGTCGCTAAGCCTCTCCGTCGAGAAAGGCAGTCGCGATGCTATGCTGCAACCCATGTTCGATCCGAACATTCTCGCGCCCGACGGCATTCGTAAGCTGTCGCGTCGCGAGTACGACAAGCTGGTCGACCTCGGTGTGTTCGAGGACGAACGCGTGGAGCTGCTCCGCGGAATGCTCATAACGATGAGCCCGCAGGGCGGACCACACTCCGCGATCACGTCGTGGCTCGTACAGCGACTGGTCCGTCTCCTCGACGAGTCGTTCGACGTCCGCGCGCACTCACCGTATGCCGCGACCGAGGACTCGGAGCCCGAGCCCGACGTCTCGGTCTCGCGTCGCGCGCCTGGAAATTTCGAGCATCCCGATGCGGCGCTGCTGCTGATCGAAGTCTCCGAGTCGTCGATCAAGAAGGATCGCCAGCTCAAGGCGCCGATCTACGGCGAGTCGCGCGTGCCCGAGTACTGGATCGTGGACATCTCGGGCGCTGCGCTCGCAGTACACGTGCACACGCGGCCGACGGCCGATGGCTATCGGCAGATCGAGACGCTGCGCGATGGTGACGTGCTTCGGCCGACGAAGCTGAGCGGGATCGAGATCGCGGTCGCCGACATTCCGTGGACGCGCTGATCGGCGCGAATCATGGTTTGCTGGATGCGAGACGCGCTAGACGCTCCAGCACCGCCGCGCGGATCTCAGCGCGTAGCCGTTCGTCGAGACGCACGCCGTCAGCATGTGCTCGCAGTCCCACGTGGGACGAAGAAGCCAACAACAAGTCGCTGGACAGACCGCGGGTGTTTTCGGTCGACGATCGCTCTCCCGACGCTGCGCGCGCCCCACGTGGGATCGCAGTGTCGGGCGACCGCGTAGCGAGACGTCGGTGCAGAGCGCGTGGCTGCCTGTGACCGGCGGCCCGCCCTGTGACCTGGCGCCGAACGTGCTCGATGTGCGGGGTCGCGCCAGCTCACAGGGCTTTTCGCCGCCGCTCACAGGCATTGCCCTCGCTCGCGGCGCTCCGTTTCCGGAAATTTTTTTGGTTTTGATTTCGGAGATCCGGGGCGAACGATCGTGAGAACGCATGCGGCCTGTGACCGGCGGCCCGCCCTGTGACCTGGCGCCGATCGAGCCCGACGTGCGGGTCGCGCCAGCTCACAGGGCTTTTCGCCGCCGCTCACAGGCATTGCGTCGCGCGAGCCATCGACGAAGAGGAGCTCTCGGCAGCGATCGTTTGCAAAGCAGAAATCGAAACAAGTCGCTTGACACATTTGGAACCAGCATCTGCATCGCGATCGTCATTCGTGCGCTTTTCTCGTCGAGGATTTGATCTCCTTTGCGCTGCGCGCGTTTCGCGAGCCATGCGCGTTTTCGATCATCGGTGATGTCGATCGTCGCGCACGACGCAGCTCCTGGCTTCGAAAATCTCGGTGGTAGAAGCGAGGCAAGCTTGCAAGGAGAGTGTCGTGATCGCATCCGGTGTCGACGATTGGCGTGAAGTGGATCAACGTTTGCGAAACCTGGCGCAGCGGCGCGCCGCGCTCGATGCCGAAGAAGCGAGGTGCTTGCGAGAAGCCGAGCGCCTCCAGATCTGGCGGGAGCTCGGCATGGTCTCCGCGATCGATTACCTCGAACGCGTGCTCGGGTATGCGCCGCACGCGGCGATGGAGCGCTTGCGCGTCGCGCGCGCGCTCGCGTCGTTGCCGCTCCTCGAAGACGCGCTCGACGCGGGGCAGCTGAACTTCTCGGCGGTCCGAGAGCTCACGCGCGTCGCGACGCCGTCGACGGAGGATGCATGGCGCGACCGCGCGCTCGGCAAGAATGTGCGCCAGATCGAAGAGCTCGTCGCGGGACACGCGCCGGGCGATCATCCCGACGAGCCGGCGAACCCGGAGCTGCGCCTGCACGACGTTCGTTTCCGCCTCTCACCCGAGATCTACGCGCGGCTCCGTCAGACGCAGGCGACGCTCGCGGACGAACGTGACGGCCGGCTCGACGACAACGCACTCGTCGAGGCGTTCTGCGAAGCGGTGCTCGCCCGCGACGATGTCGAGCGACACGGCCGCGCGAAGTTTCAGATCATGATGACGATCTGCAAGCAGTGCGAGCAGGGCTGGCAAGAAGGCTCGGGCGTGCAGGTGCCGATCGATGCCGCGACCGTCGAGCGCGCGCGTTGCGACGCGCAGTACATCGGCTCGACCACCGACGACGTTCCGGTGCGCGCGACGCAGGACATCCCGCCGAGTGTCGTGCGCTACGTCTATCACCGCGACGGCGGGCGGTGCACGACGCCGGGATGCCGCTCCGCGCGCGGCCTCGAGATCCACCACCGGACGCCTCGGTCCGAAGGTGGCAGTCACGATCATACGAACTTGGGCCTGAAGTGCTCGGCGTGTCATCGCGGCGTGCACCGCGGCACGCTCGAGGTGGTCGGCAACGATGTGAAGCGACCGAACGAGCCGTCCCACGTGGGACGAACATTCGAGGTCGCCGCAACGCGAACACAAGCGCGCGATGCGCTCGTCGGCTTGGGCTGGAAGCCGACCATCGCGCGTGCAGCCGTCGACGAGGCGATCGCGCGGATCGGACATGACCCACCGCTCGAGGAGCTGATCCGCGAGGCGCTTCGGTGTTGCCCGCGACCTACGGCCGCTTCGTCAGCGTGATGTTGACGGTGACGCCGCGCGCGAGCGTGAATGCGAGTGTGGTCCCGGGCGGCGCGCTCAGCAGGCGCCACAGGTTCATCGAGCCGAAGCCCCGCATGTCGATGCCGTTGATGCTCGTCACGACGTCGCCGGCCTTGATACCCGCGAGCGCACCCGGGCCGTTTGCGGCCACGCTCTTGACCACGACCTGCCAGCGATCGACCTGTAGGTAGTCCTCGTTGTCGACAAAGTCGAGCCCGCTCTCGCCCGAGAGCTCGTTTGCGGTGACTACTACCAGGATGTCGCCGACGTCGACCACGTTCGTACCCGCAACCGATCGGACGGCGTAGGTCTCGTTCCCGTCGTGAGCTCGAGCGGTCAAGACAAGCTTGCCCAGGGGAGCCCGGTTGATCGTGAAGCGCCCGTTCTCGTCGGAGATGTAGCTGCTGTCGCTTTCGTCATAGGGCAACGAGAACCTCGCCGACTGACCTCGGACCGGGCGCGCCGCCATCGTGACCTTCGCGATCGGCTTGCGCGTGTGATGATCGACGGCGCGACCCGTGATCGTGACGAGCGATAGCAGCTCGATCACGACGTCGGTCTTGCGTTCGCCGTCGGCGAGGTCGACCTCGACGGTCGCTTCTCTACCTTCCGCACCAGCCGTGATCGTCAAGTGGCCGCCGGGCACATCGTCGATGGCGAATGAACCCTTCGTGCGGAAGAAGTTCTCGAAGCGCTGGAAACCCGAGGTATCGCGGACGGTGATCGAGAGCTCGTCGAGCGCGCTGTTCCAGCTGCGCACGTTACCTGCGATCGAGCCTGTTCGCCGGAGCTGGATCTTCGCCGTCGCACCGATCGGGATGTTCTCCACGACGCCATCACCGGCGCCCTTTCGGTGCGCGCGAATCGCGTAGGTGTGGTGCGGAAGATTCGTTGCGGTGAACGTGCCGTCGGGCGCAGTGAGGATCGGACGATGAGTCGACCACGTACCACTCAACGCCTCTCGCTTCGCGTACGGACCGAGCTTGTCGTCAGCGAGCGTGATGAACGCATCGCCGACGGGCTTGCCGGACGGGTCTGTCACCACGCCGCTGATCGAGCCGGTGTCCTGCCGCAAGACGATCTTGACGTTGGTCGTTTGCTTCGCCCGCACAGTGATGCGTTCCGAGCGCACTGGCTTGGAAATTCGCGAGTGCCTCGCCTCGACGGAGTACTCGTGTGGCAGGACTCGGTCGATCACGAAGTGTCCGTTCGCGTCAGTCTTTCGGTAGACATCCAGCGGACGGTTTGCGTCGAATTCGAGGGAGATGCCGACGCCTGCGATTGGCTTTCCTCCTTCATCCACGACCTGGCCGCGGACGTCACCGGTCTCGGGAATGACAAGGTCACGCTCGATCGTCGCACCGGTCGCGACAACGACGTCCGTTTTGGTTCCGACGTACTCAGACAGCAGTCTCTCTTTCAACTCGTACGTGCCCGCACGCAGCCCCGGGATTTCGAAACGCCCATCGTCACCTGTGGTGTCGTATCGCCAGTACCACCCCTCGCCCGTCTGCATCGCCGAGACAAGGACGTTTGCGACCGGCGCGCCGGACTCGGTGCGAACGTGTCCGACGATTCGCCCGCCCGGATCGACCTCCCAAGCAGCCACGACATCGCTCGAACCGACGACGAGTGGCGCATACGAGTCGCGCCGTAAGAAGCCCTTACACGACACCTCGACCGCATACGTTCCCACCAGTGTGCCCTCCGCGACGAGCGTGCCCTCGCTCGCTCGCGACATCTCGAGGCGGCGATCCTTCGCAACATCGTGCAACCTCGCCGATGGTTCTGCACACGGCTGTCTTGTCGACGAAACCGTGACGGTTGCAGTGACGAGCGCAGCCAGGTGCAGTTTCACCACGATGCCACTCACGTTGCCGCCGACACCGAGGAGCACCGAACCTTCGCTCAAGCCGTAACCGCGTTCCGTGCGCGCGTTCACGGCATACCGGCCGGCCGTCAAGCGTGTGACGCGAAATGCTCCCTGCGCATCGGTGATCGCGACACCGTCTGAATGATTCTCCGACCCATCCGCTCGGACGCGCACATCTGCCACCGGTTCTCCAGTGATCGCGTCCACGACAGTTCCACTGATCGTGCCCTCGGGGATCAACAGGAGCTCGACGTGCCCCGGTGCGTAGGTGCCCTCGCGCGACGACGCGTAGCCCTCTGCAGATCCCACGACCGTTTGCTCTCCCGGCGCGGCCCACAGCGTGAAGCTGCCATCGTCGCGGGTGACACCGACGGCGTTACGCGCCGTCACGCGCGCCTTCGCGATCGGCCCGCCGTTGAGGTCGGCCACCGTCCCAGTGATCTCGACACCACCGCGCGAGAGCACGAGCGCGACCGTCGCCGCTTCGGTCCCACGCAGCACCACCTCATCACTGCGCGCCGGGCGAAACGTCGCGAGCGACGCGACCAATCGATACCGATCCGGCGCGAGCGCGCCGAACGTGAACGCACCGCCCGCATCGCTGGCCACGCAGGGCGGATCGAGCAACTCGGCACGCGCTTCGATACAGACCAGCGCACCCGCGAGCGGCACGGCTCCATCGGTCACCGTCCCCACGATCGATCCGCGCACGCTTCGATCGATCTTCTTCCCGCGCGCGACACTCGCGACTGAACGTTCGCGCACCTGCGGCGATTTGTCCGACCCACATCGCCAAGCGATCGCGAGCACCGCGATCACGAGTGCGAGCACGATGCCCCAGCGCACCGACACATCCTACGCGGACGTGCGGCAGAATGTCGCGCGGTGATCGCGTCTGCGGCGCGTGAACGCAGCGGCAACGCACCGCGGGGCGCGTACCGACGACGAATGCGATAAACGGCATCACAAAGACGCGAGACGGATGCGCTCGCTGCGACGATGCGCCGCGATGATCAGAGAGTCCCCAACCTTGCGAAATGGTGTTGGGTTGTGGTGAAAGAGACCCGCGTGCGCTTGCGCGTTCGCTAAAGCGCTGGAGCCTTCATGCCGCGTTTCACATTTCCCGAATGGACCGAGACACTCAAGAAGTTCATCAGCCTCTTGGTGCTCGGCGCGCCGGTATATCTGGTCGCGCTGGTCGCATATGGCGTCACGCCAAAGGCGATTCGGATTGGTTATCAACCGACGCAACCGGTGCCTTACTCCCACGCGCTACACGCGGGTGAGCTGGGCATGGATTGCCGATATTGCCACTCCACGGTGGAGCGAGCAGGAGAGGCGGCGATTCCGCCGGCGGCGGTTTGTATGAACTGCCACGCGACGGTGAAGCCGCAGTCCGAGCTGCTGTTGCCGGTGCGACAGGCGTTCGCCGAGGACATGCCCATCCATTGGACGCGCGTGACCGACGTGCCCGATTACGTGTTCTTCAATCACGAGGCGCACGTGAACGCGAGCGTCGGATGCGAGACCTGCCACGGCCGCGTCGATCAGATGGTGAAAGTGTTCCAGGCGCAGCCACTCACGATGGAGTGGTGCCTCGAGTGTCACCGCGATCCGGCGCCGTATCTTCGCAACGCGGAGAACGTGACGAAGATGGGCTACAAGCCCGCCGCCGACGAGGGCAAGAAGGTGATGAAGGAAAACTCGGTGAACGCACCGACCAACTGCTCGACCTGCCATCGCTAGGAGACCGAGATGTCGAACGAACACGAGCAGCACTCCGAAGATAACTACGACGCCGCGTACACCGGCGCGGCGCCGGCGGAGATGCCGCCGACGCCCGAGCACGGGTACTGGCGATCGCTTCGCGAGCTGGACGAGAGCACGCCGATCTCGAGCAACGAGTTTCCGGCGATGCCCGAGGTCGCGGACCCGATGCATCGGCGCAACTTCTTCCAGCTGATGGGCGCATCGATGGCGCTCGCGGGCGCGGCGGGATGTCGCTACGAGAAGGAAGACATCGTTCCGCTGGCGCGGCGGCCTGAAGATCAGGTGCCGGGTCAGGCGCAGCAGTACGCGACGGCGTTCGAGCTCGGCGGCGTGGGGCAAGCGCTCCTCGCGACGAGCTTCGAGGGCCGGCCGGTCAAGCTCGACGGCAACCCGGATCATCCGTTCGCGGGCGGCGCGATCGTGACGGGCACCGAGCGGCATGCCGGTGCGTCGACGTTCGCGCAGGCGAGCATCCTCAACATGTACGACCCGGATCGGTCGCAGAGCCTGTCGCAAGCGGGCAAGGGCGGCTCGATGGACGGCTTCCGTGCAGCGCTCGCGCAGATTCGCGCGGGGTTGGCGGGCGGGCGCATTCTGTCGGAGGCGTCGTCGTCGCCGACGGTCGCGTCGCTGAAGCGCAAGCTGACCGCGAAGTATCCGGGCCTCGTGTGGCACGAGTACGAGCCGCTGTCGTGGGACAACGAGCGCGCGGGCACGCGGCTGGCGTTTGGCAGGTCGGTGCGCTCGTACGCGCATCTGGATCGCGCGGAGACGATCGTCACGATCGATTGCGACCTGTTCGTCGAGCATCCGGCGGCGCCCGCGTACAACCGCGACTTCGCGCGCAGCCGTCGCGTGAACGGCTCGCTCGGCATCGGCAAGATGAACCGCCTCTACGCGGTCGAGAGCACGTTTTCGCATACGGGCGCGATGGCGGATCACCGCCTCGGCCTGCGCAGCGAGCACGGCCTCGCATTCGCGATGGCGCTCGACGCAGCGCTCGGTGGTGGCGGCGGTACGCCGAACGCCGAGATCCTGCGCGAGAAGAAGGTCGACACGTTCCTGCGCGTCCTCGTCGAGGAGCTGCAGCAGAACAAGGGCCGCGCGATCGTGATCGCGGGCCGCCGCCAGTCGCCGGATGTGCACGCGCTGGTCGCGCGCATCAACCAGAGCCTCGGTGCGGTGGGCCAGACGGTCGACTATCACGAGGATCCGGAACCGGATCGCCCGCGTCACGTCGACTCGATCAAGCTGCTCGTCGATGCGCTCAACGGCCCGGCGAAGGTCGGGACGCTGCTCATCCTCGGTGGCAACCCCGTGTACGACGCGCCCGCGGATCTCGACTTCGCGGCGGCGCTCGCGAAGGCGGGCACGAGCATCCATCTGTCGGAGTACATGAACGAGACGTCGCAGAAGGCGTCGTGGCACGTGCCGCGCGCGCACTTCCTCGAGACGTGGGGCGACACGCGTACGTGGGACGGTACGATCACCGTCGCGCAGCCGCTGATCGCGCCGCTCTACGGCGGCCTCTCGTCGATCGAGATGCTGTCGATGCTGCTCGGCGAAGAGAAGACCGGCGCAGAGCTCGTTCGCGCGACGCACGAAGAGCTCGGCGTCGGCGGCAGCTGGCGCAAGATCGTTCACGACGGCTTCGTGCCGAACACCGCGTTGCCCGTCGCGACCGTGGCACCGGTGGGCTTCGCGCCGCCGGCTCTGTCGCCGTCGCAAGCGGGCGGCAGCGTGCGCAGTGGCAACGACGTCGAAGTCACGTTCCACTACTCGTACGCGAGCTATGACGGTCGCTACGCGAACAACGCGTGGCTGCAAGAGACGCCGGACTTCCTGACCAAGGTCACGTGGGACAACTACGCGCTCGTCGGTCCGGAGACCGCAGAGGCGCTCAAGCTCGAGAACGACACGCTGATCAAGGTCCGCGTCGGCAACGCCGAGGTGACGTTGCCTTGCTACACGATGCCCGGTCAGGCGCGCTACTCGGTCGCGCTCGTCCTCGGCGGCGGTCGCACGGCAGCGGGTCGCGTCGGCGGCGACAAGAACAAGACCGTCGGCGTCAACACGTACAAGGTTCGCACCGTCGCCGGCTTCGACTACGCCGTCAGCGGCAAGGTCACGCCGACCGGCGACAAGTACGAGCTCGCGAGCGTGCAAGAGCACTGGGACATCCGCACCGGCCTGATTCCCAGCGTGACCACCGAGGGCGTTGCCAAGCGTCTGCCCGAGCTCGTGAAGGAGACCACGAACGACAACCTCGGAAAGAACAAGTCGTGGTCGGCCGAAGGTGGTGTGGAGCTGTACTGGGACGACAACAACGTGCCCGGTCCGAAGCGCGGCCTCTCGCTCTTCAGGGAGAAGGAGTACACGGGGCATCGCTGGGGCATGGCGATCGATCTCTCGACGTGCACCGGCTGCAATGCCTGCATGGTCGCGTGTCAGGCCGAGAACAACATCCCGGTCGTCGGCCGCAAGGAAGTTCTCAACAACCGCGAGATGCACTGGATCCGCATCGACCGCTACTTCGGTGGCAGCAAGACCGAGCCGGTCGTCGTGCATCAGCCGGTCGCGTGTCAGCAGTGCGAGAACGCGCCGTGCGAGCAGGTCTGTCCGGTCGGCGCCACGTCGCACTCCGACGAAGGCCTCAACGACATGGCCTACAACCGCTGCATCGGCACGCGGTACTGCGCGAACAACTGCCCGTACAAGGTTCGCAAGTTCAACTTCCTCGACTGGAACAAGGAGTGGCGCGAAGCACGCAACAAGGTGCGGCGCCTGCTCTTCAATCCCGAGGTCACGGTCCGCATGCGCGGCGTGATGGAGAAGTGCACGTTCTGCGTGCAGCGCATCCAGAACGCGAAGATCCACGCGAAGGCGCAGATCCGCAGCGGCGCGCGGCCCGGCAATGTCAACGAGCCGATGCCCGACGGTGAGGTCGAGACGGCTTGCCAGCAGGCATGCCCGACCGAGGCGATCATCTTCGGCGATCTCTCGGACAAGAACAGCCGCATCTCGCGGCTACACGACGATCGCCGCAGCTACGCGCTGCTTGCCGAGCTCTACACGAAGCCGCGCAATCGCTTCCTCGCGAAGGTGCGGAACCCGAACCCGAAGCTCGCTCCGGCAACCGCATCGACGCAACACGGCGGCACTGCCCCGACGGGCAAGGCGAATCCCACGAACCCGACGAACCCGGGCGCTGCTCCGGCGGGGGGCCACTAAGCCATGGCGACTGAGACGATCAACGAACCAGGTAAGGCGCGCGAAGCGTTCCGCGGCATCACGCGCGACGTCGCGTGGGTTGCCGAAGCACCAAAGCCGCACAAGGCGTGGCTCGGCGCGCTCGCCGTGTCCGTGCTCATGCTCGGCATCGGCGTCTACTCGATCTTCGTTCTACTCACGACCGGTATCGGCGTTTGGGGTAACTCGAACACCGTCGGTTGGGCGTGGGACATCACGAACTTCGTCTGGTGGATCGGTATCGGTCACGCCGGCACGCTGATCTCCGCCGTCTTGTTCCTGACGCGGCAGACCTGGCGCGTCAGCATCAACCGCGCCGCCGAGGCCATGACGATCTTCGCCGTCATGTGCGCCGGTCTGTTCCCGCTCCTCCACACGGGTCGTCCGTGGTTCGCGTGGTGGATGTTCCCGCATCCAAACGACATGGGCATGTGGCCGCAGTTCCGGTCGCCGCTCATGTGGGACGTGTTCGCGGTGTCGACGTATATGACGACGTCGATCCTGTTCTGGTACATGGGCCTCGTCCCCGACCTCGCGACGTTCCGCGATCGCGCGGCCGCACGTGGCGACAAGCTGCGCGCGATCATCTACGGCGTCCTGTCGCTCGGCTGGCGTGGTAGCGCACGGCACTGGCATCGCTACGAGCGCGCGTACTTGATCCTCGCGGGTCTCGCGACGCCCCTCGTGTTCTCGGTGCACTCCGTCGTCTCGTTCGACTTCGCGACGTCTCAGCTGCCCGGCTGGCACACGACGATCTTCCCGCCGTACTTCGTCGCTGGCGCCATCTTCTCCGGCTTCGCGATGGTGCTGACGCTGATGCTGCCGCTGCGGCATCTGTTCAATCTCAAGCACATCATCAAGGAGGAGCACATCGAGGCGATGTGCAAGATCCTTCTCGCGACCGGCATGATGGTCGGTCTCGCATACGCGACCGAGCTCTTCATCGCGTGGTACTCGGGCAACCTGTACGAGAAGTTCGCCTTCGCGAACCGCGCGTTCGGTCCGTTCTGGTGGAGCTACTTCGCGATGGTGGGCTGCAACGTGCTCGTCCCGCAGCTGTTCTGGCTGAAGAAGGTGCGCCGCAACGTGGTGCTGATCTTCATCCTCTGCATCTTCGTGAACATCGGCATGTGGTTCGAGCGCTTCGTGATCATCGCGACGTCGCTCGCGCGCTCGTTCCTGCCGGCGAACTGGTCGTACTTCGTTCCGACGAAGTACGACGTCGGGCTGTTCATCGGAACGCTCGGCCTCTTCTTCACGCTGTTCCTCCTCTTCTTCCGTTATGTCCCGGTGATCGCCATCTCCGAGGTCAAGGGCTCGATGCCCGAGGCCCACGCAGGTGGTCGCTCCAAGGTCGGGCACTAAGAGGTCGCCATGGCACACGACGAACCAACCTCGACTGAAGTGACCGGCGACGGCCCGCTGTATGGCGTCCTCGCCGAGTTCGACACGCCCGGTGAGCTCATCGAAGCGGCGCGCAAGGTGCGCGACGCGGGGTACACCGAGTTCGACTGTTTCTCCCCATTCCCGGTGC
Source organism: Myxococcota bacterium (assembly GCA_030857175.1). Classification (GTDB taxonomy): domain Bacteria; phylum Myxococcota_A; class Polyangia; order Haliangiales; family Haliangiaceae; genus JABFXX01. The sequence continues at coordinate 9,732 of JALZOJ010000015.1, read as the reverse complement.
ACGGCATCGACGAAGCGATGGGCATCAAGCGGACGATCTTGCCGCTGCTCGTCTTCGGCGGCGGCTTCACCGGCACGCTCGGCGGCATCTTCCTCCAGTGGTGGATGAACGCTTACAACTGGCCGTGGAACATCGGCGGTAAGCCGTCATGGTCGATTCCAGCGAACATTCCGATCGCGTTCGAGACCACGATCTTGTTGTCGGTCTTCGCCGCGTTCTTCGGGATGTGGATCCTCAACAAGCTGCCGCAAGTCTGGCACCCGTTCTTCCGCCTCGAGCGGTTCGGACGCGTGACGGATGATGCGTTCCTCCTCGGCATTCAAGCGAAGGACAAGCGCTTCGATTCCGTCGCGACGCAGCAGCTGCTGAAAGACGCCGGCGCCATCGCCGTCGAGAGCTGCTACCTCGAAGCGGATGTGGAACGCCGGACCATGCCGAAGTGGATCCTCGCGTTCATCGTGTCGAGCACGGCGTTCGCGCTGATCCCGCTCGCGATCGCGGCGAAGGCGCGCAACTCGTACTCGAGCGAGCCGCACATCCACCTCTTCCCGGACATGGACTACCAGCCGAAGTTCAAGGCCGACACGGCGACCGACTTGTTCCCCGACGGCCGCGCGAACCGCGGCGAGATCGGCGGCACGGTTGCACGCGGTGCGCTCAAGGAGGACGACACGTTCTACCGCGGCATCGAAGGTGGCCAGTGGACGACGGGCTTCCCGAAGGAGCTCGAGATCAACGAGCAGCTCGTGCGCCGCGGTCAGAACCGCTACAACATCTACTGCGCGACGTGCCACGGGTACGACGGGCAGGGTAAGGGCCCGGTGCCGCAGCGGCTGGCGGCCAGCGGTCTGACCTGGGAAGCACGTAACCTGGTGGTCGGCGGCGGCGTGGCGATCACGATGCCGAACGGCCAGCTCTTCAACACGATCTCGAACGGCTACAACACGATGATGGGCTACGCGCAGCAGATTCCGCATGCGGATCGCTGGGCGATCGTCCTCTACGTGCGAGCACTGCAACGCGCACAGAACGCGGGCATCGCGGAGGTCTCGCCGAGCGACGCGAAGTGCCAGAACATGGCGATGCCGTCGGCACCGTCGGCCCCCGCACCGGCGAGCCCTGGCGCGCCGACGGGTGCTGGCTCTGCCGGCGTTGGTTCCGCTGCACCCGCTGGTTCCGCTGCACCTACGGAGAAGAAATAATGTCGGCCCTCGTAAAATCGTTGCACCCCGACGAGAAGGTCAAGGCGGGCAAGCTCGGCAGTAGCCTCTCCAAGGCCGGGGCCGGCATCGCCGTCATCTTCATGGGAATCTCGATCGTCCTCGGCTCGATGCAGGGCGACAACTGGAAGCGCTTCTTCCACGCGTACGTCATCGGCTGGAGCTACATCTTCAGCATCTGCGTCGGCGTGCTGTGGCTCGTGCTCTTGCACCACCTGGTGCGTGGTCGCTGGGCAACGGCGGTGCGCCGCATCGCAGAGGCGATGTCGCAAGCGTTCCCGCTCGTGTTCCTCGCGGGCCTCGGCTTCATCATCCCGCTGCTGCTCGGCTACAAGGACCTCTACTACTGGGCGCATCCCGACGCGCACGATCCGGTCCTGAACCATCACCTGCATCACAAGCTCGGGTGGCTCTCGCCCGGCTTCTTCGCCGTGCGCTTCGTGATCTACGGCGCCGGCTTCACGGCGCTCGCGTACTACTTCGCGAAGAAGTCACGCGAGCAGGACGAGACCGGCGATCCGAAGCTCTCGGAGACGATGCGCATCGCATCGGCCCCGGCGATGATCCTCTACTCGCTGCTCACCTGCATGGCCGCGTTCGACATCCTGATGTCGACCGCACCGAAGTGGTACTCGACGATCTACGGCGTGAACTTCTGGGCGAGCGCCTGCCTCGGTGGCTTCTCGGCGCTCGCGCTCGTCGTGCTCGGTGTCCAGCGCTCGGGTCGCCTCGTGCACTCGATCAACGCGGAGCACTACCACGACATCGGAAAGTGGATGTTCGCATTCACGTTCTTCTGGGCATACACCGCGTTCTCGCAGTTCATGCTGCAGTGGTACGCGAACATGCCGGAGGAGACGGTCTGGTACAAATACCGACTGTTCGGCGAATGGCAGTGGGTGAGCATCGCGTTGCTCGTCGGCTTCTGGGCCTTCCCGTTCGTCTTCTTGTTGTCACGCTGGACGAAGCGCATCGTGCCTTCGCTCGTGTTCTTCGCCGTTTGGCAGCTGGTGTTCCACTGGCTCGATCTCTACTGGAACGTGATGCCGAGCTATGACTGGACCGTCGTGACGAATGGCGACGCCGTGGTCAACGCCGGCCCGCTGATGGGCAACACGGCGACTCACCACGTCGGGTTCTCGCCCGTCGACGTCACCGTGTGGCTCGGTCTCGTGGGCGTGCTACTCGTCGGTATCGGTCGAAACCTGAAGGGCAACTTGATCCCGGTGAAGGATCCTACGCTGCCCCTCGCACTCGGTCACGAGGTGCAATGATGTCCGGACCCAAGCGTAATCCAGACAGGCTCAACACGATCGGTGTCGTCGTCGTCGGCATCTGCGGCGCCGTGCTCACGTACGTGTCGATCATCGCGTTGCAGGCGTTCTATATGAACGACACCTCCGAGGTGCAGACGATGGCCGACTACGGCGGCCAGGACACGGTGCACCAGTCGCTGCGCGCGACGCAGGTGAACGTGATCGAGGACTGCGGACCGAACAGCAAGCCCGAGGCGGGCAAGCAGCAGACGTATCGGATTCCGATCAAGTACGCGATCAAGCTCGTCGCCGACGAGGCGAAGGTCGATCCGTCGAACCTCGTGCCGTCGCAGGGTCGCTCCGACAAGGGCACGATCCTCCCGATCTTCGGTCGCCCGAAGGTCACGCCCACGGCACCCGCAGGCGCAACGCCGGCGGCGCCCGCAGGCGGTGCAACGCCCGCACCTCCGACGGGCGGCGCGGTCAACGACGTGCCGATGAGGCCGACGGGTGGCGCAGGTCCGGGCGGTGGCGCACCTCCGGGTCAGGGCCCTTCGCCGAGCAGCAGCGGTTCGCCGTCGGGCACCAGCGCGGCAGATCCGAATCCGACCGGCGCACAGACGCCGTCGCCGGGCGGCGCCGCGTCGGGCGGCACGGGCGGCGATCCGAAGCGCCCCGGTGGCGGCGCGAATGAGAACAAGCCAGCTCCTACGCCATCGCCCGGTGGCAACCCGCCGACGCCTGCGCCGAAGGCCGACGTGTCGGATCCGAAGGGCGGCACGGCTGCACCGAAGGCTGCGGGCTCTGCTGCGGCCCCGAAGGCTCCCGCGCCGCCGAAGGCCGGCTCTGCTGCGAAAGGCAGCGCGAGGTAGTGCGCACTTCGCTCGCCACGATCGTACTCGGAGGCGCGGTCGCGTCGACGATGTTCGTCGGCGCGTCGGCGCATGGCGAGACGAATCCGAAGGACGAGATCCTCGCGCCACCGCCGACCTACAAGGCGAACGCCGTGAACGTCGTCGAGAACCTCGGCGCGAAGATCCCACTCGACGCGAAGTTCAAGACGCAGGACGGCAAGGTGACGACGCTCGGCGACGTGCTGCGCGGCGAGCTGCCGACGATCCTGACGTTCAACTACGCCGACTGTCCGATGTTGTGCAGCTTGCAGCTCAACGGCCTCATGGCCGCGCTGCCGGGCATCACCGCCGCGGGGCCCGCGCCCGACAACAGCGGTGACGTTGCGTTCCGGATCGGTACGCAGTTCCGCATCGTGACGATCAGCCTCGAGCCGCGTGAATCGCTCGAGCGCGCGGCGAAGATGCGCGAGAAGTACCTCGAGCGTCTGCCCGAAGCACAACGCGAAGCCGCGCGTGCAGGCTGGACGTTCCTCGTCGCGGACGGCGATGCGACGCAGATCGCACGCGTCGCGGCCACTGTGGGTTTTTCGTACGAGTACATCAAAGAGCGCGCTGAATGGGCGCACCCCGCTGCGCTGATCTTCCTCAGCACGGCGGGTACAGTCACTCGCTATGTGTTCGGCATCGAGTTCGATCCGCAGATGATGCGCGAGTCGATCTTCAAGGCAGGGCTCGCGGAGCCGTCGACGGCTGTCGGCTTCATGAACCGCTGTTATCACTTCGACCCGAGCGCGAGCGATAAGTCGCGCGAAGGCATGATGGCTCTTCGCGTCGGTGCAGCCGGGTTCCTCGTCCTGTTCGCCTCGACCTTTGGCTTCTACTTCATTCGTCGTCACGGTCGGCGTCGATCGCCCCCCATGGCCGGCAGCCAAGCCAATAAGGCAATCTCATGAAGTCGTTCAAACGATACGTGCTCACGGTCGGCGGGACGGCGGCCCTCACCATCGCCATCGCGTTCGCGATCTTTGGTTCGCCGCTCGCCGACGCTCAACCTGCCCAACCCGTGCAGCCGTCTGCCGAGAAGCAGGAACAAGCGCCCCCAGTCGTCACGCAGCCCGACAAACGGGAAACCGATCAGGAAGGGACCCCGGGTCGACAGCCTGGTGATTCGATCCAGGTTGGCTCGGGCTCAGCCACCGCACCGGCCGCTGGCGCACCGCCTGCGCCCGCGGGCGTGCCGGTTGCCGGCGCGCGGCCGTTCTACGACGAGCTCGCCGCGCGGCCGATCATGGAGGACGGCACGTACTGGCTGCCGAAGTCGGTCAACTCGGTCGCCGACGATTCCGACCGCATGTTCTACGCGGTCCTCGGTCTCTCGATCTTCTTCTTCATCGCGATCGCGGGCGCGGTGGTCTACTTCGTCTGGAAGTACCGCCACCGCCCGGGCATGAAGGCGGAGCCGAGCGCCGCGCATAACGACGCGCTCGAGGTCACGTGGACGATCATCCCGACGATCATCTGCGTCTTCCTCTTCTATTACGGCTGGCGCACGTACGTTCACGTCGTCACGCCGCCGAACAAGGCCGTCGAGGTCAACGTGCTCGCGTACCGCTGGAGCTGGCAGTTCACGCACTACAACGGCGTCGAGGACGTCGACCTGCACGTGCCGGTCAATCGCCCGATCCGTCTCGTGATGACGTCGAAGGACGTGCTGCACGCGTTCTACGCGCCGGTCATGCGCGTCAAGCAAGACATCATCCCGCGTCGCTACACGTACGCGTGGTTCTTCCCGACCAAGCCGGGCACCTACCGCCTGACGTGCGCGGAGTACTGCGGCACCGACCACTCGCAGATGGGCAAGTCGCAGGACAAGAAGGACGCGAGCGGCAAGATCGTCGAGCACGGTCGGCGCGCGGTGGTTGTCGTTCACAAAGAGGGCGACTACGAGCGCTACCTCGCCGAGAAGTTCGACGAGCAGAAGGGCGGCGGCGATCCGATCGAGCACGGCAAGAAGCTGTACGAGAAGAAGGGCTGCAACGCCTGTCACACGCTCGACGGCACGATCAAGATCGGTCCGTCGTTCAAGGGTAAGTGGGGCACGACGGTCACCACGAACGCTGGCCCTGTCACGTTCGACGAGAACTACGTCCGCGAGTCGATCTTGACTCCGAACGCCAAATACCAACCGGGCTTCCCGGTCGGCACCATGCCTGCTTTCGAAGGTCAGCTCAAAGAGCGCGACATCGAAGGCCTCATCGCGTGGATGAAGACGCTGAAGTAACCGGGGAGAAAACCAATGGCGACACAAGCAACTGGAAATCCCCACCCGCGGCAAGACAAGTACGGGAAGTACGACGGGCCGGAGAACGAGCCCGACTACCTGCGCGTCTCGAAGGGTCTACGCAGCTGGCTACTCACGCTCGATCACAAGCGGATCGGCCTGATGTACCTGTACGGCATCCTGTTCTCGCTGATCGTCGGCGGCGCGTTCGCGCTGCTGGTGCGCGCGCACCTGTGGGCGCCGGGCGGCGGCATCGTTCAGCAGGACACGTACAACAAGTTCTTCACGCTGCACGGCGGCGTGATGGTGTTCCTCGTCATCATCCCGGGCATCCCGGCGGCGCTCGGCAACATCATCATGCCGATCCAGCTCGGCGCGCCTGACGTCGCGTTCCCGCGGCTCAACCTCGCGTCGTTCTATCTGTGGATCTCCGGCGCGCTGCTGCTCATCGGCGCGGTGCCGTTCGGTGGCCTCGATACCGGCTGGACGCTCTACACGCCGTACTCGCTCGAGTCGAAGACGCCGGTGCTCGTCGCGGTCTGCGGCGTGTTCTTGCTCGGGTTCTCGTCGATCTTCACGGGCCTGAACTTCATCACCACGATCCACAAGTTCCGGCCCCAAGGCATGGGCTGGTTCCAGCTGCCGCTGAACGTGTGGGCGATCTACGCGACCGGCATCATGCAGGTGCTCGCGACGCCGGTCCTCGGCATCACGGTGCTGCTGCTCGCGGTCGAGCGGTTCGCGCACATTGGAATTTTCGATCCCACGCTGGGTGGCGACCCGGTGCTGTTCCAGCACTTCTTCTGGTTCTATTCGCACCCGGCCGTCTACATCATGATCATCCCGGGCATGGGCGTGATCAGCGAGCTGATCTCGACGTTCGCGCGCAAGCCGCTCTTTGGTTATCGCTTCGTCGCGTACTCGTCGCTCTCGCTCGCGCTGCTGTCCTTCCTCGTGTGGGGTCACCACATGTTCGTGTCGGGCCAGTCGCGCCTCGCGAACATGGTGTTCTCGGCGCTGACGTTCACCGTCGGTATCCCGAGCGCCGTGAAGGTCTTCAACTGGGTTGCCACGCTCTACAAGGGCGACATCCGGCTGAAGACACCGATGCTCTACGCGCTGTCCTTCCTGCTGCTGTTCACGATCGGCGGTCTCACCGGTCTGTTCCTCGGCATCCTCGCCGTCGACGTGCACCTCCACGACACGTACTTCGTCGTCGCGCACTTCCACTACGTGATGATGGGCTCGACGCTCGTCGCGTTCCTCGGCGCGTTGCACTACTGGTGGCCGAAATTCACCGGTCGCATGTACAACGAAGGCCTCGGTCAGCTCTGCGCGATCGGCGTGTTCGTCGGGTTCAACCTGACGTTCCTGCCGCAGTTCGTGATGGGCTCGCGCGGCATGCCGCGGCGCTACTGGGACTACGACCCGCACTACCAGCTCTATCACCAGCTCTCGACGGTCGGTGCCTTCATCCTCGGCATCTCGATCTTCATCTCCGTCTGCTACCTGATGGCCTCGTGGAAGACCGGGAAACGCGCCGCGGCGAACCCGTGGGGCGCGAGCTCGCTCGAGTGGCAAGCACCGACGCCGCCGCCGCTCTACAACTTCGAGAAGCCGCCGGTCCTGCACGAGATCTACAACTACGACGACATGATCGAGATCGAGCCCGACCGTTGGGTGCGCACGGCGCCTGACACGGCCGAAGTGAGTGAAGTGCCGGGCGACGCGCACGCGCATGCGAAGCCCGAAGCCCGTGCTGCTGCGAATGCGGCAACCGAGCCAGCGCCCGCGCTGCCGTCCGCAGGCAAGCCGATGCCGCCGACCGAGCCTCCGGAGGATAAGTCGTGAGCGACAAGCCACATCGCCCGTCTGACGATCACGGCCACGAGGCCGCCCACGCGCAGGGCCACACCTCCGTCTTCATTCAGCACCACTACGACGACGCGCAGCACCAGTTCGATTCCGGCAAGTTCGCCATCTGGCTGTTCCTCGCGCAGGAGGTGCTGTTCTTCAGCGCACTGTTCGTGGCGTACGTCCTCTACCGGCACCACCACGGGGAGATCTACTCGTACGCGCACTCGTACCTCGACGTGAAGTACGGCGCGATCAACACCGGCGTCCTCATCTTCTCGTCGCTGACCGCCGCGTGGGCGGTGCGTGCCGCGCAGCTCAAGCAGCGGAACCTCCTGATCGCATGCCTCGCGGTCACGATCGCCTGCGCGCTCGGGTTCCTCGGCATCAAGTACATCGAGTACAGCCACAAGATTCACGAGCACATCCTGTTCGGTCGCTACTTCGACCCGTGTGTCTCGTCGGGCAATCGCCCGCTGCTCAGCAAGAACAACCGCTGCGCCGGTCACGAGTCCTCGGTCGTGTGGAACGCCGCGACGGCGCGCGCGACCCAAGGCTGCTTCCCCGACTACGCGATCGATCAGAACCCGCTCGCGGCGGGTGTGCAGGCCTCGTGCACCGTGAGCGAAGTGAAGCTTCACTACGAGTTCACGGCACCCGACGCGAACGGCGCGCCGAAGGTCGAAGGCCCGTTCTTCCCGCTCTCGAAGTGCGAAGCGGCGCAGTCGACGAAGGCCGCGGCGATGCGGAAGGCGTTCAAGCCGGATCCGACGTCGAAGGATCCGAAGGCCAAGGAACCGCCGCAGCCAACCGCGTGCGTCGAGCGCGAGACGCCGACCGGCACGGCATTCCCGGAGCAGTGCCCGGAGTGGCGTCCCTCGAGCCAGCCGCAGCTCAAGACGACGAAGCCGTGCTGGCGTCCTGGTTATCAGCCCGAAGTCTGCACCATCAGCTACTCGTTCACGTGGAGAGAGGCCGATGCGCTCCTGTTCGCGGGGCCCTTCTACTCCGAAGACGAGTGCATCAAGGCGCAAAAGCTAAAGGCCGGCGAGGTCAGCGTCCCACCGTCGACGTGCACGCGCTCCGGTGCGGTCGGCGTCATTGTCGAATACGCGAAGCACGACATCCGCCCGCCGGAGATCCGCGTCAAATCGCAGTGCAAGGGCCCGCCGCCGCCGTCCACCGACGTCGTCGATCCGCTCGCCGACAAGGAACAGACGCTCCAGCTCGGTAAGCCCGCGGTCGCGACCGGCCCGGTCCCCGCGGCGCAACGCGAGTCCTCGCACGATGCGAAGGAGCGCGAGGCCGCCGGCCCGCCGCCCCCGCACACGAGCATGTTCTTCACGATCTACTTTGCGATGACGGGCCTCCACGGCATCCACGTCCTCGTCGGTGTGTTCGTGTTCATCTGGCTCCTCATCCGCGCGGTCAAGGGCCACTTCACCCCGGACTACTTCGGACCGGTCGACTTCGCCGCGCTGTACTGGCACATCGTCGACTTGATCTGGATCTTCCTCTTCCCGCTCCTCTACCTGATCCACTGAGGACCCATATGGCCACCCAACATCACGATGCCGACGATCACGGGGATGCCCATCACGGCATCGCGCACACCGCGTCGATCAAGGTTCTCCTCGGTACGGGCGGTTCGCTCCTCTTCCTCACGATCGTCACGGTCCTCGCGACGCGGGTCGACTTCGGCGCGAACATCAACCTCGCGCTCGCGATGTTCATCGCGGTGATCAAGGCGACGCTCGTCGTCCTGTTCTTCATGCACCTCAAGTACGACAAGATCTTCCATTCGGTCGTGTTCTTGAGCGCCATCCTCGCAGCGGCGCTGTTCGTCGGCTTCACGCTGATGGATACGGGCCAGTACCAGCACACGAACATCTGGGATCCGGACTCGCCCCCGCCGGCGCCCATCGGTCCGCGCCCCGTCTCGGGCTAGCTACGCCGCGCGCGGCGCGATCGGCAGCAGGATCGTCACGACCGTGCCCTTGCCGAGCTCGCTGTCGACGCGGAAGCGGCCGCCCGCCGTGCCGACGAGGCGTTGACACTGCGCGATGCCGAGGCCGGTGCCTTCGGCGCGCGTGGTGAAGAATGGGGTGCCGATGCGGCCGAGGACCTCGGGCGACATGCCGACGCCGTCGTCGGCGATCTTGAGCTCGAGCATGCCTTCGCGCTCGTTCGCCTCGATCTTGACGCTGCCGTTCCCCGTGCCGCGGGCGGCGACGGCTTGCGCGCCGTTCGCGACCACGTTGATGAGG
>JALZOJ010000112.1 GCA_030857175.1 Myxococcota bacterium | reverse complement strand
ATGTAGCAGCTACTTCGCCGCGGTTCGCGTCGTGCGGTAGCGCACCATCGTGCCGGAGAGCCGGTCCCACAGGGCGCGCTTGCCGGAGATCCGATTCGCCGCGTAGAGCAGCATGAGCGCGCCGCCGGCCGCGACTAGACCCATGAGCACGCCGAACAGCCTTTCGGAGGTCGCGATGCCGAGGGTGCCGAGGATAAAGTTGAGCGCGGCGGCGAGCCACGGGACGCCGAACATGATGACGGCGCGCCGGACGCAGCGCGCGAGTGTCGGACGCTGCGTCGTGATCACATCGACGACCTCGAGCTCGAAGATGCTCTTGCCAAGCGTGCGACCCCAGCGCGCCGTCGTCAGCGCGAAGTACGCGATGATCGCGGTCTGCATCACAATGTCGCCCTTGACCCTCTGGCCGGAGAGGCTCTCGACCAGCATCGAGAGCCCACCGGCGGTGACGAGGAGGAGCACGAAGTCGATGCCCATCGCGATCGTGCGGACCCCGAAACCGCCGGGCCGCGTCTGCGCACTCGATGCGAGCTCGATGGCGCGGAGTAGCTCGTCGTAGCTCGCGAACCGGTCGTCGGGCTTCGCGGCCATCATGCGTGCGATCAGGCCGTCGATCGCGCCGAACTGCGTGCGCGGGATGCCGCGGCGCGGGACCGACGGGCGCACGGAGGTCGCGTGCATCGAGAGCAGCTCGTCGACGCTGTCGGCTTGAAACGGCGGCTTCCCGCAGATCAAGTGGAACAGCGTCGCGCCGAGCGCGTAGATGTCGGCGCGTTGATCCACCGCCTCGCCGCGCGCTTGCTCGGGCGCCATGTAGAGCGGCGTGCCGGCGAGCGAGGTCTGCGCGACCGGGCCGTCGGAGAGCACGCCCGCTTCGCCGGCCGCGAGTCCGAAGTCGAGCACCTTGACCATGCCGTGCCCATCGAGCATCAGGTTCGACGGCTTTACGTCACGATGCGTGAAGCCCTCGCGATGCGCTTCGCGCAGGCCGAGCGCGGCGGCGCGGATCACCGACAGCGCGTCGTCGACCGACATCGGGCCCTCCGCGATCGCGTCGCCGAGCGTCTTGCCGTTGACGTACTCCATCGCGAAGAAGACGCGGCCGTCCTCCTCGCCGATGAAGTACATGTGCCCGACGTTCGGGTGCGAGACCCGGGCTTGCGCGCGCGCCTCGCGGATCATGCGCTCGCGGCGCTTCGGATCCTTCGCGAGGGCTTCGGGCAGGACCTTGACCGCGACGGGTCGATCGAGCGCGAGGTCGGTTGCGAGGTAGACCTCGCCCATGCCGCCTGCACCGAGCTTCCTCTCGATGCGAAAGTGCCCGAGCTGCTGGCCAACGGCGAGGCCATGCCCCACCGGCATGGGCGCGTTCCCACGCGACGTCGCCGTCGGGTCCGGTGAGGCCGGCGAGGGTGCGGCAAGCGTGTCATCGAGCTCGGGCTTCACGCCCGAACATCTTAGTTCAGACTGACCGTCACGCCGCCGATCATCGCGAGCTTCGCGCGATCGGCATCGAGCGAGAAGTTCCCGACGTCGAGGCCGGGCGCGCCGATCGCGCTGAGGTCCACGGTGAGCGTGCCGCTCGGCATCGCGATCATGTCGGGGAGCGTGACCTGCGAGGTGCCGTCGAACACCGTGACGTTCACGATCTGCGTCGCGCCCTGGCGGTACGCGAGGCTCTGGACGGTCGCGCCCGACGGCGCGGTCCACGAACCGCCGGTTCGCGTCGGCGTGCCGCTCGGTGCGGCGAGCCACGCGCCGGCCGAAAGGGATGTTCCGGTGAGACCGCGGCGCAACACGATGCTCGTGGTCGGGTTGGTCTGGCCGTTGCTCGCGAAGCCGGTCAGGCGATACGCCGCGCCGCTCGCGATCGCTTCGGGCTTGGGTGCCCGCACCGTGGCTCCGGTCGGCGTCAGGAACATCGGCGTGAGCTGCAGCGTGCCGTCGGCGCCGGCGTCGATGCCGACAAGCCCGCCGACCTGCGAGAGGCCCGAGGGCGGCGACCCGAAGCTGACCGTCACGTCCTGCAGCATCGACGCGGGAATGATGTCGAGCGCCACGGACTGCGTGCCGTTCTGCGTGACGGTCAGGCCGGTCTTCACGGCCCAGCCGATGAGTGTTTGCGTGTCGTCGCTCGGATCGGCCGGCGTGCCTTTGAGGTCCTGATCGAACAGCGCCGCCAGCACGGCGACCTTGCCGGTCCGCGACGTCAGCGTGAAGTTGCACGCGGTCGTTCCGAAGCAGAAGTTCTGACCGTTCGCCTGGGCGATCTCGTTGCTCTCGGCGCCGACCGCGTCGGCCTGCGAGTAGCTCGCGACCGCGACCTTGGTGTGCCCGGCCGCGACGGTGATCGCGCCGAAGCCGGTGATCGTGCCGGTGATGGTGCCGCTCGGCGGCGACGCGGTGTTCGCGGCGCCGAGGTTGACGGTGACGTTCGCGCCGTTCGCGCCGACCCAGACCTCCGAGCGATAGCCGTTCGCCTTCGCGGTGATCGTCTGCGGACCTTCCATGCCCCGGGCGACGAACAGACCCGTCGAGTCGGTGACGCCATCGAGGCTGCCGACACGAACGGACGCGTTGGCGACCGGGCGCCGCGTCGCATCGTCGATCACGTAGAGATTCACGACACCGGCGATCGGACCGTCGCCGATTCCTCCACCAGCAATGACGCGAGGTTCGACGGGGATGGGCTCGGGGGTAGCGTCGAGCTCCATGCCGACGTCGTTTCCACAACCTAGGAGGAGTGCGAGCAAGACGGATACGCGCATCACCGGGGCTGTTGCCAATTTTGGGCCGCCTGCGGCTCGGCGCCGTGCCTCGCGTTTAAGGGCGTGTTCGCATACCTTCGAGTCGTGGCGCAGAGCGACCGCAGTTGGACCATCGCGCCGACACTTCTTTGGTTCTGCGGCTGCCTCGTCGCCGGGCTTCTCTACTTCGATGGTGACGTGCAGGCGATCGCGGATCGCGTGACGACGAAGCGTGACGAGGCGCCGGCCGGCGGACCGATCGTTGCGGGCAAGCCCGCGGGCGGAGACTCGCAAGCCAAGCCCGACGACGACGAGAAGCCCGCGCCACTGCCCGAGGCGGATCGCGGCGATCGCAGTCGCGTCGGCGCGCTCGAGGACGTCTGCCTCGACGGCACGCCCGACCAGTGCAAGCGGTGGAGCATGGACGGCTTCTACCGCGCGGTCGCCGAGAGCAAGCAGGACAAGCTCGGCCGCGCCGTTCGCGTGTCGTGGTACGGCGACTCGGTGATCGCGACGGACGCGATTCCCGCGCGGCTGCGCGAGCGCATGCAGAAGGAGCTCGGCGATGGTGGGCCGGGCTTCGTGTACATCGATCCGCCACATCGGTTCTGCGCGCATCAAGGCGTGACGCGCACGAAGGAAGGCGAGTGGCGAACCCACGCGATCTCGACGCAGCCCACGGCCGACGGACTGTACGGCGTCGGCGGCAGCAGCACCGAGACGCACTCCGGCAGCGCGACGGTGAAGCTCGTCGGTGGCCGCAAGGCGACGAACGTCGAGCTCTACTACGTCGCGCAGCCCAAGGGCGGCACCGCGACGGTGACCGCCGACGGCACCGAGATCGTGAAGGCGGAGACCGCGGCCGATGCCAAGGTGGCCGGGCACGCGACCGGCACGTCGCCGGGCGCGAGAAAGTTTCAGATCACCACGAAGGGCAAGGTTCGCCTCTACGGCATCGACATCGAAAATGCGAGCGGCGCCGTCGTCGACAACTTCGGCATCGTCAGCGTGCACGCGAAGAACTTCGCGGCGCGCAACCTCGACGACTTCACCGCGGACCTCGGCCACCGCAGCGCGGATCTCATGCTCGTGATGATCGGTGCGAACGAAGCGCAGTGGCTCTCGCCGAGCGAGCGCGCGATGAAGGAATACCAGCGTCACTTCGAGAAGGCGATCGCGCCGCTGCGCAAGGGCCGGCCCGACGGCGCGTGTCTCGTCGTGTCGCCGCTCGATCAAGCCGAGGCGAAGGACGCCGGTTATGTCTCGCGGCCCGTGATGCCTCGCCTCGTCGAGGCGCAGCGCCGCGCGGCGAAGGCCGTCGGCTGTGCGTTCTTCTCGACCTACGACTGGATGGGCGGCAAGGGCAGTGCGGCGAAGTGGTTCAAGAAGAACCTCGTCAGCACCGACTTCCAGCACCTGTCGACGGCAGGTGCGAAGAAGTTGTCCGACGGCGTGTTCGAGACTCTCATGCAGGGCTATCAGCGCTATGGGGAGTAAGGCAGCCGTCTTCTTCGCGCTCGCGATCCTCGCGGGCTGCAGCGGCGGCTGTGACGGCGAACGCGCGAAGCCGCCGGTGAATCCGAAGACGCCGCTCAGCGGGTCGGCGGGCGATCCGGCAGTGCTCACGGCCGATGTCGAGGAGCCGGCCTCTGGCTACCTCCACGTGCCAGCCGGTGCGCTCGAGCACCTCTTCCGCGGGCTCGACGCTGCCGAGAAGCAGCAGACGAACGGCCGCGTGCTGATGGCGTTCTTCGGCGACTCGCACACCGCGGGCGACTCGATGACGTCGCGCATCCGTCACACGTTTCAAGGCCGGTTCGGCGATGCGGGGCGTGGGCTGGTCGCCGCGGGGCGGCCGCCGGCGCGTCACTACTACCAGCGCGACGTGCGATACGGCGCGAGCGGCGCGTGGAAGGCTGCCGTCGGTGGGCATCGCGATCCCGAGCCATTCGGCATCGCGGGCCTGCGCGTGTACGGCGAGAAGAAGGGCGCGCAGCTCTGGGTCGAGACCTGCTCGGACTGCCCGGTTGGCAAGACCACCGCGCAGTTCGAGGTGCTCTACCTCGCGGCGCCCGAACACGGGAACTTGAAGTACCGCGTCGACGATCAGCCGTGGCAGCCGCTACCGACGAAGACCGCGCCGATCGAAGCGCCGCATCCAGCGCGCCACGTGATCGTCGTGCCCGATGGCCCGCACAAGCTGACGCTCGAGCATGCGGGTGGCGGTGTGATCGATCTGTTCGGGGTCGTGCTCGAGCGCAATCGGCCAGGCGTCGTCGTCGACTCGCTCGGTGTCGTTGGCCGCCGGCTCGGCAGCTTGCGATCGTGGGACTGGTCGATCATCGGCGAGCAGCTCGCGACGCGCGATCCGCGCCTCGTGGTGCTGCAGTACGGCACCAACGAGTCGGATGACCCGGACCTCGATCTCGAGGCGCTCGCCAAGTACTACGACGAGACGATCCTGCGCATTCGCGCGGCGGCACCGACGGCATCGATCATCATCCTCGGTCCACCCGACGTCGCAACGCGCGAGCAGGGCAAGCGCTGCGATCGCATGAAGCCGTCGCCCGACGGCAGCGTGATCCCCGAGTGCGCCTGGCGCACGCCCAACGTCCTGCGCGAGATCGTCGCCGTCGAGCACGCGGCCGCGGTGCGCAACAAGGTCGTGTTCTTCGACACGTTCGCCGCGATGGGCGGTGGCGACAAGATGGATGGCTGGTTCCTCGCCGAGCCCAAGCTCGCGTACAGGGACCGCGTCCACTTCACGGATCTCGGATACCAGACGTGGGCCGACGCGCTGAGTGGCGCGTTGCTCGCCGAGTACGACCGCTGGCGCCGCATGCAGGTCCCACCGCGCTGACATGCTCTTCTCGTCGCCCGACTATCCGGTGTTTCTGATCGCGGTGTTCTTCCTCTACGCGTTCGCGCGGTGGGGTGGGTCTGCATACGGCGGCTACGCGCGCATCGCGCTGATGGTGTTGCTCGGCGACATCGTGTTCATCCTCGTCGCGAAGGATCCCGACGCGCTGTGGGATCCGATCGGCGGCGTGCTCCTGCGGCTCGCCGCGCACGACGGCCGGGACTGGCCGGTCCAGATGTTCTTGCAGTGGCTCGTCGGCAGCGCGGTGCTCGGCGGCGCGTTCGTGACCGGCAAGCGCTACATCAAGTGGATCGCCAGCCGGAAGGGGCAGGCGCAGATCGCGGTCGGCTTCTGCATCGCGCTCGCGATCGTCGGCATGCTCGTCGGCGCCTCGACGTATTACGGGCTACTCGACGAGATCACGGCCGTGATCGTCGCGCACGGTCACCTGTTGGTCCTCGCGGTGCTCGGCGTCGGGCTCGGCTGTTCGCACGCCGACGCGCAGAAGCCACTCGGCCGCGTGATCGTGCTGTTCGTCGCGTCGTCGCTCTTCTATCACGCGTGGGCGGCGGCGATGCCGGGGCCCTATCGCTACCTGCTCGGGCTCCTGCTCGGCACGATCGCGCTCGATTACTACCTCGGCCTCTGGATCGAGCGCACCGAGGATCCTTGGGCACGCAAGGCGCTCGTCGTCGTGAGCCTGGTCTCGAACCTCGGCATCCTCGTGTTCTTCAAGTACACGAACTTTTTCACGCAGGACGTCGTGAACCGCGCGTTCGGGACGGAGATCCCCGCGCTGCACTTGATCCTGCCGGCGGGCATCTCGTTCCACACGTTCCAGTCGCTCTCGTACACGATCGATGTCTACCGGCGAGAGATCAAAGCGACGAAGTCGGTGATCACGTTCGCGACGTTCGTGCTGTTCTTCCCGCAGCTCGTCGCGGGGCCGATCGTACGCGCGCACGAGCTACTGCCGCAGCTCGAGAACCCGCCGCCGCTCGAGATGCAGCGCGCGCTGAACGGGCTGTTCCGGATCATGGTCGGTCTGTTCAAGAAGGTGGCGCTCGCGGATGCGCTCGCACTCTCGATCGTCGATCGCGTGTTCGAGGCGCCGGAGCGGTTTTCGTCGCTCGAGGTGCTCGCCGGCGTCTACGCGTACGCGCTGCAGATCTATCTCGACTTCTCCGCGTACAGCGACATCGCGATCGGCTCGGCGATGATCCTCGGCTTCTCGATTCCGGAGAATTTCCGCACGCCGTATCGCTCGGCAAATCTACAGGAGTTCTGGCGGCGCTGGCACATCAGCCTCTCGTCGTGGCTGCGCGACTATCTCTACATCGCGCTCGGCGGCAGCAGGCACGGCGAGGCACGCACGTACGTCAACCTCTCGCTGACGATGCTGCTCGGTGGTCTGTGGCATGGCGCGAGCTACGCGTTCATCGTGTGGGGCGCGCTGCACGGCTTCGGGCTCGCGATCACGCGTTACTTCCAGCGCACGGCGAAGAACCAGGCGCGCATGTACGGCACGTGCGTGACGCTCGCCTTTGTCGGCGTGCTGCTCGTGCGCCACGTCCTCGTCGATGTGGACATGTGGACGCAGCTGCTGATCGCGTGGCTGTGCATCACGCCGCTCTGGGCCGTCTCGACGGCATGGCTCGGCCGCGAACAACCGGTCAAACCCGAGCCGGCGAAGGCGATCTATCCGCTGCACTCGGCGCTGGGCATTCGCGGTGCGCGCGCCCCCGAGGTTCTACGGATCGCGATGTGCGCGAGCGCGACGGGCGTGTTGCTCGCGTTTCGCTACCTCGAGTCGTGGACCTGGATCCCGCTCGTGCTGCTGACGTGGGCATTCGGGCTCGCGGCCGATGCGATCGAGCGCGGGCCGAAGGACGTGTACGCGCGGCTCCTGACGACGCTGCGCCGCATCGGCGCCGGCGTGCTCGTGTTTCACTACGTCTGCCTCGCGTGGATCTTCTTCCGCGCGTCGTCGTTCGACAACGCGCTCGCGATCCTCACGCAGCTCGCGAGGCTCGAGACCGATCACGCGAACATCGTCCCGCTGGTCACGATCTCGCTGGTGGTCGGCTTCACCGCGCACTTCTTCGCGGACGGCAGCTTCCGCTGGCTGCGCGATCGCTTCGTCGCGCTGCCCGCGTACGGTCAGGGCCTCGTGCTCGCCGGCGCCGCGCTCGTTCTGCGCGAGCTCGGTCAGACGAAGATCATGCCGTTCATCTACTTTCAGTTCTAGGTCAGCACGCTTCCGGTCGGGAGCCTGCGCAAGCGGCTCATGTACGCCGCCCTCCGGCAGGCGACGATCACGGTCGCGCTACGAGCGGAGCTTCGTGCCGCGACGGAGGGTGCGTTTCGCATCGTTCACATCAGCATCCAGCGCACGCATGTGCACCTCCTCGTTGAGGCCGACAACAAGCTCGCGCTCTCTCGTGGAATGCAGAGCTTTCAGATCTCGGCGGCGAAGCACCTAAACCACGCTGCGAGCGTGAAGGTCATCAAGCAAGGCGGCGCGCGTCGACGGGGTACCGTGTTTCCCGATCGCTATCACCAGGAGATCATCCGCACGCCGACGCAGGCGCGTCACGCGCTTGCGTACGTGCTTAACAACTGGCGCAAGCATCGCGAGGACGAGGCGAGCCTCGACGCGCGCAGGTGGAAGGTCGATCCATTTTCTACCGGTGCGCTGTTCTCGGGCTGGCAGGAGCGTGTGGGCGAGAAGCTGCTCTGGAAGACGCCGTGGACGTATCAACCGTTGGTGGTGTACCTGCCGTCGACGTGGCTCTTACAGAAGGGCTGGATGAGAGGCGGCGGACCGTTCTCGGTGCACGACGTGCCAGGGCAACGAGCCGTCCTAATGCGCTAGGGGGCGCGGGCGGATTCGCGATGCACGCCTCGTTGGATCCACAGATGCGTTGGTGGGTGGCTTGCTCGCGCTGAGCGCGTCGCTGAACGTCTTCATGTTGCTCAGACCGGCACCGTCGACGAATGGGGTCACGGTCGGGTCTCACGTTGACCGCAAGGCAAGCAAGCCCATCGCGATCGCAGCCCAGCGAGATGAATGCGTCAACTTGCGCAAGAGCCTCGAGGATATCGAGGCGAAGTATCAACTCGGACGGCCATTAGGTGAGCGGTTCGAAACGCAACCGCACGCGAGTGGCGACGAGGAGCGAATGACACGACTCCTCGCCGGCGTGTTCTCTGACACCGAGCAATATGATCTCGAATGCCGAGAACATATTTGCCGGATCATCGTCGACCACGATCGTGCTCCCAAGGATTGGCAGACTCGGTTGCAAAGAGAACGGCTGTTGCAGGGCCACTTCTCTCAGATGCTGTTCTCGTCTGAGGGCGTTACCGTGGAGCTTCAAGACGAGGCCGCTGCAGGCGCAGTACAGCTGTGGCTTCAGGTCGCGACGGCGATGGGCGAATCACCGGCGCTCAAAGCGTGCAAGCAGTCGAACCCACGCCTGCCGGCGAGCTGACGATGACTCTGGCGGTCGTGGAGTCACGACGCCTCGAAGCAACCCTGGCCGGCCCCTTGGCAACGCAAAGTGTCGGGGTGTGCATGCGGCGAGTGATGGAAGAGCTTCTTCGGCAGATCGAGGTTCCTCCGACGGTGACTAGCGTCGCGGAGTACCCCTTCACGATCTCGATTCCATGATGGCTCGCCGAGCCGGGACTACGGAGCGGGCGGGCTCGCGAGGCACGCCTTCAGCGTATCGGTCTGCGTCCAGCCGCACTTGCCGTCGGCTTGCCGCTCGCACGCGGCGGTGCGGTAGCAGGCGTACTCGTTCTTGAACTCGCAGGTCGACATCATGTCGTTCCCGGGCTCGGCGCAGATCGTGCTGCTGCAGCCGGTCTTGATGCAGTCGCCGGCCGGCGCAGGTTCCGTCGCGGAGCCGCTACCGTTGTTCGTCGGTCCAGGGCTGGACTTGCTGCCGCACGCGGCGGCGAGGAGGAGCGTGGTGATCGTGAGGGCGCGTAGCATGCGCGCACGATACCTCACAAAACGTCGGGACGATTCGTCGCGAGCCAGCCCGCGAGCGTCGCGGAGAGTCCGAGCACGAGCTCGGGGGCGCGCCGCGATGCAGCGGCGAACGTCTCGCGATCGATCTCGAGCACGTCGGCCGTTCCATCGGCGACGATCGTCGCCGCGCGCGGCGCCTGCGTGAGCACCGCGAGCTCGCCGACGACGCCACCCGCCTCGACGCGTCGCTCGGGCTCGGTCCCGCGCCGCGCGAGCAGCGCGCCCGCGATGACGACGTACATCGTGCCGCCGGCATCACCTTCGTCGAACAGCTTGCCCTCGATGGCGCGCTGCTTCGCGCGTGATGCGAGCGACGCGAGTGCGGGCCCGGCCATGTTCGCGAACAGCGGCGGCCGGCGCAGGGCGGCGAGCACGGGCTCATGCCCGGCGAGCTCACCCGCACAGAGCGTGGCGAGCCACGGATCGAACGGGGCGAGGACGCTGGTGCTGCCATCGCGCGCGACCGCGGGTCTGAGCCAGCGCTCGATCACCACGAGGATGTCGGAGCGTCCGGTCTGCAGCTCCTGCACGACATCGAGAGCGCGCCGCCGATCTGGCTCGCGGCCACCGATCAAGCGCCGCGCGATCGCCGCGAGCGCGGCCGGATCGCGCCCGGCCGCCGCGGCTTCGACGGCGGCGGAACACAACACGCGCACGACGCAGCCGCGTGTCGCGAGCTCGAGCTCGTGCTTCGCGCACGCGGACCAGCCGGCCGCGAAGTCACGCGC
>JALZOJ010000111.1 GCA_030857175.1 Myxococcota bacterium | reverse complement strand
TGCTGCGTGAGCCCACCGAGCGTCGCGCTGATCCACTCGATGCCCGGCAGCTGCCCGAGCTCGACACGCCCGCGCGCATCGGTCGCGAGCTCGACGTTGAGCTGCGAGCGCGCCCACCGGTGCACGAGCGAGATCGTGACCGGCCGCTGCGCGCGCGGCTCGCCGGTCTTGCCGAGCGCCGAGACGGACCAGCCGGTCGTGCTGCGAGAGAGATAGAGCGCCTCGATCGCCGGCGTCGAGTGGATCGATGCGATCTGGAACTGTTGCGAGTCGGTCAGCTCCTGCTCGCGCTGCTCGCTGCGGACCTCGATCTTGCCGCGCACGCCGATCTCGACGTTCGCCGTCGCATCACCGAGCGGGAACTCGAGCTCGGTCGCGAAGTCATCGGATAATTCGATCGGCTGCGACTTCGTCGTCGAGACGCCGTGCCGATCGGTCAGCGTGATCCACCACGTCGGCTGCTTGATCAGCGTCAGTGACGCCGGCATGCCCGCGACCATCAGCGAGAGGCGCGCGACCGCCTTCACGTTTCTGCCCGCCGCGAGTGCCTCGCGATCGACGAGCAAGCTCATCGCCAGCGTGTAGGTCTCGCGCACGAGGCCGAGCTCGCGCACCGTCGCGATGTCGCCCGAGGACAGCAGCATCGGCGTCGTGCCCGGCGACGTCGAGAACGGCACCACGAACGAGCCCTTGTCGTCGGGCTTGTACTCGCGCTCGCCGATGTACGCGCGCGCGCCCGGCTGCGGGATGCCCGCCTCGTCGAGGATCGTGACGACCTGACCCGCGGCGCCGACGCGCATCGCGTGGCGCAGGCGTCCCTTGTGCACGACCGCGCGGCTCGAGATGCCGTTGCCGATCAGATCGATGACGTAGGTGCCGGGACGCGCGCACTCGGGCAGCTCGATCCTGTGCCGCACGCGCCGCACCGCGGGCTCGGTGAACTTGACGACGCGCTCGTGACTCGCTGCGAGCCCGTCGAGATCGAGATCGGTATTGACCTCGCGACGATGGAGCTGGAAGTACGCGATCGGATCGACACGAAAGACCTTGATGACCAGCTCGCCGATGTTCTTGACATCGACATCGAGCGTGATCGGCTCGGTGACGCCGAACCGCGTCGCGTTGTGCACCGCCCACTGCAGCTCGATACGCTCGCGCAGCTCCGCCGAGCGCGCGGGTCCGAGTGCGAGCGTCGCGCGATCTTGATCGGCGCCACCGAGTAAAAGGCGTGCAGTCGCGATCTCGATCTCGAGCCACGCGCGATCGAGCCACTGCGCATAGCCCTCGGCCTCGTCGAGCCGGCGCTGGATCATGTCGCGCACGAGCTCCTCGTCGTTGCCCGCCGGCGGCAGGCCCGTCACGTTTCGCAGATCGACGCCGAGCTGTGCGACCTCGTGACGATCGACGCGCTCGATCCACTTGCGCGCGAGGTAGCTCGCGGCACGCGGCAGCGCGAGGTACGCGCGCACGTATGTCGCCTCGATCGGTCGGCCGAGCCGGCGCGTCGTGTCGATCAAGTGCCAGAGCACGTGCGCCTTGATCGAGTTCACCGAGGGCGGCAGCTCGACGAGGAAGTTCCAGAGCTGCACGAGATACGCGTGCCGGGTCTCGCGATCGATCTCGAGATCGATCGAGTGATGCGGACGCATCCGCAAGATCATCGCGTAGACCCAGTTTGCGTGACCGTAGAGCTCGCGACGGATCCGTGCGAGCTCGACGAGCTGGTCGAGCGTGAGCTGGTTGTGGAGCGTGAGGGATCCGAACCCGCCGCTGCCGCGCACCTCGAGATCGTCGGCGACCAGCGTGACGATCTCGCGTTGCGGCGAGTGATGCAGCCGCGAGAGCAACATGCGACGGCGTGCGGCATCGAGCTGCATCGACACCAGCTCGTGCAGACCCTCGTCGGTGACCATCGACAGATTCGCGTCGTGCGCGATCGCTTCCTCGAGCAGGCGCTGCCCGTCGAACGCGCCGGGCGCGAGCCGCGTCGGCCGGGTCGGATCGACTTCCTCGACCTCGGCCTCGTGCCAGTGGCTCACGCTGAACCAATCGCGGACCTTGTCCGCAACCTGCGCGGGTACCGTCGTCGCGCGACACAACAGCTGGCGCAATCGCAGTCGGTTGTAGCGCTCGGTCGAGCCGTGTCGCTCGGGCCACGCGCGCAAGATGCGGTCAGCCTCGTCGAGATTTCCCGCGTGTTGTGCGTGAAGACACGCGTAGTAATCGTGGTCTTCGCTACCCGGCAAAAGCTGAGACAGCGCGACGCTGCGGTCCTCGGACAGAGCAAGGGCCTCGTGGATTTCCAGATCCATCGCAGAAGCCTAACTGCTAAGGTCACTCGTATGTCCAGGCGGCTCGTCATGATCGCGCTCGTCGCGGGAGTGGCGACGGCGCAGTCGGCCGATGCCCGGACCGCAAAGCCGGTTTCGGCCAAGACAAAGCTGGCCAAGGCCAAGGCGAAGAAGAAGCTGATCTCGACGAAGTCGAAGTCGAAGAGCCGGGGAAAGAAGAAGCGGGAGAAGAAGGTCCCGCGCATCCCCGACAAGACGACGAACCTCGCGAGCAACATGCCAACCGGTTTCCACTGGCCGCCGACGAAGCGCATGAAGGATGCCGAGAAGGTCTGCGAGGAGCAGCTCGATCAGCTCGGCGTCACGTGGGAGCACGCGGCGCCCGAGGGCCGCATCGTCAATCCGATCGTGGTGCCGTCGATGGAGCTCGGCGGCATCAAGTACACGAGCAAGTTTCGCAAAGGTCCGCACAAGCTCGACTGCCAGTTCGCGCGCACGCTCGTGACGTTCGGCGCCGAGATGCACGCGGCCGGCGTGCGCGAGATCGTGTTCGGCAGCATCTATCGCAACACCACGGTGCGCGTCGGCGGCAAGAGCAAGAACATCTTGTCGCGCCACGCGCTCGGCATCGCGATGGACGTCGTGTCGTTCATCGACGAGACCGGTCGCGAAGCGAACGTCGAGAAAGACTATCCGAACAACGACGTGCTGCTCCTCGCCGTCGAGGAAGCGATCAACAAGAGCGGCAAGTTCCGCACGGTGCTGACGCCGCGAAACGATCCCAAGTCGCACCACGATCACTTTCACCTCGAAGCCGCGGTCGACTACCAAGCCGCTGAAGTGCCGTGAGACTCACCCCGCTCGTCGTGCTCGCTGCGTGCGGCGGCGACGACGCGATGATGAACCCCGACGGCTCGACCACGGTCGATGCACCGCCCGGCTGCACGCAACCCGCGCTCGATGCACCGTGGCTCGCGTCGTCGCTGACCGGCTGGGTCGAGGGCCTCGCCGCGGCGCCGCGCTCGACAGTCATGCAGCGCGACGCAGCACGCGTATACCTCGCGAACCAGCTCACGGTGATCGGCTGGACGCCGCAGACGCATCAGTACGCGAATGGCGCGAACGTGTACGCGACCATCCCGGCGACCATGGGTAGCGAGAAGCAGCTCGTCGTCGGCGCGCACTTCGACACCGTCGCGAATTCGCCGGGCGCGAACGACAACGCGTCGGGCGCGGCCGTCGTGCTCGCGATCGCGCGGTATCTCCGAGACACGCCGTGCCGCAAGGCGCCCGTCATCATCGTGTTCTTCGATCAAGAAGAGCTCGGTCTGTTCGGCGCACGTGCGTTCGCACAGACGCTCGATCCCACGCAGACGCGCGCGGTGCACACGATCGATCAGGTCGCGTGGGACAGCGATAACGACAAACGCTACGAGCTCGAGCTGCCGACGCCCACGCTCGAAGCCGAGTGGCGTGCGGCGGCGGCGGTGGTCGGCGTGACACTCACCGCGACCACCACCAGTGGCACCGATCACGAGGCGTTTCGTGACCGCGGCTTCGCGGCGATCGGTCTCACCGAGGAGTACGTCGGCGGTGACACCTCTCCATTTCGTCACCAGAGCGGCGACACGCCTGCGACCGTGAAGGCTTCGTACCTGATCGATGCGGCCAAGCTCACAGCGCGTGTAGTCCTCGGTGAGACGGCGCTGTAAAGTAGCGAACGCCACAGCGCACCGGTACGATCTGGCAAAGAGCACGGGTGGTGCTCCGGCGGAACGCTTGCCGCCGTACAGTGCAGATCCGTCAATGGAGGGTGTCCATGAAGTTCTCGCTCGTCTCCGGTTCCGCATTGCTCGGTGTCGCGCTCCTCGCGAACGCTGCCTTCGCTCAGTTGCCGCCTGATCCAGAACAGTCGCCGCCACCACCACCGCCGACGGATCCGAACGTCGCACCGCCGCCACCGCCGCCGGGATCCGGCGCGCCCGACGTCGCCGCGGCGGCGAATCCGAAGGCGCACGGTCCGATCTTGCCGAACATGTTGCCGACGCGCGTCGGCGCGACGATCGACGTTCGCATGGACTACACGCAGTTCTCCGAGGGCAGCTTCCTCGACGGCATCACCATCTTGGGCTTCGTGCTGCACGGCCAGTACATCGCGCCCGAGAACTACGGCGGCTACGTCCAGATCCCGTACTACTACGCGTCGTTCGACTCCGGTGACGGCGGCAACGAGTCCGATAACGGGGCCGGCAACATCGAGGTCGGCGGTCTGTATCGCCTGCCGCAAGGCGCCAACCAGGAGATCCTCCTGCGGGGCGGTATCGCGCTCGATACCGCAGGCCAGCAGGGCGGCTTCCTCGCGCCGTTCTCTCAGATCGGCCCGCGCTTCTACGACGCATACACGACCGGCTTCGGCGCGACGTGGCTCCGCGGCGAAGGTTCGTTCCGTCACAACTCGGGCAACCTCCGCCTCGCAGCATCCGGGGGCATCGACGTGCCCGTCGGTCAAGGCGATGGCGAAGACGGCTTGAGCATCAACGTCGATGCGCTCGGCAAGGCCGCGGTGTCGGCAGGCTTCGAGCAGCCCGGCGGCTTCGGTGCGGCGATCGGCTTCGTGTTCATGGCGGCCATTGGCGCCGAGAACAGTGACGACGACACCGCGTTCGGTCTCAACGCCACCGTCAACTTTCCGATCAACCCGTCGACCGCGATCTACGGTGCGTTCGGCTGGCCTGCGATCGACGACGAGAACGAAGACCTCGACATCTGGGCGGTGGGTGCCGGCGTGCGCGCAGCCGTGTTCTGATGAAGCTCGCGCTCGCTGCAGCGCTCGCACCCGCGGCAGCGCTCGCGCAGCCGGTGTCGGTGGCGGTCACGGAGCTGACACAGTCGGTGTTGCCGAATGTGTGGGCGACGACCCCGGGCACCACGGCCGAGGTGCGGTTCGACTACAGCGACATCGACCAGCTCGACCTGACGATGCTCAACGCGCTCGCGCACGTGCAGCACCTGACGCCGCAGGGCTTCGGCGGCTACGTCAGGGTTCCGTTCATTCACGTCTCCGACAATGAAGACGCGGACGGCATGAGTCTCGGGGGCTCCGGCATCGGCAACGTCGAGCTCGGCGCGTTGTTTCTCGCCAAGCTCGGGCCGACCACGGATCTCCTCGCGCGCGGCGGCGTCGCGATCGGGACGGCGTCCGAGGACGACCAGAATGCGATCGCGCTCTCGACGGTGCTGCCGCGCCTCGTCGACTTCTTCGCGAGCGGGCTCCACACGACGTGGGGCCGCGGCCAGGCACAACTTCGCCACGAAGCGAACAACCTGCGCTTCGGTGCGGCGCTCGGCCTGGACATGCCGGTCGCCGGCGAGGGTGCCGATCTGAATGGCTTCACCGGCGTGGTCAGTATCGTGGCCGGAGCGGGCTTTCAGCACGGCAAGGGCGGCATCGGCTTCTCGGTCGTGATGCTTCAGATCCTCGACGACCAAGATGAGGGCGAAGAAAACCTCATGGGCGTCAACCTCGGCGCAGACTACGCGCTGAATCCGGACGCGCGACTGTTCGTGCAGATGGGGCTCAGTCTCGAGAACAACTCGGATGGAACCTCGATCGGACTCGGCGCTCGCGTCGCGTTTTAGGTCCCGAAGCCGCCGCGCACGTCGCCGAGGTACGCAGTCGAGACGCGCGCGCCGTCGACGAGCACGAGCTGGGTGACGCCTTTGTTCGTGAACGTGCCGATCGGAGTGCCTTCGAAGCGACCGAGGTTCCGGTCGCCGTGCTTGAGGAACGTCACCATCTTGACGCTGTCCTTCACGTACAGCGACACGGTCTCGAACGGCGTGCCCTTCACGCGGCTCAGGTGGATCGAGCCTCCCTGTGACGGTGACGCGCCGAGCGCGGTGACCCAGGTGTCGAGGTTCGTCTTCCGGTACCCCACGTGCTCGAGCGTGCTCCACGTGGCGTCCGGGTGCGCCCCCTCGAGCGCGATCGAGAACCCGCTCGCGTTGCCGATGTCGATCGCGTTCGCCGCTTCGTTGAAGTCGAACGTGCGCGCCAAGAACACGTGCTTCTTGCTCGACACGACGCGCGTGCCGGATGGTCCGAGGAGCGTGAGCGTCACCGGATTCGCGAGCGCCATGTCGTTCGCGATCTGCGTCAAGTCATAGGACATCGGGACGAGCTGCTGCCACACGAGCTTCGCGGGGGCCTTGGCGTTGGCGAACACGGCGAACGAGCGGGCCGCCACGTTCTTGTCGAAGCTCGGCAGCTGGTGCGTCGACAGGCGCAGGACGCGGGGCTCGGGAACGTAGCTGCCGCAGGCCTCCGCGTTGCGGTGCAAAGCGAGGAGGAAGAGGGAGAGGGCGGCGATCTGGAGAGTGAGGGTGCGCATCGTTGTTGTCCTTTCGAAATGGACAACGAGGCTCGAGGTCGACCGGCGCATCGAAAAATGCGGCCTGGAGTTCCAGAGAGTTAGCCCGATGCGCCGGTCGGCCTGGCCGTCCGTTCACTTGTCGTGGGACATCGACACCGACGCCAACAACCGCTCGACACTGAGCTCGACGCGGCTCTGCACGAGATCGAACATCTCGTCGAGCTCGTCGGCGGGCGCCTTCAGCGTGGCGGCGACATGCTCGCGCGTCGCGCCGAACACGGCCTCGCGCGCGGCGGCGAGCCAGCGCACGATCGTCGCGCGATGGACGCCGTACATCTGTGCGAGTTGCTCGAGCGTGACGCCGCCGAGGAAGTGCAGGCGCAAGAGATTGCGATCGCGCCGCGATGCATTCGCGACCGCGCGCGAGAATCCGGTCGCGAACGCGTCGCGATACTGCGCCTTGATCAGCGAGAGCGTGACGTCGGTGGATGCTGCGAGGTCGCGCCCGGCGGGCAGCTCGACCTCCTTCGCCTCGTGGCGAATGCGATCGATCGCGGTGCGCGTCGCGGTGACCTGTACGAGTCCGCGCAGGCGGCCGCGCCCGGCGTAGTCGAGGACGCGCGGTGGCTTGTCGCCGTCGGCGAGCAGCAGCTTGTCACGCACGGTCGCGCGCACGTCCTCGACGGTCGCGGCCGGCAGCTTCATGCGCGCGAGCGCTTGCGGGACGACGTCGAGATACGCGCGATCGAACGCCGCGATCGCGGCCTCGTTCCCGCGTGCGCACGCGACCGCGAGATAGAGCTCGGCGATGGCCGCGGGCTCGAGCGGCGGCGGGTCGTCGCTCGCGAGCTTGGCCTCGAGCACCTTCACGACGTCGTCGATGTCGACGGTCACCCCGGGCCAGCTGGCTGCAGCGGCAGCGACGAGATCAGGGAGCGGCGTGCTCATGACCACGATGTTACTCTGAGGTCAGCGTGATCTGCCTCGACGATGAAACCGTGCTCGGGCTGGTCGAAGGCCGCCTCGACGCCGGGGCGCTCGTGGGCATCGACGATCACCTGGACACGTGCGCGTCGTGCCGCGAGGTCGTGACGCATGTCGCGCAGTCACGATCGCCCGTGCTCGAGCGCGGGGTGTTGCTCGGGCGCTATGTCGTCGGCGAGCTGCTCGGTGCAGGCGCGATGGGCCGGGTGTATTCGGCATGGGATCCCGAGCTCGACCGCCGCGTCGCGATCAAGGTGCTGCAAGACGATGCGCCGGGCGTGCGCGAGCGGCTCGTGCGCGAGGCGCAGGCGATGGCGCGGCTCGATCATCCGAACGTCGTCGGCGTGCACGAGGTCGGTAGGTCGGAGCACGGCGTGTTCGTGGCGATGGACCTCGTCGACGGCGAGACGCTGCGCGCATGGTCGAACCGCGAGCGAACGTGGCAGGCATTGGCGCGCGTCCTCGCGGATGTCGCGCGCGGCCTCGCCGCCGTGCACGCCGCGGGCGTGTTGCATCGTGACGTCAAGCCCGACAACGTGATCGTGGGCAGCGATGGTCGCGCGCGAGTCGGCGACTTCGGTCTCGCCCGCTCGGGTCCGTCACCGAGCGCGCGGCCGGACGATCTCGCGATCGGCACGCCGAAGACCGCCGTCGCCGGCACGCCCGTGTACATGGCACCCGAGGTCCTCCGCGGCGGCTCGGCGACCGAAGCCTCGGATCAATTCTCGTTCGGCGTCACGGCGTACGAGGCGATCGCGGGCACGCGTCCGTTCGACGGCGCCACGTGGTCCGAGCTGGCACGTGCGATCGAGCGCGCGCAGATCGCGCGGCTGTCGGTGCCGACCTGGCTCGAGATGGCGATCCGGCGCTGCCTCGCAGTTGACCCCGCGCGACGTTGGGCGTCGATGACCGCGCTCGCCGATGCACTCGACGACGGCGCGCGGCGCCGCCGCCCGACGAGATGGATCGCGGCTGCGGGCGGGCTCGCGATCGCGGCGAGCGCGGCGACGTACATCGTCGCGACGCGCGCGCCGGTCGCGGTGGGTCCGAGCTGCGATGTGGGCGGCGCGATCGAGGAGACGTGGAATCCCACGGTGCGCGCGGGTCTCCAGATCAATGCGCCGGCGCTCGCGGCGATCGATCGCTGGGCCCTCTCGTGGCGTACGTCGCGCACGAGCGTGTGCAAGGCAGCCGCGGTCGAGCCAGCCGCGCTGATTGCCGCACGCGAGCGCTGTCTCGAACGGCGGCGCAGCGAGCTCGCCGCCCTGCTCGATCGCGTGACGAGGTACGGCGCGACGCCGGAGCGCTTCATCGACGCACTCGCGGCATTGCCGCCCTCGGAGTGCACGACGCTCGCGCTCGGCAGCGCGGACCCGCTGCCGCTCGATCCGGACCGCACCAGATCGCTCCGGCGGATCGAGCGCGAGCTGCCGAAGGTGCGTGCGGCCATCATCCTCGGCGATGTTCGGCCCGTCGCGAGCAGCGTGGAGATGCTGGTCAGTGCCGCGCTCGAGAGCCAGCACGCGCCGACGATCGCCGAGCTGCAGCTGCTGCAAGCCGAGACCTCACGTGCGCTCTCCAATCTGCCTCTCGCGAGCACTGCGGCGCGTGCGTCCGTTGCCGCGGCGGAACGCGGGCACGACGATATCGGCGCGGCACGGGCGTGGGTCGAGCGCATGACGGTCGCCGGCGATCAGCGCGACCTCGCGCTCGCTGCCGACTTCGAGCCGGTCGCCGATGCCGCGATCGATCGCGCGGGCAATCCGCCGTACCTGCGCGCACGCTTCCACCGCATCCAGGGCCTGATGGCGTTCAACCGCGGCCGCTATGATCTCGCGCGGCGGTACCTCGACGAGGCGCGCCTGCGATTCGTGGCGCTCGCCGGCGAACAATCCGTCGAGGTCGCCGGCGTCGAGACCTCGCTCGGTGCGGTCGCGCGCGCGGCGGGAGATCTCGACGCTGCCGAGAAGCATCACCAGCGCGCCTTCGAGATCGATCGCGCGCTCCGCGGCGAGGCGCATCCCGATCTCGCGCGTGACCTCCACAACCTCGCCGGGATCGAGCGCCTGCGCGGCAAGCTGGACGAGGCCCTCGCGCTCTACCAGCGCGCGCTCCTCATCGAGGACGCGGCGCGTGGCAAGGCTAGCGTGGAGTCCGCGCTCACGCACAACTCGATCGGGCTCGTTCACATGGAACGCGGCGAGTGGAAGGAAGCAGCGGCGGAGATCACGCTCGCGCGCGACGCGTTTCACACCGCGGGCCACGGCGACATCGCATTCGCGGAGCACAACCTCGGCATCATTCGCGCGGCGCAGCGCGACCATGCGGCCGCACTCGCTCACTTCGGGATCGCCGCTGGCGCGTACGAGCGAACGATCGGCAGCGATGCGCCGGGTCCCTTGCGGCTCTACCTCGATCGCGCGCGCGTGCGTCTCGCGACGGGCGATGTGGCCGGCGCACGCGCAGATGCGGCGAAGGCCCGCGAGCTCGGACAGCGCGCGAGCCTCGTGTGGATCGTCGAGGACGCCGACCGCATCCTCGCGCGCCCGGGTCGAACCTCGACAACCGTGGCGCGGGATGTCGCGATCGACCGACCCATTCCTGTCAACACGACGAGGCCCGTGCTCGAGCCACCGGTCGCGCCCACCTTGCCGCCGGCCCCACCGAATCCACCGGCGCCGCCACCCAAGCGCGACGTCGGCGTGTATGGCTCGAGCCAAGGTTGGTAGAGTGGCGCCATGTGGCGCCATGGGTTGATCGTGCTCGCGCTGTGCGCGTGCGACGAAGGCACGAAGTCGAAGGTCAAGGAGACGGCAAACAAGGTCGACAAGACCGTCGACAAGTTTGAA
>JALZOJ010000075.1 GCA_030857175.1 Myxococcota bacterium | reverse complement strand
GCGGCGAAGGAAATCGATCGCGAGTAAGCTCGCTGCGTGGAGCATACGCTCGCCGACGAGATCCAGCCGTACGTGGCCGATCACGTACGCGTCCGGCGGCTGATGGTGCGTGCGCTCGAGCTCGTCGACACGCTCCACACCGCGGGCGTGGTGCACGCGAATCTGCACCCGCGAAACATTCTCGTTCGCGACGATGACCTGGTGTCGCTGCGTGACGAGCGGTTTCCCGCTGACGAATACGATGCACCCGAAGGCCCGCACACGTTTGCGAGCAACATCTACTCGATGGGCGTGATACTGCGCGCGCTCTACGCGAACCGGCCGAACCTCGGCCGCGACGCGCTCGCCCTCATCGCGCGCGCGACGAACGCCGAACCAGCGGCGCGCTTTCCGACGATCCGCGCGATGCGCGACACACTCGCCGCGCTCGGTATGCCCGCGCGGGCGCACGGCCGCTGGTTGAAGGCATTCGAGACGACCGAAGCCCGCGAGCGTGAGCTGCTCGCCGCATCACGCACCGATCCCGATGCGCGCCTCGTCTACGCGGACTGGCTCGAGCAGCGCGGGCTCGATCACCGCGCGAAGTTCGCGCGCGACGAGACGCCGGGACCCGCGGAGGATGCCACGTGGCGCGCGCTCATCGCGCGTGCACCGGTCCTCGGCTGCTACCAGCAGGCATGCCCGAAACGGTGGGACCTCCTCGAGCTCCTGCCGTTCGACAACATCCGGCACTGTCCCGGCTGCAAGCTTCCGGTCTACTACTGCGCGAGCGTCGAGGCGATCGTCGCGCAGCAAGGGCAGCCCGTCGCGCTCGACGCGACCATCGACCAACAGGCCGCTTTCCTCGCGCACATGGTCACGCCGCGGTACACGCCGGTGCCACCGCCGGAAATTGTCGTGACGAGCGACCAGACGTATAGCGGACCGCTGACGGGAAACTTGCTGACACGGCTCTGGAGCCGCTTGCTCCGGCGCTGAGCCCGCGAATGTGTTAGCGAGGAGACATGGCGCTGCCCGCGACGATGCGGAAATTCGAGATCTCGCTCGCAGATTCTGATCGCGGTGTCTACGAGGAGCTCGAGTGGCGCGTGGCACAGCACCCCTCCGAGAGCGAGCGCTACCTGGTCGCTCGCATCGTGGCGCGCGTACTCGAGCACGGCGACGGTCTCGAGTACAGCAAGGGCGGCGTCTCCGACGACGAAGAGCCCGCGCTCGTCCAGCGCGACCTTCGCGGTGACCTCGTCGCGTGGATCGAGATCGGGTCGCCGACGCCCGACCGCCTCCACAAGGCGACGAAGCTGTGCGACCGCGTCGTCGTCTACACGTGGAAGAACGTCGACGAGCTCCGCGACGCGATCGTCGAACGCAAGACCCACCGCGCGGACGACATCAAGCTCGGCTACTTCGATCCCGCGTTCCTCGACGCCGCCGCCGCGAAGCTCGATCGCAACAACAAGTGGAACTTCGCGGTGACCGGTGGCGCGATCTACCTGACGATCGGCGAGACCGTGCTCGAGACGACTGTTGAATCTCCAACACGTTAGATCGACGTGACAGGCCCTCGTCGCACACGCGTTGTTTGGAAGGATCGCTAGATGGGGGCGCCGCGCATCGCATGGAGTGCTTCGTCGAGCGACGAAGATGCGCGCGCGTATCTGCAATCGAGGCTGCTGGTTCTCTCGAGCTCGATGTTCTGGAGCTTCTCCGCCTTCATCTTCTTCCTCTCGCTGTTTTATTGGCAGTACCCGGACCTCAAGCCCGAGCTCAACAACATCATCTTCTGGTCGGCGACGGTCGGCCTGATCTCGCTCGCCACGATCTGGCGCGTGTTCCTCGCACGCAGGAAGCTGTCGCTACCCTCGCTGCACGCGGTCGACGCGTTCTACGCGAGCGGGACCGGCCTGTTGTTCGGGCTCGGCGCGCTGCTCGCCCACGACTTCCAACCCGCGCCGTACATGACGCTGCTCTACGCATGCTTGATCGTGCTGACGCGCGCGATCGTCGTGCCGAGCACGCCCGAGCGCACGGTCGTGATGTCGATCTTTCTGTTCGCGCCGTTCATCGCGTCGTCGATCATCATCTCGTTCACGAAGGACACCTACCTGCCGCCCTCCGCGCTCATCGGTGGCACGCTCCTGATCACGTTCGTCGTCACGCTGCTCGCGCGCTCGGGCTCGAAGACGACGTACGGCCTCCGCCAGACCGTCCGCGCCGCGACGCAGCTCGGTCAGTACGAGCTCGGCCGCAAGATCGGCGAGGGCGGCATGGGGATCGTCTACGTCGCGCATCATCTGCTGCTGCGCCGCCCGACCGCGATCAAGTTGCTACCGCCCGAGAAGGTCGGCGCGGAGACGCTCGCGCGGTTCGAGCACGAGGTGCAGCTGATGTCGCAGCTCAGTCACCCGAACACCGTCGCTGTGTTCGACTACGGCCACAGCGCCGACGGCACCTTCTACTACGCGATGGAGTACCTCGACGGCATCGATCTCTCGAAGCTCGTGCAGAAGTACGGCAAGCAGCCACCGCGTCGCGTCGCCGAGATCCTCGCGCAGGTCTGCGGCGCGCTCGAGGAAGCGCACGCGCGCGGGCTCGTTCATCGCGACATCAAGCCCGCGAACATCATCCTGTGCGAACGCGGCGGCATGCCCGACGTCGCGAAGGTCGTCGACTTCGGGCTCGTGAAACAGATCACCGCCGAGACCGGCATGTCGAACCAGATCTTGCTCGGCACGCCCGCATACCTGTCGCCCGAAGTGATCACCGGCGAGCCCGTCGGCCCGGCGGCGGACCTCTACGCGCTCGGAGCCGTCGGCTTCTACTTGCTGATGGGCCGCCACGTGTTCGAGGGCAAGACCGCCGTCGACTTCTGCGTGCAGCACGTGACCGCACCGCCGCCGGCGCTCGATGCGCCTGCACCGCTTGCGGAGCTGATCGCGTCGTGCCTCGCGAAGACGCCGCAGACGCGGCCGACCGCGGCAACCCTCGCACGCGCGCTGCGTGTCCTCACGATCGACGACAATTGGGACGAGACGAGAGCGCGACAGTGGTGGGCCGACTTTCGAGATCAGAGTGCGCCACACGCACTGCTCGAAGACGTGACCACGACGATCACCGTCGATCTCGCCGATCGCGGCTAGCGCACGAACATGAAGATCGCGATCGCGATCGCCGCGAGCAGCACGAGCGCGCCGACCGGAAAGCCCGCGCTGCTCGGTCTCGCCGGCGCGGCGCGCGGCGGTGGTGCTACTGCCGGTTTGTCGTCGGGCGGGCCACCGACGGAGACCAGCCACGAGTGATGCTCGCGGCCCGGGTGCGTATCGCTGCGATGAAGCGCGAGCGACTGGAGGTTGAACTTGTTGCCGTCGCCCAGATCGAGCGACACACCGACCCACGGCCACGGTCCGAAGGCCAGGCCCTCGATCGCGCGCTCGGGATACATCAGCGAGCCCAGCGTGTCCTTCGACGGCCACGCGAGCACCGCCGCCGACTTCTTGTCCCAGCCGACGGCGATCGCCTTCGCGCTGCACGCGACATGATCGCAGCGGCCGGGCAGCGTCGTCACGTGGGTCGGCTCGCTGCTGCCATCCCAGCGCATCAGCTTGTTCGCGATCCCGACGAGCCAGAAGCCCTGCGGGTGATGCGCGGCGGCTTGCACGGCGCCGGCGCTGGCCGTGCGTCGCGTGCCGTCGAGGGCGATCGCGACGAGCTCGCTCGCCGTGCCGACGAGCGTCGTGCCATCCGGCGCGAGCGCGATGCACGTGCCGCGATCGTCACCGATCGCTTTCGCCTCGCCCTTGTCGACCCGCACGACCCCGCGCGCCGTCACCGCCGCGATGCGGTCGGCGGCGGCATCGATGGCCGCGTGCTCGACCGAGCCCTCGAGCTTCGTCGTCTGTTGCGCGTCGCCGGTGCGCGCCGAGAACCAAGACACCATGCCGGCGGCCGTCACCGCGGCGACTCGGTCCGCCGTGACGCCCACGCCAACGATCGGTCCATCGAGCGTCTTCTGCCACAGCGGCCCTTCACTCTCGCCATCGTGGAGCAGCAAGTCCGAACCCTGCGTCAACGCGAACACCGCACCCGTCTTGTCGTACGCGATCATGTGACCTCTTACCTCGGACGCAGCGAGCCCCGGGGCAGTCGCATGAAAACTTACGGAGGCGGATTCGGCCTACTCGGTCACGCCGATCAGCTCTCGCGCGCAGGCGAGGAGGTTGATGTCCGTCGTGCCCGCGCCGAGCTCGAGCAGCTTCGCGTCGCGCGCGAGCTTCTCGATGCCGTACTCCTCCATGTAGCCGTAGCCGCCGTGGATGTCGATCGCGGTCAGTGCCGCGGCGACCGCCATCTGCGCACTCATCGCCTTCGATGCGTTGACGTACGGCATGTCGCGCTTGCCGTTCTGCTGCATCCACGCGAGGCGATACACGATGTTCTCGACGGTGCGCAGCTTCAAGAACAAGTCCGTGATCTTGAGCTGCACCGCCTGGAACTCGCCGATCGCCCGGCCGAACTGCTTGCGCTCGCGCACGTACGCGACGCTCGCGTCGTAGCAGCGCTCGATGATGCCCCACGCCATCGACGGCACGCCCGAGCGCTCGTTGCCGAGGCTCTCCTTCGTATCGCCGCGCCCGCCGCGTCCCTTCTCGCGCCCGCCGAGCAAGTGCTCGACGCCGAGCCGCACGTCGTCGAAGAACACCTCGCTCGTCGGCGAATCGCGCATGCCCATCTTCTTGAACGCGGGCCCGACCGTGACGCCCGGCATGCCCTTCTCGATGATGAACGTCGCGACGCCGTGTGCCCCGTCGGGCTCACCGCGATCGATCTTCGCATAGACAAGGAAGACGTCCGCGCCCGGCCCGTTCGTGATGAAGGTCTTCGAGCCCTTCAGCACGTAGCTCGAGCCATCGGGCGTCGCGGTCGTGCGCATCGAGCCGAACGCGTCGGAGCCCGCGCCCGGCTCGGTCAGGCACCAGGATCCGATCTGCTGCACCGTCGCGATCGGCAGCCCCCAGCGCTCGATCTGCTCGGGTGTGCCCTTCGAGACAATGGCACCACCGACGAGGCCCATCGACACGCCGAAGCCCATCGCGAAGCCGGGCGACACGCGCGACAGCTCCTTGACGACCACGTGCATCATCATCGGATTCTTCGTCGCCTCGGACATCATCTTGTCCGGATCCGGCGCCTCGCCCGCGCGCATCTTCTCGAGCCGCTTCCGCACGGCGCCGCCGAGCATCGCGTCGAAGCCGAACGTCTTGGCCATCTTCTTCATCAGCTCGAATGGCATCTCCTCGCCGGACTCGAGCTTCGGGATCTTGGGCGCGAGTGACGATTGGCACCACTGGCGGATGACTCCGGCAATCATCTGCGTCTGTTCGTCGAGCTGAAACATCCGCGCATCCTAGATCACATGCCGGGCGCGCCGGGCACGCGAAGCTGTAACAGCGTCGGGCTCGCATCGCGTCGTCGCCGCCGGTAGTCGTTTTGTCGCGTCCGGCATGTGCAGGCCAGGTCACGCGACCTGGCAGGTTGCGGTTCGTCATGCCTGGTCGCGCCAATCCTTGATAGGGTCGCGATATGCGAATGGTTGCCGCGCTTGCAGCGCTCCTCGTGATCAGTGGCGTCGCGTACGCGCAACCGGGCAACGATGCACCGCCGCCACCGACGTATCCGCCACAACCGCAGCAGCAGCCGGGATATCCGCCGCCGCCGCAGCAGTATCAGCCGGGTTACGGCTACCAGGTTCCGCTCACGCCCGAGGAGCACGAGCTCCTCATGGACGGTGAGATCTCGTCGGGGCAACACATCGGTGGCGGCGTCGCGGCGCTGTTCCTCGGCTTTGGCGTCGGTCAGGCGGTCCAGGGCCGCTGGTCGGATACCGGCTGGATCTTCACGCTCGGCGAGGCTGCGTCGTTCGCCGTTTTGATCGGCGGCATGGTTCGCACGTTCGACGACTGTCAGCTCGACGGCCAGGACAACTGCGACCACTCCGACGGTCCGCCGCTCATGATCGCGGGTCTCATCGGCTTCACCGTGTTTCGCATCTGGGAGATCGTCGACGCGTTCGGCGGGCCGACCGATCACAACCGCCGCGTGCGCGAGCTCAAGTTCCGCATGGGCGTGCCGGTGCGCGTCGGCGATCGCTTCATGCCGTACGTGAACAAGACGCGCGACGGCGGCGGTGTCGCCGGCCTCCAGCTGCGCTTTTAGTTCCGAGCCGTTAAACCACGGAGGCGATCGCGCCGACGATCTGCGGAATGCGCCGGCCGCTCGTGTCGACGACGTGCTCGGCGCGCGCGTACAGCTTCTCGCGGGCCGTCATCAGCGCGCGGAGCTCGGCGAACGCGTGCGGGTTCTCGGCCATCGGGCGCTGATCGCCCTGCGCGACGACCCGGTTCCAGTGATCCTCGGCGCGCGCACGCAGCCACACGGTGCTGCAGCGCGATCGGAGCAGGGCGTAGTTCGTGGGGTCGTTCACGATCGAGCCGCCGGTGGCGAGCACCATCGGCGATGGATCCGCGAGCAGCTGCGTGAGCACTTCGCGCTCGATGCGGCGGTAATAGGCCTCGCCGTGCAGCGCGAACACTTCGCCGAGCGGCAGTCCGCTCGCTTCCTCGATGCGCTGGTCGAGCTCGACGAACGCGACGCCGAGCTTCTTCGCGAGCGCCTCGCCGATCGACGATTTGCCGGCACCGCGCACGCCGAGCAGCGCGATCGGCTTCACGCGCTCGGCCGGTGCATCGGCGACCGCGAGCAGGGCGCTCGGCGTGGTGCCGAGCGAGTGCGCGACCTCGGCAAAGCGCAGAAGCGAGATGTTGCCGTCCCCGGTCTCGAGCTGTGCGAGAAACCGCTCGCTGACGCCGCAGTGCGAGGCCAGCTCGCGCCTCGACCACCCTCGACGTTCGCGCTGCGCCCTGACCTGCGCACCGATGGATTCGAGGTACGTCACGAGCGAAATATAGTGCATGAAGACGGCTATCGACAAGCACTAAATTGCTTGGTACTCGATCGGGATGGATCTGACCCAGTTCGAGACTCATCCGAGTCGGTACAAGCACTGGAAGCTCGCCGTCGACGGTGAGCTGGCCACCTTGGTGATGGCCGTCGATGGCGATCATCCGCACAAGCCCGGCTACGAGCTGAAGCTGAACTCCTACGATCTGTCGGTCGACATCGAGCTCGCCGACGCGATCCAGCGGCTGCGCTTCGAGCACCCGGAGGTCAAGACCGTCGTGTTCGCGGCGGATCTCGATCGCGTGTTCTGCTCGGGCGCCAACATCTACATGCTTGGACTGTCCACGCACTCGTTCAAGGTGAACTTCTGCAAGTTCACGAACGAGACGCGCATCTATCTCGAAGACGCGTCGGCGAACAGCGGCCTCGGCTCGCTGTGCGCGTGCAAGGGCACCACCGCCGGCGGCGGCTACGAGCTCGCGCTCGCGTGCGACGAGATCCTGCTCGTCGACGACGGCAACAGCGCCGTGTCGTTCCCCGAGACGCCGCTGCTCGCGGTGCTCCCCGGCACCGGCGGGCTCACGCGCCTCGTCGACAAGCGAAAGGTACGCAGAGACCGCGCCGACGTGTTCTGCACGCTCGCTGAAGGCTTCAAGGGCAAGCGTGCGAAGGAGTGGGGCCTGGTCGACGGGCTTGTCGCTCGCACCACGTGGGACAAGACCGTCGGCGAGCGTGCAAAGGCGCTTGCGGCGAAGCAGACCGTCACGCGCGGACCGGCGTTCGCGCTGAAGCCGCTCGAGCCGAAGGTCAAACCCGGCTCCATCGAGTACTCGTTCGTCTCGGTGTCGCTCGATGCGAAGGCCCGCACGGCGAACCTCGTCGTGCGCGCGCCCGAGGGCGTGGACAACTTCGACGGCGCCGCAGAGCCCTGGTCGCTGCGTGCATTCCGCGAGCTCGACGACGCGCTCCTGCACCTCCGCTTCGACTTCCCCGACATCGGCATGGTCTGCGTTCGCACTCGAGGCACGCAAGGTCGCGTGAAGGCATGCGACGAAGCGCTCGCGAAGGCGACGACCGGGTTCGCACGCGAAGTGCGGCTGTTCCAGCGCCGCGTGCTCAAGCGGTTCGACAACACGGCGCGCAGCTTCTACGCCGTCGCCGACGCCGCGGACTCGTGCTTCGAAGGTGTGCTGCTCGAGCTCGCGCTCGGTGCGGATCGCTTCTACATGCTGATCGACGGCGACGAGAAGATCGGCGTCGCGACCAGCGTCGCGAACGACGGCTTCATGACGATGTCGTCGGGCCTGTCGCGACTCGCGGCGCGGTTCTACGGCGACGATGCGCAGGCCAAGAAGGTGCTCGCCCAGGACGGCCTGGTCCCGTCGGAGGAGGCCGAGAAGCTCGGCATCGCGACGATCGCCGCGGACGAGATCGACTTCGAGGACGAGCTGCGCATCGCGATCGAAGAGCGCGCCTCGTTGTCGCCGGATGCGCTGACCGGCATGGAGCAGTCGCTGCGCTTCGTCGGGCCCGAGACGCTCGAGACCAAGATCTTCGGCCGCCTGTCGGCCTGGCAGAACTGGATCTTCACCCGCGCCAACTCGACGGGCGAGCACGGCGCGCTCACGCTCTACGGCCAACCGGAACGCCCGCAGTTCCAGTGGAAGAGGACCTGATGTCGACGATTCTCAACGACGAGAAGATTCCGAACAACGTCAACCTCGGCGGTGACAAGCGCCTGCAGCGCGCGCTCGAAGCGTGGCAGCCGCACTTCATCGACTGGTGGAAACAGATGGGCCCGGTGGGTTGGCAGGAGCGCGACATCTACCTGCGCACCGCGACCTCCGTCGAGGCGAACGGCTGGGCGCACTTCGATTACGTGAAGATGCCCGACTATCGCTGGGGCATCTTTCTCGAGCCGAAGGACCCGAACCGCACGCACGGCTTCGGCGACAACTACGGCCAGCCCGTGTGGGACGAAGTGCCGGGCGAGTTCCGCAACTCGCTGCGCCGCTTGATCGTCACGCAAGGTGACACCGAGCCGGCGAGCGTCGAGCAGCAGCGTGACCTCGGCGCGACCGCGCCGTCGCTCTACGATCTGCGCAACCTGTTTCAGGTCAACGTCGAGGAAGGCCGTCACCTGTGGGCGATGGTCTATCTCCTCCACACGTACTTCGGCCGCGACGGTCGCGAGGAAGCCGAGGAGCTGCTCGCGCGCCGCTCGGGCGACGCCGACAAGCCGCGCATCCTCGGCGCGTTCAACGAGCCGACGAGCCACTGGCTCTCGTTCTTCATGTTCGCGATGTTCACGGATCGCGATGGTAAGTATCAGCTGTCCGCGCTCGCAGAGAGCGGCTTCGATCCGCTCGCGCGCACGTGCCGCTTCATGCTGACGGAAGAAGCGCATCACATGTTCGTCGGCGAGTCCGGCGTGCAACGCGTCGTGAAGCGCGCGTGCGAGCTGATGAAGGAAGACCCGAACGGCGACGTGCGTGCGCAGCGCGGCGTCGATCTACCGACGATCCAGAAGTACCTGAACCTCTGGTACACGCTGTCGCTCGATCTGTTCGGCGGCGAGGTCTCGTCGAACGCGGCCGATGCGTTCGCGGCCGGCCTCAAGGGTCGCTACAAGGAAGACCGCTACGACGAGCACAAGCTCGTCGGCTCGCACTTCGCGATGGACGTCCTCGAGGGCGGCAAGGTCGTGCACAAGGACATCCCGATGCGCAACGCGCTCAACGAAGTGCTGCGCACCGAGTACATCAAAGACTGCCAGCGCGGCGTCGATCGCTGGAACAAGACGATCCGCGACGAAGGCGTCGAGTTCGAGCTCAAGCTGCCGTCGAACAAGTTCCACCGGCAGATCGGCATGTGGTCCAGTCACAAGTTCTCACCGGCAGGCGAGATGCTCGACGAGGCTACGTGGGACGCGCAGAAGGGCGCGTGGCTGCCCAACGACGCCGACGAGGTGTACATCAAGT
The DNA here is from genome assembly GCA_030857175.1 of Myxococcota bacterium. Taxonomy (GTDB): domain Bacteria; phylum Myxococcota_A; class Polyangia; order Haliangiales; family Haliangiaceae; genus JABFXX01. The sequence continues at coordinate 23,618 of JALZOJ010000075.1, read as the reverse complement.
CGCTGATGAAGCCGGTCTACGAGCGCGGCAAGATGGCGAGCTGGATCGCGCCGCCGAACAAGGGCATCAACGGACTGCCCGAAGACTTCGAGTACGTCCGCGGCTAGCTCGCGGCGCGAGCCTTTTGTCAGGTCTGTTCTACTTGCCCTTGGTCTCGCCGCCGTCGCACGGATCGCCCTTGGTCTGCGGACCACTCTCGGTCGCCTTGTCGGCTTCGTTGGACGTGCCCGTGGGAGCAGGCGCCGACATCTGGGCGGGCGGTGCGGCGGCAGGCTTCGACTTCTTCGCGCAGCCGACGGCTGCGAGGGCAATGACGATGGCGAGGACGATACGCATGGCGTCGACTGTACCGCAGCGCTTCACGCCGGCAGCAGGTCGAGGCGCTTCACTCCGGCGGCAGGTCGAGTCGCTCGAGCCACGAGTCGTCGATCTGCACGACGACCGCGTGTTCTTCGTCGGCGTCGACCTTCGGCGTGACGTCCGTCTTTTCAAGGATGATTCCCGAGACGGACTTGGATGGTTCGGTGGCGGAGATGATGGGTGGCTGCGTGCCGTGGGGCGTGCGTCGTGGACGTTGGGTCATGGGCAGATTCCGGCCGGGCCGGCGAAGTCATAAGGGAAGCTGTACTTGGCGCGCACGAGAGCACGCATCGGGCTGCACGTCATCATTCCCTCGTGCTGAAACCAACCGTCGAGGAACTCGACGAGGTCGAGGCCCGTTCGCCCGCGGTCGACGCGCGCCGGCGACACGATGTAACCGACCAGCACTTCCCAGACGCGCGTCGCGTTGCCATCGAGCGAGTCGGCGTCACCGCCCGCTGCATCGGTCATGTCCCACATGACCTCGGCCACCATCCACTCGCTGACGTTCTGGCTCATCGCGCCCGTGAGTGACGCCGCGTGCACGCGGTCCTCGAGCTCGACCGACCAGCCACCGCCGGTCGACCAGTCCATGTAGTACGGCAGCTGGCGGATCGCGATCGCGAACCACGTCGCGCCACCTTCGCCCCACGCGAGCCGCGGATCTGCGGGACTGCCGTCGTGCGGGCCGCCCGGGTTGTCGCTGTCCGAGTACTCGTCCTGCACGTAGTGTCCGAGCTCGTGCAGCGCGACGACGTCGTCGAAGCCGTCGTCACCGTCGAGGTGCAGCTCGTTGTTGGCACCTTGATAATAGGACCCGGACGCCGTCGTCCGCTGCCAGTAGATGTAGACCGGCGACACGGTCGCGACCCCGTGCGCGCGCAGCCAGTCCATCGCGGTCACCGCGTTGTCGAGCGCGTTCCACGCACCACCGGCGGTCGATGCTGCGGTCACCGTGATGTCGGCCGTCGGCTGCGTACCCGCGGCGAACGGCGTCCCACCGATCGCGTGAAGATAGCCGGCGGTATCACGCACGCGTGCCGGCCGCGCTTGGCTGCGCGAGCGGCTGTAGGCCACGACGCGGACCATCGCCGTCGCGTTGTAGTGCGCGACGTACGTGCCGTCGTCCGCCGCAGAAACCGTCGCGAGCACGGCGTTCGTCGCATCCTCGACGACGGTCACCATCACGCCACGTGCCGGCTTCGCGACCGGATTCGCGAGCATGCCGGGCGACACGGCGCGGTCTTCCCACGTGATCGTGCCGGCGACGCGATGCGCGAACGTGTTGTCGATGCAGCTGTACCCGGCGATGTCGTCGCGATAGCCGCAGACTTGATTCGTCGCAGCGCAGTCCGTGACGACTGGCGTTCCGTCGCAACGCCAGAGCACGTCGCCCTCGCAGCGGCCGAGCGGACCCACACCGCTGCATGCCTCCGGGCCGATGCAGCGAGGCGCTGCCGCCACGGCGATGCAGGTCGTCGCGCAGGTCTCGGTCTCGAGCGCGTTGTCGACGCACCGCACGAGCTCGTTGCCCGAACAGGTGCCGGTCGCCGTGATGTCGCCGCACATGTTCACGGGCTCGGGCATCGGCTCGTCGTCGCCGCTCGTCGCCGTCGGCTTGTCGACCGCGCACGCGACGCTCGCGACCAGGCCCGCCAGCAGCGCGACTTCGAGGATGCGCATCAGCGCGAAGCGAAGGCGCGGGTTCATGGCTGCACCTCCCGCGCGAGCTCGCCATCCGGCAACGCATACGTCTTCGTGCGTGGTGCCGCGGCGGGCGTGCCGACGTCGACGGTCGCGGTGCGCGCCATCACGATGTCATCGACGGGCACGCGCGCGATCGCGGTGATTGTCGACGCCGTGGGCGCCGCAGGTGTCGACGCCGTCGCGATCGCTGCGCGCGGGTCGAACTGCACGCGCGTCGTCAGCACGCGGTCGCTGCCCGTCGCGGTTGTCGCCCAGCGTGCGGACATCGCGCCGAGCGCGCGTGCGTGTGCGGGCAGGGCGAGCGAGAGCTCGACAGCTGTGGCATCGCGCGTCGGCGTCGCGCGCGCGGTGACCTCGAATTCGCCGGCGCCAAGCGCGCGCGTCGTGATCTCGACCGCGACCGGAGCTTCGGGTTTGCACGACGTCGCCGGCGGCACGGCGCGCGCGAGGCGAGCCGCGGGCTCCGGCGGCGGCGCGCTCGACTGACAACCAAGAACCCAGCAAACGACCACGACCATCGATCGCGTCCCTATCATCGGGGCTCACACTACGTGCAGATGCTCGCGCGTGGCAGGGGCGGTCACTGACATCGAGTTGCTGACTTGAAGTCAACAGTGCGCGACTTGCGCACGCAGCTGCGCTACCTCTTCAGCTTCGACAAGAGATCGCCGAACGTCCCGAGCTTGTGTGGCGTCTGCGGCTTCGCACTCGCGACGTCCTCGGCGGTGCCGCTGTCGTTCGACGCTGACATCGAGAGTCCGATGCGGCGCTTCTCGGGATCGATCTGGAGGATCACCGCCTCGACCTCCTGGCCCACGGCGACGACTTCCTTCGGGTGGTTGATGCGCCGGTTCGCACCGAGCTCCGAGATATGCACGAGACCTTCGATCCCCGGGCCGATCTCGACGAACGCCCCGAACGGCTGGAGCCGCGTGACGGTCCCCTTCACGCGCTGGCCCTCCGTGAAGCCACGCGACGCGTCCTTCCACGGATCGTCCACGAGGGCCTTGAGCGAGAGGCTGATGCGTTCGCCCTTCTCACCCGGCTCGATCTTGAGGACCACGACGTCGATCTCCTGGCCGACGCTCAACACATCCTCGGGTCGCTCGACGCGCGAGTGGCCGAGCTCGGAGACGTGGAGCATGCCTTCCATGCCGCCGATGTCGACGAAGGCGCCGAACGGCTTGAAGCTGATCACCTTGCCGCGCAGCACGACGCCGGGCTCGAGCTTCTTGCGAGTCTCGACGGCGAGCTTTTGCTTTTCTTCCTCGACGAGTGCGCGGCGCGAGAGCACGAGGTTGCGCGGCTCGTAGCGCGTGATGCGGAAGCTGAGGCGCTGGCCGACGTACGTCGAGAGGTCCTCGACGAATCGCGCGTCCATCTGCGAGGCGGGGCAGAAGCCGCGCACGCCGGTCACGTCGACCGAGACGCCACCCTTCACGACCTCGGTGACCATGCCGTCGACGGGAATGCCGAGCTCGGCCGCTTGCTGGAGCTCCGCGCGGAGATCAGGGCCGCGGCTTCCGCCGAGCTTCACACGCAGCGCGAGGACGCCACCTTCATCGCCGACGACGCGCGCCTCGACCGTGTCGCCGACCTTCACGAGCAGCTTGCCCTCGGCGTCGCTGACCTGGCTGCGGTCGAGGTGTCCTTCTGCTTTGCCGCCGACATCGACGAAAACGGACGTCTGGCCGATCGAGATGATCTTGCCGGAGACGATGTCGCCGGTCTTCACTTTCTTCTTCTTTGACTTGTTGCCCTCGAGCTCGGCGAGCATGGAGGCGAAGTCTTCGTCGTTGTCGGCCATGGCGGCGGACTCTACTACGGAGCGTCGAGATTAGTTCGCCGTCGCGTGCGGCGTGGGCGTCTGTGCGCGCGGCTTTGCCGGTGCGGCGGTCACGTCTTGCGCCTTCTCCTCGAGGTGCTTCATCGAGAGGAAGCCGACCTTGCGCATCGCCCAGTCCCACACGAACTGGGGCGCGATCGCGCGGAAGAACAGCACGAAGTTCGTGCTCCACGGCGCGACATAACGCGCCGACGGACGCCGCGCATTGACCGCGCGCGAGATCGCCTTCGCGATCACGATCGGGTTCGACGCGAGCTTGTCGGCCATCTTCGACATCTCCTCATACTTCGCGAGCGCGCCGGCGTAGGGCGTCTCGCTGAACCCGGCGAGGTTCGACACGGCGGTCGCCTCGAAGTTCGTGCGAATCACGCCCGGCTCGATCAGCGACACGTCGATGCCGAACGGGCGCAGCTCGTAGCGGAGCGCGTCGCTGAGCGACTCGAGCGCGTACTTGGTCGAGTTGTAGACGCCGAAGTACGGCAGCGTGATGCGGCCGCCGACGCTCGACACGTTGATGATCCGGCCGGCGCGACGCTCGCGCATCTTCGGCAGGAACGCGCGCGTCACGGCCATGAGCCCGAACACGTTCGTCTCGTACTGGCGGCGCATCTCGCTGTCGCTGATCTCCGAAGTCGGGCCGAGCACGCCGAAGCCGGCGTTGTTGACGAGTACGTCGACGCCCTTGCCATCGGTGAGCGCGTCCACGGCACTGACGGCCGATGCGATCGACGCGGCCGACGTCACGTCGAGCACGAGCGTGTCGACATGGCCGTCGTGCGCTTCGTGCTTGAGCGACTGCAAGTCATGGACTTTGCGACCCGTCGCGATGATGTGGTGGCCCTGCTTGGCGAGGAACCGTGCGGTGGTGCGGCCGATGCCCGCCGTTGCGCCGGTGATGAGGACGATCTTCTTCGTGTTCGACATGGTCTTTGGCTCCGTTTGAGGTCCTCGGAATGAATGTTCATTCCGCGTAAACGCATAGAAATACCGAGGGCTAGGCTCGGTTCCGCTAGCTCCGAATCGCTTCCCAGACACACTGCTCGGCGAACGCCCAGTCTGCTGCATCGAGCGGCTGGCCGAAGTCGAGACAGCTACGAGTCACACCGACGAACGCACCCATCACCATCCCCATGAGCAGCTTCGTGTTGCCCGGCTTGAGCTCGCGGCGCTGCTGCGCCGCGTGAACGACGGCCGTGATGATCTCGAGCATGCGTTGCTCGACGCTCCGGCTTTCGTTGTCCAGGTACGACGCGTGATGGTGAAGCTCGAGAAAGATGAACGCGCTCGGGTTCGCGGTCGCGAACGCCGCCATGCGCATCCAGATCGTGCGGAACTGCTCGCGCGTGTTGACGTTCGCCGGAAACTGCTCCAGCACCGACGACGAGAACCGCATCTTCTCCTGCCGATAGATCGCGTTGACCAACGCCTCTTTCGACTCGAAGTAGCGATAGATGGTCCCCGCGCCAACACCGGCGCGGTCTGCGATCTCCGGCACCGCCGTGCCCCAGAACCCGCGCTCGACAAACAGGCCGAGGGCCGCGCCAAGAATCGCTTCGCGCTTGTCAGCCACGTTGTTGCCGCGCCGTGGGATCGCCGGCTGGCTCATTCGCGCCGCAGGACCACCGCCCGTGCCCGCACCGTCCGCCGTCGCCATCGCTGGCTGGCTCGCGCGGTTCTTGGCGTTCGGCGTCGTCATGGGCGGTGAGGAATGAATATTCATTCCGCGAGAATCCTGCAAGCAGTTTCTTCGTGAATCTGTATCACCGCCAACGGTGCGCGATCACACGCATCGTGATGCCGCTTATCGAAGCCACCATGTGGTGATTGCTGTGTGCAGTTGAATTCGTTCATGACTTTCGGTGAGCCGCATCGATCAGGTGGCTCGACACCCGTGGTCGAAACCGATAGCCTGGATCGGGATCAGAGTGCGCGAGCCATCACATGACGACGAGCCGGAGGTGGAGATCGTCCCGATCCGTCCCCCACCGAAGCGGCGCAGCAATGCCCTCGAGGAACCGATCGAGTCGGGCGAGATCGATGTCTCGCGCCGCTCGCTGATCATTCGCAGCCAGAGTCAGCCGATGCCGGTGCAGATGCCGGTGCCGGAGCAGCTGCCGGTCGGCACCTTCGTGCCGCCGATCCAGTCGGCTCCGATTCCGCAGGCGCCGCCGGCGAAGCGATCGACGTTCATCGTGTGGCTCGTGCTCGCGTTGATCGCGACGGCCGCGAGCATCGTCGTGCCGCTGATGCTGAAGCCGGCGGTCACACCGAACGCACCGAACCTCGAGCCGATCGCCGCGCTGATCGGGACCGCAATCGATGGCGAAGCTCGTGCCGCGCAAATCCGTATCGACGCGTTCGCAAGCTCGTCCATGCTGCGCGCCGCGATCGCGACCGACCCGCAGACGCTCGCCGACATGGCGCGCGACAAGGACCTCACCTTTCCGGTCAAGGACGGCGAGACGCTCGAGGTCTTCCAGATCAACGGCGACAAGCGCAACTCGATGCTGCGCGTTCCGGCGAGTGCGCAAACGATCGACTCGGTGGCGCCGGGCAAGACGCTGGTCGAGTCTCGACTCGACGGCATCGTGATCGTGGTTGGCGCGAAGGTGACGGCACCCCATTCCGACATCGCCGGCGAGGTCGCGCTGTCCGCGGCGCTCGACCTGACGGCGGTTAAAGAGCGACTCGCGGCGGTCGTCGACGAAGGCATCGTGATGGGGCTTTCGATGCCGGTCATCGTCGTGAAGAGCACGGGTGTGAAGGGGAACGTCGTCTCGATCCCGATCCCGACCAAGGTCACCGACGCGAAGCTCTCGCTGTCCGCGATCGTGCGGCCGCCGCAACCCGCCTCGTCACTCACTGCGGTTCGGATCGGCGGCTTCGGTCTCGCCGGGTTGTTCTTCCTGCTCTTCCTCGTTGCGCTGCTGCGACGGTGAATGGCTGCTGCGTGCCCGTGCGATAGCGCGCGGGGTCGAGCTCGAGCCGCTTGAGCGCGTCGTAGACCTCCTTGCGCGTCTTGGAGCCGAGCTTGGCCGCGAGCGAGACATTGCCATCGGCGGCGCGCAGGAGCTGCGTGTAGTAGTCGCGCTCGAACTTCGCCTTCGCGTCGCGGTACGAGACCAGGCCGGTCGGTGTCCTGACCTCGAACCCGTGGTCCGGGAACACGACGTGATGCGCATCGATCGCGTCACTGCCCGCGAGCAGCGCGCTGCGCTCGAGCGTGTTCACCAGCTCGCGTACATTACCCGGCCACGAGTAGGCGAGTAGCTTCTCGAGCGCCGCGCTCGTGAGCTGTGCCGGCTGCCGGTTCTCGCGCGTCGCGATTACCGAGAGGTGATGCGAGACCAGCGCCGGGACGTCCTCGATGCGTTCGCGCAGCGGCACGACCCGGATCGGATAGACCTGCACGCGGTAGAACAGGTCCTCGCGGAACCGCCCGGCTTTGACCGCGGCTTCGAGATCGCGATTCGTCGCCGTGACCAGGCGGAAGCTGACCTTCTTCGGCTCCGTCGCGCCGATCCGCTGCACCTCGTTCGTCTGCAGGACGCGCAGAAGTTTCGGCTGCATCGTGAGCGGGATCTCGCCAAGCTCGTCGAGAAACAGCGTGCCGTTGTTCGCGCTCTCGAAGGCACCGGCTCGTGCGTGCGTCGCGCCGGTGAACGCACCGCGCATGTAGCCGAACAGCTCCGCCTCGAACAGCGTCTCCGGAATCGCCGCGCAGTTGAGCGCGATGAACGGACCCTGCGCGCGCGAACCGCAGTAGTGGAGGGCCTGCGCGACGAGGTCTTTGCCGACGCCGCTCTCGCCCGTGATGATCACCGGCGTCTGCACAGATGCGAGCTGATCGAGCGTCTGTAGCAGCTGCCGGATCGGCGCGCTCCGACCGATGATCATGTCGCTCTTTCGCCGCCACACGGTGGGTCGCGAAGGCTCCTTCAAGAACGCGCGGATCAGCGTCGCCAGCAATGCGGCATCCGGAACGGCCGGCAACCAGACGTCGGGGCGGACCTCGAACGTTGGCTCGCCAAACGCGAACCACGGCGCGGTCCGCGTGCCGAACAGCCGGATCGCGTGGCGGGTTGGAACCGAGATGCTGACGTAGAGGTCGGCCGGGTCGAGGGTCTGGCTGGACTCGATCGCGATCGGAACGGCCCTCCACATGTTCAGCTGTTGGACGATTCTTATAAGCGCATCCATCTCGGAGGCCCGAGCAACACAACCAACTGTTCTAGGATTTGGAACGTCCATTACGATTTTTGGAGCAGGCAATTATCTTCGTGGGTTAGCGGTGGATTGAAAACAATCCACTAACCCTAAATACTTGAAAGGATCTCGGTCGATCTGAAGCACACCTATTGTTACGCAACGATTCCCTCACCTTAATCGCGAACATGTATCGGATCTAGTACAGCACATATCGCCAAAACGAGGCAAGCGCCTAAGAAATCTCAGGTCTGCGCGCTGGCGCTCGGTGTGCACTAGATACGCAGCGATGAGCAAAGTCCTTGTGGGTGGTCTGCTGGCCCTGGTCGCTGGTTGTACGGAAGGGCCGACCGAAGACGCGGTCGAGAGCGCAGCTCATACCGAGCGCGCTCAGCTGATCGCGAGCACGCGGGCGTCGATCGCCGCCCGCGGCGTCACTGCCATCCCCGATCCCCCGCGGGTCCGGCACGCACTCAAGGAGCTGGGTCGCGCCCTCGCGCACGACAAGCTGCTCTCGGGCAACCGCGACGTGTCATGCATGACCTGCCACCCCGGCAGCATCGGCTCCGACGACGACCGTCACCTCTCGATGGGCGTGACTGGTGTTGGCTCGGGCATCGAGCGCGAGGGCGACTTCGCGGCTGGCGAAGAGGGCCGCAATGCGCCGCCGCTCTTCAACCTGCACGCGATGGACACGCTGTTCTGGGACGGCCGCGTCGAGAAGCTTCCGAACGGTGAGATTCGCCAGATGGCAGGTGCGCAGCTCACGCCCGCGATGAGGGCCGTGATGGAGTTCGGTCCGATCTCCGTGCTGGCGATGTTCCCGGTGACAGCGCGTGACGAGATGCGCGGCTTCGGCCAGCAGAACGAGCTCTCGAGCGTCGCCGACGGCAACTTTACCGACATCTGGGCGGGCTTGATGGCTCGTATCGGCCAGTACCCCGAATATCGCGGGATGTTCGAGGCGGCGTATCCGGGCACGCGGTTCGAGGACATGACGTTCGCGCACGCCTCGAACGCGATCGGTGGTTTCATCATCTCCGAGTTCAAGGCGAACGATAGCGACTGGGACCGCTTCCTCCGTGGCAGCGACCGAGCGCTCGACACCGAAGCACTACGTGGCGCCGAGATCTTCATGCGCACGTGCGTCAACTGCCACGGCGGCTCGACGGGCTCGGACCAGGCGTTCCACAACACGCTGCTCTCGCAGTTCGGCCCCGGCCCGCGTAACGGCGGCGACGGCCCGACGCTGCGCGACGACTTCGGCCGCGAGCGTGTGACCGGCGACCGTGGCGATCGCTATCGCTTCCGCACCACGCCACTGCGCAACGTCGAGTTCACGGGCCCGTTCGGCCACGCCGGTCAGATCGTCGACCTGCGTGACTTCATCGCGCACTACGCGGTGAGCCTGGACGAGAACGGCAACCCGATCGGTGACGTGCCGGGCCCTGCGCAGAACCTCCGCGAGTGGGATCGCGTCCAGGTCGACCCGCGCCTTCAGCCGTCGATCCTGAACAACTTCGACGACATCATCGCCGACCGCGACCCGCTGTTCTTCACGGGCTCGCCGATTCGCCCCGAGTTCGTCGATCCGATCACCGCGTTCATGATCGCGAACAGCGACTACAAGAGCATCCGCCGTGCGGCCAGGTCGGCCCCCCGCCGCGTGCCCAGTGGCCTGCCGGTCAGCGATGACCCGTACCAGCCGAACAGCTTCGACAGCGATGAAGCTGATGATGACTAGCTCAACAGGCAACCGTCGGTGAACAGCGGTAGCATTAATTTTCGTGCTTCAGGCCGGCGACTTACTCGAGGGGCGTTACCGGATCCTCCGGACGCTCGATGAGGGCGGGATGGGGACCGTGCTCTTGGCCGAGCACGTCCTCATCAAGCGCAAGGTGGCGCTCAAGCTGCTGCGCGCGGAGCTGGCCACCGACCCCGAGGTGATCCAGCGCTTCATGAACGAAGCGTCGGTCGCCGGTCGACTCGGTCACCCGAACATCGTCGAGTCCACGGACATGGGCTTCACGTCGGAGGGCGTGCCGTTCATCGTCTTCGAGTACCTCGAGGGGACGCTGCTCACACACGAGATCTATCGCGTCAAGGGCCTCACGGTCCGGCGTGCGCTGAAGATCGCGAGCCAGATCGCGAACGCGCTCGAGGCCGCGCACGACGCCGGCATCGTCCACCGCGATCTCAAGACCGACAATATCTTCTTGACCAGCCGCGAGGACGTCACGGATCACGTGAAGGTCCTCGACTTCGGCGTCTCACGCTTCGCCGCGGACGAGCGCTCGCAGGTGATCGGGACGCCCGAGTACATGGCACCCGAACAGATCCTCACACCCGACAAGGTCGACAAGCGCGCCGACATCTACGCGCTCGGCGTCGTGCTCTACGAGATGATCACGGCGCGCCGCCCGTTCCAGGACGAAGACGGCAACACCGAAGCGCTGCTCCGCCGGATCGTCAGCGAGGAGCCCCCGCCGTTGACGCGCGGAGAGGCACCGCTCGGGCTCCAGGAGATGCTGTTCTTCAAGCTGCTCGCGAAGAACCCCGACGAGCGCTACCAGTCGATGAAAGAGGTCCAGGCCGCGATCACGGCGTTCATCGGCATCTCGCGCCCGACGCCGCTCAGCCTCCCCGCGATCGAGATGCCTCCGGAGACGATTCCGCCGCCGATCGCGAACGCCGAGAAGCCCGCCCTCGCGCCGCACGTGCGCTCGGAGGTGCGCCGGGCACCGCTCGCGCTCGCGCTGTTCGGACTCGCGGCGATCGGTGGTGGGTTCGCGCTGATGATGGCGCCGCGCGAGCAGGCGTCGACCACGGCGACGCCGATCGCGACCATCCAGGACGACGCCGACCAGATCGCGACCGCACTCGACGCGGCGGCCAACGCGAACCAGCTCAAGGCCGAAGGGCTCGCGAGCTCGCCGATGGTGCGCGCCGCGGTCGAGACCGATGCCGCGACGCTCGCCGACATGCGGCGCGATGGCGACATCTCGTTCACGCTCAAGAAGGGCGAGATCCTCGAGCTCTATCAAAGGCGCGAACCACCAGCGCTGCTGCTCCACCTCCCGGCGGAGGCGCCGGCCATCGGGCCGACGTCGGGCATCCACGTTCACGTGCGCGCGGGGCAGCTGATCGTCAGTGCCACGGCCGGGATGGAGCAGGGCGGCTTGGTCGTCGTCGCCTCACCGGTCGATCTGACGACCATCAAGCAGCGGATCTCGACGCACGCCCTCGCCGCGGCCATCGACGGGTTGCCCGAGTCAGTGAAGCTCGTAGAGGGCGGCAAGGGCACCCGCATGACGGCACCGATCAAGGGGCCGGGGGGCGGGCTCCAGCTCGTCGTGCAGGTCGTCCAGGGGACGTCCACGGAGCGGGATCGGTTCGAGATCGTGCGTTATCTGGCCTGGGGCGTGGGGGGCCTGGCGGTATTGATCTTCCTCCTCTTGTGGCGACGCCGAAACTGAGCTTTTGATCGGGTCCATGAGGCTCAGCGTGTTCTTGTTCGCGGTGCTCGTTGGATGCGGCGGTGGTGGCAAGAAGCCGCCGTCCGATCCAATGACACCAACCGATCCGGTGACCAACACCGATCCCAACCCAACTGCGTCGCCGACGCCGACGCCGACGACGACGCCGCCCGCAAAGGGGAAGTCGCTCTACGACCGCCTCGGCGGCAAAGACGCGATCACCGCGGTCGTCGACGATTTCGTCAACCGGACGACGAGCGACCCGTCGATCAAGCACCGGTTCTTCAACACCGACGCGGCGAATCTGAAGAAGCTGCTCGTCGAGTTCGTGTGCGAAGCGACCGGCGGTCCGTGCAAGTACACGGGTCGCGATATGGAGAGCTCGCACGCGGGCATGGATCTCGTCGACGAGGAGTTCACCGCGCTGGTCACCAACCTCGTCGGTACACTCGACAAGTTCAAGGTTCCCGAGAAGGAGAAGGGCGAGCTGCTCGGAGCCCTCGGACCTCTCAAGCCGATGATGGTCAAGCCCGAGAAGCTCAAGCCGATGGACGCGAAGAAGCTCGCGGCCGTCACCAAGCTCGCGGCGACGGTCAAGGACCCCGAGGGGCAGGAGCTCCTGAACTTCGCGGTCACCGCGGGCACGCGCGGTCAGCGGAACTATGCGGAGCAGCTGTTCACGCGCGCCGAGATGAAGCTCGGCCCGAAGGCGGTCGCTGCGGTCGCGAAGACGTTCCGCGAGGGTGCGCCCACGCGCGTCACCACCGCGGTCAAGAAGATGCCCGCCGACTCGAAGCCGCAGCCGGCCTCGATCGGTGGCTCCGAGGCCGACGAGCCGGATGCCAAGCCTGCGAAGGGCGCGCTGACTGGCATGCTCACGCTCGACGGCAAGCCGTCGACCGGCAAGGGCGTCGTCATGCTGTGGCCGAAGGCGGGCAAGGGGAAGAAGCGCGTTGCGAAGACGCGCGTCATCGAGCAGCGCGACAAGATGTTTGCGCCGCAGGTGATGGCCGTGCCGGTTGGTTCGACGGTTTCCTTCCCGAACTTCGACCCGATCTTCCACAACGTGTTCTCGCTCTCCAAGGTGAAGCCGTTCGACCTCGGCATGTACAAGAACGGCGAGTCGCGCGACGTCAAGCTCGACAAGCCGGGCATCGTCCGCCTCGGTTGCAACTTGCACGCGGCGATGTCGGCGTGGGTGATCGTCGTCGACGCTCCGCACTACGTCATCCCCGACGCATCGGGCAAGTTCGAGTTCAAGAGCCTCGCACCCGGCAAGTACAAGGTGCAGGCGTGGAACGAGCGTAGCGGCGAGCCGACCACGAGCGAGATCGAGGTCAAGGAAGGTCCGAACGAGACCAAGCTCGACCTCAAGGCGGGCGCCACGGCCACCATCTCGCCCGACAAGTTCGGCACCGCGCGCGACAAGTAGTTAGAGCGCTGCCGTCGCGAGCGGCGGCAGCTGCATTTGCGCCCAGAGCGCGAGGTGGTCGGAGACGCGCTGCGCGTCGCTGACCGCGAAGTTCGTCGTCTGGAAGCCGCGCGTGTAGAGCGCGTCGAGGCGCATCGCGAGTGCGATGTGCGTCGGGCCGCTCTCGGTGACCGGCGTGTCGAAGCCGTGCGCGCGCATCAGCTCCTCGAGGTAGTTGTCCTGCGTGGTGGTCGGGATCGGGATGAGGTGGAAGAGCCACGTGAAGTGACTCGTGTTGAAGTCGCCGCCCATGATGATGGGCGTGTCCTGCCGCGCGGCGTGGATGAGGACGGGGATCATCTGGGCGCGGCGGTCACGGACGCTCAGGCGGTTGTCGAGGTGCACGGCGTAGACGGTGACCGGCGTGCCGTCGACGTCGACGGTCGCGGCGAGCGCGATGCGACGGCCGCTGTTGACGTGCACGTTGAAGTACGGCAGCTCGATGACCTGCGCGGACGTGATCGGCGCGCGCGAGAGAATCGCGACGCCGTGGCTGCCTTTTTTGACGGAGTGGCCCGGCGCGTAGACGACGTGAAAGCCAAGCTCCTTGCCGATCGCGCACGCGCCGGTGCATGCGCCGGGGACGCGCTCGTCGCGTTCGACCTCTTGCAGGAAGATGATGTCGGCGGCGCGCAGCGCGGGATCTGATTGCAGCGCGCGCGCGATCTTTTCGCCCGGCTCCATGTGGATGTTGAACGTCGCGACGCGCAGCTGGCGGGCGAGCCCGGCGGCTCGCGGCTGCTTCGGAAAGGTTGACTCGATCGACTTGTCCTTCGGGATGCCGTTGCTCGTACAAGCAGCGAACAAGAGGAAGACGACGGCTGCGTGACGGCGGGCCATGGGCATAGAGAGCGATCATCACGACGATGCGTTGCCCTGGCGAGCGAGTGGCGAACAGTTGCCGCTCGTTTCCGGTGTCAGGATTTCGACGTGCGGCGCTTCGGCTTTTTGGACGGCGCCTTCTTCTTCGCCGGCGCCTTCGGTTTCATCACCGGCTTGCTGAGGCCCTGCCGCGCCTCGCGCCGTGCACGCGCCTGCGACATCGCCCAGCTGCAGATCGGACATTCCGCGGGCAGGTGGCCTTTCGCGGTGCAGTACGTGCGGCCGAAGTAGATGATCTGGAGGTGCAGCCTCGTCCAGCGGTCGCGCGGGAAGACGGCCTTGAGATCCTTCTCGACCTCCTCGACGGTGCGCGCACGCGATAACTGCCAGCGGCCCGCCAGCCGATGGATGTGCGTGTCGACGGGAAACGCGGGCTCGTTGAACGCCTGCACCATCACGACGCTCGCCGTCTTGTGACCGACACCCGGCAGCTGCTCGAGCGCGGCCATGTCACGCGGGACCTGACCGCCGTGCTCCGCGACGAGCGCCTTGCTCATCGCGACGATGTTGTCGGCCTTCGACGCGAAGCCGCACGAGCGAATGAACGGGTAGACCTGAGAAGGCGTGAGTGACGCCATCGCCTTTGCATCGGGCGCGTGCGCGAACAGCGCGGGTGTGACCATGTTGACCCGCTCGTCGGTGCACTGCGCGGAGAGGATGACGGCGACGAGCAGCTGATACGCGTCGCCGTGATCGAGTGGGATCGGCGGCGCGGGAAATTTCTCGTCGAGGATCTCGAGAATGCGCGCTGCGCGAGTCTTGCGATCGAGCGTGTCAGTCAGTCGGATCATCGTCGGTGGGAGCGGGCGCGGGTTTCACGGGCTTGTTGCCGGTGAGGCTATCCAAGAGAGCGCGCGCCTCGGTGTGACTCGGGTCGGCGTACGTCGCTTGCTTGGCTTTCTCGATCGCCTCGGCCGGCTTGCCCTGCTGCTGGAGCACGCGCGCCTCTTCGACGAACGCGCGCGCGATGGCGGGCTCGAGACGTTGCGCCTCGCGGAGATGACGAAGACCTTCCTCGGTCGCGCCCCGCTTGATGAGGAGCTTGCCGAGCTGGTAGTGCCCGCTCTCGCGATCGGGCGCGACCTCGGTCAGCCGGCGATACGCGTATTCGGCCACCTCGGGCGAACCGAGCCGGCGCTGCGAGCCGCCCCAGTAGCGGTAGTAGTCCTTCGTCACGTCGGTCGCGCGATCGACGAACAGCCACAGCGCGATGGCAACGATGTGCGCGATGCCGACCGCGGCCACCGGTGCGGTCTTCTTGCGTACGACGGCGTGCACCGCGACGGCGAGCGGCACCACACACGTCGCGACGCCGATCACGAACGCGTCCTCGATGCGCACGAGCTTCGCGAGCGCGATCGCCGTGACGAGACCGATGCCGAACACGACCCACGATGGCCTCGCGAGCAGGCCCGCGAAGCCCTCGAACCACTTCGTCACCGCGATCCAGAAGGCATCGGGCACCACGAGCGCGTAGATCCCGAGCATGAGGAACGCGAACAGCCCGATCTCGAGGCCGGTGAACGCGACGGCGAGGTGAAACAACACGCCGAGCGGCGCGGCGATCCTCCACGCCGGCCGCGTCCAGATCGTCGCGGCGAGCGTGAGCTCGGTGGCGATCACCAGCACGGAGGCGACCTTCCACCCGACGGAGCTCTTGATCATCTCCGCGATCGAGCCCTTCATCTGCAGCGACAGCGTCGACCCGTCGACCCACGCCACGTTCATCTTCGAGACCGCGGCCCACACGTACATGATCGCGAGCTGCACGAGCATGAGGCGAAGCGCCCACGACCGCACCGGCGAGCTCGGTCTGACATCGTTGCCACTCGGCCGCTCCCACGGCACGAAGCTCGCGATCACGAGCACGAGCGCGACGAGATAGTGATGCTGATACGAGTCGAGCTGGCTCCCGAAATACAGCCACGCGTAGAGCGCTGCACCCACCGGCACGAGCACGCGGGTCGCGACACCGAACGCGACCGCGACGAACATGTACGCGAGCACGAGCTGCCCCGCGCCATAGAGCAGGCGATCCGCACCGAGCGCGCCCGTGAACGGCAGCTGCCCGACGTTGAAGCCGCCGGCGCCGTAGCGCGGCGCGTGGCTGATCTGCATCGCGGCATCGAGCGCGAGCAGCATGAAGATGATGAAGCGCGTCGCTGCGATCTTTGCCCACGCCACCTCGAAGCCGAACCAGAACGCCGGCTCGCGCGCGGGCAGCTGCACGATCGGCGGTGCCATCGGCGCGACCGGCACGGGCGCGGGCGTCGGCGTCACGCCAGGCTTGTCGCTCTGCTTCGGCCGTTGCCCCTTGGTTCGTCGCTTCTTCGCCATCGACGTCCTAGAGGAGCGGGACCTTGCACATGTCGTAGCCGCCCCACGTCGCGGCGGGACGGTCGAGGTACTGGCACTCGATCACGGCGTGCACGGCCGCGCCCGGATTCTTCTCGCAGAGCTTCGCGGCCATCTCCTCGATCACGACCCAGCGCCCGCGCTTTGCGATCTCGACCCACGCTTCGTGGAAGTGCGCGCCGAGGACGATCGGCTTGTTGTCGATCGTGAACTTCGGCGTGCACTTCGTCATGCGCATCGGCGAGAACATGCGCCACGCGAAGCGCTCGTCGTGCTGGTCGCGGCGGACCGTGTAGTAGTGCAGCGGCAGCACGAGCTGGCTCGCGAGCAGGATGAGAATGACGAAGCCCTGCCACGTACGCGCGAGCGCGAGGATGCCCGACGGAATGCCCTCGATGCCGCGGATGACGCGCGTCGAGAGCGTCTGCGCGTCGTCGTAGCGCTTCGGCTTGGTCGTCGACTTGGGTTTGTTCGTCACAGGGGCAGTGCGGCTTGCGAGGCAGGTTGGCTCGGTCGCGGTGGAGGATGATACGTGAGGTCCGCGTCGACGCGAGCGCCGGATGGCAGCGCGACACGAATCACGAGCTCGCCGGCCTCGAGCGACGCGACCGCCTGGCCGTCGAGATAGAGGACCGCGTTGCCCACGATCGCGGGGACACGCGGGCCCGGCGTCAGGATCCCGACGAGGTTGAGCGGGTCCGTCGCGGCGACCTTCGTGATGCAGGTCGCGGCGGTCGGGTTGCGCACGCCGCGGAGCTCGTCGAGGGCTTCGGGCAGCGCGAACTGCTCGCCGACGAAGCCCGTCACGAAGCGGCCACCGCGGATCTCGCCGCGCGCCTCGAGGCGGCGGAGCGCGACGAGCAGGTCACGCCACGGCGGCAAGCTCGACTCGCGCGCGAGCAGATCGCGGAACACGACACCGTAGCGATGCAGCAGCTGACGCGCCGACGCTTCCGCCTCGACCGCCTCCGACGCGGTCGCCGGCAGCAGCGACCAGCGGCCTGCCGCGGTCGGCAGCGACCGTAGTGCGCTGCTCGGCCGGCCGCGATCGCGCGTGCGCGCCTTCCGGATCGCGTCCTGCCACTTGCGCACCGGCGGTTGATCGGGCGCGACGGGCGCCGAGCGATCGAACAGGCTCTTCACCTCGCCGCGCTTGCGATCGACGAGCACGCGCAGGCTGGCGAAGCCATCGGCCGTCGCGAGGCCCGCACCGACGAGCTCCCACAGCGCCTCCTCGATCTCGTCGGGCGAGAGCGCGATCGAAGCGCAGAGATCCGACAGGAACGACGCACCTGCCTGCGCGAGGTGATCGCGCACGCACGTCGCCGACGGGCTCAGCACCGGCGCTTCGGCCTGCTGGCAGATCGCCGCGGCGGCGCGCAGCCACGTGACATCGCGACGCAGCATCATCGCGAGTGGCGCCGAGCGCGAGGGTGCGCAGCGGGAGGTGGGCTTCGGCTTCACGTCGGCGCGCGTGGGCAGATCGTCGCGTGCGGGCATCTCGACCGATACGAGGCGCGCGTTGCGATTCGCCGGGCGCTTCGATTCGACCTTCGCGACGACGCGCGACCAGCCGCGCCGCAGACGGCGATCGTCGTCCGCCGGCGGCGTCGACTCCGCGATCATCTTCTCGTAGGCGTCGTCGTCGAGGCCGGGACGCGATTGCCGCAGCATCGCACTCGCCGTGACGAGTGACGTGATCACGCTCGCCTCGTGCGGCGGAACCTTGCCTGCGAGCGCCGCTGCAGCAGCGGCTGCGATCTGTTCGCGCGACGCGCCGCCGATGCGTGCGGCTTCGGCGCCCGCCTCGGCGAGATCGTACGGCTCGCCATACGGCAGCTCCGGCTGAGGCGCTGGATGGCGCGGCTCCTCGATCGGCGCGGGCTCCTCGGGCTCCACCTCCGCCTCGACGATCGACTTTCGCGGAGAGAGCCGGCACCACACGATCTGCCCCGCAAGGCAGAGCTGATCGAGCCACGTCGGATCGTAGCCGTAGAGACGCGCCGGCAAGACCTCGCGCTCCCACGCACCGGCCGCGGTCTCGAAGCCTTGCAGCTGCTCGATCACGCGGCCGAGCCCGTCGGCACCGATCAGCTGCGTGTGCTTCGCGACGCGCTGCCACTGCAGCAAGAACCGCATCAGCGCGGACGCGCTCACCGGCTCGATCTCCTTGCGCAGCCGCGCGAGCGTCAGCCGATGAATGCGTGCGAGCACGCGGCGGTTGCACCACTCGAGCGCGAGCAGATCGTCGTTGGCGGACGCGATCGCCGCGCGTGCGGTCGTGATGACACCGGCTCGCCCGGTGGTGAACTTCCCGCGCAGGATCGCGCCATCGGTCTCGAGCGCGAGCAGCGCGGACAGCACTTCGTCGACGGGCAGGCCGAGCTCGGCGGCGAGCGATGTCGCCGTCACCGGTCCGCGGTGATCGAGGTGCGCGCCGACGATCTTGAGGATCGCCGCCTCGCGCTCCGGGATGACCGACCACGACGGCGTGTCGAGCGCCGGCGTGCACGTGACCTCGCCGAGCACGACGCGGATCGCACCGAGCCGCTCGGTCGCGACCCACGCGACGTGTGTGCCCCACGCGAGCTGACATGCGCGCCCCGACGATGCGAGCGCGCGGAGCCAGTCCGCTGCCTCGGGCGCGAACGCAACGCCTGTCGCGGCAGGCACGAGCCACAGCGCGAGGAGTGCGTCGTGCAGCTCGTCGACATCGCGCACGATCGGCGCGACCTCCTCGGTGGCCATCGCGATCGCGTCGTCGTCGAGCACGCCGACATCTTGCTGCGTGGCCGGCAAGCCGCGGCGCAGCTGGACGGCGCGCGTGCGGCGCTCCTCGAGCGGCGCGTCGTCGAGGAACGCGTACGGGTTCGCGTTGATCAGCTCGTGCGAGAGCGGCGAGGGCTCGACGGTGTCGCGCGCCATCACCTGGATCTCGCCGCGCTCGAGCCGCTCGGTCAGCGCGCGGAAGCCCGCGAGGTCCATCGCCTCGACGAGACAGTCGCGGATGGTCTCGAACACGAGCGGATGATCGGGAATCTCGCGATCGCCCGGCATGCCCGGCCGGCTGCCCGGCAGGTTCTCGGGACACGCCTGCGCGGCGGGAAACACGACCGAGAGGGTGTCGGCCGCGCGCATCTTGATGAGGTGCGGCGGAATCTTCTTGCCGTTGCGGCGGCGCAGCACCGTGAGCGAACGCGTGACGTTCCAGCGCCAGCGGATCTCGAACATCGGCCGATCGAGCAGCGCTTGCACCAGCGTGTCCTCGGCCTTTGCCGACGACACGAAGCTGAACACCGTGTCGAGCGGGAACGAGTGCGGCTGACCGAGGGAGATCACGATGCCGTCGTCGGTGGCCGCGGCTTGCAGCTCGAAGTCGAACTGCCGGCAGAACTTCTTGCGCAGCGCGAGGCCCCACGCGCGATTGATTCGGCCGCCGAGCGGCGAGTGCAGCACGAGCTGCATGCCGCCGCCCTCGTCGAAGAATCGCTCCGCGATCAGCAAGTCCTTGCGTGGCAGTGCACCGAGCGCCGTACGCGACGCGCCGAGATACGCGACGAGCTGCTGGGCAGCGCTCGACGACATGCTGGTCTCGGCCGCGAGCCACACCGCGATCGATTCCGGATCCTCACCGGCCGTGATGCGCCTGTCGATCTCGCCGCGCAGGCTGCTGACCTCGTCGGACAGCTCCTTCGTGCGCGCCGGCGCTTCGCCGAACCAGAACGGAATCGTCGGCGGCTGGCCCTTCGCATCCTCGACGATCACGCGGCCCGCCTCGATGCGCCGGATCTTCCACGACGTGTTGCCGAGCTGGAAGATGTCGCCGGCGGACGAATCGATCGCGAAGTCTTCGTCGACGGTGCCGACCGGCGTCTCGTCGGGAAACTGCACGACCGCGTAGTTGTTGTTGTCAGGAATCGCGCCGCCCGACGTGATCGCCGCGAGCCGCGCACCACGCCGGCCCTTGATCTGGCGATGCACGCGATCGCGATGAATGTGCGCACCGCCGCTACGACCGCGACGATCCGAGACGCCTTCGCTCAGCATCGTGAGGATCTGCTCGAGACGGTGGTCGCCGAGCGACGCGTACGGCGCTGCGCCGCGGATCATCGTCGCGAGCTCGTCCTCGCTGATGTCCTCGGCCGCTGCGGCAGCGACGATCTGCTGCGCGAGGATGTCGAGCGGGGCGTCGCGTAGCTCGATCTCGTCGAGGTTGCCGCGGCGCAGCCCGCGAATCAGCGCCGCGCACTCGCACAGCTGATCCCGCGTGAGCGCGAACAGCCGGCCCTTCGGCGTGGCGCCGAGGCTGTGGCCCGAGCGACCGACGCGTTGCAGCAGCGTCGCGATCGCGCGCGGCGAGCCGAGCTGCACGACGAGGTCGACCGCACCGACGTCGATGCCCAGCTCGAGTGACGCCGTCGCGACCGCACACTTCACCTGTCCGAACTTCAGCTTCTGCTCGGCCGCGAGGCGCAGCGAGCGCGACATCGAGCCGTGATGCGCGACGACGTGCTCCTCGCCGAGCCGCTGCTCGAGCGCGGCCGCTGCTCGCTCGACGAGCCGGCGCGTGTTGACGAACACGATCGTCGAGCGATGCTGCGCGACGAGCGCCGCGATCCGATCGTAGACGCGCCCGAACTGCTCGTTCGATGCGACTGCACCCAGCTCGTCGTCGGTGATCTCGATCGCGAGATCGATCTCGCGGCGATGGCCTGCATCGACGATGTGCGGCAGCTCGCGCCGCATACCGACGAGCAGCCGCGCGATGCGCTCGATCGGCCGCTGCGTCGCCGACAGCCCGACACGCACCGGCTTGTCACCGATGGTCTGCTCGACGAGCCGGTCCAGGCGTTCTAGCGAGATCGCGAGGTGCGCGCCCCGCTTGTCGCCCGCGATCGCGTGGATCTCGTCGACGATCACCGTGCGCACCTGCGCGAGCGATTCGCGGCCCTTCACGCTCGTCAGCAAGATGAACAGCGACTCCGGCGTGGTCACCAGGATGTGCGCCGGCCTGCGCGCCAGCTTCGCGCGCTCGCTCATCGGCGTATCGCCGGTGCGCGTCGCGACACGGATCTCCGGAAACTTCTCACCGCGCGCGGCCGCATACGCAGCGAGCTCGGCGAGCGGCGTCTCGAGGTTGCGATGCACGTCGTTCGACAGCGCCTTGAGCGGCGAGATGTACAAGATCGCGGTCTGGTCCGGCAGCGGAGCCTTGATCCCGCGCCGCACGAGCGCGTCCATACACGCGAGGAATGCGGCGAGCGTCTTGCCGGAGCCCGTCGGTGCCGCGATCAGCACATCTTGACCCGCGGCGATGCGCGGCCATCCTATGCGCTGGGGTTCCGTCGGCGCACCGAAGCGCTCGCGGAACCAACCAGCGACGAGCGGATGAAACGCGTCGACGGGATCGGACACGACGGGTCAGACTACCGCAGCGCGATCACCGGATGCTACGCGTGGAGATCTCTAGTCGTCGCCCCAGCCGCCATAGCCACCGCCGCGCCCGCCCTTGCTCGTTGCCGGGCACTGATCGTCGCAGTTGCCGTTGCCCCAGAGCGTGCAGATCTCCGCGGCGCTGAGCGCGCGACCGTACACGTGAACGTTATCTAGCTGACCGACGAAGCGGTTCTTGTATGTGGGACCGTTGTCCAAGTTCGCGCCGATCGCCGATCCGAACGTTCCCTGATTCGAGATCGTGGCCGAGATCGGCTCGCAGCCTTGCAGCTTGCCGTCGACGTATACGCGGAGCTGCGAACCGTCGTACGTGCAAGCGACGTGGTGCCACGCGTTGGTCGCCAGCGAGACATCGCTGTCGAGCGAGTCGCCATTGATGGTGCACTCGAGATCGCCGTCGGCCTCGAAGTTCATCGCGTACTGCAAGTGGTTGTCGAACAGACCGACCTGCTTGTCGCCGCTGTCGGGCGGCCGCACGGCCGGCTTGGTCCACATCTCGATCGTCAACGTCGACGCGATGTCGAGCTTGCCGACTTCGCCGACCGTCACCAGCGACAGTGGATCGAGCTGCAGCTGCGCCGCACTCTCGGCCGTGAACCGGAGCTGCGGTACCAGGTTTGACGAGGTGATCGTCGCGGCGGACGCGATCCCGTCGGTCGGGTTCGGCATGTCCTCGAAATCGACGCACAGGGTCAGACCACTCGTCTGGCAGCGCGACGCCGTGGGCGTGGGTACGGTGCCGGGGTCGAGCCCGGGCGCTTCTTCCGGAAGCTCCGTCGCGAACGTGCACGCAGGCACGAGTGCACAGATCGCCCAGGCTGCCGTCTTCATCACCGACGAGGGTTGCAACGGTCGCGCCGCGCTAAGTCACGAGAGCTGCACGACGTCACCGCGGTTTTCTGGGTGTCGGCTCCCCTACGTGGGGAACATGTTCCCGCTTCCCCGGAAATGCATGCGTGTAGTGGTAGTGAATCTGCTCGTCGCTGTAGCGCTCCGCGCGAAGTTTGCAGGCATCGCGCACCGCGAGCCACGCGCGCCATTCGAAGGGATCCGCGAGCGCCGCGTCGAGGGCGACTGCGCAGTTTGCTTCACACGTGCACGGCTGCGCGATCGGCACGCGTGAGCGGCCGGTCCCGACGACGACGACGATCGCCCGCAGCGCGAACCACGGCCCGAAGCGCGGGTGCACGACGAGCCGGCTCGGCGCGAGCGCACCGAAACCGGTCGCGACCGCGATCTTCTGGAACGGGATGAACGAGCCGTCGTATTTTCGATGCGCGTAGAAGGTCCGCGCGCCGGCGAACGCAGCGTCGCCCGCGAACGCGGTGTCGATGACCCGCTCGGTGTAGTGCTCGAGTGGATCGTCCTCGTCACGCCGAGCGGCTTCGAACAGCGGCCACAGCGCGCGCGAGTTTCCGATCAAGATGCCGCGGCCCGGTGGCAGGTCGGCGATCCCGCGCGTGTCGAAGTCATGCGAGAGATCGAATCCCGCCGCGGCGACCTGCGCGAGCGCGTCCTGCACGGCGCGATTGTGCCATGGTGCGCGCATGCCCGCGAAGCTGCACACGGAGCGGATCGGCGAAGCAACGCAGTGCCTGCTGCTCACGCACGGCATCTACGGCGCCGGCGCGAACTGGCGCGCGATCGCGAAGAAGCTCGTCGCGCAGCGGCCGGACTGGTCGGTGCTGCTCGTCGATCTGCGCGGTCACGGTCGGTCGGAGAGCGGCGAGCCGCCGCACACGGTCAGCGCGGCCGCCGAGGACGTGCGCGCGGTGATCGCCGAGCACGGCTGCACCGCGATCGCGGGACACAGCTTCGGCGGCAAGGTCGTGCTCGCCGCGCGTGCGCTGGCCAGCGTCGA
>JALZOJ010000074.1 GCA_030857175.1 Myxococcota bacterium | reverse complement strand
GGGGTCGTGAACATCGCGGTCTTCTTCGCCGCGTCGACGCGCAGCGAGGTGCACGCGGTCACGCAGCACTTGCCCATGCCGCGCGCGACGACCGCCGCGTGGCTGGTCAATCCACCGCGCGCCGTGAGAATCCCCGACGCGGCCTTCATGCCGTGAATGTCCTCGGGCGACGTATCGGTGCGGACGAGGATCACCGTCTCGCCGCGCTGCGCCCACTCCTGCGCCGCGTTCGCGGTGAACACGATGCGGCCGATCGCGGCGCCCGGCGATGCCGGCAAGCCCTTGCCCGCGGTCGGCGGCCGCGCCTTCGGATCGATCGTGGGGTGCAGCACCTCGTCGAGCTTTGCGGGGTCGATGCGACGCACCGCCTCGCGGGTGTCGATGCGGCCTTCGTTCACGAGGTCGACGGCGATCTTCACCATCGCCTTGCCCGTGCGCTTGCCGCTGCGCGTCTGCAGCATGAACAGCTGGCCGCGCTGGATCGTGAACTCGAGGTCCTGCATGTCGCGGAAGTGATCCTCGAGGAGCTTCGCGACGCGCTCGAGCTCCGCGTGCGCCGCGGGCAGCTTCTTCGCCAGCTCGGGCAGCGGCTCGGGCGTGCGAATGCCGGCGACGACATCTTCGCCCTGCGCGTTCGTCAGGAACTCGCCGTAGAGCACGACATCGCCGGTCGCGGGATTGCGCGTGAACGCGACGCCGGTCGCGCAGTCATCGCCGAGGTTGCCGAACACCATCGCCTGCACGTTGACGGCGGTGCCCATCGCCGCGGAGATGTTGTTGAGCTTCCGGTAGTAGTCCGCGCGCGGGTTGTTCCACGACGCGAACACCGCGCCGATCGCGCCCCACAGCTGCGTCTTGACGTCATCGGGGAACGTCTTGCCGGTGCGCTTCGACACCTCGGCTTTGAACAGCGCGACGGTCTCGCGCAGCGCGCCCTCGTCGAGATCCTGGTCGCGGTTCGCGCGGTGCTTGCGCTTGACCTCGTCGAGGATCACGTCGAACGGCGGCTCGTCGGTCTCGTTCGCGGGCACGACGCCCATGACAACCTCGCCGTACATCCCGACGAAGCGCCGGTAGCAGTCCCACGCGAACCGCGCGTTGCCGCTCTGCTTCGCGAGTGCCTCAACCGTGGTGTCGTTGAGGCCGAGGTTCAGGATCGTGTCCATCATGCCCGGCATCGACGCGGGCGCGCCGCTGCGGACCGAGAGCAGGAGCGGCTTCGATGCATCGCCGAACTTCGTCTTCGTCAGCTCCTCGACCTTGGCGAGTGCTTGTTCGACTTCGCCGGCGAGCTCCTCGGGATACTGCTCGACCCCGTGCTCCATCACGTGCCGGCAGACCTCGGTCGTGATCGTGAAGCCGGGCGGCACGGGCAAGCCGAGCGACGCCATCTCGGCGAGGTTCGCGCCCTTGCCGCCGAGGAGCGCCTTGTCCTTGGCGCGGCCTTCTGCCGAGCCACCACCGAACTGACGGACGGACTTCACGCGGAACCTCCGCAGGATCTCGCGTGGATCACGACCGATTGGCGACCGTTCAGCCCATTCATTTGCGACACTCGAGGGGACGCAACTGACCGTAACGCCGGGTGCCATCTGGCATGAGCAGGAACAAACAACCCGCTCCAGTAGCTTGGTCGACAAACTCAAGCGGAAACATGGCCTCGAGACGGTCTGAGTCCGAAATCCAAGACCGACACGGATCGCACAACGCACGAGTCACTAACATAGCGTACTGTTCGCGTGTCGACGGTTGCGCATCTCGTCCTTCAGAACCTAAGAATGCTTGTTGCTTCTGCCAGGTCTTAACGAGATTTAACAAGGCCGGAGAGCCCATTAGCACTTCGTCCCCGTGAATACGATCACGAAAGGGTGCCTCGGCGGGTGTGCACGAGCACGCCTGCGGCGCCTTGTTGGCATCAGACTCACGCCCGCAGCCCAAGGTGAGAGTCACTATCGCAATGAGGTATTGCATGCAGTTTATGCACTCGTCGACCTCTGCACGCAGCAGAGGAGAGAATGAAGCATTTGGCTCGATATTTATGCGCCGTCCAAAACAATTCTCTGAGTCTCACTTCTCTGTTGAATTTGGTCGATGCAGCGTTGACCTCAAAAACAGCATCAAAACAGGTTTCAAGGAGGTTGAGGGATCCACTGACCGCTCACAAACCGCAATATGGTGGCTCCTTTTAGGCTCACGAGTTCGCAGCCAATCCAATTAATCGGAGAATCCGGCAATGCATCGAGAACGCTAAGGTCACCCGCCATCACGCGTTGGGCCGCATTCTTTTCAGAGGCGCAGCCCTCCAACCACAAGTCCCTGAGCGCACAGTCAAGCGGACGAGTCCTCATTATTGGCAACAGTCGCCGTCTTGCTTCGAACAGGGCGGCCACGGCAATCGCATGTTCGCCATCTTCGACCATATACCCATGACGACCAGGCACTGAGAGTTGCGTTTGGGCCTTGCAGACACCGCGTTTACGTGTCGAACAATCACCGTTGCGAGCCACACACTCAGTTCCTTGTGCGACAGGAGTCGTTTCGCATGGCGCATGTTGCCAGCAGGCGGCGACCAGGCAAGTTACTGCTAGAGTTCTAACCACAACAATCACTTTTTGGTTTGTGGGCACTGCACACACGCATCTGTTGTTAGGATCACCTGGCTTTCTTCAACATCCTTGCCAGTAAACCCGTTAGTTGCCTGTGGCAGATTGAAGATCAGACCACTTTTCTGATAAACGTCACTGAGTCGCGGAAACCATGGTAGTTGGAATCGACGTGCCCAATGAATCCAACCTGGAGTTAAGTAGAGCGCTCGATGCAGAGTCTCATGCGCGAGAAGTTGTTTCAGGCAGGGTGTGTTTTTATTTGAGAATTGGGTGAGAAAGGTGTCACCCGTATCGGTCTGCGTAGCAGCATACCCTGTGAAATCCCTCTCATGCCATCCCATGAGCGCCCCGTCCTGCTCGCGAACAACGAATCCGTAGCTCATATTGCGCGCGATACCCGGTATTGACACCTCAGTGTCAAGGCATATGTAATTTGTTGACATCAGTGCGTTTGACCATTGTCTTCTTAAGATGTCTGCACCTCGACTTGCGCAAGCATGTGCAGCGCACGTCTGAATATCTATCCAAGCCTCGTTAATTGCATGACGTATCTCATGTTGCTTGGCAGGACTACAGCCATCTGTCGTATACAGCCCATTTCGATCAAATGACACCACAGGACGTGAACGCCCGTAAGCGTAGCCCTCCGGACTCAGCCTTCCTTCTTGATCGATTTGATCAGGTTGAAGAAACGACCCACTGAGGGGGTCATATGCCCGCCATTGATTCAGCGCGATCGGTGGTCGAGTCCATGTCCCGCCTGCGCCGCTTGCGAACGCCTCGGTCCCCCCTTGCCAGAAGCCCGTGCCCCTTCGGGGCGGTGTAATTCCGTAGGCCCACGTGGAACCAAGAATGACTTGGCCTGGTAGGCCAAACGGCACCCACATCTCCGGTTGCGGAGTGCCCACAAACGTACGCCAGCCACTGGCTTCCCATCGCGCCTGCCAGAAGGTCGCGCCTTGTTCATCCAAAAGTCGATGAACCAGGCCTCGCTCGTCAGTCACGGCCCAGAATCGCTTTACATTTGTGGGACTCTGCGTCCGATACAACTCGCGCGTCACGGCGACAAGCAACGAGTCGACATAGTGATAGTGCCATCGTATTGAGGTGACTGGGCTGAGCAAAGAATCGCGTGGCGGAATTTGAATTTCCACGGAGACGAGCCGGTCCTGTTCATCCCAAAATAGCTCATAGGTATCTGAACCAGAATAAGCGCTGGTCGCGACAATCGTGAGCGGCCGTCCTCGCTCGTCGTACCGCATCGAGTAGGTGTACGGTGAGGCCGCATTGAGCGCCGGCCGTCCAGTAATGGTCCCAAGTTGACCGTTTGGAAGATATGCGTACTCTCTCAAACTCCGCGGGTTGTCGAAGTTATCGTACTCGGAAGTTCGCCGTCCCAGTGCATCGTGGGTCAAGACGAGTGAGCTTCCAGTTCTCGTCACCCCTTGGGGTTGACCCGAGCCGCCCGCGTATGTGGAGCTCTCGTTCGATGGGCTTAGATAGCATCTGTTGGTTGTCGAACATGCAGCGCCGCTGGTGTTCTCCGATTTGATGAACGAGCTCAAGCGGGCATCCGGAGGACTCGAAGCGCTTTCCGCATTGCCGTAGGTGTAGAGACCGGCAACGCGAGGCGATGAGGTACTGCAGTCTGCAGACGTTGGAGATTGGGCGCCGAACCCACCGCGTGCCTCGCACGTCATGCGCACGAGCGCATCGTATCCATACCAGCGAGAGGCATACTGATCCGCAGTGTCGACCCTGGTCTGCGGGACTCCCGAGGGGGTATACCCGATTGCCTGATCCATCAACGCGATCGACTGCTCGAACGGGCTGAAGTGCTCCAAATACCAGCGCAGATTTCCGAGGGTGTAGTCGAATCCGCCCGTAACGCTGTTGATCATCTTGAGTGTGCGGTGACTCGCGCCGGCAGGCTGAGTTACGGCCGTAGTCATCCCAACCAGAGGACCGAAAGACCGATACGACAGCGCGTTGGCGATGAGCGCGCTTGGGGACGTCGACGTGGTGACCGTCTGAGTCCGTCCGTTGGAGCTGCTTCGCTGGTACGCTGTTCCGAACGCGAAGTTCAGCGGAGACATGTAGCCACTAAGCCGTCCTGCGAGCGTGTAGGTGGAGCTCAGGTTCGCTGACGTTCCCACGACCGATCCCGTCACGGTCGCGTAGGCGATTATCGTCGCGCGGCCGGCGGGACTATACGAGTACCAGCGTCCACGCTTGACGACCTGGCCCGCCGAACCGCACTGCAGTATTGCACGAGCGATCGTCAGGCGGCCGATCGCGTTGCTGCACGAAAATCCCGATGGCGCGTCGGGCAACGGACACGAATCGTACTTGTATTCCTCATCCTGAATCGGTGTGCCTGCCGGTGCAGAGGCGCAGTTCACGGGGTGCTCGACATCGTGGTCAACATAGGTGGTGCGACCGAGGGAGTCGTACGAGTAGACCGACGTTCGAACCAGCGCGCTGCCGACGCCCACCCGTTTCTTGGTCATTCGTCCCGCAGCGTCGTACTCGTAGCGTGTTGGGGAGGGGGCACCGGGCGTGCCTGCCTCTGGTACTACCGTCTCGACCAGGCGGCTGAAGTCGTCGTAGACGTACGTGGTCGTTGCCGTCGCGGACCCGTTGTAGCCACGCACGAGTTGGGTCGGTCGCGGTGAAAGTGGGCTCGAGTAACTGAACGCATAGGACTGCTTGTTGCTCGCGTCCAGGAAACGCAGAAGCGAGCTCGGACGTCCGAAGGCATCCGCCGTGTCTTCGGTTCGCGAACTCGCCGGCCCCGGTGCGTCTGGTGCAGCCACACTCGACGGAAGCACGTCCGTGAACCCGAAGATGAACGGGTTAGTGTTCGCTCGCTTTGCTTCGGTCAGCCGTCGCTCGCGGTCGTACTTCAGATGTGTCCCAGCGACGAGTCCCTCTCCAAATTGGAAGTGGACTATCCCATTCATCCGCCGCTCTATCGTCTTGAGCCGGTCCGGCTCGCCACTCGCATACGTACGGATCTCGACTTCGCCGTCATTAATATTGATCGGGAGGACACCGCAGCTCGTGTTGCTTCGCCGAACCTTCGTGGGTGCACCGACATAACCGCTCGCATCAGAATACTCGTACGTCATGCAGACGCCGTCAGCGTCTTGCATAGACCGAACGGTCCCGTCGACGTTCAGCTTGATAACCGAGGTCGCACCCGACGCCACCTCGAGAATCGTCCACGTGAGCCGGTCACTCGAGTCCGTGTACGTAACCTGCTGACCGTTCGGATCCGTCACTCGATGCGGTATGCCGGAGATGTCGTACTCGGCGAACGTCGTCGTCAATGTCATGTTCGACGACGAAGTGCCAACGTATCGCGTGACCTGAAAAACGCGACCGTAGTTGTGCGGCCAGCTCGAATCGAAGCTCGTGTAGTAGCTCGTCGTCGTCTTATCGAGTGCCACCGAATCTGCGAGCGGGCCGTTCACTTCGACCACGCGGCCGACTGCATCGAATGTGGTGGTGGTGTTCTGCGCTTGCGTGATCAGCGCGCCGTTGATGTCGCGTGTCTTCCCCGTACGGCTCGTTACCGTCGGAAGCAACGTCACGCCGTCGAGTGTTTCGACCTCCGTGACGTCGCCGCTCAGCGAGCTGGGTATCGTCTTGGTCCTCGTCGTGTTGGTATAGTCGACACGGATGACTTGAGCAGCCGGCGGACCCGCACACGCTGACGTATCGGGGGCAGAGGGCGTGGCGAACGCCTCATCGTCGTTATCGTCGTGCACGAGGCACCGGATACGCCCCACCGAATCCACTCCATACGTCGTCTTGCGTCCGTCCGGTCCGGTTACGCGGCGCGCGGCGCCGCTGGCCGACCAGCTTGATTGATGCGAACCAGGAGCTCCGAGCGTCGGGCCACCACCAGTCGCTCCGCCCTTGGCGAGTTGCCGACGGGTGGTTGTATCGTGATTGATTATCGTGGCGACGTAGCACCGGGAATCGCGGCATGCGCTGCCAGACGGGCACCCAGCCGAGCACGAGCCGACGTCTTGATGAAGGTCGAATTGTGTCGATGATCCAGTCGAGTGGGTGTACGCGTATTCGCGCCCCGGGTATTTGCTCTTCGACGCAAGTGGGATCTTGTAATTCGTGAATACTGCGGTCGTGTACTCGTTATGTTCGAGAGCGATCTCACTCGCGAGGGGCGGCGCCTGGGTTGTCGGCGTCGACGTCGTGAGTGGCCCCGGGACCAGGACGTCGGTCAGAGCGCTTCCACACAACTGACAATCGCTGGGAGGACTGTTCCAGTAGAGAAAGCGCGTATATCCACTGACTCCAGGCCGCGTGGCACGATCGAGCAGCGCATTTCTCGGATCGAATGTCAGGGACGCAACAACCAGCTGGGTCGCAGCCGCCGCGGGTCGGTAACGTACCTCGTTGACCGTACGTGACGTGGTCACACTTCCATTGGTAGTCTGACGGTAGCTGATCGAGATTTCTCGGCCGAGCGTATCCGTCACCTTGTCGATGACCCCCGTGCTGGTCCAGTCGATCGTGTACCCGTACCGTCCGGTGAGGTTGGCGAGGTTCGAGGTCAGCAATGCCCGTCGCCGGAGACGGCCAAGCGCGTAAACGTACTGACTGCCGCCGTACGAGTCATACGTGAACTCGTCGAACGCCCAGATCTGACGCGGACCGCTCGAGTCCGTGGTCCTGACGACCCAACGCCCTAGGCCGTCGGCGGGGTTCGCACCACGGTCGATGAGCTCGTACTTCCCATTCCAGCTCTTCCATCCGCTCGATGCACTGAACGTGACGGTGCCGTTCATCGATCGCCAGGTGATCAGCGTCGCCGGCTTGTTCCGGGTGTTGATGAAGAGTCGATCGCTGAAGCTGTCCTGCCAGCCGTTACCGAGGAAATGTGTCTCCTCGTCGTGATCGTGAATCTTGGGCACCGTATCTTGAGTGCCGTTAACCAGTCGCGCGCTCGCAGGTTTGTTCGTTACATGCGAGCCCCACACGATCCGATACTCGAACGAGATTCCTTCGGGCGTCGGAAGCGAGAAGAGCGTAATCGGATTTGATTCGACCCGCCCTGAGGAGAACCGAACCGGCGCTAAGTCTTGATCGCCCAGCCGACAACCTTCGCTGTCCCCGCACCCCTCATCGAACGGAGCGGAACCGTCAGTATCGTGTCCATCGCAGATTTCCGGATCCGGGGCTGATGTCTGACTGCAACTCGGGGCGTCGCAGCCGTAGTTTCCCGGCGCGACGCTTCCATCTTGTTTCTGGGACAACTCGTTCTGGTCGTAGCTATCACATGGGCAGTGTGAAGGCGCGATGTGTGCCGTTGAACCTTCGAGCGTCGATGACAGCACGGCGTCCGTCGCGCATGACACCGAATCTCGATAGAGCTGCACACGATATGGGCACGCGTCAGCCGGGTCGAACGTGCAGTTAGAATTCGCAACTCCGCAGACCCCGGTCTTGTGACACCATGGACTGGCCGGACTCTGAGGACCGATCGGCACGTGTCGATATCGGAACTTCGTACACTGCGCGCTCGTCGACGACGGCACGGCTACGACGCATAGGGTGGTGACCACCAACGTCAAGATCGCATTCATGGTGTTCCACCTTCGCTCCCAGTACCACCGAGCCCAGAACCTCCGTTGCTCCCAGAACCTCCGTTGCTCCCAGAGCCAACGGCCGAACCCTCTGCCCCGAAACCACGATCGAGCTTCGATTGTGTTGGTGGGTTGCGCGCCTTGGATAATAGCTTCGCCTTGGCAACCGCGGCTTGCTCAGCAGCAGTGAGAGGCAATGATTTTTGGACTGTTCCGATAAAGTCAAACGGCAGGCCGGGCCCGCTCTCGGACGAGGCTCCGGCGAACGAAGCCGGTAAGACTTGAGAACCGCTTCCTGCACCCGACCCGTTTCCTGCGCCTGCGTCTTTCTGTGTTAGCGCCGATTTGGTCGCGCTTTCATCGTTCCGTGCCCCACATCCAGCCACCAATGAAAATACGATAATGGTCCGAATCACGCCACTGCCCTCCCTGTGCACAGGTGCCCAAACGCCTCGACCGATTCACTGCTCCTGATCACGGTTTCGCAAATCAAGATGTACCTCCGAGCTTGCGGAAGTCGGCGATCTCCATGTACGGGCGCAAGAGGCCCTGGAGGAGCGCGAGCCGGTTGTCGCGAAGCTTCGTGTCGGGATCCATGACCATCACGCCGCCCTTGTCGAAGAACGCGGCGACGGTCGGCTGCAGCTGCACGAGTGACTCGAACACCGCGGCGTAGTTCCTGAGCGAGCGCGCGTCGGCTTCGCGCTGTTGCGCCTCGCGGATCGCGTCGTAGAGCCGGTGCTCGACGTTGCCATCGCTGACGAACAGCTTCGGATCCACCTCGTCGCGGATCTCGATCTTCTTGTTGCGGGCGTCGTCGAGGATGTTCGCGACGCGCTTGAACACCTCGCGCGCCTCGCGCGGAATCTTCGCGATCGCCGTCGCGCGCGCACGCGCATCGATCGGATCGCGGAAGTCCTGCGTGAGTGCCGCATCGGCATCCTGGGCGGCGATGCCGGCATCCGAGAAGATGCCGCGCAGGCGGCTGCGGAAGAACTCCTCGACGGAGGCCGGGTTCTCGAGAATGACCTCGTGGGCGGCGAGAATTTTTTGCGTGGTCTCGAACAGCACCGGCCAGAGGCCCGCCCACGCGGAGCGCGAGAGCAGGATCTGCCAGATGCCGATCGCGGCGCGACGCAGGCCGAACGGGTCCGCCGAGCCGCTCGGCTCGAGGCCGACGGCGAAGCAGCCGACGATCGTGTCCATGCGATCCGCGAGTGCGAGCAGCGCGCCGGGCACCGAGGTCGGCAACGCGGCGCCCTGGCCCTTGGGCCACCAGTGCTCGTCGACCGCGAGCGCGACCTCGGCCGAGAGGCCGAAGTGCTTCGCGTAGTGGCGGCCCATCACGCCCTGCAGTTCGGGGAACTCGCCGACGGCGCCGGAGGCGAGGTCTGCCTTGCAGACGGCCGCGGCGGACTTCACGGTCGCGACGTCGGCGCCGACGCGTTGTGCGAGGACTTCGGCGATCTCCTCGATGCGGCGGACCTTGTCGCCGATCGTCTTCGCGCGCTTCGCCTGCGCGAGCGCGCGTGCATTCGTGGCGTGCTCCGACGAGTGGTCGGGATGGTCGAGCTTCATCACGAGCTCGCCCGCGCGCTTCTCGCCGAGCTTCTGTTGAAACACGACGGTCTCGAGCTTCGTGTTCCAGGCGTCGAAGCTGCCCTTCTTCTTGTCCTCGGCGAAGAAGAACTTCGCGTCGGAGAGCCGCGACGCGAGCACCTTCTGGTTGCCCTTCATCACGACCGCAGGATCGCGCACGACGGTCGCCATCATCGTGGCGAACCAGTTCGCGAGCGTGCCATCCGCACGCTCGAGCGCGAAGTAGCGCTGATGCGTGCGCATCGCCGTGACGATCACTTCTTCGGGGACTTCGAGAAACGACGGATCGAACTCGCCGGCGACGCCGACGGGATATTCGCCGAGGTTGATGACCTCTGCGAGGAGCGGCTCGTCCGGACGCACGCGCAGCCCGCTCTCGCGCTCGATGCGCGCCAGCTCCGCTTGCACGAGCTCCTTGCGCATCGCGGGATCGACGACGACGTGCGCCGCGCGCAGCGCTTCGACATAGTGGTCGGGCGACGAGATCTCGACGGCGGTGTTCGCGAGGAACCGATGGCCGCGGCTGTTCCGCGTCGCGGTGAAGCCGGCGAACTGAAACGGCACGACCTCGCCACCGAACAGCGCGACGAGCCACTGCACCGGGCGCACGAACGTGACCTCGCCCCAGCCCCAGCGCTGCGACTTCTTCCAGTGAATGGATTCCGCGATGCCCGCGAGCAGCGCCGGCAGGAGCTTCCGCGCGTCCTCGCCGACGACGCTGCGCACCGCGACCGCGTACTGGCCCTTCTTGCCCGCGACTTCTTTCTTCTGCAGCGACGCCGGATCGACGCCGTTCTTCTTCGCGAAGCCCGCGCCGGCCGGGGTCACGCTGCCGTCGGCGGCGAACGCGGCCGAGACCGGCGGACCGACGACTTCTTCGTTGAGGTCCGGCTGCCGATCAGACAGCGCCTTGACGATGATCGCGAGGCGGCGCGGCGTGCCGAGGGCGCGCACGCCCTGGTGCTCGAGCCGCGCTTCCGCGAGGCGCTTCTCGACGAGCGCCGGCAGATCCACGAGCTGCTGCGTCAGCATCTTCGCGGGAATCTCTTCGCACCCGACCTCGAACAGCAGATCAGCCGGCATGGGTGATCTCCTGCGCGTGTGGGGCAACCGCCCGTGCCGCGGCGAGTGCGCCTGCGTTGACACCACTCTCGGCAGCGGCCGCATAGGCAGCCACGGCTTGCGCGCGAAGGTGCGGCGGCAACAGCGGGAACTCGAGCCGCGCGCGCGATGCGACGTACGTCTCGGCGCACGCCTTCGCCATGCCGCGCACGCGACCGATGAAGCGCTGGCGCTCGGTCACGCTGATCGCGCCGCGCGCGTCGAGGCAGTTGAACTGATGCGACGCCTTCATGCAGAACTCGTAGGCCGGCAACACGAGTGGGCCCGCCGCGCGCGCGAGCAGGCGCTTGCACTCGCCCTCGTACGTCTCGAAGTTCTTGAACGCGATCTCCGGCGTGAGCTCCTCGAACTGGTACGTCGAGAACTCGACCTCCCACGGCGAGCGCAGCTGGCCGTACGTGACGTTCTTGTCCCACTGCAGCTGGAACATGTTGTCGACGTTCTGCAAGTACATCGCGAGGCGCTCGACGCCGTACGTCAGCTCGCACGTGATCGGCATGAGATCGATGCCGCCGGCCTGCTGGAAGTACGTGTACTGCGTGACCTCCATGCCGTCACACCAGACCTCCCAGCCGAGGCCCCACGCGCCGAGCGTCGGCGATTCCCAGTCGTCCTCGACGAAGCGAATGTCGTGCGCCGCCGGGTCCAGGCCGATCGCGCGCAGCGAGTCGAGATACAACTCCTGCACGTGCTGCGGGCTCGGCTTCAGGCCGACCTGAAACTGGTAGTACGCCCCCGCGCGGTTCGGGTTCTCGCCGTACCGCCCGTCGGACGGTCGCCGGCAGAACTGCGCGAACGCCGCGTTCCACGGCTCCGGACCGAGCACCCGCAGAAACGTCGCCGGATGAAA
The DNA here is from genome assembly GCA_030857175.1 of Myxococcota bacterium. Lineage (GTDB taxonomy): Bacteria > Myxococcota_A > Polyangia > Haliangiales > Haliangiaceae > JABFXX01. Next base: position 21,813 of record JALZOJ010000074.1, on the reverse strand, counting down.
CGTGCCCGCACCCACCTCGACGTCGACGGGCTGCTCGACGACGCACCCATGATCGGCCCAGAACTTCTGGAGTGTGAAGATGAGGTCTTGCAGGTACATGACGAACGAGGGCGCACCCTACCGTCGAGAACCGCCTCGGTCAACCACTCCACACTGCCTAAACCCTTCAGATCTCTTGACGTTCTCCCCTTCCGCAAATACCGTCCCGGGATGGTTCGGGAGTGCGCCACAGCGCTCGCAGTTTGTCTGCTCTCCGGTTGCTCGCTGATCCTCGACTTCAGCAGCGAGGGCAAGCCACCGATCGACGCGCCGTTCAACGATGCCGAGTGCGCGTTCAAGGAACCGAACGACACGCTCGCGACCGCGGCCACGCTCGGTCTCGGCGACGTCGGCCCGGCCGCGATCTGCTCGCAGACGATGGGCGTCGACGATCGCGACTTCTACAAGCTCACCATCCCCGCGAACATGTCGGTGTCCGCGAAGATCACATTCGTGAACTCCGCGACCGGCGATCTCGATCTCAAGCTCACCGACGCGCAGGGCACGACGCTCTCGTCGTCGCGCGGCTTCGACAACGACGAGCAGATCGTCTGCCCGGGCGCGTCGCCACCATGCGCGGGCCCACTCGCCGCCGGTGACTACATCCTCGAGGTGTTCCCCGCGAATCCGGGGATGGCGAACCGCTACGACATCGCGCTCAGCCTGACGCCCTGATCAGATCTGGCCCGCGAGCTGATGGAAGCCTTTCGCGAGCGCCGCGATCGTCGCGCGCACTCTCGGTAGTCCGCGGACATCGCGGTGAACGCCAAGCCATAACGTCGGGCGAGGCAACGCGACCGCAGTCGGTACTCGCTGAAGGCCAGGCGTCGCTTCGCCGACGATCCTCGGCAGACACGCGAGGCCGACGCTTGCGACCGCGAGCGTGGCCATCTGTTCGCGTCCGTTCGTCCGCGCGACGACACGCACGCGCTTCGCATTCGCCGCGAGCCACGCACGCGTGACATCGCCGATGTCGTCGGCCATGGCGATCAGCGTGTGCCCCGCTCCTTGGTCGGCGAACTGGGTCAGGCGCCGTTCCGCGACGTACGCGGTCGATCCGTAGAGCCCGAATTCGAGCTGTCCGAGCCGTCGCTGATACACGGTCTGTTGCTTGAAGGCGCTCGGCCTCAGCGCGAGGTCCGCTTCGCCCTTCACGAGGTTCAGGTGCCGCGCGTCGGCGACGATATCGATCGACAATCCCGCATTGCGTGCGAGGAGCGGCGCGAGCGCGACACCGAGCACGCGCACGGCGACCCACTCCGACGCGGTCACGCGCACCCTGCCCTCGAGCCCCTCGTCGCGCCCCATCGCGTGGCGCTCCGCGTAGATCGCCTCGCTCTCCATGCGCGCGCAGGATTCGAGGATCGCTTCCCCGACCGAGGTCATGACGAACCCCGCCGGGGTGCGCTGGAACAGGCGAGAGCCCAGCTTCTTCTCGAATGCATCGATGCGACGCCCCACCGTCGGCTGCGTCACGCCGAGCCCGCGCGCTGCGCCCGAGAGCGTGCCTTCCCGCGAGATGGCGAGGAAGTAGCGAAGGTCATCCCAGTCGAGCATGCAAATTTGTATGGGTACTATACAGGAACGTACATCCCCGCGGCCCCGCGCGTGGCGCATCGTGACCGCATGAATCGACGTTCGTTCGTGCAGGTCCTCGGCGCCGGTACCACCCTCGCAGCGTGCATGCGTGCGGCCCCTTCGCAGCCGCACAGCACGCGGATCCGTGCGGTCGCGTTCGATCTCTTCACGATCTTCGATCCGCGCTCGATCGACGCAGCCGTCTCGGCCGAGGTCCCGACCGACGGAGCGGCACTGGCCCAGCTCTGGAAGCTCCGCACCTTCGAATACTGCTGGCTGCGTGCCGCCGCCGATCGATATCTGCGCTTCGATCGCATCGTCGCCGACGCGCTCGCGCACGCGCTCGCGACGCGCAAGCTGACGCTCGACCCCGCCGCGCACCAACGCCTGATCGCGGCGTGGACCGAGCTCGCTCCGTGGCCCGACGCGGAGGCCTCGCTCGTCCGCCTCCGCGACCGCGGCCTCGTGCTGGCCCCGCTCGCCAACTTCTCACCAGACATGATCGAGGCGCTCCTCACACGCGCCAAGCTCCGCCCGCTGTTCGCGCACGTGATCAGCACCGATGCGGCGGCGTCGTACAAGCCCGCCGCGCGTGCCTACCAGCTCGGCGTGGACCGCTTTGCCCTCTCGCGATCCGAGATCGCATTCTCGGCGTTTGGCGGCTGGGACGCGGTCGGTGCGACGTGGTTCGGCTATCCGACGTGCTGGGTCAATCGCCTCGGCGTGACGTCCGAGCACCTTTCGGTGCTGCCCGAGCACACGGGTCCGGACCTCGTGGCGCTCGCGGACTGGATCGCGGCCCGTGCGTGACGACTCACCCCGATGTGGTCGTCGCGTGGAGATACCGCGTCAGGTCGTCGAGTGCGCGTAGCTCCTCGAGTCTTCGCGCGACGGCGGTGGCGAACGCATCGGGCGCCGCAGCTTCGGCGCGCAAGCGAGCGCGCCCCTCGTCGACGGTCTCGGGCACGTAGCTCGCAGCGAGCGCTGCAAGGCGACGCGAGACCTCGGCGGGATCGAGATCACGCATCGCTGCCGCCTTCGAGTTTCTCGATGTCTGCGAGGTCGATCGCGCGGCCCGCGAGGCGTTTCATGCGCAGCAAAGTCTCCCGTGACACGAACGCGACCGTGCCGGCGGGGAGCGCGACCTCGATCCGGTCGTCGAGGACGCCCTGATACGCAGCTTCCGCGATCAAGAGGTCGAGGACGAGATGGTGCGCGCCGACGATCTTGTTGACGCGTTGGACATGACGTTCCTGAGCGGTCCCGACGCCGAAGGTCATCGGAGCGGCCGGGATGCTGTAACCGAGGGGAGCCACTGCTGCGAGCGCGCTCGTCAGGTGCTCGCGAGCAATCGCGATGTCGATGTCTTTGGTCGAACGCGTGGCGCCGTGCGCAGTCACTGCGATGCCTCCGCACACGGCGTACGGGATGCCGGCGTCGCGCAAGGCGCCGGCGATCGCGTGCAGCTCGTCTACGATGTTCACGCCTCAGGGTATCTCGTCGGCCGGTGTGCAGCCACGTCACTTCTAGCTCGCGGCGTCGATATCGGTGCGCGTTTTGAATTCCCGGACGGAGTCGCGCGCGAGGGCAAGGCCTGTGAGCGGCGGCGAGAAGCCCTGTGAGTTGGCGCGAGCCAGCGCAACCCGCGCACCGAGGCGCCAAGTCACAGGGCGAGCCGCCGGTCACAGGCAGCACGCGCTCTTTACTGCCGCTCGCTACGTGCGGCCCATTGACAATCGGCCATGCCGTTCACGCCTCACTTATACGATTGACGAACGTCGCTAATTGTAATATCGCCTAATTCATGTTTGAACAGCTCGGCCTCGACCTCACTAGCCACACATGGGGTGGCAAGCGCGAGGGCGCGGGTCGCAAGAAGTCAGGCACCCGCGCCCCCTCGCATCGCCCGCGACCCGAGCATGTCGGTCGCAACCCGCTTCACGTCGTGCTCCGCGTCGAGAAGTCAGTTGGACGTCTTCGCCGCCGGAAGGTCTACGCAAGTGCCCGCCAAGCGCTCCTCCAGATCGCAGCGCGCATCGCGTTCCGCGTCGTGCACATGTCGATTCAGCACAACCATCTGCACTTACTCGTCGAGGCAGCGAACAGCGAGGCGCTCGAGAGCGGAATGCGCGGCCTCACCATCTCGCTCGCCAGGCGCATCAACAAGTCACTCGGCCGAACCGGCAAAGTGTTCGAGTACCGCTACCACTCCACACCGCTCACGTCGCCGCGCCAGACGCGCAACGCGCTCGCGTACGTGCTCAACAACTGGCGCCGCCATCGCGAGGACGAGCGCGGCTTTGACGAGCGCACCATGCCGCTCGATCCGTACTCGTCTGCGATCGCGTTTCGTGGCTGGGCGGACTTCTCAGCCACCGTCGACGATTGGCCGGACGTCATCGACGAGCCGTTACCCGTGTCACCTCCACAGACGTGGCTGCTCGGTGTCGGTTGGGAGCTCGCGAAGCGGTCGATTCGAACGAGCGATACACCGGGCCCGATCGACTAGCGACTCGGCAACGATCGATTCCGCCCAGCTCCAACGCGATCCACAGCCCGCCGGCGATCTGCGCGCGAACCCGCTGTAGCGTTGTTGGAATGCAGTCACTTGTTGCCGCGATCGCGAACGAGTTCGCCGAGCCGGCGTATCGAGCCGATCTCGGGACGATCGTCGGCGCGCGGTCCGACGACGAGCTCGCAGCGTGGATCGGCGAGCTCTGCCGCGAACGCCAGGGCAGTGATGTGGTCGGCGCGCGGTTCGCCGCGAAAAGCGTCGGCGCAGTGTTCGGCCTCGTGCTCGCGGATGGTGCCGCGGTCGTCCTCAAGCTGTTCCCGCCGACGTTCGTCGAGTCCGAGCTGCGAGCGATCGAGCGCTGCATCGCGGAGCTCGTCGCCGCGGGTTTTCCGATGCCGCGTCCGCTCGGGCCGCTGTTCCAGGCGGGCGCGGTCTGGGCCGCGTTCAGCGAGCTCGTCGATGGCCGCACGCTCGACGCTCACGAGCCGGCGGTGCGCCGCACGCTCGCCGAGATGCTCGCTGAGCTTGCCCGGCTAGCGCTCGATCCGTGCGACCTGCCGCTCGTGGCGACGCGCCGCACCACGCTGTGGGCGGCACCGCACCGGCTTGGCCTCGACTACGCACGGCCGGGTGGTGCGTGGATCGACGCGCGCGCCTCGGCCGCGCAACGAATCGCGCGCTCGGTAGCGCTGCCCGAGATCGCGGCTCACTCCGACTGGGGGACCAAGAACGCGCTGTTTCGCGACGGCAGGCTGTGCGCGATCCTCGACTGGGACTCGCTCGAGCGTGCGTCGGAAGCCGAGATGGTCGGGCGCGCGGCCGCCGAGCTCACCGCGCAGTGGGAGCTCCCGGCGGCGCTCGCGCCGACGCGTGAGGAGGCCACGGCGTTCGTCCGCGAGTACGAGGCCGCGCGCGGTCGAGCCTTCTCGGCCGACGAGCGCGCCGTCGTCAACGCGGCGGCCGACTATCTCGTCGCGCAGGTCGCGCGCCAGGAGCTCGGCGCCGACGGCGAGTACCAACGCCTGCTGCGCGCGACCGAGGACGCACCACTGATCGTGTGGTGACCGGCGACGCGCCCTGGGGACCGAACGCGTGCGGAGGCGCATGGCGCTCGCGTGTTCGCGCTCGTCAGAACTCGTAGTCGATCGTGAAGCCGAGGCGCTGCGTTTGGTTTGGCGCGAGCGTGAGCTTGGTCCGCGCGATGTCTTTCGAGAACGTCGGGCGCGAGGGCCAGGACTGCGCGAGCGAGCGGCGCTTCGCGGTGCGGAGGCGCTCCTCGACCCAGACCTCGCGCGGATGCGCGCTGAGGTTTGCGACGGTGAGCGCGATGCGATCCGTGATCATCACGCCATCGGCGCGCTCGATCGTGCGCTTGCGCGTGCCGAGCAGATCCTCGTCGACGTGGAGCGGATAGCGCGTGTGCTCGGGCGTCCGGACGCGCAGGTCTGCGGCGATCGAGCGGTCGCGGATGGGTGCATCGGGCAGTGCGAGGTGGGCGCGCAGCGGCCCGCGCGCGAGGCGTGCGCTTGCGTCGGAGAGCTCGAGCCAGACCCAGACTTGATGGCGCGACTCGCGGCCCCACACGATGTCGCTCGGTTTGACGTCGTCGCCGTCTTCGAGCTTCGTGCCGTCGTAGACGCTGCGGAGGCGTGCGGGGAGCTCGCGCGGCGAGGAGGCGATGATCGCGGTGCTGCCGTCGAGGACGATCGGGGCGCGTGCGAGCTCGACGGGCGGGGTCTTGTCGCCGGGGATGCCATCGAAGAGCGTGACCGTGGCGCGTGAACGCCAGGTCGGCGTCGCGATCGCGAACCGCGTCGTCACGTGCGCGCGGTCGGCGGCGGTCATCGTCAGGTCGTGCTGCGTGTCGAACGACAGCGTGCTCGTCACGTGCATCACGCGCACGAGGTGCTTGCCGGCGCGCGCCTTCACGCGGCAGCGGACGATCGGGGAGAGGACGCTCGGCGACGGCCGGATCGCCGGCTCCATCGCATTTGTGTCCTCGAAGCGGAAGGGATCGCCGGTCGGGTTGTTGTGGCGGTCGTTGAGCACGATCACGCGGCGCTTGCGCTCGCCGCGTGCTTCGGCGAGCTGCGCGAGTGCGGCGGCCGAGTCGTCGACGCGCTCGCGCACGCACGAGATGATGTGGATCGGATCGGCGCCGAGCGGCTCGATGACGAGTGATTGGAGCGCGGATGCGGGATCGATGCGGTCGAGGAAGACCGTGTTACCGGCGACCTCGATCGTGCGGCGATCGTCGACGACGCCGTACGCGCGCTCGCCGTTGCTGTAGATCGCGATCGCGAGGCCTTCGGCGGGTGTGACGGCGGCGGCGGGCTCGCGCGCCTCCGTGCGGCACGCGAACGCGAAGACGACGAGCAGCCACCTCACCCCGCGAGCATAGCGTGCGTCATTCCTCGACGGCGACTTGATCACCGACGAGCTGCGCGGCGTCGCGCGGCTCGAGCTTGCCGGTGAGGACGGCGGCGAGGCCTTGGAGGACCGGCATGCGGACGCGCAGCGATTTTGCGAGCTCGAGGCCCGTGATCGTCGCGCGGGCGCCCTCGGTTCGCGCATTGTCGCCGGTCACGATGCCGTCGGCGATGCGGCGGCCGAGCACGTAGTCCGCGGAGCGCTCGCCGCTCGCGCGCACGAGCATGTTGCCGAGGCCGGCGAGACCCGCGAACGTGCGCGCCTCTGCACCGGCGGCGAGCCCGAGCCGCGATGACTCCGCGACGGCGCGCGTGATGAGGACGGCGCGCGGCCCCGGCCCCATGCCGAGGCCGTCGGCGAGTCCGAGCGCGATCGTGTACGCGCCGCTGAGGGCGGACGCGAGCTCGACGCCCGCGAGGTCCTTCGAGCCGTAGACCCGGAGCCCCGGTGGGGCGTTCAACAAGCGGCGACCTTCTGCGACGACCTCGTCGAACGCGGATGCGATGACCATCGACGCGAACTCGCCCTCCGCGAGATCGGCGGGCAGCGCGGGGCCGGCGAGCACGCCGACCTTCAGCGTCGGCAAGCCCTGCGTCATCACCTCGGAGACGCGCTCGTTGCCGGGATGCGCGAGCGCGCCGATCGCGTGCACGACGATGTGCGAGCCATCGAGCACGACGCCGAGCTCGAGGGACCGCTCGCGAACGACGGAGGAGGTGGTCGCGAGCACGATGAAGCGTGCGTCACTCGCGAGCTCTCGCGGATCGGCCGTCGCGACGACGCACTCGGGCAGCATGGCGGCCGGCATGCGCGGCGAGCGGTGTTTGGTGTTGATCGCCTCGACGACGGCGTGATCGCGCGACCAGATCACGACGCGTCGACCGGCGCGGCCGATCACGCTCGCGAGCGCGCTACCGAACGAGCCTGCGCCGACGATGCCGAGCGTATCGGCGCGCGTCACGACGACGCCTCGGGCGGAATGTGCGCCGTGCGGTTTTGATAGTAGTAGAGGAGCTTCACGTCCTTCACCTGGAGGTTTGCGCCGCTCCGCTCGATGATCGCGTTCGCGTGATAGCTCGACAGGCCCTTGATGCCGTTGTCGAGCTTCTCGTCGGCCGTCTGGCTCGCGTAGCTCGGATGTTCGCTGCCCCACTCCGCGTGCTGTGCGAGGCGGGCGCGCAGGCGCACGAGCTCCTCGATCGCCGTCTCGACCGGGACCTCGAGGTGACCGAGCGGCGCGCGCATGAGGCGGTAGATGTCGCGGGTTCCTGCGTTCTTCGAGATCGCGTCGTACATCGCGCGCGCGACGAGGTTCGTCGAGTGGAAGACCGTCAGCTTCGGATACATCGCGGACAACCGGCGGCCGAGGGCGCGCGTGTATTCGGCGTCGCGCTGATCGTCGTCGCAGACCTCACCGTTCGCGCCGCGCACGAAGCTCGCGGGATCGACGATGCGGCCGGCGCGATCGATCGACTCGCCGTCGTCGGTGATGTCGTTGCCGAACACGTCGAGCGGGCGACCGAAGCGCACGACGACGGAGCCTTCGTGCACGAGGATCTTGCGGAAGAACTCGAGGATGCGGCCGACGCGCGAGAACTCGTCGTCGGTGATGATGTAGCGGCGCTTGCCGGTGTCGGCGAGGTAGTCGGCGATCAGCGTCTCGGCCTCGAGCACGAGGCGGTAGTTGATCGTCGCCGGCACGATGTAGATGCGCTTGTTCGGCGAGCCCTCGCGGACGTTGTTCTTGTACGCGGTGACGGTGGTGCCGAGCAGGCCGAGCTTGAGTTGCTTCTCGATGATGTTCGAGCGGCAACGCGTACCGCCGGGGAAGAACAGCGAGTGGTAACCGTGCTCGAGGAGCACGGTCGAGTACTCCTTGAGGACGTCCTTGTAGAGCTCGAACTTGAGGCGGCGATCGACGCGATACGCGCCGAGGTTCCGCATGAAGTACGAGATGAACGGATTCGTGAAGAGGTTCTTGCCTGCGCCGTACGTGACCGGCGGCAGGCCCGCGCGCAACATGCCGAAGCCGATCGCCGGCGAGTCCATGTTCGACGAGTGCGTCGGCGTGACGACGATCGTGCCGCGCTCCGCGCACGTGTGAACGACGTCGAGGTCACCGTCGGCGGTGATGCGCGAGTCGAGGTTGCGGAGGGTGTTCATGCCCTCCTTGATCGACGTCATCGGATTGAAGACGAAGCCGAGCAGCTTCGGACCGATCTGCGTGGAGAACTTGTAGACCCGCGGGTCGAAGTTTCCGACGACGTCCTGGCCGTAGTAGCGCACGAGGCGGCGCAGCTCCTCGCGCTTCTCGTCCTCGCTCATCGCGAGCAGACGACGCGAGAGGTCTTTCCAGCGATCGGCCGCGCCGTTCTTTTGCTCGAGTCGTCGAATCTCGCAGTACGCGACGTCGTTGAGGACGTATTCGAGCGAGTGGTCGCCGCCCACCTGGGCCTCGGCGACCTTGCGTGCGACCACGCGGCGCTCTACCTCGGCGAGCAGGCGCTCGCGGTCCGCATTGAACTTCTCGAGCCGGTTTTCGGCCTCTTTTACAGGCCGGTCACTCGCCATCGATGGCGGTCATATCACGCGGTTGCGCACAGATCTCGCCGCGAACACGGAAGGTTGTCGCGTCTCTTCCCCGTGGGCCTTGAAAGGCAATGTGCGGTATGCTGAAGATGCTGTTACGCGGAGCCGTCCATGTACTGGACGCCCCGCGCCGACCGAGAGGCGGGCCCCGAGGCTCGACTCGCTGGGTGTCGGGTGAGTGAACGAAGTGGCCTGATGTCCACGAGCAAACGTCCGAAGACTACGAAGAAGAAGGAGACGGCACCGCCGCGCGCCAAAGCTCCGGCCAAAGGAAAGGCGCGCGCGAAGTCGGAACCCGATGACGACGACGACGATGTCGTCGCGACGCCGACCAAGAGTCGAGCAAAGGCGAAGCCGGTCGAGGAGCCAGCGCCGAAGAAGGCTGCTGCGAAGAAGGCTCCGCCGCTGCCCGACGATGATGATGAAGATGAAGAGGATGACGAAGAAGACGTGATCACCGAAGAAGCCGACGACAAGAAGTCGGCCAAGAAGCCAGACAAGCCGGATACGAAAGATACGAAAGACAAGAAGCCGGCGCGCGGCAAGAAAGCCGAGAAGCCCGCCGAGCCGCCTCCCCCACCGAAGCCGGTCTACACGCTGGATTGGCCGGTTCCGCCCGAGGGCGCGAAGCTGCCACCGAAGGTCGGCGCGCTGCTCGGCATCGGCCAGCAGACGATGGGGATCAAGTCGTTCCGTCCCGGCCAGGCCGAGGCGTTCGACCACCTCCTCTCCAATGAAGACCTCCTCGCCGTCATGCCGACGGGCAGCGGCAAGTCGCTGCTCTATCAGCTGACCTCGCTCGTCGTGCCCGGCGTGACGGTCGTCGTCAGCCCGCTGATCGCGCTGATCAAGGATCAGCTCGACAAGATGCACACGAAGGGTCTGACGGCGGCGAAGATCGATTCGACGCTGACCGTGAGGCAGCGCCGCGAAGTCGACGCGCTCATCCGCGCGCCCGGCGGCAAGCTCCTGCTGACCACGCCCGAGCGCATGGCGGATCCCGAGTTCCGCGTGTTCCTCCGCGAAGCCTGCGGTGGCGTCGGCGTGTCGCGCTTCGTCGTCGACGAAGCGCACTGCGTCTCGCAATGGGGACACGACTTCCGGCCCGCGTATCTCTCGCTGCGCAAGGCGCTCGAGGATGTGGGGCGGCCGCCCGTGCTCGCCACCACCGCGACCGCACCGCCGCACGTCCGCGACGACATCCTGTTCCAGCTCGGCATCGAAGGCGCGACGACGGTCACCACGACGTTCGATCGCCCGAACCTCCACTACGAAGTCATCATCTTCAACGACGAAGACGAGAAGATGAAGACGCTGGTGACGCTGCTGAAGAAGCTGCCGCGTCCCGGCATCGTGTACTGCGCGACCGTCAAGAAGGTCGAAGAGCTCTACGAGGCGCTCACCCGCTGGGGCGTGCCCGTCGGCAGGTACCACGGCCGGATGAACAAGCGTGAACGCGACGAGAGTCAGAACGCGTTCATGGAATCCGCCGAGCTGATCATGGTCGCGACGAACGCGTTCGGCCTCGGCGTCGACAAGGCGAACATTCGCAACGTCCTGCACTATCACGTGCCCGGCTCGCTCGAGGCGTACGCGCAGGAAGCAGGTCGCGGTGGTCGTGACGGCAAGCCCGCGCGCTGCGTGCTCCTGTTCTCGCCCGACGACGTCGCCATCCAGGAGTACTTCCTCTCGGGGACGTACCCGACCAAGCGCCAGGTGCGCATGGTGTTCGACACGCTCACCGAGTTCACGCGGCTGCACAGGGAAAGCAATCATCTCGCCGCCGAGACGCCGCCGACGGTCGCGAACATCGCGCTGTCGTCGAGCGTCGGCCAGCAGCGCACGCGCACGGTGCTCTCGCTCCTCAAGGACGAGAAGTTCATCGTCGAGAAAGAGGGCGGCCTCTACTTCGTCTCCGAGCCCGCGCCCGAGCGTGAAGAGCTGATGGAGCGCGCGCGGCAGTACGAAGCGCGCCGCATCGCGGATCGCCAGCGCCTCGACTCGCTGCTCGGGTACGTCAAGGCGCCGGGCTGCCGCAACCAGGTGATCCTGTCGTACCTCGGCGAGCCCGAGCCACCGAAGTGCGGACGCTGCGACAACTGCCTGCGCGCGCGCGACATCGCGCTCGCCGCATCGACGGAAGCCACACGCCTCACCGCGTCGCTGACGCGCCAGCTCGACGACGACGGCATCGAGATCCCGAAGCCGCGCCGCGAGATCAAGGCGCGCGTCGTTCGCATCGATCAGCAGCAGCCGCAGTTACCGGCCGCCGCGGTCAGCGAGACGATACCCGCAGCACCTGCACCGTCCGTGATGCGGCGAAGCTCGGCGTCCGCCGCAGCCGCCGCGCCCGCACCGGCGCTGGGGCCCACGGTCATCAAGCGCACGCCGGGTGCAGCAGCCGCAACGAACGGCGCGAAGCCGGCAGCACCAATCCAAGCAAAGGCTGCACCGGCGGTCGAGGTGAAGAAGCCGCCGCCTGCGAAGCCGGGCAAAGGCGAAGAGCTCGAGGACGATGACGACCTCGAGGACGACGACGATGATGATGATGATCTCGAGGACGGCGAGCTCGTCGACGACGATGATGACGATCTCGACGACGATGATGATGATGATGACGACGACGATGACGATGACGACGACGATGATGACGACGACGACTACGAGGTAATCGACAAGACTGCCGCGGAGCTCGCCGAAGAAGGCATCGAAGGTCCCGGCGAGATCACGGTCCTCGCGCGCAAGAAGGTCCCCAAGCAGCCGAAGGTGCGGCCCGCGCGCGGCGACGAGACGTCCCCGTCGGCATCCGCGGCGGAAGCGCGGCGCAGGCGCCGTCGCCGTCGTCGCAAGCGGCGCGCGATGCTGCCGCCGAAGAGCGCGTTCACGACGCCGGTGCTGTCGACGGCTTCGCCGACTTCGGACGCGCAGGCGCGCCGCTCGAACGGCGGACCGGTGATCGAATACGTGCGCGGTCCGATGCGGATCGCGGCCGCGCCCGTCGCCTCGGCGAATCCGAACGACGCGGGCGTCGGCCGGCGTCGCGGCAAGAAGCGCGGGCGCTGGGATCGGCCGGGCGGCGGTGGCGGCAGCTTTGATCGTCGCGACGATCGCGGCTTCCGCGGACCACGTGATGGTCAGCGTCCGCCGGCACAGTTCCAGGGCCCGCCGGGTCCGCCGGTGGCAGTCGATCCGAATGCACCCGGAGGCGAGAAACGGCGACGGCGTCGTCGGCGTCGTCGGCGTGGGCCGGGCGTCGTCGGGCCGGGCGGAGCGCCGATGCTCGCCGGCAACGGCGGGCCGCAGCCGCCGCCCGAGGCCGGCAACGGTGCGCCCGCCAGCGGTGGTGGTGGCGAGGTCGCGTTCTTCGCACCGACCGGCGCGGGCTCGGGCCCTGTCGTACTCGGCCCCGATGGGCAGCCGATGCGCAAGCGTCGCCGGCGTCGGCGGCGGGGCCGTGGTGGTCGCCAGCGCGAGTGGCGCGGCGCGCCAGGTGGTGAAGGTGGCGGCGCGCCACCGATGGACGGTGGCGGCGGTGGCGATGGTGGCGGCGGCGAAGGCGCGTAGTAGCCAGCAGCGGTTCTAGGCCGTACGCTAGTCCTCATGCTCGATTGGCTCGGCTCCGTGCAGATCCGTACGCGGACTGCCACGCGCGTCGAGCTCGACCTGACGCGCGCGACTGCATGGACCGGCTGGGCCATGGCCGCCGGCGGCATCTACATGGTGACGCTGCAGCCACTGTGGGCGACGCTGCTCGGAACGATCGGAATCTTGATGGGCGTCTTGCTCGGGACGCTACGTAGAAAGCTGGTGTTCGACCGCGAGGACGGTTTGCTCCGGAGCGAGCAGCGTGTGCTCGGCATCCGGCGGCGTGCCGCGATTCCGCTGTTTCATCTACGCGCGGTCGTCGTGGCGGCAAGGCGTGGCGGTATCTACATCGCGTTTGTCGAGCGCCGTGTCGGCGGCACGATCCATCTCGACGAGGCGCGGCGCCCTGCCCCGCTCCTCGCGCTTGCTGAGGCGATCTCCGAAGTCGCCGAATTGCGGCTCGTGTACGACGCAACGACGCGTGTCGCTGCCCTGGATTGAGCACGACAAGTCCGATACCGTCGGTGTGCGCATGCGCGGTTTTTTGATCGTCGTTGCTCTGGTTGGCTGCAAGCCCGAAGCAAAAGACCAGGGGGCCCCGCGCGACAAGCCTGTCGAGCCGGGCGGGAAGCTCGCCGGCGTGTGGCCCGACAAGTTCACCTGCGACTCGATCACGACGACCGAAGCGCTCGGCCCGATCCTCGGCGGCACGGCACGGCAGATCGATAACCCGGCCCCGGTGCCGCGCGGCGTCGCGCATCCGTGTGTCTACGAAGTGTCGACGGGAAACATCACGGACGCGGGCGTCCCGATCAACACCGTGTACACGTACGACTTCGACTGTCGGGACAATTACAAGAAGACCGCGGACGCGCTGTTCGAAGAGTACAAGAAGCGGAACGCGGACCTCGTCTCCGAGTTCGACCGGCAAGCGGACGCGGGCCTGATGAAGCCGAACGACGCCGGCATGGAGTATCACCGCCCCGGCGAGTCCTCGGACGTGCAGGTCGGCGCCAAGGCGCTGGACCATCATGGTCAAGGGCTGCTGTTCATCGATGACGATGCGCCGTGCTACGTGCGCGTCATCGGGCCCGATACCACAGCGCGTCTCGAGCTGGCGAAGCTGGTCGCGAAGAACCTGACGTTGCAAAACGCACCGATGACGCCGCGCGCGCTCAAGTGACATCCGGGGGCTCCACCCCCTCCTCCCGGGAGACGCGTGCGCAACTCGCGCTCGCGATCCCGCTCTCGCTGCAGCAGATCGGCGTGCAGCTCATGGGCAGCGTCGATGCGGCGATGCTCGGTCACTACAGTGACAGCGCGCTCGCCGGCGCGGGCATCGGCAACAACCTGTTGTTCGCGATCACCGCGGTCGCGATGGGCATCGTGCTCGGGCTCGACTCGATCGTGCCACGCGCGATCGGCGCCGGCCGGATCGAAGATGCGCGACGTTCGCTCGCGGCGGGGCTCCGGCTCGCGTTTCTGATCGGCGCGGCGACCACGCTGCTCGTCGTCGCGTCGCCGTTTCTCCTGCACCTGACGAACACGCCCGATGACGTCGTGCGCGACGCGAAGCTCTACGTGTACGTGCGCGCGATCGGCGTCGTGCCACTGCTGCTCTCGATGGCGATCCGCGCGTATCTGTCGGCGCGCTCGACGACACGGCCGCTGATCATCGCGGTCGTCGCCGGAAACATCGTCAATGCCGGGCTCGATCTGATCCTGATCTTCGGGGTCGACTCGATCGGTCTGCCGCCCATGGGCGTCGCGGGCGCGGGCATCGCAACGGTGATCGTGCAGTTGGTGATCATCGCGGTCTACTTCTTCGCGGTGCGCTCGCTCGACGGCACCGCGCAGCTCCCCGTGCACTCGCGCGCGGACATGAAGGAGATCGTTCGCTACGGCGCACCTGTCGGCGGCCAACTCCTCGCGGAGATCGGAATCTTCGGCCTCGCGACGGTGCTCGCGGCGCACCTCGGCAAGGTACCTGCCGCCGCGCATTCGATCGCCCTGAATCTCTCGAGCATCACGTTTTCGCTCGCGATGGGCATCGGCAGCGCGACGAGCGTGCGCGTCGGGCACGCGATCGGCGCCGGCGATCGCGCGCTCGCACGGCGGCGCGGGATCATCGGGCTGCAGCTCGGCCTCGCCGCGATGGCGACGTTCGCGTCGATCTTCGTGATCGCGCCGCAGGTGTTGACGCGGATCTTCACCGAGGACGCATTCGTGATCGCCGCGACGATTCCGCTGCTCCAGATCGCGGCTCTGTTCCAGCTCTCCGACGGTACGCAGGCAATCGGTGCCGGTGCGCTGCGCGGGCTCGGCGAGACGCGCGCGACCTTGATCGGCAACGTGATCGGTCACTACGGCATCGGGCTCGGCATCTCGCTCACGCTCGCGTTCGGCGTCGGCATGGGCGCGCCGGGTCTGTGGTGGGGCCTGTCGGCGGGGCTCACCGCGACGGCGATCTACCTCGTGCTGCGCTTCTTGCGAAGCACGCGCTAGAAGAACTGCTCGAAGCTCGCGATGAAGCGCGGCGAGCCGGCGCGCGTCCGCTCGCCGTTGTCGAGCGGGAACGCGAGGTCGAAGCGGAACACCTCGCGGTTGCTCTGCGGGATCAGCGCGCGGAACCCGAGGCCGATGTCGTGGTGCAGGTGCTTGGCGATCGAGAACGACTTCCACGTGTCGGGCACCGCGCCCGCGTCGTAGAAAAGCACGGCGCCGACGCGCAGGAACCACAACGGGCGCGGGATCGAGCGCAGCTCGAAGTTGCCGCGTGCGAGACGTTCGCCGTCGAACTCGTTGATGAGGTAGCCGCGCAGACCGTCGTCGGAACCGAGGAAGAACGGGCCCGGCAGGCCCGGCACGCTGCGGTTCCACACCGTCGACGTCGACAGCGATGCGACGAGGCGCGCGAACCAGTACGTCGGCGTGACGATGCGCAGGCCGGCCGAGGCGCTGTTGTCGATGTAGTTGGTGTCGCCGCGAATGCCCGGCTGGCGCTTGGTGCCGATGCCGATGTTCGGGCGCACGAAGCCGTCGCGACACCACGGGAACGTCCAGCCGAGCGAGGCGCCTGCGCGCTGGTAGTTCGCGCTGCCGCCGAGGAGCTCGAGGCCGAGGCCGAGCGAGAGATCGAAGTCGGGCCCGAAGCGCACGTCCTCGGCGAGGTCGTAGCTCTGCACGTTGCGGAGCGAGCGAAACTTCGGCGTGAAGAACCCGTAGCTGACCGCGACCTCGGAGAGCGTGTCGCGGCGAGGCAGTGCGGCACGGCGAAACGCGGAGGCCTGCTCTGCGTTGCCGGAGAAGCTGTCGAGCAGGTCCGGCCGGATCCGCGAGAACGAGTACTGCAGCGCCATCTGGTGCTTGAGCTTCTTGCCCGCGAACAAGCCGTCGAGCTGGCGCGTCGCGAACACGCTCGTCGAGTAGCGGCGCATCGAATATTCGACGGGCAATAGCTCCTCCGGCGGCGTGGTGTTCGGATCGAACTCGCCCGGCTCGTCGGGCATGTTCGTGATGCGCGTGAGGCAGTCGCCGCCGTCGACGGGGCAACGCACGGGGCGGATGCTCGTCGAGAAGAAGCGGCGATCGGTCGCGAAGCGGTGCGTGAACGTCGCGCCGCCGCCCCACTTCGAGGCGAGCGACCACAGCGGCTTCGTGACGGAGAACGAGCTCTGCGTGCCCTCGTGCGTCCAGCCGCCTTCGCCGTTGTCGTCGCGCACGACGCCGAGGCCGGGGAACGCGTTCAGGAAGTCGTCGCGATTGACGACGGTGTCGAAGCGGCCGCGCAGCTCGATGTGCTGGCCGAGAAAGTTCTTGTCGATGAACAGCGGGCCCATCGCGATCGAGCCCTGGTCCATGGCGAAGGCGATCGCGAGTACCTTGCGCGTGCCGAAGAAGTTGTTCTCCGAGAGTGCGAGCGTGAGATCGGTCAGCTTGCTGGACTGAAACGTGTAGCGCGTGTTGAGGCGAAGACTCCACACGTCACGCGTGACGACGAGCATGTCGACCTTGCCGTCCTCTGCCGACTTCACAGGAATCACGACGACGACCGAGCTCCACAGCGGATCGCGCAGGCGGCGCGCCGTCTCTTCGACGCGCTCCTGATCCCAGAGCTCGCCCTCGCCGATCACCGTCTCGAGCCGGATCGCGAACTCTTTCGTCGTGACGTGAAAGTTGTTGAAGAACTGCAGCACGCGCGAGCGCTCGGCGAAGACGTCCTCGTTGTAGACGTGGACCTTGCCGATGACCTTGTTCCACGGCGACGGCTCGACGGTGTAGCCGCGCTTCGCGACCGCGCGGGTTACGGTGCCGCGCTCGAGGCTGGACAGCGTCGCGAGCCAGTCACACGCGGGATCCTGCGCGTTGCACACCTGCTCGGCGCGCGCGCGATCCAGGCGCTCGTCGGCGTGCGCGATTCCTGCCGCGAAGACAATGACGACGATCGCGGCGAGCCGCACACTCGCATCGTACACTCACGCTTGCAGCGTGCCGCGGGTGACGCGTGGGTTCTTACCGAGATCGTGCGTCATGGCAATGTCTGTCAACCCGGCGCGCTCGAAGCGCTCGCGCACGGTCTCAGCTTGATCGAAGCCGTGCTCGACGCAGAGCCAGCCGCCGGGCAGCAAGTACTCGCGCGCGGCGCCGCAGATCCGGTCGTAGAACGCGAGGCCATCGGGTCCACCGTCGAGCGCGAGCTTGGGCTCGCGGCGGACCTCGGCGGACAGCGTCGCGATCACCGCGCTCGCGATGTAGGGCGGGTTCGAGACGATCAGATCGAAACGTTCCCCAGCGATGGGTGCGAACAGATCGCCGGTGCGAACGTCGACGCGATCCGCGAAGCCGTTGCGCTCGGCATTCTTCTTCGCGATCGCGACGGCTTCCGCGGAGACGTCCGTGGCGACGATGGTCGCGGCCGGCAGCTCCTTCGCGAGCGCGAGGGCGATCGCACCCGAGCCGGTGCAGAGATCGAGCACGCGGCACGGCGCCGAGCGATCCGCGCGCACACCACGCGCGACCTCGATCAGCGTCTCGGTGTCGGGCCGCGGCACGAGCACGTGCTCGTTGACGTGGAGCGTGAGGCCCCAGAGCTCCGCTTCCCCGAGGAGGTACGAGACGTTTTCGCCGGCGAGCCGCCGCTTGATGAGGCCGCGATACGAGGCGAGCTCGTCCTCGGCGAGCGGCTTATCGAAGCCGGTATAGAGCTGCGTGCGCGTGCACTTGAGGACGTGCGCGAGCAACAGCTGCGCTTCGAGGCGCGCCCCCGCGATCCCAGCTTCGGTGAACCGCTGGGTCGTCCAGTCAAGAACGGCAAGCGTCGTCCACGCCACGCCCCCGTATAGCACCTCACGCGTGCAAGAGACGCGCGATCGCTTCCTCGACGGCGGTGTCGAGATCTTTGCGCAGGAGGCCGGCGAGCTGGATGCCGCGCGACGCGAACAGCTTGTCCATGCGTCCCGCCACCGCGCCGAGCCGCTCGACGTCGGTCTGCTTCACCTTGAGCGCGTCGACGAGCTGGAAGAGGTGCACCGCGATCTCGTAGATCGGATCGCTCTTCACCTGCCTCGTGGGCTGCGCCGCCGTCATCTCGAACGCGAGCTTCGTGATCGATGCGGCGAGCGTCGGGTCATCGAGCGGACGCGTGCCTTGCGCGGACATCCGCTCGATCATCGCGACGACCACGTCGCGCTGCGGCGTCGGGCGCGTCTTCACGCGCGTCATCAGCGTCGCGAGCGCGGATGCGAGCGCCCTCGCGACCGCGTCGCGATCGACGCCGATCGCGAGCGCGACCTGGATCAACCGATCGACATCACCGCCACACGCGGTCCAGCACGCCGACGGTTCCGGGTACGCGGCGGCCCACCACCACAGCGACGGATCCGAACCCACGCGCCGGAGCCGCGCTGCCGTCGTCTTCGCGTTGTCGTCGGGCAGCACCTCGACGTCCGCCGTCGCTGCGAAGAACGCGGCGATCTCGCGCTTGAGCGTCGTCGCGACTTTCGGATCGCGCTGGCTCGCGACGAGGCTCGACATCGCCTCGTGGATCCGCGCCGGGTCGCTATCCGACCGCGCCTTCCACTTGATGCCTGCACCGACGAGCTTGCCGAGCAGGATCATCGCGGCGCGCGCGCGATCGAGCTCGATGCCGTGGTCGTGCATCACGCGATGCCGAAACCGCACGAGCTCGTGCTCGAGCGCCTCGAGGATCTCGCGCGCGAACGCGCCGCCCTCTTCGGTGTCCAGTGCATCCACGTCGCGCGCATCATAACGCTGCACACGATGCGCATGCACCGCTGGCACGCACATGGCAGCAGCACACGCCATGAAGTTAGAACCGATCACGAACCACGAGCTCGCACGCGTCAGCGGCGGGCTCCAATGGGAGAAATTCAGACAATCGAAAAACGTCGAGGACCGCCGCACGCCGGCCGGGATTCGCAGGGACCAGCGGTGGTGGGACCGGAACCATCCGCCGCTGCCGCCGCGCCGCCCGGAGGGCCTATGACCCCGATCGATGACGCACTCCTCGTCGGAGTTTCGGGCGGCATGCGCTGGGAGGATTTTCGTCCGTCCGAGAACGTCGAGGACCGCCGTCACCTCTCGCCACGCGAGAGCATGCGCATTCGTCCGGCACCCGTCGCGCCCCTCCCCCAGGCGCCGCGCACGCCCGGCGACCTCCCGTCCCAAGCGGGCATCGACGACATCGCGCGGCACGGGCGCCGCCGCCGGCGGTAGACATGATGTCGACCACGGGCGGCACGGGCTCGTCAGGTGATGACGGCGACGTCGGCGTGATTCACGCCGGTCGGGCCGGTCACGATCAGCGCGCCGACGGCGGCGAGTGCCGTACCTGCATCGCACTTCGCCAGGCACTGGTGCGGATCGATGCCGACTGCGACGATCTTCTCCCACGTGTTGCCGTCGACGAACGCGCCGGCCGGCGGGATGCGTCGCTCGGGCGGCGGACCGTCGACACCGTCGGTGCCGGCGACGAACGCCGCGCGCTTCGAGCCGCGTAACAGCCACGCGAGCTCGAGTGCGAGTTGCTGCGCGCGGCCGCCTTCGCCCGGATGTTTCGGCACGTGGAGCGTTGGCTCGCCCCACGCGACACACGGAGCGCGTGACTCGAGGTCCTTCGCGACGTGCGAGACGCCGACCGTCATCGGCTCGTCGAGGACGCGCATGCCGAGTGCGGCGCCGAAGGCGTCGGCGAACGCGCGCATCGGCAACACGAGCTCGGCGTGATCGACGCGCGTGACCGTGCGTGGCGCGATCGGCGTTCGCAAGATCGCGGGGACCGGCAGGCCGTACTTCGCGAGCACGCCCATCGCGCCGAGACGGATCGCGTCCTCGTGCGCGCCGGCCTCCACGTTGCCCTCGAGCCACGGGCCGATCGTCGGGCCCGAGCCGACAAACGCGAGCGCATCGTTGGTGAGGTCGCTCGCGACGAGCGTCGTGACCGGCGCGGCGCAACGCTCGACGAGCTTGCCGCCCTTGATCGAGGACAGCGCGGTGCGCACGAGGTTGAGCTCGTAGATCGACGCGCCGGTCGCCATCACCGCGCGAGCGGTCGCGACGAATTCGTCGAGCGGGATGCGCGGATCTTCGATCAACGCAGACGAGCCGCCGGAGACGAGCGCGAGCACGGTGTCGTCGGTGGTCGCGGAGTCGACGAGAACGCGGATGGCCCTGCCCGCTTCGAGGCTGCGCTCGTCGGGATGCGGATGCGCGGAGATGATCGTCTGCCAGCCGGGCACGGAGCCGTCGATTGGAGACACGATGATGCCGCGCTCGACGTGCGCGCCGCGCGCCATCGCGAGTGCGGCCTTGCCGATCGCGAGGCCGATCGTCGCCTTCGGGGCGACCGCGGCGACGCGCGCGGCCGGATCGCACGCAGCGAGTGCGGCCTCGAATGCAGCGAGTGCCTTGTCCTTTGTCATCGCGACGCCAGCACCGCGTTGACGCGGTCGATGCCCTCGTCGAGCCGCGCCGGCGGCACACCGGTGAAGCACAGGCGCGCGAAGCCATGGCACGCGTCACCGAACGCACTGCCCGGGGCGAGCAGGACGCCGTTGGCGGCGCAGCCCTCGAGGATCGGCATGCAGTCGTCGCCGGTCCACTGCCGGAAATCGACCCACAGATACGAGCCACCGGGCGGCACTGCGGCCGGTGCACGCAACCGCGTACGCGCACGATCGCGCGCGAGGATGTAGTGCGCCTTTGCATCGGCGAGGAACTGGTCGCCGTTCGCGAGCGCACCGAGCGCCGCGCGCTGCATCGCGACGGGCACGTTGTAGACGCTGTGGTTGACGAGCTTCTTGATCGTCGAGGCGATCGCCTCGGGCGCGAGCGCGTAGCCGACGCGCAGCCCCGCCTGCGCGTAGCTCTTCGCGAACGAGAACACCGTGACGGTGCGCTCGGGGATCATCGTCGCGATCGAGATGTGCTCGGCGTCGTAGCCGTAGTCCTCGTAGACCTCGTCGGCGAGGACCCACAACCGGTGCTTCGTGGCGAGCTCGGCGATCGTCTGGAGCTGAGCGCGCGACAACATCTCGCCGTCGGGGTTGTTCGGCGACGCGTAGTAGATCGCGGTCGTCCGCGGCGTGATCGCCTCGGCCAGCCGCTCGAACGGGACCTCGACGGGCACCACGCCGAACCCGTGCGACATGCCCTTGATCAACGGCCAGTGTGGCGTCAGCAAGATCAGCTCGTCGCCGGGATTGCACAGCGCCTGCACCGTGCACGACAGCGCGTGGGTCGCGCCGCACGCGACCTGGACATTGGCCGCCGTCGTCGCGGGGAGCCGGTTCTTGCGCCGCGCCTTGTCGACGATCGCCTCGACGAGCGGCGTCCAGCCATTGGGGCTGCCGTAGGCGTAGAGGTCCTCCATCGCGTGCACGCCCCACTCGACGTCGTGCAGAAGCTGCGGCGGCGCCAGATGGGTGTCCCCGATCTGCAGCGGGATCACGTCGCCCTGGTAGGTCGCGAGCACCTCGCGCAGCCGCGCGAAGATCGAGGCCGGCACGGTTGCGCCCGCCGTCGAGACATCGGGGAACCAGGGCACGGCGGCGACCCTA
>JALZOJ010000014.1 GCA_030857175.1 Myxococcota bacterium | reverse complement strand
GATCTGCAGCGGGATCACGTCGCCCTGGTAGGTCGCGAGCACCTCGCGCAGCCGCGCGAAGATCGAGGCCGGCACGGTTGCGCCCGCCGTCGAGACATCGGGGAACCAGGGCACGGCGGCGACCCTAACATGACGTGCTCGACCGGGAACAAAGTACGCTGCGCGCATGGCCGGCTGGTGGAAGAGGATTCGGGGCAAGCAGGACAAACGCTCGAGCGCCAACACTGCTGCGAACCCGACCGAGAAAGCGAAGTGGCTCGCCGCGGATGATCCGGGCAACCCGTTCGGGGTCGAGCTCCTCGATCTGATGATCACGCAGACGCTGATCGCGACCAGTGAGGATCCCGACGTCGCAGCGCGTTCCGTCTCGTGGAGCGCTTCGAGCGGTGCCGAGCTCGACATCGCGACGGCACGCGAGGTCCCACCGACGGACTGCTCGATCCGCATCACGGTGGATCGCAGTCTGCCCGAGGGTCTGCTGTTCAGCCCGGCATCCATGGACGAGAAGTGGGTGATCGCGTGGCGGCAGGGGCTCATCATCGCTGCACGCAGCTGGACCGGTACCGTCGATGCGATCGCGGAGGCCCGCGTCGACGGATCGACGCTCGCGATCGAGCGCATCCGCGCGTCCGAGTTGTCACCGCTCGTCGCGTACGGCGACCTGCCGGAAACGTTCGAGTGGTTGCTCCGTAGCCACGCGCTTGCGCGAGAAGCTGCCGTTTCCCGTCAACGGCGCGGGCGCCGCCACGTTCGAGCACGCGCCCTTGGCCGCATTCTCCGCCTTCGGCAGCCTCATCTTCTGCGCCGCGAAGTCCTGGCGGCCGCCGGCGCAGCGGTCGCCCATGCGCAGCGATGGTCGTGTGATCTGTGCGCTGCGAGCCGGTGCGCTTGCCGAGCTCGAACGCGCGATCGCGGATGGAGAGGACGTCGACGCGCCGAGCACCCACGCTGGCTATACGGCCTTGCACCTCGCGGTCGTGCGCGGCGAGTCGGCCACGATCGAGCGTCTCGTGGCACTCGGCGCCGATCCGAACCGTCGCTCCGACAAGGGTATGTTCGCGCTCGGTCTGGCCATCGTTCACGAGGCGCCGGCTGAGGTCTTCGCTACGCTCGAACGCGTCGGCGTCGATTTGTTCGCCAGCAACGAAGATGGGTTCAACTCGCTTCATGCTGCGTGCGAGGCCGGCAATGTGTGGGCGGTGCGCTGGCTCGTGGAGCGTGGCCATCGCCTGGAACCGCGCACCAAGCGTGGTCACACCCCGCTGCAGATCGCGTGCGCGCTTGGGCACCTCGCAGCTGCCCAGGCGATGGTCGAGCTCGGTGCCGAGGTCGATGCGCCGTCGCCCGATGGCGTGGCGCTCGAGATCGCGAGACGCGAAGGCAAGACCGCAGTCGCGGCCTGGCTCGAATCATTGTAGGTTCGGTTCGTTCGATGGAACGCAGGTCGCTCAAGCTCGAAGTCGCGCTCGTGATCCTCGTCTCGACGCTCGTCTTCGTTCCCGGCATTCAGAGCTACTCGCTCGTCGATCCGTGGGAGACGCACTACGGCGAGGTCGCGCGCGAGATGCTGCAGGAGCACGATCTGGTGCACACGCACTGGAACGGCACGTTCTATTCGAACCCGAACGACAACGAAGGCTTTCGCAGCAAGCCCGTCCTGAGTTTCTGGCTGATGGCCGCGGGCATGCAGGCCGTCGGTGTCGGCGACGACGGCGGCTACTCGGGCGAGATGACCGAGAGCACGCGCACGATGATCGGGATACGCCTCCCCTTCATCGCGTGTGCGATCGCCGGCCTCGCCCTCATGTGGTGGATGCTCGCGCGACTCGTGAGCCGGCGCATGGCGTGGCTCGGGCTACTCGTCGTCGGCACGACACCGATCTTCGCGATGATCGCGCGGCAGGCGATTCCCGACATGCCGCTCACGGCGTGCACGATGGGCGCGGTCGCGATGCTCGCGATGGCGCTCGAGGACGGCGACCGGCCGATCGTGCCGATCGGCTACTTCGGCAAGCGGCGGTTCGCCTTCGACGCGCGCCATGTCGTGCTCCTGCTCGCGGGCGCGTTCGTCGTCTGGCAGGCCGCGTATTACGCGATCTATTTCATCAAGTCGCCCCAGCTCGCGATCCGCGGGCGCATGCCGAGCCCCGCGCTGTGGCTGCCGCTCGTCACGCTGCTCATGTACGGGGGGCTGTCGCGCGACGGCTGGCTGATCGTGCGCCTGCCGTTCGTGCTGATCGGCGGCATCATCGCCGCGATCGTCAACGCGCCGATGCCGCATCGGCAGAAGAACCAGTCGACCTGGCGCCACATCTTCGACGACGTCCTCGGAGTCTGGGATCGCTACGCGCTCGATCGCTACCTGATCGCGATCTTGCCCGTGCTGATCGTCGCCGGTGCCGTGGTCGCAAACCTCGTCTTGCGCATCCCGACCGCGACGAACGTGCTGTTCTCGACGGCGTTCATCGTCGTGACGGTGATCTGGGCGCTCGTGTATCGCAAGCGCGGGCTCCCCGGCCTCCTCGACATCGCGGAGCACGCGCTGCGGATGGCGCCGATCACCACGATGCGGCAGGTCTACTTGCTCGCCTGCTACTTCCTCCTCGGCGTCAGCATCCTCGCGAAGGGCCCGCCCGGCATGACGGTCGTCGCCGGCGTCGGCGCGTTCCACGTGATCCTCACGTGGCAATGGCGCTCGCTCTATGAAGGCGCGTTCGACATCAAGCGCGGCCTCCTGATGATGTCCGCGGTCGCCGTGCCCTGGCACATCGCGATGTGGCTCAAGGACGGCGTGCAGTTCGTCGAGCAGTACATCTTCCAGCACATCTTGAACCGCGCCGGCGACGGCAGCGTTGACAAGTCGCTCGGCACGTTCGCGCACATCATCAATACCTCGCAGGGCTACACCACGCAGATCGGTCACGGCATGTGGATCTGGGCCGCGCTGTTGCCCGCCGCGGTCGCCGTCGCATTCGCGCGCTCGCAGCGCATGACGCGTGAAGGGCGCGTGCGGTTCCTCGTCGGGCTCTGGGCCGTCATCGCGGTGTTCGTCTTCTGCTTCGTGCAGACGAAGTACCACCACTACATCCTCCCGGCGATTCCGCCGCTCGGGCTGCTCGTCGCGTTCTTCCTCGACGATCTGATCGCGCGCCGCGAGCGCCTGCACGTCGTGTTCGCGCTGCTCGCGGTCGGCATCGTTCTGCTCGTCACGCGAGACCTCACGCACGAGCCCGAGCGCTGGATCGAGATGTTCGTCTATCGCTACGACCGGCCGTGGCCCGCGCTCGAGCCGTACTCGATCGACATCTCCGACGGCGTGCTCGCGCTTGGCCTCTCCGCCATCATCGGCATCCTCGTCGCGACGAAGCTGCCGCGCGTCGGTGTCGCGCTGATGGGCGCGTCCGCGCTCGCCATCTGCATCTTCGCGCTCCAGATCTACATGCCGCTCGCGGGCACCCATTGGGGCATGCGCGACGCCGTGCGCACCTACTACGAGCAGCGCACGATCTACGGCCACACGCGCGTGGTGTTCGGCGCGGGCCAGTGCGTCGAGCAGATCCGCGCCTCCGACACGTACACCTTCGAGACGTTCATCCCCGAGACGCTGCACATCGGCCAGCCGATGACGCTCGATCTACGCCTCCACAAGGCGAACGACTCGAAGGTCCAGGAGGTCAAGGCCCTCGCGACGGGCGTGGTCACGAAGATCGGCGCGCACGAGGTCACGTTCGCGCTGTTCCCCGGCGAGCGCGGCAAGGTCGAGGGCTTCATCAACGAGTGCAAGCGGCGCACGCAGTTCAAGAAGGAGCCGCAGTACGGCCGCCCACCCGTGTTCGCCGTCGACGCCGATCGCCTGATCGCGTGGCAGCTCTACTGGCGCGGCGAGAACTTCTGGTCCGGCGGCGAGATCTGGGCGTTCTTGCCGGAGATGCGGACGTCGTTCGTCCCGGCGAACAACACCGAGGCGCAGAAGTACTTCAACGACCGCGCCCGCGCGCCGCTCGGCCGTCGCTACTTCGTGCTCACCGAGGCCAGCCGCATCATGGGCTTCTCGCAGCTCGCACCGACGACCCGCGCGAAAGACACATACGAAGTGCTCGATACGACGAGCAACAAGTTCTCGATCGCGGCTTTCTATCTATAGTCGGGCCGTGCGGCGGTCACTGAGGCTCGAGCTGGCGATCGTCATCGCGCTCGCCGCCGCGTTGTACGTGCCGGGCATCGCGAGCTACTCGCTCCTCGATCCGTGGGAGACGCACTACGGCGAGGTCGCGCGCACGATGCTTCAGGAGCACGACTACGTGCACACGAAGTGGAACGGCACGACGAACAGCGAGCTGAGGGACATCGAGGGGTTTCGCAGCAAGCCCGTATTGATGTTCTGGATGATGGCTGCGGGCCTGCAGGCCGTCGGCGTTGGCGATGACGGCGGGTACTCGGGCGAGATGGTCGACTCCGCGCGCGTCATGTTCGGCATGCGCATCCCGTTCGTCGCGTGTGCGATCGCGGGGCTCGCACTCTTGTGGTGGATGCTCGCGCGGCTCGTGAACCGGCGCGTCGCGTGGCTCGCGTTCCTCGTCGTCGCGACGACACCGATGTTCTGCTTGATCGCGCGGCAGGCGATTCCCGACATGGCGATGGTCGCGTGCACGATGGGTGCGATCGCGTTGTTCGCGATGGCCGTCGAGGATGGGGAACGCGCCGTCGAGAAACGCGCGCTGTACATCACGCTCGGCCTCGCAGGCGTGCTGTTGCTCGTGCAGGCGATCTACATGGCGAAGTCGTTCGCCAACGTGCCGCAGCTCGCGGTGCGCAATTCGCTTCCCCTGCCCGGCCTGTGGATCCCGCTGATCATCGTGGCGGCCTTCGCGGCGCTCTCGCGGACGGGCTGGCTCGTCGTGCGGTTGCCGTTCGTGCTTGTCGGCGCGGTGATCTGCGCGATTCGCGGGGAGCGTCTGCCACGCACCGGCGTGCTCGACGTGCTCGACGCGTGGGACAAGCACGCGCTCGATCGCTACCTGCTCGCGGGTGCACCGCTGCTCGTGCTCGCGCCCGCCTTCTTGCGTGTCCCGACGCCAACGCGGGTCGCGCTCGTCGGGCTCGCGCTCGCGATCGGGACCGTGTGGAGCTACCTCGTCTACACCGGCGGGTGGGCCGGCTTCTGGCGCGTCATCGATCACCTGCGATCGATGGGCCGCATCACGACGATGCGGCAGGTCTACTTGCTTGGCTGCTACTTCTTGCTCGGCGTCGGCCTGCTCGCGAAAGGCCCGACGGGCTTCACGGTCGTCGTCGGTGTCGCCGGCATTCACACCGCCCTGTTCGCGCGCTGGCGCTCCCTCTACGAGGGTGGGTACGAGATCAAGCGCGGGCTCTTGATGCTCACGGCCGTCGCAGTGCCGTGGCACGTCGGCATGTTCCTCAAGGAGGGCCTGCGGTTCGTCGACGAGTACATCTTCCAGCATATCCTGAATCGCGCGGGTGACGGCAGCGTCGACAAGTCACTCGGCACCTTCGCGTTCTACACGGACCTGATCGGTCACGGCATGTGGCTGTGGGCCGCGCTGTTGCCCGCCGCCCTCGTCGGCATTCTCACGCGCGTGACACAGACGACGCGTCAGGGGCGCGTGCGAATCCTCACCGGCATCTGGGCGATCGTCTCCGTGTTCGTCTTCTGCTTCGTGCAGACGAAGTTCAACCACTACATCCTGCCCGCGGTTCCGGCGCTCGGTGTCGTCGTCGCGTTCTACCTCGACGAGTTGCTCGCAAGACGCGAGCGCATGCACGCGCTCTACGGCGCGCTCGCGATCGGCATCGTGCTGCTCGCGTGTCGCGATCTCGCGATGGAGCCCGATCGCTGGGTCGAGATGTTCGTGTACCGCTACGACCGGCCGTGGCCCGCGCACGTCGATCCATCGGATGGGTTCCTCGCGCTCGGCGGGTTTGCGATCGCCGGCATCGTCACGCTGTGCATCACGCGATGGGGCGTGCTCGTCCTCGGCGCCGCGGCGATCGCGACCAGCGTGTGGGCCCTCCACGTGTACATGCCGCACGCGGGGAAGCACTGGGGCATGCGCGATGCGTTCGCGACCTATTACCGCGAGCGCACGATCTACGGGCACAAGCGCGTGTTCTTCGGCGCGCAGCAGTGCGCCCGCGAATTGCGTGGGACCGGCGAGACGTGGCGATTCGAGACGTTCGTGCCAGACACGCTCCACGTCGATCAGCCGATGACGGTGACGCTGTCGTTCGGTGACGAGACCGCGATCGCGAACGCGCGGGTGACCGCCGTCGACGACCACGAGGTCACGATGACGCTCGTGCCCGGTGAGCGCGCGAAGATCGAAGCGTTCGCGAAGCGCTGCGCGGGCAAACCACAAACGCGTGGCCGCCCGACGGTCGAGATCGTCGACGCCGATCCGATCATCGCGTGGCAGCTCTACTGGCGCGGCGAGCAGTTCTGGTCGGGAGGCGACGTCTGGGCCGTGTTGCCGGAGCAGAAGACCTCGTTCGTGCCCGGCGCCGAGGCCCACTTCGCGAAGTACATCAACGACCGTGCACGTGCGCCGCTCGGGCGTCGCTACTTCGCGATCAGCACGTCGGGCGGCGCGCTCAGCTTGCGCAACCTACTGCCCACCGCGCGCGCGAAAGAGTCGTTCGAGGTCATCAACACGGACAGCAACAAGTTCTCGCTCGCCGCGTTCGATCTCTAGGAAACGTCCTCGGACCGCAGGCTATTCCGAGGGCATTCCTCGACGGTGGCGCCCGTAGATCTCTGTACATGTCACGCTCGCACGGCCATCGGTTCGCGAACGATGCGCTCCCCGAAACTCTGTTCGACAACCCGCTCGCATTCGCGCGCACGTTCGCGAATCAGCGCCAAGGACTGCAGCTGCTCGCATCCGCGTGGGACCGCGCGGGCGCGCTGCTTCCCGCCGCGGATCGCGCCGCGCGCTCGGGCCTCACGGCCACGCTCGAACAGCGCGGCCCGTTCGTGATCATCCAGATCACCGTGCCGCCGCCGCGCGAGAATGGCGACCCGTCCGCGATCGTGATCGTCGGACGCGGTGATGGCGCGAGCACGCTGACCGACGTCCGCTACTTCATCCTCGAGCTCGGCCTGCACGCGGGCGAGGCGTGCTTCTACCTCGTGTCGCGCAGCCCGAACGACGAGCACGGCGCGAACCTCGGCCTCGGCCCGCCGCCGGATCTGCGTTGGTTCACCGACCACGTCTGCGAGCTGATCGCGAAGCGACAGCCGCCGCCGCCGCGCACGCCGAGCGTTCCGGCCTGGTACTGGTGGCACACGTTCCGCAGCGCCGATGCCATGCGCGCGTTCCTCGCCGTCGACGATCTCCCAAGCCAGATCCAGATCGCACAGCGCGCACCGGTCTTGCTGCTGCCCGAGATCGCCGACGCGGCCGACGTGTTCCTCACCGGCGGCGCGACGAGCGCGAGCTTGCGCCAGTTTCACGCCGCCTTGCGCGCGGACCCGAGCTTCGCGCCGACGTGTCACGTGCTCGCGACGCTGCTCGCGAACGCGCGCGCCGGTTCCGTCGCCGCGAATCTCTCGCGCGCGATCACCGTGCTCGCCGAGGCACGCGAATACGGCGCGGACTCAAGTCAGTCCGCCGCCGTCGAAGCCGACGTGCGGCAGAAGCTCGCCGCGATCGGCATCGACACGCGCGCGAACTACGAGGCCGCGCAGCGCCTGTTCGCGCAGGCGACCGCCCCGTCCGATCCGCCCCGCCGCGTCGCGCGTGGTTCGAGTGCATCGGCCGACGCGACGTGGCCCGCGCTCTTCCTGGACGAGACCGAGCTCGCGCACTACAAGCGCGCGCAAGACTGTCGCGCCGAGACGCCGCCTCCGAACGCGCTGCACGCGGGCTACGTCACGTGGGTCGGGGACGAGCGCTGGCCGATGTGGCGCATCATCGACACGCGGATGCTGTTCGGGACAACCGAGGCCGCCGATCGCTACCTGCGCTCCGCGATGGCCACGATCGGCGACGGCCTCCCGGCCTTGCCGACAGCCGAGCTCGCCGACGCGACGATCGCGTTTGGCGGCGCGGTCCCCGGTCGCGTGCCCGGTACACGCCACGCGAGCCAGAGCATCGTGCTGCGCGTCGGCCGCATGGTCGCGAAGCTCTACATCGTCGAGGGACCGAGCGCGCCGCTCGGCGGTCACCTGCTCGAGCAGGCGATGCTCCACCCGCTCGCACAGCGGATCGTGCAACGCGCGCAATACATGCTCGCACGCTACTGGCTCTCGGTCGGCCGTGGCACCGACGCGGCAACGCTGTTCGCGCAGTCGCCGACCGCGCGCCTCCTCAGCGACTATCCGATCCTCGCGCTGCCCGAGCTCCCCGCCGCGATGCTGACGATGGGCGGCTCGTTCGTCGCTGCCGCGCAGGCGCTGTGGCAACTTCAGACGCGGCTCCGCAGCCGAGACTGGCAAGCGCATCGCGAGGCCACGCGCGCGCTCGTGCGCACGCTCCTCGACGATCGCGCGAGCGATCCGCGCGTCAACGCCGCCCACGCCGTCGCGCTGGTCGGCGAGATGCGCCGGCTCGACAACGATCCCGTCTGGGCGCAGCTCGAGGCCGAGTGCCGCGCGCGCGGATAGCGTCACACTTCACTCATGTTCGTGTGGTCGCCGGAGCTCGACGCGCTCGCCCCTCCGCGGCGCGGCCAAGGTCCCTCGATCTCCGCGACGCACCAGATGGGCCGCGTCCGGATGTTTCGATCGGCGCTGAAGGCACGCGCGATCGGCTACGAACCGCGCGCATCGCTCGTGCGCCTCATGCGAACCGGTACCGGCGATCTCGCCGACGAGGCAGACGCGTTCCTCCTCGCGTGCAGCGCACCGCGCCGCGGCACCGGCGTCGGCAAGATCAGCGGACTCTCGGAGGTCGAGGCGGCCAAGGTCGCGATCTCGGGTGTCGATCGATGGGTGCAGCTGCGTGGCATCGTGCGAGCGGTCGAGATCTTCACGCTGCTCGGCGCGTGGCGGCCCGTGCCGCTGTTCTCCGGCGAGCACGCGCGCGTGCTCGCCGCGATCCGCTTGCGGCAATGGCTCGCGCACACCACCGACTACGATGCTGCCCTTGCGTGGGTGCGCCGATCTGAGGGCCTGCCGCACGGCATGCTCGGCTGGCGAACCTCGCGGGGCTACGACGGGGGCCACGAGGCGATCGCGTATCTGTTCCCGGACCACCGGCCCTTCTTTGCGCGCGCGGCGGAGGAGCTGCGCACGCACGACGCGCGAACCACGCTCCTCCTCGGTGCGATCGGCAGTACCGAGGACCACGACCAGATCGCCGACCGCATCGGTGACGCAGATCTCGATCGCAACGCGCTCGTGATCGCGCGCGAGCTGCGCGAGCACGGGCTACCGCGGCTGATCGATCACGCACGTGTCTCGCGGTTGGTGCCGCGCGGGGCACAGACTGCACCCGGGATTGTCCTGGCGCTCGGCGCATACTCGAGCCTCGACGCGGTGCGGGCCCTCGCGCTGTTCGCGAAACCCGGCTCGGATTCCGGCTCGGATTCCGGTGATCCCCGCCACCGACCCAACCGCTTGTCGCGACCGACGAGCTAGCCCGCAGGACGCGGACAGCGACGCAACGACTCGCGGATCAAAGCCTCGAGCGACGCGTCGGATCCCACGTGGGATATCGCTTCCTGGACCGCAGCACGCGCGATGTGCGGCTTCCCCCGAGGCCGACGAGCGCATCGCGCGCTTGCGCGCGAACGATCGCGTCGTCCCGTCGAGATGCGGTGGCCGATCCCACGTGGGACGGCGGCGCATTCCGGCGCAGCACCTGGTCGCCATCCACCACAAGCGTGCCGCGATGCGTGGACCTGTGACACGCGGAGCACCGAAGGTGAAGATTCGACGGATCATGCGTGCCGCCATCGGCGCGCGTGGAACCGCCTCGACAAGCAACAGCGAGCTGAGCTCGTGGCCTACGTACTCGGCTCGCGTCGCCCTGACAGTGCGCTGCTCGCGATCTTCGAACCGCTGACCGTCGAGCAGCGCACCTTCCTTGCGCGTGTTATCAAGGCGCGCCAACTCGTATAGGTCGTGACCCCGAGGAGCGCGTCGCGTCGGTGAATCTATGGCGCTTTTATCGAAGGCCGCTCGTCGAGGACCGTGACCTGCCTCCCGATACGGGTGGGTAGTCACGTGTAGGTAAGGCTTCGATCGTCGAGGCAACCGATCCGCGTTTGCGGTGTCGCACTCGTCGCGGCCTGTCGTCGGTAGATAGACCGTAAGTTCGGCTGGCGCGTGGAATGTTGATGCTAACTTAGATCGTTGACGGCATTGGGTCGACGCGGCCCAGTTGGCCCCAACAGGGAGTGCCCAGCGTGCGAAGCCTTCAAGACACCACGGCCATCCAGCGCCTGATCGGCAAGGCGCGGTTCCGCATCCGCGCACAGTGGGCCCTCGAGGCCGCGACCACAGCGACCATCGTCGCCGCTGCGTTCGCGCTCGTCGCGATCTTTGCGATCCGCATGGAGTGGATCACGAAGACGACGGGCCTGTTCATGGTGATCGGCGCGGGCGCGCTGATCGTCATCGGCGGCATCGCCGGCGCGCTCAAGAAGCTCGATGACGAGATCGTCGCGCGGCGTATCGATCGCGCATCGAACCTCTCGGACCGCCTGTCGACCGCGATCGCATTTCGGCGGACGCTCGCGTCAGCGGGCAGTGCTCCGACGGCCGACGACGAGACGACGGACATGATGATCGCGGCGATTCGCGACGGCGTGAAGTCCGTCCCGCGCGCGAACGTGCAGGCCGCGGCGCCATTCGTCGCGCCGAAGGATCTGGCGGCTGCTGCCGCATTCGTCATCGTGTCCGCGCTCGCCGCGGGTCTCGCGCTGCCGACCGTCGATCGCTCGGCGAAGTTGTTCCGCGTCGATCCGGATCACGCACCACCGGGTGCGGAGGTGATCATCGTCGGCGAACATCTCATGAACGGCATCGCGGCACCGGTCGCGTCCTTGCCGGCGAAGAACGTGCTCGGCGCACCGAACGTGCCCCACGCGGCGACGGCTCCGCGCGGCTACGTGCCGAGCGGAGCCAATGTCTTTCTCGGCTCCAACGAGAAGGCGCGCCCCGTCGTCGTGCTCGACTGGACGCGCGAAACGATCCGCATTCGCATCCCGGCGGACGCACCGATCGGCGACACGGTCCTGACGGCGCACGTCGGTGACAAGACGATCGGCCCGGTGGAGTTCACCGTCGTCGATCCGAAGGACTCGCGATATCACAACGAGAAGAGCGTCCAGCTCGATCCCGACGAGAAGGCGTACGTCGAGGCGATCCTCGCCGAGCTCAAGCGGATCGCGAAGCGCGACAACATCGAGGAGCTCGACAAGTTTGCCACGACCATCGAGAAGCTCCTCGAGGAGGCCGAGGAAGGCAAGATCACGAAAGAGCAGCTGCTCGAGGCGCTCGCGAAGGCCGAGGAGCTACTGAACCAGCACGCCGAGCCCGAGCCGGCCGAGCTCGCGAAGCAGATGGCCGACATCGCGAAGGAGCTGGAGAAGAACCAGCAGACGAAGGACCTCGCGAAGGCACTGAAGGAGAACAAGCTCGACGATGCGAAGAAGGAGCTCGAGAAGCTCGCTGCGAAGCTCGATCCGAAGTCGATCGAGGAGATGCAAAAGGAGCTCGAGAAGCAGCTCTCCGACAAGAACCTCTCCGAAAAGGAGAAGGAAGAGATCAAGAAGCAGCTCGATCAGCTGAAGAAGCTGGCCGAGCAGAAGGAAGAGCTCGAGAAGAAGCTCGCCGACAAGAACCTGTCGGAAAAGGAGAAGCAGGAGCTCGAGAAGCAGATGAAGGAGCTCGAGAAGCAGCAGGACAAGCAGCGCCAGGAAGAGCTGAAGAAGCTCGCCGAGCAGCAGAAGGATCTCGAGAAGAAGATGCAGGACAAGAACCTCTCCGAAAAGGAGAAGGAGGATCTGCAGAAGAAGCTCGACCAGAACAAGCAGCAGCAGGCGCAGCAGCAAGAGAAGATGAGCGAGAAGCAGAAGGAGCAGCTGCAGAAGACGCTCGAGAACGTCGCGAAGCAGATGGAAAAGCAGCAGAAGGATCAGCAGCAGAAGAACCAGGAGCAGCAGCAGAAGGTCGAAGAGCAGATCCGCCGCCTCCAGAAGGAACAGCAAGAAGCGAAGACCGAGCAGCAGAAGCTCGACACCGAGCGCCGCCTCAACAAGGCGAAGCAAGAGCTGCAGAAGCTCCAGAAGGAAGACGAGCAGAAGCAGCAGTCCGCGCAGCGCGAGGCCGTGAAGCGCTTGCAGAAGGATCTCGAGAAGGCCGCCGAGCAGCTTCAGAAGCCGAAGGACAAGCAGGAGTCCGAGCAGGAGCAAGAAGACCGCGAGAAGCAGGCGTCACAGAAGCTGAAGGACGCAGCGCGCGAGACCGGTCGCGTCGATCAGGATCAGCGCAAGCAGGCCACGCAGAAGAAGATGTCGTCGCAGATGGACGACCTTCGCGAGGCGATGCGTCGCGCGAAGCAGAAGGGCAAAAAGGGCCCGAACGATCCGTTCGGCAAGAACAACAAGAACAAAGATTTTCAAGCACGCGCGCGTGGCCAGAAGGGCAACGGTCAGTCGTGGAAGCCTGGTCAAGGTCAGGGTCAGGGTCAAGGTCAGGGCCAGGGACAAGGTCAGGGCCAAGGTCAGGGCGGCGACAAGTGGGGCACCGGGCATGATCCGAACCTCACCGCCGGTTCGACGGACAAGACCGGTGACACGAAGGATCAAGATCTCCAGGGCAAGGCCGGCGGCAAGGGCGGCTCGACGCGCGAGACGATCCTCGCCGCGGCGCAGAAGGGCTTCGCTTCGAAGCGCTACCAGCAAGTTTATGCGGACTACCAGCGCATCGTCGAAGAGGTGATGCGCACCGAGAAGCTGCCGTCCAGCTACAAGTACTACGTGAAGCGTTACTTCGCGAAGATCCACCCGAGTGGTGCGCAAGAGACGATCGAAGAAGGACCCCAGGACAACAAATGACGCAAGCAGCAACACTTTCGCGCGACGTCGAGTCAACCGTCGCGGGCTTCACGACAGATCTGACGCGTCTCCGCGAAGAGATCGGCACGATGATCGTCGGCCAGGAAGACATCGTCGAGGGCGTGATGATGTGCCTCCTCGGCGGTGGTCACGCGCTGCTCGAAGGCGTCCCCGGCCTCGGCAAGACCATGCTCGTGCGTACGCTCGCCGAGACGATCCACGCGTCGTTCTCGCGCATCCAGTTCACGCCGGACCTGATGCCCGCCGACATCGTCGGCACGAACGTCATCACCGAAGAGAGCGGTGTGAAGCGGTTCGAGTTCGCGAAGGGACCGATCTTCGCGAACATCGTCCTCGCCGACGAGATCAACCGCGCGACGCCGAAGACGCAGTCCGCGCTGCTCGAGGCGATGAGCGAAGGCTCGGTCACCGTCGCGAAGCAGACGTACATCCTCGAGAAGCCGTTCTTCGTGCTCGCCACGCAGAACCCGCTCGAGATGGAAGGCACCTACCCGCTTCCGGAAGCGCAGCTCGACCGCTTCTTCTTCAAGCTCGTCGTGCAGTACCCGAAGCGCGAACAGCTGCACACGATCCTCGATCGCACCACGAGCGACGACGTCCCGAAGCCGAAGGCCGTGATCGACAAGTCACGCATCGTCGAGATGCGCGACCTGGTGCGCAAGGTTCCGCTCGCGCGCCAGATCCAGGACTACGCCGTGCGCGTCGTCCTCGCGACGCACCCGGAGAACCCGGAAGCGACGCAGATGTCCAAGCAGTTCATGCGCTACGGCGCGTCGCCGCGCGGCCTCCAGTCCGTGATCCTCGCGGCGAAGATCCGCGCGCTCCTCGAGGGCCGCTACGCCGTCGCGATCGACGACATCCGCCACGTCGCGGCGCCCGCGCTGCGCCACCGCATGATCCTGAACTTCGAGGGTGAAGCTGAAGGTGTCGAAGCGGACGCGATCATCACCGAGATCCTGAAGGCAACGAAGGAAACGTAGTGCCCGCAGCCTCTGCATCCCTGACGCAGATCAAGACGTCTGCCGCCGTACGCGAGTCGCGCGTCGCGGATCGCTCGGAGCTGTTCGACGAGCGCTTCTTGAAGACGCTCGAGCATCTGCACATGGTGTCGCGCAAGGTGTTCGCCGGAAACCTCCGCGCCGAGCGCCGCACGCGCAAGGTCGGCTCCGGCATCGAGTTCGCGGATCACCGCACGTACCAGCGCGGCGACGACTTCCGGTACATCGACTGGAACCTCTACGGCCGCCTCGACAAGCTGCTGCTGCGGCTCTTCGAGGAGGAAGAGGATCTCCACATCTACATCCTCGTCGACGTTTCGGACTCGATGGCGATCGGCTCGCCGCTGCCGAAGCTGCACTACGCGATGCAGGTCGGCGCCGCGTTGACGTACGTCGGGCTCGCGAATCTGGATCGCGTCTCGATCATTCCCTTCTCGGCTACCATCCTCGATCGGCTGCCCCCCGCGCGCGGCAAGAACCGCATCTTCCGCGTCTTCGACTTCCTGAAGAAGTGCGATATCGGCGGCAAGACCGAGCTCGCAGAGTGCATGAAGCAGTTCGTCACGCAGAACAAGCGGCGCGGCCTCGCGGTCGTGATCAGCGACTTCTACGATCCGCAGGGCTTCGAGCAGGGCATCAACACGCTTCGCTACAACAAGTTCGAGCCGTTCGTGCTCCAGGTCTACGACAAGCGCGAGGCCGAGCCGAACCTGCACGGTGACCTCGCGCTCGTCGACTGCGAGACCGGTGACACGCGTGAAGTGACGGTGTCGAAGTCGCTGCTCGAGCAGTACACCAAGGCGCACGAGGCGTACTGCCAGGAGCTCGAGGCGTACTGCACGAAGTACGCGATGCCGTTCTTCCGCACGCACACGTCGATCCCGTTCGATCAGCTCGTGCTGAAGATCTTCCGCTCGGGAGGCTTCCTACGGTGAACTTCCTCGGGCCCATCCCGTTCGGGATCTTCATCTACATCGCCCTCGGCGCGGCCGCGCTCGCGGTCGGTGCGTACATCATCAAGATGCGCAGGCGCCGCTTCGAGGTGCCGTTCTCGGCGCTCTGGAAGCGTGTCCTGGAACAGAAGGACGCGAACGCGCTGTGGAAGCAGCTCAAGCGGCTGATGTCGCTGCTGCTGATCCTCGTGATCCTCGCCATCGTGTTGTTCGCCGCGTTAGACCCCACGCTCGGCGCCGTGGATCGCGAGGCGCGCAGCGTCGTCGTGCTGTTCGATGCATCCGCGTCGATGAAGTCGATGGACGGCAACGAGACAGACAACAAGAGCCGCCTCGACGCCGCGAAGGAGCGCACGAAGCGGCTCGTCGATTCGATGGGCGGCGGCGACGTCGCGATGATCATGAAGGTCGACGGCCAGGCCACGCCGATGTCGCGGTTCTCGAGCGACGGCCCGATGTTGAACAAGATCATCGACGGCATCCAGGCAAGCGACACGCCGGCGGACCTGACGCGTGCTCTCGGCGCCGCGGCGGATGCACTGCGCGATCGTCCGAACCCGCTGGTCGTCATCGTCTCCGACGGTGCGTTCCCCGAGAGCCAGCTCGGCCTCGTCTCGTGGGATGAGAAGAAGGCGCAGCCGGTCGCCGACAAGAACATCGCCGCCGTCGACCTCTCCAAGATCGACGTGCGCTACCTGCCCGTCGGCCGCCGCAGCGACAACGTCGGCATCGTCGCGTTCAACGTGCGCCGCTACATCGCGAACAAGGCAGCGTACGAGGTGTACATCGAGGTCCAGAACTTCGGGCAGGAGCCGGCGCATCGCCAGCTCGCGCTCTACAACGGCGACACCGCCGTCGACATCAAGAAGATCGACCTCGCACCGGGTCAGCGCATCAAGCAGATCTATCCGAAGCTGCCGGGCAGCGCGGACAACAAGCTCCGCGCATCGCTGCGGCCGGTCGAAGGCGCGGGCGGCTCGGACTCGTTCGCGCTCGACGACCAGGCGTTCGCGCTGCTGCCGGCGCGCAAGAAGCAAAAAGTCCTGATGGTCACCGAGGACAACCTCTACCTCGAGGGCGCCGTCCTCGTGTACGACAACATCGACGCGATCAAGTACACGCCGGCCGAATACGACGCGAAGCCGTCGATCGCCGACGGCATGGACGTCGTGATCTTCGACGAGCACACGCCCGCGGTGTTGCCGCCGTCGCCGACGTCATTGCTCTTCTTCCATCCCGATGGGCCGAACAGCCCGATCGCGATCCGCAGCAAGCTGAACAGCCCCCGCATCACCGAGATCGACGAGGGCCACCCGGTCATGCGCTGGGTGACGATGAGTGATATCTACATGGACAGCACGAACACGTTCGCGCCCGACCCGAAGAAGGGCGAGTCGACGATCGCGCACTCCGTGCGTGACTCCGTGATCGCGGCAAAGCGCGACGGTCGTCGCAAGATCCTCGCGTTCGGCTTCTCGCTGCCGGCGGCCGGCCGCGAGAGCGCGACCGACCTCCCGCTGCGCGTCGCGTTCCCGATGCTGCTCGTCAACACGCTCGACTGGTTCGCGGGCGATCAGACCGACCTCCTCACGACGTACCCGACGGGCGCGCGCGAGCGCATCCCGCTCGATGGCGTCGTCGGCGCGACCGAGGCGGAGGTCAAAGGCCCCGACGGCGCGCTCACGAAGACGCCGATCATCGACGGGCTCGCGACGTTCTATGGCTCGCGTGTCGGCTACTACGACGTCACGGCGAAGGACGGCAAGGGCAACCCGATCGCGCAGATCGAGCTCGCCGCGAACCTCGCTTCGCCGACGGAGAGCGACATCGCCCCATCGACCGAGCTCTCGCTCGGCAACAAGAAGCTCGCCGCACCCGAGGCGTTCGCGATCACGCGCAGCAAGAAGCTGTGGATCTATCTCATCCTGTTCGCCATGGCGCTGATCGTCATGGAGTGGGTCACCTATCACCGCAGGATCACCGTCTGATGTCGCAACGAAGCTTCCTCCGCTCGATGCTGACGCCGGCGGCGCTGATCCGGTTCGGAATCGCCGTCGCGGCGGCCGTCGGGTTGTTCTTCGCCATCGACGCCTGGATCGGCGATCGCACGAGCATCACGGTGAACATGATCGGGGTGGATCGTCCGATCGATCTGCTCGCGCCGCACTGGCTGCTGCTCGTCTGCGTCATCCCGTCGTTCTTCCTGCTGCGTGTCCTGTCGTTGACCGACCTCTCGCTCGCGCAGCAAATTCTCCAGTCCACGCTGCGCTCGCTCGTCGTCGCGGCGATCGCCTTCGCGCTCGCGCGGCCGTCGTGGATCACCACGCAGAGCAAGGTCTCGACGGTGCTCGCCATCGACGTCAGCGACTCGGTCTCCGAGAAGCAGCTCGACGCGGCGAAGCGCTACGTCGACGACTACGTGAAGTCGCAAGGCGAAGGTAATCTGCAGCTCGTCACGTTCGCCGAGAAGCCGAAAGTCGTACGCGCCGACGGCAAGTCGCTCTCGCAATCGATCAAGCGTCACGTCGGCGCCGGTGCGGGCACCGACACGCAAGCGGCGATGCAGCTCGCGTACGGCCTCTACCCCGACGGCTACCTACCGCGCCTCGTGATCGTCTCCGACGGTAACCAGACGGTCGGCGACGTCGCCGTCGAGGCGTATCGCGCCAAAGAGCTCGGCGTGAAGGTCTCGTGGCGCACGTTCGATCAAGACAAGACCAGTGAGATCCGCGTCGTCGGACTCACGGTGCCCGACGACCTCAAGGTCGGCCAGCCGTACGAGGTCACCGCCGAGGTGTGGTCGACCGAGGACCAGTCCGCGACGCTCTCGCTGCAGCAGGACGAGTTCCCGAACGCGCTCGAGCCGAGCAAGAAGGTCGACCTGCGCGAGGGCAAGAACATCATCAAGTTCAAGTCCGAAGCGAAGCGCGCCGGCGCGACGACGTACAAGGTCCGCCTCTCGACGTTCGCGAAGGACACCGAGAAGCAGAACAACGCCGCGGTCACGACGGCACCGGTCAAGGGCAAGCCGAACATCCTCTACGTCGAGGGCGGCATCCTGCGCGAGCCCGGCAGCGCGAACTATCTGAAGCGCGCGCTCGAGCACGAGAGCATGGACGTCGAAGTGCGCGGGCCGCGTGGCCTGCCGTCGTCGGCAAAGGAGCTCGAGAAGTACGATCTCGTCATGGTCTCCGACGTGCCGGCCCACCTGGTCGGCGCGGCGCAGATGCAGGCGCTCGACAGCTACATCGTCGCGGGTGGCGGCATGATCATGGCGGGCGGCGAGGACTCGTTTGGCTCGGGTGGCTACCAGGGCACGCGCATGGAGCAAATCCTGCCCGTGCGGTTCGACTCGCAGAAGATCAAGGAGCAGCCCGATATCGCGCTCGCGCTCGTGATCGACAAGTCGGGGTCGATGCAGGGCCCACGGATCGAGGCGGCGAAAGAATCCGCGCGCGTCACGGCCGAGGTCCTCTCGCCGAACGACTTCATCATGGTCGTCGCGTTCGACTCCGAAGCGACCGTCTACGTGCGCCCGCAGCGCGCGGCGAATCGCATGCGGATCTCGCACGATATCTCGCGCCTGACGTCGGGCGGCGGCACGAACATCTTCCCGGGCCTCAAGGAAGCGTTCGAGGGCCTGCAGGGCGTCAACGCGAAGGTGAAACACGTCATCGTGCTCTCCGACGGTGAAGCGCCGCGCGAAGGCATCGTCGAGCTCGTGCAGGACATGCGCGCCGCACGCATCACTGTCTCGTGTGTCGGCGTCCAGGGCTCCGACCGCGACCTGCTCCATCAGATCAGCGAAGCCGGGGACGGCCGCCTCTACATGGTCGAAGACATCGGCGCGCTGCCGAAGATCTTCATGAAGGAGACGCAGGAAGCGCAGAAGTCGCAGCTCGTCGAGGACGTCGTCCACGTGCGCGTCGCGAAGAAGGTCGAAGCGATCGAAGGCACGAACGTCGAGAACGCGCCGCCGCTGCACGGCTACGTCACCACGAAGCCGAAGCCGACGGGCGAGGTGATCTTGATCAGCGACCTCGGGGAACCGATCCTCGCGCGCTGGAAGCA
Organism: Myxococcota bacterium; assembly: GCA_030857175.1. Lineage (GTDB taxonomy): Bacteria > Myxococcota_A > Polyangia > Haliangiales > Haliangiaceae > JABFXX01. The sequence continues at coordinate 156,465 of JALZOJ010000014.1, read as the reverse complement.
CGGCGCCGGCACCTCGGTCGCGTGGACCTCCGACGTCAAGAACCGCTGGTCCGTCGACTGGATCCGCTGGGGCGGCTATCCGAAGTTCTGGGCGCAGGTCGTGCGCTCGTCGATGCGCCGCAAGGTCTACGACAGCTACGATCTGTTCGCGAAGGTCAGCGATGGCCGCGCGCAGGTCACCGTCGACGCGATCGACGCGGGTGACAAGTTCGTCAACGAGCTCGACACCTCGCTCGAGGTGATCGACCCGGCGACGAACAAGACGACGCAATCGATCCCGATGTCGCAAACGGCGGCCGGCCGCTACACCGCCGACTTCCGCATCCAGAAGTACGGCTCGTATCTCCTCAAGGCGGTGCACAAGCGCGACGGCAAGACGGTCGCCGAGTCGATGGGCTCGGTCGCCCTCTCCTACCCGCTCGAGTACCTGCGCACCACGCCGGACCTCGAGCCGCTCAAGCACGCCGCGCAGGTCTCGTCGGGCATGGACCAGGCGGAGCCGGCGAAGATCTGGGATCCGGGCAAGGAGTCCGTCTCGTACACGCAGGACCTGTGGCCGTACGTGCTGCTCATCGTTGCGGGCCTGTTCCTGCTCGATCTCTACGCGAAGCGCGTGCGCCTCTTCGGATACCGCACGATCAAGTTCTCGTAGGTGATACCGTTGGAGGATGGGACGCGCTTGGGTGGCCGTGCTCGTACTCGGTGCGTGTTTCACGCCAGCGCCCAAGGCGGGTGCGCCGTGCAGCACGGTCGGTACGTGTCCCTCGCCGCTGATCTGCGCCGCCGATAACACGTGCCAGACGACGGACGTCGACATCGACGCGACGAGCACGGCACCGGAGCGATCGGCGCGGCGCGCGGCGCGAGTGTGAACCCGGCGACGTACGAGGTGATCGCGGGCATCGGGTTCGTTCGACGCGCGCAGGTCAACAACGCGCCCGCGGTCGAGATCTGGGTGTTCGGCGATCTGACGGTGACGGGAACGCTCACGGCGAGTGGTGATGCGAGCGTCTTGCTCGCGAGCGCGTCGTCGGTGACGGTAACCGGCGTCATCGACGTCAGCGCGAATCTGCTGCAGCCCGGACCCGGTGGGCTTGCGGGCGGAACGTTTCGCACGGCCGGCGGTGGTTGCGGCGGTGGCGGTGCGCCGGCGGGAACGGGGACGAGTGGAGATACGGGGCAGACCGAAGGTGGTGGTGGCGGTGGTGGCTTCGGGACGAACGGCGGCGCCGGAGGCGTGGGCGGTGGGACGGCGGGAACCGGCGGCGCGGCCGGGTGCCTGCAATATCACGCTCGACACGGTCCTCGTCGGTGGATCCGGTGGTGCCGGCGGCGACACGAGCGGCACCGTGCCCGGTCCGTTCGGCGGTGGTGGCGGCGGCGCGCTGCAACTGACGGCGATGGGAAACCTCATCGTCACCGGAACGCTCGCGACCGGTGGCGGCGGTGGGCGCACGGCGGAGGGGAACGGACGCGACGGTGCGGGCGGCGGCGCGGGCGGGACGATCTTTCTCGAGGCGCCGGCGATCACGCTCGCGCCGACGGCCGCGATCTTCGCGAACGGCGGCGGCGGCGGGTCCGCGTCGTCGGGCACGGGCGTCGCGTGTGTGGGCCCGCTTGCCGAGAACGGGAAGCGCAGCCTCGTCGTCGCGAACGGCAGCCGTTGCGCGCAGGGCAACGGTGGCGATGGCGCGGCGAGCACGATCGCCGCGACCGCGGGTGTTTCCGGCGGCGCTGGCGGCGGCGGTGGTGGCGGCCTCGGACGCATCGTGCTGCGCACGCTGCCGGGCAAGTCGCCGAGCGTTGCGGGGACGCTGAGCCCTGGCGCGGCATCGTCCGCATTCGCGATCAAGAACACGCTCGATTAACGAGCCAGTTCCGACGTTGTCGCTCGCGTCTCGCTCGGTGCGGCAGCCGGATCGTCTAACACCGAGCTCGGGCAGGCGCGAAGTTCGCCTGGGCTGCTACGCGGCGGTCGGCTGCGCCGCTTCGACAGTGATACCGTCCGGTCATGTTGACCGGAGCGATCATCGGGTGCGTCGTCGTGCTCGTCATGGTGGTGATGAACAAGAGCAAGGCGAAGGCCGGGACGGGCTTGCCCGGCCAGATCGAAGAGGTGCTGCGCACGAGCGGGCCGCTCAACCTGAAGGACATCTCGGTGCGCGTCGGCAAGGACTCGTTCATGGGGCGCGGCAATGTCGCGCAGGCACTCGGGGCGCTGGAGAGCGTCGGCAAGATCAAGACGAACCCCGCGCCCGACGGAACGCCGCAGCTGAAGAAGGTCGACTTCATCACGTACGAAGCCGTCGGCGAGAAGCCGAACTGACTACTTCCGCGACTAACTCGTTGCACGGTGAATAGGCCGCGCTACCACCGGGCATGCAGAACGCGGCGAGACGGGCGGCATGGCTGGGCGCGCTCTGCGCGTTTGGCCCCGGCGCCATCCTGTTCGGTTGGTACTACGCGAAGCACCACCAGACGGTCGCGATGCCGTGGACGCAGATCGCGCTCGTCAGCCTGGTGCTCGCGCCGCTGACCGGCGCCTCGTTCGGCGGGCTGATCCGGTGGTTCGCCGAGCGTAGTGGCCGGCCGATCGCGTCGGGCGTCATCGGCGGCGCGCTCGCCTCGATCGTGCCCGGCATCTTCGCCGTCGCGGTGTTCGGCTCGATGCGCGGTCCCTATGCGGGCTCCATCCAGATCGCGGTGATGAACATCGCCGCGTGTGCGGCCCTGGCGATCGTCATGACGACAGATGCACTGCCGAAGCGCAGCCTCGCGAAGGCGATCGGCATCGTGCTCCTCGCGGCGGGCATCACCGCGGCCCTCACGCTCGGAACTGCGTACGCCGTCGCGCCATCGCTGTTCACCGACAACGGCATCTTCTTCGTCGCGCGCGGGCTCGCGAAGCAGTACGGCGGCGTGCCGATCGGTGTCCTTCTCGGCGTGATCGTCGGCGCGATCGTCGGGCTACACCTCGGCCTCTGCCTCGCGCTCGCACGCCGGCCTAACGTCGCTGCGACCTGATCTCGGCCAAGAGCTCGTCGACCTTCGCCGTGAGCCGCTCGATCTCGCTGTCACGCGACGCCGCTGCATCTGGCTTGTCGTTGCGGACTGTCTCGAGGTTGTTGATCACGACCGCGATGAACAGGTTCGTGACGACGAAGACCGCGATGACGATGAAGCTCGCGTAGTACAGCCACGCCCACGAGGTCGCCTGCGTGCTCGTCTGCATGAGCTCGACCCAGCCCTCGAGCGTGATGATCACGAACAGCGTGTGTGCGGCCCGGCCGAGCGTGCCCCAGCGTTCCGGATCCACCTCGGCGAACAGGTGAGTGCCGACGACGCCGTAGATGTAGATGAGCAGGCTGGCCAGCAAGACGACATGCGCCATCGAGGGGATCGACTTCAGCAGCGTCCCGATGATCAGCCGGAGCTCCGGGATCCCCGTCACCATGCGGGCGACGCGGAGGATGCGCGCGAGCCGCGCGACCGTCGCGAATGGGCCGGCCGCAGGCAACATCGCCAGCACCACGACGAGGAAATCGAACACGTTCCAGCCGTCGCGAAAGAACGCGAGCGGCCGCCTTCCGCACGCCGCGATCCGCATCGCCACCTCGGTGACGAACGCAGCCTGGATCACGACGTGCGCGACACGAAACACGTCGCCCCAGCGAGCCGCGATCGAAGGCCACGTTTCGAGGCCCATGATCACCGCGTTCAGGACGATCAATCCGAGGACGACGCGATGGAACGTGTGGTGCGTGACGATGCGATGGAAGACGTTGGCCATACCGCGTCGCTTCCGTAGCACACGCGCGCGCCGACGGCTCCGGCGCGGCTACAGCGATTTGGCCCCGACTCCCGCGCGCTCCACCCGCGTGACGTCGCCGTCTTCGTCGAGAAAGTACAGATAGCGTGACATGTCCATCTCGACGCCCGCGTCGCCACCTCGGATGAAGTACATGAGGTCGGGGTCGCGCGCGATGCCCAGCTTCACGATCCTCTCGCTCATGCGTCCTCCTACAAGGTGATGTTGTACTGCTTGCAAGTGTCGATCGCGCTGTTGCGATTGCCTGCGTCCGTGATCTTCTCGAACCACGACTTCGCGCGATCGACGTCTCGAATCGAGCACGACATCTGCGTCGCGCTCATGACCAGGCTCGAGTATTCGGGCGCGACCTTCGGCGTCGCCGCGATCCGGCCCTCGAGCTTGAGGAGCTCGGTCTCGATCGGTCCGAGCTGAGACTTGAACGGTGGCGGGTCCGCGGGCTTGGGCGGCGGTCGTCGAGGTGTCGAGGGTGCAGGTGTCGGCGCGGGTGTCGGCGACGTCGACGGTGCCGGGGTTGGCGATGTCGACGGCGCGGGCGTCGGCGCCGGTGTTGGCGCGGGCATCGGCGATGGCGCGGGCGTGGACGCGGCGACCGGCGTCGCGGACTCCTTCTTCTTCGACAGCGCGAGATATCCGACGAGCCCACCAAGCCCGATGACCGAGACCGAGAGCACACCGAGCAACATCGCGCGCGACTTCGAGGGTGCAGCGGCGACTGGCTGCTGGTGCGGCCGTGTCATCGGTATCGATGGCGACGTCGGTAGATGCACGGGCATCGGCATCGACGGCGGTCCCGAGGTCGGCGCCGGCATCGACCGCGATTCCGCGATCGAGGCCATCGTCTGGCCCGGCGGGATCGATAACGGTCGCGCGGTCACGGGCGGAATCGACGCGGAGCGCTGCGCCGACGAGAACGGCGCGAGCGCGGCGGCGAGCGCGGACGAGCTCTGGAACCGCGCCGCGCGATCCTTCTCGAGGCAGCGCCAGATCACGGCGCGCAGGCCCGGCTCGATCTCGATCGGCGCGGGTGGCTGCGTCGTGATCATCACGCACAGCTCGGCGATCTGCGCGCTCGGGAACGGCAGCCGCCGCGCGAGCATGTGATAGAGCGTCACGCCGATCGACCAGATGTCCGTTCGCGGGTCGACCTCCCGCGGTGTGTTGATCTGCTCGGGCGACATGTACTGCGGCGAGCCGAGCAAGTTCGAGCTATGCGTGAGCCGCAGCTCGTCGACGGCCTTCGCGATGCCGAAGTCGAGCACCTTCACGAGCGACGTGTTGTCGGGCCGCCGCATCACGAACAGGTTCGGCGGCTTGAGATCGCGATGCACGATGCCGAGCGGGTGCGCCTCGGCGAGCGCGAGCAGCGCCTGGATCACGAAATCGACGGCGATCGGCGGCGCGAGCGGCTCCTTGCGCAAGAGCTGCGCGACATCGCTACCGTGGAGGAGCTCCATCACGATGTACGGCTCGCCCTTGTCGGTGCGGGCGACGTCGAACACGCGGCAGACGTGCTCGGTGCGCAGTGCGGCGACCGCACGCGCTTCACGCAGGAACCGATCGACGATCTCCTCGTCGTTCGTGAACTCCGGCTTGAGCATCTTGATCGCGACCTCTTGCCGGAGCTCGAGGTGCGTCGCCGCCGCGACGACACCGAAGCCACCGACGCCGAGGATGCGATCGATCCTGAGCCGACCGCCGATCACGTCTCCGACGAGCACGCGCGCATCCTACCGCCAGGCGTTGGTGGTGTGGCAGCGCTCGCAGCGCGTGCCGTACTTACCGAAGTGCGCGCGCGGGTCGGGGTGGCAGCCGAAACACGCCATCGGCCGCGGCTTGAACGACTTGGACGGGTGGCAGTCCTCACACGGAACCGCGAGGTGCTTGCCGTCGAGCTTGAACTTCGCCGAGATCGTGTGGCTGAACCGGTTGTCGCCGTTGGCGAGGTGGCAGCGGTCGCAGGTGGTGCCGAGCGCACCGCCGTGTGCGTCGTCGCGGGCGTGACACGCGGCGTCCGCGCAGCGCCGCGGCGCACCCTTGAACTTCTTGTCGGTGCCGTGGCAGGCCGCGCACGCGGCATCGCGGTGCGCGCCCTCGAGCGGATACGTCACGTGCTCGAACTTCAGCGCCTCCCACACGCCGGAGACGTGACACTGCGTACACTTCGCGCCGAGCACGCCTTCGTGCGCGACGTCCGCGTGGCAGCGCTCGCCGCACTCCATCGAGATGCCTTCGAACACCATCTTGCCCCGCGTGTTGCGGTCGGTATGGCAATCCACGCACGGCACGCTGCGATGGCCCTTCGTCAGAGGGAACGGTGACTGCGGTCCGTGAAAGACCGAGAGCGACGGCGGCCGCGGATCGTGGTGGGTGGTGCCGTGGCAGTTCGTGCACTGCGCCGTCGTGTACCTGCCGTTCGGGTGATCCTCATCCGCGTGCACGGTCGCGTGCGCGTGACATTCCTTGCAGCCGGTCTGCACGCGCTCGAAGTCCGCGCCACGGTGACATGCACTGCACTTGATCTCGGCGTGCTTGCCGACGAGCGCGAACTTCGTCTGCTTGACATGCGAGAACGCATTGACCGACTTCCACGTCGAGCCCGCGTGACACGACGCGCAACCACCCGGCACCTTGTCGAACCGCTTGCCGTGCGGCGACGGCGCGGGATGACAGCTCTCGCACTTCATCGGTGGCAGCCCGCTCCCGATCGTCTTCGTGTGACAGCGCTCGCAGCCGACGCGATGACCGCCGCCGAGGAGCGGAAACTTCGTCTGATCGTGATCGAAGCGGACCGCCGCGAACGTCTTCAGCGTCGGCGAATGACACAGCTCGCACGCGCGCTTCTCGAACATCCGGCTCTGGTGCGGCGGCGCCGTGTGGCACGTCGTGCACTCGGGCTTCGTCGTCGCGAATTCGTTGCGCGGATGACAGCGAATGCAGGCCACCCGATGCGCGCCGACGAGCGGCATCTTCGTGTCGCGATCGTGATCGAAGTCCATCGCCGGCGGCGACGGCTGCGCGTACGCGGTTCCGACGAGCATGACCACGCAGACCAACCACCTCACGCGTTCACACTAGCCAACCGCTCGGGCGATTTCAGCTGTGTGTTTTTTGCGCTGCGCTGCCGGGCGCTAATATCGGTAAGCGACGCGAATGAACCCGGTGATCGCGGTGAGCTTCGGGTCCGAGACCGTCGCGTCGAGGTCTTTGCGCTTCAGGTCCATCTGGGAGACGTAGATGTTGCCGATGCCGAAGATGTCCTTCTTGATGCGGTAGTAGACCTGCCCGCCTGCCGAGAGGACCTTCGTCGACGACGCGCCAAAACAATCGGCCGGCGAGACGGCAGCGGTGGTGCACGTCGAGGCCATGCCGCCGCTGCGATCGGTCGACTGCGCGTAGCTGACCTCGGCTTCCCACTCGCCGCGGCCCTTGCCGATCTCGCGCCCCGCGAAGCCGCGGAACGTCGAGGATTCGGCGCGATTGAACGAGATGTCGCCGACCGCGATCGAGCGCGAGACGTCGACGCCGATCCGCAGATTGAAGAGCGACCGGCGATCCATGATCGACCCGAAGACGTCGACGCCCTTCGCTGCCGCGAGCTTGATCGAGGTCGCGCCCATCATCGGCGGCGTCAGCGTGATCTCCGGGCGGTAGCGATACGCGCTCGCGATCGTGATCTCGAAGCGATTGAGCTCGCCGAGCCCGACCGACAAGCTGCCGCGCGCCGAGTTGGTCGAGATGCGCTGCAACTGGATGAACGTCTCGTTCTGGACCGTCGTGCCGCCGGCATCGACCTGCGTGGTCTGGTCGAGGAAGGCACCGGCATGGACGTTGAGCGTCTCGGTGTCGACGCGGTTGAAGCTCGCCGTCAGCCGCAGCCGCTGCCCCGGCTTGTAGTTCGCACCGAGCGACAGGTTCGTGAGCGCGACCGGGCTCGCCGCCTCGCCGAACACGTCGAGAACCGCGTAGTGATAGAGGTCGAGCTGCGTGCCGGCGCGGTAGTAGCCGTTCGCCGTGCCGTAGATGCGCGGGCTCTCGCCCTTGAGCGGTGCGAGCGTCACCGCGCCGAACGCGCCGTGCATGTTGATCGTGCGGTATGCGGCGCCGAAGCCGCCGGCGGCGACGAGGCGCCCCGCATCTTCGGCAGGCTCGGTCCCGTCCGCGTTGCGTAGCTTCGGATAGTCTGTCGTGATCGAGCGCGAGCCGCGCAGCGGATACAGGCCACCGAAGCCGAGGAGCGTGAGCTTCTCCGACGATGCGTAGTCGAAGCGCAGGCCATCGATCTTGATCGCGCCGAGGTCGGGCACGAACTGACGGCCGAAGAAGAAGTCTGTCCGCTTTCCGGACCGCACGATCCACGCCTCGCGAACCTCGAGCTCGCTCGTGCCGTTGAAGCCCGACTGGATCCGGTTCGCGTCGGCCGACATCGCCGAGCCCGAGGCCGGGTCGACGACGTAGCGGCCGCGGAAGTCGAAGCGCGCATCCCAGCGACTGCCGGCGATGTGCCGAAAGTCGGTCTGCGATCGCAGGTCACCGAACATGCGCGCATCACCCGCCGCGCTGCCCGGCGTCATCCCACCAGCCTGCGCCGGCAGGTTGCCGGCACTCTCGGTGTAGAGGAACGTGGAGAGCTGCAGGCTGCCCTGCGTGAGCGTGCCTTTCTCGGTCTTCTTGTCGTCGACCTTATCGACGAAGAAGCGGTCCTTCTGGAACGGGTTCGCGATCGCGTTCGCGTCGACGGAGTGCCCGCGCAGGTCCTGCTTCTTGAACTCTTCCTTCTTCGACTCGGCCTTGGGCGGTGGCTTTACCTCCGGCGTCGTCTCTTCTTCCTCTTCCTCTTCTTCTTCTTCGTCCTCTTCCTCTTCGCCCTTCTGCGCCCACGCGTGCGGCACGGCGACGACAGAGAGCACACACGCGATCGCGACCTGCCTCATCGGCACACCGACTCTCGCGCGGGCCACGCGACGCCCGCGTTCGGCGTCCACGAGTTCGGGCTGTGGCAACCATTACCCGTGCAGCGCGTGCGCTGATCGATCGAGACGTGACCGTGCTTGACCGAGTCGTCGATGTGACAGCTCGCGCACTGCGGGCTGAGCGCCGTGAAGTTGCCATTCACGTGGCAGTCGAAGCACGCGAGCGTGCGGTGCTGCCCGACGAGGTTGCAGCCGACCTTCGTGTGATCGAAGCGCGCCGGCGTGAACGACCACTGCGTGTGACACTCACCGCAGCGCGGAGACAGCGAGTTGTTGTGGATGTCGTCCTGGCGGTGGCAGTTGATGCAGAGGTTGCCGGAGCCCGCGAGCGGCCGGTTATCGCGATGGCAGCGCTCGCACGCGATGTTGTCGTGCATGCCGCGCAGCGAGAAGTCGCCGACGTCGTGCAGCGGCTTGATGTCTTCCCACATCCGCGTCGTGTGGCACTGCTCGCACGCGGTGCCGTACTGCCCCTTGTGCACGGCCGGCTCCGGGTGACAGCCGAAACACGTCATCGGGCGCGGCTTGAACGTCACCGACGGATGGCAGTCGGTGCAGCGCACCTGGAGGTGACCACCGTCGAGGTGGAACGAGGACATCGTGTTGTGGTTGAAGAGGTTGTCGCCGGTCTCGACGTGGCACTTCTCGCACTTCGAACCGAGGCGACCCTTGTGCGCGTCGTCGTCGGCGTGACAGCCCGGCGCCGAGCACTCGCGCGGCGTGTCCTTGAACTGGCGGTTCACGCCGTGACACGACTCGCACTTGTTGTTCTTGTGCTCGCCTTTGAGCGGATAGCCCTTCGTTCCGTCGGGGAACTCGGCGACCTGGTGATCGAACTTGAGCGCGTCCCACGTGCCCGACGTGTGGCACGCCGCGCACTTCTTGCCGAGCGTGCCGTTGTGCAGCGTGTCCTCGTGACAGCGCTCGCCGCACTCCGGTGATTCCTTCTCGAAGCTCGTCTTGCCCTTCGCGTTGCGGCTCTTGTGGCAGTCCTCGCACGGCACGTTCTTGTGCGATTTGACCAGCGGGAAGTTCGAATTGGGCCCGTGATAGGTCTTGACCATATCGACGTACTTCACGTCGATCGATCCGGGCTTGAGGTGGCAGTCGAGGCACTGCGCGTTCTTGAACTTGCCGTTCGGGTTCTGCGCGTCGGAGTGCACCTTCGCGTGCTCGTGGCAGCTCATGCAGCCCGTCTGACCGTTGAAGTTCTCGAAGTCGGCGGGGCCCTTGCCGCGGTGACACTTGCGGCACGCGACATCGGCGTGCTTCGCGGTCAGCGCGAACTTGGTCCGGCTGTTGTGATCGAAGCGCGACTGTGACTTGAACGAGGTCGTCGGGTGACACGTGCCGCACTTCGGCGTCGGCGAGCCGAACTCCTTGAAGCGATCGCCGTGCTTGTTGTCCTTCGCGTGGCACTGCTCGCACGCCAAGATCGGCTTCGCTTCACCGAGCTGCTTGGTGTGGCACTCGTAGCACTTCAGCTTCTTGTGCGCGCCGAGATCGAACCGCGTGCGCTCGCTGTGATCGAAGAACGGCATGTCGCGCGCATACTGTTGCTTGAAGTTCTTGAACGTCGGCGAGTGACACCAATCGCAGTCCTTGGTGTCGAACAGGTGGCCCTTGTGCGAGGTCTCGTGGCAGCCACTGTTGCCGCAGTTCGCGGGCTTTGACTGCGGCAGGTTGAAGACGTACTTCACGTGGCACTTGAGGCACTGCACGTCCTTGTGCGAGCCGAGGATCGGCATGCCGGCGTCCTTGCGGTCGTCGTGGTTGAACTTCATGTCGTTCTTCGCCGGCTTCCACACGGACTCGCCGTGGCAGCGGTCGCAGACGAGCATGTCCTTGCGGTCGAACTTGTGCGGCTGATCGTCGGCGTGGCACGGCGTGCCGGAACCGCACAGCGTGTTCGTCCCCATGAACACGACGGTGCCGGCCTTGTTCTTCGCCTTGTGGCACTCGTCGCACTCGGTGGTCTTGTGCTTGCCCTTGAGCGGCCAGCCGGTCAGGCCGTGGTCGAAGCCCTTCTGCCCGCCCTGCACCTTGCTCCAGCCCATCATCTCGGCGTCCTTGCCGCGACCCTTGTGCTCGAAGTGGCAGGTCTGGCAGCGCTTGCCTTTGACGCCGGGTGACGCGTGAAAGCCTTTGCCCTGCGCGATGCGCGCGCCGAGGTCTTTATGGTCGTGGCAGCCGAGACACTTCTGATCCGAGATCTCGTTCGTGTCGTTGACGTGGCAGTCGTTGCAACCCTGCTGGTTGTCCCACTGCGCGTGGCTCGCCGAGAGTGGACCCGGTGACGACGACAAGAAATCCTCGGCGTGCGCGGTCCTCGCGAGGAGGACAGCGCCGAGGATCACCAGGTATGCATAGTTACCAAGCCGCACGTGACCACGACAGATAGATGTGAGCGACCGCAAATCCGGTGAGCAAGATGGTGAATGGTACGTGGACCTTCTTCCACGAGTGAAGCAGCAGCTGCGCTTTCGGTGCGACGACTTGTCGCCGCGCGATCACGATCATCCGGCCGGCGCGTCGCGCGAGATCGTTCCGCGTCGGTCGATCGACCTGGAGCTGCGCCAACCGGCCTTTGCGCGCCATCGTGCGCGGGATGCGGCCGATGTCCTGAAAGATGAGCCACCACAGCGCGCGCAACATGCTCGGCGACATCGCGACCTTTTGCGCCTTCGCGCGCTGCTCGGCGAGCTCGCGATCGATCTCGGCCATCGGCACGGTGAGCACCGGCCGCGCCTTCTGGAACGCACGCTCGTGATCGAGCTCCTCCAGCTCGACGCCCGACGATAGCTCCGGCACCTGCGTATAGAGATACCGGCCGAGGAAACCGGATACGACGGTGATGACCATCGACCAGAACGCGGCCGAGACCCACGAGTCGAGGCGCAGCACCGAGTGTAGCGCGATGAACATGGGACCGACGGTGCCGGCCATCAGGTGGAAGTCGAACCACATCGTGTTCGACGCCAGCCAGCGGAAGACCTTGATGCGCCGGAAGATCGGATAGATCGCGGCGATGACCATGAGGCCGGCCCCGGTGAGCCCGCAGTAGGTCGACAGCTGATCGCCGGGCCGGAACGTGACGCTCTCGAGGATGCCGGCCGTCGGGATGTCCTTGAACTCCTCGAGCTGCGACAGCTGCATGAAGCGATACGACATCTCGGGCGCGTACCAGCGCAGGAGAGCCTCGCCGAGTGCGATCAGGAAGGCAAAGATGCCGACCATCCACAGGAACAGCGGCGCGTAGCGGCCGCGCTTCATCTTCGCGATGCCGCCCGAGCGAATCGCGAGGCCCTCGATGAACGGCAGGACCGGCAAGACTTCCTTGCGATCTTTCTTCGTGAGGTCCGCGTTGAAGCCGGTGTACGCGAGCTGCTGCATCTTCGGCGAGCGCTCGCGGAACAGGTCGTAGGCGTTGATCTCGATCAGCGAGCCCGTCGGGCACGCCGACACGCACGCTTGATCGCCGTACGCGATGCAGTGGTCGCACTTGTTCGCGATGCGGCGCGCCTTCGCGACACGCGGCGTGCCGGCGCCGAACCGCAGCGAGTCCTTCTTGTCGAGGCGCGCCTTGAAGCGCTTCATGAACGTCGGCGCGTCGGGCTCGACCTCGACCATGTCGATCGCGCCGTACGGGCAGCTCTGCGCGCACGCGGTGCAGCCGGTACACGACGACTCGTTGATGACGACTTCCTTCTTCACTTCGTCGAAGCGAATCGAGTCGTACGCGCACGGATCGATGCACCGCTGGTCGGTGCACGTGCGGCAGGTATAGATGAAGTCGAGCATGCCCAGCTGGTAGCCGCCGAGCGTGAGGCGCCGCGCGCCGTAGCGTTCCTCGCACGCTTCTTCGCAGAGCTTGCAGTCGATGCACAGGCCGAGCTGGCGCACGCGCACCATCTCGCCGGAGACCGAGATGCCCTGGCGCACGAAGAAGTCGAGCAACTCCTGCTTGACGCCCGACACCCACGCGAGGCGTTCGCGCGAGATCGAGAGCGCACGCCGGATGCGAGCCTCGAACACGGGATAGCGGACCGCGAGCTCCGCGATCCACCGGTGGTCGATCGAGATCAGCGCACACGGCGCGGTCGAGTAGAACGCGATCGGCTGACCGCGCGCCGCCTGCAGCGCGCCGGAGTTGAACAGGTCGCCTTCCATGAACAGCGCGATGTTCTTGAGCGCGACGCGCGCGAGCGGCGGCGGCTTGAGCAGCGACTCGGCCTCGCGCTCTTCCTTCGTCGCGTTCTCGTGATGCTGTTGCCACGCGCGGCGCTCGCCCAGCTCGTTCTCCATGAACACCGCGGCGGCGACCTGCCCCCGCGCGACGTAGACGACCGGCGCCGGTTGCCCGTGCGCGAGCCCGACGGGATCGAGGACGAACATGTCGCGCTCGATGTTTCGGAGCGCGATACCGCCTTGCATCATCGCGTTCGCGAGGTCCTCGTTGCCGATCCCCTCGAAGAGCGGCATCGCGCGGATGAACGCGAAGTCGCTCTCGAGATGGGGTGGCAACAGCCCCGGCGGTACGCCTGCCGAAGTGCTTTGCTGGATGACCAAGTTCGACATCGGAACAGCCGCCGGTGACCCCGGAGGTGGTAGTGATTGCAGTGCGGACCCGAGGGACAAGGTCCCTCCCCAAAGCAAACGGTAAGCCCGCCCGCCCGCGCGTTTTCGAGGAATGATATTACCAGCATGCGCGCGAGGATTGTTGGGTGTGCAACCAAACAGCGGGGCTTCCGGTCCCCGCCACGCGCAATGCGATGCACAGTGATTTGCGCGATCTACGCCGTGTCTTGCTCGATCGCATCAGCAGACTCCGTAGCGATCACGCCTGATCCACCGGCGCGGGCCTCGGTTCCGACGGTGGGTCGCACCCACTTCCGCCCGAGCTGGGACCTCGACGGCTTCTATCTCTGGCTCGGTCCGACGGCCGCCGCGAGCGTCGTCGACTCCGATTGGGACTCGACGTTCGGGGGCGATCTCGCCTTCGTCCGGATCCGCGAGCGCCGGCCGCTGTCGGCGATCGGCGTCGATCTCGGGGCGTCACTCTGGACCGCGCGGGGCGGGGGCCGGGTCTGGCTCGACGCGCTCGCGGGGACGCGGCTCGGCGGTCGGATTTACGGCGCTTCCGCCGGTCCGCTCGTCGAATTCGCAGAGCTCCAGCACCCCCGGTACGGCGCATCGGTCGGTGTCTGGGCCTTCTTCGGGGTGACGCCGTTCGCGCGGATCGGGGTCGTCGACGAGCTCGGCGCGTTCGTCGATGTGGGCGTACACATTGCCCTCCCCGTCTATCGACATTGACAACGCCAGGCCCGCGCAGTAACTACCTGTTTCCCACGGGGCGTAGCGCAGCCTGGTAGCGCACTTGGTTCGGGACCAAGGAGTCGCAGGTTCAAATCCTGTCGCCCCGACTTCTAAAAACGCGGAGAGCCTCAGGCTCCCCGCGGTTTTACTTTTCGGCCCCGAGGGATATGGTCGTCTCGTGGTTGCTGGAGCCGTTCCCGGAGCCGTTCCCCTGCGGACGGCCGCGAAGTTGTCCGTCCTCGTCGTCGACGACGATCAGGACATTCGCGAGTATCTGCAGGACTTCCTGCTCGCGGAAGGCTTCGAGGTCACGACGCTCGCGGATCCATCACTCGCGGTCGAGCGCATTCGCGACGAAGTGTTCCACCTCGTCGTGCTCGATCTGATGATGCCGAAGATCTCGGGTCTCGATCTGCTCGCGCAGATTCGCTCCGTCGATGACGACATCGCGGTGATCATCCTGACCGGCTATCCGTCGCTCGACACCGCGACCGCATCGATCCAGCACGACGTCTCCGCGTACATCCACAAGCCGTTCACGCCCGCCGAGTTCCGCGACGTGATCGCGCGGATCGCGAAGAAGAAGGGGCTCGTGCTGCGGCGCGAGGACGAGCTGCACGCCGCGATCGGCCGGCAGATCCGCGATCTCCGCAAGGCGCGCGGCCTGACGCTCAAGCAGATGGCGCGGCGCACGAACCTCTCCGTCTCGCTGCTCTCGCAGATCGAGCGCGCCGAATCGAGCGCGTCCGTCTCGAGCTTGTTCAAGGTTGCTACCGCGCTCGACGTTCGGCTCACGGATCTGTTCGCCGGCTACTGAGCTGCGACGTGCGGATCGACTGGTCGTACGATGGCCGCGAGCTGCTGACGTGCGGCGGTGGCACGCTTCGCCGCCACACCCTCGACGGCGCGAGTACGATCGTCGACGGGCCCGACGTGCTCGATGCACGCTGGCGCGGGGACGGATCGATCATCGCCATCGATCGCTACAACACGATCCGGACGCATCGCGACGGTGCGATGCTGGAGAGCCCACGCGAGTACCAACTCGTCTTGACCAACGCTTGGATCGCGGAGAGCGAGTGGTATCTGGGGATGAACGTAGGGCAGCTGTTCGTCGCGTCGTTCGACGGCCGCCCGCGCTGGCGCCTCGACGCGTACAAGCACGAGGTCGGGCAGATGGAGGACCGCACGAGTGCGGCGATCTCCGACGACGGCAAGCTCGTCGCGATCGGCTACGAGACGCGCGCGTACGCGAACTACTCGTGGCAGCGCAAGGAAGGTCGCGGCTGGGCGGTCGTTCAAACGTACGAGGACAAGGTGCTCGATCGCAGCTGGCACGCGACGAAGCGTGCGCCGAGCGCACCGCAGCACCTCGCGTTCGACGCCAGTGGTCGCCGTCTCGTCTTCGCGACGCCGGAGTCCGGCCCGGCCGCCGGCGCGATCCGCATCGACCGTGACGACAAGTATCCACGCGACCACCTCGGCGGTGCGCGCGCCGCCGCGCTCGACCGCAAGGGAATCCTCGCCGTCTACGCGTATCCGAAGACGATCGAAGCGGCGCAGCGACGCCTGCGTGTCGACTACCTCGAGCCCGGCGCGAAGGGCCCGTCGAAGATCGCGGTCGTCGAGACCTTGTGGATCGACCCTGATCTCGAGGACATCGTCGCGCTCGCATTCGATCGCACGAGCCGGCGAATCGCGTGTCTCGACGCGAGCGGCGCCATCGACGTCGTGCCCGTGCCGTAGTAGCGTCGCCGCGTGACGAAGCTGCCGGTCCGGATCTCGCCGTCGATCTTGTCTGCCGATTTCGGTCGGCTCGCCGAGGAAGTCCGCGCGATCTCGTCGGCGGACTACGTGCATGTCGACGTCATGGACGGCCACTTCGTGCCGAACCTGACGATCGGACCGGTCGTGATCGAGGCGGTGAAGCGCGCGACGCAGCTGCCACTCGACGTGCACTTGATGATCGAGGATGCAGACCGCTGGGTCGCCGCCTACGCGAAGGCGGGCGCCGACATCATCGGCGTGCACGTCGAAGGCAGCGTGCACCTGCACCGCACGCTCGGGCAGATCCGCGAGCTCGGCAAGAAGCCGTGCGTCGTGATCAATCCCGCGACGCCGCTCGAGGCGATCGAGTACGTGCTCGGCGATGTCGCGCAGGTCTTGATCATGTCGGTCAACCCGGGCTTCGGCGGGCAGAGCTTCATCACGAGCCAGCTCGACAAGATCCGGCGGCTGCGGCGCATGCTCGACGAGCGTGGGCTGGCCGTGGAGATCGAGGTCGACGGCGGCATCAAGATCGATAACGTCGCCGAGGTCTGTGAAGCAGGCGCAAATGTCATCGTCTCGGGCTCCGGCGTGTTCGGCACGAAGGACTACGCGGCGACGATCGCGGAGCTCCGGCGCCGCGGCGAAGCTGCGCGCGGATAGCCGCGCTAGAGCGAACGTAGGATCTGTTCGGTCGCGTCGTCGGCCGGGAAGTAGGTCTCGACGTGGAGCTCCTCGGCGGTGACGTCGAGCGGCGTGCCGATCGAGGTCAACATCGTGAACAGCCGGACCTCGAGCGTCGGCGACTTCAGATGCACGGTGACGAACGGCGCTGCGCTGCGGCCCGGCTCCGCGACCCGCCACTCGCTCGGCACGTTCGGCTGCGCGAGCACGCGTGCGAGCAAGCGCGGCAGATTCTCGTCGGCGGGCCGCGCGGCGATCTCGCGGTGCAGCCGCGCGACGAGGTGACCGGCGACGTCGCCCCAGTTCACGAGGTACGGCGCGAGCGCGCCGGCGTGCACGGTGCCGAGGACGAGGTTGCGCGCGGCCGTGACGCCTTCGGACGTCGTCGGCGCGAAGTGCTGGAACAGCTTCAGCGCGCCCTGATTCATGCGCAGGATGTCCCATTGCCCGTCGACGACGACCGCGCCGTACGGCTCTTGCTTCGCGAGGATGTGATCGATCGCGCGGCGTAGATGCGCGAGCTCGTCACCGTCGAGCGCGGACGCGCGAAACGCCGCCGCGAACCCGGCCGACGCGAGCAGGCCGTTGCGCTCGCGCAGCGGAACGTCGAGCGCGCCGGCGAGCGCGAGCACGACCTCGCGGCTCGGGTTGCTCTTGCCGTTCTCGACGAAGCTCAGGTGCCGCGCCGACACGCCCGCGCGCGCCGCGAGCGTCTCCTGGCTCATCCGCCGCGAGATCCGCCATGACCGCAGACTTGCACCGAAACCGTCCGCCATATCGCCACTCTATCGCCCGGCGCCGGGTGCCGTCCTTACCTGGGAGGTAATGGAGCCTTGGCAGCGCGCGGCCTATCCAAGACGCATGCAACGCAAAGCCATGATCGCCGCCGCCGTCCTCGTTCCGTTCGTCATCTACTCGCTCTGGGTGATCGCCGGGTTCGGATACACCGGCTTCCTCGCGCTCGCGTGGCGCGAACCTTGGGCGATGCAGATGCTGCTCGACCTCGTGATCGCGTGCTCGTTCGGCGTCGGCTGGATGGTCAACGACGCCCGCAAACACTCGATCACCACGTGGCCGTTCGTCGCCGCGACCGTGTTCCTGGGATCGGTCGGGCTGCTCGGCTACGTCGTCGCGCGTGGCTTGACCAGACGCGCGATGTAGAACGCGTCGGCTTCGGGCGGCCACGTGCGCTCTTCACTGACGAGCTCGAGCCCGCTGCGCGCGACGAGCGCGGCGATCTGTGCCGGGCCTTCCGCGCGCGTGAACGTGCAGACCGAATACACGAGCGTGCCGCCCGGCGCGAGCCGCGCGACGACACCGTCGAGCAGCTGCTGCTGCAACTTCGCGAGCCGCGGCACGGTGTCGGGCGGGAGCCGCCACTTCGCATCGGGGTGCCGGCGCAGCACGCCGAGGCCCGAGCACGGCGCGTCGAGGATGATCAGGTCGTACGCGTCGGCAAGTTGGGCCTTCGGATCGGTCAGGTCGCAGACGCGCGGCGTGATGCCGCCGAGGCCGAGCCGGAGCGCGGTCTGCATGCAGAGCTCGAGCTTGGTCTTCGATTGGTCGGCCGCGTCGATCGCGCAGTCGGCGAGCTCCGCGAGGTGTGTCGCCTTGCCGCCGACGCCGGCGCACGCGTCGAGGATGCGCATCCCCGCAGCCGGCGCGGCCAGCTGCCCGACGAGCTGCGCGCCGGTGTCCTGGATGGTCCAGCGTCCCGCGAGAAACGAGGCGATCTTGCCGGGATCTCCAGCGCCGTCGAGGACGAGCGCGGTCGGCACGCGCTCCACGGGCGTCGCGGTCACGCCCTGCTCGACGAGCTCTGCCGCGAGCGCGTCGCGCGTGGTCTTGCGGAGGTTCACGCGCGCCACGAGCGCGGGCGGCTGCGCGAAGGCGGCCGCGATCACCGGCAGCTGCTCGGCGTCGACGGTCTGCGCGAGCTCGTCGACGATCCACCTCGGCAGCGAGTGCTCGATCTCGATCCGCGCGCGAAGCTCCGTCGGCAGTGGCGGCGCGCCGGTCTTGGTGATCTTGCGAAGCACGGCGTTCGTGAAGCCGGAGAGCTTCTGCCCGCCGACGCCGCGCGCCGCCTGCACGGCATCGTCGACGGCCGCGTACGCCGGCACGCGATCGAGGAACAGCAGCTGATGCGCGGCCACGCGGAGCACGGTCACGATCTTCGGCGGCGTGCGCGCGAGGTCCGCGTGCGCCGCGAGCGCGTGATCGATTCGCGCGCGGTGCCTGAGCACGCCATAGACGAGCTCCGACGCGAGCCGGCGGTCGCGCTCGTCGAGCCCCGAGCGCGAGAGCTCCGCGTCGAGTGCCAACGTCGCCCACGCCCCACCCTTCTCGACGCGATCGAGGACGCGCCGCGCGACTTCACGCGCGCTCACGAGAGCTCCGGCTTCGCCAGCACGTCGCCGACGGCGACGCCCCGTCCCGCGGCGAACTGTGCTGCAGCGAGGCGCTTGCGGCCGGGCGCCTGGATCTCGCGGACCACGACGACGCCGTCGCCCGTGGTTATTTGTAATCCGGTTGCGTCGACTGCGACGACCGTCCCCGGCGGCTGATCCGACGTCGCGTCGCTTGGCCGTGCGCGGAACAACTTCACGATCTGGCCGCGCAGCGACGCCTGCGCGCCGGGCCACGGATCGACGCCGCGGATCCGCGCGGCAACTCGGATCGCCGATTGCGTGAAATCGATCGCGCCATCCGCCTTCGTGAGCATCGCGGCGTGTGTCGCCTTCGTGGCGTCCTGAGCGATCGAAGTGACGCCGTCGCCTTCGATCATCGCGATCACTTCGAGCAGCGCCGTCGCGCCGACTGGCGCGAGGCGGGCCAAGAGCTCGCCCGAGGTCTCGTCGGGGTCGATCGGGACCCGCTTCTCGAGGAGGACGGGCCCGGTGTCCATCCCTTCGTCGAGCTGCATGATCGCGACGCCGGTCTCCGGCTCGGCATCGATGACGGCCCACTGCACCGGCGCGGCGCCGCGGTACTTCGGAAGGATCGACGCGTGGACGTTGATGCAGCCCTTCGGCAACGCGTCGAGCACGGCGCGCGGGAGGATCTTGCCGTACGCCACCACGACCGCGAGCGCGGCGCCCGATTCGCGGAGCGCGGTCTCGAGCTCGCCAGTGCGTGCGGACTTCGGCTGGCTGATCGGAAGGCCGAGCTCGAGGGCGGCGACCTTGACGGCGGGCGCCGTGAGCTGACCACCGCGGCCCGCGGGCTTGTCGGGCTGGCTGACGACGAGCGCGACCTGGTGACCCGCGGTGACCAGTGCACGCAGGCAGGGGACCGCGAACTCGGGAGAGCCCATGAAGACGACGCGCATTATTCGATCAGGTTCGTGAGATAGGTGACGCGCAGGCGGTCGTCGCGCAGAACGCGGAAGGCTTCGTCGAGGACGTTCGCGATGTCGTCGAGCTCTTGCGCGAGCTCGCGGCGGAGGTCGGTCGGAAAACCGTCGGCCGCGAAGTCGCGACGCGCCGCCTGGTACGCGCGGCGGATCTCGAAGCCGGTCGCGTCGCGGCGCACGCCGAGGAGGGCGAAGTAGTCGGCGTCGGTGACGAGCTGCCAGCGGGCGCGCACGCGTTCGCGATCGATCGCCAGATCGGTTTCTCCGACGAGCGCGGTCGACTCGTCGGGGAGCTCGGTGTCGGTACGGCGCGCGTTCGCGAGCCCGAGGACGCACAGGCCCCACGCGAGCGGGAGGACATCGGCGACATCGACGCCGCCGATGCGCGCGACGGTGCCGAGATCCGCCTGGCCGTCGAAGGCGGCGAGCGCGCCGCGCTCTTCGGCGGCGAGGTCACCCATGTTGATGATGCCGCCGAGGCGCTCGCGATCTCGGACCTCGATCACCGTCGACGGCGGGCCCACCAGCCGCTCGAGGCTCGTGCGATCGAACTTGCGGCGAATGCCCTCGAGGACGAGCGCGGCCGGGTGACGCGAGAGCCGGATGCGCTCACCAGATGGCTGCGCGTCCGTCGAGATCTGGTAGTGGCCGCGGTCCCAGCCGAACAGTGAATACACGATGTCCTCGACGTGACGGCGCACGGCAGGCAATAGCTCGCGACGCTTGAGGTAGCCGAAGTCGACGAGGATCTCGCCCATGCGCCGGCCGGACTCCGCGACGACCGCCTGGCAACGGTCGTACTGCGCCGCGGTGATCTTGCCTTCGCGCACGAGCAGGCCGCCCATGCGATCGCGCGGCTGGCTCGACGACGCGAACACGGGCCGGCCTTGATCGAAGAACACGATCGTCTCGGCGCCCTCGTGGCGGAACAGCACGCGGCCGGTCGCGCCGCCCGCGAACATCTTCGCGAGCAGCATCGCCGCGTCGGAGACGCCGCGCACGATCTCGCCCGTGTCGGGCAGCCCGCGCTCGCGGACCTGCGTGTCCCACGAGCCGGGCGAGGTCGTGTGCTCGACGGGAACGCGATGCGAGCGCGACTCGATCTCGGTGTGGCCGCCGCCGAGCGGCAGGTCCTCGCCGAGTGACGCGAGATCGATCTCGGTGTGATGATCGTGGCGCGGCGCGAGGTCCGCGGGCGCGGGCGCGGCGGCGGCATCCGCGCCTTGAAACAAGCGCTGCGCCATCTGCGACATCTTCGCGCGCAGCTGGCGTGCGAAGTCGCGGCCGTTGTCGAGCGACTGGCGCGGCTCCTCGCTCACCGGCGTCGTGCTCGGCAGATCGGCGAGCACCTCGAGGCGCGGATCCGACGGGCGATGCCGACTGTCGTCGATGACGAGGTCGTCGTCGTCGAAGTCATCGAGCGGCAGGCCAAGCTCGTCGGTCTTTCGGATGCGGCCGGAGTTGCGTGTGCTCGTCGGCGCATCGACGGCGCGCGGCTTGGTATCGCGATCGACGAGCTCGGCGAGCGGCAGCGGCTCGGACCAGCGGTCGCGGCTGCTCGTGCGTGACTCGGCGGTGACGCCGCCGCGATCGATCGTGATCTCGACTTGCGACTCGGGCGGCGCCGCCTCGTGATCGCTCAAGATCAGCGTCGGCTCGCGGGTCGGCGCCTCGACGGGCTCGGACCACGGCTTGTGCGCCGGCATGACGGGCGCGAGCTCGGCGGTGTTGCCGGGCTTCCAGATCTCGGGCTCCTGGACGGCGTCGAGCACGGGCGCGGTCTTGCGCCGCGGCTTGATCACGATCGGCGGTGGCAGCGGCTCGGGTTCGTCGACGCGCTCGTCCTCTTCGATGATGTCGTCGGTGACGTCGACGATCGAGTCCGCGAGTGCGGTCCACCGCGCGCGCAAGGCGGCGCGTTGCGTGGCGGCCTTGGCCTGCGCCGGCACCGCAGGCTTGCGCTCCTCGGACATCACGCCGGGTGACGTACCCTGCGCGCCGGGCTGCGGGCCACGCACGAGCGTCACGGCCTCGATGCCGCTCGCGACCGCGAACCGCAGCGCCTTTGCCGAGATCGGACGGGTGACGAAGCGATCGGGCGCGAGCTCGAGCGCGTCGAGCGCGTTGCGGATCGGGCCGCCTTCCTCGTCGCCGATCACGACGACCGCGATTTGTGCGCGCGGCATCATTCCGCGAATCGTGTCGACGAGCGACGTCGCATCACCCGCCGTCAGCGTCGCGGTCACCACGATCACGTGCGGCTTGCGGGCCTCGACGAGCTCGATCGTGTCGTCGCCGCCGGAGCTGACGAGCAGATCGATCCGCCCTCCCGCGATCTCGGTCAGCAGTGGCTCCGAGAGCGCACCGACGAGCTCCGTGATCCGCGCCGGATCGGCGACCACGAGGACGCATGGAAGCGCGTTAGGGAGGGACAGTTCAGTCACGAGATTCCCGAGGACTCACGCGGCAGTATATCCGAAATGCCCCACGTGCCACGCTCGCGCAGCGCGGGGTATCATTCGTCGATCGATGAAACGCGTCGCGCTCTTCCTGCTCCTGTGCGCGTGCGATCGATCGACACCGAAAGAGTCTCCTGTCGCGGTTGCAGATCCGAAGCAGGCCGCGGCCGCCCACGATGCAAAGCAGTGGAAGCGCTGCGCCGAGCTGTGGCTCGCGGTCGCTGCCACCACGAAGGGCGAAGCGATGGCGGCCCCGCTCTACGATGCCGCCTGTTGCCAGGCGCAGGGCGGCGACCTCGACGACGCGTTCGCGACGCTCGACCGCGCGATCGCGACCGGCCTCGACGATCCGGCGATCCAGAACGACCCCGATCTCGCGCCACTACGCGCCGACCGGCGATGGCCCGCGCTCCTCGCGCGCGTCGCCGAGCTGCGCGCGAAGTCCGAAGCCGCCGTCGGCAATCCGGCCCTGCGCGACACCTTGCTCGCGATGGAGCGCGACGACCAGGCCGCGCGCGAGGCCGAAGAGCCGCAGACCGACGGCGTCGACGCGCGCACCACCGAGGCGCTGAAGGCGATCGTCGCGAAGCACGGCTGGCCGGGCAAGAGCCTCGTCGGTAAGGACGGCGCGCACGCAGCGTGGCTCATCGTCCAGCACTCGCGCGACTTCGCGTTCCAGAAGCAGTGCCTCGAGATGCTCGAGATCGCAGTCGCGCAAGGCGAAGCGCAAGCGGTCGAGCACGCGTATCTCTCCGACCGTGTCGCGGTCAACGAGGGCAAACCCCAGCGCTGGGGCACGCAGTTCGACAAGGCGAACAAGCCGTACCCGATCGAGGACGTGGCGCACGTCGACGAGCGGCGCAAGGCGATCGGCCTCTCGACGCTCGCCGACTACGAGCGCTTCCTGCGCGAGCGCGCCGCGCCGTAGTGACCTTCCCTGCCCCGCCAAAAATCTGAGTGGGGACGACTGTGCCCATCAGTGCCCCAGGCGGAGAGCCCGTCCCTCGCCCGCACAGACCTAAGCTCCCGACTCTACGCAACGCGAGCGAGGTACACCGCGTGCAACACCCCGATACGTGGACAGCGTTTCGAGTCACGGGCCGGGGGACACCACCGTGTCGGAGGACACGCCGTCCATCACCGACGACTTCCTCCATTTGGGCAGCCACCGTTTCGACCCCGACGGCCCGACCGCCGAGACGTTCGCTCCTTTTCCCGGCGAGCAGGTCGGCCGCTACCTCCTGATCGACAAGCTCGCGGAGGGCAACTTCGGCTTCGTCTTCTCCGCGCGTGATGTCGAGCTCGACCGCGAGGTCGCGCTCAAGGTCTTGAACCCCGACCACGCGAACAAGCGCGAGATCGTCCGCCGCTTCCTCCAAGAAGCCGGCGCCACCGCGCGCGTCGTTCACCCGGGCGTCGTCACCATCCTCGACTGCGGCCAGTACAACGGCGGCGCCTTTATCGCGATGGACCTCCTCGACGGCGAGTCGCTCACGCAGCGTCTCGAAAACTGCGGCCGCCTCCTCCCGCACGATGCGGTCGAGATCGCCCGCCAGATCGCCGCCGCGCTCGAGGCCGCACACGCCGCGGGAGTCCTCCACCGCGACCTCAAGCCCGACAACATCTTCGTCGTCACCGACCCCGCGATGCCCGACGGCCTGCGCATCAAGATCCTCGACTTCGGTCTCGCGAAGGTCGTCGACGAGAGCGGCATCCACGTTCGCACCAGCACGCGCGTCCACTCCGTGTTTGGAACGCCGCGCTACATGTCCCCGGAGCAGTGCCGCTCCTCGACATCGATCGACCACCGCGCCGACATCTACTCGCTCGGCTGCATCCTGTTCGAGCTCGTCACCGGCACCGCGCCCTTCGACGGCGATATCGAGCAGGTCATCGAGGCCCACCTCGTCGGCAACATCCCGCGCGCCTCGATGTTCGCGAGCTGCTCGCCCCATCTCGACGAGCTCATCACGCAGCTGATGGCCAAGGACCCGGCCCGCCGCCCGCAGACGATGACCGACGTCCGCCGCGCACTCGACAAGCTGCCGCTCGGCCGACTCGGCTCGAGCCCGCTCACGCCGCCGCCTCAGCGCACGCCGCTCCCCTCCGCCGCGTCGTCGATCGCGACGACCCCGTCGCTCCCCGCCCTGAAGGAGAAGCGCCCCATCCCATCGATCGTGGGGCCGAAGAAGTCCCCACCGCCTCTACCGCCGCAGTCGGCGCCGCCCTCATCGAATCGCCTCCCGCGTGTGACACCCGCCGCTCTGCCGAGACCGCCGAGCCGCATCGTCTCGCCCGGCTCGACGCGCATGCCGCGCATTCTGCAGGGCATGTTGTCGGTTCCGACCGCGCCCGGTGTGACGTCGTTGTCGAAGTCCACGCCGTCGAGCGCGGGCTACGTCGCGATGGACACGCCGACGCAGATCTCGCACGCGCCGATGCCGAACGCATACGTCGCGCCGATGATCACGCCGACGCAACCCTCGAGCGCACCGGTGATGCCGAGCTCGGGTCCACATCGATCATTCGACTCCGGCGCGCGTTCGTCGAGCAGCTTCGATTCGAATGCGCGGCTGCGTGCGGCGAGTGAGCCTCCAAAGAAGCAGCCGCCCCTACCGCCCTACTTTCCGAAGCCCCCAACCGTCGCTGCGTCTCCCTATGCACCGACACCCTTCAGCGGGTCGCCCGTCGCATCGTCGGCCTCCGCACCGTATGCGCCGCCCGCGCCGGCGCCGCAGATGCAGCATGCGCCGCACCATCCACTCCACATGCAGCACGCGCCGCACATGCATGCGCCGCAGATGCCTGCCCCGCAGATTCACCGCGCGCCGCACATGCAGACACGAAAACCGCCGCCCGGCTTCCCGCCGTCTCATCCCGTCGGTTGGCCCCGCGCTCCGTATGCGCCGCCGTCCTTCGCGGCTCCTGGATTCGCAGCGTGCGCGAACGCAGGCCGCCATCCGACCGTGATGGATGCGCCTTCGATGTCGACCGCGATGGCGATGTCGATGGCGTACGTGCCGGCCTCGCCGAATGCGCACGCGAATGCGATGTCACTTCGCATTCCGATCGCCGTACCCGTCGGACTTGCCGCACCGTCCGACTCGATGATGTTCGGCGCCGCTGACCTCGACCCGCCGCCGGTGAGCAAGCTGCCGCTGATCGTCCTCGCGATCGCGTGTGCGTTGTCGGGTGCGCTCGCTGCGTTTGTCCTGGTCTAGCGCCGCGCGCTTGTCGGTGGACGCCTAGAGCGCCGACATCGGATCGACATCCAAGCTGACGCGCAGCGCGCTGCTGATGTTCGCACTCGGCGGCGCGTGATCGATCGCGAACATCATCCCGCGCGCGACCCGGCGGAGCGCATGCCGATCGGCGCTGCGCAGCCAGACCTGCCAGCGCGTGCGGTTGCGGAGTTTCTCGATCGGCGCCGGCACAGGACCGCGCACCTCGACGACCGGCGTGGTGCGCTCCGGCTCGACCGCCGTCGATGGCGCGACACCGACGATGTCGGCGCGATGCGCGAGCTCTTCGGCGAGCTTTGCGAGGCGCTGCGCGGTGGCGGCGACCATGTGCTCGTCGGGCCCGTCGATGCGAACCGCGATCAAGCGGCCGTGTGGCGGGTAACCGAGCTCGGCGCGCGCGGCGGTTTCGGCGGCGAAGAATTGCGCGTAGTCGTGCGCCGCGGCGGAGACGACGGCCGGGGCCGTGGGGCGGTACGTCTGGATGATGACGCGGCCGAGGCGGTCGCCACGGCCGGCGCGGCCCGCGACCTGCGCGAGGAGCTGGAACGTCCGCTCGGAGGCGCGGAAGTCGGGGATGTTGAGACCGGTGTCCGCGCACAGGACACCGACGAGCGTGACGCCCGGGAAGTCGTGGCCCTTCGTGACCATCTGCGTGCCGACGAGGATGTCGACCTCGCGGCGAGCAACGCGGGCGAGGACGGCTTCGATCTTGGAGCCGGAGGCGACGTCGCGATCGAGCCGGGCGACACGCGCGGTGGGGAATGCTTCGGCGATCGCGTCGGCGACCTTCTCGGTGCCGAGGCCTTTGCGCTCGATCGAGCCGACGACCTTGCAGCTGGGGCAGGCTTCCGGGACGCGCTGGTGGAAGTTGCAGTAGTGGCAGTTCATCCGGTCGCTGTGCCGGTGATACGTGAGCGAGACCGAGCAGTGCGGACAGCGGAACGAGTGACCGCACGCCTTGCACAGGACGAACGTCGCGAAGCCGCGACGGTTGAGGAACAGGATGGTCTGGTCGCCTGCGGCGAGCGAGGTGGCGATCGCGGCGCGCAGCGGCGCGGACAGCATGGCCTCACCGTCGGGCGTGAACGTGCGGAGGTCGACGATGTCGACGATGGGCATGGGCCGCGCGGTGGGCCGCCGCGTGAGCACGAGCTTGGTGTACGTGGCTTTCTCGGCGTGCCACGCACTCTCGAGCGACGGCGTGGCCGAGCCGAGCACGCAGACGGCGCCCGCACGCTGCGCGCGGACGAGCGCGACATCGCGGGCGTGGTAACGCACGCCTTCCTCCTGCTTGAACGAGGAGTCGTGCTCTTCGTCGACGACGATCACGCCGAGATTCGCGAGCGGGGCGAACACGGCCGAGCGCGCACCGACGGCGATGCTCGCCTCGCCGCGCCGGATGCGCGACCACTCGCCGAGGCGCGATTGTTCGGAGAGGCCGGAGTGCAGGATCGCGACGCGATCGCCGAACCGCGCGCGGAAGCGAGCCGCGAGCTGCGGCGTCAGCGAGATCTCGGGGACGAGGACGAGCGCGGTCTTCTTGAGCTCGAGCGCCTCTGCGATCACGCGCAGGTAGACCTCGGTCTTGCCGCTGCCGGTCACGCCATGGAGCAGGAATGGCCGGAACGTCGCGCCGAATGCGCCGGTGACCGAGCTGACGGCGAACGCCTGCTCGTCCGTGAGCACCGGCGGCGCGATGCACAACATGTCCGCACCCGTGGCCGCGGCCTCGAGATTCATCTCGCGCTCGAAGACGTCGACGATGCCGGCCTTCACGAGCTCGCGCGCGGCTGTCTTCGCACCGGGCACGCGCTGCTCGAGCTGCACGAGCGTCATGGGCACGCCGAATGCCGCGAGCTCTTCGACGATCGCGAGCCGCTTCTTCGCCGCACGGCCGAGCTTCTCGCGCGCGTCCTCGATCGTGACGCGCAGCTTCGCGACGCGCTCTTGCTTGAGCCGCGTGCGCGCCCGCGCCCGCTGCTCGCGCTGCTCGGCGAAGCCCTGCGTGATCAGCGCCTCGATGATCGGCCGCATCGCCTTCGACTGGCCCGCCACCGCGATCGGCCCCTGCGCCAGCTTCGCGAGCATGGCCCGCTGCTTCGCCGGCAACGCCGAGCCCGTCTCGCCCGCGGCCTCGCGCCCGGCATCCGTCAGCCCGATCACCGCACGCGCGCCGATGCCGCTGCCCGCCGGCAACGCCGCCTTCATCACTTCGCCCGGCGGGGCCTCGTAGTAGTCCGCGACCCAGAGGCACAGCTCGACGAGATCCGGCGGCAGCGCCGGCACGTCGGCGTCGAGGACCTCGCTGATCGCGATGGCCTTGATGCCCTCTGGCAGCGGCGAGTCCGCGCGCACGATGACGCCCGTGACCTGCCGCGGCCCGAACCGCACGAGCACGCGCGCGCCGACCTGCGCCCGCGCCTCGAGCTCGGGCGGCACGCGGTAGTGAAACCGTCCCGCGACCGGCAGCGTGACCGCCACCTCTGCGTAGCGCTCGGTCATGGATCGCGATGCACCGTCTCCATAGAGAACGCGGGCACACAGACCGCGATGTATTCGGCGCCGTCCGCGTCGGGCGTGGCGTACTGCACCCACTCGCCCGCGTGCGTGATCACGGCCTGCCCCGCGGGCACGTCGATCACGCCGCCCTTCGATGTCACGCGCAGCGTGCCGCGGAGCACGAGCGTGTATTCATCGAAGCGTGGCGTCTGCCCCGGCTCGACCCAGCCGCCCGGGCTCACCATGCGCGCGACCGAGACCTGGGCGGTCTGCGAATTCACGCGACCCACGTACTCCTCGATCCGTTTGGGCTTGTTGCCCGCGGCCTCGACGATCGTCGGTGCTTTGATGAGGGTCGGCATCCGGCGAAATGTAGCCGGCCCCTCTGATCACTTCGGGAGGTCGGCGAATTCGCGGCAGAGGGCGAGCACGTCGGCCCGCAATTCCGGCCGCTTGAGCGCGTACGCGAGGTTCGCGCGCAGGTAGCCGAGCTTGTCGCCGGCGTCGTGCCGCGTGCCCTCGACGATCACGCCGTAGAGGCCGTCCTTGGACTTCGCGAGCTCGACGAGCCCGTCGGTCAGCTGGATCTCGCCGCCGGCGCCCGGCTTCGTACGCTCGAGGTGGCCCCAGATCGCGGGCGGCAAGACGTAGCGCCCGACGATCGCCCAGCGGCTCGGTGCGGTGCCGGGCTTTGGCTTCTCGACCATCTCGCGGATCCGCATGCGGCCGTTCACCATGTCGCCGGCAACGATCCCGTACATGTGCTCTTTGCCGGCCGGCACCTCCATCACCATCACCGCGCCCGCGCCGGTCTCTTCATAGACGCGCGCGAGCTGACCGATCGCCGGATCGCGATCGTTATCGACGAGGTCATCGCCGAGCAGGACGGCGACCGCTTCCTCGCCGACCGCCTCGCGCGCCGCGAGCACCGCGTGACCGAGGCCGAGCGGCGCCTTCTGTCGGACCGAGTGCAGGCGCGCCATCTGCGCGATCGCACCCATCGCGTCGGCGAGCTTCGCGTTACCGCGCTCGCGCAGCGTGTGCTCGAGCTCGTAAGCGTGATCGAAGTGATCTTCGATCGCGTGCTTGTGGCGGCCGTTGACGATCACGATGTCGGTGATCCCGGCGCGCACGGCTTCGTCGATCACGAGCTGGATCGTCGGCACGTCGACGATCGGCAGCATCTCCTTGGGGATCGCCTTCGTCGCAGGAAGGAACCGTGTGCCCAAGCCCGCCGCAGGAATGACTGCCTTTCGAACCTTCGACATCGGCGGCACCATACACCGAGTCATGGCACCGGGTTACCGTGAGTCATGGCCGAGCTGCGCCCGTTCCCACCGTCGCCGCGCCGCCGTGCGCTCGCGCGACAGGCGGGCCTGCACGCGGCGAGTCCGATCCTCGTCGGTGGCGTCGCGTGTGCGTCGGCGCTCGTCGCGATCGCGATGCTCGGCGCGGCGGCCGCGGCGCGCATCGGCGCGTGGATCGCATCGGCCGTGCGGCTCGAGTCGGCGCTGGCGCCGCGCGACGTGATGCGTAGCGTGCTCGAGCTCGCGGCGCCGATCGTCGTCGTGATCGCGCTGGTCGCGGTGATCGCGCACTTCGCGCAGACGCGGTCTCCATGGATGCCGCGGCGAGCGATCGCGGGCGCGCCGTCGATCGCTCCGGCGCGCACGCGACGCGCGGGGTTCGATCTCGCAGCGGCTGCGATCATCGGCGTGGTCGCGTTCGCGTGGCTGTGGCTCGTCGCGCCGCGGATCGCCGCGCTGCCCTCGGCCCCGCTCGCAGGCGGGCTGATGATCGCGAGTGCCGCCGCGACGCTCGCGATCGCATGGGTCACGATCGGCGTGTTCGACGCGCTCGTGCGCTACCGCGAGCTCTCGCACGCGCTGTACATGACACCGCGCGAGAAGCGCGAGGACGAGCGGCTCGGTGGCATCGACCCGCGCTGGCGGCGCCCGCGAGAAGAGCCGAGCTCCGTGGCCGGCGCGACGCTGCTCGTGCTCGGCGACGACATCGCGATCGCCGTCGCGTGGGACCCGATCCACCGGCCGATTCCGACGCGCACGGCGACGGGTCGCGGCGCGAAGGCAACGCAGCTGCTCGCGCTCGCGCGGCGTCATGCAGTGCCGGTCCATCGGGACGCCCTGCTCGCGCGTCGCCTCCTCGACACCGGGCCCGTTCCGGAGGTGCACTGGCCGCGTCTCGCCGAGATCATCGCGGCGGTGCGCCGGTGACGATCATCCGTGCGTTCCTCGCCGCCGACGAGGTCGCGGCGCTGATCGCGCTCGCATCCCAGCCCGGCTGGCTCGCCGGCCGACAAGGCACGGGGTACGACAAGCTGCCCCTCGCAGATCACCCGCTCGTCCCGAGGGCGATCGCGGTGCTCGGCACGCCCTACGAGAACTACTGGGATGTGTACCTGCTTCGTTATGTCGACGGTGCGCATGTTCCTGACCACGTCGATGCCGCGCAGCACGGCCGTCGTCACCGTCGACTGAACGCCGTGCTCGCGCAGCCACGCGCGGGCGGAGCGCTGTTCATCGACGACGTTCTCGTCGAGCTCGCGGTCGGAGATGCGGTCCTGTTCGATCCCGATCGCGAGGTCCACAGGGTCTCTCCCGTCGAGGGAACGCGGCTCGTGTTCTCCGTCGGCGCGTGGATCTGATGAAAGCTCGCTAACAAAGAAACCGGCGCGAAACGATTTTCTCGTCGAGGCGACAGCCCACCTACATCGTTCGTCACATAGCCTGCTCGCCATGGACCGACGAGCGCATCGCGCCGTGGTCGCGGGGAGCACGATCGCTTGCGCGTTCGTGTTCGTCTGCGGGTGCGGCTCCACGACGGAAAACGATCCAACCGATCCAACCGACCCGACGGACCCGACGGATCCGATGGAGCCCACCATCCCCGACGAGTTCGAGGTGCGGCTCGTTCCGAACGGCGTCACGGGCATGCAGCGCGTGAACTTCGCGGTGCCGCTGCCGAAGGGCACGCTGACCGACGCGTCGCTGAAAGTGCTCGTCGGTACGACGGAGCTGCCGTCCGCGCGCCGCGTGCTCGCGACGTATGCCGATGGCAGCGCCCGCAGTATTCAGGTCCAGGTCGATGTCGACGTCACCGCGAACCCGAAGCTCACAGTCGAGCTCGGCACCGCGGGCGCTTCGCTCGAGCTCGTGCCCGTCACGCAGACGCTCGCCGGCAGCGGCAACAACGTCTCGCCGAAAGTCTGGGCCCTGCTGCCCACCGATATCCTGACCGGGAGCTCGCTCGCCGGTCCGGTCGCGCCGCGCTCCGCGGTCGTCGGCACGCCGCTCGATGCGTGGTCCGGTCTCTGCGATTACGACAAGTGGGACACCGACGCGTTCCTCGTCAACTCCGCCGCGAGCCGCGACGTGTGGCTGTTCGATCGCGTCACCGCGATGTATCGCGGTTACGCGATCACCGGCGAGGTCGTGCCGCTGCGCTCCGCGTATCGCGAGGCCGCCATCTATCAAGCGGGCATGACGGTCTCGAACGGCGTCGCGACGAACATCGCCGTCCCCACCGCCGCGACCGACCTCAAGTACTACTACAGCCAGGGCATGGCCCTTCACTACCTGCTCACGGGCGACGATCGCTTTCGCGAAGCGGCCGAGGCTGTCTCGGCGAAGGTCGTCACGATGTGGGATCCGAACTACGACGGCACCGACGAGTTCTGGACCGAGCGTCACGCCGGCTTCGCGCTCCTCGCACACGAGTGGGCGTCGATCGTCAGTGACGACAAGGCCGCGACGATCACCGCGCGCGCCGACTCTGCCGTCACCGCCTTCCTCGCGGCGCAAATGGCCCCGCGCTTCGGCCAGACCGACACCGACGCGCGCTGCTTCGCGCATACCGGCGTCGCGCACGGCGAGTCGTGGAGCGGCGCCGGCTGCAGCCCGTGGATGAGCGCCATCCTCGCCGACGCGCTCGACGCACACGCACGCCGCGTCGGTGGCGAGCGCGCGACGCAGGTCAACGCTGCCCTCTCCCGCCTCGGCAAGATCGTCGCGCGTGACGGTCGCGACTCGACCGGCCGCCCGCTCTACTGGATGGGCGTCGGCACGAGCGCCGACCAGACCGACGCCTACGACGAGCACTGGGGCGAGTCCGCATACATCGTCGCGCTCGCGTGGAATGCGACCGGTCGCACGGACACGGCGCTGCGAGGCGTCGCCGACCAGCTCGTCGCCGGCGTGCGCGACCGCGGCCAAGTCGGTCAGGTCCGCAGCTTCAACTGGCAGTGCCGCAGCGCCGTGATGGCGCCGGCCCTCCTTCGCTAGCGCACGAGCGCAGCGAACGCGACCGCGAGCGTTCCGACGAGCGCCGCGGTCATCATCACGAGCGCCGCGGGAACAGCGGCCGCTGCAGGCGCCGCATTCCCCGCGCGTCCGGCGAGCCGCATCCCGACGCCGACCGCGATCTCGACGACCGCCGCGGTCACGAGCCACGGCACCGCCAGCCGCACGGCGCTGCCAACGAGCGAACCGATCGCATCGAGCACCGGGACCGCGCTCATCGCGGGCACCGCGCGAAAGCTCTCGACGATCGTCGTCACGAACGTGACGTGACCATCGATGCCGACGAACACCGCCCCCGCGAGGATCGCGAACAGTCCGCGGTACGCCTCCCTCCCGTTCCCCGCGATGTCGACGATGCGCCCCGCCGTCACCGCCGCGAGGATCGGCATCACCGCGACGAGCCCGATCGTCACGCCGATGACGAGCTCGCGCGCAGCGACGAGCAGCACGCTATCGATCGGCATCTGCGGCGCGAGTAACGCGGACCACAGCCCGACGATCACCGCGAGCCCGACCTGCACGATGCGCGGCACCCCACCCGCCAGCGTCGTCAGCACGCCGACCGCCGCCGCGCCGCGGAGCGCGAACACCAAGCTCTCGAGCATCAGCCGCCGCCGGTCGCGGCCGCCGTGATCAGGGGCCAGATGCGGCTCGCGAACGCGTCGAGCTGCCGCGCGATCGACGGCGCGAACACGATGATCGCGATCCCGACCGCAGCGATGCGCGGCACGAGCCCGACCGCCGGATCCTGGATCTGCGTGAACGCGCCGATCAGCCCACTCAGCACGCCCGCCGCGAGCGCGGCGACGAGCAGTGGCGCCGCCAACAGCAGCGCGAGCAGGATCCCCTCGCGAAGCAGCGCGACCAGGCTCGCGGTCACACGTACCCCCGCAGCAGACTGTCGATCAGCAAGCGCCAGCCATCGACGGCGACGAACAACAAGAGCTTCAGCGGCAACGCGATCGTCTGCGGCTGCGTCATCGTGAGCCCGAGCGCCGCGAGCGCGAGCCCGACGACGAGATCGATCACGAGAAACGGCACGAAGATGAGCACCGCGATCGCGAACGCCTCGCGCAGCTCGGTCGTCAAAAACGCCGGCGCGAGGACCCACATCTCGTCGCCGTTCGACGTGCGCCCCATCCGTCCCGCCAGCGCGACGAACGTGTCGCGATCGCGCGCGTCCGCGTGCCGCGCGAGGAACGCCTTGAGCGGTCCCAGCGCGCGGACCGCCGCGTCGACGTCCTGCTGATACTTCGCGGGCACGAGCTGCTTCACCGCCGCATCGAGATCGAGCGCAACCGGCGGCGCGTTCACCGGCTGGTTTGCCGGTGCTGGCGCAGGCGCAGGCGCAGGCGCCGGCGCAGGTGCAGGCGCAGGCGCAGGCTGCTTCGGCTCTTGCGGCACCGGCACCGTGCTCGCCGCACGAATCATGTCGACGCCGACTGGCGCCATCACGAAGAACGTCAGCACGAGCGAGAGCCCGATCACCACCAGCCCCGAGGGCGCATCGGGCGATCCGATCGCGTTGCGCAACAGCGCGAGCACGACCGAAATCTTCACGAAGCTCGTCAGCATCAACACGACGAGCGGAATGATCGCGAGCAGTGCGAGGAGTGCCGCGTTCCCGAGGCCTTCGCCGCTCACGACTCGCCGCCGCGCTTATCGGAGCTCGTCCGCGCTGAATCGACGGATGTCGAAGCCGATACCGGCGATGCCGAGGGCGATGCCGATGCGCTGCCGCGCTTATCGGCGCTCGTTGCCGCTGCGTCGACGGATGTCGAAGCCGATGCCGCCGATGTCGGCGGCGATGCGGCAGGCGATGCCGGCGGCACATCCGCATTCGACGTGCCCAGCCCTTTGCGGCGCGACCACGCCTGCTTCACCAGCTCGCCGAACGACGGTCGCTCGATGACGCGCGAGCGCACCTCGGCACCGTCGAGCTCCGAGAGCACCGACAGCCCCATCTCGCTCGTCCCGACCAGCAGCGTCTTGCCCGCGACCTCGACGACGTACAGCGACCGCCGCGGCTCGAGCGGCACGCGCGCGATGACGTCGAGCAAGTGCGCACCACGCACGCGCCCGGTCGCGAGAAACCGCCCGAACAGGCGCACGACCACAAACGCCGCGAGGCACACGCCCGTGAGGACGACGAGTGATGTCACCAACAGGTCGCCGTAGCTCGCCACGCCAGTCCCAGTCCCGGACATGGCGCGGTGATAGCGCGCCGGTCTGACAGCGCCGACCGAACCCGAAAATGAAAACGCCCGCGCGAGGCGGGCGTTTCGTTCTCGACGGTGACGAGCTTACGGGCAGGCGCCCGCGGTCTCGGTCTTCGTGATCGGCAGGAAGCCGTACTTGTTCGAGAACGCGAGGAACGTCCAGATGCCTTGCATCGTGAAGCACTTGTTAACGTCGGCAGCAACGAGACGCAGGATGTCGTCGTCGCTGGAGAACGTGGTGCCGCCGCTGAGGAGCGAGCCGACGAAGAAGTTCGCGCTCGTACCGACGTCGACAACCTTGACGGCCGTCAGCTCGACGTACACGCCTTCGTACGGCTCACCCGTTCCGGCAACGTTGAGGGTCGCCGCCGTTTGACCGGTGACTGGCGTGGGCAGTCCCGCCGGCGCGGTGACCGTACCGACGATCGTGGGTCCCGTGACCTGCGTGATGGTTGACGTGCTCGCACCGTTGCCGTCGAACTCGTCGACCGCGCCGCGAATCGTGAGCTTGGCACCCGGAACAACCTCGGTGGGGAGAACCGTCACGTCCATGTTCGATCCGCGGAAGACATAGACGCCTTGGTTCGGCGCCGCCGTAAGCGAACTGGTGACCCAGAAGTTCTTCTTGTTGAAGGAGACAGCCGTGACGAACACGTCGGTGAGTTGCACGAGCTCGATGTTCGTACCGGTCTGCACTTCGGTGATGGTGGTTGCCATCTGGTTGCAGCCGGTTCCACCGCTCACGATGTCGGCGGCAGAGCGCGGAAGCACGAGGTCGCTGAAGAAGTAGTCACCGACGCCGGTGATGCTGTCGTAGCAGACACCAAACGCGGCGTCCGTGTTGAGCCCCGCGATGCCCGACTGCACACGCGCGATGCCGGTGATGCGAAACTCGTACGCGTCCTCGCCGGGATCCGTGGAATCGAACGCACGCGTGTCAGCCAGCTGGCGCGCGTTGGTCACCTTGATCAGGACGCCTTCCCACTTCTCCCATTCGGCTTCACGCATCGGCTTGTCGAGCGCTGCGATCATCTTCGCGTCGACGACCTGGGGCGCCGGAACGGCACCGGTACCCTTCTTCGTCACCGTCATCTGACCGCCGGCGGCACCCTTGAGCTCGGTGACTTTGCGGCCGGACATATCCAGCGTCAGCGCGAACTCGTCCTTCTCGGCGTTCGTGATGTCGACGATGTCGCCGACCTGCAGCGTCGCGAACTGATCGAGGGGTGGAGCGAAGACCTTGATGCCGGAGAACGGACCACCTGCGGGATCCTGCACGAAGAAGTCGCCCCTGCGCTCGCCGAAGTTGTCGAGTGCGGTGACGACGACGCCACGCAACTCGACTGCCGTACCGACCGGCATCGCGTCATTCTGAATATCGGCGATCTTCACCGAGCCGCCTGGAGGGGCGTCCGGCTTCGGGTCGTCGCCGCCACCGCGGCAAGCGATGAGAGCGAAGCAGAGGCCGGTGCTGAGGAGAGCGAGCTTTGTGAGGCGCATGTGTACGAATCTCCGTCGAGGAATCGACTGAAAGGGAGGCTGCGAAACCGCGAGCCGTTTTGCCTGACGCGGGCTCGGATGTATAGCCAAAAACAAAGCCCGCCTATGCGGCGGGCATCACACGAGTGCGTGAACAGTTGCTCGCGAGATCGTCGCGAGTGATGTCACGACGGAGCGGCTACTGGTGTAGCCACTCGCGGCGCTTACGAGAGTTACCGAGACCCGGCCTCGGCGACGCTCGTGAGCGGCTTTAGGCTTCCGCGCCTTCGACCTGGTAAAAGCCGACGAGCTCGACGAGCGCCATCGAAGCGGCGTCGCCCTTGCGGATGCGGGTCTTGAGCATGCGCGTGTAGCCGCCCTTGCCCTTCGAGTGCGCGCTCGCGAAGTGCGGGCCGACCTCGTTGAACAGGCGCGCCATCGCTTCACGCGTCTTGACCGTCAGGCGGGCTTGGCGACGCGCGTGGAGAACTTTTGCCTTCTCCTGCGCGGTGGCCTTGTCACCTTTGGCCGCGAGCGCGACGACGTCGACGCTCCACTGGATCGTGGAGTCCGCGTAGGCGCGCAGCTCCTTGGCCTTCGCCTCTGTCGTCTCGATGCGCCCGTGAAGGAGCAGCGAGGTGACCATGTTGTTGTACATGGCCGAGCGGTGCGCGGACTTGCGGCCGAGTCGACGGCCTGAATTACGGTGACGCATGGTGATCTCGCGGTTCGGTTAGGTGGTCCGCCGTTGCTACGGCTTCTTGAGCGGATTCGGGCCGGGCCAGTTGTCGAGCTTCATACCGAGCTGCAGGCCCATCTCGGCGAGGAGCTCCTTGATCTCTTTGAGCGACTTGCGGCCGAAGTTCTTGGTCTTCAGCATCTCGGACTCGGTCTTCTGGACCAGCTCGCCGATGTACTTGATGTTGGCGTTCTGGAGGCAGTTGGCCGAGCGGACCGAGAGCTCGAGCTCGTCGACCGTGCGCCACAGGTTCTCGTTGAGCTTTTCGGCGGCTTCGTCGCGCGGGGCCTCGACGGGCTCGGCCATCTCTTCGAAGTTGATGAAGAGGTTGAGCTGCTCCTTGAGGATCTTTGCGGCGTACGCGACGCCGTCGTCGGGGCGAACGCTGCCGTTCGTCCAGCACTCGAGCGTGAGCTTGTCGTAGTCCGTCTGCTGACCGACGCGCGCGTTGGTGACGATGAAGTTCACCTTGCGGATCGGCGAGAACAGCGCGTCGATCGCGATGGTGCCGACCGGGAGGTCAGCGCTGTGACGCTCGGCCGGCTGGTAGCCGCGGCCCGTGGCGATGGTGAGCTCCATCGCGACCTTGCCGTCCTTGGAGAGCGTGCAGATGCGGTGGTTCGGGTTGAGGCAGGTGACGCCGTCGACGAGCGCGATGTCACCGGCGGTGACGATGCCCTCGCCCTGCTTGTCGAGACGGACGGTGTACGTCTTGTCGTGCTCGACTTTGAAGAGCGTCTCTTTCAGGTTGAGGATGATGTCCGTGACGTCCTCGACGACGCCGGGGAGCGACGTGAACTCGTGCAGCGCGCCTTCGATCGCGATGTGCGTGATCGATGCGCCCTGGAGCGACGAGAGGAGGATGCGGCGGAGTGCAACGCCGAGCGTCGTGCCGAAGCCACGCTCGAGCGGCTCGCACGAGAACTTGCCGTAGGTGTCGCTGCGCTCCTCGATCTCCAGCGTCCGAGGACGGATGAGATCGCGCCAGTTCTTGGCCATGAACGCAGTCTGTTCGGGGGTCGGTTCCATGTTCTGTATCTCTCTTTGGGCCGGCGCTTTCATCGCGACGGCGGGTGCTGCGGGGTTTCGAGGCCCGCTCCAAAGCCGCACGGCGACGCCGTGCGGTAAGCGAAAACTACTTCGAGTAGAGCTCGATGATCAGCTGCTCGCGAATCGGGAGGGTGACGTCCTCGCGCGCGGGGAGCTGGTTGATCGCGCCACGGAAGTTGTCCTTGTCGAGCGTGATCCACTGCGGAACACCGCGGCGATCGACGGCCGCGAGGGCTTCCATGATGCGCGTGATCTTCTGCGAGGTCTCGCGGACCTGGATCACGTCGCGCGCCTTGATGAGGTACGACGGGATGTTCACCTTCTTGCCGTTGATGGTGAAGTGACCGTGGCGAACCAGCTGGCGCGCTTCGGCGTGATCCGAGGCGAAGCCCATGCGGTAGACGACATTGTCGAGGCGGCGCTCGAGGAGCTGGATCAGCGTGTGACCCGAGACGCCCTTGGAGCGAACGGCCTTGTGGTAGTAGCCGCGGAACTGCTTCTCGGCGATGCCGTAGATGCGCTTGACCTTCTGCTTCTCGCGCAGCTGCTCACCGTAGTCCGAGCGCTTCCGGCGACGGCTCTGGCCGTGCTGACCCGGCGGATACGAGCGACGCTCGTACCCACACTTGTCCGTGTAGCAACGCTCTCCCTTGAGGAAGAGCTTCATGTCTTCACGCCGGCAGAGCCGACAAACTGCACCAGTGTAACGGGCCATCGTTGTTCTCGCGGTCTCGAGGTGATCAGACGCGACGGCGCTTGCGCGGCCGGCATCCATTGTGGGGAACGGGCGTGACGTCACGGATCAGGTTGATCTTGAACCCGGCGGCGTTGAGCGCGCGGAGCGCCGACTCGCGACCCGAGCCGGGACCGTTGACGTAGACAGTGACGTTGCGAACGCCGTGCTCCATCGCCTTCTTGGCGGCGTCTTCAGCGGCGAGCTGCGCGGCGAACGGCGTCGACTTGCGCGAGCCCTTGAACCCGCACGTACCGGCGCTCGACCACGCGACCACGTTGCCCGAGACATCCGTGATCGAAACGATCGTGTTGTTGAACGTCGCGGAGATGTGCGCGACACCGGTCTGGATGTTCTTCCGGACCTTCTTCTTCTGCTTACCCTTGGCTTGCGACATTTGAATTTCCCCGCGCTACTTCTTCGTGACCGCGCCCATTTTCTTCACCGCCATGCGGCGCGGTCCCTTGCGGGTACGGGCGTTCGTGTGGGTGCGCTGACCGCGGACCGGGAGGTTGCGGCGATGACGGCCGCCCCGGTAGCACTGCAGGTCGACCAAGCGCTTGATCGCGAGCTGGGTATCGCGGCGAAGATCACCTTCAACGCGGAAGTTCGCTTCGATCGCGTCGCGGATCTTGCGGACGTCGTTCTCGTCGAGGTCGTCGCTCTTCTTGTCGGGCGAGATGCCCGCGGCTGCGAGGACGACGTTCGATGCGTGACGGCCGAGGCCGTAGATGTACGTGAGTGCGATCTCGATGCGCTTGTTGCGCGGGAGGTCGACGCCGGAGATGCGAGCCATGACTTGTCCCTTTAACCCTGGCGCTGCTTATGGCGCGGGTTGCTGCAGATGATGCGAACGATGCCCTTGCGCTTGATGACCTTGCACTTCACGCAGATGGGTTTGACGGATGCTCGAACTTTCATGGCTTGCTCTCGAAGTGTCGGAGGTGATCTAAGAAGGGGTTCCCGGGTTTCCTGGTGTCGAATTTGGCCTGGTCAGAACCCAGGGCCCGTCTTCGGTCACCGCGATCGTGTGCTCGAAGTGCGCTGACATCGCTCGATCTTTAGTCAACGCGGTCCATTCGTCGTCGAGAACCTCTACTTCATGGGTCCCGGCGTTTACCATAGGCTCGACGGCGATGACAAGGCCGGATTTCATACGTTTGCCGCTGCCGGCCTCGCCAAAATTCGGAACTTGCGGGTCTTCGTGCATCTGCCGTCCGGTGCCGTGTCCGACGAACTGCCGGACGACCGAATAGCCCTTTGATTCCGCGTGGCTCTGGATCGTATGGCCGAGATCTCCGAGCCTGCTCCCGGGCACGCAAAGAGCGATGGCTCGCTCGAGCGCATCGCGCGCCGTCTCGACCAGGCGTCGGTTCTTCTCCGAGACGTTCCCGACCATCACGGTGCGGGCGGTGTCGGCGCAAAACCCGTTCTTGAAGATGCCGAAGTCGATCCCGATGATGTCCCCGTCCTTGAGCACGTGCGTCTTGCGCGGGATGCCGTGAACGATGACCTCGTTGATCGAGGTGCAGAGGACGGCGGGGTACCCGTGGTAGCCGAGGAAGGCCGAGACCACGCGGTGCTTCTCGATCCCCTTGGCCGCGACGCGGTCGAGGTCCCAGGTCGATGCGCCCGGCTTTGCAGCCGCGCAGCAGTCCTCGAGGATCTCGGCCGCGACCAGACCCGCCTCGCGCATGAGGCGAATCTCGTCCCGCGACTTGAGATGGATCCGCACGCCGACCTCAGCGAGGTCGCGAGGCCACGCGGCCACGAATGCGCGGGCCCTTCGGTCCGCTGAATCCTTCGTAGTTGCGCGTGATGAGATGCGACTCGATCTGTTGCACGGTATCGAGCGCGACACCGACAACGATCAGAAGACCCGTGCCACCGAATGCGAACGGTACAGAGAGGTAGATCTGGAGCAGCGCCGGGATCATGCAGACGACCGACAGGTACAGCGCGCCCGCGAACGTGATGCGCGAGAGCACACGCTCGATGTATTGCGCCGTGTTCTTGCCGGGGCGGATGCCCGGGATGAAGCCGCCGGACTTCTTCAAGTTGTCTGCGACGTCGACGGGATTGAACACGACCGACGTGTAGAAGAACGCGAAGAACACGACGAGGATCGTGAAGATCAGGTTGTAGCGCCAGTCCGTCGGGTTCAGCACCGACGCGAACTCTTGCATCCAACCCGAGCCGGCCATGTTTCCGATCTGCGCCGGGAACATGAGGATCGATGACGCGAAGATCGGTGGGATCACGCCGGAGACGTTGATCTTGAGCGGCAGGAATGACTGCGCGCCCTGATACATCTTTCTGCCGACTTGTCTCTTCGTGTACTGGACGGGTATTCGTCTGTGGGAACGTTCGAAGTAGCAGATCGCAGCGATCGTCCCGACGACGAGAATGATGACGAACACGATCGTGAGCCCACCGCCGCCGCTACTGCCGCCGGCGAGGAACTGCGTGATCGCATCCGGCATGTCCGCGACGATGCCGGCGAAGATGATCAGTGATGATCCGTTACCGATGCCGTTCTCGGTGATGAGCTCACCGAACCACATGATAACGACGGTGCCCGTCGTCATCGTGATGACGGTGAGCAGGTGGAATGCGAGGCCAGGATCGGCGACGACTTCAGCGCCACCGCGCGACAGGCTCTCGACGTAGCTCGCAGCGAACCACGACTGGACGATCGCGACGAGGACCGTGCCGTAGCGGGTGAGCTGGTTGATCCGCCGCCTGCCCTGCTCGCCCTCTTTGTTGAGCTGATCGAGGCGCGGGACGACGACGGTGAGGAGCTGCATCACGATCGATGCAGTGACGTACGGCATGATGCCGAGCGTGAAGATCGAGAACTGAGAGAGCGCGCCGCCCGAGAACATGTCGAACATGCCCAGGAACGAGCCCGAGCCGCCCTTCGTGACGACGTGAGTCATCTCGACGCGGTTCACACCGGGGACGGTGATGAAGACACCCAGGCGATAGATCGCGAGGATGAACAACGTGAACATGATCCGGCGGCGGAGCTCCGGGACCTTGGTGATATTGGCGATCGAGAAAGCCACTAGAATCCTTTGGCTACGCTGCCACCGGCTAGGCGGCGGTCGCGGCAGGTGCCGCGGTCGCGACGATTTCGAGTGACCCGCCGGCCTTCTCGATCTTTTCCTTGGCAGTTGTCGACGCGCGATGCGCCTTGATCGTGAGCTTCTTCGTCAGCTCGCCTTCGCCGAGGATCTTGATCTGATCGATGCGCTTCGGGATCAGTCCCTTCTCGCGCAGCACGGCGAGGTCGACCGTGGCGCCCGCCTCGAACAGCGTCTCGAGGAGCGACACGTTGACCGGGTAGATTTCCACACGGTTGACGTTCTTGAAGCCGCGCTTCGGAATGCGGCGAGGCATCGGCACCTGACCACCCTCGAATGCGAGGCGTGCGCCGTGGTGACCGGGGCGCGCCTTCTGGCCCTTGACGCCCTTACCGGACGTCTTGCCAGTACCCGAGCCGCGGCCGCGGCCGAGGCGCTTCTTGGTCTTGGTGGCGCCGGGATTCGGATGGAGGTTGTGGAGCGTGATCGTCATTGGGAAGTTCCCGCGGCGCCGGTGGAATCTGGCGCGTGTTTACGTGAGTAGCAAGTGGGTAGCAAAAAACCTGGCGTATTGGCCGGGATCAGTTCGAATCAGTCTGCCGCTTCAATCGTGATGAGGTGGCTGACCTTGCGGATCATGCCGCGGATCGCGACCGTGTCCTGAAGGACGACCGTCTTGCGCGGTCCACGCAGGCCGAGACCCAGAAGGGTCGCGCGCTGCGCCGGGGGGCGGCCGATGCCGCTCTTCACTTGGGTAATCTTGAGCTTGATCGCCATGGTCGTGTCCTCAGGGCTGCGGGCGGCGCGACGGGTACAGGTCCGAGACCTGCTTGCCGCGGGTCTTCGCGACCTGTTCGACCGAGCGGAGCGCCTTGAGCGCCACGACGGTCGCGTGGATGACGTTGTGCTTGTTCGACGTGCCGATCGACTTCGTCAGGATGTCGGTGATGCCCGCAACTTCGAGCACCGGGCGAACACCGCCACCGGCGATGACACCGGTACCGGGCGAAGCCGGCTTGAGCAGCACTTCCGCGGCGCCGAAGATGCCCATGATCTCGTGTGGGATGGTTCCCTTCACGAGCGGGATCTTGAACAGGTTACGCTTCGCGCGGTCCGTGCCTTTGCGGATCGCCTCGGGCACCTCGTTCGCCTTGCCGAGACCGGCACCGACGTGACCGTGCTGGTCGCCGACGACGACGAGCGCGGAGAACGAGAACCGACGTCCACCCTTCACGACTTTTGCGACGCGATTGATGTGGACGACGCGATCGACGAGCTCGCCAACTTCTTCGGGATTGATCAGCATGCGTATTTCCTAGAACTGCAGACCGGCGTCACGCGCGCCATCGGCGAGCTCCTTGACGCGACCGTGATAGATGAAACCGTTGCGGTCGAAGACGACTGCCTTGACCCCACTCGCGATGAGCTTGTCGCCGACAGCCTTGCCGACGATGCGCGCGCGCTCTTTCTTGGCCTTGCCGGCGACTTGCGTCTTCACCGTGGCGTCGAGCTCGCTCGCGTGTGCGAGGACGCGACCCGTGGTGTCGTCGATCGCTTGCGCGTAGACGTAGCGAGCCGACCGGAACACCGACAAGCGCGGACGCTCGGCGGTGCCGGTGACGCGCAGCCGAATGTGCACCTTGCGCTTGAGGCGCTTACGGACCTTGGGAGTTGAGTGTTTGACGTGACCAGCCATCTTCGTTCTCCAACCTCGTTATGAGCCGCCGTTCTATAGGCGAGCTCCGAGGAGTTACTTGCCTGCGGTCTTACCCGCTTTGCGGACGATCGTTTCTTTGTCGTACTTGATACCCTTGCCCTTGTACGGCTCGGGCGGACGGTAGCTACGGATCTTCGCCGCAGCGGCACCGACGGCCTGCTTGT
This sequence comes from Myxococcota bacterium, assembly GCA_030857175.1. GTDB lineage: Bacteria > Myxococcota_A > Polyangia > Haliangiales > Haliangiaceae > JABFXX01. The sequence goes on along the minus strand of JALZOJ010000014.1, from coordinate 112,835 downwards.
CGATGCCCGACAAGATCAGGTTGTTCTTGTCGACCTTCGCCGCGATGCCTTCCGGCAGCACGTACTCGATCGGGTGCGAGTAGCCGAGCGACAGCACGATCTTCGGGCCCTTGATCTCGGCCTTGTAACCGACGCCGTTGATCTCGAGGGTCTTCGTGAACCCCGTCGTCACGCCGGTGATCATGTTGTTGACGAGCGCGCGCATGAGACCGTGGGCGGCGCGAACCGCACCCTCGTTCGTCTTGCGCTCGAACACGACGACATCCTTGCCGTCATCGTCCTTCGCTTGCTTGATCTCGATCGACTCGTGACGCTTCATCGACAAGTTGCCCTTCGGGCCCTTTGTCGCGATCGTGTCCTTGGTGATCGAGACTTGGACGCCCTTGGGAATCTCGAGTGGCTTACGACCAATGCGGGACATGGTTCACCAGACCTCGCAGAGGACTTCGCCGCCAACGCCCTTGTTCCGGGCTTCTTTGTCGGTCATCACGCCTTGCGACGTTGAGAGGATCGCGATGCCGAGGCCGTTGCGGACGCGCGGCACCTGCTTGGCAGGGACGTACGCGCGCTGGCCCGGACGGGACACGCGGCGCATGCCGGTGATCGCGCTGCCCGCGCCGGTCGGACGACCGTCGTAGCGCAGTGCGATCTTCAGCATGCCTTGCTTCTCGTCGTCGGTAGAGACGACGTCTTGGAGGAAGCCCTCATCGCGGAGGATCTCGGCGAGCCGAAGCTTCAGGTTCGAGCGTGGACACTCGACCAGTTGCTTGCGCGCACGGATACCGTTGCGGATGCGGGAGAGGAAATCAGCGATTGGATCGGTCATCGACATAAAGAAATCCTCACCAGCTCGACTTGATGACGCCGGGGATATCGCCGCGAAGAGCCAGCTCGCGGAAGCAGAGCCGGCACATCTCGAACTTACGAAGGTACGCGCGCGAACGGCCACAGCGCTTGCAGCGGCTCTTGATGCGAACCTTGAACTTGTGCTTCTTGGGAAGCGTATCGATCAGCTTGGCCATGACTAGGCGGCTCCGGTGGGTGCAGGTGCAGCCGTTTCCGTCGGCGGTGCCTGACGGAACGGCATGCCGAGATGCGTGAGCAGCGAGCGCCCTTCGGCGTCCGTGTCGGCGGTGGTGACGATCGAGATGTTCATGCCCTTGATCGAATCGATCTTGTCGTACTCGATCTCGGGGAAGATGATTTGCTCCTTCACGCCCATGGTGAAGTTGCCGCGGCCGTCGAACCCACGCGATGACACGCCGCGGAAGTCGCGGACGCGCGGCAGCGCGATGTTGATCAGACGGTCGAGGAACTCCCACATGCGCTCTTTGCGGAGCGTGACCATCACGCCGATCTTCTGTCCCTTGCGGAGCTTGAAGACCGCGATGTCCTTCTTCGCGCGCGACACGACGGGCGACTGGCCGGTGATGGCCTTGAGCTCCTCGATCGCGTTGTCGATCATCTTGGGCTCGTCCTTGGCTTTGCCGAGGCCCATGTTGACCGTCACCTTCACGATGCGCGGCGCCTGCATGATCGAGGAGTAGCTGAACTCCTTCTTCAGCGACTCGCGGATCGTGGTGTCGTACATCTTGCGCAGCTTGGGCGGTGTCTCGCGCTTGTACTTGGGCGCGGGACCCGTCGGCTCGGCTGCCTTCTTCTTGCCAGTGCCCTGCGGCTTCTTCTCCTTCTTGGGAGGAGCATCGGCCGGGGCTTCCTTCTTCTTGTCTTCTTCGTTCGCCATCTTAGCCACCCATTCCAGCAGCCGAGAATTTCGTTCCCGACTTCACGCCGACGCGGATCTTCTGATCGCCTTCGACGACGTTCTTGGTGCGCGTGCCACGTCCGAGCTTGTCGTCGAACAGCGCCACGTTGGAGATATGGATCGAGCCCTCTTTCTCGAGGATGCCGCCGTTCGGGCTCGCCTGCGTCGCCTTCGTGTGGCGCTTGATCATCGCGACCTTCTCGACGATGACGCGGCTACCGACGACGCGAAGGATCTTGCCCTTCTTGCCTTTGTAGGCGCCGCTCATGACGATCACCATGTCGCCTTTGCGTACGTGCGTTGCGCGCATCACAGAACCTCCGGCGCGAGCGAGATGATCTTCATGAACCGCTTCGCGCGCAGCTCGCGAGCGACCGGTCCGAAGATACGAGTCCCGATGGGCTCGTTCTCTTTGTTGATGAGGACGGCGCTGTTGCCGTCGAACTTGATGTAGCTGCCGTCGGAGCGCGCGAGCTCGAAGCGCGTGCGCACGATGACGGCGCGGGACACTTCACCCTTCTTGACCTTCGCGCCCGGAATGGCTTCGCGGATCGAGACGATGATGATGTCGCCAATCGAGGCGTAGCGACGGCGCGAGCCGCCGAGCACCTTGATGCAGTACACCTTCTTCGCGCCGCTGTTATCAGCGACGTCGAGGACAGAGGTCATCTGGATCACGACGCAGCCTCCGCCTTCTCGGCCTTGGTCGGGGTCGCGCCCTCGATGCCCTTCGTCACGATCTTGAGCAAGCGCCAGCGCTTGGTCTTCGACATCGGACGGGACTCGATGATCTCGACGAGGTCACCGACCTTCGCGGCGTTGTTCTCGTCATGCACGTGATACTTCACGCGGTTCGTCAGGAACTTGTGGAACCGGCGGTCGCGGATACGGCGGACGACCGTGACGACCACGGTCTTATCCATGTTCGCCGACGAGACGGTTCCGACGATCACGCGGCGCGAGCCACGCTTGTCTTCGTTGGGGTTCGGTGTCGCTTCGCTCATGACTTGCTCTTCTTCGGGGCCTTCGCCGCCTTGGTCGCCTTGGTCTTCTTCGCCGGCGTCTCCGCCGGCGCGTCGGTCTTCGTCTCGGTCTTCTGTGCTTGGGTCTCGAGACCCGACGTACGACCGTTGAGGATCGTCATGATCCGGGCGATGTCGCGGCGCTTCGTCTTGAGCATCGCGGTCGACGTCACCTGGTTCGTGTGCTGGCCGAGGTGGAGGCGGAACAGCTCGTCGCGCGTGGTCGCCAGGAGCGAGCGGAGCTCGTCATCGGGCTGATCGCGGAACTTGTCGAGCGTGGTGGAGTGCTTGCTCATAGGACGGGCTCCCGCGAGATCAAACGGGTCTTGATCGGCAGCTTGTGAAGCGCGCGCGTGAACGCGGTGCGCGCGATGTCCTCGGTCACACCTTCGACCTCGAAGATGACGCGACCGGGACGCACGACCGCGACGTAGCCTTCCACGCCACCTTTACCGGTACCCATGCGGGTCTCGGCCGGCTTCTTCGTGAACGGGTGGTCGGGGAACACGCGGACGTAGATCTTGCCGAGCTTCTTCACCTGACGAGAGATCGCGACGCGAGCCGCCTCGATCTGACGCGCGGTGATCCAGCCCGGTTCCATGACCTGCATGCCGAAGTCGCCGAACGACACTTCGTTGCCGCCCTTCGCCTTACCGGCGAGGTGACCCTTGTGTGATTTGCGAAATTTGGTGCGCTTGGGTGACAGCATGGTTCCCTACTTCTGCGGCGGCGTGCCGCCGACCGGACCTTGTGGCTGCGACTTGCGAGCGGTCGGCAGGACCTCGCCGTGGAAGACCCACGCCTTGACGCCGATGCTGCCGTAGGTGGTGTGCGCCTCGGTGAAGCCGTACTCGATGTCGGCACGAAGCGTGTGCAGCGGAACGCGACCCTCTTTGTACCACTCGCGGCGGCACATCTCGGCGCCGCCGAGGCGACCGGCCGAAGCGACCTTGATGCCCTTCGCGCCGAACTTCATCGCCGTCTGCGTCGCCTTCTTCATGGCGCGGCGGAAAGCGATGCGGCGCTCGAGCTGCGTCGCGATGTTCTCGGCGACGAGCTGCGCGTTGGTCTCGGCCTTGCGGACCTCGATGATGTTCAGGAACACCTCGTTGTCCGTCAGCGCCTGGACGTCCTTCTTGAGCGTCTCGACACCCGCGCCGCGCTTGCCGATCACGATGCCGGGACGCGCGGTGTGGATGTTGATCTTCGCCTTGTTCGCCGCGCGCTCGATCTCGATGTACGAGACGCCCGCGTGGTGCAGCTTCTTCTTGATGAAGGCCTTGAGCTTCAGGTCTTCATGAAGCCACTTGGCGTAGTTCTTCGTCTCGAACCAGCGCGACGACCACGTCTTGATGATGCCGAGGCGGAAGCCAATCGGATGTGTTTTCTGACCCATGTGCTTACGCCTTCTCGTCCGTGACGACCACCGTCAGGTGGCTCGTCTTGTGATTGATGCGATTCGCGCGGCCCATCGAGCGGGGCATCCAGCGCTTCGCGATCGGACCGCCGTCGACGGCGATCGTGTGGATGCGCAGATCCTCGACCGACGCATCGCCGCCGCTCTTGTCTTCCGCGTTCGCCGCGGCCGACTTGATCGCCTTCGAGATCAGACCCGCTGCCTTCTTCGGCATGAGATCGAGGAACGCGACCGCTTCTTCGACGGACTTGCCGCGAACGAGGTTGGCGACGACGCGCATCTTGCGCGGCGACATCGAGAGACCTCTGACGTATGCACGTGCCTGCATGACTATTTCTTCCGCTCGCCGGTGTGGCCGTGGAACGTGCGCGTCGGCGAGAACTCACCGAGCTTGTGACCGACCATCTGCTCGGTCACGTACACGGGAATGAACTTGCGGCCGTTGTGGACCATGAACGTCACGCCGACCATGTCCGGCAGGATCGTCGAGCGGCGCGAGTAGACGGCCTGAACGACGCGCTTGCTCGGGTTGGATTCCTTCTGCGCGACGGCAACCTTCTTCGGAAGCCACTTGTCGACGAACGGACCTTTTTTGACTGAACGAGGCATGGGTCTTTTCCTGTCCGCTACTTGCTGCGACGACGGACGATGAACTGCTCGGTCCGCTTGTTGTGACGGGTCTTGAGGCCCTTGGTCTTCTGGCCCCACGGGGTGCACGGGTGACGACCACCCGAGGAGCGACCTTCGCCACCACCCATGGGGTGATCGACGGGGTTCATCGAGACGCCGCGGTTGTGCGGGCGAATGCCGAGCCAACGCCGGCGACCAGCCTTGCCCCACTGGATGTTGCCGTGCTCCGTGTTTCCGATCGCGCCGACGGTGGCGCGGCAGTCGATGTGGACGCGGCGCATCTCACCGGACGGCAGACGAATGGTTGCCCAGTCGTTCTCCTTCGCCATCAGGGTGACCTTGGCGCCGGCCGAGCGGCCGAGCTGCGCGCCGCGGCCCTGCTTGAGCTCGACTGCGTGGACTTCGGTACCGACCGGGATGAAGCGCAGCGGCAGACAGTTGCCGGGCTTGATGTCGGCGCTGTTCGCGCTGACGACGGTATCGCCGACCCCGAGGCGCTGCGGCGCCAGGATGTACGCCTTCTCGCCGTCCTTGTACTGGATGAGCGCGAGGCGCGCCGAGCGGTTCGGGTCGTACTCGATGCCGAGCACGGTGGCCTCGATACCGGTCTTGTTGCGCTTGAAGTCGATGACCCGGTAGCGCTGCTTGTGACCGCCACCGCGAAAGCGCGACGTCACGCGACCGTGGTTGTTACGGCCGGCGTTGGCGAACTTGTGCGCGAGGAGGCTCTTCTCGGGCTCGGACTTCGTGATCTCGCCGAAGTCCTGGCTCGTCATGCCGCGACGGCCGGGAGACGTAGGCTTGTAGCGTTTCTGCGCCATGGTTTAGACACCCTCGAAGAATTCGATATTGTCGCCGGGCTTGAGCGTGACGAACGCCTTCTTCCAAGCGGGACGGCGCCCGGAGAAGCGACCGATGCGCTTCTCCTTGCCGCGCACGACGAGCGTGCGGACATCGGTGACGCTGACCTTGAACAGCTTCTCGATCGCCGCGCGGATCTCGATCTTGTTCGAATCGCGAGCGACCTCGAACACGACCTGCTGCGCGTAGTTGTCGCCTTCGGCCGGAGCCGATGCACCGCCGCCGGTCTCGCGGAGGCGGGCACTCTTCTCGGTGAGGAGCGGGCGCTTGATGACAGTCTGGGGATCACGCATGGGTTACTCCTTGGCCGCGCCTTCTTGGGCCGTGGTGCCGAGGGCCGCGGTGATCATCTCGATCGCGGCCTTCGTGAGCACGAGCGTCTCGTGGCGAAGGATGTCGTAGACGTTGATGCCTTCGGGCGCGAGCCACTGCGAGGCGGCGAGGTTCTTCGCACCGCGCACGAGGTTCGCGTTGGTCTTCGCGTCGACGATCAGTGCCTTGCTCGTCTTCTTGTGGTTCTTGTTCCCCTTCGGCACCGTGGCACCGAGGGTGGCGAGTGCGGCTGCAACCGTCTTGGTCTTGCCGTCGGTGTCGAAGGTGTCGACGACGACGATCTTGTTCTCCGACGCGCGGAGCGAGAGCGCCGAGCGCAGCGCCGTCTTCTTCGCCTTGCGCGGCATCTCGTAGCCGTAGTCGCGCGGCTTCGGCCCGAAGACCGATGCACCACCGACCCAGTGCGGCGCACGCCGGCTGCCCGAGCGTGCCTGACCGGTGCCCTTCTGCTTCCACATCTTCTTCGTCGAGCCCCGGACTTCACCGAGGCGCTTCGTCGAAGCGGTACCCTGGCGGCGCTTCGCGAGCTGCCACTTCACGACCTCCCAGAGGAGGTGCTCGTGGACTTCCGCACCGAAGACGGAGTCGTCGAGGTCGATCGACCCGACGGACTTACCGCTGATGTTCTTGACGTCTACCTTGGCCATGGTCGTTCTCTCAGGTCTTGATTTCGACGTCGACGCCGGCCGAGAGGTCGAGCTTCATCAGCGCGTCGAGGGTTTGCTGGGTCGGCTCGAGGATGTCGAGGAGACGCTTGTGCGTCCGGATCTCGAACTGCTCGCGCGACTTCTTGTCGGTGTGTGGCGACCGCAGCACCGTGTACTTGTTGATCTTGGTCGGCAGCGGAATCGGTCCGGCGATCTTCGCGCCGGTACGCTTCGCGGTCTCGACGATCTCGTTGCTCGACTGATCGAGCAGCTTGTGATCGTACGCCTTGAGTCGGATGCGGATGCGTGGGGTCGTCATGATCGTGGCTTTCTTACTTCGTCTTGGCAGGAGCCGCTGCAGCCGCTGCCTTGGGAGCCGCAACCGCCTCGGCGAGGATCTTCGTCACGACGCCAGCGCCGACCGTCTTGCCACCCTCGCGGATCGCGAAGCGCAGACCTTCTTCGCAGGCGATCGGGCTGACGAGCACGACGTCGATCTTGATGTTGTCGCCGGGCATCACCATCTCCATGCCGGCCGGCAACTCCGCCGTTCCCGTCACGTCCGTCGTGCGGAAGTAGAACTGCGGGCGATAGCCGTTGAAGAACGGCGTGTGGCGACCGCCCTCTTCCTTCTTGAGAACGTAGATCTCGGCGGTGAAGTGGTTGTGCGGCATGATCGAGCCCTTCTTGCAGAGCACCATGCCGCGCTCGATCTCTTCGCGCTTCGTGCCGCGGAGCAGGACGCCGACGTTGTCGCCGGCCTGGCCCTGATCGAGGAGCTTCCTGAACATCTCGACGCCCGTGCACACCGTCTGGCGGGTGTCGCCGAGGCCGACGATCTCGAGCTCGTCGCCAACCTTGCAGATGCCGCGCTCGATGCGGCCGGTGACGACCGTGCCGCGACCCGTGATCGTGAACACGTCTTCGACCGGCATCAGGAACGGCTTGTCGAGCTCGCGAACGGGCTCGGGGATGAACGAGTCGCACGCTTCCATCAGCTTCTGGATCGACTGCACGCCGTACTCGCTCGCCTCGCCCTCGAGCGCCTTGAGCGCCGAGCCGCGGATGATCGGGGTGTCATCGCCCGGATAGCCGTACTTGGTCAGCAGCTCGCGAAGCTCCATCTCGACGAGGTCGAGCAGCTCTTCGTCGCCCTTGCCGATCATGTCGCACTTGTTGAGGTACACGACCATCGCCGGGATGTTCACCTGGCGACCGAGCAGCACGTGCTCGCGCGTCTGCGGCATCGGGCCGTCCGGCGCCGACACCACGAGGATCGCGCCGTCCATCTGCGCCGCGCCCGTGATCATGTTCTTGATGTAATCGGCGTGGCCGGGGCAATCGACGTGCGCGTAGTGGCGCTTGTCCGATTCGTACTCGACGTGCGCCGTCGAGATTGTGATGCCGCGTGCCTTCTCTTCCGGCGCCTTGTCGATCTGATCGAACGCGGTGAACTTCGCGAAGCCCTTCGTCGACTGCACCTTGGTGATGGCAGCGGTGAGCGTGGTCTTGCCGTGGTCGACGTGACCGATCGTTCCGATGTTCACGTGCGGCTTGTTGCGGACGAATTTCTCTTTAGACATGGCTTCCTCGTTCGTTCTCTATGCGCGAGCTCGCCGAGACATCACGTCGTCTCGGACTTGGCTGGGGACTTCTGCGTAGTGATCGAATTCCATTGCGTAGGTGGCACGGCCGCGGGTGACAGACCGGAGGTCGGTCAAGTAACCGAACATCGTGGCCATGGGGACAAAACAGGCGAGGGTCTGTACACCAGGACGAGCGGTAATTCCAGCGACTTTTCCCCTTCTGGCATGCAAATCGCCGAGGACCTCGCCGAGGTGGACGTCGGGAGTCGTGACCTCTAGGGACATCACCGGCTCGAGCATCGTGGGACCCGCGTGGTTCGCTGCTGCGAGCAGCGCTTTGCCCCCTGCGACCTTGAACGCGTAGTTGTTGGAATCAACCGGGTGATAGCTGCCGCCGAGCACCTGGACGCGCAGGTCGGTCATCGGGTGGCCTGCGAGGACGCCGCGGACGACGGCCTCGGTGATCCCGGCCTCGACTGCCGGAGCGTGCTCGCCCGGGATTTCGCTCTGGGGGGCGCGATTCTCGTAGACGTAGCCGCCGCCGCGGTCGATGGGCTCGACGACGAGGCGGACGTGGCCGTATTCGCCGCGCGGGCCCAGCTGGCGGACGAACTTGTTCTCGCCCTCGGCCCGCTTGGTGATCGTCTCGCGGTACGCGACCTGCGGGGTGCCGACGCGCGCGCGCACGCCGAACTCGCGGAGCACGCGGTCGACGACGATCTCGAGGTGGAGCTCGCCCATCCCCGAGATCACGATCTGGCCGGTCTCGATGTCGGTGCGCACGTGGAACGAGGGATCTTCGATCGCGAGGCGCTCGAGCGCGTGCGAGAGCTTCGCGTGGTCCGCTTCCGTCTCGGGCTCGACGGTGATTCCCATCACGGCATTCGGGACCACGATCGGATCGAGCAGAATGGGATGGCGGGGATCGCAGAGCGTGTCGCCGGTCGCGACGGGCACGCGCACGGACGACGACGGATGCACGAGCGCGCCGATCATGCCGGCTTCGATCTGTTTGATCTCTTCGCGGTGGTTCGCGAACATCCGCACGAGGCGGTTGATCTGCTCGAGGTTGCCCTTGGTGGCATCGAGCACGGTGTCGCCGACCTTGAGCACGCCGGCGTAGACGCGAACGAACGTGAGCAGACCGCCGTGGCCGTCGTGCTGGACCTTGAACGCGAGCGCGGCGAGCGGCTGGTCGTCGCCGATCGAGCGCGACAGCGACGGTGCGCCGGTGGGATCCGCGATGTCGCGGCCGCGGACCTGCGTGACGTCTGCCGGCGACGGCAGGTAGTCGATCACCGCGTCGAGCAGGTTGTGGATGCCTTGGTTTCTGAACGCGGCACCGACGAGCGTCGGCACGCCACGACCCGAGAGCGTGATGCGGCGAAGTGCGGCGCGGATCGCGTCGGGCTGCAGCTCGCGGCCGCTGACCCACGACGACATCAATTCGTCGTCGAGCTCGGCGATCGTCTCGATCATCGCTTCGCGTGCGCGCGAGGCCATCTGCGCGTGCGACGACGGAATCGGTCCATCGGTGAACGTCGAGCCGAACGTCGCCGGATCCCACGTCCGCGCGCGCATCGAGATCAGATCGATGACGCCCTCGAAGATCGCGCCGCTCGCACGGCCCGCGTCGAGCATCGGTCCGCCCGAGGACGTCTTCGCCGTGAACAGCGGGCACTGGATCGCGATCGGGTTCGCACCGAGGCGCGACTTGATCTCGCTGATCACGCGCTCGGGCTCGGCGCCTTCGCGATCGCACTTGTTGATGAAGGCGAGCCGCGGCGTGTCGTAGCGATCCGCCTGACGCCACACGGTCTCGCTCTGCGGTTCGACGCCTTCGACGGCGGAGAACACGCAGACCGCACCGTCGAGGACGCGCAGCGAGCGCTCGACCTCCATCGTGAAGTCGATGTGGCCCGGCGTGTCGATCAGGTTGACGACGTGACCCTTCCAGCCAAACGTCGTCGCAGCCGCGGTGATCGAGATCGACCGCTCCTGTTCCTGCACCATCCAGTCGGTGACCGTCGAGCCGTCGTCGACCTCGCCGAGCTTCGACGTCGCGCCCGAGTAGAACAGGATGCGCTCGGTCGTCGTCGTCTTGCCGGCATCGACGTGCGCCATGATCCCGATGTTCCGGGTCTTGACGATCGCGATGCGCGTCTTCTGAGTCGAGGAGGTCACGGCTGGTTCGAGAAGGAACCGAACGCCGCGGGGCGAGAAGGAGGAGGAGGAGGTCCAGCGACACAGGTCGCGAGCGGTCACCCTCAAACGAGCTCGATGGTTCGATTCGGTGCATTGCACCTCCGTCGCCTTCCGAGCCCCGCGTTGATCGCGTTTGATTCCTTCTGCGCCTCCTCTTAATTCAATTTGGTGAAGTGGTTACCAGCGGTAGTGCGCGAACGCCTTGTTGGCGTCGGCCATCTTGTGGACGTCTTCGCGCTTCTTGACCGCGTTGCCACGGTTCTGCGCTGCATCCACGATCTCGTTCGCGAGACGGTCCATCATCGTCTTCTCGTTCCGATCACGCGCGTACTCGACGAGCCAGCGCATGCCCAGCGCCAGCGAGCGATCGGGACGGACGTCGACGGGAACCTGATACGTGGAGCCACCGACGCGGCGGCTCTTCACTTCAACGCGGGGGCGCACGTTCGATAGCGCGCGGTCCCACACCTTCAACGGATCATCCTTCGCGCGCTCCGCGACCATGTCGAAGGCCTTGTAGACGATGCCCTCGGCGACGGCCTTCTTGCCATCGCGCATGACGACGTTGACGAACTTCGTCAGCTTGCGACGAACGTCGACGGGTGCGTCGGTGTACTTGGGATCCGGGAGGACCTTGCGCTTGGGTACTTCACCTTTACGTGGCATCTGCGTGTCCTCTTACTTCGGGCGCTTCGCGCCGTACTTGCTGCGCGACTGCTTGCGGTTCTGGACGCCCGTCGTGTCGAGCGTGCCGCGAATGATGTGGTAGCGAACGCCCGGGAGATCCTTGACGCGACCGCCGCGAATCAAGACGACCGAGTGCTCCTGCAGGTTGTGCCCCTCGCCCGGGATGTACGACGTCACTTCCATCGCGTTGGTGAGACGAACGCGCGCGACCTTGCGGAGTGCGGAGTTCGGCTTCTTCGGCGTGGTGGTGTAGACGCGAGTGCAGACGCCGCGCTTCTGCGGGCACTGCTTGAGGGCCGGAGAAGCGCTCTTGATGCGGATCTTCTCGCGTCCCTTACGGACGAGCTGATTGATAGTGGGCATGTGTATCCTGCGGCCTGAACGGAGCGCGAGACTTTACGGATTCAGCCCATTCTGTCAAGGGCTTCCGCCGGAACCGACCTCGCGTCAGCGAATGGCTTTGGCCATGTACGCCGCCCACTTCTTGATGTGGGGGTTTTTCTCGTGCTGCGCCGCGTACTTGAGGTATGGAATCGCGGGCTTGCCGATCAGGTTCCGTAAGAACACCTGCGCCCGCTTGTTCGTCTTCACGCTGCCGAGCGTCCGGATGATGTTGCGGATCAGGGTCGCGTTCTTCTTGTAGCCGGCGTTCTTGGCGATCGCGATCTTGTAGTGATCCATCGCGACCGACCACCACCGCTTGTCGAAGTAGAGGTTGCCGAGCAGGAACGGGACGTACGCGCTCTTTGGCGTCTTCTTCCAGATCTGGCGCAGGCTGGCGAGCGCGAGGTCATCTTTGTTTTGCTGGATCAGCTGCACGGCGCCGCGGATCGTCGTCGCCAGCTGCGGCTTGTCGGCCGCGACCTTCTTCTCGACGTGGACTTCGACTTCCTGATCCGACTTCGGCGCGTCGTCCGCTTCGTCGTCGATCTCGGGCTTGTTGGGATCCTGCGGTGCGGGGTTCTCCGCCGCCTCGGGCGATGGCACCGGCTCGGCTTCGTTGAGATCGATCGGATTCTGGATCACGAGCTCGCCGGCATCCGGCTCGGGATCGAGCACGGTCACCGTCGACGCGTCGACCATGACCATCGCTTGTGCAGCGTCGGGGGTGACGCCGACCGCTGGCGCTGCGTCCACCGGCGTACCGATCGCGACGGCCGTGCCGGAGCCCTTGGGCTCGTCGGCGTGCGTGTCCGTGACTTCCTTCTTCCGGTTCTGGAGGTACCACGCGGCCGCGGCACCGCCTGCGAGCACGAGCAGCACGAGGAGGACCGGGAAGCGGGAGGCCGGGCGCTTCACCTTCTCGGAGCGGTCGTGCTTGATGTCGACGATCGTCGGCGAGTTGACGCTGGCCGACTTCCTCATCGACGGCGAGATGGTGATGCTGCCCGGCGGCGGCGTGCGCTGCACGGTCGTCATCTCGTCGATCGCGTTCGCGAGCTCGACGGCGCTCTGGAAGCGATCCTCGGGCGACTTCGCCATCGCCGTGTCGACCAGATCTTGAAGCCCCGCCGGAAGGACCACGGTGTGATCGACGCGATCGGCGACCTTGGGGATCGGCGCGGCGCGATGCATGCCGAGGAGCGCGAGCGTGTCCTCGGCCTGGAACGGGCGCTGCCCGCAGATCATCTCGAACAGCACGACACCGACGGCATAGACGTCGGTGCGCGCGTCGATCGTGCTGCCACCGACGGTCTGCTCCGGCGCCATGTAGTTCGGCGTACCGACGACGACGTTCGTCTGCGTCGCGTCGCGACCGACGGCGCCACGCAGGCGCGCGAGCCCGAAGTCGAGGATGCGGACGTGCTCGCCCGTTCCGATCTCCTCGGTGATCATGATGTTCGCGGGCTTCACATCACGATGCGTGATGCCCTGCGCGTGCGCGTGGGCGAGCCCCGCGGCGATCTGCTTCGTGAGCGCGAGCGCGCGCATCGGCTGGATCGGACCCGCGTCGAGGATCTGCCGCAGCGTCTTGCCGGCGACGTACTCCATCACGAGGTACGGCGCGCTCTCCCAGACGCCGAAGTCGACGACCGAGACGCAGTTCGGATGCGCGAGCTTCGACATCACACGCGTCTCGCGCTCGAAGCGCGTCAGGAACTCGGCGTCGCCCGCGAACGAGGAATGCAGGAACTTGATCGCGACGAGCTTGCCGACGGGCACGCGCTCGGCCTTGAACACCGCCCCCATCGAGCCCGAGGCCATGGCCTCGAGGATCTTGTAGCGGTTGTCGACGAGACGCCCGAGCATGTCCTCGGTGGAGTCTCTGGCGCCATCGGCGAACATGAGCGCCGTCGAGCGTAGCACGCGATCGCCGCGACTTACGGCAAGCGCAGATCACTGACTTAAGTCAGTGCGTCCACTTCTCTTCGCGCCGGTGCTCGCTGTTGTCTTCGTATTCGTGCGCCATGACAAAGTGGTAGGCCACCTCGCGCGCTTTTTCTGACTCGACGACACACTCGAATAGCCACTCACCCTCATTCTCGGTCGGTTCGACCTGAACGTAGGCAATCTCGCTCGGGAACACCAAAAGCTCTCCGACGAGATCCTTCGCACGCGCGAGCTGCACGACGAGCGTGTGGTCGTCTTCGGTGATCAGCGTCCAGTGAAAGTCGTCGTGATCGAGCAGCACGACTTCGGGCGTGCCCGCGCGAAGGATGCAGTTCGCGTGACCCGCCAGCCATGCCCAGAACTTCTCGAAGCTGAGGGTCGTCGCGACCGTCGCTGCCAATCTCTTGCCCGTCGCCATACCCGGCGACTTATAGCCGTGCCGGCCGTCACTGCCAACCTCAGAATCGTCCCGTTGCCGTGACGCCTGCTGATGTGGGGGTTGCCGTCAAGCGGACATTCTCGGCAGACGGCGAATCGAACGCATACAAAAGGATGCCGACCGTGCCCGCGACCACCGCGGCGCCGCCGAACACCCACGCGCCGGTCTTGTAGTCGTCGCGATCGCGGATCTCGCGATCGAAGTCGTCGGCCTTTGTCGGGCTCGCGTTGCCACGGCGGATCTCGTCGTCGAGATCGGACGCGCGGCTGTCGTGCACGGCCGCGAGCGCGACGGAGGTGATCGAGAGCGCCGCGAGCACGCTCGCACCGCCGAGGACCCACGGCACCGCGCGCCGCTTCGCCGTCTTCTCGAGCGGCGCCTTGATCTCCAGCTTCTGGCCGCGGGTCACGTGCACCTCCTTGCCAAACGGCTCGCGGCCCGAGCGCGTGATCGTCAGGAGGTGCTTGCCGGCGGGCAGCTCGAAGCTCGGCGATGGCACCCCGCGGCCGTCGATCGCGATGCGCGCGCCGCGATCGGTCTTGACCGAGATCGCCGCGGGCTGCGGCTCGAGCTCGACCTCGACGAGCGCGGTCGCGCCACGCACCGCGCGCTGCTTCTTCTCGACGGGAAAGTAGCCCGCCGCGGTGACCGAAACGACGTGATCGCCTTCCGGGACGTCGAGCAGCGCGAACGGCTCGATCACCTTGCCATCGAGCTTGGTGACGACGCCTTCCATCGTGTTGCCGGTGAGATCGCCGACCTCGCGCACGACGTCGCTCGTGTCCTTCGCCTGGTCTTTGATCGAGACGTGCACGCCGATCCGCGTGCGCTCGATGGTGGGCAACGCTTCGATCTTCGTCGCGCCGAGGCGAGACAGCTCGCGCTCCATCTCTCCGAGCGAGTCTGCGGCATCGCCAACGCGGCCACCCTTCTTCACCTTCTCGAGATACACGCGATAGAGCTCGACCGCGCGCTTCACGTACGGCGGCTTCGGATCGACGCGGTAGAGCTTGCGGTACGCCTGCGCCGTCGAGAACGCGATCTCCGGCAGCGCGAGCGCACGGTACGCCTCTTCGAAGTGCGCGGCCGCGGCCTCGAAGCTCTGCGCCGCGTAGGCCTTCGCGCCGGCGCGAAAGTACTGCTCCGCGGTCGCGCGGCCGTCGGCGTGGACGACGCCTGCGAGGAGCACGATGATCACGAGCGCTCTCATCACTTCGACTCCTTGGTGTTCACGCTGCATGACGCAGCATCGCGGGCCGTGCACTGCGGATAGACGACGAGCGCCGAGGCGCTGCCATCACCTTGCACCGCGACGACATCGTCGACGCCGTCGCCGGTCACGTCGCCGACGCGCAGCGCGCGCAGCGAGACGCCTTGCGCGAGCTCGGTCGCCGATAGCGACGCGTTCCTCCGGATGACCTGGAACAGCGTCGAGGTGGTGCCCTCGCGGCACAGCACGACGAGGCCCCGCTCGCGCATGCGGCCGGGCGCCGCATCGATGCACGACATCGTGCTCGAGCCCGGCCTCACCTCCTCGCACTGCGTCGGGATCCCATCGGGTGTCATGTCGCAGATGCGAACCGAGCCCGTGAACGACGCGATCAATTCGGGTTTGTCGTCGCCATCGATGTCGAATGCGTAGAGCGACTGCACGACCGAGCCTTGCGGCAGGCCCTCGACGAGCATCGGCAACGCCTGCGCGGTCTGGCCCGGATCGATGCGCATCGCGCGTGGTGCGGAGCGACCATCGACGGCGATCACGACGTCGCCGCCCGCGCGCGGCCACGCGAGGTACTTCGCATTTTGCACGCACGCACCGTTCGGGCTCGCAAGCTGGCAGTCGGCGAGCCCATCGACGACGGTGCCCGAGCCCTGTGCGGTGTCGAGGCCTGTCTCGGTACCGGCGACGCGATACGCGCGCATGCCGATCGCTTGCTGGGGATGCGGCGTCGCGAACACCATGAGGTCCGCTTTCGAGGTGCCCGCGAATTCACCGACGACCGAGCCGCGAATGACCGACTTCGCCCTCATCTCGTCTGTGCGCGGATCGAGGAACGACAGCATCGTGCGCTGCGGGCTACCGTGGAGCAGCGTCGCCGTCGCGGTCGCGTTGCCGACGGCGGGCTGGATCACGAGCAGGTCGTCGGCGACCGAGAGGTTATCGGCGGAGTCGCGAAACTCGAACACCGCGACCGTCGAGACGGCGGCGAACGCGGAGATCTGGAGAGGCGGCAGGTGGCGATCGGGCGTGCCGTACGCGACGTACATCTTCTGGTGGTTGAGCGCGGTCTCGGTGTACGCGAGATCGCCGATGCTGTTGCCGTCGTAATCCCCGATCGTGATCGTCGTGACGCGGCTTGCGGTGTCGAAGCGCAGGAGCTCCACGCCCTCGGGGTAGCGGTACAAGATGTCGATATCGTCCTCGGTCGGACTTCCGGCCGCGGCATCGATATCCCCGTCGCCGTCGAGATCTCCGAACGTGACGTGCGCGAGTGGACGGGATGACAGGTACATCGCGGCCATGAAGCCGAGCGACTGCGCGTAGAGCCCGTTCGTCATCACGAGCGCGTCGGACGACACGAATGGGATCGGCGGGCTGATCGGCACGCGGCCGATCGCGGTCGCATTTGCGGGTGCGTTCAGCAGCACCGGCAGCGCGGCGCCGGCCGGACCGGCCGCGGTGAACGAGCACTTGCCGCTCGCGAGCTGGCCTTCCCACTGCTTCATCGCAGCGGGGCCGCCGTCGGAGTTGATCAACGCGGGGCACGGATCGGCGTCGCCTTCGAGGTCGGCGAGGATCGGCTTCTTCGCGAGCGTGCCGATGCCGGCCGGTGTGATGTCTGCGAGCGTGTAGCCGGCTGCCGTGCTGCCGGTGAGCGACATCACGCAGACCTGGTTCGTGGTCGTGGTGAACGAGAGCACCGCGTTCCTCGCGGCCGCGTCGGGGTTGATGCGGTAGAGGTCGACCTTTGCGATGTCAAAGCTCGCTCGCTGGATCGCGCCGAGACGCGTGCTGCACGGGGCGGCGAACACGGACTTCGTCTCGTCGAGGAAGTCGAACATGAAGAGGATGACGATGTTGTCGGAGACGCCGAATGCGAGGAACTGCAACGGCCCGACCGTGCGGATCGCGAGGATGTCCACGGCCTGTCCACTATCGCCGTCGAAGATCGGGCTCTCGATGTCGACGGGCGACAGCGAGCCGAACGCGGACGTGTACGAGACGAGGCCTTCCGTCGTCGCGAGCGTGACGTCGATCGACCCGTCGCCGTCGAGATCGCCGAACGACGCGGGGCCCGACTGCGCGGGCGTGACGAACGAGTCGCCGGCCGACAGTGAACCCGCCGCGTCGCCGTAGCGCACGACGAGCGACGTGCGCGACACGCCGAGTACGTCGCCGCGGCCGTCGTGATCGATGTCGGCGATGCGCAGCTCGTCCGCCTGGAACGTCACCGGCGGCGACGGGCGCGCGAGCTCGCCGTTCGGCGCGTGACAGAAGCCGTCGACGCCACACGCGTACGCATCCGTCGGGCAGTCTTCATCCACCGCGCACGAGACCGCGCAGCGCACGCACGACGGATCGCTCGAGTCGCAGTCTTCACCGGCCTCGAGCAGCCCGTTGCCGCACGTATTGCGCGTGACGTCGTCGAAGTCCGTGCAGCCGATCAATAGGAGAAGGAAGAGCCAACGCATGCGCACCTCTATTTGTCGAAGACATCGATCAGGTCGTCGCGCGTCGGCCGTTTGCCGGTGACGCGTTTCTTGAGCGAGATCGAAAGTGATTGGTCGCGATCGGGCGTGACCTCGCGCGACGCCGGCACGAAGCCCTCCGCCTTGAACGTCAGCACGAGCGCGTCGGTGTCGCGTGGCATCTGCACGGGCCCGGGCGCCGTGCCGATCAGCACGCCCGCGACGAGCACCTCGGTGTTCCGCGGTGGTCCATCGACGGTGATCGTGATCGTGCGTGATTCCTCGGGCGCGTCGGCCGGCGCGACGACCGGTGCCGGCGGCTGAATCGGCGGAGGTGGTGGTGCGGGCTCGACGACGACCGGCGGTTTCTCGGGGGGCGCGCGCGTGACGACTACGATGCCGATGCCCGCGGCCACGATCGCGAGCGACAGTCCCGCGATCAAACCTGCGCGGCGCTTCGGGGCCGGATCGATCGCGGTCTCGGCCGTCACGGCGACGGGACGCGCGATGCGCGGCGGCGCGGTCGTCACGCGCCTGACCGGTCCGGTCTCCCAGGTCGGCGCGCCGGTGTTGATACCGGATTCCTCGGCGGCGCGCTCGAACGCGGCGATCGCATCCCGCAGGCTTGGCGGACGATCCGCGGGATCCTTCGCCATCAGCCAGCTGATCGCCTCGTCGACGGAGGCGGGGAGCTCGGGCACGAGCGTCGACGCGGGCACCGGCTGGTCTTGCAGCTGGTGCATGAGGATCTCCATGTAGTCCTCGCCGTCGAACGGGTACTTGCCGACGAGCATCACGTACGCGAGGACGCCGAACGCGTAGATGTCCGTGCGGTGATCGACGTCGCGCCCGCGCGCCTGCTCGGGCGACATGTAATACGGCGTTCCGATCGAGTAGCCAGTGCGCGTCTTGTGGCTCGTCCCCGCGGAGTTGTCATCGGAGAGCAGCTTCGCGATGCCGAAGTCGAGCAGCTTCGGCCACACGCCGTCGCCGTCGCTCGCGAGGAAGATGTTCTCGGCCTTGAGATCGCGATGCGCGATGCTCTTCGCATGTGCGGCATCGAGTGCGCGCGCGACGCCGCGCAGGATCGGCAGCGCGTCGGCGAGCCCGATCTTGCCCGCGCGCTCGATCAGCGCGTCGAGCGGCTCACCGTCGAGGTGCTCCATCACGTAGTACTGGCGACCGTCGGACAGCATGCCGAACGAAAAGATGTCGATGATGTTCTTGTGGCGGATCTGATTGACCGCGCGCGCCTCGGCGATGAAGCGCGACGTGATCTCGGGATCGACCGAGTACTTTCGCGCGAGGACCTTGATGGCGACTTGCTTGCCGATCAGCGGGTGCGCACCGCGATACACCGTCCCAAACGCGCCCTGCCCCAGCTTCCCGTCGACGACGTATTCGCCCACAACCTCGCCACTTGCGAGATCGGGATCGACCGGTAGGGTCGGATTCGCAGACGTCCTCGACACCCGGGAGGGTTGTGCAAGCGATGTGGCAGCGGCTAACCGGGCCCAGTGTCGTGCAACCCGACGCCCGTGTAGGAATGCGCCGCGTGTCGACAGGCGGTCACGCCAGGTTTCGCACACCTACACGTGGGTCAGAACCGGCCGAAAACCGTGACCCCACCACCGGATGCGCTCGCGGCGGGTGCGACGCGGACCTCGGCGTCGCCGGGCGAATCGAAGAAGTAGAGCGCGAGGGCAGCGGTGCCCAGGAGCAGCGCGCCGCCGCCGGTGACCCACGCACCGGTCGACAGCCGATCGCGGCGCTGAACGAGCGTGTTGTAGTCGGCGACGTCGGCCGGTGACTTGTCACCCTGATTCTCGAACGACGAGAGCTTGTCGGCCGCACGGTCGTCGTACACGAGCGCGGTGATCAGCGTCGCGGTCGAGATTATTGCAAGCACGCCGGCGCCGGTCGCGACCCACGGCACGGCCTTGCGACGCGTCGTCTTCTCGAGCGGTTCGTTGATCGTGATGACCTCGCCGCGTCTAACAATAACCTCGCGCGCGACGGACTCGCGGCCCTTCTTCGTGATCGCGATGACGTGTCGGCCGGCGGGCAGCGCGAGATCGGGGCCCGTCGCCGGGCGACCGTCGACGCGCAGGTGCACGCCGGTCTCGGTCTTCACCGTCACCTTCGCCGGGCGCGGCTCGAGCTTCATGTTCGCCGTCGTGTTCGAGTCCTTCACCGCGCGCTCGGTCGCGTCGGCCGGCATATAGCCTTCGACCTCGACGTGGATCTTGTGCGGCCCGGGCTCGACGTCGAGCTTTTCGTAGACGGGGACCGGCTTGCCGTCGAGCAGCGCGACGATCTTCGCGGTGTCGTCGGGCGCCTCCGAGAGCTCGAAGCCGTCATCTCCTTGCATGCGTTCGGCCGCGAGCTGCGGGTTGATGATGATCGTCGTGCGCTGTACGACGGGCGCCGTGACCGACTTCGTCCCGCCGACCTTCTGCAGCTCGCGCTCCATCGCATCGAGCCCGTCGGCCGCGATGCCGACCTGCCCGCCCGTCTTCACCGCGTCGAGGTACAGGCGATAGAGGTCGACGGCACGCTGCGCGCGCTCGATCTTGCGATCGATACGGTACTGGCGGCGATACGACTGCGCGGCCGAGAATGCGATCTCCGGCAGCGGCAAGATCTTGTAGGCCTCCTCGAAGTGCTCGGCCGCCGCCGCGAAGTTGTTCGCGTGGTAGGCCTTCGCGCCGATGTAGAAGCGCTTCTGCGCGTCGCTGCGCGGATCGGCGGCGGCGACCGTCGCCAGCAACGCAAGCACGACTAGCGCCCGCATGTCTTCGCCTCCCGCGCGGTGCACTGGCGATAGATGCGCAGCGTCGGAACACTGGTCTCCCTATCGACCGTGAGGAGATCGTCGATGCCGTTGCCGTCGATGTCGCCGATGCGCAGCTCGCGCGCCGCGCTCAGGCCGCGGAGCAGCTCCGTCGGTTTCAGCGCCGCGTCGAGTCGGTAGAGTGTCGTCGCGCTCGGGCTCCCGCGCTGGTGACAGATCGCGAGCAGCTCGCGGTCCGTTGGCGGTGCGTCCATGAAGCGCGTGACCGGCGCGATGCGCGCCGCGGTCGCGTGCGTGCAGATCGCATCGGCGCCGACTTTCTCGGCGATGTCGGTGCACGTGCCGGGCATGCCGTCAGCGCCGACCTCGCAGACGAGCAGGTGCGCCTCGAGCAAGATCGAGATCGAGATCAGGAGCAGCGGCTTACCCGCGCCGCGCACGACCTCGGCCGCACGAATGCGCGCGTTCCGATCAGTGACGTCCGGCCACATGGTGGCGGGGTGCGACCCGCCCTGCACGTGCGGATCAAACGTGATGATGCGCGGATCGCCCGCGCGATCTTGACCGAGCGCGATCACGCGGTCGCGGGTCTCGCTCATCGGCCATGCGACGAACACCGCGCCGTCGATGCACAGGTTCCTCACCGGGCTGCCCTTCGCGCAGTCGCCGAGTAACGGCACCGTGTTCGCCATGCCGGCCATCACCTCGGTGCCGGTCGGACCGTTGCTGCGCCACACGCGCGGCGCGCCTGCCTCGCCATCTTCGATCGCGATCATGTCGAGGCCCCGCGGTCCGGCGGCATCGTTGAAGTGGCCGGCGACGACGCCGCGAAAGATCGTCGGCACCGGCGACTCGTTCGGATCGAAGAACGCGAGCATCGTGCGCTGCGTACTGCCGTGGAGGATCGTGACGGCGGTCTGCTGCCCGTCCTGGTAGAGCACGACCAGATCGCTGACGACGTCGAACGGATCGTTCGAGTCGGGGAACTCGGCGCGAATCAGCGAGATGATCTTGCCGAACGTGCCGGCGGAGACGCCGAGCACGAGCTGATCGGTGGTGCCGTACGCGACGAGCAGCTCGTAGCGGTTCGCGCCGCCGATCACGCGCGTCTGCACGTACGCCACGTCCGAGATTCCGTTGCCGTCGTAGTCGCCGATCGTGAGCAGATCGATCGGCCCTTCGGTGTCGAAGCGATAGCGCGTGAAGCCCATCGTGAACCGGGACAACACGTCGATGTCCTCGACGAGCTCACCTGACTGCGAGCGAGCGTGCGCGACGATGTCGATGTCACCATCGCCGTCGAGGTCTGCGGATTGGATCGAGGCGAGCGGGCGATCGGCGAGGTAGAGCAGCTTCGTGAGCGGCCCCGACGCGGCCACCGCGAACACGCCGGATTGCATCGCGAGTGCAACCGTCGCGTTGGTGCCCGGATCCGGCGGCGAGAGCGGCGCCCAGCCGATCGGGTCGCCGAGGCTCGAGGACAGCATCCGCACGCTCGGCGCGCCGTTGTAGCTGCACGTCGTCGTGCCCGCGCCGGCGAGCGCGATCACGTCGCCGGCCGTCTCGCGGATCACGAGCGACGGGCAAGCGCCGGGACCGATCGGCGCGAGCACCGGGCGCGATGCCGGCGTACGACCGACGCCGAGGTTGACCGGCAGCTCGGTCACCGAATACGTCTGGCCGATCTTCTCGATCGCGAGCACGCAGACCTTACGCGTCGCCCCCTGACGAAACGACGTCGCGAACAGCTGGTAGTTCGGGCGCACGTCGAAGAGCGAGACGGCGTGCGGTTCGAAGGTGTCGTCGGTTGCGCCGCAGATCGGGCCCATCGCGACGACCCCGCCGCCCGGCGCCGCGTCGGAGACGTCCCGGACCAGGTAGAACACGGGCGAGCCCGGGCTCGTGTTCGGCGGCCTGGCCACGATGCCGATCACGGCGTCCGCGATCGGATTCGAGTAGTACGGCGTGCCCTCGCTCGAGCTCGACACGAGGCTCGGAAACGGAAATGGCGACAGCACACCGTACGGCGACGTGTACGCGACGATGCCGTCGGACGCGGGCAAGAGGACGTCGAGCTTGCCGGCGGAATCGAGATCGAGATCCGCGTACGAGGCGCGTCCGCGCGCGATCGGCGTCAACACCTGCTGCGACGTCGTCGGGTGACCGTCGGGATTTCCGAACAGCACGCGGATCGCGGTCGCCGACTGCACGACGATGTCGCCGTAGCCGTCCTGATCGATGTCCGTCGAGCGAAACGTGTCGATGCTCGTCGACAGCTCGGTCGGCTCGCGGAACTTGCCCGCCGGTGCGTGACACAGCTCGTCCGCGCCGCACACGAACCCCTTCGCGTCGGGATACGCCTCGCACTGCGCGTCGCCGGCGGCGCCAATGCCCAGGTCGCACTGGATCCCGCACGAGACGCAGCGCGGATCGCTCGCATCGCAGTCTTCACCTGGCTCGAGGATGCCGTTGCCGCAGACGTTCTGATCGACGTCCGAGAGGCTGCTGCACCCGCAGAGCACGATCGCGAGAAGGAGTATGCGGCTCATTGCTTCCTGAATGGATCGGCGAGTGCGTCGCCGTTTTCGGTGGGTCGCCCCGTCGTGGCGCGTGGCTTCTTCCTCAGCTTCACGTCGAGGTCTTGATCCTGATCGGGCGTGAGCTGCTTCGAGAGCGGTTGATGATCATCCGCTTGAAACACGAGCGTCACGGCAACGCGGCCGCGCTTGATCTGGATCGGCGTCGGCGTCACGCCGATCACCGCACCGGCGAGCAGCACCTGCGTACCGTCGGGCGCGCTCGTGACGCGCACGTTGACCATCTCGGTCGTGGCCGCATCGATCTCCACATCGGTCGCGAGCGAGGCGGCATCGACCGCCGCCGGTACGACCACGGGCTGCTTCGCGACGACGGGCGGCGGCTCGGGCGCTGTTCGCGCGCGCGCCGCGAAGAACGCGACCGCGCCGCCGGCGACGAGCACGAGCCCGAACAGCGGCAACACCCAGCGGCGTTTCGGCGCGGCCGGCATGCTCGCGGTCGGCGCCGCGACCGCAACGCGTGCCTCGAGCGCGGACCGCACGCGCGCGGGCGTCAACATCGGCGTCGGGGTCTTGTCGTCTTGCAGCGCGACGACCGCAGCGATCACGGTGCGCGGGCGCTGCTCGGGATCCTTCTGCATCATCCACTGCACGGCTTGATCGGCCTCGTGACTGAGCGCCTTGTTGCGCGTCGACGGCGGCTCGGCTTCCGTGTGGATCTGCTTGTGGAGGATGTCGATGATGTCGCCTTCGAACGGATACGTGCCCGTCAGCAGCCGATACGTCAGCACGCCGAACGAATAGATGTCGGTGCGATGATCGACGTCGCGCCCGCGGCACTGCTCGGGGGACATGTAATACGGCGTGCCGATCGGGACGCCCGTCCCGGTCTTGTGTGCGAGGCCATCGTCGGGCCCCATCAACTTCGCGATGCCGAAGTCGAGCAGCTTCGGCCAGAGCTCGACGTCCTCGCCGTCGGCGGTGCGCGCGAGAAAGATGTTCTCCGGCTTGAGGTCGCGGTGCGCGATGCCTTTCGCGTGCGCGGCGTCGAGCGCGCGTGCGATCGCGCGCAAGATCGGTAGCGCCTCTGGCACCGTCATCGCACCGCGCTCCGCGAGGTACTGATCGAGCGGCTCGCCGTCGAGGTGCTCCATCACGTAGTAGTGGCGGCCGTCGGGGAGCTGGCCGAACGAGAAGATGTCGATGATGTGGCGGTGGCGGATCTGATTGACCGCCCGCGCCTCGGCGACGAACCGCCGCACGATCTCGCCGTCCGCGGAGTACTTCCGCGACAAGACCTTGATCGCCACGCGCTTGCCGATCAGCGGCTGCACCGCGCGATACACGGTGCCAAAACCGCCGCGCCCGATCACTTGCTCGACCTCGTACTCGCCGACGCGCATCCCCGCCACCAGGTCCCCCTCACCCGCGACGATGGATTCGCCCGCGTCCGCCATCGTCTCCCCGTCACCGGAGACCACCTCGCCGAGCTTCACCTTCGCCGCCTGCCGCGCGCTCTCCGAGAGCAGACGCGTATCGTCGTTTTCCGGGTGCCCCACGCAGATGCCATTCTATCAGGGCGTCGGGGCGTGGGCGGCTCCATGCGGTAACGCTACTTTTCGCAACGTTTCGTTACGAACTGCCCGGTCTTGCCGACCTGTATGCTCGGGACGTGTCGTCGCGCTTGCTGTTCTCGAGCACCACGGTCCACATCGGCGCATTTGTCTCCGCGCCGACCGACCCCGAGTTCGTGGACTCGGGTCCAACACGGGGTCACTTGCTCGTGTTTCCGCGCACGTGCGTCTCGATCCAGCACGCGGGCCGCGCGCCCGTCGTCGCCGATCCGACGGTCGTGATGATCTACAACCGCGGCCAGGTCTACACGCGCAGGGCGATCGCACCCGCCGGCGATCGCTGCGAGTGGTTCGCATTTGACGCGGACGCGATCCTCGAGTCACGTGGTGACCGAGACGGCGATCGCGAGCGTCCGTTCGGCGCGCTGATGGTCACACCCTCGAGCGCGCGCACGTACTTCCTCGCGCACGCGGCGCTGCGGCGCACCGGGGATCCGTTGGCTGTCGAGGAAGCGTGTCTGACGCTCCTCGACGACGTGCTCGCCAACGCGGCGCCGGCGGACGTCTCGCCGGCCCATCGCGAGCTCGCCGATGCGGCGCGCCGCTTGCTCTCGCGCTGCTTCACGGACCGCCACTCGCTCTCGGCGATCGCCGGCGCGCTCGGCACGTCGGCGTTCCACCTCGCACGCGTGTTTCGCCGTGCGACCGGCCGCACCTTGCACGGCTATCGTACCGAGCTGCGCATTCGCACCGCGATCGAGCGCTTGCCCGACACCGACGATCTCGCCGCCCTCGCCGTCGACCTGGGCTTCTCGAGTCACAGCCACTTCACCGCGGCGTTCAAGAAGCTCGTCGGCATGGCGCCGTCGAGAGCACGAATCTGACAGCGCGCCGGGGTCGCTGCGTGTGGTGATCGCGACATGCGCATCGCCCTCCTCGTCCTCTGCGCGTGCAGCCAACCCAAGCCACCCCGCACACCCGCGACGCAGATCGTCGCCGCGTGCAACACGCCCGAGCATCGCCAGCTCGACTTCTGGATCGGCGAGTGGGACGTGCGCGTTCGCGCGCGAACCGCGCCCGACAAGGAAGACTGGGGCGAGGCGAAGGGCACGCAGCGCATCGAGTCTCTGCTCGGCGGCTGCGCGATCGCCGAGCACTTCGCCGCCGACGGCCCACCGACGCCGTGGGCTGGCAAGAGCTACTCGGCCTGGCAGCCCAAGCTCGGCAAGTGGCGCCAGACCTGGGTCGACGATCAGGGCAGCTACATCGCGCTCACCGGCGCGGTCGAGAGCGGCGTGATGACGCTGTACGGCGAGCCGCGCACGGCGAACGACAAGACGATCCAGATGCGCATGGTGTTCGAGAACGTCACGAAGTCCTCGCTGCACTGGGAGTGGCAGCGAACCGAGGACAACTGGGCGACGCACGCCGTGATGATGACCGTCGACTACGCTCGCGCGAGAACGCCGCCCACACGTTGACCACGACGCCGCGCGAATTCATCGCCGTCAGAACGCGCGCTCGCGGATCTGCGCCGTGATCTCGTGTGGCGCCGTCGAGGTACCACCGAAGTAGAACGCGCCTGCCCATGCGCTCGGGTCGAGCGGCGCGCCCGCGCAGCGCCGCGGCAGCATCACCACGCGGCCCCTCGCCTCGAACCCATACGAGCCCGCCTCGCGCCACACGCGATAGCGAATCGGTGCGCGCGCCTCGAGGTCCGCCGCGTCGAGCGTGAACAGCACGTCGCTCGTCAGGTGCACACCCGCGTTGTTCGCGTACGCCGCGACCTCGAGGACCGCGAGGTCGGGTCGCCAGCGCCAGCCGAACATGGCGCCGTCGCGCGAGAGATCGATCTCGTCGCAGTCGCTGAGACCGGGCAGCTTGTTCCAATCGAGCTGATCGTTCGGCTCGGTCGGCAAGTCGAGCGTGTAGATCGCGGTGGGATCGAGCACGAGCTCGTAGTCCCTTCCGACGGCGTCGGTGAGGCCCTGGATCGGATTCTTCGGCACCGCATCGAAGACGTGCGCGGTGTGCTCACCGGGGGCAATGGCATAGCGAGCCCACGGCCGCGTCGCATCGGGCGACTCCGACGGCGAGCCGCTGCATGCAAATAACAGCGGGAAGATCCACGCGACCTCGCGTGTAGCTACGCGGCCTTTCATCGATCGTGTTATCGGCTGGGGCGGTCGCTCCTGTACCCGATACTTCCGGAACGCGAGCAAACCCTCCGTCCGAGCGGAGGAACCGGTTCGCGGCCCCTGGCGGTGTGCGCGCGCGTCCCCACGTTGATGCCCATCACTCGCCAAAAGGACGTCATGTACAACTGCAAGCAGTGCCCCGCTGGACAGGACATCTGCCCTCGCTGCAGCGGTCGGCTCTGCATGGATCACGGCACGCTCCCCGGTGACGCGTGCGCCGAGTGCGAGCTCGCGTATCACGAGAGCCGCGACAAGCTGAAGATGGGCCTGTGGTTCGTGATCGGATTTGCGGTCCCGTGGATCCTGTTCGCTGGCGTCTACGAGCATCTCCCGAGCTGGGATGCACGCTCGGGCGGCGTTCGCGCGATCACGACCGGCATCCCGATGCTCGACGTCATCATCATGTTCACGGTCATGGCCGTATTCGCCGGCAAGGGCGCGATGGGTTTGCGTAGCGCGTTTCATCGCGGCCAGTTCATGAAGCTCGCGCAGCGCT
Organism: Myxococcota bacterium; assembly: GCA_030857175.1. Taxonomy (GTDB): domain Bacteria; phylum Myxococcota_A; class Polyangia; order Haliangiales; family Haliangiaceae; genus JABFXX01. The sequence goes on along the minus strand of JALZOJ010000014.1, from coordinate 85,623 downwards.
GACCGATTACCGGTCCAGCTCCGGGCCGGCGGCGGTGGCGTGAGTCCCAGGTGCACGGCCGCGGTTCGTCGACTTGCGTGAGATCGAGCGCGGCACTCGGGCTGCAGCAACCACCTGCATGCCCAACAACCAGACCATCTCGTCGCACCACCTCGTCGCCTCGGCACTGGGGCTCGCGCTCGGTGCGTGTGCAGATCCCAGCATGGACCTCGCGACAGAGTCCGATGAACCCATCTTCTCGATCCTCGAGAGCGACGAGACGACCGGCACACGCGGCGAGATCCGCACCGGCGATGTCGGCATCGAATTTCAGACCTCGCGGTCGATCGACGCGGACGGCGAGGCACGGCTCGGTGTCCTGTTCACCGACCTCGACGGAGCGTCGGTCGGTCCCGGCGAATCCGACGAGGGTCGGCTGGCCGCGCTCGGACATCTCCAACGCGCGACCGAAGCCGCCGACGTGGACGGCGTGCTGAAAGAGGACCTCGGTGTCGTCGCCGTCGCCTCCGCCTTCCTCGTGAGCTCGGCGACCCCCGCCGGCGTGAGCGCGCGGACGACGACCGTCAAGAGCTGCTCGCCCGACGGCGGCGCCCATCGTGCTTCGAGTCAGGTCGTCTACTTGATGGACGGCAGCAGCTACCGCACCTCCGGGTACTGGATGCTCTACCAGCGCTTCTCGGGCTTCTCGATCGGATCGCACAGCGACGAGTACCTCGTCGGAAGCGAATGGAGCTGGCAGTCCGCCGACTCGGCCCCCGTCAATCAGTGGTTCTTCCGCTCGATGACGAAGCGGGGCGTCGGAGGCGTCGGGATCAAGGCGCGCTTCGACAAGCCGTTGGCGTCCGATCCGTCCTGCCGGATGGACCACCAACTGCGCTGATCAGCTGCGCGCGGGTCCGAAACTGAAAACGGCCGGGACGTTGCCATCCCGGCCGTGACTTCGAGCTTCGCGCTTACTCGACGGACGCGGCGGGCTCGTCGGCAACATCCGCCCCGCGGTCCATCGGACCGGAGGAGTAACTGCCCGACGCCACGACATCGTCATCGTCATCCATGTCGTCCTCGTCCGAGATGACATCGACCGTGAGGCGCTTGTACGCGCCCAGGCCGGTGCCAGCCGGGATCAAGCGACCCATGATGACGTTCTCCTTGAGACCGCGGAGGTAGTCGACGCGGCCATTGATGGACGCCTCGGTGAGGACCTTCGTGGTCTCCTGGAACGACGACGCCGAGATGAACGACTCGGTCGACAGCGACGCCTTCGTGATGCCGAGCAAGAGCGCATCGCCCTTCGCCGGCTGACCACCGGCGACGATCACGCGCTCGTTCTCTTCCTCGAAGATGTGCTTCTCGACGTGCTCCTCGAGCAGGAAGTTCGTATCGCCCGGGTCGCTGACGCTCACGCGACGCAGCATCTGGCGAACGATCACCTCGATGTGCTTGTCGTTGATGCGCACGCCCTGGAGTCGGTAGACCTCCTGGATCTCGTCGACGAGGTACTTCGCGAGTGCGTTCTCGCCGAGGACTTTGAGGATGTCGTGCGGGTTCGCCGGACCATCCATCAGCGCCTCGCCCGCGCGGACGCGGTCGCCTTCGCGGACGGACAGGTGCTTGCCCTTCGGGATCAGGTACTCGCTCGGATCGCCGACCTCGGGAACAACGAGCACCTTGCGCTTGCCCTTGGTGTCCTTGCCGAAGTGCACGGTGCCGTCGATCTCGCAGATGACTGCGTGGTCCTTCGGCTTGCGCGCTTCGAACAGCTCGGCAACACGCGGCAGACCGCCCGTGATGTCCTTCGTCTTCGTCGTTTCACGCGACACCTTCGCGATCACGTCGCCGGCTTCGATGTAGTCGCCGTCGTTCACGTAGATGTTCGAGCCGACCGGGAGGAAGTAGCGCGCTTCGCCGTCGCCCGCGGGCAGCTTGACGGTGTTGCCGTCGGCGTCCTTCAGGGTGATACGCGGGCGGCTATCCGCATCCTTCGACTCGATGACCGTCTTACGCGACAGGCCCGTGATCTCGTCGAGCGAGTCCGTCATCGTGACGCCGTCGATGATGTCGCCGTACTTCACGACGCCGGAGACTTCCGTGACGATCGGCATCGCGAACGGATCCCACTCGGCCATGACCTGGCCCGCCTTCACGCGCGTGCCGTCTTGCACCATGAGGCGTGCGCCGTACTGCAGACCGTAACGCTCGCGCTCGCGGCCGATATCGTCGACGATGACGAGCTCGCCCTGGCGGTTCATGACGACCCAGTGGTCCTTCTTGGAGACCACGTGCACGTTGTTGAGCTTGACCGAGCCCTCGTTGCGGGCTTCGAGCGAGCTCTGCTCCGTGCGGATCTGACCGACACCACCGATGTGGAACGTACGCATCGTGAGCTGCGTGCCCGGCTCACCGATCGACTGCGCGGCAATGACGCCGACAGCTTCACCGATGTTGACCATGTGACCACGTGCGAGGTCACGGCCGTAGCAGAGCGAACAGATTCCGCGGCGGGTCTCACAGGCGAGGACCGAGCGAATCTTGACGCGGTCGATACCCGCGTTGTCGATCGTCTTGACGTCCTCTTCCGTGATTTCCTTGTTCTGCGCGACGAGGACTTCGCCCGTGTACGGGTCGACAACGTCCTCGAGCACGACGCGACCGAGGATACGGTCGCCGAGGCGCTCGATGATCTCGCCACCCTCGATGAGCGGCATCATCTCGACGCCGATACGGGTGCCGCAATCGAACTCCGAGATGATGGTGTCCTGCGAAACGTCGACGAGGCGACGCGTGAGGTAACCCGAGTTCGCCGTCTTCAACGCCGTGTCCGCGAGGCCCTTACGAGCGCCGTGGGTGGAGATGAAGTACTGGTGAACCGAGAGGCCTTCGCGGAAGTTCGTCGTGATCGGCGTCTCGATGATCTCGCCCGACGGCTTCGCCATCAGACCGCGCATACCGGCCAGCTGCCGCATCTGCTGCTGCGAGCCACGTGCGCCGGAGTCCGCCATGATGAAGATCGAGTTGAAGGACGGCGCCTTCTTCTCGGCGGAGCTGTCCGGATCCTTGAAGATATCCGTCGAGATCTCCTTCATCATGTCCTTGGCGATCGACTCGGCGACCTGCGCCCAGATGTCGACGACCTTGTTGTAGCGCTCACCGTCGGTGATCAAACCTTCGGTGTACTGCTCCTCGATCTCGCCGACTTCCTTCTGGGCTTCACCGAGGAGGACTTCCTTCGACGGCGGAATCACCATGTCGTCGATGCAGACCGAGATGCCGGCCTTCGTCGCGTAGGTGTAGCCGGTCGTACGGAGTGCATCGGCCAGGAGCACCGTGGCCTTCTGGCCGGCCTCGCGATAGACGAGGTCGATCAGCTCGGCGAGCTGCTTCTTGCCCATGATCTTGTTGATCGCCTCGAACGGCACCTGCGGCGGGCAGATGTCCTTGAGGAGTGCGCGGCCCACGGTGGTCTCGACGAGGTTCGTTCCGACAGCGCCCTCGCCTTCCTTCGCCATGCGGAGCTTGATCTTGGCCTGGAGGTGGACCTCGCCGTGGTCGTACGCCATGCGCACTTCCGCGAGCGAGCCGAAGACGCCGCGCAGCGCGCGACCCTTCTTGTCCTCCTTGTAGTCACCCTTCGCGTACGGACGCTCGCGGGTGAGGTTGTAGAGGCCGAGCACGATGTCCTGCGACGGCACGATGATCGGCTTGCCGTTCGCGGGGCTGAGGATGTTGTTCGTCGACATCATCAGCACGCGCGCTTCCATCTGCGCTTCGATGCTGAGTGGGACGTGGACGGCCATCTGGTCACCGTCGAAGTCGGCGTTGAACGCCGCGCAGACGAGTGGGTGCAGCTGGATCGCCTTGCCCTCCGTCAGCACGGGCTCGAACGCCTGGATGCCGAGGCGGTGCAGCGTCGGGGCGCGGTTCAGAAGAACCGGGTGCTCCTTGATGACTTCCTCGAGGATGTCCCAGACCTCGGGACGCTCCTTCTCGACGAGCTTCTTCGCGCTCTTGATCGTGGTGACCAAGTGGCGCTCTTCGAGCTTGTTGTAGATGAACGGCGTGAACAGCTCGAGCGCCATCTTCTTGGGCAAGCCGCACTGGTGCAGCTTGAGCTCGGGACCGATCACGATCACCGAACGACCCGAGTAGTCGACGCGCTTGCCGAGCAGGTTCTGACGGAACCGGCCCTGCTTGCCCTTGAGCATGTCGGAGAGCGACTTCAGCGGGCGCTTGTTCGGGCCCGTGATCGTCTTGCCGCGGCGACCGTTGTCGAACAGTGCGTCGACGGCCTCCTGCAGCATGCGCTTCTCGTTGCGGATGATGATCTCGGGAGCGTTGAGCTCCTGCAGTCGCCTCAATCGATTGTTACGATTGATGACGCGGCGGTAGAGGTCGTTCAAGTCCGACGTCGCGAACCGGCCACCGTCGAGCGGAACCAGCGGACGCAGGTCCGGCGGAATCACCGGGATGATGGTCAGCATCATCCACTCGGGCTTGTTGCCGCTCTCGCGGAACGCCTCGACGACCTTGAGGCGCTTCGCGATCTTCTTGCGCTTCGCCTCGCTGGTGATCTCGCGCATCTCCTGGCGGAGCGTCTCCGCGAGGCCGACGATGTCGAGGTCCTTGAGGAGCTGCAGGATTGCTTCCGCGCCCATGCCGGCGTCGAACGCGTCGAAGCCCATCTCGTCGAGGAGCTTGCCGTAGCGCTCTTCCGTCAGGAGCTCGGCCTTCGAGAGACCGGACTGCTTCGCGTCGATGACGATGTACGCCTCGCAGTAGAGGACCTTCTCGAGATCCTTGAGCGGGATGTCGAGCAGGTTACCGATGCGCGACGGCAGGCTCTTCAAGAACCAGATGTGCGCGACGGGCGTGGCGAGGCTGATGTGCCCCATGCGCTCGCGGCGCACCTTCGCCTGGATGACTTCGACGCCGCACTTCTCGCAGACGACGCCGCGGTGCTTCATGCGCTTGTACTTGCCGCAGTTGCACTCGTAGTCCTTCACCGGGCCAAAGATCTTGGCGCAGAACAGGCCGTCTCGTTCCGGCTTGAACGTGCGGTAGTTGATCGTCTCAGGCTTCTTGACCTCGCCATGGCTCCACTCGCGGATCTTCTCCGGCGAGGCGAGCATGATGCGGATCGCGCTGAACGAACGGGGGTCTTTCGGCTTCTCGAAGAAGTTGAAAATGTCTTTCATGACTTTTTCTCGTGGTCCTTTTTTCGTTCGTTCCGGATCAGCCTGCAGAGCCCATTTTGTCGGCGACTTCGCGCGCGAGCGCCGCGAGTCCCGCCGGGATACCCGGGGTCTGCGACGGTGAGCGCGTCTGGACGGTCGCGTCCTCGATCAGCTCGACGTCGAGGCACAGCGCCTGGAGCTCCTTGAGGAGGACGTTGAACGACTCCGGCAAGCCGGCCTCGAGCACGTGCTCGCCCTTCACGATCGACTCGTACATACGGGTACGACCCAGCACGTCGTCGGACTTGACCGTCAAGAACTCCTGCAGCGCGTACGCGGCGCCGTAGGCCTCCATCGCCCAGACTTCCATCTCGCCGAGGCGCTGACCACCGAACTGCGCCTTACCACCGAGCGGCTGCTGGGTGACGAGCGAGTACGGGCCAATGCTGCGTGCGTGAATCTTGTCGTCGACGAGGTGGTGCAGCTTGAGCATGTACATCACGCCCACGGTGACCGGGTTGTCGAACGCGTCGCCGGTCTTGCCGTCGATGAGTTTCGCCTGACCGCCGACGGGCAGACCCGCCATCTTGAGCGCGGCCTTGATCTCGGTCTCGTCGGCGCCGTCGAACACCGGCGTCGCGAGGTGCACGCCCGTGACGAGCGTCTTCGCGAACCGGCCGACGTCCTCTTCCTTGAGCTTGTCGATGAACTCGCCGTGATCGGGGAACAGCTTCGTGAGCTTGCCCTTGAGCACGTCCGCCGACCAGTTCGTGTCGAGGTACGCCTGGATCTGATTACCGAGCGACTTCGCCGCCCAACCCAGGTGGACCTCGAGGATCTGGCCGATGTTCATGCGCGACGGCACGCCCAGCGGGTTCAGCACGATGTCGACGGGCGTTCCGTCCTCGAGGTACGGCATGTCCTCCTCGGGGAGGAGGCGCGAGACAACGCCCTTGTTGCCGTGACGACCGGCCATCTTGTCACCGACCGAGAGCTTCCTCTTGATCGCGAGATAGACCTTCACGAGCTTGATCACGCCTGGCGGGAGCTCGTCGCCCTTCGTCAGCTTCGCGATCTTCTCGGAGTACTGCGCCTCGATGTTGAAGACATCTTCTTCACGCTTCGCGGCGAGCTGCTCGAGCTGCTCTTCGATCTTGCCGTCGCCGGAGTCGAGCTGGATCTCGTGCCAGTAACGGTTCGGGACCTCGTTCAACTGCTCGAGGACGATCTTGTCGCCCTTGTTGATGAGGACCTTGCCCTTGTCATCGACGAGGCGCGACGCCGTCGACTTGCCGACGAGGAGCTCGCGCATCTTGTTGTAGTAGGCCTCCGAGATGATCTTCACCTCGTCGCGCTTGTTGACGAGGAGGAGCTCCTTCTCGGTGTCCTCGATCGCCTGTGCGCGCTCGTCCTTGTCCGTTCCCTTGCGGGCGAACACGCGAGCACCGATGACGACACCCGTGACGCCCGGCGGAACGCGGAGCGAGGTGTCACGCACGTCGCCGGCGCGCTCGCCGAAGATCGCGCGGAGCAGCTTCTCTTCCGGGGACAGCTGGGTCTCGCCCTTCGGCGTGATCTTGCCGACGAGGATGTCGCCGGCCTTGACCTCGGCGCCGATGCGGACAATGCCCGACTCGTCGAGATCCTTGAGCGCTTCTTCACCGACGTTCGGGATGTCGCGCGTGATCTCTTCCTTGCCGAGCTTGGTGTCGCGAGCGACGCACTCGAACTCTTCAATATGGATCGACGTGAAGACGTCGTTCTTGACGAGCTTCTCGTTGATGAGGATCGAGTCCTCGAAGTTGTAGCCACCCCACGGCATGAACGCGACGACGACGTTCTGGCCGAGCGCGAGCTCGCCCGTCTCGGTCGCCGGGCCGTCGGCGATGACATCGCCCGCCTTGACGCGATCGCCAGGCGTGACGATCGGCTTCTGGTTCATGCACGTGTTCTGGTTCGAGCGCTGGAACTTCACCAGCGTGTAGATGTCGGGGCGGACCGAGTTCGGATCCTTCGGGTCGACCTTCGACGGACGAACGACCACGCGGTTCGCGTCGACCCAGTCGACCGTACCGTCGCGCTTGGCGACGACCGTGACGCCGGAGTCACGCGCGACGATGCCTTCCATACCCGTGCCGATGAGCGGCGACGTGGTGCGGATCAGCGGCACCGCCTGGCGCTGCATGTTCGATCCCATGAGCGCGCGGTTTGCGTCGTCGTGCTCGAGGAACGGAATCAGCGACGCGGCCACCGACACCAGCTGGTTCGGCGAGACCTCCATGAGCGTCACGTCTTCCGGCTTGCTCATGATCACGTCCGAGCCCTTACGGCTCGAGACGTAGTCGGCCATCAGCTTGCCGGCCTTCTGCTCGCAGTTGGCGTGCGTGATGATCTGGCCCTCCTCCTGGAGCGCCGAGTAGAACGTCACGTCCTCGCTGATCTTGCCGCCCTCGACAGCGCGGTACGGCGTCTCGATGAAGCCGTACTCGTTGACGCGGGCGAACGTCGACAGCGACGCGATGAGACCGATGTTCGGACCTTCCGGCGTCTCGATCGGGCAGATGCGGCCGTAGTGCGTCGGGTGCACGTCGCGGACTTCGAAGCCCGCGCGCTCGCGCGTGAGACCACCTGGTCCGAGCGCCGAGAGACGACGCTTGTGCGTGACCTCGGAGAGCGGGTTCGTCTGGTCCATGAACTGCGAGAGCTGCGACGAACCGAAGTACTCCTTGACGACCGCGGATACAGGCTTGGCGTTGATCAGGTCGTGCGGCATGAGCGTCTCGATCTCCTGAGACATGCTCATGCGCTCTTTGATCGCGCGCTCCATGCGAACGAGACCGATGCGGTACTGGTTCTCCATCAGCTCGCCGACCGCGCGAACGCGGCGGTTGCCGAGGTGATCGATGTCGTCGACGACGCCGCGGCCGTTGCGCAGCTCGATCAGGTAGCGAACCGTCTCGAGGATGTCGCGCTTCGTGAGGACCTGCGTCTCGATCGCTTCGTCGATCTTGAACTTGTAGTTCAGCTTCAAGCGACCGACGCGCGACAGGTCGTAGCGCTCGGCGTTGAAGAACAGGTTCTGGAACAGCGTCTGCGCCGAATCGAGCGCGGGCTGATCACCCGGGCGGAGGCGGCGATAGATCTCCATGACCGCTTCGTCGGGGCCTTGCAGCTTGTCCGCGAGCAGCGTGTTGCGGAGGTACGGGCCGACGTTGAGGTTGTCGATGAAGAGGACCTCCACCTTCTCGACGCCGCGCTCGCGCAGCTCGTCGAGCTTGGCCTCGGTCAGCTCCTCGTTGCACTGGAGGAGAACTTCACCGGTCGAGTCGTCGATGACGTCCTTCGCCGACACCTTGCCGACGAGCTCGTCGAGGTCGATCGGCAGGAGGTCGACACCCGACTCCTGCAGCTTGCGGATCGCACCCTTCGTGAACTTGCGGTTCTTCTTGACGAGGACTTCCTTCGTCTTCGGGTGCTTGATGTCGCGCGTCGCGCGCTGGCCCACGAGCAGCTCGTAGTTGACCTGGCGCGAGTACTTCTTCGACGGCTCGAAGTGGATCGTCTCCGTGTCGTAGAAGTAGTTCAGCAGCTCTTCGGTCGAGTAACCGAGCGCGCGCAGAAGCACGGTCGCATAGAGCTTGCGACGGCGATCGATGCGCACGTAGAGGATGTCTTTGTGGTCGAACTCGAAGTCGAGCCACGAGCCGCGGTACGGGATCACGCGGGCCGAGTACAGGAGCTTGCCGCTCGAGTGCGTCTTGCCCTTGTCGTGATCGAAGAACACGCCCGGCGAGCGGTGGAGCTGCGAAACGATGACGCGCTCCGTGCCGTTGATGATGAACGTGCCGGAGTCCGTCATCAGCGGGATCTCGCCGAAGTAGACTTCCTGCTCCTTCACGTCGCGGATCGACTGGACGCCCGTCTCTTCGTTCACGTCCCACACGACCAGTCGGATGACGACCTTGATCGGGGCCGCGAACGTCATGCCGCGGGCGCGGCACTCGTCGACGTCGTACTTCGGCTTCTCGAGGTTGTACGAGACAAACTCGAGCGAAGACGTCTCGCTAAAATCTTTGATCGGGAAGACGCTCTTGAAAACACCCTGCAGTCCGATGTCCTCGCGCTTTTCGATCGGAATATCGATCTGGAGGAACTTGTCGTAGCTGCGCTTCTGGATGTCGATCAGGTTCGGGATCTCGATGACCTGCTTGAGCTTCGCGAAGCTCTTTCGTGCTCGGAAGTTCTTCTGGATCAGTGACGCCATGATCGTTGTGTTCCCTTTGGCGGTTTGTCGTCCGTCGACGAGAAACCTAGTTGGGTATGTGCTGCCGCGAGCCGTCGCCGAAAAGAAAAACAGTGCCGGTCCACCAGCCACCCCTGCTCAGAGGATGGAAAGTGGTTCCGGCCTAGTCTGGGTACTCGACGAGTGCGCGCTTTCTCGTCGGGTACACATGAAACATCGTGGGCAAACCGGGGCTGCATATAGCACACCGTCGGCCAATGGAAGCGGAAACTGCAACGCAAGTGCGTATGCCAAGATCTCGTGTCGTAACCCCTACCTGCCTCAGCTCCCGAGGTCCATTTCGGGACAGTTCGCCCCAAGACGCTGAGCCCCTGTCAGGTCCGCCGGGGCCTGTTATGACCTCCGTCCAACCGAAAGCAAATCGGTCGATCGGGTGGGTGCCGCCGGGCGGCCGCGAGCGTCGCGTTCTCCGCAAGACGTGCATGCCACGCGGGCCAGCTGATCGGACGAACGGAACGTCGCGCCTGATCTCGGTCACAGAGCCACAGAGCCACAGAGCCACAGAGAAGAGACATTCTTGGGCCTTCGGCCCGAGGAAACGCTCGTGCTCGATCGCGATCCCCAGAGAACTCTTGGCCGTCCGAACGTCGCCTCCGGGCGCTCCAGGCGGTTGGCGGTGCGCTGCCACGCGAAGCGCCAAAAGATATCTCTGCTCTGTGGCTCTGTGGCTCTGTGACCGTTTGTTCTGGAGCACGTGAATGCGCCGCACGAACTGCGCCGCACGTCATGGGCGAAGCCACGATCCTCGACGCCGACCAACCTCCGGTCCCGAAACGGCAAATGCGCCGCCCAAACGGACGACGCATCGACCAGCTTCGTCAGTCGCGCGATTGCGACTGAGCGCGCTGTTACTTGAGCTCGACGTCGGCGCCGGCTTCCTTGAGCTTCTTCTCGATGTCCTGCGCCTCGGTCTTGTTGACGCCCGCCTTCACTTCCTTGGGCGCGCCGTCGACGAGGTCCTTTGCGTCCTTCAGGCCGAGACCCGTGACTTCACGGACAACCTTGATGACGCCGATCTTGTTCGCGCCGCCGGCCTTGAGCACGACGGTGAACTCGGTCTTCTCCTCAGCGGCGGGCGCTGCAGGGCCTGCCGGACCCGCGGCCGCGGCGACGGCCACCGGGGCCGCCTTGACGCCCCACTTGTCCTCGAGCGACTTCGTCAGGCCGACGAGGTCCATGACGGTGAGGTTGGAGAGGTAGTCGATAACTTCATCTTGAGAGAGCGCCATTGTCGTTGTCCTTGTCTGAAACCGAAGTGGGTTTAAAAAATGAGGTTGGTGGTGTGCGTGCGTCGGGCCGAGCTACTTGAGCTCGACCTCCGCGCCCGCTTCCTTGAGCTTCTTGGCAATTTCGTCGGCCTCGGTCTTGTTGACGCCGGCCTTCACTTCCTTGGGAGCGCCGTCGACGAGATCTTTCGCGTCCTTCAGGCCGAGACCTGTGACTTCGCGAACGACCTTGATGACGTTGATCTTGCTCGCGCCGCCGGCCTTGAGCACGACGGTGAACTCCGTCTGCGCATCGACCTCGGGCTTCTTCTCGCCCGGGCCGGGGCCCGGACCGACGGCGGCGACCGGCGCCGCCTTGACGCCCCACTTCGCCTCGATCGACTGCATCAGGTTGCCGAGGTCGATGACGGAGAGGTTCGTGAGGTAGTCGATGACTTCTTCTTGCGTGGCCATGGTTAGCCCTCCAGCTGGCGCTTACGCGCGTCGAGCAGGTACGCAAAGTTCTGCGGACCGGCGATGATTTGCGCCACGAAGCTCTGCGGCGCGGCGAGGAAGGTCATCAGCATCGACGCGCGCATCTCGGCCTTGCCGGGCATGCGCGCGAGCGAGTCGATACCGGCGACGTCGAGGAGCTGGCCCTCGAAGTAGCCGCCCATGATCTTGAACTTGGGCTCGTCCTTGGCCCACTTGAGCGCGATCTTCGCCGGCTCCTGCGGAATCTCGGTCGACCAGATGACGGCGGTGGTGCCGACCATCAGCTGCGACAGCGGCTCCATCTTGGAGCCCTTGACTGCGATCTTGACGAGCGAGTTCTTGAGGACGCGGTAGTGGCAACCGGCCGCGCGGAACTCGTCGCGCATCTTCGTCACGACGGGGACTCGGATCCCGCGATAGTCGGCGATCACGATCGAGGCGACGTTCGCAAACGCCTCCTTGATCTCGCCGAGCATCTGTTCTTTGGCTGCTTTTTCCATGGTTCCTCTTTCAAAACAACAAACCCTCTCGAGGTCAGACGAGAGGGCTTGCGAAGCGGCGAAGGTCGCCGGGTTCGAACCAACTCGTCTCCGCAGGCTATTTAAGACCCGAAGGTCACCGGCTTCATCGACAAGGGTTTGTTGAAATCGTGTTCGCGTTAGCGAAGGCGCAGTAGATAGCAGTGTTGCCGATGTCCGTCAATCGGACAGCGAGCGACGTTACTCGGCACCGCCGGCGTACGCCGCGGTGTCGACCTTGATGCCGGGGCCGTGCGTGGTCGAGATGGTGACCGAGCGCATGTACGTGCCCTTGGACGTCTGGGGCTTGAGCTTCATCAGCGTGTCGAGCAGCGCCTTCAAGTTCGTGGCGAGCTGCTCGGGCGTGAACGATGCCTTGCCGATCGGGGTCTGGATGATACCCGCCTTCTCGACGCGGAACTCGACGCGGCCGGCCTTGAGCTCCTTGACGGCCTTCGCGACGTCCGCCGTCACGGTGCCGACCTTGGGGTTCGGCATCAGGCCGCGAGGACCGAGGACGCGGCCGATCTTACCGACCTGCACCATCATGTCCGGCGTCGCGACGAGCGTGTCGAACTCGAACCAGTTCTCCTCGGCGATCTTCTTGATGTACTCGTCCGAGCCCGCGTAGTCGGCGCCCGCTTCGAGTGCGTCCTTCGCCTTGTCGGGCTTCGCGATGACGAGCACGCGCTTCGTCTTGCCGGTGCCCGACGGCATCACGACCGAGCCGCGGACCATCTGGTCGGCGTACTTCGGGTTGACGCCGAGGCGAACCGAGGCGTCGACGGTCTCGTCCCACTTGGCCGAGATCTTCACCTTCGGGATGATCGCGCAGGCCTCGTCGACCGAGTACTTCTTCTGCGTGTCGAACGACTCGAGTGCTTTACGGAACTTCTTGCCAGCCATCTGAGTGACTCCTCGCTGGTCAAACGCTCGTCAGAAACGAGCTCCCAGCCGAAAGGTAATCGTCGTGGTCGTTCGTCGAGGAAATCCTCGACGACGAGAAACGTTACGGAACGACGTCGAGGCCCATCGAGCGAGCGGTGCCCGCGACGGACTTGACCGCGCTCTCGATGCTCGTGGTGTTGAGGTCCTGGAGCTTGAGCTCGGCGATCTCGCGCACCTGCTTCATCGAGACCTTGCCGACCTTGTTCTTGTTCGGCTCGCCCGAGCCCTTGTCGATCTTCGCTGCCTTCTTGAGCAGGATCGATGCGGGCGGCGTCTTGGTGATGAACGTGAAGCTGCGGTCTGCATACGCCGTGATCAGCACGGGGATGATCAGGTCGCCGTCCTTCGCGGTGCGAGCGTTGAACTCCTTGCAGAACTGCATGATGTTCAAGCCGTGCTGTCCGAGCGCCGGACCGACGGGAGGCGCAGGGTTCGCCTTGCCGGCGGGACACTGCAGCTTGATGATCGCGGTGACTTTCTTCATACGTACTCGCTCGGGCGGACCCTGGGAAGGGGGCCGTTTATGCTTTCTCGACCTGGTTGAAGTCAAGCTCGACCGACGTCGTGCGCCCGAACATCGAGAGCGAGACCTTGATCTTCTGCTTGTCCTGCTTCACTTCCTCGACCTTCGCCGAGAAGTTCGCAAATGGACCTTCGACCACGCGGACCGAATCACCGGCCTCGAACACGACGCGGGCCTTCGGCTTTGCCTTGCCCTCGTTCATGTTGGTCTGAACGCCCTTGATCTCGCGCTCGGGCACCGGCGTCGGCTTCATGCCGCCGAGGAAGCCCGTGATCTTCGGCGTGTTCTTCACGAGGTGGAACGTCTGATCGTTCAACACCATCGAGACGAACATGTAGCCGGGGAAGAACTTGCGAGTGGTCGTGCGGCGCTGGCCCTTCACGACCTCCATCACGCTCTCCGTCGGGACGAGAACTTCACCAAAGTAGTCGGTGAGGTTGTTGTTGCGAACGCGCTCCAGGAGCGTCAGCTTCGCCTTGTTCTCGTGGCCCGAATACGTGTGGACGATGTACCACTTCTTCTCGAGCGACGCGCCAGACGCTGGCGTGCCCGTGCCGTCGCCGGCCGGCTGCTCGGAAGGAGTGCCACTCTTCGTCTCGGCGTTCTCGTCGGGCGTCATTGCGTATTCCCCGCTAACTTTGAAGGCGGTCAACATCAGCCGCCGCTTCCGTAAACCAGGTCGGTCAGCTTCGACCACACCATGTCAAACAGGCCAAGGATGATTGCCGAAATGACGGCCATCACGATGACAACAATCGTGGCCGAGCGAACTTCTTTCGCCGTCGGCCACGTGACTTTCTTGAGCTCGCCGCTGACTTCGTTCGCCAGCGTGTAGAAGCGATCGTTGCGGTACATGATCACGGCCACCGTCACCGCGATCAGTGCGGAGGCGATCGAGATCTTCAGCTCGCTCGGCGGTGTGCCGAAGTAGCCCCAGACCCAATCGACCGTCCACTGCAACAAGTAGAACGTCAGCACCGCACCACACAAATAGATGAGGTGGACGGGCTTGTTCGGTGCGTTGTCGATGGTGGCGGGTGGTTGCGTCACGTGTGACCTACTGATGAGCGATGTGAAGCTTGGCAGGGGAGACAGGACTTGAACCTGCAGCCCTCCGCTTTGGAGACGGATGCTCTACCATTGAGCTACTCCCCTTCGATCTCGAACACTTACCTGCGCATTGCTTCTGGTAAAAGACACTCCTCCGCTGTCACTGAGCGGAAGCCGTGCGTGTACCTCAGCTAAAAACGCCTGGCAAGTACCTCGAAGCACAAACGAGGTTTCGCTAAATTGGCTTCGTGCGTGGCCTCCTCCTGATCGGATTCGTCCTCGCGTCCTGCGCTCGGCCCCGCCCTGCTCCGCCGACTGCTGACGTACCGGCGCCCGCCCCGGACAGAGGTCCCCGAACGCCGCTGGCGGCATGGTTTGGATCGGTCGACGAGGACACCGGCAAGCTCGAGCGCCGGATGAAGATCCCGAAGGTCGATGGCCAGATGTTCGGCTGGCGGATCAAGACGCGGTGCACCGGGCCGGTCCGCTTTCGCGAGGTGATGCGGATGCCGTCGCGCGGCGACTGGGGCTTCACCGCCGAGGAAACGCCGGGCACGACCATCAGCGACGATCAGACCACGACGACGACGGTCGATTACGCGGCTTGCAAGATGGGTTGGGTCGAGCACCAGTGGACCGTCGCCGAGGGTGACCCGGCGGGCACGTACGTAATCACGGTGGAGCTCGATGGCTACGCGACCCAAACGTTTCGCCCGAAGTTCGTCACTGGCGAATAGCTAGTGGCGACTGCCCGCTCGGGCAGGCCGACGCCGAAAACGAAAAAACGAGTCGCCCTCTCGGACGACTCGCTCTGACACAGCCGTTACTACTTCTTGCTGGGGGCCGGCGCTGCAGCCGCTGCCTTGGGAGCCGCAACCGCCTCGGCGAGGATCTTCGTCACGACGCCAGCGCCGACCGTCTTGCCACCCTCGCGGATCGCGAAGCGCAGACCTTCTTCGCAGGCGATCGGGCTGACGAGCACGACGTCGATCTTGATGTTGTCGCCGGGCATCACCATCTCCATGCCGGCCGGCAACTCCGCCGTTCCCGTCACGTCCGTCGTGCGGAAGTAGAACTGCGGGCGATAGCCGTTGAAGAACGGCGTGTGGCGACCGCCCTCTTCCTTCTTGAGAACGTAGATCTCGGCGGTGAAGTGGTTGTGCGGCATGATCGAGCCCTTCTTGCAGAGCACCATGCCGCGCTCGATCTCTTCGCGCTTCGTGCCGCGGAGCAGGACGCCGACGTTGTCGCCGGCCTGGCCCTGATCGAGGAGCTTCCTGAACATCTCGACGCCCGTGCACACCGTCTGGCGGGTGTCGCCGAGGCCGACGATCTCGAGCTCGTCGCCAACCTTGCAGATGCCGCGCTCGATGCGGCCGGTGACGACCGTGCCGCGACCCGTGATCGTGAACACGTCTTCGACCGGCATCAGGAACGGCTTGTCGAGCTCGCGAACGGGCTCGGGGATGAACGAGTCGCACGCTTCCATCAGCTTCTGGATCGACTGCACGCCGTACTCGCTCGCCTCGCCCTCGAGCGCCTTGAGCGCCGAGCCGCGGATGATCGGGGTGTCATCGCCCGGATAGCCGTACTTGGTCAGCAGCTCGCGAAGCTCCATCTCGACGAGGTCGAGCAGCTCTTCGTCGCCCTTGCCGATCATGTCGCACTTGTTGAGGTACACGACCATCGCCGGGATGTTCACCTGGCGACCGAGCAGCACGTGCTCGCGCGTCTGCGGCATCGGGCCGTCCGGCGCCGACACCACGAGGATCGCGCCGTCCATCTGCGCCGCGCCCGTGATCATGTTCTTGATGTAATCGGCGTGGCCGGGGCAATCGACGTGCGCGTAGTGGCGCTTGTCCGATTCGTACTCGACGTGCGCCGTCGAGATTGTGATGCCGCGTGCCTTCTCTTCCGGCGCCTTGTCGATCTGATCGAACGCGGTGAACTTCGCGAAGCCCTTCGTCGACTGCACCTTGGTGATGGCAGCGGTGAGCGTGGTCTTGCCGTGGTCGACGTGACCGATCGTTCCGATGTTCACGTGCGGCTTGTTGCGGACGAATTTCTCTTTCGACATGGCTTGGCGATTTCCCCTTCGATTTTTGGAGCGAGCCCTCTCCGAGAATTGAACTCGGGACCCCCTCCTTACCAAGGAGGTGCACTGCCACTGTGCTAAGAGGGCGGATTTTTGTTGGTGCTGAAAACTATTTGAGTGCGGACGGTTTGTCGACCCGAACCCAAACTTTCCTGCGATCTGTTCGAGCGGGCGAAGGGACTCGAACCCTCGACAACCAGCTTGGAAGGCTGGAGCTCTACCAACTGAGCTACACCCGCGTGATTCGCTTCTGTACCTTGTTCGAGCGGGCGTCGCCAGTCGACTCGAATCTCGACAAGCCCAGCTTGGAAGGCTGGAGCTCTACCAACTGAGCTACACCCGCGATGCTTCTTTTCAATGAGTCGACGAGCGAGAGAAGAAAAGTTTGGTGGAGGGAGAAGGATTCGAACCTTCGAAGGCTAATGCCGGCAGATTTACAGTCTGCTCCCTTTGGCCGCTCGGGCATCCCTCCAGCGAAATTCAGGCTAATTGTCAGTTGGAGCTGGCGGTGGGACTTGAACCCGCGACCTCCTGATTACAAGTCAGGTGCTCTACCGGTTGAGCTACGCCAGCAGGATTGCTCGTGTTCGCCCGGTCGGAGGAGTGACGTATAGAGGACGGTCGCCAACTCGTCAACGGAGAAACCTGGATTTCCTGGGGCTACGCGGGTCTGGGCGATCGCCGGGAGTCGCGCCACTACATTATAAGAGGCGCTGCGGCGCGCCCCGGACGCTACTTCTTGTCGTCGTCCTTCTCGTGGACCATCGCGATCGCGATCGGCAGCGACTCGTTGAGATCGAGCGCCATGTCCGTGACCTCCTTCATCGGGGCGCGCGCCTTGAGCTTCGTGATGATCGGTCCCATCGCGGACTCGGGCAGCTTCGCGCGCGTGGAGAGGCGGCCGAACACCTCGGCCATCGTGTCGGCCATCGAGTCTTTCGGATCGTCGATGTAGAGCATCGGCAGCATGTTGACCTTGACCGCGAGCTCGTAGGTCGCGGCGCTCGCTTCGCCGAAGTCGGCCGCGATCTTCTTGCCGAGGTCGGCGCCCTGCTCCTTCAGCAGATAATGCATGCCGGCCGCGCCGTCCTTCGCGCGATCACCGGAGAGCTCGGGCAGCGGCGCGAGCTTCGTCTGCAGCGTGATGTCGGCGACCGTGCCCGCCGCCTTGAACGTGCGCGCGACCAGGTCGGGCGCGGCGCGACCGTTGATCATCGCGGCTTGCGACAGCTTCTGGCCGAGCAAGTACATCTGACCTTCGCGCGAGGTCGGGATGCCGCCGCTCTTCGCGCCGAGCCCCTTGTCGCCACCTTTGTCTTTGTCCTTTCCGCACGCGAACGCGAGGAAGCCGACGAGCAGAACCATGATCAGCCGTGATGTACGCATGCTTCCCAGACGCAGTTGGGGCGCGGACCGTCTCATCGGGACTGCTACTGCGGCAGCACGTAGTTGCCTTTGGCGTCCTTCTGCAACATCTCGAGAATCTGCACCGCCTTTTGCTCGCTGCCACGGCTCCACGACGTCTCGACCCCGAACGCTTTCGCGAGCTCGACGTTCATCTTGTGACCCTCGAGCGCTTTCTCGAGGTGCTCGCGCACGCGCTCGTGCACCTCGGTCACGTATTTCGGCCGCTCGCCGACCGGGAGCTTCTGCGGGTACGGCGCCTTGACCGTGACCTCCCAGAGCTCGACGAAGATCTGCGACATGTTGTAGCCGGACGCGGTCGCCCAGTACGCGTGCTTGAAGCCGAGCGAGTCCTTCCAGCGGTCGTACGCCTGCACGGCGAGGACGCGCTTCGCTTCGAGGTCGGCGTGCAGCCGCTCGTCGGGCTGGCGCACCGGCGCTTCGTTGAACTTTCGGTGGGCGAGCTCGCCGCGATAGAAGTGCGCCATCGCGATGTAGTAGGGGTCGTCGATGTTCGGCGCGCGCCGCCAGTCCGCGATCGCACCGGCGAACGTCGCGTCCGCGGCGTCGTACTTCTTGAGCTCGAGCTGCGCGTAGCCCTTGCGCGCCTGCGCCTCGACCCGGTCCGCGTACGTGAGGTTCGTACGTGCGAGCGCTTCGTCGATCGTCTTCTCGGCCTCTGCGAAGCGCTTCGCCTCGGCCTGCACGGCCGCGATGTAGAGGTGGCCATCGATCGACTCGCGCGACGCCGGGTACTTCTCGACGAGCTCGCGTAGCGTGACGATCGTCGACGTCATGTCGCCCTGCCCGTCGTAGATGGCGGCGATGTTGAACAGCGACACGGGCGCGTAGATCGAGTCCGGGAACTCGGCGATCAGGTGCCGGTACCGCCCGATCGCATCCTTCGTGCTTCCTGCCTTCGCCGCTTCGTTCGCCTGACGGAACAGATCCGCCGACGCGACCGACGTCATCTGCGAATCACCACCGACGCCTTGCTGGTTCGCCGTGATCCGGATGATGTCGAGGTCGACCGTTCGCGGATCCTTCGCGACGAGCCCACCATCTTTGCTGTCGACCGGAGCAACGTCTCGCTTCACGACCGAGAGATCGTCAGCCGGGATCGCACTCGCGGGTTTGGTCGGCAGTGTTGACGTCTTCGCGCCACCACCACACGCGACCAACGCGAAGAGAAATATATACGCGCCCAGCGATTGCATGCTTATGTTGTTATGACGCATGAGCGCCAACAAAGGTCGATCCGGATGACCGGGAGACGACTGTCACACCGCTCTGCTATCTGGTGACCACTCCATGAAAGTTGCGTTTACGCACAATCTCCGGCTTACCGACATCCGGGAAACGGAAAAGGAAGCCGAGTTCGACAGCGCCGAAACCGTCGGTGCGATCGCAGCTGCTCTCGAAGCAGCGGGGCATGAAGTCGAGAAGGTCGAGGTCAGCGGTCCCGCCGCCAACCTGCTCGAGCGCCTCGAGCAGATCGATCCCGACATCATCTTCAACACCGCCGAAGGAGCGAACGGCCGGATGCGTGAAGCGTTCTACCCGTCGCTCTTCGAAGAGCTGGGTATCCCGTACACGGGCTCGGACGCGTACACGAACGCCATCACGCTCGACAAGTGGCTCACGAAGCTGGTCCTCCAGCGTGCGGGCATCGACACGGCGCGCGGTCAGTTCGTCACGCCGCGCAACTTCGAGGACGTGACCGAGCGCGGCCTCGGCCTCGCGTTCCCCGTCATCGTCAAGCCGAACCACGAGGGCTCGAGCAAGGGCATCTACAACGGCTTGCTCGGCTCCTCGGTCGTCAAGGAGCCCAAGGACCTCACGTCCGCGCTCAAGTCGGCCCTTCGGCAATACCCGGACGGCGTGCTCGTCGAGGAGTACATCGACGGCGCGGACATCGCCCTCGGCTACCTCGATGGCGTCGGCCACGACGACGGCCTGCTCACGCCGGTCGAGCTCATCTACGACAACAACAGCGGTGACCGCGAGCGTGGCTTCAACATCTACGACTACCGGCTCAAGAACCTCGAGCCCGGCAAGGTCCAGTATCGCTGCCCCGCCAACATCCCGCGCGACGTCGCCGCGCGACTGCGCGCCATCTCGATGGACGTCGTCAAGACGCTCGGCCTGCGCGACATCGCCCGCCTCGACTACCGCGTCACCTCGGAGGGCCGCATCTACCTCCTCGAGGCGAACACCCTCCCCGCTCTCAACTCCTCGTCGTCGTTGTTCGCGGCCACCGCGCAGGTCGGCCTGACCTACAACGCCACGATCCAGTCGGTCCTCAACGCGGCCGCCCTGCGGTCCGGTCTCGCAACGGCCACGCAGGTCGGCCGTCAGGGCCGGCAGCGCCGGGCCCAGCCCATCCGCGTCGGCTTCACGTACAACGTGAAGCGCTCGCACGAGGGTGATGACGAGGCCGAGTGGGATCCGCCGGAGACCATCATCGCGATCGCGAACGCGCTCGCTCGCCAGGGTCACATCGTCGTGCACCTCGAGGCCACGCCGGACCTACCCCGCGTCCTCGCAGAAGCCGACGTCGACCTCATCTTCAACATCGCGGAAGGTGTCGAGGGCCGTAACCGCGAGGCGCAGGTCCCTGCCCTCTGCGAGCTGCTCGGCATCCCGTACACCGGCTCGGACTCGGCCACGCTCGCCATCGCGCTCGACAAGGCGCTCGGCAAGAAGGTCCTGCTCCAGCACGACATCCTCACCCCGAAGTTCCAGGTGATGGAGTCCGCACGCGAGCGCCTCTCTCCGGACATGAAGTTCCCGCTGATCGTGAAGCCGAACGCCGAGGGTTCCTCCAAGGGCATCGACTCCACGAACGTCGTCGACACCGAGGAAGACCTGCGCGCCGCGGTCAAAGTCTGCGTCGAGAAGTACCGTCAGCCGGCCCTCGTCGAAGAATACATCGCAGGCCGCGAGTTCACGGTCGGCCTCCTCGGTGACAAGCGCCCGCGCGTCCTGCCGCCGATGGAGATCAAGTTCAAGAAGGACAACCCGCGCCCGGTCTACGACTTCGCGGTCAAGCAGGAGTGGGAAGAGCACGTCTACTACGAGTGCCCCGCCAAGCTCACCGAGTCCGAGCAGCGCGCCATGGAAAAGATCGCGCGCGCCACCTTCTGGGCGCTCGACTGCCGCGATGTCGCCCGTGTCGACATGCGCATGGACGCCGATGGCCGCATCTACGTCCTCGAGGTCAACCCGCTCCCCGGCCTGACCCCCAACTACTCCGACCTCGTGCTGATCGCTCAAGCGGTCGGCATGGAGTACGACCAGCTGATCGCCGAGATCATGGTCGGCGGTCTCCGCCGCATGCGTGAGAAGCGCCGCGAGGAACGCGAGCTCGAGCGCGAGCGCGAGGCCAAGTCCGACGCGAACTCGAAGGCCGAGGCAAAGGCCGAGAAGGCCGACGCCAAGGCCGACCGGGCCGATAGGGCCGAGAAGGCCGCGGCAGCCGCCGCCGCCGCCGAAAAAGCCGGCGACAAGCCCGACACCAAATCCGACACGAAGCGGCGCAAGCCGGAGGTCGCGGCCGGCAACGGCAACGGCAATGGTAATGGCGGCTCATCGTCGAACGGCAACGGCAATGGCAACGGCGGTAATGGCAACGGCGGTAATGGCAACGGCGGTAATGGCAACGGCGGTAATGGCAACGGTAATGGCGGTGGCGGTGGCGTGAACGCGAGCGCCGGTGGCGGAACCGTGCGAGCAAGCGTGCGCCGCGAACGCTCCGAGCCGGTGGCCGCACCCGCCGCAGCGCCGTCGTCGCGCCGCGGTGACGACTCTGGACCGGTCGTGGTCGCCACGCCGGTCTCCAGCAACACGACCAACTAGGCCGTCGCACGCGCCTGGCGCGCGTTGTCCGGAATGCGCCGCGCCGACCGGCGCTACGGCTGGCGGGTGCGGAGCGCGAGGAGGTTCAGCGCGAGGGCGGTGGGCTGCGTGTCCAGCTCGCCGCTCGCGGACTCGATCTGCTGGCTCGAGCCTCGGGGGACGACGCGCAGTGTGGCGGTCTCCATACCGGCGTAACTCGCAGTGATGGTCGGGCGTCCGCGTACATAGCCGAGCACTCTGAGTCTCATCGGGAATTGGTGAACGCACCGAATGCCGCGATGTATTCACGCGGCCGGAGAATCGAGGGAGAACGGGGCGCTGGGAGCGAGCGAGTGTCGCTTGCGGAGCGACACAACGTGGGTCGCGCTACACTCGGCGGCAGTGAAGGTCGCGACTCGCATCACCGTGGCGACCGCGGTCGTCGTGGCGATCGCGTCCGCGGGATATGCGTTTTTTGATCTGCGGGCGCGCACGTCGGAGCGGCGCATGGCGATGGAGCGCGAAGCGAAGGCGCTCGCGAACACGCTGCGAACGTCGCTCGAGGTGCAGGAAGTGTCCGACGAGCGCGAGGCGCGGTTTCGCGCGGAGCAGCTGCAGCGCGATCTGGAGAGCGTGGAGAAGAAGGCCGGGGACAAGGAGGCGCTGGATCCGACGAAGCCGCCGGCGACACCGCAGATCGAGACGCTGCGTCGCGAGTATGGCGAGATCAAGTTGAAGCTGATGATCGTGCGGCGTGCGGCGGGATTGGAGACGCCGCTCGATCAGGCGCTGTCGTATCGACCGCCCAACGAGAGTCAGCTGAAGGACCTCGCGCGGGCGAGCGGTGGGTGGAAGGTGGCGGTGGTGCCGCGGGCGCGCGCGAGCGAGCTGCCGTCGGTGGAGCTCACCGCCGAGCAGCTGCGGCGGATTCGGACGTTGCTCGATGTCCCGCAGCTCGCGTTCACGGACGTCGAGAGCGACACGTTTTATTATGCGGTGCCGCTGCGGCTGTCGTCGGCGCGCGAGGAGGAGCGGCTGGTGATGGGCATGCTCGAGATCTCGCGGCCGGCGGACGTGCTCGGCACCACGAGCGATGACCTCGGCCGGGCGTTGTTGCTGGTGTTGCTGATCGTGGCGGTGACGACGATCAGCGTGGCGGCGGTCGCGAGCCGGTTCGTGAGCCGGCCGATCACGAAGCTCTTGCGCGGCATCGATGACGTCGCGAAGGGCGATCTCAGCCACGTGATCTTGTCCGAGCACGACGACGAGATCGGCGCGATCGCGACGCGCTTCAACGAGATGACGTTTTCGCTGCGCGAGTCACGCGGCGAGACGCAGCGGCAGAACGAAGCGAAGCTCGCCCTCGAGCAGCGGCTCGGTCAGACCGAGAAGCTCGCGACGATCGGTCAGCTCGCGGCGGAGATCGCGCACGAGGTCGGGACGCCCCTGAACGTGATCGCGGGTCGCTCGCGTTCGATCCAGAAGAAGGCAAAGATCGACCCCGAGGCCGTCGAGAAGAATGCGTCGATCATCGCGGAGCAGACCGCGCGCATCACCCGCATCATTCAGCGGCTGCTGGACTTCACCCGCCGCAAGGTCGGGACGCCCGAGCAAGCGGCGGTGAACCTGAACGAGCTCGCCGGGACGACGCTCGAGCTGCTCGCGGGCCAGTTCTCGAGCGCGAAGGTGAAGACGCGCCTCGATCGGACGGAGAGCCTGCCGAAGATCGCCGGCGACAAGGACCGGCTGCAGCAGGTGCTGATTAATCTGTTGTTAAACGCGGTCCAGGCGATGCCGGAGGGCGGCAAGCTCCACGTCGAGACCAAGGCGACGAAGCGCACGCGACCCGGGCTGGAGAGCGCCCCCGAGCAGGAGTTCGTGCTGCTCGCCGTGACCGACACGGGCGTCGGCATCCCCGCCGACATCAAGGACAAGATCTTCGACCCGTTCTACACGACGAAGGAAGGCCAAGGCGGTACGGGGCTGGGCCTCGCGGTCGTGTCGGGCATCGTCAAGGAGCACGACGGCTGGATCGACGTCGAGGACGTCGAGGGCGGCGGGACCTCGTTCCGCGTCTACCTTCCTGCCTGACTGGCCGCGTGACTACTCGTGGTAGCCGCCGCGAAAGCCGCCGTAGCCGTAGCCGCCGTAGATGTTCGGCGGGCCCGCGAGCGTGGTGACGACTTTCTCCGTCGCCTCGTCGAGGTCGGTGCCGCGACCGCGCAGCTGGTTCGCCGCGGCCTGCTTGAGCTCGGGCTTCGCGTTCGCGTCGGTGACGATCTGCGTGAGCGCCTGATCGACCTCGGGGCCGCCGTTGTACGAGGAATGGATCGCCGTCTGCGCGACCTGCGGATCGCTGTCGCGCATGAGCGTCGCGAGCTGCTGGCTCGCGCGCGGGTCGTCCATGTTCGCGAGGCCGCTGATCGCCGCGATGCGCTCTTCCGGCTTGCCACTGCGCGTGGCGTCGATGATGGCGGTCTGCGCCTTGTCGGAGCCGATCTGGCCGAGCGTCTGGAGCGCCGCGGCGCGCACTTGACTGTCGCTGTCGCGCGTGAGGCGGAGCAGCGTGTCGGTGGACTGGTCGTCCGGGTTGGTGGCGAGCGTCGAGATCGCTGCCATGCGCACCGACTTGTCCTGCGATGTCAGAGCGCGCTCGATCAGGCGCTTCGCCTCGGGCGTGCCCTGCTGCGCGAGCGCCCAGACGGCGGAGTTTGCACCAGCGGCGTCCTTGCTCGTCAGCATCTCTTCGGCGAGGCGCATACCTTCGGGCGCGCCCGCCTGGATCAGCTGGTTCATGACGTTCAGCTTCACCTGCGGGTTGTCACGCGCGGCCGAGAGCAGCGCGGTCTTGACCTGATCGTTCATGCCCATCTGGCCGAGCGCACCGGCGGCGGTCGCCGCGAGCTCCTTGTCCTTGTCGGTGAGCGCCGCGATCAGCGCCTGACGCGCGTCCTCGGTGCCGATGCGGCCGAGCACGTTCGCCGCGTACGAGGCTTCGTCGCGCCGGCCCGAGAACAGCGAGTCCGAGAGGAGCTGCGACAGCGACGGATCGCCGGGCCGCACCTGCGCGAGCATGTCGAGCGCGTTGACGCGCGTCTGACCGCGCGACTTGCCTGCGATATCGACGAGCGAATCGAAGGCCTTCGGCACGCCCGAGTCGGCGAGCATGCGCATCGCCTCGTAGCGCTCGTTACGCGAGCCCTTGTGCGCGAGATCGACGGCCATCTTCAGCGCATCGGGGTTGCCGGTCTTGAGGAGGCGCGGCAGCGCGGCGCGACGGTCCGCGCTCGAGCCGTCCTTGATCACCGTCAACAGCGCCTGGTCGATGTCCTCGCCTTCCATCTGCGCGAGCTGTGCGAGCGCGCCAGTGATCTGCGCGCGATCCGAGAGGGCGGCCTCGATGAGGAGCGCGCGCGCTTCCGGTCCACCCGCGTTCGCGAGCGCGGAGGCGGCGGTCATCGCGGCGTGGCGATCGCCCTTCTTCATGACCTCGCCGAGCGTTTCGATCGCCTTCGGTCCATTGATCTCGCCGATCGCGGAGACCGCGGCCCACCGCGTGTGCTGCGCGCCATGGAGCGCCGCTTCGCGCAACACGGGCAACGCGATCTCACCGGCCTTGCCGAGCGCGGTGAGTGCGGCATTGACGAGCTGCGGGTCACCGGTCTTGACGATCTCGGTGAGCTTGGCCATGAGCGTCTCGTCGACCACGTCGACGACGCTGAGCGCGGCCGCGGCGACGCGCGGATCCGGCGAGTCGATCAGCTTGCGCAGCGCGGTCGCGGCAGTCGGCGACGAGACCAACCCGAGCGCGTAGACCGCCGTGCTAGACGTGTTGTAGTCGCCGCTGTCGGCGATCTTGACGAGCGCGGTGACGGCCTTGTCGCTGCCCATCTGGCCGAGGGCGGCGATCGCGTTGGTCTGGGCGGGATGCGCCGTCTTGCCGGCGATCTGGAGCAGCACGGCCTCGCCGACCTCACTCTGCGTCGCACCGAGCGCGCTGATCGCCGCGTTGCGGATCATCGGGCGGTCGTCGCTCGAGTACGAAACGAGGATGTCGACCGCGTGCTCGGTCCCGATCTGCCCGAACGCGCCGAGGAGCGCCTCGGGCACGCCGCGCCGGCTGTCCTTGAGGAGCGACATCACCGAATCGATCGTGGCGTCGTCGCCGACGACACCGAGCTTCTCCGCGAGCGTCGCGACGTCCTTCACGGTCTTTGCCGAGAGCAGCCGCGCGACGAGCTCGCCCTTGTCGATCCCCGCTGCATCGGCGCTGAGGCGCAGCGGCCGGCGGTATTGCTGCGGCAGCGAGCCGCTACGTGCGGACACCATCGCCGCCGGCTTGTTCGGGCTCCGGCCGTCGTCTTTCAGAACGCCGTATCCGGCGATGGCGGCAAGTAGTGCGGTAGCAAGCTTCCAGCGGGTCAGTGTGGTCACAAGGGCTCCTCGAGGACGTCGCAAGTGTCTGTGTCAAACGAACGCGGTTTGGTATCGATCCATTCCGAGCTGCCGGATCTCCGGCGCAGGGCAAGCTCGCTAAACTGCCTCGCAAACAGACACCAGGCGGTTGTTTCGGTTTCCGCGAATTCACGGTCTGCCAAACGTCCACGCCAGGAATAAAACCCGTCGGATGTGTCCGCGATCGCCACGGAGATCCAGACGCCAGCCGCCCGATCGAGTCGCACACGAACTGTGGCAACCGCGCGCGCGGCGCATCGCGCGTCGCCGGCGCGGCCTCGCGAAAACCGCGCGACCATCGAGCCTTTCGACGCGGGGAGTGTCGCCGGAATGAAATCGCGTCGCAAGCGCTCATCGAGCGCGAGCGCACGCGCCACATCATTCATCGAAATGATCGTCGCTACGATGCATGCGCTCGTTGACGCCGTCGGTGCGGTTCGTAGACTCGATCCATGTTGACGCAGGAGCAGACCACAGAGCTCAAGAAAGTCCTCGAAGCGGACCTGGCTCGCCTTGGCGCCCACGCGCACTCCGCACTCGAGTTCACGATGGACCGTGATCGCGACCGGATCGGACGCGATTCCATGGACGAGTCAACGGAGGAGGAGATCTACGGGACGCAGCTCCGGCTTCACGACCGCGAGACGTTCTTGCTCGCGAAGATCCGCGAGGCGATCATTCGCCTCGAGGCCGGGAAGCTGGACGAGTGCGAGGAGTGCAGCGAGCCAATCGGCTACAAGCGCCTCCTGGCCCGTCCCGTGACGACCCTGTGCTTCGAGTGCAAGTCGGCGCGCGAGCAGGTCGAAGCCGACACCGCCGCCGAGTAGCGCGCTCGGCAACCCCCAAGTAGGCGTTTTTGACGGCCGCGATCGGTCGTGAGAACGCTGGCCCGCACCGTTTGGTACCGATGGGTTACCTCTGGTAGTATCGGTTCCGTCGGGGATGCGCGACCGCTATACGATCACCGAACGACTCGACCACGGTGGTATGGCCGAGGTGTTCCGCGGTGTCGCGGAGTCGATGGAAGGGTTCAAGAAGTCGGTTGCGATCAAACGCATCCTTCCGAACCTGACCAAGAACCAGAAGTTCGTCTCGATGTTCCTCGACGAGGCGCGGCTGTCGCTGTTCCTCCAGCACGCCAACATCGTCCAGGTCTTCGACATCTCGAGGACGCCCGACAACGCGTACTTCCTCGTGATGGAGTTCGTGGATGGGTGCAACCTCAAGTCGCTCATCGAGCGCCAGAAGGCGAAGAGCAAGCGCATCGAGGTCGCGCACACCATCTACATGATGATGGAGTGCTGCAAGGCGCTCACGTACGCGCACTCGCTCGAGCACCCGGAGACGAACGAGCCGCTCGGGATCGTCCATCGCGACATCTCGCCGCCGAACATCCTGCTGTCGAAGAACGGCGAGATCAAGCTCGTGGACTTCGGCCTCGCGAAGGCGAATAGCGCGGTCGAGTCGACGGACCCGGGCGTCGTGAAGGGCAAGTTCAGCTACCTCTCGCCCGAGGCGGCGAGCGGGCTCGAGGTCGACCACCGCGCGGACGTGTTCGCGGTCGGCATCATCCTGTTCGAGCTGCTCACCAGCCGTCGCCTGTTCTACGGCGACACCGACTACCAGACCGTCGAGCTCGTGCGCCAGGCGCGCGTCCCCTCGATCGCCGCGATCAACTCCGACGTCGAGTCCGAGCTCGAGCAGGTCGTGCGCAAGGCGCTCGCCCGCGATCCCGAGGAGCGCTACCAGACCGCGAACGATCTCGGCGACGCGCTCGCGCAGTATCTGTTCTCGCGGCGCATGAAGGTCACCGCGCGCGACATCTCGATCCTCGTGAAAGACACGCAGGTCGACATGATGCGCAA
This sequence comes from Myxococcota bacterium, assembly GCA_030857175.1. Taxonomy (GTDB): domain Bacteria; phylum Myxococcota_A; class Polyangia; order Haliangiales; family Haliangiaceae; genus JABFXX01. The sequence continues at coordinate 57,754 of JALZOJ010000014.1, read as the reverse complement.
GCGATCGGCCGAGCCGAAGGAATCGCTGATCGACGCGCTGATCTTCGACGAGATGAAGAAGATGACGTCGCTCGTCGAGGATGACGGCTCGCCGAGTAACGGCGCCGAAGGCTCGACGAGCCTCGACCCGAACGCATTCGTGAACACGGCGAACTGGACCGGCGAGCTGCTCTCCGGCGGCCAGACGGCGCAACAGCCGGCGCCCGATCGCGGCCAGAAGATCAAGCGCCCCACCCGGCCGCCGCCGAACAAGAGCAAAGTTCCCACGAACCAGCACACGCCTGCGCCGGGCGAGCTCGAGTCGCTCGAGCAGATGCTCGAGCCCGAGCGCACCGGTGTTCACAAGAAGGATGGCGACGGGAAACCCAACTGGGTCCTGATCCTCATCATCCTGGTGCTGCTCGCCGGTGGCGCGGCGGCCGCCGTCGTCATCATGATGACGTAGCTACGGCTGGCTCTGCAGCGTGCGGAGCGCTTCGCTGTTCGGCGCGAGCTCGCCGACCTTCGTGATCGCCTCGGCGCGCAGCTTCTTGTCCTTGAGCCGCGACGCGACGGTGCCGAGCATGACCCAACCCTCGACGAGGTCCGGGTTGTACTGCACGGCCTTGCGCGCGAGCTCGAGCGCGCGCTTCGGGTCGCGCTCCTTCACCATGTCGCCGAGGTAGAGATACGCCGGGAAGATCGCCGGGTCCTGCGCGATCACGTACTCGAACCCGTTCCGCGCGGCCGGGTCGTTCTTCATGTAATAGGCAGCGACGGCCCGGCCAAACGTTGCCTGCGCCACGCGGCGCGCGCTCGCCTTGTCGGCCTCGAACGCCTTGCCCGCCTGTTCGTACGCGACGGCCGCGGCATCGTTGTCGCCCTCGACGAGCGCGATCTTGCCGTCGACGATGAGCCCCTCGGGGCGGCCCTTGAGCTTCTTCGGCGCGAGCGCCTTGACGCGATCGAGCAGCTTGGTCTGCTTGCCGTCGGAGGCGGCGTCGGCGGCGAGCAGGAACGTCTCCGCGTCGTCGCCGCAGTCCTCGATCGCCTTTAGCAAGTATGCCGCAGCGCCCGTATAGTCGGCCTTGCGGAGCGCGTAGCGGCCGCGCTCGCGATCGAGCTGCCACTTCACGAGGCCCTGCGCCTTCTCGATCTGCGGGAACAGCGCGTTGGCGCCGGCGTGATCGCCGACGAGCATGCGCGCGCGCACGACCTCGATCAGGAGCGGTGCGTTCGCGCGATCGCCCGCGTCCTTGAGGAGGAGCTCGAGCGTGTCGCGGCCGCCTTGCGGCGCACCGTCATCGATCAGGAGCAGCGCGCTCTCGAGGCGCGCTTCGGGGAGCCGCGCCGCCTGTTCGTAGGCCGCGCGCGCCGCGCGGAAGTTCTCGACGCCGCCCATGTCGCGATAGAGGCGCGCGAGCTCGAGGTACGCGCGCGCGTTCTCGAGCGAAGGCGAGCCGCCCTTGACCGCGTTCTCGAGGATCGCCTTCGCTTTGTCGCGCGAGCCGGTCTCCTGCGAAGCGCGCAGGATCGCGGCGTAGACCGCGGCGATCGCCGGCGGCGAGGTGTCCTTGTAGCGCGGCTCGATGCGCTTGCGCGCGGCATCGACGTCGTTCGACTCGAGGTCGAGCCACGCGCGACCGACGAGCGCAGCCTCGAGCATCGGCGAGCGCTTGAGCGCCTCGTCGTAGTCTTTCTTCGCCGCTTCGGGATCTCCGTTCGCGAGCCGCGCCTTCGCACGCACCGCGAACGCGCGCGGATCGAGCTGCGCTTCGGTCATCTTCGCGAGGACGTCGAGCGCCTCGATGTTCTTGCCCTGTGCGAGGAAGACCTCGGCGAGCGTCGTGCGCGCGCGCCGGCTGTCCGGCCACTGCGTCAGCACGGTCTCGGCAGCGGTGCGCGCTTGCGCGAGCGAGCCGGTCGCGTAGACGGTGTCGACGACTTCCTCGGCGAACCGTAGCTCGTCGTGGTTGATCGCGAGCGCGTTCTTCACGTCCTGCTGCGCGGCGTTGATGTCACCGCGCGCGTAGTCGACCCGCGCGAGCGCGAGGTCCGCGTACGCGACCTGTGCCGGCGAGACGCCGCGCGTCTGGTCGGCGGGGGGCTTGGCACCTTCGGCGACCACCTTCTCGAGCTGACCGCGCAGCTCCTGACCGAGCGTGTTCGTGGTGACGATGCGGCCCGCGGCGGCGTTCAGCATCGCGCGCTCGATGATGCCGCCGGGATGATCCGGTGACAGCGCGATCGCGCGGTCGGTGCTCGCGATCGCTTCGTCCCACTGCGTGGCGACGCCGTACGCGCGCGCGAGGCCGAGCGCGTGTAGCGGCCGCACTTCTTTATCGACCGCTTTCTTGAGCGTGCTGATCGCGGCCTTCGTGTCACCGGCGAGGAGCTGCGCCTGGCCCGTCACGTAGAGGACGGCCGCGTCTTCGGCATTCGTCTGGGCCGCGGCATCGGCCGCCGCGCGTGCTGCCTTCGCATCGCCTTGCGCGAGCGCGACGTACGCGCGTGCGAGCGTGGCGTCGAGCCCGCCCTCGGGGAGCATGTCGAGCGCGGCCTTTGCTTCGGCGAACCCATCGCCAAACTCGTACGCGACGAGCGCGCGCGTCCGCGCGAGGGCCGCGCGGTTGTCGGGCGTATCCGATGCCTGCGCGATCCCAGCGAGCCGATCGCGCGCGCCGACCCAGCCGACCCAGGTGTCGAGCTTCGCGAGCGCGACCGCTTGCTCGCGCGCTTGCTCGATCTGCTTGTCGAGCCGCATCTGGCGGATCTTGAAACCGACACCAACACCGCCGCCGATCACGAGCGCGCCGACAAAGACCCAGAGCATGATCTGCAGCTTCGAGCGCCCGCGCCGCACGCCGGTCTTCATCGCCTTCGCGTTCGACTGGCTCTGCACCGAGTCGTTCGGTCCGACGGCAGGAATTTGGTCGAGCATCGCCGCGAACGCGGGATCGATCGGCGGTGGTTGCGGCTGTGCGGTCGCTTCGTTCGCCGCGGCGCGCTGCGACCACGCCGGATCGCCGTTGCCGAACATCGCGTCGACAGCGTCGGCGCTCTGCATCTGCGCCGCCGAGAGCTGCTGGTTCGGCGCCGGCCATTGCGGATGGAGCGCCATCGTGGGCATCGCGGCCGCAGGGCTCGGCAGCGGCTGCTGCATCGGCTGCCCCATCGGCATCATCGTCTGCGCGAAGGGATTCGCCGCGGGCGCGAACTGCGGCGGTAGCGGCGGAACGGCGGCGACCGCGGTCGGCAGCGCCGAATTGTTCGGGCGCGCCTGCTGCATCTGCATCACGTGCGGCTGGTTCGCGATCATCTGCGCGAGGTGCGGCGGTGGCGCGACGACCGGCTGATGTGCGGTCGGGCGATTCGCGGCCGGCGAAGTCCGAGGCCCCGCGTCGAGCGGACCCGATGGCATCTTCACCGCCGCGCGCACCGCGCTCTGGCTCGGGCGCTTCATCGGCATCGGGTCGTGCGTGTCGTCGACCTCGACCATCTCGTCGTCATCGAGCTCGACCGTCGAGACCTCTTTTTGCGGGCCCTTCTTCTTCTGCTGCGGCTTCGGCGAGCGCGACCCGGGGAGCACCGCACCGCGCGAACCGGCCGCGGCCTTCGCGCGCTTGCCGCCGACCGGCGGCGACGCGATATCGCCGAAGTCATCGTCCCCGATCTCGACACCGTCGAGCTCGGGATCGACCTCGACCGTGCCGGACCGATCGCCGACCGAGAGCACGGCCGGCGGAGGCGTCGCATCACCAAACGAGACCTGCGCCGGCGGCGACGCGTGACCGAACAGCGGCTGCTGCTGTGCCGCAACCGGCGCGCTGCGCTTGATCGCGGGCGGTGCAGCGAGCGACGTCGGCCGCGTGAAGCTACCGCCGGTGTCTTCGTCGCCTTCTTCGGCGGGATTGGTGTCTTCTTCGTCGTGGGCGTGCGGGACGTACGCGCGCGTCGCGAACTGCGGATTGCCCGCGGGCGGGCCCGGCGAGATGAAGCCGACCGCGGGATGCACCGCCGACATCCGCGGGCGGCCCAACGCGCGCTCCGCTTCCTCGAGCAGCTGCGCGACGCGCGTGTCCGTCGGCGCCAGCGTGCGCACGCGCTGGAACACCTCGATCGCCCCCAGCGAGTCGCCCTTGCGCAGCATCGCCTCGCCCTTCAAGACCTGCGCAGCGATCGACGTGTGATCGAGCTCGAGCGCGACCCGCATCTCGGCGAGCACCTCGTCGAACCGCTTGAGCGCGAGCAGCGCCTGCCCGAGCACGACGCGACCTTCGACGGTCGTCGGACGGCCGAGCAAACCAAGGCGGCAGACCTTCACGGCCTCCTGGTATTGACCAGCAGTGACCAGAGCCTGGCCACGGGTAACAAAGTCGCTCTGCGACACCGGCCCGACGATGTTACCCCGTCCAGGGTGGGGTCGGCGACCCGCCGGGAGCGCGGCCGACGGTGGGGCCAGAAGTGTGGGGAGTCGTGGGCCGAATCAAGGCATCTTGGCGGCGGTCTCGGGGTCCTCGTCGGCCTCGACATCCTCGTCCCGCAGCCGCTCGAGCAGGCCCGGCATCTCGTCGCCCCGGTGCCGGGTCTGGTCCACCATCAGCCAGGCCTTGCCCTTGCGCTGCCAGGTCTGCATCGCGTGGGTCTCGTGGAGCGTGCCCTCGTTGTCCATGTACCAGGACACCTTCACGTGGACTCTCGCCTCTTTATCGTTCCGCCGGTCGACGCGGACGATCTCGTAGTCGGTGATTTTCAGATCTTCGGCGCGCTCGTCCATCATCTCGACGAACTTCGAGCGCTCGCGCGGTGGGATCGAGACGGCTGCGACCTCGTAGCGCTGCCAGCGCACGCCTTCGTTGAAGCTGCGGATCGATTCCGCGAGCGTCTCGGTATTTTGCTGGCGAGGGGCACAGGCCGCCGCGAGCACGAGCACGATTCCGGTCCACTTCATGGCGGGTCTCCTCCTGTTGCGCGTTTCTTTCGGACTGCTTTGATCGCGTCGAGGTCTCGCTTGCCGAGCTCGCGCGTCGCGACGAGGGTGACGAGGAACGTCAGCCCGACGATGCACGCCTCGACGAGCGTCATCAGCTTGCCGTGCAGCGGCAGGAACCGGCCGACCACGAGCGCGGCGCCCGTCGCGATGGCGATCCGCACGATGCTCGCGAGCGGCAAGAACGCACCGAGCTTCTTGTAGAGCACGGCGCCCGACGCGAGCGCGCCGAACAGCATCGCGCCTGCCGTCACCGTCGCGGCGACCGGCAACACGAGCCCGTCATCGACGGCCATCGGGATCGCGATCATGTTGCCGATGATCGCGATCGCGAGCGTCGTCGCCGCGATCACGATCGCCGCGCGCGTGTAGCCCGCGCTGTTCAAGATCGTGCCGTTGATCGCGATCACGCTGAACGCGACGTTGCCGAACGCGAGCGGCAAGACCGCCGCGGTCCCCTTCTCGACGTAGTCGGGCGCGTAGATGAGACCGAGGACGTCGGCGGGATTCGCCGCCATCACGACCGCGATCGCCATCGCGAAGATCAGCGAATAACGCGCGGTGACTCGGATGTACCGCTTCGTCGTCTCGTTGTCCTCCGTGAACGTCGAGCGCGAGACGAGCGGGAACACCACAAACGTCACCGCGATGATCGCCTGATACGAGAGCCGCGCGACGTTTTGCACGGCCGCGTAGTACGCGACCTGGACGTCGGCGAGCACGCTCGGGTCCGCGCGGTAGCCTGTCACGGCCTGGGCCCACGGCATGTGGCCGAGGCTCGCCGCGAGCTCCTTCGCGTGGTCCTGGAAATAGACGGTCGTGATGCGCTTGATCAGGATGCCGTCGGCAAACATCAGCGCGTTGAACAGCGTGAGGTAGAGCGCGACGCTCGCGAAGTACTGGAGCAGCGGCTTCACCGGCAGCTTCTCGACGCCGCCTTGCTTCGGCATGCCGACCCAGATCGCGGAGGCGCACAGGATGATGCCGACCGCCGCGGCCCAGCCGCCGATCACGCCGATCACGCCGAGGCCCGCCATCGCCATGCCGAGGAGGCCGATGCTGCGGATCGTCGCGAACGTGATGTCGAGGCCGGCCTGCTTGTGGAACTGGTGCATGCCGTTCGCGGTGCCGACGAACACGGCATAGAACGAGTTCCCGCCCACGATCAGTCCCGCGAGCATCAGCGGCGCGGTCTTCGACTCGTCGAAGAGCACGAAGTGCGAGACCAGCGGCGCGGCAGCGACGAACACGACCGCGACCGGGAGGCCGAGCCGCACGTGCATGCGCAGGCCGGCGTGCTGGACCGCGCGCTCGTTGCCCGGGTTCTGCGCGGAGAATCGCGAGACCGCCTGGATCGTGCCCGTGACGAGGACGTTGTTCACGAACGACGTGACGCTCGCGAGGACGTTGTAGCTGCCGAACGCGGAGCGCGTGAGGATCGCGGGCAGCCGGAACTGCACGATCATGCCCGCGAGCATGAAGTAGAACTTCGCGAACGAGATGTAGAGGACGCCGCGGCCCGCGCCGGTCGCGCCCTTCGGTTCGACTGCCTTGTCCTCGCTCATGTTAGCGCCCTGCGCGCGCCCGGCCGCGCGTCTCTTCAGATACCTGCGGCCAGCAACACCGGCAACTTAGTGACTGCTTATCGAAGCGCTTATTTCTTCGCGTGGACGAGCGTGCGAATCCCGTCGGCGAACCGCACGTCGACCTTGCCGTCGCCACCGACGCGAACCACGGAGCCCCGTCCGAACTTCACGTGATCGAGCGTGTCGCCCATCGCGAACTTTTGCGATGCGCTGTACGGCTTGGCCTGTGCGGTGGACTTCGGCATCGAACGATCGGTTTCGAGGTCATCGCCGATGAAGTGGATGCGGATCTTCGCCACCTTGCCCTTCGCTTTTCCTGCGAGCACGGCGTAGAAGCCGTCACCGTAGCCGGTGGAGACCACGGCACCGAGCGCCGCGAACGTGCCTTCCTCGAGCACGACGTTGTCGTCGCGCTTCGGGCACTTCTTGTCGAACACGCCGGCGGTGCCGGAGTCGACGCCGATCGAGCCGATCAGCTCGTTCGCGTAGACCTCGAAGCCGTCGTCGTGGATGAAGACGGCTTCCGCGTTGCGATCGCGATCGTCGCCGGCACCGCCGCGCGCGAACGCGTGCCACACACCCTCGAGGCCTTGCACCTTGAGCGTCAGCGGGAACGACGGGTTCTGCTTCTTGCCGATGTAGCAAGGGTCCGAAACGGTGAGGTCGCCCGACGTCGTGAACGTGCCGAGGTAGTCGTAACCGGCGATCGGGCGCGGAGGTTCGAGCTTCAGCTTGCGCGACTTCACGGCGGCGAGCAGCACGCGGCCCGAGGTCCCGAGCGCTTGCCCGAGCTCTTCAAAGAAGCTGCCGCGGGCGTGGCTCGCGTACTGGAGCGTGCGTTCGTCGAGGGTGCTCTGCGCGAACAGCGTGCGGCCGTAGAGGTCCACGGTCTCGGCGAGCGGGAGCTGCGAGAGCTGGGCCTCGACCTCGTAGAGGATGACGGCGTCCGAGAGCGCCGGCAGCGGACCGTCGAACGTTCGCCCGACGAGCCGCTCCATGAGGCGCGCGGCTTCATCGCGTGTGGTGAGGGGCCGCCACGCAGCCTCGGGACTGATGCGCCGCGACTGCCCCTTCGGCGTCACGCCGCGGAGCGCGAACCGCCCGGCCGCCGTGATCGTGACAGCACCGCCACCAACGACGATCGGCACGTTCATCGGCAAGGGCGACGTGACCGGCGTCCACTCCGGTCCCTGCTCGTCGGTGCGCCACAAAAACAGAACGTTGCTTTCCGACGTGATGAGCCCTGCGGGCACTGTGCGCAGCTTGTCGGCCGACCCGTCGTGATCGAGCGTCGCGAGCGCCTCGCCCGGACGCCACCACAAGACTTGCGGATTGTCGCGCACGCTGACCGCGATGCCGCCGCCGAACGCGGCCACGTCGTCGACGATCTTGGTCGTCGGCAGCGCGGCGAGCTCGCCGCCCGCGGCATCGAAGATGCGGAGGCCGCTGACGTACGACGCGAGCGCGATGCGATCGCCGAACGGCATCGGCGCCTGCATGTGTCCCGCGAGCTCGACCGTCCAGCGTTCGATGGCCTCGTCACCTTCACTCACCCAGTACGCGAGCACGGACGCGGTCGCATCGTCGTAGGTCGTGATCGCGAGGACGCCGTCCTGAAACGGCACGAGCCCGTCGCTCGACCCCGCGTACGGGATGCGGCCGATCACACGCGCCGCGCTGTCGAACAGCACGACGTCGTCACGGCCCGGCACGGCGATGCCGTTCGCGAATGCGACGGGCCACGACGACAGCGACTCGTTCGCCGTCGCGACGACCGAGCCGTCGGCGGCGAGGATCGCGAGGCCGGCGTAGCCGGCGACAGCGGAGCCACCGCGCCACACCGCGCCGCCGTGCGCATGTTTGCCCTCGGGCGTCACGAAGCTGCGCGTGCCCTCGTGGTCGACGAGCACGTGGTTCGACGTGAACGCGTGGAAGCCCGACGCGGTCGCGGCGACCGGGCGCACCATGCCTTCGCCGATCTCCACGCGCGCGATCGCGCCGCCGAGCTTGCCCTCGTAGAGCCACGACAGCAAGGTGCCGTGGATCAGGAATCGATCGTCCGAGAGCGCGACGAGCGTGCTTTCGCTGTCGCCTTCGATCACGGCGCGCCGCGAGAGCTTCTCGTCGAGGATCTGGATCCCCTGCTTCGTGAGCAGCGCGTACCCGCCACCGGCGAGGGGAACGATGTCGCGTACGAGCGCGCCCGCATGCGCGACGTGCGGGCGCAGCGTCACGATGTCTCCTCGGGCAGCTTCGCTTCGCGCCAGCCGCGCATGCCGCCGTCCATCGAGTGAACGTTCGTGTAGCCCATGCGTCCGAGCACCTCGGCAGCCAGCGCGGAGCGAAAGCCGCCGCCGCAGTAGACGACGATCTCGTCGTCCTTGGCCGGGATCTTGGTCTCGATGTCGCGCTCGATCACGCCTTTGCCGATGTGCACCGCGCCGCGTGCGTGGCCCGCGCGATACTCGTCATCTTCGCGCACGTCGACGAAGTGGAACTTGTCGCCCCGCGCGAGCCGATCCGCGACCACGGGAATCGTCGTCTCGCGGATCTTCTGCTTCGCTTCCTCGACGATCTTGAGGAAGCCAGGCGAGTGCGTCTTCGACATGGCGCGAGCCTAGCTCAGGCCGCGACCATCCAGTGCTTGCTGGGCGCGCTGCCCGTGTGCGTCGCGTGGGAATCGCACGGCGAGCGTCCGCAGTAGCTCGATCGCGGCATCGACATCACCGCCATCGCGGCGAAGCTCGGCGAGGCGCCACATCGTTTTCGGGATCTGGCTCGAGCCCGGGTGTTCGGCGATCACGGCCTCGGCGAGCCGGACGAACGTCGGCTGATCGCCGAGCTCGTCGGCGGCGTTCGCGGCGGCGACGAATGCACCGTCGGTGAGCGGCAGGCGCTCGAGCTTCGCGAGCATCGCCTTCGCGACGTCGAGAACCCGCTGCTGGTCGCCTTCGCGCGCGGCGTCGAGGATCGTCCGCGATCCGAGCATGCGCACGGTGCCGAGGTCGCGCGATTCGATCGCGGCGACGAGCTGGCTGTGGCGATCACCGGGCGTTGCAACGGCGGCGGGCGCAGCAGCGGCATGCGGGTGATAGACGCGCTCCTCCTCGCCCTCCTCGGGAGGCAAGAACCGCCGCATCAGGAATGCGGCACCGAGCCCGAATGCGAACCCGCCGATATGTGCGGTGTATGCGGTGCCGGTCGCGAAGCCGTGCGCCTCGGTCAGGTACGCCCACAGCAGCTGATCGAGGAGCCAGAGCGGCAGCGCGAACCAGGCGGGCAGCTCGAACGTGCCGGTGCGAAACATGATGAAGTACCAGAACCGGATCTCGGTGCTCGAGAAGTGGACGAGGAACGCGCCCATCGTCGCGGTGATCGCACCCGATGCGCCGACGAGGATCGCCGGGCCGTCGTGCACCGCCGAGAACACGTACGTCGCGGCAGCGGCACCGAGGAGATAGAAGATCGCGAACCGGACGTGTCCCCAGCGATCTTCGACGGCCGATCCGGCGAGCCAAAGGAAGAGCATGTTGCCGATGAGGTGAAACCATCCGTCGTGCACGAACGCCGAGAGCACGAGGTTCGGGTCGGCGCCACTGCCGGTCTGATAACCCCACCGGATGATCGGAATCTGGTCGAGCAGCTCCGGGTTCCTGAGGACGTCGCGGACGCTCGGGGCCGCGAACGACGCGTAGAGCTGGACCAGCGTGCACGCGGCGATGATGCCGAGCGTCACGTACGGCATGCGCCACACCCCACGGTCGTGACCGATCGGAATCAGCACGAACCCGATGGTAAGTACGGTTCAGGCGAACGCGAGAAAAATCTTTAGCGCAAGCGGCGGCCCGCTGGCGCGCTCGGGTCGAGCGCGCAGGTGACCCACACGCCTTCGATTTCCTCCGGCAACTGCCAGCTGCCGGGTCGCAGCAGCGTCGGGGCCCGGACCTCTTCGCCGACAAACGTCGCTTGTTCCCGGTGCACGGCGATGCCGACCTGGACGCGCGGATCGCGCCCGGGCCGCTGTTCGAGGTGGTTCCACGCCGCCAGCGCGATGTGCAACGGCTCGCGCGCCGGCGTCGCCCGCGCGACGAAGATCGCGCGCGTTCCGAGATCGATCCCGAGCGTGAACCCCGAGAGCGACAAGAAGCGCTCGCTCGCCGGTAAGACGCTCTCCAGGTCGTCGAGCAGCGCCGCGTCGAGCTGCGCGCCGCCCGTGCGGTCGACGACGCTGATCGAGATCGCGATCGCCTCGCCGTGCGTGACCTCAGCGGCGGTCGGGCCGTCATGCAGCGCGACGCGGACGGCCGCGAGCATCGTGGTGACGTCGGGAAAACGTTCGGCCGGATCGATCGCCATCGCGCGCGAGATGACGTCGTCGAGGCGCGGCGAGACTTCAACGACCGACGACGCGCGCGGTCGGCGCGCGTGAAGATGCAGGTACTGGCACATCGTCGCCGACGGATCTTGAAACGGCATGCCGCCGGTCAGCATGTGGAACAAGAGGCCGCCGAGCGCGTAGATGTCCGTGCGTGCGTCGGCGCGCGCACCTTGGATCTGCTCGGGCGCCATGCACGCGGGTGTGCCGAGTGACTGGTGCGTCGCCGTCAGCTCCGGCGCGAGCGCATCCGAGAGCTTCGCGATGCCGAAGTCGAGGAGCACGACGCGCCCGAGCTGCGCGCCCGGCGGCGGGCGACAGATCACGACGTTCGCTGCCTTGAGATCGCGATGCACGATGCCGAGCTGGTGCGCCATCGCGAGCGCGTCGCACAGCGGGTCGAAGACGGCATATGCCGTCTCGGCAGGCAGCGCGCCCGCACGCTCGATGCGCTTCGTGAGGTCCTCGCCGTCGAGGAGCTCCATGCAGAGATACGGACGATGGTCGTCGCTGAAGCCCGCGTCGATCAGCGGAATGATATTGGGATGGCGCAGGCGACCGATGACCTGGATCTCGCGATCGAACCGCGCGAGCATCTCGGCAGACGTCGACAGGTGCGCGTGCAGGAGCTTGAGCGCCGCCGGTTGTCGCGAGCGCTCGTGATGCGTTTCGTAGACGGTGCCGAACCCACCGCGCGCGAGTGCGCGCGTCACGATCCAGGGACCGACGTTCTCACCTGCGCAGAGCTCGCGCCCGGTTTGCTGGGCCGCGACACGAGGTGAGAGCGGACGCGTGCGCTCGTCCATCGCCGACGAGGTTAACACATTGACCCAAAGTCAGTCAGGTATCGTCGACGCGGATTCGATGGCGCACGAGGAGCTCGCGTAAGTGGTTCCGATCCATGCGCACCGCACGCGCCGCGCGAGAGAGATTTCCTTCGTGTGCGTTACTGAGCGCGCGAACGTATTCGCGTTCCCACTCGGCGACCGCGCGCTCCTTCGCCGCGCGGAAGGACACGCCGTTTGCGAAGCGCGGATCTTCACCAGCCGGCACGACCGGCGGCGCGACATCCGGAACGCTCTCCTCCGAGATTTCCCGCCACACCGTCGGATCGCCGAGCAGCACGGTACGCTCGACGGCGGCGCGCAGCTCGCGAACGTTGCCCGGCCAGTCGTGTCGCGCGAAGTCTGCGATGAGCTCCGCCGGTGGCTGATCGCCCGGTGCAAGCTGGCTGTAAAAATGCGCGACGAGCAGCGCGATGTCTGCGCGCCGTTCGCGAAGCGGCGGGACGCGCAGCCGGAACGTGTTGAGCCGGTAGTAGACATCGGAGCGAAAGCGTCCGCGGTTGATCTCCGAGCGCAGGTCGCGGTTGGTCGCGGCGATGATCCGGATGTCGAGCTTGATCTGCTCGTTGCCGCCGACGCGCTTGACGAGGCGCTCCTCGAGCGCGCGCAGCAGCTTCGGCTGCATATCGAGCGGCAGCTCGCCGATCTCGTCGAGGAACACCGTGCCGCCGCGCGCCGATTCGAACGCGCCGGCGCGCGCCGACGTCGCGCCGGTGAACGAGCCCTTCTCGTGGCCGAACAGCTCGCTCTCGATCAAGTTCGGCGGAATCGATCCGCAATCGACGACGATGAACGGCCCCTTCGCGCGCGGGCTCGCCTCGTGGATCGCCGATGCGAGCAAGCCTTTGCCGGTGCCGGTCTCGCCCTCGAGCAAGATCGTGGCGTCGGCCTCGGCGAGCCGCGGCAGCATCGCGAAGATGCGGCGCATCGCCTCGCTCGTTCCGAGCGCGCGGCCCCAGCGACTCTCCGTCGAGAGTGATGCGGCTGCGACGCCACCGATCGCCTCGAAGCGAATGCGCGTATCGCCGATCGCGATCGTGGCGTTCGGCGCGAGATACGCGCGCTCGATGATCACGCCATTGATCGCGGTGCCGTTCGTGCTGCCGAGATCGCGGACGAGGTGCCCGCGCTGCGTGGGCGCGATCGAGATGTGATGTCGCGAGACGGTGCTGTCGGTCAGCACGACATCGTTCGCGTCGCCGGTGCCGACCGAGAGCTCCTCGGCGGCGCCCTCGATCGACCGTCCGCGATCCGGACCGTCCGTGACCGTGAGGCGATACCGAGGGAACCGCAGTTCGCGCGCCTCGACGATCAATCGGGTGTCTGATTTCCCCTCGCTCACGCGGGCACGTTACCCCAGCCAGGCCCATGCAGTAAGCTCGGCGCGTGGTTCGCTGCCCTCGGTGCCAGCGGCGGTTCCCGCCGAACGGAGATTGCGCGGTCCATGGCCGCCCCAGCTCGATTGTCGACGTTGCAGAAGTCGAGGCAGATGTCGTCGCGCCCGATGGCTGGAAGCTCGGTCGTCACGTCGCGACGGGCGGAACCTCGGTGGTCTATGCGGTCGAGCGTGCGGGCACGCCCGCGATCATGAAGCTCGGGCGCTTTCACCAGCGTGACGTGCACGCGCGGTTCGAGGTCGAGGCCGACGTGCTGCGCGCGCTCGGGCCACCGAACACGCCGGCGTATCTCGAGCACGGCAAGCTTCACGACCGCCCGTACGTGATCATGGAGCACGTGCCCGGCGAGACGCTCGCGGCATGGATGTCGCGCAACGGTGGCCGCGGTGGGCTCGGCGAGATCCTCGCGCTCTTGACGCGGATCGCCGCGGCGCTGTCCGCGCTCCACCAGGCGGGCTACGTGCATCGCGACTTCAAGCCCGAGAACGTCATGATCAGTCCCAAGGGCGTGCGCCTGCTCGACTTCGGACTCGTGAAGCCGCTCCGCACGCAGAACCAGAACCTGACGCAGATCGGCTGCGTCGTCGGCACCGTGCACTACCTCGCGCCCGAGCAGATTCGAACGGGTGGCGTCGTCGATCACCGCGCGGATCTGTATTCGTTCGGCGTCGTCGCGTTCGAGATGCTGACGGGCCAGCCGCCGTTCGTCGGCGAGCGCAAGGCGATCGAGTATCAACACCAGGTCGTGCGACCGCCATCGATCCGCGAGCTCCGCGAGATTCCGCAGGAGCTCGACGACCTCGTGCACGCGTGTCTCGCGAAGACCGTCGAGTCGCGGCCGAGGACGGCCGACGAGCTCCAAGCCGGCCTCTCACGCGCGCTCGCTCAGATCGGAACGCTCCGCGGTGTTGGTGGCAATCGCGCGAGCGCGAACCCGATCAAGCCGATCGGCATCCAGGCGCCCGTCGTGCTCGCGATGATCGACGGCGGCGATCCGCTCGCGATCACGCGCGCCATCACGGACGTGCAAGGCATCGTCGTGCGGCAGCGGGGTGAAGGCATCCTCGCGGCGTTCACGCAGAACCACGACGCGCCGATGACCGTCGCGCTCGCTGCGTGCCTCGCGCTGGTGCGAGAGCGTTCGCGGATCGTGCTGCACACGACGACCGCGCTGGTGCGGCGATCGGTCCAGGGCAAGCAGACCGTCTACGGCGGCGAGATCGACCAGGTGGACGGTTGGTTGCCGCGCGTGCCGTTCGCAGGCCTCGTGCTCACGGCGGCCGCTGCGCGCGCGATCTCGACGGGCGTGACCGAAGCCGAGATCGCCGGCTTCTTTCGCGTCACGCAGCGCGAGCAGACCGACGTCACCGACACGCGCGGCGTCCCGACGCTGGTCGGTCGCGAGCCGATCATCCGGACGCTCGTCGGCGAGCTGACCGCGAGCCCCTCGGTGCTGATCGGCATCAGTGGTGTGGAGGGCAGCGGCAAGACGCGCGTCATCGACGCGATCGTCGAGCGGCTGCGAGGGGCCGGCCGCGACGTCCTCGCACTCCGCGCTCGCCGCCGGCTCGCGGGCGATCGCCCCGACGACGTGCGCCTGATCGAAGCGCTCGGTGGCGGTGCCCTCGTCGGGGCACTGCAGCGAGCGGGTGCACGCGGGACGATCGTCGCGCTCGACGACGTGCAGCACTTCTCGGTACAGGTCCGCAGCGCCTTGATCCGCCCCGATCTCGGCGTCGCGCGGATCGTCGTCAGCCGCGATCCGATCTTCGAGGTACTCGACGGAGCGGCACACCAGATCGCGATCGAATTGCCGCCGCTGTCGTACCCGGACGCGAGCTCGCTGCTGCGCGAGCTGCTCCGTCCGGCACATCTGATCCCCGACGTGCTGATCGAGCGCCTCGCGATTCGGGGCACGGGCAACCCCGCCCTGCTCGTCGCGCTCGCGCTCGATATCAAGCGGCGCGGCGCCGTGCGACGCCATGCCGGCGGCGATGACTGGTACGTGGCCGCGGACGAGCTCGACACGCTGCTCGTACCGCCCGGCGCCGAGTGGCTCGCGATGCGTGCGCTCGAGGATCTTCCGCCGGAGCTCGCGCCGCTCGTCCGCATGTGCGCGGCGCTCGGTCCGCGGTTCTCCGCCGACGAGCTCGGCGCCGTGACGCGCGTCTCTGATATCGAAGCGCGCCTTGCCTCGCTGGTTCGCGATCACCTGATGATCGAGCGCAACGGGTGGTACGAGCTCGATGACGCCTCGCTGCAGGACGCGATCTATCACTACACCGCCGACGAACGACAGCTCGTCCATCACCGCGCACTCGCCTACTGGCTCGCGAATCGCGCCGCGAACATCGTCGGCTGGCTCGCTCGCATCGCGCACCATGCGACCGGCGCGGGTGAGGCCGTGATCGCGGCGACCTCGTGGATCGCACTCGCGCGGGAGGCCCGCCGCCGCGGTGAGCCCGCGCACGCGGACGACCTCCTCGCACACGCGACGCGTTTGCTCGCGGGGCAGGCCACACCGGTCCTCGCCGATGCGCTGCGTGCACTCGACGCGACGCCGGCCGAGCCGATCACGGAAGCGTGACCGCGGGCCGCGGCCCGCACTGCAGGCCAGCGCCCGCAGCGAAGCGGCGCCGAAAGATCCGCCCACACACCGGGTACGTCCAGGCGATCATCACGAGTCCGACCGCGAGCACCTTCGCGATCACGAGAGGAACACCGGCCGCTGCCAGGCCGCCGACGATCGCGCCATTGATCAGCGCGCCGCCACCGACCACGAGCACGGCGTAACCGACCGCTTGCCCGACGACGGAGCCGCGCGCCTCGAACACCCAGATGCGACCGATCGCGAAGTTGGCGCAGCCCCCGCCGATCGCGCCAACCGTCCCCGCGATCGTGGGCGGAAGGTTCGCGACGTGGACGAGCGCGACGAGCAGCACGAGATCGAGCGTGGTCGCGATCGTGCTCGAGGTCACCTGGCGCACGAGCCTGGAGAGCTGCACGCACGTTGCGCTTGCAACCTCGGCACCAAGCTTGCTGACGTTCGCCACATGTCTCGCAGACGTTGGCTGGCCGTCGCAGTCCTGCTCGTGCTCGCGCTCGTCGTCCGCGTGCTGTTCCTCGGTGACCGCCCGCCGCATCACGACGAGGGCGTCAACGGATGGATGGTCGAGCGGATCCGCGAGCTCGGCTACTACCCGTACCAACCGCAGAACTTTCACGGCCCCGCCTACTTCTATCTCCTCGTTGCCGCGCGCGAGACGTTCGGCTTCGGGCTCTACGAGCTGCGCATCACGTGCGCCGTGATCGGTGCCGTGCTCTGCGCAGCACCACTCCTGCTCCGACGCCGCCTCGGGGAAGCGACCTCGCTCGTCGCGATCGGCGTGCTCGCCACCTCGCCGACGCTCGTCTATTACGCGCGCTACGCGATCCACGAGACGCTGTTCGCGGCGTTCGGCGTGCTCGTCACGCTGAGCGTGCTGCGGTGGGTCGCGAGCGGACGCGCGGGCTGGCTGTACGTTGCCGGTGCCGCGCTCGCGGGCATGATCGCGACGAAGGAGACGACGATCCTGTTCGTCGGCGTGTTTGGTCTATGGCTCGCGGTCGAGACGATCGTCGAGAGCACGCGGGCGCGCGCGTTCGTGATCCTCGGACACTCGTTCCGCCGCCGCGTGCTCTTGCATGCGCTCGGCGTGCTCGCCGTCATGGCAGCGATCCACGTCGTGATGTTCACCGGTCTGTTCCGCGATCCGAACGGCGTCGTCGATGCGCTCGCACGTTCGGCGCGCGCATACCTCGGCTGGACCGAGAAGGGCACCAGCGCGGGCGGGCACGAGAAGGCGTGGTGGTACTACCTCGCGCTCGGCGCGCGGTACGAGCTCGTGCTCTACGTGCTCGCGGCGATCGGCTTCGTGCACGGCATCCGCAATCGCGAGCTGCGCTGCCTCGGCTGCGTCGGCTTCGGCCTCGCAGTGCTGCACTCTGCAATTCCATACAAGATGCCGTGGCTACCGACGCTGTGGCTCGCGTTGCTCGCGATCCCCGCCGGTCGCGCGGTCGTCGTGATCGCGCGCCGCTTTCGCCAGCGCTGGTACGCGGTCGCCGTGCTCGCGAGCATCCCCGCGCTGGCGCTCGCGGTGCGCGCGTCGTTCGTGAAGCCCGCCGACGCGAGCGAGCGGCTTGCGTATGCGCATACGTCACCCGACTACAACGAGTGGTTCGGCTTGATCGAAGCGGCCGGTCAGGCGCGTGGTCCCGCGAACGTACGCGTCGCGATCGCGCACGAGGTCGTGTGGCCGTTGCCGTGGTCGCTCGAGCACTACGCGCGCTCGACGACGGTGTCCGGAACCGAGGACGTCATCATCGCGAACCCGTCGCGCGCGGCGGCGATCGAGAAGAAGCTCGACGGCGAGTACTACAAGCGGCCGTCGGGCATGCGCAACTACGCGTCGCCCGCGTTCATCTACTTCCGTGTCGCGACGTTCTCGCCGTGGCTCGCGCACCGCGCGCGCGATGTGTACTCGAAGATTTCGATCGTGTGGTCCGGCAGCTGCAGCAGCTGCGCGGATGCACCACCATCTCGCACCAGCGCTCTCGGTCATCGTCCCCGCGTACAATGAGGCAGCTCGCATCGGCCCGACGCTGCGTCGCATCGCGACGTATCTCGACGCGCTCGGCGATCCATACGAGGTGATCGTCGTCGACGACGGCTCGCGCGATCGAACGCGCGACGTCGTCGGCGAGATCGGCTACGAAACGTCGCACATCCGGCTGCTGCCGCTCGAGCGCAACCAGGGCAAAGGCGCGGCGGTTCGCGCGGGCGTGCTCGCCAGCAGTGGCCGCGAGGTGCTGTTCTCCGATGCGGATCTCTCGACACCGATCGAAGAGCTCGTGCGGTTGCGCCGCGCGCTCGCCGACGGCGCCGACGTCGCGATCGGCTCGCGCACGGCCGCCACCGACGAGGTCGTGCGCACGCAGCCGCTCGGTCGTCGCCTGCAAGGCTGCGCGTTCCATCTCCTCGTGCGCGCGCTCGGCTACGACGTGCTCACGAAGATCGGCGACTCGCAGTGCGGCTTCAAGCTGTTCCGCGGCGACGTCGCGCGCGCCCTGTTCGCGAAGCTCACGCTCGCGGGCTTCGCGTTCGATGTCGAGCTCCTCGCGCTCGCGCATCCGCGGTTTCGCATCGACGAGGTCGCTGTCGCGTGGCACCACGCGCCCGGATCGAAGGTGCGGCCGGGCATCGACGCGGCCGTGATGCTGTGGAACCTGGTGCAGCTGCGCTTCCGTTCGATCACGAACCCTTCGCCGCTCGCGCTTCCAGAGTCCGCGCGATGACGCTGCAGGCTGCAGCTTGCAGTGCGGGTTCGAGCCTGCACCGCTTCGCGACCGCAACCGCGAATTCCGCGCGATTCGCAGCCAACGACAACCAACCACAACGGCACCACCGTTGCACCAAGCCAAACCGAACCAACGAGGAGATGCACCATGATGAAGAAGATCAGCTTCGCGATGATCGCCGTGTTTTCGCTTTCCACCTTCGGCTGCGCGACGGAGGACAAGCCGGACAACACGCCCGCCGCTCGCCTGCTGCAGGATGTGCGAGAGGCCAACGACCGCGTCGCAGACATGAAGGCGAATGACGAGATCATCACGATGCGAGTCGCCCTCGACGTGATGGCGCCCATCCAGCGCGGCATCGTGCAGGCGACGAGCTGGTTTCAGGCGCGCCTCGACAGCGGCGCGACGGACCATGTGCTCGGTGCGGAGAACACCACGATGGTCGCTGCGGCGAACGAGCTGCGACCGACGCTCGGCTCGTTGGGACTGCCCGAGCCGGCGAACTTCGCCGAGGAAGACATCGCGTGTCCGGTCGAGACCCCCGATGAGACGCCAACCGAGACCCCGACCGAGACGCCGACCGAGACCCCGACCGAGAGCCCGACCGAGAGCCCGACCGAGAGCCCGACGTCGTCGCCGTTCCAGCTGAAGAGCGGATACGCCGCGAAGGCGGCCTGCTACGGGCTCGCACTTGCCGCATGGCGCAAGTGCACGCTCAAGTGCGCCTGCTATGTGATCCCGAACCTGATCACGAAGTGCGCAGTGAAGTGCGGCCTGACCTACGCGACGGCAGCCGGCCTCTGCGAGCTCATCCAGAACGATTGATCGCGCCAACGACCCGACCACCCGATCGCGAACGCGCCTGCGTTCGCGATCTTCGCGCGAGGAGAGAATGATGACCAAGCGGATCGCGTGTCTCTACGTGCTCGTCGGTGGTGTGGCCTTCGCTTCACCGGCCGGGAAGCCCATCATCGGCGGCGTCGTCGCCCGCCACGACCCAGCGGTCGTCGGGCTCGCGACGGATTCCGGCGTCGTTTACTGCACCGGCACGCTCGTCTCTCCGCGCGTCATCGTGACCGCCGCACACTGCATCCAGGGGCTCGTGCCGCCGAGCCAGATCTTTCTCGGTCGCGATCCGGCGAGCGACGGCATGTTCGTCGATGTCGCCGAGACCGTGGTCCATCCAGCATTCTCGCCCGACGAGAGGACCGGCGACATCGCGGTCGTCGTCACGGTCCGACCGCTGCCGCTCGCACCGTTGCCGATGTTCGGTGGAGTCGCCGCCGACAGCTACGTCGGTCAGGTCGCGCGCTTCGTCGGTTACGGCTCGACGAGCGGCATCGGTGAGGGCGACATCGGCGTGAAGTATTCGGCAAACGCGATCCTCGAGAACGTCGACGAGCAGTGGGTCTCGTACGGCGCGGTTGGCTGTCACGGCGACTCGGGTGGTCCGGTGCTGCTGCGCGTCGCCGGCGTCGAACATCTCGCCGGCGTGATCTCGCATGGCGCACCGGCGTGCGACGGCACGGGCTACGCCGTGCGCGTGGCGACCTATCGCGCGTGGGTTCTCGAGCGCATCGCGGCGCTCGACCCCGCGTCATGCGCGCTCGATACGCGGTGCGCGAGCGACTGCGCGTCTCCGGATCCCGACTGCGCGGGTCCCGGCGACACGACGACCGTCTGTCACCCGAGCAGCAGCAGCGGCTGCAGCACCGGCGGCGCTGCGGGCCTCGTCGTCGGGCTCGCGCTGCTCGGCCTCCTGCGCCGGGGACGCCGCTACTCGCTGCTCGTGCTCGCACTCGTTGGTGGTTGCGACGCGGAGCTCGGCCGGCCCACGTACCGCAGCTTCTGCCGCGAGCGTCCGATCGGCGATCTCGCTTCGCCGATCGCCATCACGGTGCTGACCCGTGACGCGTACGGCCGGCTCGCGCCGGTCTCGCATGCGGGGATCAAGATGGCGCCGCTGTCGACCGGTGAGAGCGGGGTCGCGCTCACGATCCACGCACAGAACCTCGACGGATGCGAGGTCGCCGCCGCCGTCCGGATCGAATCGCCGGGGCTCCCCGAGCGACGCGCCGGGATGATGATCGAGCTCGACGAGAACGGCGAGGTCGATCCGGAGAACCCGCTCAACTTCGTCGAGCTCGCCACCGTCGCGGATCGCGACCACACCGCCACCATCGTCATCCAGGACGCGAACGGACGCTGGGCGGCAACGAGCGCGGGCATCCCGCGACGTTATTGAGAGGAGGAAGCCATGTCTGTTCACGAACAACCCACACGCATCGTGTCCCGCCGCCGTGTCGACGACGATCGCAGGACGATCGAGGTGCATCGCGCGCGGTGCGGCGCCTGCACGATGCAACTGCCGGACGGCATGAGCTACTGCGGCAACTGCGGCACCCGCGTCTACGATCGGCGGCGCGCACACGTCGGCAGCACGCTCGACGGGCTCTACGAGATCGATGCGCTGATCGCCGAGGGCGGGTTCGCGTCGATCTATCTCGCGCGCTGTCTCACCGGCGGGCTCGAAGTCGCGATCAAGATCCTGCACGAGGAGCTCGGTCACGATCCGACCATCGTCGAGCGCTTCGCACGCGAGGCACGATGTCTCGTGCGGCTGCGCGACACGCACACCGTCGCGACGCTCGATCACGGAACGACCAGCGACGGCGTGCCCTATATCGTGATGGAGCTCCTGCGCGGCGAGACGCTGCACGAGCGCCTCGCACGGGTCGGCGCGTTTCGGTGGCGCGAGGCGCTCGCGATCATGCGGGCCGCGTGCAGCTCGCTCGCGGAGGCACACGCGCACGGCATCGTGCATCGCGATCTGAAGCCGGCGAACCTGCACCTCGGCTCGGGCATCGTGAAGGTGCTCGACTTCGGGCTCGCGAAGTCCGCGTTCGACGAGCGCGAGCTCACGCGCATCGGTCAGACGGTCGGCACGTTGCCGTACATGTCACCGGAGCAGCTCGCGGGTGGACCGTGCGATGCGCGCAGCGACATCTTCACGCTCGGCGTGATCGGCCACGAGATGCTGACCGGTCACCGGCCCTTCGACGATGCGGCGACCGGGCACCCCGAGATCCCCGACGAGGTCGAGCGCTTGATCGAACGCTGCATCGAGCGCACCCCGGCGGAGCGCTTCGCGACGATGAACGAGCTCGCGTGCGAGATCGATCGCATCCTCGAGAGCACGTCTTCGGCGCGCGCGGCGCCGGCGTTCCGGTTTCCGCCGCGGCTCGCAGCAGAGCACGCCGCGGTGCCCGCATTCGTCTCCGGATCGAGCCCCGCGATCGAAGTGCCCGAGCGGAAGCGCTACCTCGACGTCGCGTTGTGGGCGCTGTGGTTCGTCGTCGGCGGCGCGGGCATCGGCAGTGCCCTCGCGCACCTCATCTGAGTGCAGGCTGGCGCCTGCACCCAGGTGCGGCTACCAGCCTGCAGCGATGCGATCGGGCCAGTGACCTCGCGTACTTGGCGCTGGCACGGGTGTTGTTATGGAAGAGTTGCAGATGCGCTGCTCGACATGCAACGGCGACCTCGAGGCGCGTGCACTGTTCTGCGGGTACTGCGGCCGGCGCACGCGCATCCGCCGCGACTCCGCCATCGGCACGCTCATCGACGACACCTACCGCATCGACGAGAAGATCGCGGAAGGTGGCTTCGGTGCGATCTATCGCGCGACGCATCTCGCGAGCAACTCGACGCTCGCGCTCAAGGTGCTCCATGCGGACTTCGCGAACGACATCCAGCTCGCCGCGCGCTTCCTGCGCGAGAGCAAGGCGCTCGCACGGCTCCGCAACCCGCACACCGTGATCACCTACGAGCGCGGCGAGGCGCGCGACGGCACGCTCTACATCGCGATGGAGCTCTTGCGTGGTGAGAGTCTGCTGCAGCGGTTTCGGCGACTCGGCCCGCTGCCGTGGCAAGAGGTCCTCGCGATCATGCGCGCCGTGTCGAGCTCGCTCCACGAAGCGCACGCACTCGGCATCGTGCACCGCGATCTCAAGCCGGCGAACATTCACCTCGACGGTGGCGTGAAGGTGCTCGACTTCGGCGTCGCGAAGATGCTGAAGGGCAGCGGGCTCGACGACGGCACCGAGCTCACGCTCGCGGGCCAGTCCGTCGGGACGCTCGAATACATGGCGCCCGAGCAGCTCGGCGGCTCGGAGTGCGATGCGCGAACGGACATCTACACGCTCGGTGTCGTCGCGTACGAGATGATCACGGGCCGCCGCCCGTTCGCGGAGGCGGGCAACGCACCGGCCCTTATCACCGCGCTGTTCACGCAGACCGCGCCGGCGCCGTCGATGCTGGTGCGCGTACCGGCGCAAGTCGATCAGCTCTTGCTGCGCTGTCTCGAGCGCGATCCGCCCGAGCGCTTCGCGAACGTCACCGAGCTCGCCGCGGCGATCGATCGCATCCTCGCCGCGCGTCCAACGCCACGCTCGACCACGGCGAGCGAGCGCTCGTGTGGACGACTGCAGATGATCGAGCCACGCCGCCACGCGATCGTGCCGGCGGTCGCGTACACCGTGCCGGCGCCGCGTCCGTCGCCGATGCCATCGTTCGACGTCGAGGTGCGAGGGACGGTGACCGACGTACACGCCTACGCGGCGCGGCGCTGGTGGCTCTGGCTCGCATGCGTCGTGATCGTCATCGCAGGCATCGCCGCGCTGTCGCTCACTTGGGTCGCGTGACCATCAGGTGCGCTTGCTTGTTCGCGTCGACGTAGCCGAAGCGAAAGCCGAGCTTGCGACGCGGCTGCCTTGCCCACATCTCGATCATCGACTGCTCGGTGTTGCTCGCTTGCGCACCCTCGAGGAACGCGCCCGTGAACGCGCCGTAGGTCTCTTGCACCATGCCGGCCTTCTTCGCGTAGACCGGCGGGATGCCCGTCGAGTCGGAGAGCATCCACGCGAGGTTCGCGAGCATGTAGTTGCGGATCAGCGAGAAGTCGCCGCGCCACAGGAGGTAGCTCGCGCCCTTGGTCAGCATGGTGACCTTGCCCTTGGCCTCGAGGTGACGGAGGAGCTGGCTGTTCTTCTTCAGAGAGTCATCGCCGAGGTTCCAGCCGAAGTGACGATGCACGCGCGCGATGGTCTCGCCCGGCTTCTTGTACTGGATCTCGACGTGCTGGAACGCTTCGCTGAAGTTCGGCGAGAGCCAGTCGTGCTTGAGCGTCTTGCCGCCGGCCTTGCCGGCCTTGGTGTCGGCCGCCTCGATGTCGGCCTGCTCCATGTATTTGATGTCGCCGCTGTCGGTCAGCGTGAAGTAGCGCATCGATGTGAGCTCGTAGCCGCCCGCGACGAGCCCGAGCAAGAACGAGCTGACCTGGCCGGGCAATTCGTTGCGCTGGCCCTTCGAGAGGTTCTCGCTCGTGTTCGAGCCGACGGAGATCAGGCCTCCGATCTCCGCGCGCAGCGCGCCGAGGCTCGCGTCGACGACGCCTGGCTTCAGCGTCTTCAGGCGCCGCGGATCGCCGGCTTGCTCGAGCGAGATCGTCGTGATCTCGGTGGCGTCGGGGAACGCGACGAGTGCGGAGATCAGGTCGCCGCCACCGAACGGATAGACGACGACCTTCGGCGCGTCCTTCGGCACGTTCGCGTCGAACCAACCGCGGTGCTTTTCGAAGTACTGCGCGCGGAACTTGGTCAGGTTCTCATTGATGCGCTTGCAGTGACGCTCGACGATCTTCGTCAGCGCTGCATCGACCGGCTGCTCGGCGTTTCCGCACGCGGCGATCCGGTAGAGGAGCTTGCCGTCCGCGATGAAGTCGACCCCGCCCGACGCCTGCGTGCCACTGGCTTGGCTGCCGGCCATGGGCGCGGGCGCGGCGGCATCCAGAGCCGGCGCGGCATCCTCGACGGCGGCATCGGACGATGCGGGGGGAATCGCGCGCGACGTCCCGAGATCGAGATCCGTCGGTGCCGCGGAGCCGGTGCTCGCGGGCGCCTTCGACCCACCACTGCACGCAGCGATCGCAAAAGTGAAGACAAGGCTACGCAGCATGACGACGACAACGCTTTCGGCGGCGCGCCAATTTCAGGATGCGTCGGCGACGGCGCCTTCGTACATCTTGTCGAGGAGCGTCGAGTACTTCTTCTCCACGACCTTGCGCTTCACCTTGAGCGACGGCGTCAGCTCGCCCTCGTCGATCGAGAGATCCTTCGGCAGGATCGCGAACTGCTTCACCGTCTCGTACTTCGCGAGCTGCTTGTTCACCTCGTCGAAGTACGGCGAGATCATCGCCTTCGCCTCGGGAGCCTGCACGATCTCCGTGTAGCTCTTCGTCATGCCCTGCTCCTTCGCCCACTTCATCGTCGACTCCTCGTCGAGCGTGATCAGGGCGGTGACGAAGTTGCGGCGGTCACCGTGCACGATGACCTGGCTGATGTAGGGACACGTCGACTTGAGCTTGCCCTCGATGTGCTGCGGCGCGATGTACTTGCCGCCGCTCGTCTTGATCAGGTCCTTCTTGCGATCCGTGATCCGCAAGAAGCCGTGCTCGTCGACTTCGCCGATGTCGCCGGTGCGGAGCCAGCCGTCGGGCGTCAGCGCCTCGGTCGTTTGATCGGGGAGGTTGTGGTAGCCCTGCATGATGCCGGGGCTCTTCATGAGGATCTCGCTGTCCTCGGGCGCCAGCTTGAGATCTGTGCCCGGCATGGGCACGCCGACGGAACCGAACGCGTACTTCGACGGTCGGTTGACGAAGCTCGCAGCGCTCGACTCCGTCAGGCCGTAGCCCTCGAGGATCAAGATGCCGCACGCGTGGAAGAACTCCGCGATGTCTCGCGACAGCGGCGCCGAGCCGGAGATGAAGTAGCGAAGGCGGCCGCCGAACCGTGCCTTGATCTTCGAGTACACGAGCTTCTCGGCGATCTTGAGCTTGAACGCGAGCATGCCGCTCGGCTCCTTGCCTTCCTGCCGGAGCTTCGACGCTTGCTTGCCCGTCTTGATCGCCCACTCGAAGATCGTTTGCTTCATCCCGCCGGCCTTCGCGCCCTCGAGGATCTTGTTGTAGACCTTCTCGAAGATGCGCGGCACGCCCGCCATCAGCGTGGGCTTCACGGTCGCGAGGTTCTCGACGATCTTCGGGATGCGGCCGTCGACGGCGATCACCGAGCCGGACGCGATGTGACCCCCCATCAAGACCTTCCCGAACGAGTGCGACATCGGCAGCCACAGGTACTGCACGTCGTCGGCGGAGATGAGCTTCGTCGTTTCCATCGCGTCGGCGGTGTACGCCCAGCATTCGTGCAGGAGGCGCACGCCCTTCGGCTTGCCCGTGGTGCCCGACGTATAGATGAGCGTCGCGAGCTGCTCGCCCTTGATGCCGGCGACGACGTCATCGACCGCTTTCGGATCCTTCGCGAGGAGCGCGGCGCCGGCGGCCTCGAGCTCCGCGAGCGTCATCACCCACGCCTTGTCCTTCGCGTCGGGTGCGCCGTCGATCATGATCAGCTTCTCGAGCTTGGGCGTCTCGGCCTTGTGCGCGACGAGCTTCTTCAGCTGGCTCGCGTCCTCGATGAAGCAGTAGCGAGTCTCCGAGTCCGCGAGGATGTACGCGCAGTCCTCGGACGTGCTCGACGGATAGACCGTGGTGGTCGCGCCGCCTGCGGCGAGAATGCCGAGGTCGGTCAGCAGCCACTCGATGCGCGTGTTCGAGAGGATGCCGACGCGCTCTTCGCGGTGCAGACCGAGCGAGAGCAAGCCCGCCGCGATCGCTTTCACGCGTTCGCCCGCCTGGCGCCACGTCATGGACCGCCACTCTTCGCCGACCGGATACCGGTACGCTTCGCGGTCGGGAGTTTCCTGGACTCGACTCGCGAGCAACTGCGCGATCGACTTCGTCTTCCGGTTGATTCGCTCGGGGGCAATCGATTCGGGCATCGCGGCGACTATGTAGCGAATTGCCCCGCTTCCGCAACGGTTGGGGCGCGGGGTAACGTCCCCGTGTGCCCGACGTGGGTGACGCGCGCGATTGGCTCGAGGCATTGGCAGCCGCATGGCGTGCCGAACGGGCCGCCGTGCGTGCCCGGATGGCCCTCGAGCGCAGCGGCCGGATGCTCGCGGAACGCGTCAACCTGGGTATCGCGCTCTCGAATCTGCGGGTCGTCGACGAGCAGTCCGCCCCCGGCGAGCGGGTCCGCGTCCGCGTGGCGGTTCCGGATGCGATCGACCTCGACAACCTGCGCATCGGGCCCGGCGATCCCATCCGCCTCTGGGCCGAGCATCCCGACGAGGGCACGGCGGTGCGCGGCGTGGTCGAGCGGCGCGAGGAGCAGAGCCTGTGGCTGATGCTCGACCGCCCCGTCGAGGAGCTGGACCGCGAGTACGCGCTCGATCCCGAAGCTCCCGAGGTCACGTTCGACCGCGGCGATGCCGCGATCGATGCGGCGAAGGCAGCGCTCGCGACCAGCGACCTCGCGCGCATCCGTGACGTCGCCGCGCTCGTGCGGCCGGCGAGGCCCTTGGCGCCGGTGACGTGGGCGCCGATCGACCACGCGCTCGACGAGAAACAGCGCGCCGCCGTCGATGCGGCGCTCCGCTCCGGCGACATCGCGCTCATCCACGGCCCGCCGGGCACGGGCAAGACGCGCACGCTCGTCGAGGTCGTGTGCCAGCGCGTGAAGCGCGGTGAGCGCGTGCTGTGCACCGCGCCCTCGAACACCGCCGTCGACAACCTCGGCATCCGCCTCGCCGCCGCCGGCGTACGGGCGGTGCGGCTCGGGCACCCCGCGCGTGTCTCGGCCAATCTCATGTCGCTCACGCTCGACGCGCAGGTCGATGCCGACGGTGCGACCAAGCTCGCGCGCGAGTGGCGCGACCGTGCACGCGCGCTGCGCAAGAGCGCCGCCGCCCGCTGGGGCGCGGAAGCAAAGGAGCTCTGGCAGGAGGCGCGCTCCCTCGATCGGGATGCAGCGAACGAGATCACGAGCTCGGCGCGCCGGATCGTCGACCGCGCCGACGTCATCCTGGCGACCTGCGTCGGGGCCCGGCACTCGTTGATCAGCGACACCGTGTTCGACTGTGTCGTCGTCGACGAAGCCACACAGGCGCCCGATCCGATCCTGCTGATCCCACTCTCGCGCGCGAAGGTCGCCGTGCTCGCCGGCGACCCGAACCAGCTCGGCCCGGTCGTCACCGGCGGCCCGTCGGTCGAGGCCACGCTCGGCTCGACCATCTTCGACCGCCTCGCGCGTCAGGAGACGACGGTGATGCTCGAGCAGCAGCACCGCATGCACACCGAGATCATGACGTTCCCGTCGCGCTCGATGTACGAGGGCAAGCTGTTCGCAGCACCCGCCGTCGCGGGCCACCGGCTCGAGGACCTCGACGTCAAGCCGGACCCGCTGCGCCCGAAGCCGCTGTGGCTGATCGACACCGCCGGCAAGGACTGGCTCGAGGAGCGCACGGACTTCGAGCCCGGCGGCTCGCTGAACACGATGCCCGCGTTCCAGATCGATCCGAGCACGTTCAACTCCAGCAACGCTGAGCGCGTCGCGAAGGAAGCCCGCCGCCTGCTCTCGCGCGGCCTGCCACCGACGGAGATCGCGATCATCGCCGCCTACTCCGCCCAGGCTCGCCACCTGCGCGAGCTCCTCCGCGCAGAGCGCGCCGCCGGGCTCGAGATCGGAACCGTCGATGGTTTTCAGGGTCGCGAGAAGGAAGCCGTGATCGTGGACCTCGTGCGCTCGAACGACAGCGGCGAGATTGGCTTTCTCGCGAACACCCGCCGCATGAACGTCGCGCTCACGCGCGCGCGCCGGTTCCTCCTCGTCATCGCCGACTCAGCAACCCTCGGAGAGCACGCCTACTACGCGGCCTTCCTCTCGTATGTCGACGAGATCGACGCGCACGGCAGTGCGTGGAGCGACGAAGCCGAGCCCCTTTGACTGCCGGCGCCGCGAGTGCGAAAACACCGGGGTGAAGCTGCACACCATCGCTGTTGTTCTCTCGTCAACGCTCGCCCTCGGCGCGTGCGGCAAAGCCAACGACACCCCGGCGATCAGGGTCGAGGCCGAAGGCATGTTCAGGAACTATCAGGTGCGTCTCGACCACCTGAACAGCCGCGCCGACTCGATCATGCAGCGCGGAAACGCGATCGGCGTGACGAACCCCGACGCCGCCAACGCGAGCCGGCTGTTCGCGACGGCGAAGAGCAAGCTCGAGCAGCTGAAGGGCGACCTCGCCGCAGCGCCGAACGAGATGCCCAAGCTCAAGGACCGGCTCGAGCTGGTGAAGTACTTCGACCGCAAGAAGCAGGACCTCCGTACCTCCTTCATCCAGGTGAACGCGGACTTCGATGCGGTCGAGTCGTGGATCACGCTCGCCGAGTCGCAAACGCAAGTCGCGTCGCGCCAGCCGGTCGTGCCGCCGCCGACGCCGAACCGCGACGTGCAGCCGCCGGGTATTCCCGGAACGACCGGCGCGGGCGGCACGCCGCCGAACCAGTAGCGCGCGCGAAATTCGCCGAGCGCCTCCAGCCGACAAACGGCGCTATGCTCGGAGGATGAAAATCCCGGCGGAGCCGAAGGTCATCATTCGAAGCTGTCGCGATTACGACCCCGAACGAATCCGCACGATCATTCGAGAAGGCATCGAGGAGCTCGGCCTCCGCCCGTTCGGCCGCACGCTCGTGAAGCCGAACCTGGTCGCCGCCGGACCGCTGTTCCCGTACGCGTACACCCGGCCGGAGTTCGGCGAGGGCGTGCTCCGCGCGCTGCGCGACGTCGGTGGCTCGTCGATGACCGAGCTCGCCGCCGGCGAGCGCTGCGGCATCACGGTGCCGACGCGCGTCGCGTTCCGCGAGTCCGGTTGGGACGCGATGCTGAAGAAGATCGACGTCAAGCGCTACTGCTTCGAGGAGGAGCAGCAGGTCGAGATTCCGATCAGCCATCCGCAAAGGCTGCGCGACTACTTGTTCACGCCCGAGCCGATCGCGCGCGCGGACTTCTTCGTGAACTGCCCCAAGTTCAAGGCGCACCCGTGGACGACGGTCACGTTTTCACTCAAGGCGTACATCGGCATTCAGGACGATCGCCATCGCCTGATCGATCACGACCACAAGCTCAACGAGAAGATCGCCGACCTACAACATATCGTGCAGCCCTCGTTCATCGCGATCGATGCAATCACCGCCGGCGAAGGCCGCATGTTGACGCCGACGCCGTTCCCGCTCGGCCTCATCATCATGGGCAACTCGCAGGTCGCATTCGATGCGGTCTGCTGCGCGATCATCGGCGTCGATCCAAAGACGGTCGATCACATCCGGCTCGCCGAGGAGCACGGCTTCGGCACGACCGACATCTCGAAGATCAAGATCACCGGTGACGTCACGCTCGAGGAAGCGCAGAAGCGAGCGAAGGGCTTCAAGGTCGGCCTGATCCGCGTCGAGAAGTATTTCGAGGGCACGAACATCACCGCCTATGCGGGTCCGCCGCCTGAGGCCGAGGCCGGCGAATACTGCTGGGGCGGTTGCCCGGGCGCGATCGAAGAAGCGATCGAGATCCTGCGCGTCTTCGACAAAGAAACCGACAAGAAGATGCCGCGTCTTCACGTCGTGTTCGGCAAGTACCAAGGCGACATCGACGCGAAGCCCGGCGAGAAGGTCATCTTCATCGGCGACTGCGCCGACTGGAAGGGCACGCTGCACGGCAAGCCCGTGGAGCTGAAGTCGATCTACAAGGATCGCAGCACGCTCGATCCACACTCGGCCCGCTCGCAGGACATCTTCGCGAAGCTCGCGGCCGCCAAGGGCAAGCTGCGCGGTGACGTCGTTCGCCTCGAGGGCTGTCCGGTCTCCGTCGCCGAGCAGGTCCTCGCGCTCGTCAGCGTCGCCGAGGTCAATGGGCTCAAAAACCCCTACTACGACCGCAACAACATGGTGACCTTCGGACGGGCCTACCTTGGCTGGAAAGCTCGTGTCACGCTCAACAAGTTGCAGCGCAGGCGGTACCAACAGAACGGCGCGTTTCGCGAACGCGGCCAAGCAGCACCGGAGCTTCAAACATGATGCGAGTTGGCAGGCTTCCGTCCCTACCTCCTCTCCGGCGTCCCATCTCCCAACGCCGGCGCACCCTGCCCTACAGCAGCCGCCGGCGAACACGCGCGATCTCGCCGCACCCGAAAGCTGCCGCGCCCGCCGTTCTGGTGAATGATGAAGTCATGATCTTCGATCAGCCTCCGGCAGAGCTTCCGGTCGCGACGATCATCCCGAAGGATCGCGCCACGCGCCTCGCCGCGGATCTGCGGTCGTGGTTCGCGGCGCGCTGGTACTGGTTCAGGCCGCGCACGATTCCGATGGTCGTCGCGTTCGTCGGCATGCTCGCCGTGATCGGCGCGGCGACGTGGCTGCGCAACTACGCGCGCCGCGCGCCGGATCGCATCGTCGAGACGCAGCCGCACGACGCGAGCATCAGCCTGGGCGACTAGCTCTCGCGCACGATCGACGGTCCTTGTCGAACGCGGTCTCGACGGTAGCCCGGTGAGCTGGCGCGACCCCACGCGTTGGACACAATGGGGCGCCAGGTCACGGGGCGGGCCGCCGGTCACAGGCAGCCGCGCGTTCTGCAACGCCGTTCGCTGTCTCGACTCATGACCGCACGGGTTCTCGCGAGCGCTCGCGACTGGGCTCCGAAGTCGAACCAATGGGGCGCCCAGGTCACGGGGCGGGCCGCCGGTCACAGGCAGCCACGCGCTCTGCAGTGTTGTTGGCTACGGCGCCAGCGATCGCGCGAGCACTCGGCTCGCGTTCACGATCTCCATCGCCGCGAGCACGACGAATGCGTTGTCGATGCCGTCACGCAGCGAGTGACTCGTCGGATTGTTTTGGACCACTGCGTAGGCCGGGTCGCGCTCGAGCCCGACCGCGAACGAGTTGCTTGCGCGATCACTGGCGCCGTAGCCAACGGCATTGCAGAGCGCGTGGCTGCCTGTGACCGGCGGCCCGCCCCGTGACCTGGCGCCTCATTGTGTCCAACGTGCGGGGTCGCGCCAGCTCACCGGGCTTTTCGCCGCCGCTCACAGGCCTTGCCCTCGCTCGCTTCGCTCCTTCCCTGATTTAATTTTTGGTTTTCGGTTTCCGGAGCGCAGTCGCGAGCGCTCGCGCGAACCCGTGCGGTCATGAGTCAAGAGAACGAGCGGCGTTGCAGAGCGCGCGCACCTGTGACCGGCGGCCCGCCCCGTGACCTGGCGCCTCATCGTGTCCAAACGCATGTGTTCGCGCCAGCTCACCGGGCTTTTCGCCGCCGCTCACAGGTCTGCCCTCGCTCGCGGCGCTCCGCTCTCGGCTCCAAAGGGCTCGCGATCGCCGACGACGCAATGTATTTCGATCAGTTGCCCTCTGCATTCATTGAACCTTTGCTATTCGTTTATCTCGGCGCAATCAAGTTGACGATGCATGTGAGACCGCGCTATAGGAATCGCATGGCGAAATCACGCAAGCGCCACCCGCAGCAGGAGCTCCCACTCGAGAAGACGCACGGCGGCAAGCGCCGCGGCGCCGGTCGCAAGCCGCCCAAGGGCAAACGCTCGAGCTCACCGCATCGGAAGCGGCCGGCGCTCAAGCGCTACTACCCGGTGCACGTCGTGATGCGCGTGCACTCTGACGTGGGCAGTCTGCGCAAGCGGCTCATGTACGCGGCACTGCGCGAGGCCACCATCACCGCCGCGCGGCGTAACGAGGAGGTCGAGCACGTCCAAGGTCGGTTCCGCATCGTGCACATCAGCATCCAGCGCACGCACGTGCACATGCTGGTGGAGGCCGACAACCGAACAGCGCTCTCGCGCGGGATGCAGAGCTTCCAGATCTCCGCGGCGAAGCACCTCAACAGCGCGGTCAGCGTGAAACGCGGTAAGCGGCGCAGCGGCACCGTGTTCACCGATCGGTTTCATCAAGAGATCATCAAGACGCCGCGCCAGGCTCGGCACGCGCTCGCGTACGTGCTCAACAACTGGCGCAAGCACAAGGAGGATCGGTCGTCAGTGACGCGCCGGTGGAACGTCGACGCGTTCTCGACGGGGCCGTTGTTCGCGGGCTGGCAGGAGCGCGCTGGCCAGCCGCTGTTGTGGCGGTGGCGTGACACGTATCGGCCGCTCGTCGTGTATCTGCCGGGCACGTGGCTGTTGCAGAAGGGGTGGCGAGAACGCGGCGGCGGCGCAATTCCGTTCGGCTACGTGCCGAGTCAGCCGTTCGGCGCCTTGCCGCGCACTCAGGCCGCCCGCACGTCTTGAATCGAGGGGTCCTTGTCGAACTCCGCCTTCACGAACGAGCAGACCGGCAGAATCTTGTAGTGATGCTCCCGCGCGTAAGCGACCGCGGTATCGACGAGCTTGCTTGCGACGCCGTGCCCGCGCAGCGAATCGTCGACCCACGTGTGCGGCATCGTCATCACGTTGTTGGCGAGCGTGTACGTCGTCTCGGCGAGGCGCTTGCCGCCATCTTCGATGACGAACGCTCCGTCGACATGCGTGACCGCGCTGGTTCCTTCTTCGATCTTGCTCA
This sequence comes from Myxococcota bacterium, assembly GCA_030857175.1. Lineage (GTDB taxonomy): Bacteria > Myxococcota_A > Polyangia > Haliangiales > Haliangiaceae > JABFXX01. The sequence continues at coordinate 24,733 of JALZOJ010000014.1, read as the reverse complement.
CCGGGCCAACGATACCGCGGTAGCCTGCCGCGCATGACGATCCGCGCCGTGCATCACATCAACTGCGCGACGCTCTGTCCGGTCGCCGGTTTCCTCACGGGCGCGCAAGGCTTCGGCCGCGGCCACATGGTCGCGCACTGCCTCGTCGTCGAGACCGAGCGCGATGGTCTCGTGCTGATCGACACCGGCTTCGGCACGCGTGACGTCGAGGACAAGACCGGTCTGTCGCGCACGTTCAAGACGCTCGTCGGCCCGACCCTGTCCGCCGAGGAGCCCGCGATCGTGCAGCTGCCGCGGCTCGGCTACGACCCCGACGACGTTCGCCACATCGTCGTCACGCACCTCGACCTCGATCACGCCGGCGGCCTCGGCGACTTCCCGCACGCGAGGGTCCACCTCCACTCGCGCGAGCACGCGGCTGCGATGACCCGCCGCCACTTCAAGGAGCGCGAGCGCTACCTCCGCGCGCACTGGAGGCACTCGCCCGATTGGGAGGTCTACACCGAGGACGGCGACACCTGGCGCGGCCTGCCGGCGATCACGCGCCTGCGCGGGCTCGACGCGGACGTCGGCCTCCTGCCGATGCATGGCCACACCCGCGGGCACTCCGCCGTGATCGTGCGCGACAAGGATCGCTGGCTCGTCCACGCGGGCGACGCGTACTTCCATCGCAACTCCATGAACGGCAGCGGCGCGCCGGTCCCCGTCGGGTTCCGCGCGTTCGAGATCGCCACCGAGATGAGCACCGTGCAACGCAAGGCCTCACTCGCCGCGCTCCGCCATCTGCGCGAGAGCCACGACGATGTCGCGATGTTCTGCGCGCACGACCCCGTCGAGTACGAGGCGATGCGCGCGCGCGTCGCCGCACGCGCCGCGAGCTGATTACTTCTTCGCGACGGGTGCGGTCTCGTCCTTGAGCGTCAGGTCCGCGAGTGTGTCCTGGAAGCGGACGCGCGCGAGCATGATCTTCTCTTCCTGGTCGACGAGCTCGATCGTCGTCTTCTGCACGCGGCTCGAGATGTCTTTCATCCTCGCCTTGAGGTGCGTCATCAGATCGCCGCCGGTCTTCACCGCCTGCAGCGTCAGGATCTGCGCGTGTAGCTCGTCCATGCGCCCCCGGTAATCGCCGAGGCGGCGGCGCAGCGAGTCTTGCTCCTGCGCGAGATCGACGAGGCTCTTGTGAATACCGAGGAGGTTCTTGAGCTGCGCCTTGAGCTCGGTCGAGCCCACGGGAGCCTCGATGTAGACCTTCATCATGTTCAGCGTGACGTCGGCGTTGAGGTCGAGCGTCTTCTCCATCGGCGTGGCCTCGGAGATCAGGACGTTCTTCACCTCGTTCGGCTTGAGCTGGACCTTGAACAGATGCGCGTCGCCGATGCGCTCGAACGCGTCCGGTGCCTTGAGCAGCGTCCAGCCCTTGTTGACCGTGTGGCGGATGAACACCGTCGTCGGCTCGCGCAGGCGGTTCGTGATCGTCAGCGACTTGTTGCGGATGTGCTGCACCTGCGCGGTCATCACGCCGCGCTGGATCGTGACGAGCCTGCTGATCTGGTTCTCGTCGGTGTCGTTGCGCTCGACGACGATCTGCCGGTCGAGGGCGTACGGCACGACCGCGGAGGCCTTCGGCGGAATCGGCTCGGTGAGGCCTTCACCGATGAACCGCTCGTTGCCGTAGACCGTGACCGGGCCGGTCTCGAGCGTCGAGGCCGTCGGGTTGGTGAAGCGCACGGCGCGGAAGGCGAAGTTCGCGTTGCCGCGCTCGCTCTCGGCGTCGTAGAGGTAGACGACTTCGCCGTCGGTCTCCTGGCGCACCATCGAGACCATCGCGGACGCGCCGCGCTCGACCGTCATCGGCGACGGATTTGCGAAGTGCGACTCGCCGACCGGCGCGGCGTGCAGGTCGGCCGCGGCCTTGCCGGCTTTATGTTGCTGGGCTTCCTCGGGCGACGGCGCCTGCGCGACGAGGCGCACGCGTTCGGCCTGGTTCGCCTCGACCTTGGTCACGACCTTGATGCGCGCGGGCGGCACGCCCTGATCGATGAGCTGGTTGCGCACGATGTTTGCGCGATCGTTCGCGCGGCGCGACGCATCGCCGCCTTTCGTGGAGTCCGCGTAGCCCTCGATCACGATCGTCTTGTTCGACTTTAGAAAACCTTGCGCGAGCTGTTTCATCTTCGCGTCGCCTTGCGAGACGCGACCGTCGCTGACCGGACCTGAGGCGTGGCCGGCTGTGGCGGCGCCCGTCGAGACCGGCGGCGGCGGCGGCGGAGCGGGTGCGTCGGCCTTCGCGACGCGTGTCCTGCCCTTGCCGCCGTGCTTGCGCGGCTTGGCGTCGACGTCAGCCTCCTCCTCGCGAGCAGACTCCTCCAGTTCAGCCGGCTTGTTCTTCATCGCGACGCGCGCCGTCTTCTTGTTCTCGGGGTGCCCTTCGGGACGACGAATCTCGTCGTCGCCGAGCTCGCCGATCATCTCGGTGCCGTTCGCGTCCTTCATCTGTCCGCCGTACGGCGAGATGCCAGTCGGTGGTGCGACGGCGAAGCGCTCTGCATCCGCGAGCGTCTCGCGCTGCACGGTCCGCACGCTCCACAGGTCGTACTTGAACGAGAGCGCCGAGCTCGAGCCGACACCGACGAGCACGCCCTTCCAGTCCTCGCCGCTCGTATTGTCGACGACGGCCCAGCCTTCGAGCATCACCTTGCCATTCGAGCCAACGACGACGCGATAGCTCGGCTTCCATGCCGGCGACTCGGTGACGTACGTCAGCACGACATCGGCCTTCGCCTTCGTGCTCGGCAGCTGCAGCTTCATGACGAGGTACGAACCGTCGTCCGCTTGCTGGCGAGGGATCGAGACCGGCAGCGGTTGCTTCGAGATCGCATCGACGACGGTGAGTGACTTCAAGAAGTCATCCACGCGATCGCGCGGCACGCTGACGGTGAGGTACCCACCGACCACGGTCGCGCGCCGCTCGTAGTAGGCGACGCCATTGCGATAGACCACGACGCGACCGAGCGCGACGTCATCGACCTTTACGAATGTAGATCCGCTCTTCGGGCCGCAGCCCGCGAGCGCGGTCGCGAGCAGCAACCCCGCCAGTGTCTTCTTCATGTCTGTCCCCAAACGCACCGGGGACAATCGAGATCTAAGCCGGCTTGGGTTTCTTCCGTTCCTCGAGCTCTTCGAGGGTCTTCGGCCAGTCCTCCTTGAGGAGGCGGGACAGGGACCGGTCCGCGAGCAGGCGCCCTTCGGTCTGGCAAGTCGGGCAGTAATTCGCCTCGTTATCCGCGTAGACGATGCGTTGCACGGGCGTTGCACACACCGGGCACGGTTGTCCGTATTTGCCGTGGACGGCCATCTCTGGCCGAAACGCCGTGACCTTGTCGGGGAAGCCGTCGCCGACCTCCTTGCGCGTCAGGTCGACCCAGTGCTGCAGCACGGCCTTCGCAGCTTCATGCAACGCCGCGACTTCCTCTGTTGTCAGCGCTGTTGTCATTCGAAACGGAGACAGCTTCGCTGCATGAAGGATCTCGTCGGAATACGCATTCCCGATCCCGTCGAACAACGTCGGATCTGTGAGCGCTCGCTTCACGGTGTGCCGCTCGCTCGTGAACCGCTCCGCGAACTGCTTGCTGGTCGCGCCGAACACGTCGAGCCCGCCTCGATCGAATTCTTCGAGCCCGGCCTTGCTCGCGACGATGTGGATCGACGCGCGCTTCTTCGGCGACGCCTCGGTGAAGATCAACGTCCCGTCTGGAAAGTCGAACGCCGCGAGCCCGACCTTCCCAGGCACCTTCGCCCCGCGCTCCTTCCAGCGCAGGCGGCCCGCGATCATCAGGTGGATCACGATCCAGCGATCACCCGCGACACCGATCAGGATTCGTTTGCCCAGCCGCTCGATCGTCTCGACCGTCGCGCCCTCGAGCTCTGCCGGCTTCGGTGCATACGTCCGCAGCACGAACGCGCTCGCGATCCGGATCTTCTCGAGCTTCTGTCCGACCGTCAGCGCCCGCAGGCGCTCGACGTAGATCGCGACGTCGGGCAATTCAGGCATGTCGAATCGAGGACGGGAACCATCTCATGACCATCCGCTGGCTGTCGCTGCTCATCCTGATCGTCGGTTGTGAACGCTCCGAGCCGCCGGCACCGCCCGCGCCGATCGCGGTCGCGCCCGCGGTCGCGCCGATCATCGTCCCGCCCGATGCGGCACCGATCCGGCGGCCGCGCGCACCCGATGCACCACCGGCGCTACTCTGCGGGTGCGGTTGTTGCGGTTACTGGCCGCAGGACGGCGAACCGAAGCGCAAGGTCGAGTGCGTGAAGACCGAGGCCGAGCTCGGCGAGCTGATGCGCGCGGACGCCAAGCTGCGCAGCAACACGAAGGCTTGCTCCGGGATGGGCTGCAGCATGGGTCGCCTCGTGACCGTCTGCGCTCGGTAGCGGACCTACTTCTTGGTCTTCGTCGCAGCCTTCTTCTTCGGCTCGGGCTTCTCCTCGACAGCGGCGATCGCCGGCTTGCGCTCGTCGGACTTGGCCATCCCGAGCGACGCCTTGAGCGCCTCCATGAGGTCGATGACTTTGCCGGCGGGGGCTTCGGGCGTGATCGTGATCTCCTGGCCCTCGATCTTCTTCTGGATCAGCTCGCCCATGCGCTCCTGAACCTCGTCCTTGTACTTCTCCGGGTGCCAGGTCTCTTGCGCGATCTGCTGGATGATCTGCTTCGCGAGGTTGATCTCGGCCGGCTTGAGCTCCGGCAGATCGGGCAGCGGCACTTCACTCCACGGCTTCACCTCGGCCGCGTAGCGCAGCTGGTGCATGATCAAGCCCTCGTTGAACGGACGCAGCGAGACGATGTACTGCTTGCCGCGCGCGGAGTACGACGCCACGCCGACGAGGCCGGTCTCGAGCATCGCGTCGCGGATCAGCTTGTAGGCGCGCTCGCCACCCTTGTCGGGCCCGAGGTAGTAGCTCTTCTCGATGTACAGCGGGTCGAGCGAGCCGGCGGGTACGAATTCTTCCAGTGCGATGGTCTGCGTGGCGACCGCATCGAGCGCCTTGAGCTCCTCGGCCGACAGGATCACGTACTGACCTTTGGCGTGCTCGTAGCCTTTGACCGTGTGCTCGCGGTCCACGACTTCATTGCACTTCGTGCAGATGTACTGCTGCTTGAGCCGCGCACCATCGGCCTCGTGGAGCATGTTGAAATGGATGTCTCCCGAGGTCTCGTTCGTCGTGTAGAGCTTCGTCGGGATCGAGACGAGGCCGAACGAGATAGTCGCTGTACCGATGCTGCGTGCGGGCATATGTTTAGATTGTACCGGTGTGCCGTGAGTGATCCCAACGATGACGGCCTCGAAGCCTACCGCGCGAAGCGCGTCGCGGGCTCGACACCTGAACCCATGGCCAGCACGCCACCGTCGGCGAATGTCGGACGTGGGCCACGGATGTTCGTGGTGCATCAACACGATGCGACGCGCATGCACTGGGATCTGCGCCTCGAGATCGACGGGATCCTGTGCTCGTGGGCGGTGCCCAAAGAGCCGTCGATGGATCCCGATGACAAGCGGCTCGCGGTCAAGGTCGAGAACCACCCGCTCGAGTACGTGCACTTCGAGGCGGTGATTCCGAGCGGCAATTACGGCGCCGGGCCGATGATCGCGTGGGACCGCGGCCTGTTTCGCCCGCTGGTCGATCCGGCGCAGGGTCTGCTCGATGGCGAGATCAAGTTCGAGCTCTACGGCTACAAGCTGCGCGGCGCGTTCACGCTCGTGCACACCGGCAAGGGCAAGCGCGGCAAGCAGAGCGGGCGCGGCAGCGATCACTGGCTCCTGATCAAGAAGCGCGACGATCACGCGGAGGCATACCTCGCGGCGAAGCAAGAGCTGTCGATGGCGTCGGTGCTCTCGGGCCTCACGATCGACGAGCTCGCGGAAGGCGCGCCGAATCACCAGCGCGTGCTCGCCGAGCTCGACGAGCTGAGGCCACCGCGCCGCGTGCTCGCGCCCGGCTCCTTCGAGCCGATGCTGTGTCACACGGCGGACGCGGCGTTCTCGTCGAACGACTGGATCTACGAGCTCAAGTACGACGGCTTTCGCATGCTCGCGTTCGGCGGCGCGGGACAAGCGGTGCTGCGCTATCGCTCGGGGCAGGACCCCACGCCGCGGTATCCCGAGCTGACGAGCGCCGTGCGCGCGCTGCCGATCAAGGACCTCGTGCTCGATGGCGAGGTCGTGATGTTCGACGGCGAGGGCAAGCCGGACTTCCACAAGCTCTCGTTCCGCGGCCAGATGCACAAGATCTCCGAGGTGCAGCGCGCGGCGATGTCGTCGCCGGTCACGTACGTCGTGTTCGATCTGCTCGCGGCCGGCGGCTTCGACCTGCGCGGCCTGCCGCTGATCGTTCGCAAGTCGATGCTGCAGCGGATCCTGCCGAGGGTCGGCCCGCTGCGCTACGGCGATCACGTTCCGGTGCAAGGCGAAGCGCTCTTGAAGCAGGTCGTCGCGCGCGGGCTCGAAGGTGTCGTCGCGAAGCGTGCGGCGTCGCTCTACAAGTCATCGCGCTCGAAGGACTGGCTGAAGATGAAGGCCGACCCCGAGGCGGACTTCGCGATCTGCGGCTACACCGCGCCGAAGAACACGCGCAACGGCTTCGGCGCGCTGCACCTGTGCGTCTGGGTCGACGAGCGCTGGGTCTGGGCGGGCAAGGTCGGCTCGGGCTTCGACGACAAGCAGCTCGTCGAGCTGAAGAAGGTCTTCGACGCGCGGCCGACGTGGAAGCCGACGTTTCCACGGCCCGAGGCATCGAACGACGCGCGCTGGATCGAGCCGCACTTCGTCGTGCAGGTGCGCTACCGCGAGTGGCCCGTCGACTCGTCGCTGCGGTTTCCGGTGTTCGAGCGGATGCGGCCGGACAAGGCCCCGCAGGAGTGCGGCATGCCGATTCGCCACACCGGCGAGACCGCGGCCGGCGACGGCGAAGACGACAGCGCCGCGGTGTTCACGAACGAGGTCGTCGAGGAAGTCGCGCGCGATGCGAGCGATGACTCGGGCCCGGTGCCACGCGAGCCCGAGGAGACCGAGCTCGAGGTCGATCAATCCGTGCGCGAGCTGCGGCTGACACGCCTGCACAAGCTGTTCTGGAAAGACGACAACATCACGAAGGGCGATCTGATCGACTACTACCGCGCGGTCGCGCCGTACATCCTGCCGTATCTGAAGGATCGGCCGACGGTGCTGACGCGTTACCCCGACGGCATCGACGGCGAGATGTTCTATCAGAAGGACATGCCGCACTGGGTGCCGCCATGGCTGCGCACCACGACGCTGTGGAGCGAGCACTCGCAGCGCGAGGTGCACTACGTCTTGATCGACGATGCCGATGGCCTCTCGTTCGTCGCGAACATGGGCTCGATCCCGATCCATGCCTGGGCATCGCGGATCGCGGACCTCGAGAAGCCCGACTACACGATCGTAGATCTCGATCCGAAAAACGCGCCGCGCGAGCACGTGGTGCCGCTCGCGCTCGCGATCCACGAGCTGTGCGAAGCGGTCGGCCTGCCGAACTACGTGAAGACGAGCGGTCAGTCGGGTCTGCACGTGCTCATCCCGCTCGCGCAGCAGTTCACGTTCGAGCAGGCGCGAACGCTCGCGTACTTGATCGGCCTCATGATCGAGAAGCAGCACCCCGACATGGCGACCACGAACCGCAACCCGCATTCGCGTGGCGGGCGCGTCTATCTCGACTGGGGACAGAACGCGCACGGCCAGCTGCTCGTCGCGCCGTACAGCGTGCGGCCGGTCGCGACCGCGCCGGTCTCGATGCCGCTGACGTGGGACGAGGTCGTGCCCGAGCTCGACGCGCGGCAGTTCACGCTGCGCAACGCGCTCGAGCGGATCGAGAAGTGGGGCGCCGACCCGTGCGCCCTCGTCCTCACCGAACGGCCAGACCTCGCCGCAGCGCTGCTGAAGCTCGAACAGTTCGCGAAGGAGTGATGACCTCGGCTTCGTCGGCTTCGTCGGCTTTTGCTACCCCGCTGCGCCGCTCGCGCTAGCGATGCGGGCTCGGCGTTGACAGGGTCGCGGTCGTGCTGCGAAGCGGCTTCTTCTCGAAGGTACCGACCAGCTCGCCGCGCGCGACGACGTGATGCTCGATCGCGGCGTCGAACTGCTCTCGTGTCAGGTTCGGCTTGTCGAGGTTGATGTCGAGCGCGAAGACTCGGAACGCGTAGCGATGCCGTCCGCTCTGCGGATTCGGTCCGTACCATCCGAGCGATCCATGATCGTTCTTTCCGAACTGCGTGCCCGGGGGCGGCCCGATCGGATCGAAGTGGGTCGTGAGCGGCGGAATGCCAACGACGATCCAGTGCGTGAACACGCGCCCCGGCGCGTCAGGATCCTCGCAGATGATCGCGATGCTGTTCGCTTCCTCGGGAACGCGCTCCCAGACGAGCGCGGGAGGTGTGTTGTCGCCCTCGACGGAGAACTGCACCGGGATGGCACCGTTTGCACCGAACGACGGCGAACGCACGACGAGCGTCAGCTCGGAACGCTGTTTCTCCATCCTAGACTAGCGCTCGTCACGACGAACGCCCCTGTGCGCTCTGGCTCTGCGAAGACCTCCAACCTCGATCCGGCGATTGCGAAGCGCCTTACAACCGCAGACGTGATCGTGCGCGGGACCCGGGAGATCCATCGCCCGCGATGACCTGGTAGGGTCGCGGCCGTGAAGATCGCCTGCATCGGCGGCGGCCCGGCGGGCCTGTACCTCGGCATCCTCGTGAAGCGCGTGGCGCCCGAGCACGAGGTCGTCGTCTACGAGCGTAATCGGGCAACCGACACGTTCGGCTTCGGCGTGGTGTTCTCCGATGCCACGCTCGGTCACCTCGCAGCCGCCGATCCCGAGACGCACGCGCAGATCACGGCGCGGTTCGCGCGTTGGGGGGATATCGAGGTCCACATCGGCGGCGAGGTCCTGCGCTCGACGGGGCACGGCTTCTGCGGCATCGAGCGCAAGCAGCTGTTGCAGATCCTCCAGGCGCGCGCGGTCGAGCTCGGCGTGCGCGTGGAGTTCGAGCACGAGGTGAAGTCGCTGGCGGAGCTCGCAGGTGCCGACGTGATCGTCGCGTGCGACGGCGTCGCGAGCTGGGTACGCGAGGCGCTGAAGAGCGACCTCCAGCCGAACGTCGACGTGCGGCCGAACAAATTCGTGTGGCTCGGCTGCACGGTGCCCTACGACGCGTTCACGTTCCTCTTCAAGGAGACGCCGCACGGGCTGTTCCGCGTGCACGCGTACCGCTATCACGAGCAAGGTTCGACGTTCATCGTCGAGTGCACGCACGAGACGTGGCGCGCGGCGAAGCTCGACGAAGCCGACGAGGACGCGACGGTGCGGATCCTCGAGGACGTCTTTGCCGCCGAGCTGCGCGGCCACCACTTCGTCAAGAACCGGTCGATCTGGCGCAACTTCCCGACGGTGCGCTGCGGGAAGTGGCACGCCGGCAACGTGGTGCTCGTCGGCGACGCCGCGCACACAGCGCACTTCTCGATCGGCTCGGGCACGAAGCTCGCGATGGAAGATTCGATCGCGCTCCGCGACGAGTTGCTCGCCAACGCGGACGTGCCGGCAGCACTCGCCGCGTACGAGCGGCGGCGACGGCCCGAGGTCGAAGCGCTGCAAGCGGCCGCGCAAGCCAGCCTCGAGTGGTTCGAGGGCACCGAGCGCTATTTGAAGATGTCGCCGGTCCAGTTCACCTACTCGCTGATGACACGCAGCCTGCGCGTGTCGCACGCATCGATGGTGAAGCGCGACCCGGACCTCGCGCGTGGTGCGACCGCGATGCTCGGGGGCACCGGTGCACCGACGCAGCTGTCGTTCACGACGCCGCAGCACCGCGTGCGCTCGCGGTTCGTCGCGGCGCCACTCGCGGCGTGGACGTCGAGCGCGGATGACCTATTCGTCGCGCTCGGTGCGGCCGCCGCCGAGGGCGCGGGCATCGTGGCGACGCCGCCGCTGCGCTCGGAGATGCTCGAGTCCGACGACTCTGCGGTCGCGTGGCGCCGCATCATCGACTACGTGCACGGCAAGGGCGCGCTGATCGCGGCGCGCGTGATCATGCCGACGGAGCGCGCGCTCGAGCGACTGGCGTTCGCGGGCTTCGACCTCGTCGTGCTCGATCCCGACGGGGATGAGCGCGCGATCGAGCTCTTGCCCGCCGCGATCGCCGATGCGCGCGCGAAGCTGGGCGACACCTGGCTCGGCGCGGTCGTCGACGACCGGCGCACGGCGCGCGTGGCGGTCGTCGGCCACGCCGCGCAGCTCGTGCGCGCGGGTGCGAGCCTCCTCTGGGTGACGGCGCGCGGCGATGGCAACGCGCGGTTGCCGGCGGCGCCGATGGCGGACCGCCTTCGCAACGAGCTCGACGTCGCGACGTGCGTCGAGGCCGACGATGCCTCGCTCTCGGATCTCGATGCGGCGGTCGCCGCCGGCCGCGCGGACCTGGTCGTCGTGACAAAGATGCCCCCACCGCCATGAAGCCGCGCCGCTATCAGCTCACGAAGGATGCGCACTCGATCATCGCGCGCGGCAACCCATGGCTGTTTCGCGAGCAGCTCTCGACGGCGGCGAGCGTGTTCGCCGATGGAGATCTACTGCGCCTCGTCGACGGCACGAACACCACCGTCGCGTACGGTGCCTACGAGTCCGAGGGCGCGATCGCGATCCGCGTGCTCCGTCGCGGCGCTGACCGCCCCGATGCGACGTGGCTGTCGGCCGCGCTGACCGCCTCGATCCGGCGCCGCGCGCCGCTCGAGGCGCGAACCACGGGCATCCGCCTCGTGCACGGCGAATCCGATGGCATCCCCGCCGTCGTCGCGGATCAGTTCGGCGACACCGTCGTCGTCGCCTCGTACTCGAAGGGAAGCGATGCGCTCGCACGCTTCGTCGCGCGATCGTTGCGCACCCGCGCCGCGAACGTGCTCCTGAAGCCGGCGCTTCGCCGTCGCGGCGACCTACAGCCCGCGCGCACACTGTTCGGAGAAGCGCCCCAGATCGCGCGGTTCGTCGAGGACGGCCTACCGTTCGCCGTCGATCTCGCAGAAGGCCAGAAGACCGGCACGTACCTCGATCTGCGCGGCCTCCGCCAGGCGCTCGCGACCGCCCCGCTCGCCGGTGCGCGCGTGCTGAACTTGTTCGCGTACACCGGCATGCTCGGCCGCGCCGCCGAAGCCGCCGGCGCCGCATCGATCACGCACGTCGACCAGTCGCAGCGCGCGCTCGACTTCGCGCGCGCGCACCACGCCGCGGATCCCTCACGCCACGATTACGTCGTCGCCGATATCTTCGCGTGGCTGCCCGCGCTCGATCGCGCCGAGCAGTACGACCTGGTGATCGTCGATCCGCCGTCGATGACGAGCAAGAAGACGCAGGTGCCACAGGTCCTCGCGGCCTACAAGAAGCTGTATCGCGCCGCGCGCGAGCACGTGCGCCCCGGCGGGCTTCTCGTCGCCGCGTGCTGCACGAGCCGCGTCGAGCGGACCGTGTTTCAGCGTACGGTCCGCGAGGCGCTGGGCCCGGACTTCACGATGGAGCGCGAGCTCGCACCCGAAGCCGACCACCCGGTGACGTTCCCGCAGGCCGATTACTTGAAGATCGCCTGGTGGCGGCGCGCCGGCGGCGCGGTCTGAACACGCCTGCTTCACTTTTTTTCACGATCGCTGCGAATTCTCCAGGACGGGTTCGTCGCACCCTTTGTCGCAGCGAGTCGCACGGACCTCCGAGGCGCCGAAACCCGGGCCACGCGCGGTGCAGATCAGCGCGTGATCGACTGCGCGCGAGCGAGCGATCGGAACTGCAAGAGATGGCGAACGGCGCGGCGCATGAGCAGCTCGTTGTTCGCGCGGCGGGCCGTCAGCTCGTAGAGACGCGCGAGGTTGTAGTGCGCATCCGCCATGTGCGGATCGAGCTCGAGCGCGCGCTCGTAAGACGCGATCGCTTCCGCGTTGCGACCCTGATCCTCGACGACAACTCCGAGATTGAACCAGTAGAGCGCGACGCGGTCGCAGAGGCAGATCGCGATGCGATAGTGCGACTCCGCGAGCGCGTGCTCGCGTGCATCGTGGTGCAGGCGGCCGAGGTTGTTGTGCGCATCCGCGAAGTCTGGACGACCCGCGATCGCGCGCTCGTAGGCCGCGCGGGCGGCGGCCGGATCCACGGGTTCGAGGGCAACGCCCCGCTCGTAATGGTCTACGGCCGGCGTGGCGCGACGGAGCGGCAAGCGGAGCCCGAGAGCCCGGCCGCCGAGAGGTAGATGGAGAAGATCGCCCACGCCAAAGACCGTAACGACAGCGTCTGACAATCAACCTGCGACACTTGCTGTTGTAAGATGGCGACGTGGGCGACGCCCAGGGAACAACCCTTAGCTTCCACGAAGATGGCAAGGCCGGCCGCATCGGGCCCCGGCCCGAGCCGGTCCTCGTGCTCGCGCTCGAGTGCTCGCGACCCCGTGCAGGGTCGGTACGCTATCGGCTGGATGGTCTGACGAGCATCAACCTCGGACGTGGCGCCGAGCGCCGGGCCGAGCGCGCCGGGACGGAGCTGACCGTTCGCGTCCCCGACAAATGGATGTCGTCGAGGCACGCGCGCATCGAGCCGAGCTTCGGCCGCTGGGTGCTGACGGACACCGAGTCGAAGAACGGCTCGATCGTCGACGGTCACACCACGAAGCGCGCGGTCCTGACCGATGGCTCGCTGATCGAGCTCGGCCACACCCTGTTCATCTTCTTCGAGCGCATGCCGATCGAGGCCGAAGCGGCGGGCCAGCTCGAGCTGACGCCGAACGAAGGCGTGATGGGCCTCATGACGCTGATGCCCGCGTGGAACACCGAGGTCACGCGGCTTCGCCAGATCGCGACGTCGGAGATCCCGATGCTGATCGAGGGCGAGAGCGGCAGCGGCAAGGAAGTGATGGCGCGCGCGATCCACGGGCTCAGCGGACGCAAGGGTGCGTTCGTGCCGGTCAACTGCGGCGCGCTCCCCGAGAACCTCGTCGAGAGCGAGCTGTTCGGCTACAAGAAGGGCGCGTTCTCCGGCGCACAGAGCGATCAGCCGGGCCTCGTGAAGACAGCCGATGGCGGCACGCTGTTCCTCGACGAGATCGGCGATCTGCCGCCAAGCTCGCAAGCCGCGCTCTTGCGCGTGCTGCAGGAGCGCGAGGTCATGCCCGTCGGCGGAACCCGCGCGGTGCCTGTCGATCTGCGCGTCGTCGCGGCGACGCACCGCGATCTCGACGACATGGTCGCGGAGGGCGCGTTCCGTCACGATCTGTTCGCGCGCCTCGCCGGCTTCCGCGTCACCGTGCCGACGCTGCAGGAGCGCCGCACCGACCTCGGCCTCTTGATCGGATCGCTTCACGCGCGCCTGTTCCCCGAGGATCATCCCGGCTTCGACATCGACGCCGCGCGCCTGCTCCTCCGCTACCCCTGGCCGCTCAACGTGCGCGAGCTCGAGCAAGCGCTCGCGACCGCGCAGGTGCTCGCCGGCGTCGAACCGATTCGCGCGGAGCACCTCCCCGACTCCGTTCGTACGGGCCGGCCGCCCGGTGCGCCCCGCCCCGTCATCCTCAACGAGAACGATCAGAAAGTTCGTGATCAGGTCGTCGCCGCGCTTCGCGAGCACCAGGGCAACGTGTCGGCTGTCGCACGTGCGCTCGACAAGGATCGCAAGCAGATCCAGCGCTGGATCAAACGCTTCGGTCTCGACCCGGGTAGCTACCGCTAGCTCGTCACATTCGAGTGACGATTTTGCGGATCAGCTGCGGGCGGTTTGTTGTAGCGTCCCCCCGCAAATGCGCCGGACCGTCCTCCTCATCGCTCTCGTCGCCGCCTGTGCGCGCGGTCGTAGCGACGAGCCCGTCGTCGACGGCGCAACAGCCGATGGACCAGAAGGCTCGTCGGTCGATGCGCCGCGCGTCGACGCCCCGACCTCGACCGGGACCTGCGCGCAAGCCTTCACCGGCACGCTCGCGACCTGGAGCTTTGCTGGCCAGGCCGGCAACCAGGCGTCCACACCGGCCACCTCGCAGGCGATGGGTATCACCGCGGGCGCCGTCACGCGCTCCGCTGCCCTGACCGCGAACGCGGGCACCAACTCGATCAACGCGAGCAACTGGCCGCTGACCGCCACGCGCGACGCGACGAAGTACTACGCGTTCACGATCGCGCCGCCGGCCGGCTGCACGCTCTCGATCACCGGCGTGAACATCGACGTGTCGTCCTCGGGGACGGGACCTGCGTCGGCGCAGATCGCGACGAGCGCCGACAACTACGTAGCCGCCTCCACCGTCTCGACGACAACCGCGGGCCTGGTCGCGGCGACCGTCACCGACGCGAGCGCGATGGTCGAGGTTCGCGTCTACGGCTATGCCGCGACCGCGGCTGGCGGCACGATGCGCATCCAGACGTCGCTCTCCGTCGCCGGTCAGCTGAAGTAGTCGTCCCAGAAACGCGACACGCGTGTTCGATTGCGGTCACTGCGACAACGCGGTCGTCGCGGAAATTTCGTCGTGTGTCGTCGCAGGGACGTCGTTGCGACTGTCGCAAGCGCGATCACGCGCGTGAATTGTTCAGCGCATGCATCGATCGTCAGGCGGCCTACCGCTTGCTTGTACGACTGGCAGCTCCGCACGGCTGGCTTTCGAGCCTCCCTATCGCACAACTTGTGGGTCAGCCGTGCGGCCGCACTTTTCTTCACGTCCCTGTTGCTCGCGTCGCGAGCGTGAACAGTTGACGTTCGGTCCACGCAGCGAATCGACTCGGGCCCTGCCCTGAAAGTCTTCGGTGGGCGTCGGCGGCGGCGGGTATGGTGATGGCGAACCGAGGCAGTCGCTTGTAGAGCGCGCTGAACGCCGCGAGCCCGGCCGCGGCGCGCCGGGGCGCCGCGCGCAAGTCAAACTGCTCCGCGATCCGCGGCGGCAATAGCGCCTGCGTGACCGCCTCGCCGATTCGCCCGAGCGGTGGTTGATTCGCGACGCCGCGGCCCACGAGGAACTTCGCCATCTCTCGCGCACACGGCGCGACCGCGAGGCGATCGCTCGAGATCATCCGCGCCATGTACGCCGCGTGTGATGCAAAGCTGTCGGGCAGCATCGCGAGCGGGATCCCGAACAGCGCCGCGAACCGGTTCATCTCGATCACGTATCGATCTTTGAGATCGACCGGCAGCGCGCCATCGAGCTTCTCGCGCACGACGAGCGTCGTATCGATCAAGGTCGCGTGTACCCAGCGCAACGCATCGACGTCGTTCGCGTGATAGCGCGTACCCGCCGGCCAGCCGCCGATCTGCTCGGTCAGCGTGCCGTTGATCTTCGCGTGCACGGCGTGGACGCGACGCGCCGCGGAGAACGCATCGTCGAGCTCGCCGAACGCCATCGCGAAGACGTTCTTGAACGTGCGCTGAAACCGACCGACGACATCGGCGCGCGTCTTCGAGTGCTGGTCGATCGCGTGCGCGACGAACGGATGGGCGAGCTGCAGTAACGCCGCGCGACCTCCGCCGAGAAACAACCCGAGATCTGCACCGAGCTGCCACGCAACAGATTGCGGACCGAAGAGGCCGGCGCGCGGATCCACCACGTGCGCTCGAACCTGTGCCAGCGAGGCCTCGAGCTGATTCCAGGTGACGATCCCCACGGCGTGATCGTGGTTGCCCATGTAGGCCCGGTCAAGGGCACCGTGCGGTGTCGACACGCAGTGCGGACAGGCTACGCGGCCCCCCTAGAAGTTCGTGTGATTACGGAACTTCGAGCGGCACAACGGGTGCACCTAGGCGAAGTCGTTATGAAGACCATGGTCAGCACAGCGGCGGGAGCACAGGTCGTGGTCCCGCTCGAAGTGCCTGATGGGCTCCTACCTGGCGTCAAGGCCGGGCCATGGATCGTGGAGCGCGAGCTCGGCCGTGGTGGCATGGGCGCGGTCTACGCGGTCGTGCACGAAGAAATTGGCAAGCGCGCGGCTCTCAAGGTCGTGCACGCACGCCTGCTCGGCCCCGGCTTCAACGCCGATCGCATGCTCCTCGAAGCGAAGGTGGTGAACCAGGTCGGTCACCCCAACATCGTGGACATCTTCGAGACCGGCAAGCTGGTCGATGGCCGCCCGTACATCGTGATGGAGCGGCTCGAAGGTCAGCCGCTCAGCTTTCGCGCGGACGAGGGCAAGATCCTCCCGGATCAGGTCATCTCGATTCTGTTGCAAGTTTGCGATGCGTTGATCGCGTCGCACGCGGCCGGCGTGATCCACCGCGACCTCAAGCTCGACAACGTCTTCCTGGTCGACAACGCCGACGATCCGGCGACGCCCAAGGTGAAGCTGCTCGACTGGGGTATCGCGAAGGTCATCGATACGGCGTCGTCGACCACCAAGACGGTTCGCCACACGATCGAAGGCCAGCTCGTCGGCACGCCGCAATATCTGTCGCCCGAGCAAGCGCGTGGCGCCGATGTGTCGCCTCAAAGCGACGTGTATTCGCTCGGCGTGATGGCGTACGAGCTGTTCCTCGAGCAGCTACCGTTCGAAGCAGAGACCTCGGCAGAGATCATGGCGATGCACCTGCGCGCCACGCCGCCGCCGCCGCGCGACCTGTGGCCGGAAATCCCGGCGCAGCTCGAAGCGCTGATCCTGTCGATGATGGCGAAGCAGCCCGACCATCGCCCGTCGATGCTCGAGGTCGCGCGCATGCTCGAGGCGGTTCGCACCGATCTCGACGGCCGCCGTCACCAGCAGATCGATGTTGTCACCATCGCGCCTCGCGCGACTCGCCACGGCTCGCACGCGGAACTGGCGCGAACCGAGATGGCCGTCGCGGTGCCGCAGCGCCGCTGGCAGTACGCCGTCGGCGTGATGGCGCTCGCGCTGAGTGGCCTCTTGTTCCTGCTCAGCCGGGCCGGCGATAGCCGCGCCGCGAGCGCCGCAACCGTCTCGAGCCCCGCATACACGCGCACCGATACGACGCTCGATCACGAGCTCGCGCTGCAGCGCGCAGCCCAGCGGGCCCAACGGCCGGCAGCCGAGCCGACGATGCCGCGCGAGGCAGCCGCGCAGATCGACTACGCGATTCCCGAACCGCTCGTGACCGAAGAGGTCGCAGACCCTGCGCCGGTTCCGACCCAGGCAACGAAACCTCGCGCTTCGTCTCGCAAGCCTCCGGCAACGCCGCGCCGCGGGCCCACGAAGATCGTTGACCCAGACGGCACGATTGAATCGTACTAACGATGAGAAACCTCGCACTCATCACCGCCGCCTGCCTGGCGGCGGCCACACCCGCGTCTGCTGAGCCGATTCCGCCGAAAGCGCGGAAGCTGGCCGAGCACGGCCAGGAGATGCACAAGCGAGGCGAGTACGACCGCGCCATCACCGCGTTCAAAGAGGCGTACGTCATCGCGCCGAGCCCGGGCATCTTGTTCAACCTCGCGCAGTCGTATCGCCTGCAAGGCAACTGCGACGACGCGACG
Organism: Myxococcota bacterium; assembly: GCA_030857175.1. Taxonomy (GTDB): domain Bacteria; phylum Myxococcota_A; class Polyangia; order Haliangiales; family Haliangiaceae; genus JABFXX01. The sequence continues at coordinate 7,236 of JALZOJ010000014.1, read as the reverse complement.
TTGATGTACCGCCGTTACATCGCGACCGATCCGTCGCCGGCGGCGCGTGCGGTCGCGGAGCAGCACCTCGCGACGGTCGAGCGCTGCGTCCAGAAGCGCGCGCTCAACATCCCGCTCGAGGAATCGATGGCGTACCTCAAGGTGCCGCCGCCGCCCGGCCCCGAGAAGGTCATCGTAGAGGACAAGCGCGATATCGAGCGCCCGTCGGAGCTGAAGAAGGACATCGGCATCGGGCTCACGATCGGTGGCGGTGTCGCGCTCGCGGCGGCGGCGTACTTCGGCATGCGCTCGCACCAAGCGTCGCAAGATGTCGAAGAGGCCTACGAGCGCGGCGCGAAGTGGCCCGAGATCAAGTCGATCCACGACCGCGGTCAGAACGCGGAGCGCGCAGCAAAGATCTTCGGCGTCGGTGGAGGCCTCGCGCTCGTCGGTGGCGTGACGCTGTGGGTCTTGGGACGGCGCGACGAAAGCGCGAACCAACTCGCGATCACGCCAGCAGCGAAGGGCAGCGGCGGGCAAGTCAGTTACTCATGGTCATTCTAAGGTCACTCCTATTCACGTCTCTTATCTCCGGCGCGACAGCCTGCTACTCGCCTGACGTTCGTGACTGCACGGTCGCGTGCAACCAGGCTGCGGACTGCGCGCCGGGACAGCTCTGCGGCAGCGACGGCTTCTGCGCCGCAGAAGACGTCGCCGGTCGCTGCGCCTCGATCGCCGCGCCGAACGACGCGGGCATCGACGGTCGCAAACCCGACGCGCGTGTCGATGCGATGCCCGATGCGTGGCCCACGGTGCGCGTCTGGGTTCGAGTCGAAGGACGCGGCGTCGCCATGCTCCCGACGGTCGGCACATGCGACGGCGGCAACGGACAGACCGAGTGCCCGTTCGACGTGAAGAAAGACGTGCCGCTCACGCTGCACGCGACGCCGAAGAACAACTGGCGCTTCGACGCGTGGAGCGATGCGTGCGCAGCCGCGACGACGTCGACGTGTACGATCACACCGACTGCCGCTGCGTCTGTTGGCGTGCGTTTCGAGATGATCGACGACGCACTGTAGGCCGCACGTGCGCGATCGACACGGGTTGCGCCGCCGCGCACTTGTACGCGATTGGTGACGCCGTCATCTCGATATCCTTGACGGGAAAACACCGGTCCGCTTCGTGCACAGCATTCACCCATGGCGGCGGTCTCCTCGCATTTCGACTCGAAGGTCGCACCCGCGTGCGTGACGTCCACCGAGCGCTCGACCGCGAAGCCGCGCCGCCGGCAAAAGCCCGCGACGCTCACTCCCGGTGATCGCATCGGCGCGTGGCGCGTCGAGGGCGAGCTCGGCCGCGGCGGCATGGGCTCGGTCTACTCGGTCACGCACAACGGCTTCGGCAAGCGCGCTGCGCTCAAGCTCTGTCACAAGAACGTGCTCGGCCCGCAGTACACGATGGAGACGTTCCTGCGCGAGGCGCGCATCGTCCACCTCGTGAACCATCCCGGCGTGCCCGACGTGTTCGCGACCGGGACGTACGACGGCCGCCCGTACCTCGCGATGGAGCGCCTGCATGGCCAGACGCTCGGCGACTACCTCGAGTCCCGCGAGGTGACGAAGCTGAAGGCGCTCGACTTCCTGTTCGAGATCTGCCGCGTGCTCGCGGCGGCGCACCAAGCCGGCGTCGTGCATCGCGACCTCAAGCTCGACAACGTGTTCGTCCTCGACGGCGAGGAGACGCAGATCAAGGTCCTCGACTGGGGCGTCGCGCGGATCGTCGGCGAGCCCGACCCGATGGCCGGCATGATCGCCGGCACGCTGACGTACGTCGCGCCGGAGCAGATTCGCGCCGACGAGCTCATGCCGTCGGGCGACATCTACTCGCTCGGTGTCCTCGCGTATCAGCTGCTCTGCGGCGCGCCGCCGTTCTCGCACAAGAGCGACCTCGAGCTGATCCGCATGCACATGAAGGCGGCGCCGCCGAAGCCGTCGGCGCTGTGGGCCGAGATTCCCGCGAGCCTCGAGATGATGATGCTGTCGATGCTCGCGAAGGAGCCCGAGCAGCGTCCGTCGATCGACGACGTCATGCGCGGCATCGTCGCCGCGCGCCGCGACCTGCGCCCACGCAAGAAGTCGCTGCTCTCGGGCATGCGCGCGCTGCCGAAGGCGCCGCCCGTCGACGTTCTCGGTCGCAGCGCCCCGGTGAGTCTGCTCGGGCTGATCGCGCTGGCGCCGCGCCAGTTCTTGGGGACGGTCGTGGCACTCGCCGCGGCGACCGCTTCGATCACGACGTTGCTTGGCGGTTAGCGCTTGATGCCGACGACGAGGCCGTCGGGCGTCGGCACGCACACCGAATCGCAGTGCTTCGCGACGACCTCGTGAAACCCGCGCATCGCGCGGCCGCGAGCGGTGTCCTCGAGGAGCTCGCCGAACAAGTAGGCGTTGTCTCCGATCACGAGGCCGCCCGGGCGAAGGTTGTCGATCGCCCACTGACCGTAGAAGTCGTAGCTGTCCTTGTCGGCGTCGATGAACACGACGTCGATGGGTCCGTGCTTCGAGAGCGTCGGTAGGACCTCGCGGCCCGCACCCACGATCACCTCGACATTCGCGAGGCCGGCGGCGGCGAGATTGCCGCGCGCGATCTCGGCGTGCTTCGGCTCGAATTCGATCGTCCAGAGCTGGCCGCCGGGCCGCATCGCGCGCGCCAGGTGGATCGCGGAGTAACCGATCAGTGTGCCGACCTCGACGATCTTCGTCGCGCCGACGAGCTGCACGAGGAGCGCGACCGTCTTGCCGTCGCTCGGTCCGACCTGGATCGCGGGAACTCCTTCGGGGACCTGGAACGCCCGCGTGAGGCCTGCGTCGTGCGGCACGTGCGTGCTGTTCACGTAGTCGAGGATCTCGGGGGTCGTGTAGCGAGTACCCGCGCGCGAGTCTTTGTCGGCCATCGCCGGGAATGTAACGTCCGTGGCACACGGAGAGGGATAGAGTCGCCGCCATGTTTCGAGCAGCGCTGATTCTTCTCTTCGCGAGCACGGCGCTCGCGGCGACCAGCTCGCCGTCGGTGCCGAGCAACTTCGGCGGGAACGGGCACAACGCCTCGTTCGATGGCCGGCTGTTCATCACGCGGACCGCGCCCGGCTGGCAGGTGTACTTGCTCCGGCCCGAGGGCATCACGTACCGCGCCGATGGGATGCCCGACGCGCAGGGTCCGATGTGGAGCCCGTCGATCCAGATCGTCGACGGCGAGCCGAACGGCGAGAACGCGCTCGCGATCTGCGAGCCGGATCCGGCGAAGGCGCCGTACGCGTGCGACGGCAACGGTGCGCCGAACGCCGCCGGTCCGTTCGGTTGCTACGACGTGTGGCTGATCGACTCCGACGCGACGAAGGGCACCGCGCAAGGCGGCATGGTGTTCCGGCGGCGGCACTTGTTTCTGCGCGTCGCGAATCCCAAGACCGCGAGCGCGACGCCGGTCGCGTTCACGCTCGGCCCGCTCGAGCAGATCAAGACAACGGCGAACGGACAGCTGCGCGGCATCGAGCCGACCGTGACCAAAGACGGCAAGCTCTTGCTCTGGCAGGGCTCGATCAACAACGGCGATCAAGACGGCATGATGATGTACTCGGTCAACGCGACTGCATGCGGCGCGACCGGGTGGTCCGCGCCGCGAACGATCGCGCACATGTTCAACGATCCGGCCGTCAACACGAAGTACCGGCTCGCGATGCGCCAGCTGCGCGCCGCGGACGGCACGTCGTTCACCGACAACCAGCCGATCTACGGCGCGTATCCATGGCTGCTCCCCGACGGCGACGGCGTGATCTTCGCCGGCGGGCTGATGCCGTGTCGCGCGCCGGAAGATCCGGGCGGCTGTGGCCCGCGGCGCAACGCGACCAGCGTGCTCGGGTACCCGACGAACTGGGGCATCGCGCACATCGACGGTGGCGTGAATCCGTCGACGACGGATGGCGTGCGGCTGTTCTTCTCGTCGCCCGGGCCCGCGACGTTCACGCAGCTGCCGATCGGAAGTGGTCACGACGTGTGGCCGTTCTTCGGGTCGAACACGTCGAACTACGTCGAGGTCTCGTTCGACGACGGCCTCGACGGCAAATACGCCGGCCTCTGGCACATGAACGAGTCGCTCTCGCTCGCCGGCGAGCTCGATATCACGAAGTCGCCCGATGTCTCCGGCTACTTCAACACCGCGCGCGCGAAGGGCGCGATCACGTTCCCCGGCGCGAACAACGGCGTGATCGGCAAGGCGGCCGTGATGAACGGCGGCTGGTTCGAGGTCACGCACGACGCGAGCCTGCTCCCGACGAACGGCATCACGATGGAGATGTCGCTGCGGCCGGCGGGCAACCCCGACTGCGATGCCAGCAACAACTACCGCATGCTGCTCCGCAAGGGCGAGGCGTACAGCCTCGTGCTCGAGGAGACGCGCGGCATTCGCGCGCGCGTGCGGGTCGCGGGCGGCCTCGTGCGCGAGCTGTACTCGGGCGCGGTGATCGCCGCCGACGGCGCCACCTGGACGAAGGTCACCGCGGAGTACGAGTCGACGAACGGCAAGATGCAGATCCGCTTCGACGATGTCGTCGTCGCCGAGGAGACGTTCCCACCTGCCCCGCTCGCCGGCACGAATGACCTATTGACGATCGGCGGCGTCGGCCCGCGTCCGGCGTGTGGCGAAGGCATCAACTTCGCGGGCACGATCGACGAGGTCTCGGTCTCGCGCATCGCGCGGCACCTCGCGCCACCCGACACGACGGGGGACGCCGGCGTCGGCGGCGATGGCGGCGCCGAGCCCGATGGCGGCGCGATGAACAACGGCGATGGCGGTGGTGGTTGCTGCGATGCGGGCAACAAGAGCTCGCTGTGGCTCGTCGTGCTCGTCGGCATGCTTCTGTTCTGGCGGGGCCGGCGGCGCTGATGCGCTGGCTCGTCGCACTGATGCTCGTCGCGTGCTCGTCGTCCGATGACGGCGAGCCGCTGACGATCGATCTGCGCGGCGATCCCGAGATCGAGGTGACGAAGACGTTTGGCGGCCCGCGCACGATCTCGATCGTCAACGGTGCGGGGCTGATCGTCGAAGGCTGGGTCGAGGATACGTGGATCCCGCCGCGCCCGGTCACCGAGGACTTCGAGCTCGAGGTGCAAGCGCGCGGGACGGTGACGATGACCGTGTGGACGCGCGGCGCGCAGCTGCCGCCGGTCGCGCGCGATCGCTCGCTCGCGTGGTTCGATGCCGCGATCCTCGACGGTGATATCTCGTTCGCGAAGCTGCTCGCCGCGATCAGCAGCGATGGCCACGGCGGCGCATTGCTCGAGCGCTGGTTCGGCGCGTTCGCAGCGGGCCCTGGTGCCGGCCGCGCGACGTTCGCGCAGTTCCTCGACGGCATTCGCGGCACGCAGGGCACGGATCCGACGAAGTGGAACCTCGCCGCGCTGCCGTTCAAGGTCACCGGTGTTCACAACCGCGTCGATCTGGCGGCAGGCGATCACTGCGGCGAGCTGCGCGTCTCGGTCGCCTCCACGCACGCGACGTTCTCGCCGGTCCACTTCATCTTCTTGTTCCGTCAGCCGCCGCGCACCGACGACGTCACGCCCGACGGCGTCGTTCACTGCCGCGGCACCGCGCGCATGTGGGCGCGCCTCTCGACCCTGCCGCCCGATGCATTCCGCGCGAGCGCGCGTGCCCTGCTCGCGACCGGCGTCGTGCGCGCGCGCTTCCTGCTCGCCGAGTCGGTCGAGCTCTCGATCTCTCCGTGGCAGTGGCGGCAGTGGACCTTCGGCACGAACGACACGCCCTCGAACCCGGCGCTGTTCCAGACGATCGACGTCGCGCGCGTCAACGCGCCGGGCCCCGTCCGCGACGCGTTCCTCGCTGCGGTGACCGCAAACGTGCCGGCGATCGCCTCGCGCACGTGGGCCGTCCCGGCGATGTTTCGCGGCACGGTCGCCGAGGTGCAGCCGAACGAGAAGGCGACGCTCGTCGACCTGTCGCCGGTCTCGGTGCCCGCCAACCTGCCGCATGCACTCGGAATGATCGGTTGCCCGCGGTGCCACACCGACGACGCAGACTTCGTCCAGACCGGCATCGATCGCAAGCCGAGCCCGTTCTACGACAAGGAGCTAGACGCGCGTGCGGCCCGGCTCGACGCGCTCGGGCGAGGCGAAGTCCCCGACCTGCCGCCGTTCGGTCCGCTACAATCGTTGCCATGAGGGCGATCGCGGTCGACTGGCGTAGCGTGAAGCGTTGGTGCGTGATCGCCACGTTCGCGATGCTGTGCTGGCTGTTGTTCCCGACCGCGAAGTGCAGCTTCGGCGCATTTCGCGACACGCCACTCTCGGAGCAACAGCCGACGCCGGAGGCGGGCGAGGAGGCAGCCGAGGAGCCCGGCTTTGTCTCGAAGCTCGGCACGGCGATCCAGGTCTGCTATCGCAAGACGCCGCTGCTCGGCCAGGAAGACTGGAAGTCGTATCTGTTGTTCGGCTTCGCGGCAGGCGCGCTGATCGCCGGCGTCATCGCGTATATCGAGGCCGGGCGCGCGCGAACGTTCGACCGCTAGAAAACATTGCGTCTTTACAAGGACGCGATCGTCATTATTTTCCTCAGCGCTGTGTCGACTCGCTTTCGTCGAGTCCACGCGATGGAGGACTGCCATGTTCTGTCCGAAGTGTGGTGCGCCGAATCAATCGGCAGTGTCGTGCTCGCAATGTGCATCGCCGATTCAACCGGTGATGCCGATGATGATGCCGAGGACGTCGGGGCTCGCGATCGCGGGCTTCGTCCTCGCATTCTTCTGCAGCGTCGGCGGCATCATCTGCTCGCTGCTCGCACTCGACGAGATCAAGAAGGGCGAGGGCCGCATCGGCGGTGAAGGGCTCGCACGCGCGGGCCTCTGGCTCTCGATCATCTTCCTCGTACTCGGCGTCATCGTGATCGGAGGTCGCTAATGCAAGGCAAGTCGAATGGTGGAACCATCCTCGCGCTCGGCATCTGCTCGATCCTCGTGTGCGGACTGATCGGTCCGGTCGCGTGGTCGATGGGCAAGGAAGAGCTCGCGCGGATCGATCGCGGCGAGATTCCGCCGAACGAGCGCTCGATGGTGCAAGCCGGCTACGTCTGCGGCGTGATCGGCACGTGCACGCTGATCTTCGCGGCGCTGATCCTCATGCTCTTCGTGATCGGCGGCTAGCGTGAAGCACCTCGGACGGTTCGCCGCGGGACTGTTCGCGACGGCGATCCTCG